>NZ_QKVL01000040.1 GCF_003231275.1 Pseudomonas huaxiensis
ATTGAATCTCAAGGAGTTTTCCGTTTCGACTGTGCCGGAAGTGGGGCGAATTATAGACAGATAAAACGGGGCGTCAAGGGTTTATTTGAAATACGGGTCAAGAAAGAAAAGTGCGCACTATATTGCTCAATTACCCCGCAGTTGCGCATCATAGGCCCACAGGCGGAGTTGCCGTCCTGCACTCTCTATATAAAGGAACGCCACCCCGCGATGAACACCCAAACCCGCAGCCTGGCCGCCACGCTGTTTCCTGTCGGCGTGCTGCTGATTGCAATGGCGTCGATTCAGTCTGGAGCATCACTGGCCAAAAGCCTGTTCCCGCTGGTTGGCCCGGAGGGCACCACGACACTGCGCTTGCTGATCGCAAGCGTGATCATGTTGCTTCTGCTGCGCCCCTGGCGTGCACGGCTTACCGCCAGCACGCTTAAGACTGTGGTGGTTTACGGCGCTGCGCTGGGTGGTATGAACCTTCTCTTCTATATGTCGCTACAAACGGTTCCACTGGGCATCGCGGTGGCATTGGAATTCACCGGCCCGCTGGCAGTAGCGCTCTATGCATCCCGCCGTCCGGTGGACTTTCTCTGGATCGGCATGGCCATCGCGGGCCTGCTGTTGCTGGTCCCTATCGGTGCGACCAGCTCGGGAATCGATCCGAAGGGGGCTTGCTACGCTTTGGGCGCTGGCGTTTGCTGGGCACTTTATATCCTTTATGGGCAGAAAGCCGGCGCCGAGAACGGCATCCAGACCGCCGCCCTCGGGGTGGTCATTGCTGCGGTGGTAGTTGCCCCGATCGGCATCGTTCACGCCGGCACTGCATTGTTGAACCCCGCACTGATCCCGGTAGCCCTCGGCGTCGCGATTCTTTCCACCGCCCTGCCCTATAGCCTGGAAATGGTCGCCCTCACGCGCCTACCGGCACGCACGTTCGGCACCCTGATGAGTATCGAGCCCGCGTTTGGCGCCCTTTCCGGGCTACTGTTCCTCAATGAAGTGCTGAGCCTCACCCAATGGCTGGCGATTGCCGCCATCATTACAGCCTCGGTCGGCGCTACCCTGTCCATGCGCAAGGACACCCCACCGCTGGTGGCTGCCGACTGATTGAGAAATATTTTCATTTAAAAATGATATGAATGATTGTGTCAGCCCAGCAACCCTGTTTAAGCTGTGAACGGCGTCTTAGTTTGAACCTTTCAAATCGGAGCAGGGACGAATAAGCATCAGGACGATGCCAAGTACACAAACACGGGCACAGACCCGCGAATGCGTTAAGGACAGGAATGAAACGAATTTTGCTCATCCTCGCCATTCTGGCCGTTGCCGGTTGCGCCGCGACCGCAAAGGACGAAGTCAAGCGTGGCAAGAAAGGGCTGCACATCAACTGCTCTGGCCTGTCCTCCTCCTGGAACAAGTGCTACAGCAAAGCTGAAAGCTCTTGCGGCACCAAAGGCTACAAGGTCATCGCAAAATCCGGCGACGGCGATGAAGAGCCCGGCGACTACCCGTTCGGCATCAATCCAGCGGGCTACACCAGCCGCAGCATGATCGTCATCTGCAAATAAGAAAGGGCAACCCGTGGGTTGCCCTTCTTTATTAACGCAGCATTTGGCCGACCTAAGCGCTGATTGACACCGTCCTCTCCTGCAGCCAGGCAAGGGCTGTACCGCTCAGCAATGGCTCGAGCCGACGCCGTACCTGCGCGTGATAGCCATTCAGCCACTCGACATCCTCGCTTCCGAGCCTTTCGATCAGCAGGCAACGCGTATCGATCGGGCACAAGGTCAAGGTTTCGAATTCGAGGAAGTCGCCGAATGTACTCTTCGCCGACTCGCGATTGAATACCAGGTTTTCGATCCGAACTCCCCACTGCCCGGGACGATAAGTGCCTGGTTCAATGGAGGTGATCATGCCCGACTGCATGGCCGTCTGTGGTGCAGCGGCGGCCTGATAGGCAATCACCTGCGGGCCCTCATGGACATTCATGAAGTACCCCACGCCGTGACCAGTGCCATGGCCATAATCGACATGCTCTGCCCACAGCGGCGCCCGGGCGATGGCATCGAGTAGCGGCGACAGAATACCCCGCGGAAACTTCACTCGCGACAACGCGATCATGCCCTTGAGCACCCGCGTGCAGTCTTCTTTCTGCGCCTGACTAGGCGTACCAATCGGCACCATACGGGTGATATCGGTGGTCCCGCCCAGATATTGCCCGCCGGAATCGATCAACAGCAGGCCATCGCCTTCGATCCGCGCGTGGGAGGCTTCCGTGGCCCGATAGTGCGGCATCGCTCCGTTGGCATTGAAGGCGGCGATGGTGGCGAAACTGAGTGAAATGAAACCAGGGCGCCGCGCCCTCTCCGCGCTCAGCCGCTCATCGACGGTTACTTCGGTAACCGTCTCGCGGGTCTGGGCGACCTCGAACCAGGCGAAGAACTCACAAAGCGCCGCACCGTCCTGCTCCATGACCTGGCGGATGTGCGCAAGGTCCGCCTCGCTCTTGCGCGACTTGGCCAAGGTAGTCGGGTTGATGCCCTCTACCAAGCGCACGCTTTCATTCAGATTAGCCAACAGGCCGCTGGTAACCTTGGCCGGATCGACCAACAGGCTGCTGCCCGCCGGAATCGCGGCGAGACTGGCGGAAATCGCAGGGTAGTCACGCACCTCAACGCCATCGTTAGCCAGTATCTTGCGCAGTTGAGCATCGACCTTGCCTTCGCCGACGAACAGTAACGCCGTATCGCGGCTGATCAGCGCGAAGGAGACGAACACCGGATTGTAGGAAACATCACTGCCGCGCAGGTTGAACAACCAGGCAATGTCATCGACGGTGGCAATGAAATGCCAGTCCGCGCCACGTTCCGCGAGGCTCTGGCGCAGGGCGTTCAGCTTCTCCACGCGACTGACCGTAGCCTGCGGCGGCAAATGCTCGTAGACCGGGTTGTTCGGCAGCGCCGGGCGATCGTCCCACACACCCGTGAGCAGGTCCTTGTGCATCATCAACCGGACATTGCGCGTCTTCAGCCGATCGCCCAGCTGCCGGGCCGAGGCCAGGGCCATGACCGCGCCGTCCACCGCCACAGTGCCATCGGTGGGCGCATTATCGGCCAACCAGTCCAACGGACCCGGACGGCCCGGCTGCAACTTGACCAGCTCGATCCCGCTGCCAGCCAATTCCCGCTCGGCCTGCTCCCAATAACGACTGTCGGCCCAGAGGCCGGCAAAGTCCGCGGTCAGCACCAAGGTGCCGACCGAACCGTGGAAGCCCGAGAGCCATCGGCGTGCCTGCCAGTAGCCCGGCAAGTATTCGGAAAGATGGGGGTCGGCGGAAGGCACAAACAACGCATCGACCCCTTCGTTGCGCATCACCTGGCGCAGGCGCTCCACTCGTGTACTGATCGCATCCTGCGCTGTCGGCTGACTGTTCATGCTTACTCCTGTCACTACCACGGCCATTCATTCTGGCCGCTGATAATGGAGCAGGCATCAGCCTCGGGCAACACTCCAGAACGGCGCCGGACGCAGCGCAGCTCTTATCGCCCGGGCCGCCTGGTCGATATCCGCCTCGTTGGTGAAACGTCCGAGGCTCAGGCGGATGGTCTGGCTCGCCAGGTATTCGTCATGCCCCAGCGCCAACAAAACGTGGGACGGCGCGCTGCTACCGGAGTTACACGCCGAGGTAGAGGAAAATGCCAGTGTCGCGCCGAGCGCGGAGAGGTCCAGCGAATCGCCGCTGAAGGTCAGGCTTAGGGTGTGGGGAATGGCATGCTGGGGGTTACCGTTGAGCTGCAATCCGGAAATATCATGCAACTGTTCCAGCAGACGATCACGCAAACATCGGATGCGTGCCACCTCCTCGTCCAGCACCTCGCCGGCCAGGGCGAACGCCGCACCCATTGCGGCGATCTGGTGCGTTGCGAGGGTGCCAGAGCGCAAGCCGCCTTCATGGCCGCCACCGTGAATCTGCGCCTGCAAGAGTGGCCGGGCGCGTTCGCCGACATACAGCGCACCAATACCCTTGGGCCCGTAGACCTTGTGCGCGGAAAACGACACCACATCCAGCGGCCACTCGCTCAGGTCGATCGCCACTTTGCCGGCTGCCTGTGCCGCATCCACATGCAATAGCGCGCCATGACGCCGAACGATTTCACCGATGGCGCGAACATCATTCAGCGTGCCTAGCTCATTGTTCACCAGCATCAGCGACACCAGGAACGTGTCCGGTCGCAAGGCCGCCAATACGGCACGCGGAGTAATCAGCCCATTCGTATCCGGGGTCAGGTAAGTCACGTCGAAGCCGGCGTCCTGCAACTGCCGGGCGGTGTCGAGCACAGCTTTGTGTTCGACACGGCTGGTGATGATGTGCCCGCCGCTGCGACCCTGGGCCAGGCCTTTCAATGCGAGGTTGTTCGACTCAGTGGCGCCGGAGGTCCAGACCAGTTGATCGGCGCGCGCGCCCACCAAGGACGCGACCTGTTCCCGGGCCAGTTCCACGGCTTGCCGCGCCTGCTGGCCATAGCGGTGCGAACTGGACGCCGGGTTGCCGAAATTGCCGGCTGCGCCCAGGCACTTGACCATCACGTCAATGACTCGCTCGTCGACGGGCGTCGTGGCGGCATAGTCGAAATACAGCGGTAGATTTTCCATGGTTCAAGGCTCTCTGGCAGTTGTCGCCCAGGAACGCAGCGCGCTTCCCGAATCCTGATGCCATAGTGCCTCAAGCCAACATAGAACTAATAATTATCAATTTTCATATTTATATAACTTTTAGTAGAAAAGCCCGATTGGTGCTGAACTTCCGCTTGGTCGTACGCTTCAGAACAGATATCCCTTGCTGCTGGAGCGCCTACCATGCCCCGCCGGACCGACCGCAAGCACGGTGTGTTGTTGCTCGATACCCGCGAGAGCACGCCCGACCACGAACGCGCCGTCCACCGCAAGCTGGCCGAACACCTCGCGGTGCTGCTGCACACCGAGGTGGTGGACACCGAGGCCGATGACAGCGGTGATCTCTACTACCTGCCCACCTCCACGCTGATCGAGCCTGCACACTATCGGGAACTGGGCATCACCTCGATCGCCGATTTCTTCGGCGGCATGGTCACTCATCCCTACATGGCGACCAAAGCCATCTCTCACCCCTTGCCCGCCGGCGCCACCTTTCCGCTGGGCTGGACCGACGACTTTGCCCGCCGCGCCAGTGATGCCCTGCTCAAGGGCTACACGGTGTTCAGCATCGATGACGCCCTGCGCGCCGCAGCGCTTTTGCTGCAGGACGGGCCGCTGCGGCTGAAGCCCGTGCGAGCCACCGCCGGTCGTGGCCAAACGGTGATCGAAAACCTGAACGCCCTGGAAGCCGAACTGCGGCCAATGGACAAAAACGAATTGGCCCTCTGGGGCCTGGTGCTGGAGGAGAACCTTGAGCAGGTTGAAACTTTCAGCGTCGGCCAGGCGCTGGTAGCCGGTATCACCTGCAGTTACTACGGAGTGCAGAGCCTGACCAACGATCACCAGGGCGTGTCGGTGTACGGCGGTTCGGACCTGGTGCTGGTGCGTGGCGGCTACGACGAGTTGCTGCAACTGGAGCTGGAAGATCCGTTGCGTCTGGCAATCACCCAGGCCCGAACCTACGAACAGGCTGCCATGCAGGCCTTTCCCGGCTTTCTCGCCTCCCGGCGCAATTACGACGTAGCTCGCGGCTTGACGCCCCACGGCAGCGTGCGCAGCGGCGTACTGGAGCAATCCTGGCGCATCGGCGGCGCCAGCAGCGCGGAGTTGCTGGCGCTGCGGGCATTTTCCGATGACCCGGCCCTGCAACGCATCCGTGCCTCGACCCACGAAGTATTCGACGAGGTGCAATTGCCCGCGGACGCGACGCTTTTCTACCAAGGGGACGACTGTGAAGTCGGACGCATCTGTAAATACGCGAGGATCCGCGCCTATGACCATCCATAGCGAAACCCTCGACATCCTTGTCGACGGCGAAAACATCGCCGGAACGCTGCTCAGCCCCAGCGCGAAAGTCCCGGGGATTCTGTTTGTCCACGGCTGGGGCGGCAGCCAGCAGCGCGACCTGGCCCGGGCCAAGCACATCACCGGCCTGGGTTGCGTGTGCATGACCTTCGACCTGCGCGGCCATGAGAAAACCGAAAGCCAGCGCCGCAGTGTCACCCGCGAGCAGAACTTCGCCGACGTACTGGCGGCCTACGACAAGCTGGTCGGCCACCCGGCGGTGGACACCAGTTCCATCGCCGTGATCGGCAGCAGCTACGGCGGCTATCTGGCCACGTTGCTGACGCGCCAGCGTCCGGTGAAATGGCTGGCGCTGCGGGTACCGGCGCTGTACTGGGATGACGAATGGAGCGCGCCCAAGCAGGGTCTCGACCGCCAGCGCCTGTCGCAATACCGGCTGATGACCCTCGGCCCCGGCGACAACCGCGCACTGGCGGCGTGCGCCGAGTTCTCCGGTGACGTCCTGCTGGTGGAGTCGGAGCAGGACGACTATGTGCCCCACAGCACCTTGATGAGCTACCGCTCGGCCTTTGGTTGCGCCCATTCGCTGACCCACCGGATCGTCGACGGCGCCGATCACGCGCTGTCCAGCGACCGCAGCCAGAAAGCCTACAGCGCACTGCTCACCGCCTGGATCAGCGAGATGGTGATCGGCGCCCGGCTTGATCGTTATCCGCACCATTCACCCTGGTACTCATAGCGCCTGGTGCGGCGCCACCTGGCAATGCAGCCCGCCCTCGGCAGTGCGCGCCAGACTGCTGAGGGTCTGGAAGGCGGAGAAATTCACGCCCCGGGCCAGGTGCTCGCGCAGCAGATCGAGGAACGGTTCCTGGTCGAAGCTGGCGATGGCGGCTTCCCAAGCTGAGCGCGACTGCCATTGCAGGTATTGCAGCACCCGGCTGCCGTCGTCACTGGCCTGCACGCTGATCCCCAGCAGCCCGGCGTGCTCGAACGCCAGCCGCTCGCTGCGTGCCGCCAGAGCATGGGCCAGTGCCTGCTGGCGTAACGGGGCCACTTCGAATTCGATCAGTTGGGTGAAACAGAGACTGTTTGCTACCGCCATCATGAAAAATCTCTCCGTTGTCGGGTAGGCAAGGTCAGCGAGTAAACGCGTTGGGCTTCGGCGCGAAAGGCTACGCGGCAAGCCTGCACTTGTGGTGCATGGCTCGGCACGGTAAAACCTCCAGTTAACTCAAGGTCAAGAGATTCTTTGCATGGACGACAAAAGCCTGAGCGTCGGCCAACTGGCCACGCGCAGCGGCGTCGCGGTCACCGCGCTGCACTTCTACGAGAGCAAGGGGCTGATCTTCAGCACCCGCAATGCCGGCAACCAGCGGCGCTTTCCACGGGAAACCCTGCGCCGGGTGGCGGTGATCAAGATGGCGCAGCGCCTCGGCCTGCCGCTGTCGAGCATCCACGCCGCGTTACAGAGTCTGCCCAGCCATCGCGCGCCCAACGCCGCAGACTGGCGGCGGCTGTCAGCCCAATGGCGTGATGACCTGACCGAGCGAATCGACAAGTTGATGTTGCTGCGCGACCAGCTCGACGGCTGTATCGGCTGTGGCTGCATGTCGATGCAGAGCTGCCCCCTGCGCAACCACCATGACCAGCTGGCCGAGCAGGGCCCTGGCCCGCACTTGCCCGCGCTCGCCGAGGAACACTGAAATCAAGGCTGGCCGGTCACCTGTTTGCGGTACTCGCCGGGGGCCAGGCCGGTGACCTTGTGGAAGACCTTGCGGAACGCGCCGGGGTCCTGATAGCCGACGCCCCAGGCGATCTGATCGATGCTGCGGCGGGTGAATTCGAGCATCCGGCAGGCCCGTCCGACCCGCACTTGCTGGCAGTACTCGGTGGGTTTGAGCCCGGTGGCGCCCCGGAACCGTCGGAGAAAGGTGCGCTCTTCAAGGCCCGCGCATTCGGCCATGACCGCGACGCTGACGTCCCGCGCGCCTGTGCTCTGCAACCAGTGCTGAACCTTCAACACCGCTTCGTCGCCATGATCCAGACGCGGACTGAAGGTGCTGCCCGCAGGCTTGAGCTGGACCGGCTGCACCGCGAGGAAACGCGCGGTTTCACTCGCCAGGGTATGTCCCAGGAAGCGCTCCACCAGGTTCAGGCCGACTTCGGTCCAGGCCATCAGTCCGGCGCTGGTGATCACATCGCCGTCGTCCAGCAGCGGCAGGTTGGCCTCCACTTTGACCTGGGGAAAACGCTCGGCCAGCGACTGAGCGAAGGTCCAGTGGGTGGACGCCGAACGGCCATCGAGCACGCCACTGGCGGCAATGAAAAATACCCCCACGCAGACCGACGCCAGCAATGCGCCGTCGGCGTGCCATTCGCGCAACTGCCCGCGATAGCGCTCCAGCACTTCGCTGGACAACTCCGAGCCCAGGCTCGGCGGCACGATCATCACCCGCGGCTGGTGGCGTGGCTGCGGCTGGCTGTCGAAGGTCACACGTAGCGCGCCGTCCACGTCCTGCCAGTGGCAAACCCGCAGCGGCGTCTGCTGGCGCACACCGAGGTCGGCGGCCAAGCGATTGGCCACGCTGAACAGGTCGGTCATGCCATACACCGCAGCCATCTGCGCCCCCGGGTACATCAGGATGCCGATCTCGGTTGCGTCGCCCACACAGGTCATTGTCAGTTTTTCCCGTCAAATTGTCGGTCGCGCCAATCTTCAACAGCGCCGCGCAAGCCTATAACTATCCGCCACACCATCACCATCCTCCTGAGGAAGCAGCATGAGCAAGCACGCCCTGATCATCATCGACATCCAGAACGATTATTTCCCCGGCGGCAAATGGACCCTGGCAGGCGCCGACGCGGCGGCCGACAACGCCGCCAAGGCGCTGGCCGCGGCCCGTGAGCGCGGTGACTTCGTGGTGCACGTACGGCATGAGTTCGAATCCGCCGATGCGCCATTCTTCACGCCCGGCTCAGAAGGTGCGCGGATCCATTCGAAAGTGGCCGCCCGCGACGGCGAGGCCGTGGTGCTCAAGCACAAAGTCAACGCCTTCCTCGACACGCCGCTGCTGGGCCTGCTGGAAGAACAGCGGATCACCGACCTGACGGTGGTCGGCAGCATGAGCCATGTCTGCATCGATGCCGCGACCCGTGCCGCCGCAGACCTTGGCTACAGCGTCAGCGTACTGCACGACGCCTGCGCCACCCTCGATGTGGAATTCAACGGCGTGAACGTCCCGGCCGCTCAGGTGCATGCGGCGTACATGGCTGCGCTGGCGTTCGGCTACGCCAAGGTGATTTCTACCGAGGAATGGCTCGCGGCCTGAATCAGATCACCACGTTGCGCACGAAGCGGGTCGCCACGTCGCCGTCATTGCGGTAGCCGTGATTCCGATTGCTGGGGTAGCTGAGGAACTCACCGGCAACCAGTTGGTGCTGCTGGTTATCGATCAGCAGCGTCAGGCAGCCTTCGAAGACGAAGACCTGCTCGCTGAAGCCTTCGGGATCGGCGCTGGTGGTGTACAGCTCACCCGGCTCCAGGCGCCACTCCCACAGTTCCACCTCGCGGCGAGCGGGGGTGCTGGCCAGCAGCACCGCCTTGCTGCCAGGGTGCTCGCCGGCCCAGGCCAGTTCGTTGATGCGGCTGGAGTCGCGGTTGTCCGCGGCCTTGATCAGGTCGCTGAAGGCCACGCCCAATGCCTCGGCGATCAGGTCGAGGGTCGACAGGCTGACATTTTTCTCTCCCGCCTCGATGGCCACCAACATGCGTCGGCTGACGCCGGAGTTCTGTGCCAGGGCGCTCTGGCTCAAGCCCGCGTCGTGACGCAGGCGGCGCACGTTCTGACTGACGTGCTGCAAGACCGAAGCGCGTGAATTGGAATCTTTGTCCACGTGGGTGCTCACTCGAAAGGGTTTGCGCAGTATACTGCCCAACTTTGCCGCGCATTGTGCGTCGCCCCCTCTTCTGTGTGCAAGGTCATGACTACCAATACCCCCTCGCGTGCGTCCTTCACTTTCCGCCTGAGCAAAGCGGAATTGGTGCTGGTGTTCATCACCATGCTCTGGGGCGGCACCTTCCTGATCGTGCACAACGTCATGACCGTCAGCGGTCCGATGTTCTTCGTCGGCCTGCGCTTTGCCGCCGCCGCGTTGTTCGTCGGCGTCTTCTGCGCCCGCTCACTGCCCGGCCTCACCCTGCTGGAACTGAAAGCCGGGGTGCTGATCGGCGTGTCGATCATGCTCGGCTATGGTCTGCAGACCGTCGGCCTGCAAACCATCAGCAGTAGCCAGTCGGCCTTCATCACCGCCCTCTACGTGCCCTTCGTGCCGCTGTTGCAGTGGCTGGTGCTGGGGCGACGCCCCGGTTTGATGCCGAGCCTGGGCATCGGCCTGGCCTTTGCCGGCCTGATGCTACTGGCCGGCCCCAGCGGTGGTGCGGTGCAATTCAGTCCCGGGGAAATCGCCACGCTGGTCAGCGCCGTGGCCATCGCCGCAGAGATCATTCTGATCAGCAACTATGCCGGCAAGGTGGATGTGCGTCGGGTCACCGTGGTGCAACTGGCCACCGCCTCGGCGCTGGCGTTCATGATGGTAGTCCCGACCCAGGAACGCCTGCCGGACTTCTCCTGGTTGCTGCTGACCAGCGCCATCGGCCTCGGCGCCATGAGCGCGGTGATCCAGGTGGCAATGAACTGGGCGCAGAAGTCGGTTTCACCAACCCGCGCTACGCTGATCTACGCAGGTGAACCGGTCTGGGCCGGGATTGTCGGACGTATTGCCGGTGATCGCCTGCCAGGCCTGGCTCTGCTCGGCGGATTGCTGATCGTCATCGCCGTGGTGGTGAGCGAACTGAAGATCAAACGTCGGGAAGAAAAGCCGGCTGTATGCGCCGCGGATGAGAAGGAAGCCGACCCGGGTCTTTAGCCAACCGGGTGCTTGTCCTGCGGAAACTGTTATAAGAAAAAAGATTTTTCTTACAATTCTTGTAAGGTTCTGCGACAGCTTCATGGTTGGTGATCCCATGGCTGTTCCGTATGATCCCTTACAAATTTCCGCAGATTAGATATCTATGTCCTTGATAGTTCTGCTGCTTCTGCCATTTGTTGGGAGCTGTCTGGCAGGTGTCCTGCCGCACAACGCGCGTAACGCCGAATCCGTGCTCGCCGGCATCGTTGCCCTGGTGGGCACGGTGCAAGTGGCCATGCTTTATCCGCAGATCGCCGATGGCGGGGTGATCCGCGAAGAAATGCTCTGGCTGCCGAGCATGGGCCTGAACGTGGTTCTGCGCATGGACGGCTTCGCCTGGCTGTTCTCGCTGCTGGTGCTGGGCATCGGCACCCTGGTGTCGCTGTATGCGCGCTATTACATGTCACCGCAGGACCCGGTGCCACGCTTCTTCGCTTTCTTCCTGGCCTTCATGGGCGCCATGCTCGGCCTGGTGATGTCGGGCAACCTGATCCAGATCGTGTTTTTCTGGGAACTGACCAGCCTGTTTTCATTCCTGCTGATCGGCTACTGGCACCACCGCGCCGACGCCCGCCGCGGCGCCTACATGGCGCTGATGGTCACCGGCGCCGGCGGTTTATGCCTGCTGGCGGGGGTGATCCTGCTCGGCCATGTCGTCGGCAGCTACGACCTGGACAGGGTGCTGGCGTCCGGTGACGCCATCCGCAACCACGCCCTGTACCCGGTCCTGCTGCCCCTGATCCTGCTCGGCGCACTGACCAAGAGCGCGCAATTCCCCTTCCACTTCTGGCTGCCCCACGCAATGGCGGCGCCCACCCCGGTTTCGGCTTATCTGCACTCGGCGACCATGGTCAAGGCCGGGGTCTTCCTGCTGGCGCGGCTGTGGCCTGTGCTGTCCGGCACCGATGAATGGTTCTGGATCGTAGGCGGCGCCGGCGCCTGCACCCTGTTGCTGGGCGCCTACGCGGCGATGTTCCAGAACGACCTCAAGGGCTTGCTGGCCTATTCCACCATCAGCCACCTCGGCCTGATCACCTTGCTGTTGGGCCTGAACAGCCCGCTGGCGGCGGTGGCCGCAGTGTTCCATATCCTCAACCACGCCACGTTCAAGGCGTCGCTATTCATGGCGGCGGGCATCATCGACCACGAAAGTGGCACCCGCGACATCCGCAAGCTCAGCGGCCTGTTCCGGCTGATCCCGTTCACCGCCACCCTGGCCATGGTGGCCAGCGCGTCAATGGCCGGCGTGCCGTTGATGAACGGCTTCCTGTCCAAGGAAATGTTCTTCGCCGAAACCGTGTTCATCACGTCCACCGCCTGGGTCGAGATGGCCCTGCCGGTGATCGCCACCCTGGCCGGGACATTCAGCGTCGCCTACGCCCTGCGCTTCACCGTCGACGTGTTCTTCGGCCCTACCGCCACCGACCTGCCACACACGCCGCACGAACCGCCACGCTGGATGCGTGCGCCGGTAGAGCTGCTGGTGCTGACCTGCCTGGTGGTGGGTATCTTCCCCGCGCAGTCGGTCGGCCCGCTGTTGGCCGCCGCCGCCCTGCCGGTGGTCGGCGGCACCCTGCCCGAGTACAGCCTGGCGGTCTGGCACGGCTGGAACGCCCCACTGATCATGAGTCTGGTCGCCATGTGCGGCGGCATCCTGCTGTACCTGGCACTGCGTACCCAACTCCTGCACGGGCGCTTCCGCCACCCGCCGTTCATCGAGCGTTTCAACGGCAAGCGCCTGTTCGAAAAAAGCCAGGTGTTGCTGATGCGCGTAGCCCGCTGGGGCGAGCGCGTGCTCACCACCCGGCGCTTGCAGAAACAACTGTTCATGCTGGTAACGGCCGCGCTGCTGGCCGGCATGCTGCCGCTGCTGCACCACGGCCTGAGCTGGGGCCACCGGCCGAAGATCCCGGGCTCCGGGGTGTTCGTGATGCTCTGGCTGATCGCCATCGCCTGTGCCATCGGCGCCGCCTGGCAAGCCAAGTACCACCGTCTGGCGGCACTGATCATGGTCAGCGTCTGCGGCCTGATGACCTGCATCACCTTCGTCTGGTTCTCCGCGCCGGACCTGGCGCTGACCCAACTGGTAGTGGAAGTGGTCACCACCGTGCTGATCCTGCTGGGCCTGCGCTGGCTGCCGCGACGGATCGAAGGCGTCTCGCCCGCGGCCGGCTCGCAGGAACGGGCGCGCTGGCGCCGTCTGCGTGATCTGGTGCTGGCAGTGTTGGTGGGTGGCGGCATGGCGCTGCTGTCCTACGCCATGCTGACCCGTCCGACACCGAACTTCATCTCGTCCTTCTACCTCAGCCGCGCCCTGCCGGAAGGCGGCGGGACCAACGTGGTCAACGTCATGCTGGTGGACTTCCGCGGCTTCGATACCCTCGGCGAGATCACCGTGCTGGTGGCCGTGGCGCTGGCGGTGTTCGCCCTGCTGCGGCGCTTCCGTCCGCCACGCGAAAGCATCCAGTTGCCATCCCAGCAACGCTTGCTGGCGCCGGACGTGGTCACCGACCTGGTCAACCCGCGCAACGCTACCGATACCGCGCTGGGCTTCATGATGGTTCCGGCGGTGCTGGTGCGCCTGTTGCTGCCGATGGCACTGCTGGTGTCGATGTACCTGTTCATGCGCGGCCACAACCAGCCGGGCGGCGGCTTCGTCGCAGGGCTGGTGATGTCGGTGGCATTCATCCTCCAGTACATGGTGGCCGGCACCCAGTGGGTCGAGGCGCAGATGAGCCTGCGACCACTGCGCTGGATGGGCACCGGGTTGCTCTGCGCAACCCTCACCGGGGTCGGCGCACTGCTGTTCGGCTACCCGTTCCTGACCACGCACACCGCGCATTTGCACCTGCCGGTGCTGGGTGACCTGCACGTGGCCAGCGCGCTGTTCTTCGATATCGGGGTGTTCACCGTGGTGGTCGGCTCGACGCTGCTGATCCTCACCGCCCTCGCCCACCAGTCGGTTCGTGCTCACCGCCCGAGCCAGCCCAAACCCACCACTCAAGGAGCCGCCGCCTGATGGAAGAAGTCATCGCTATAGCCATCGGCGTGCTCGCCGCCTCGGGCGTCTGGCTGATCCTGCGGCCACGGACCTATCAGGTGATCATGGGGCTGTGCCTGCTGTCCTACGGCGTCAACCTGTTCATTTTCAGCATGGGCAGCCTGTTTATCGGCAAAGAGCCGATCATCAAGGACGGCGTCCCGCAAGACCTGCTGAACTACACCGACCCCCTGCCCCAGGCGCTGGTGCTGACGGCGATCGTCATCAGCTTCGCCATGACCGCGCTGTTCCTCGTGGTGTTGCTGGCGTCCCGTGGCTTTACCGGCACTGACCATGTCGATGGACGGGAGCCCAAGGAATGAGTGGGATGCAACAACTGATCGTCGCCCCGATCCTGCTACCACTGCTGACCGCAGCGCTGATGCTGCTGCTCGGCGAGAAGCGCCGGCCGCTCAAGGCTCGGATCAACCTGCTGTCCACCTTCGCCGGGCTGTGCATCGCCATCACCCTGCTGTTGTGGGTGCGTGACCAAGGCCAGGCGACGTCCATCGGCGTCTACCTGCCGGGCAACTGGGCCGCGCCATTCGGCATCGTGCTGGTGCTCGACCGCCTCTCCGCGCTGATGCTGGTGCTGACCGGCGTAGTCGGCATCAGCGCCCTGCTCTTCGCCCTGGCCCGCTGGGACCGGGCCGGCGCCAGCTTCCACGCGCTGTTCCAGATTCAGTTGATGGGCCTGTACGGCGCCTTCCTGACCGGCGACCTGTTCAACCTGTTCGTGTTCTTCGAGGTGCTGCTGGCCGCGTCCTACGGCTTGCTGTTGCATGGCTCAGGGCGCTCGCGGGTCAAGGCCGGCCTGCATTACATCGCTATCAACCTGTTTGCTTCGTCACTGTTCCTGATCGGAGCGGCGATGCTCTACGGCGTGACCGGCACCCTGAACATGGCCGATCTGGCGCTGAAAATCCCGCTGGTGCCGGAAGCCGATCGCGGCCTGCTGCACGCAGGCGCGGCGATCCTGGCAATCGCCTTCCTGGCCAAGGCCGGGATCTGGCCGCTGAATTTCTGGCTGGTGCCGGCCTACTCCTCGGCCAGTGCTCCGGTGGCAGCGCTGTTCGCGATCATGACCAAGGTCGGCATCTACACCCTGCTGCGCCTGTGGACCCTGCTTTTCTCCGGGCAAGCCGGGGCCTCGGCCTACTTCGGTGGCGAATGGCTGGTGTACGGCGGCCTGGCGACCCTGGCCTGCGCCGCGCTGTCGATCCTCGCCGCGCAGCGCCTGGAGCGCCTCGCCAGCCTGAGCATTCTGGTGTCGGCCGGCACCCTGGTGGCGGCCATCGGCTTCGGCCAGACTGCGGTGACCTCCGCCGCGCTGTTCTACCTCGTCAGCTCGACCCTGGCGCTGTGCGCGCTGTTCCTCCTGGCGGAACTGATCGAGCGCTCGCGCTCGGCCAACGAGCTACCCGAGGACGAGGAAGAAGACGCAATGCCCTCGCCGCTGGAATCGCTGCAACCGCCCAAGGGCATCAACCTGGACGACGAACAGAAAGCCGTGGTTGGCCAGGTCATCCCGTGGACCATGGCGTTCCTCGGTTTCAGCTTTATCGCCTGCGCCCTGCTGGTGATCGGCATGCCGCCGCTGTCGGGGTTCGTCGGCAAGTTCAGCCTGATCACCGCACTGTTCAACCCGCTGGGCCTGGGTGTCGAACCGGACCAGCCGGTGCCGGTCACCGGCTGGGTGCTGGTGGCGTTGCTGGTGCTGTCCGGGATGGCTTCGCTGATTGCCCTGGTGCGGGTCGGCATCCAGCGTTTCTGGACGCCGCAGGAGCGTCCTTCGCCGCTGCTGCGCCTGTATGAATGCGTGCCCATCGTCGCCTTGCTGAGCCTGTGCGTGGTGCTCAGCCTGTGGGCCGAGCCGCTGATGCGCTACGCCCAGGACACCGCCGCCAGCCTGGGTGACTCCAGCGTCTACATCGAAGCCGTACTGGGCACCCAGCCAATCCCCGGCCCTACCACCTTGAACAGCGTCGGGCAGGTGCAACCATGAAAAGACTTTTCCCCGCGCCGCTGCTGTCCCTCTCGCTGGCCGTGCTCTGGCTGGTGCTCAACCTCTCGGTGAGCCCCGGCAACCTGCTGCTGGCGATCCTGCTTGCCATCGTCGCGCCGCAACTGATGGCGCCGCTGCGCCCGCTGCAAGCACGCATCCGCCATCCGGGCACCATCCTGCGCCTGATCCTGCGGGTCGGCGCGGATGTGGTGGTGTCCAACCTGCAGGTATTTTGCAGCGTCTGGCAGACCGGGCGCCGGCCGCCGCGCTCGCAATTCGTGCACATTCCGCTGGACTTGCGCGACGCCCACGGCCTTGCCGCGCTGTCGATGATCACCACGGTGATTCCCGGCACGGTGTGGTCGGAACTGGCGCTGAACCGCAGCATCCTGTTGCTGCACGTATTCGATCTGGACGATGAGGCGAGCTTCATCGAACACTTCAAGACCACGTATGAACGTCCGCTGATGGAGATCTTCGAATGACTGGCCTGCTTGCCAACGCCATCATCGCCAGCCTGTTCATCTTCGCCATTGCCATGGCGCTGACCCTGGTCCGCGTGTTCCGCGGGCCTTCGGCCCAAGACCGGGTATTGGCGCTGGACTACCTGTACATGCTGGGGATGCTGACGATGCTGGTGCTGGGTATCCGCTACGGCAGCGATACCTACTTCGAGGGCGCGCTGCTGATTGCCCTGTTCGGCTTTGTCGGCTCGTTCGCCCTGGCCAAGTTCCTGTTGCGTGGCGAGGTGATCGAATGACCGCTCCGGTATTACCGTTCTGGCTGGAAGTACTGACCGCCGCGCTGATCCTGATCAGCGCCCTGTTCGCCCTGACCGGTGCCATTGGCCTGTTGCGCCTGAAGGACTTTTTCCAGCGCATGCATCCGCCGGCGCTGGCCTCGACCCTGGGCGCCTGGTGCGTGTCGCTGGCGTCGATCCTGTATTTCTCGGGGCTCAAGGAAACGCCGGTGCTGCATGCCTGGCTGATCCCGATTCTGCTGTCGATCACCGTGCCGGTGACCACCCTGCTGCTGGCCCGCACCGCGCTGTTTCGCAAGCGCATGGCCGGCGAGGACGTACCCGATGAAGTCAGCGGCAGCCCCGAAAAGGATTATTGAAGCGACTGCTCGCTCAGGCGTTGCAGCTCGCGCCTGACCATGGCCGCGTACTCCGCCGGCTCAAGCTGGTAAAGCTGGCCGGCGACCCAGCTCAGCCACTGCCCTTTCAACTCGTCGCGGCGCGCCAGCAACTGGCGTGCCTGCGCTTCGGCGCGCGGTTGATGGCTGGCGTGGAATTCACGCCGTCCGCTCACTCGCTGGCCTTGAAGGTCAGCTCGCCCTTGCGCCACTTGGCGGCCTTGGCGGTGGCGGCCTTGAGCACCTTCGACAGACCTTCTTTAATGCGCTCGTTAGCGGCGAACACCATCACCACGCCCTTGCCCTCGCGAAAGACGATGCCGTTGCCTTCCGGCACGCTGACAAAGGCGTACTCGCCCAGACCATAGATGGTCAGCTTGATTTCACGGAAACGGATTTCGAACTTGCCGCCCTCACGGCTCGGCAGCACGGCAGCGCGGAAGTGGTCGCCGACTTTCAGCTCCAGGCGCTGCTTGTCGTCCACCACCAGCGACTCTTCGGTGTCGATCTCGGCCATGTAAAGGCCTTCGGGGCTCTGCTCGGTGACATAGACGTAACGCGACTGGAACAGCTTGACCAGTTTGCCGCGAAGGTCGCCAAGCACGAACAGGGCATGCATATCGAGATTGCTGACTGCCAATGAAAACTCCTCAAAAACCGCTATCACACAGGCGCACGGGCAAAAAACTCCCACGGGCACGCCGTTCTTCAATTCGAAGTCCAAAAGACTAGTGATTTGGAACTAAAAAGTAGCGGCTCTTTGGCGTTTCGCACTGCGGGAAAACGCACTATTCCATGCCAGCTATTGCCCGACGACGAACTAACCAGGGTTTTTTCCACTGGGCCGGGGCACACTTTCTGACAGCCACACAGGAAAAAAATGCAGTGACTGCAAGATCAGGGAAGGGAATATGCCCGAAAACACGGAAATCCGTCGAGACTTTTTGAGCAACAAGCAGCAAGCGGCAAGCCGCAAGAAAAGCATCCGACCGCGATGCTTTCGCTTCCAGCTTGCCGCTTTAAGCTTGCCGCTGCTAGGGCATCTTCTCCGGCCGGTATCCCAGCCGCAATCCGCCCCAATGCCGGCCATCGACCTTGATCGGCACCGACAGGTCATGCATCAGCTCGCCGGTATCGCGGGTGTAGGTCTGCAACAGCACGCGCTGTTGATGGCTGCCGCAGCGAATGCCGGTGCGGTCATCGAACTTGCGCTTGCTACGGTTGTGCGCGGTGTCGGTGGCTTCGTCGCCGGTCAGCGGCTGGTTGAAGGCATTGTTGTGGGTCGGCACATAGCCCTGCTGGGTGCAGGCGATGGCATAGACCAGGCCTTCGTGCTCGCGTAGCAACGGTTCCTGGATGCCTGGCAGCATCTGGTCGGTGTAGTGGTCGAAGCGGGTCCGGAAACGGGCTGGACGGGTGCCGGGCAACATCTGGTACTGGCGGTCGAACAGATCGTCGTGGGTGATGCGGCCTTCGCGGATATCTGCCTCGAAGCGCTCGCCAATCTGCTGCGCGCCGCGCAGGGCGAGGTCGAACACCCGCTGGTGGTACTCGTCCAGGCCCACCTCGGCCAGGCGCTCGCTGATGCTTTCGGCCTGTCCTTCCATCTGCACCGCCGCCTGGGCCAGACGTTGGGTTTGCTGATCGCTGGCGGCCAGGTCGCTGCGCATCTGCTCGACGGCCTGGAACAGGCTGTCCAGTTGAGTACGGGTCGATTCGGTGCCGCCGGCGATCTCGGTGATCTGGTCTTCGACGCCCGCCGCCAGCCCGGCGATGGTGTCCAACTGCACGCCGGTGTGCTCGACCTGGCCAACGCCATTGTGCAGGTCGTCCGAGAGCTGGCGAATCTGCTCCACCACCTGGGCGGTGCGTTGCTGGATCTCGGCGACCATCTGGCCGACTTCCTCGGTGGCCGTGGCAGTGCGGCCGGCGAGACCACGCACTTCGTCGGCGACCACGGCGAAACCGCGGCCATGCTCACCGGCACGGGCGGCTTCGATCGCGGCATTGAGCGCCAGCAGGTTGGTCTGGCTGGCGATGGCCTGGATCACCAGGGTGACGCGGGCGATGTCTTCGCTGCGCTGGTGCAGCGCCTCGATCAACTCACGGCTCTGATTGGCTCGGGCGCTGAGCTGGTGCATCAACTGGATCGACTCGGCCAATACCGTACGACCGGCGGCGCTGCTCTCATGGGCCTGTTGCGCAGCGACCAGCGCCTCACGGCTGAGCTTGGAGGTGACCTTCTCGGTACCGATCATGACTTCGGCGCTGCTGACGATGCGCGCTGCGGAGGCCAGTTGCGATTGCAGTTTCTCGGCCAGTTGCTTGACCGAATAGGCCACGCCAGCAGCGGACAGGGCGTTGTGGCTGGTGCTTTGGGCGAGGTCGCGGGTGAGGTCGGCGAGCGGATCACTCACCGCGACCGGCGCCGGGCGCGAGCGGCTGCGCAGGTGTGGCAGCCACAGGGCCAACAAGGCCAACGGCAAGCAGAACCAGAATGAAATGCCGGCAAAGGCCATGGCCGCCAGCACCACCACCAATACCAGGCTTTGCAGCAACGTGCCGGACCAGCCGCGCGCAACCTTCGTTGACGGGTCTGGTTGTGCCAGGCTGGCTGGCAGAGATCCTTCTCGCATCATGACTCTGGCTCCGCTTGTTATTGTGGGGTCATTAAACGCCACTACAACGCCATTAGCCATGCTTCCTTGGGCGTAAGCCGGCCCGGACTTGATGCAGGACAATTTTCGTTCTTGGGCTTGGGCTTTGTGGGCTTATCCATTCGATGTGGTGAGGCAGCCTCACCAAATCGAATGGATAAGCTCAAAACACAGCCCCCCAAAAACAAAAACCCCGGACACATGGCCCAGGGTTTCAACTAGCAAAAACGCAGGAATCAGACCTGACGCTGATGCTTGTCCAGTTGCTCGTGACGCTCCTGCGCCTCGATGCAGTACTTGGTAGTAGGGCTGATCAACAGGCGCTTGAGGCCAATCGCCTCACCGCTGTCATCGCACCAGCCGAAGCTGTCGTCGGCGATGCGGCCCAGGGCCATTTCCAGTTGTGGCAGCAGACGCTGGTCGCGCTCGATGGCGTTGACCAGCCAGTGGCGCTCTTCTTCGACCGAGGCGGCGTCGGCAGGATCGGCAGGCGAGTCCAGGCTTTCGATGGTTACACGGCTTTGCTCGATGCGCTCGTGGGTCTCGACCTTCATCGTCTGCAGCAGCTCGGTGAAGAACGCCTGTTGCTCGGCGTTCATGTAGTCATCGGCCGGCATGGCCAGCAACTTTTCCTTTGTCATTGATTTCTCTAATAAAAAATTACGTGCATTTAGACGAATCGGGTGCAGTGGTGGCCGTGCCACCACAGCGGAATTCTTCAAGCACCAATTGGTACTCAATTTACAGGGGGCGGCAGTCTAAGGCCGAGCCTCGTGACGGGCAACAGAAATGACTGTGGTTTTGTCCGAAAAGCCCCCCGCCCCGGACAACTCTGGCGCCGGGGGCAGCGTTTATAGCAAATAACCCGTCACCGCGTGAAGCACGGCAGTGCCCGCTTATCCGAGCAATTGGCTTAAAACCGCACGCAACTTGCCGGGTTTCACCGGTTTATTGAGCAAAGGCGCGCCCAGCCGCTGCATCGCCCGGCGGCTCTGATCACTGCGATCAGCGGTGATCATCACCGCCGGAATCGCCGTGCCGAAGTGTTTGCGCAGGTCGCGCACGACTTCACATCCGGTTACACCATGATCGAGGTGGAAGTCTGCCAGCACCAGCTCTGGCGCCCTGCCCTCCAGCACCTGCAAGGCCGCTTCGCGGTCGGTGGCGGTCAGCACTTCGCACCCCCACTGGCCGAGCAACGCGGCCATGCTTTGCAGGATGCTGGTCTCGTTGTCCAGCACCAGCAGGCGCCGCCCCGGCAACGGATCGCCGAGGGCAGGCAGCGGCGCGCTGGGTGCGACCACCGGACGCGGGGTTTCGCTGGACAGCGGCACGTCGATGCTGAACACCGAACCGCGCCCCGGCCAGGAACGGACCCGCACCTGGCATTCGAGGATCCGCGCGATGCGATCGACGATCGCCAGGCCCAGGCCGACGCCTTTACGGTCAGCGGCGCGGCCGACATCCAGTTGATTGAATTCGAGGAAGATCGAGTCCAGGCGATCGGCGGCGATGCCGCGGCCGGTGTCCCAGACTTCGAGGCGCAGCACCTGCCCGCGCCGCCGCGCACCAAGGAGAATGCGGCCCTGCCCGGTGTAGCGGCAGGCATTGCTGACGAAGTTGCGCAGAATCCGCGTCAGCAGACGAATATCGGTACGGATCAACCAGCCGCCGCTGCGCACCCGCAGGCTCAGCCCCGCAGCTTCCGCCGCGGGCTGGAACTCCGAAGCCAGAGGCACGAGCAGTTCGTCCAGATGGTAGAGGTCGAGGTCCGGCTTGATCGCCGCCTGGTCGAGGCGGGAAATGTCCAGCAGGTCAGTGAGCAGGTCTTCGGCGCCTTCCAGGGCCTGGTGCGCACGTTCCACCAGCAGTTGCTCGGCGTCCGGCAAGCACCGCTCGCGCAAGGTCGAGATCAGCAGCCGCGCGGCATTGAGCGGTTGCAGCAGGTCGTGGCTGGCGGCGGCGAGGTATTTGTCCTTGCTGCGGTTGGCGGCCTGGGCGGCGTCGCGGGCTTCCATCAACTGGTTGGTGCGCTCGGCGACGCGCTGTTCCAGTTCGTCGTTGAGCTGCTGCAAACGGGCGTGGTGCTGCTTGCGCTCGGTGATATCGGCGACGAAGCCTTCGACCACGCCCTCCTCGTCCGGCCGCAGCAACAGGTTCATCAGCACATCGATGCTGCTGCCGTCCTTGCGCTGCAACTGGGTTTCGTAGCCCAGCAGCGCCCGCTCGCGCTGCAATTCCTGGGCGATGGCCATCAGTTCTTCCTGGCCGCCGACGAACAGGTGCCCGGCCAGGTCAGTGCGCGCCAGCAACAATTGCTGTGGATCGGTGTAGCCGAGCATCCGCGCCATCGCCGGGTTGGCCGCACGCAGGCCATCTTCGAGGCTGGCCTGGAAGATCCCGTGCACGGCGTGTTCGAACAGCCAGGTGTAGCGGTTGCGCTCGGTCTCCAGCTCGTCGAGGCGCGCGGCCAGTTCCGGGTAGTGACTCTTGCGAACGGTGTGGTTGCTCAGCCCCAGCAGCCCGGCGAGGGCCTCGTCGCGAGGGTCAGAGGGCCTCGCCATAGACCACCTCGACATCACGCTGGCTTGAGGTTCGGGGGTTGGTGAGGATGCACGGGTCGTCCATCGCATGCTGGGACAGGAACGGAATATCGCTACCGTTGACCCCATGCAGACCGAGGGTTTCGTGGAAGCCCACGGCGTGCTTGAAGGCGATCAGGTGCTCGACCAGACGCGTGCGGATCTGGTTGTGGTTGAGCCCGCGGCAATCGATGCCCAGGGTCTCGGCGATCAGCTTGAAACGGTCCGGCGCGGCGCTGTAGTTGAACGCCACCACATGCTCCACCAGCACCGCGTTGCACAGCCCGTGCGGCAGGTCGAGGAAGCCGCCGAGGCTGTGGGACATGGCATGCACCGCGCCGAGGATCGCGTTGGAGAACGCCAGCCCGGCCTGCATGCTGCCGAGCATGATCGACTCGCGCAGTTTGATGTCGCCCGGGGTGGCGATCATTTGCACCAGATTGCCGTTGATCAGGCGCATGGCTTCCAGCGCATGGGTATCGGTCAGCGGCCCGTGGCCGGTGGACACGAAGGCTTCGATGGCGTGCACCAGCGCGTCGATGCCGGTACAGGCCGAGAGGAACGGGTCCATGCTCAGGGTGGTTTCCGGGTCGATCAGCGACACGTCCGGCACCACCGCCTTGCTGACGATGGAGAACTTCATGCGTTCCTGCTGGTTGGAAATGATCACGAACTGCGAAACATCCGCAGAAGTACCAGCGGTGGTCGGGATCAGGATCAGCGGCGGGCTCGGCACGCGGATGGTGTCGACCCCTTCGAATTCGAGAATGTGCCGGCCGTGGGCGACCACGATGCCGATGCCTTTGGCGCAGTCCATCGGGCTGCCGGCGCCGTTCATCACTTCTTCGATACGTGGGTTGGGCGAGACGTCGCTGTAGAGGGTGTAGTCGATGCCCTGGCCCTGGAGGCTGGCCTCGATGTCGGCGACCCAGCCGGCGGCGATCACGCCAGGGTCACTGACCAGCAGGACCTTGCGTGCACCGAAGGTGCGGGCGTAGTTGGCGACGTGGTGGCGGCAGCCGGCGCCAAAGATGATTTCGGGGGAGACGAACTTACGCAACTGGCTCAGGTTCGGGCTCATGCAACGCCTTCTTGTTCTTTTTGGGATTGCGCCAGCCTAAAGCAAAGATGGGGGAATGCAATGCGATCATCGGAGCGGCTGCGTCGGCCGCTGGAGTACCGGCCGACGCAAGAGGGATCAACGGTTGGCGAAGTACATGGTCACTTCGAAACCGATACGCAGATCAGTGAACGCTGGCTTTTTCCACATAGGTCCATCCTCTTCTGGCACCACGGGGTCGTGGTGCGCTTAGTGATACACCGTTTCCGGTGCGGGTCGAATGCTACTTTGGGAGCGTTTTTGCCACAGCTATCCGGGCGATCAGAAGAAGCCCAGCGGGTTGATGTCGTAGCTGATCAGCAGGTTCTTGGTCTGCTGGTAGTGGTCGAGCATCATTTTGTGGGTCTCGCGACCGACACCGGATTTCTTGTAGCCACCGAACGCGGCGTGAGCCGGGTACAGGTGGTAGCAGTTGGTCCACACACGACCGGCCTTGATCCCGCGGCCCATGCGGTAGGCGCGGTTGATGTCGCGGGTCCAGACGCCGGCACCGAGACCGAATTCAGTGTCGTTGGCGATCGCCAGGGCTTCGGCTTCATCCTTGAAGGTAGTGACACCGACCACAGGGCCGAAGATCTCTTCCTGGAACACACGCATGCCGTTGTGACCCTTGAGCAGGGTCGGCTGGATGTAATAGCCGCTGGACAGGTCACCGGCCAGTTGCTCGCTGGCGCCGCCGGCAAGGATCTCGGCGCCTTCGTCGCGGGCAATCTGCAGGTAGGACAGGATCTTGTCGTATTGCTGCTCGGACGCCTGGGCGCCGACCATGGTTTCGGTGTCCAGCGGGTCGCCGCGTTTGATCAGCTTGATCTTCTTCAGCACCTCTTCCATGAACTGCGGGTAGATCGACTCCTGGACCAGCGCACGGGATGGGCAGGTGCAGACTTCGCCCTGGTTGAAGAACGCCAGCACCAGGCCTTCGGCAGCCTTCTCGATGAAGGACGGCTCGGCCTGCATGATGTCTTCGAAGAAGATGTTCGGGGACTTGCCGCCCAGCTCGACGGTGGACGGAATGATGTTCTCGGCGGCGCACTTCATGATGTGCGAGCCGACCGGCGTCGAACCGGTGAAGGCGATCTTGGCGATGCGCTTGCTGGTGGCCAGGGCTTCACCGGCTTCGCGACCGAAGCCCTGGACGATGTTCAGCACGCCTGGCGGCAGCAGGTCGCCGACCAGCTCGATGAATACGGTGATGGACAGCGGGGTCTGCTCGGCGGGCTTGAGCACGATGCAGTTACCGGCGGCCAGGGCCGGGGCGAGTTTCCAGGCGGCCATCAGCAGCGGGAAGTTCCACGGGATGATCTGCCCGACCACGCCCAGCGGCTCGTGGAAGTGATAGGCGGCGGTGGTGTCGTTGATTTCCGCGGCGCTGCCTTCCTGGGCACGGATGCAGCCGGCGAAGTAGCGGAAGTGGTCGGCGGCCAGCGGCACGTCGGCGTTCAGGGTTTCGCGGATGGCCTTGCCGTTGTCCCAGGTCTCGGCCAGGGCCAGCACTTCCAGATTTTGTTCGATGCGGTCGGCGATTTTCAGCAGGATGTTCGAGCGGTCCTGCACCGAGGTGCGGCCCCAGGCATCGGCGGCGGCGTGGGCGGCGTCCAGGGCTTTTTCGATGTCCTGGGCGTTGGAACGGGGGAATTCGGCGATCTGCTGGCCGTTGACCGGCGAGGTGTTGCTGAAGTACTGGCCACTCAGCGGCTGGACGAATTCACCGCCGATGTAGTTGCCGTAGCGCGGTTTGAACGTGACGATGGCATCGGGTGTGCCAGGAGCTGCGTAGATCATGGTGTAGGGCCTCTGCTGAGCGGCGCCTGTCGCTGATGACAGGCAGTGATTCGATCTTAGTCAGCCAGGCGGGCGTGACGAATCGGCCCTTGGCAGGGATCGGCTACTCATTTGGTACTACTGCACGGGCCGGAGCGGGCGCCCGCCCGCTCCGCTACAGGTCCAGTGTGATGCTCCACCAATCACGTCCATAAGCGGTGGCGCTTTTTGCTCCTGTTTTCAAAACGCCACACTAGATACTCAGGAAAAGACCAGCGGCGGCCTTGTCGATCCGGCTGCGGTAGATCTGAATCACCTTCTGGCTGTCTTTCTCGGTTTTCAACTGGTACTGCCCGCGATCGAAACGCTGCTCACGGGTTTTCAGGTGGGCGGCGGTGAAGTCAGCCGGCGGCGCCTCAAGACTGGCGTAGTGGAAGTGGGCATACCACAGCACCTCACCGGACAGCTCACTGATCACGTATTCCTGCAGGTAATCCTGAGGCTGATCCTTACGCCGCGCGCTCGCTTCGCGGCCCTTGGGACGAGTGATGACCACCTGCTCCTGTGACTTGAGATAAGCCACGCGCGAAGCCGTGGGCGGCTGGGCCTTGCTGATCGAGATGCGCAGTTGCCGCCCCTCCTCGCGCATTGCCTCGGCCTTGTCGCTCAGTGCCTTGGCTTCCAGCGCGGCATCGCGCCCGCTCGCTTGACTGTCCACCTGGTTATTGGTGGTCAGGCTGTTCTCGATCTGCTGGGCCAATCGTTCAAGCGGCCGTGCCTGATGAGTCAGGATTTCTTCCATCTCCACGGCGACGGTGGCGGTTCGCGCCTGCGCTCGGGCCTTGCGCACCTGACGGTCGGCTTCGGCGAGCAGACTGGCACTGCGCTTGAGCAGCGTGGCGATGCTTGCGCTCTGTTGCGGACGATCAGACGAGGCCTCGGCTGCTGGCTCGGAATCGAGCATTTGCCAGACACCCGGTTCGGCGGTTTCCTCAAAACGGGCCAACTCACTGTTCTCCAGCGGCTCGACCACCACCGTCTCGACCTTGCCCGCCTTCGACTTGCGCTGCCGCGCGACCACCACGCCGCGGTTGCGGGTCTTGATCACCACCTGCTTGCGATCGGCCGGTGGCACATGCGCCTCGCTGTCGCCAGACTGGGCGCGAATCAGTGCGGCGAGCGCCTCTTCGGCATCCTGCTCAAGCACGCGTAGCGTACTGATCAACCCCGCGAGCCAGCGCCCGCCTGGCTCAGTGGTGGTGTCCGCCAAGGCCGTGCCCATACCCTCGCGGGCCATCGCGTACTTGCGCGCGCAGCCGTCGAGAACCGCAATGCGCTCCTGCTCGGTGAAACCCTCCTCGCTCTCCAGTTCGATTTGCATTTGCAAGGCCAGGCGCACCAGTTTGATCGATTCGTAGAGTGCCAAGTCATCGCGTTTCTCGGTACCGAGAACAAGCACCGCCGTAATGTTGAACTCACTGGATCGCCAAGCCCAGAGCGAGGGTGCCGAACGCCGGATACGGAGAAACTCGGTGACCAGCCCCGGCCCCATCGGCATTACTCTGCTCAATTGCTGACACAGCTCGCGCATCTCTGCGAATGTGGTTATTGCATCAGCGATAAGTGCCTTGGCGCTTTCACACTCGACCAGCAAGGCTTCGTAGTAATCACCTTGCCTGGCCGCAGCGCTGTAGCCTTCGCCCCGCCGCACCTCCATGGCAATGGTGCCGAACCGGCTGTCGGTCAACTGTGATTTGAGCACGTGGAGCAGTTGCGAGCGATTGCTCACCTGCTCGAACAGGTAGCGGGCATGCTCTTGATTGAAGTGCGGCTGGCTCTTCAATTGGTTCAAGGCGATATAGTTTTCATCGATCTCCTTCACCAATCGACTATGGGCGCGCAAACCATCGGCGTAACGGCTAAGCAACGGCTCGGAAGGGCGCGGCTCAATGCTGGTGTCCCGCAGGTCTTTTTCAAGTACCAGGTTCAGGGCCAGCCGCTGCCCCAGAAGATCGACATGCCGGCCCTCCAGCTCGGTGATGCGCTGCCGGTTGGCGACCCGCATTTGTTCGATGCGCCTGCCCAGCGGCATGCCGCCGCGCAGGCGCATGCCAAGGTCGAATTGCCACGTCCCGGAAGCGTCAAGGCGCAACCAGGGGCCCAACTGGCCCGATTCACCCACCACCCGCACTTCATCGTCGCTGGCATGCACTTCATACACATGACCTTCGACACGCGCCCACCAGCGACGCTGATACTGGAACAACCCGGCCATAGGGCCATCGGACACCGCCACACCCAATTGCCCGGGCGTCAGGTCCACCTGGCAAGACGCAAGCGACTCGCGCTGGGCTTGACTCAGGTGTTGTGTCACGGTTGCCCAACTGAAATCGAGCTGGGTCAATGCGTCACCCGACGGGGAACCGGCCGGTTCAAGCCTCCACTGCGGCACTGCCGAGACATCAGCCCTCGCCGGATCAACCTCGGGCATGCCAGGGCCCACCCCCAGAATGCCAGGCGCGGGCGGGAGGGCCGTCAACATCAACGCGAGGTTGAACAGGTGGGAGATCAACTGTGCCTCGGGCGGCTCGCTCTGCTGCAAGTCGCTTTGCAGGTCAGCGAAGGCCTGCACCATCCAGGTCGAAACCGCGACCGGTCCGTTGAGCAACGGCAACAAGGTGTTGAACATCAACAAGCCCAATTCCTGGTAGGCCGCCCAACGGTTCTCGCTGTTGGACACCGACTGGTCCTCGGCCCGGCTCAGCAATTCCTGCGCGCAAGACTCATAAAGGTGCTCCAGTACATTGCCTCTCAACGTTGCCTCGCCCAACCTGGCCGGCGGCGGGACCTCGAACGGCCCGTACTCCGCGCCGGGCGTGTAGCGCAGGACATGCGGCTGCTCGAACCCGCCCTTACCGTAGACGGCCTGTGCGCGCTCATCCAGCCGTGCCAGCAGGTCCTCCTGTAACGCCTCTTCCTGGCACACGGCCTGGAACAATGCCTCGCGGCTGGCGAACTGGCGAAGCGGCTGCCGATGCAACGGGCGGTACAGCACGCTGGGGCCACTATGAAAGTCGAAACGTTCGATCAGATAGGCGTTGTGCGCCACATCCGCAGTGGCGCCCTCCCGCGCGATGAAAGACAAGGGGTGCAGGCGCGCGACATCCGGCTCGCCGCGCTCCGGGCGAAACACCCCGTTAACCAACTGCACGCCCATGGCAGTGATGCCGTCCTGCCCGCGCAGCTTTTTCTCCAGCGCCAGCAGCGGCAGTTGCAGGCGCACCTGTTCGATGAACAAACGCTGACGATGGGGCAACGCCACCGGGTCATCGAGCAGCGTGCGCCGCAGCAGCTCGGGATACGCCTTGCCCAGGTCGAGTCGGGCCACCAATGCCTTCGCGTAGTCCAGGCTCAACCAATCCGGCATCCCGCTGCCATCACGCATGTGCAAGGCCACGGTCCCGGCGCGCAGCGCCGTCAGGTTTTCCAGGGCAAACTGCGGCAGGCTCAGCCGTACAGTCTCGTGAGTGCCAGTGGCGACAAAGTTGCCGCCGCTGCCACTGCCACTGGCAGTAACCCGATCGTTGACCACTTCGACCGCGTCGACGTCGAGCGCGCTCGCCTCGGGATGATCCTGCACAATGGCCGCGTGCACCTGCTCTCGGGCGTACTGGCTGATCGGCTGGATGTCGTAGAGAAACGACCGGCCGCCACTGCTTTGCTGCAAGCTGGCCAGTTCGATCAAGCCATCGCCATAGGCCCTGCGGTCCTCGATACTCGCCGTTTTTAGCCAGTCCGGCAGCACAGCAAAATGCAGTTGCCAGAGGCTGTGTTGATTCTCCTCGCAGATCTGTAGCAACGACGTGGCTTCATCCAGACGCCGGGCCAACGCCCCGACCGGATCACCCTCCGTTTCAGCGATCGAAGTGGCGATCCTGTCAATCAACAACAGTTGTTGCTCGAGCAGCAGCCGCGCCTGAGTCAAGAACACTGAATCGCGGGTGCTGTACAGGTGCAGGCCGAAGGGTGTCACGCCACGCCGCTCACCACCAAACGCCAACATGTGCAGCAACGCCTGACGTGAATCGAAACGGTACACGCGGCCAGACAGGCTGTAGAGCATCACCAGGGTGCGTTGTTGTTCGGGCATCTCCCGCTCGATCAACACCGCACTGGCCAACTCGGCATCCAGCCATTGCCAGGGACCGATATCCAGGCTCAACAACCAGACACGGGTGTCGCCGAGATTTCCCAGCTCGGCGCGCTGGTCGGCCTCAGGGCGTAGAGCGACCACCAAAGCCGTCGCGGCCTCCTGCGAATCGAGCGTGCCGTCAATGCGTTCGAGCCCGATAACCGCCTTGCACTGTTCCTGCAAGTAGGACGCCAGCCACTTCCATGGGCTGGGCTGTCCTGCCGCGCCATGCCCCCAGTAGGCCACCAGGCGCAGCTTGTATTCATCCAGCAGAAAAGGTCCGCACTCGTTGAGCAGCTTGTCCACAGCCTGTACGTCTGTCGTGCTCGACTGAGGAAACTCCGCGCCAGGCTGGAGACTGAGAAAATCCTGGCCGCTCAAAAGACGCGGGGAGTCTGGCCGGCAAAAACGCTCGATCAACGCATCGGCGAGGGTTTGAACCCGGTAGCCGTTATCCGCGACCCAGCGGAACAGCCTTATCTGCTCAGGCCCCGGGCCAGCGATCCGGCGCTCGAGCCACTGTTGTTCGATGATATGCCTCGCCACCTCGCGCAAGCCAGGTCGGAGGACGAAATGACGGGCAATCGGGCCACAGAGCGTTGCGCTCAAGGCCAGTTGCCCGTAGGGCGACAAGGTCGGGGTCATGCTCATACTTCCTGGTACTGGATGGAAGTCGCATTTCACCCCCGGCCCTTATAGCCCTGGCGGTACATCTTGCTCGGATCAACGATCCTTGAACTGCGCCTCGCGCTTGGCGATGAACGCCGCCATGCCTTCCTTCTGGTCTTCGGTGGCGAATGCGGCGTGGAATACCCGACGCTCGAAGCGCACGCCCTCGGACAGGGTAACTTCGAAGGCGCGGTTGACCGATTCCTTGACCATCATCGAAATCGGGATCGACTTGCTGGCGATCACCGCCGCCACTTTCAGCGCTTCATCGAGCAGTTCGGCCTGCGGCACGATGCGCGCCACCACGCCGGCGCGCTCGGCTTCCTCGGCGCCCATCAGGCGGCCGGTCAGGCACAGTTCCATGGCCTTGGCCTTGCCCACCGCGCGGGTCAGGCGCTGGGTACCGCCCATGCCCGGCAGCACGCCGAGGTTGATTTCCGGCTGGCCGAACTTGGCGTTGTCAGCGGCAAGGATGAAATCGCACATCAGCGCCAGTTCACAGCCGCCACCGAGGGCGAAGCCGGACACCGCGGCGATGATCGGCTTGCGCCGGTTGGCGACGCGGTCGCAGTCGCTGAACAGGTCATCGACGTAGATCTGCGGGTACGTCAGCTCGGCCATTTCCTTGATGTCGGCCCCGGCGGCGAACGCCTTGGCCGAGCCGGTGAGAACGATGCAACCGATGTTGGCGTCGGCTTCGAGGCTGTCCAGCGCCTGGTTCAGCTCGCCGATGATCTGGCGATTCAGGGCGTTGAGCGCCTGGGGCCGGTTGAGCGTAATCAGGCCGACCTTGCCACGGATTTCCAACAGAATGGTTTCGAACGTCATGCAAGCTGCTCCCTTCAAAGATTGCGCGCAATGACCATGCGCTGAATGTCGCTGGTGCCTTCGTAGATCTGGCAGACCCGCACATCGCGGTAGATCCGCTCCAGCGGGAAGTCGCTCAGATAGCCATAACCGCCCAGGGTCTGCAAGGCATCCGAACAGACCTTTTCGGCCATTTCCGAGGCGAAAAGCTTGGCCATCGAGGCTTCCACCAGCGCCGCCCGCCCGGCATCACGCAGGGCCGCAGCATGATGCACCATCTGCCGGGCCACGGCGATGCGCGTGGCCATGTCGGCGAGACGGAACGCCACGGCCTGGTGCTCGATCAGCGGCTTGCCGAAGCTCTCGCGCTCGCGGGCGTAGTCGCGGGCCACTTCGAACGCGGCGCGGGCCATGCCCACCGATTGCGCGGCGATACCGATGCGGCCGCCTTCGAGGTTGGCCAGCGCGATCTTGTAGCCCTCGCCCTCCTCGCCCAGGCGGTTGGCCACCGGCACGCGCACGTCATCGAAGACGATCTGGCAGGTGTCGGAGGCGTGCTGACCGAGCTTGTCCTCGACCCGCGCCACCTGATAACCAGGGCTGTCGGTGGGTACGATAAAGGCGCTGATGCCGCGCTTGCCCGCAGCAGGATCAGTCACGGCAAACACGATCACCACCCCGGCATTGCGGCCGGAGGTGATGAACTGCTTGCAGCCGTTGATCACGTAGTGGTCGCCGTCGCGGCGGGCACGGGTCTTCAAGCTGCTGGCGTCGGAGCCGGCTTGCGGCTCGGTCAGGGCGAAGGCACCGAGCATGGCGCCGCCGGCCAGCGGGACCAGGAACTGCTGTTTCTGCGCCTCGTTGCCGAACTTGAGGATCGGCACGCAGCCCACCGAGTTGTGCACGCTCATGATGGTGGAGCAGGCGCCGTCGCCGGCGGCGACTTCTTCCAGGGCCATGGCGTACGCCAGGTAGCCGGTGTCGCAACCGCCCCACTGCTCCGGCACCAGCATGCCGAAGAAACCCATGTCGGCCATTTCCGCCATCGCCTCTTTCGGGAAGCGGTGCTCGCGGCTCCATTCCTCGGCGAACGGCCGCAGGCGTTCCTGGGCGAACTGCCGCGCTGCGTCGGCGATCTGTTGTTGCTCGTCGTTAACCAGCATGGTGCACCTCAGTTCAGGATCTCGACGGCCATGGCCGTGGCTTCGCCGCCGCCGATGCAGATTGCCGCAACGCCACGGCGCAGGCCTTTCTGGCGCAGGGCCGACAACAACGTGACGAGGATGCGCGCGCCGGACGCACCGATCGGATGGCCCAGGGCGCAAGCGCCGCCGTGGATGTTGACCTTGTCGTGGGACAGGTCCAGCGACTGCATCGCTGCCAGAGTGACCACGGCGAAGGCCTCGTTGATCTCGAACAGGTCGACCTCGGCCAGGCTCCAGCCAGTGCGCTGCATGAGTTTTTCGATGGCGCCGATTGGTGCGGTGGGGAACAGCGCTGGCGCGTCGGCGAACGCCGAGTGGCCGTGGATCACCGCCAGTGGCTTGAGCCCCAGGCGGTCGGCGCGGGAGCGGCGCATCAGCACCAGCGCCGCGGCGCCGTCGGAAATCGAACTGGAGTTGGCGGCAGTCACCGTGCCGCCGTCGCGGAAGGCCGGCTTGAGTTGCGGGATCTTGTCCAGGCGGGCCTTCGGCGGTTGCTCGTCATCGCTGATCAGCACCTTCTCTTTGCCTACGGTGACTTCCACCGGCACGATCTCGGCGGCGAAGCTGCCGTCCTTGATCGCCTGTTGCGCACGGGTCAGCGAGGCAATGGCGAAATCGTCCTGGGCCTGGCGGCTGAAGCCATTGGCCTCGGCGCAGTCTTCGGCGAAGGTGCCCATCAGGCGGCCTTTGTCGTAGGCGTCTTCAAGGCCGTCGAAGAACATGTGGTCGATGATCCTGCCATGGCCCATGCGATAACCGCTGCGGGCCTTGTCCAGCAGGTACGGGGCGTTGGACATGCTTTCCATACCCCCGGCGACCACCACCTCGGCGCTGCCGGCCAGCAGCAGGTCATGGGCCATGATCGCGGCCTGCATGCCGGATCCGCACATCTTGTTCAGGGTGGTGCAGGTGGTGCCTTTGTCCAGGCCGGCACCCAGTGCGGCCTGGCGGGCCGGCGCCTGGCCGAGGCCGGCGGGCAGCACACAGCCGAACAGCACCTGCTCGACGCTGTCGGCAGCAATGCCGGCGCGCTCCACCGCACCGCGAATGGCGGCGGCGCCCAACTGCGGCGCGGTCAGGCTCTTGAGGTCACCCTGCAGGCCACCCATGGGGGTGCGCACGGCGCTGACGATTACGATCGGGTCATTGGCGAGGGTCATGATCTTCTCCTGCAATTACTTGGCAGCCATGCGCAAGGCGCCGTCGAGACGGATCACCTCGCCATTGAGCATGCTGTTTTCAATGATGTGGCGAGCCAACGCGGCATATTCCACCGGGCGGCCCAGGCGTGGCGGGAACGGCACCCCGGCGGCCAGCGAATCACGCACGTCCTGGGTCATGCCGGCCATCATCGGGGTTTCGAAAATACCGGGGGCAATGGTCATCACGCGGATACCGAAGCGCGCCAGTTCGCGGGCGGCGGGCAAGGTCAGACTGGCGATGGCGCCCTTGGACGCGGCATAGGCGGCCTGGCCGATCTGGCCGTCATAGGCAGCGATGGAGGCGGTGTTGATGATCACCCCGCGTTCGCCATCGGCATCGGCCTCGCCTTCGGCCATGGCCGCGGCCACCAGGCGCAGCATGTTGAAGCTGCCGATCAGGTTGACGTTGATCACCCGGCTGAAGCTGTCCAGGCCATGCGGGCCATTTCTGCCGAGGACTTTCTCGGCGCCGACGATGCCGGCGCAGTTGACCAGCCCGTGCAGGCTGCCAAACGCTTCGACGGCAGCATCCACCGCAGCCTGGGCCGCGGCTTCCTGGCTGATGTCGGCGACGGCATGGCGGGCGTTCTCGCCCAGCGCTTGCGCCTTGGCGGCGACCGCCTCGGCATTGAGGTCCACCAGCATCACCCGGGCGCCGGCCTGGATAAGCATTTCCGCTGTGGCGGCGCCGAGGCCCGAGGCCGCGCCGCTGACGATGAAGTTCTTGTTGGCTATTTGCATGGTGCTGTCCTCAGGCGCTGGCTTTGTGGGCTTGCGCTGCTTGTTGAAGGGCGATTTCCTGATTGCGCAGGATGAAACGCTGCAGCTTGCCGCTCGGGGTCTTGGGCAGCTCGCTGACGAATTCGATTTCACGGGGATAAGCGTGGGCGTACAGGCGCTGGCGCACGTGCTGGCGCAGGATTTCCGCCAACTCGTCGTTGGCCGCGTGGCCGCTACCGAGCACGACGAACGCTTTGATCAGTTCGGTGCGTTCCGGGTCGGGCTTGCCGATCACCGCCGCCTCGATTACCGCCGGGTGCTCGATCAGCGCGCTTTCCACATCGAACGGGCCGACGCGGTAGCCGGAGGTGGTGATCACGTCGTCGCTACGCCCCACGAAGCTGATGCTGCCGTCCGGGTTCAGCTCGACGGTGTCGCCGCTGAGGTAGTACTTGCCCACAAAGGCCTTGGTCGGCAGACCGTGGTAACCACCGAACCAGCACAGCGGCGATTGCTCGCGGTCAACGGCAAGGATGCCCGGTTGTCCGGCCGGCAGTTCCTGGTGCTGCTCATCGAGCACCACGATGCGGTGACCGGGAATCGCGTAGCCGGCAGAGCCCAGGTGAACCGGGTGCTCCAGGCCGTGATGGTTGCACAGCACCATGCCCAGCTCGGTCTGGCCGTAGTGGTCGTGAATGGTCACGTCCAGCTGGTCGCGGAACCAGCGGATCACTTCAGGGTTAAGCGGTTCGCCGGCGCTGCTCACCACCCGCAGGCGGCCTTTGATCGGCGCGGAAAACCCCTCGCCGGCGGCGATCAACATGCGGTAGGCGGTCGGCGAGCCGGCCAGGTTGGTGATGGCGTACTTGTCGATGACCCGGCAGGTGCTCTCGACGCTGAACGGCCCATCGAAAAACGTCGTCGCGTGGCCCAGGGACAAAGGCCCAGTGACCGCATAATAGAGACCATAGGCCCAGCCCGGATCGGCCAGGTTCCAGAAATTGTCGTCGGGACGCAGGTCGATGGCGTCACGCATGTAGCCCTGGAAAGCGACGATAGCGCGCAGCGGGACTTCCAGCGGTTTGGCCGGGCCGGTGGTGCCGGAGGTGAACATCAGCAGGAACGGCGCCTCGCCCGGCAACAGGAGCGGCTCGCAGTGCGGGTCGGCAGCCTCGATTTCACGGTGAAAATCCAGATCGCCACGGCTGGCATCAGCCTGGACGCAGATGATCGTCGGGCAGTCTTCGACATCATCGAGCTTGCCGCGGTTGTTCGGGTCGGTGACCACCACCTTGGCACCCGAGGCGTGCAGCCGGTGCTCGATGGCTTTCGGCCCGAACGCGGTAAACAAGGGTTGATAGACCGCGCCAAGACGCCAACTGGCGAGCACCGTCACCAGCAACTCGACAGTGCGCGGCAACAGCCCCGCTACCCGGTCGCCGGGGCAGACGCCCTGGGCCTTGAGCACATTGGCAAAGCGCGCGGCGCGGGCCTGCAGATCGCTGAAACGGTAACTGGCGCTTTGTCCATCACGCCCTTCACAGTGAAGAGCGATACGGTCGCCACCGGCATGTCGGTCACAGCATTCGACACAGGCGTTGAGCGCCTCGAGACTGCCGGCCAGCGCCGCACGGGACGCTTGCGGGTAATTGAAGGTACGTGCCGCCGCGCTGTAATCACGCATCGCCGAACTCCTCGTTTCTTATTGTTGGAATAACGAAAGGTCCGAAGATAGTCGCGCTGGCGCTCAGTTGGGGCAATGGTCAAAGCTGTCAATCTGGATGACTGGTTTGGCCATGGGACGACAGGCGTCGCCCCATGGCGGGCGGCTCAAGTTGGGCTGTCTTGCTGCAATGCCTCCTCGGTCAGACGCAGCGCCAAGGTCTGGAGCGCCGTAGTGCGCGCGGCGCCGAGACTGTTCATCCGCGCAATGTATTCACCCTCGGGAAGGCTGCCCTCCTGGCCACTGAGCTGGTCCAGGCGCTGCCAGAACCTGTCCTCCAGTTCGGTGAACGCCCTCTGATGCTGTTCGCGCAAATGTTCCAGCCAGTAATCGCGTCCGGCGATGAATCGCGCCAGCGCTTCGCCCTGTTCATCGGTCCGGACGATGGTCACGGCTTCGCGCAAGTCCTGCGGGGTGACCCCCGCGATCTGGCTAAAGTCCATATGGTTTGGCTGGCCGGGTAACTCCAGCTCGCGCGCCAGCCCAGTGCGGTAGGCCAGGCTGACCTCCACTTCATCCACCCCGCGCCCTTGCGCGTAGCGCTCGGCAATCACCTGGCGCACGTGCTGCTCCAGCCGATCGAGACGGAACAGCCTCCGGCAGAAACGCAGCAAGCCACCTTGCGGCATGCCCCATGTGGCCTGCGAACGAGCCTGATGCAGCAGATAACGAACTTCCAGCACGCTGAAATTGGACTCCACACTGTCGGCGCATGTCGTCGGTCCCGACGCCAGGTCGAACAGGTTTTGCCGCAGCTCGGTGCTTTCCACACAACCATTCAACATGCGCCACACGCGAATGCGCAGGTCGGCGCCTGCCAGACGGTACTCAGCCGTATTCAGCAAACGCCCCAGCAATGCGAAGAAGTCACTGGAGTTGGGTTCGGCCAGCAGGCGGTCCCAGCGTGCACTGCGCTCCTGCAGAACCTCGCCCTGGGAGTCCTCAAGCCAACGCTGGCGCAACGACTCGCCCAGCACGGGCATTTCGCCGGTGGTGTCCCACAGCCGCGAGCGTATCTCCGGTGAGAACGCATTCCCCTGCAACAGCAGTGCATTACGGACCTGCGCGGGCGACTCGAAGAAAGCCTGCGGCAATGTTTCCAGTTCATTGCCGCGCAAATCCGCCATTTCCAGGAAAGGCCGGGTCAACAGCCCCGGTGGCAGGCTGCGCAGCCGTGTCTGGCGCAGGCCCAGACGCTGCAAGCGTGGCAGTTGGCTCAGGTCCGGCGGTACAGTCAGCGGGTTATGATCGAGGGAGAGCGTCTCCAGATTTCCCAGCGATGAGAGGATTTGTTGACCCATGCTGCTGATGCGGATCAGGTTGCTTTCCAGGACCAGTTGCCGCAAATCCCTCATATTGCCAATGGCCTGGGGAATGTCGGTCAAGGCATTCCCGCTCAGGTCGAGCCAGCGCAGGCGGGTGAAGCGCTGCAGAAATCCGCTCAAACGCTGCGATTGCTGCGCGTCAGGCAAAGTCAGCTCGACCACATGGGAAAAATCGATCTCGGCCGACAGTTCTGGAAGGTCCCCGGTCGCCACATAGCCAAGGTTCAAGCGGTACCCCAGCACAGCGCCGTCATGACCAAACATCGGCGCAGTCTGGCGGCTCCAGCAACGGCGGATTTCCTCTATGACCCGGCGGCGACCGCTGGCCTGCTGGACGGTCGCCTGCATTTGCCAGCGGTACAGGTTTTCCTCCAGGCAGTGCAGCGAACGCTGGTAGCGCAGCAACTCGCTCATGGCGTCACCCTGCGCTCCGCCGATCTGTTCAAGGAAGGCGTCCACTTCATAGTTATCGAAGCCCGGGAACAGTGACCTGACCATACTGGTCAGCGATGTCCGGCCCACAGCCCCGCGACCGCTGAGCAAATAGCCAGGACGACCATCGATCGTGCGCTGCAAGGGATTGAACAGCCCGGGGCGAGGGGTAATGCCGAGCAACATGGGCAAGCGTTGGCGCTCGGTAATGGCACGGTTGAGCAGCAGTTGGCGCAAGCGCTCACCCGCATCGGTCGTCTCCAGTCCCAAGGCCTGGGCGTGGTCCGGCCCCAGCCCCTCCACGATCGCCTCGAACAGGCTGCCAAGGCGGCCCTGACTGGCTGCATAGTCTTGCTCATCGAGCACTTCGAACTGCGCCCCCATGCGCAGCAGAACCCGTACCTCCCGAGTGTCGGACAGCGGCAGCAGCCGCTCTATTGTCCTGCCGCTCACCCCTCCCTCGCGCAATTCGAAACTCAGGCCCTCGGGCCAGCCAGACAGATGGCGCAACAAACCGAAGGCCAGGCGCACACTGAGGTCGCTGCAGGTGTTATGCAGGCAGAAACCTTCCAGCGCACGGCTGATGCGCACCTCGCTCAATGCCTGGCGAGCGCGCTCGGCCATGGCCAGGGGGACCCGTGCATGATCGTCCATGGACAGCAGCGCCTCCCGCCCCGCTTCGTCGATCAACACCTGGATATGCTGCACGGGCAGGCCGGGGAAATCGCGACGCAGCAAGCTTTCGCGGCTGTCGAGCGTCGACGATGGCCGGGTAACGATGTGGTCGAACAGCGATGCCCGCAGCGATGCCTCTTCTGCCTGCCAGGCAGCCAGCTCTTCGGCCGGCGAAGCGTGCGGTCGATTGCGCAGTGCTCGCACGAAACCGCACAGTTCAGGGTCCAGCGACTCCATCGACTGCCCCCCCTGCAAATGTGCGAAGAAAGTGTCGATCCGTGCATCCAGGACGAACCGCTCCAGCGTATAGCGCAAGGCCGCCGGTGCAGGGCGACGCTCTACCAACAGACCACGCAACATCGCCTCATTGCCTCCGGCCACTGTGACCGCCTGCTCACAGGCGACATCGCTGATACCTTCCGTACCGGGCAGCAGCCGCCGCAACAGGTGGGTAGTGCCCTGCCATTGCAACGGATGCTCACCGGGCAACCACCAGGCGCCATGGCCGTTTCCGTTCAACACCGGCGAGTAGCCGTCCGGGCGGCTGGGATGAAGAATCAGCCAGCGACCGCTGGCCGAGTCCTGCCGGACTTCGAACACCCGGTTGTCCTGGCGCCACCACTGGCGGCCTTGCATACGGATCAGGCCGTCGACATCGCGCTGGTGCGGGAATGGCAGCGACGTCAGCGGCAAGGCATATGCGGACAGGTCCGCGAGCCAGAGGCGCAGGGAACCATCGGCCCGAAGCACAGGTAGCAGCCGTCCGATGAACTCACTGCGCTGCAAGGTCCGCACAACCGTCACCGCTGCCACCGACCCGAGCATCGTCAGCACCAGGTCGCGCACGACGCCCAGCATGTGATCGAGCGCCTCTTCGCAATGTCCCTGACGCCACTCCTGCACACCCTCGTAGACGTCACCGAGCATTTCCCTGACCAGGTTCACCATCATCAACTCACCGATCAATGGCAAGAACGACGCGGCCGACATCAGCACCGACATGCCGGCCGACTCCAGCGCCTGGACGCGTTGCTGGTAAACCTCCAGATCCACTGCCGCCGTTGGCACCACCAAGGCTGCGGCATCGGCCTTGAGCCGAGTGATCCGGGCCTGCACCAGACGACCGAACACCACGTTTTCCGCCGCCAGCCCGGCCACCTCCAGTTCCGGGCGAGCGGCCTCCAGACGCGAAGAAAGCTTCATGATGAAGCCCAGCCGGTCATCCTGGGCTAGCTGATGAGTGAAACGCTCCCGGTAGCGGCTGTTCTTGAGGTCGTTTCCCAGGTCTGTGGCCAGCGCATACCAGGAGGCATGCTGGCGCAAAGCCTGATGCGGGTCATTCGGCCAGTAGACAACCACTTGTTGTCGCGCGGGTGCCACGCTGTGCTCGCGAACAGCACCAGGCAAACACTGTTCACGGGCTTCGAAGACCAGGATGCCAGGCACGACAACGCCCAGTACCTCAAGTGTGCGACAGCGCAGGGGCAACTGTGCCGGGTCCGCGCCCGGATCGGCAGCGGCCAGCGCCAGCAAGCCTTCCATGACATCCTCGTCGATGTGGCCTTTCAGAGCAGCGCTGTGAGCGTGCGCGGCCAATGTGCAGCGCATGTCCTCGGTCAGGAGATGGCGCACCTGTTGCAGCACCTGGCTCTCGGCTGGCTGCAGCAGGGTATCCAAGTGTTCCTGGTACTGTTTGCCCAGGTCCAGGCGACGACATATATCGGCCAGGCGCTCCGGGGGCAGATCGAGCATCTTCCCCCGTTGGACAACTCCTGCGCCGGGGTAATAGTTGCTGGCCTTGGCCTGGGCCTCGGTGAAGTTCTGCAGCACGCGAAGCAGCAGGCTGCTGTCCTGGGAATAGAGCCTGAAGACAGGCAGGTCGACGTCGGTCACCGGAAACAGCGGGCGCGACACCCGCAACCGCATATCGCGCCACAACGACTGGCGAAGATCCAGCGCCACACCCGCTTCTTCCGCCACGGCGTTCTGTACCCGGGGCGTGACGAACGCCTCGATTGCCTGGATCGGCTCCAGCAGGCGGGACACTCGCCCTTGCAGGATCTGATGCGCCGCAAGGCTGGCCTGCAACTGATCGAGTCTTTCCACGGAAGCGGATTTGAGCCATTGCGGAGCGTTGGATGCGATGAAGCGGTCGATGGCAGCGTTGTCGTGCAGTGTCGCTGCGGCATCCCGGGATGAAATAAGCGGGGTGGAAGATGGCATGGGTAGGGCTCCTCGGTGAGAGCCGACAGCCTAAGAATCTCTTCCGCCCATCATCAGCGGGAAACAGCCCCGGACGATGCCCGCCTCCCTCAACCGCTGGCAAGGACCAGATTGCGGTAGTGCCCCGGATTGCTCCCCGACCACTTGCGAAAAGCCTTGTAGAAAGAACTGGTATCAGCGAAACCGAGGCGCTCGGCAATCTCGACGAAGCTGATATCGGCCTGTGCCAGCCAGCCGATCGCCAGTTCCTTGCGCACGCTGTCCTTGAGCGCCTGATAAGTCTGACCTTCGTCGGCCAGGCGCCGGCGCAGGGTCGAGGCGGAGATGCACAGGCGCTGGGCCAGGGCTTCGGTTTCCGGCCAGTCGGCGGCAGGCAACCGGCGCAGGTCATCCTTGATCCGCCGCGCCAGGCTCGCCGGGTCGCGGTACTTGACCAGGATATTGCCGGGCGCCTCGGCCAGAAAACGCTGCAATTCCTCGGCGCTGCGGCGCACCGGCAGGTCCAGGCAATCGGCGGCGAAAATCATCCGCGTGCGCGGGCGATCGAATTGCAGGTTCTGGGAAAACATCACCCGGTAGTCATCGCAGAAATCCGGCTCGGCGCAGCGCAACTCGATGGCCAGGATCGGAATGCGCCGCCCGGCCAGCCAGCACGCCACGCCGTGGACGATCATCCAGAACGTGAAATACGTGAAGGGGCGGCGCGGGTCCTGGTGCGGCTCGCCGATGACGATCTCGGCAACGCTCTGCTGACGCACCAGCACCGGGTGCAGGTGTTCGAACATCAGCGTGAGGAATTCCAGCGCCGAGGCCAGCGCCGCGCCCACCGTGGGTTGGGCCATGCACGAGCGGCAGAGAAAGGCCATGCTGCCGCTGCGCAGTCCGCGGGGGTCCATGCAGAAGAACTCATCGTTGCAACGCCGCGCCAGCAAGCGCCAGAGCTGCGCATAGGCGCTGGCCGGGACGCGGGCGTCGGCCAGTGCGAGGTGTGCCGGGTCGATACCGACACGGCCCAATACCTCGGCGGTGGCCGCGCCGGGGGGGCAACTCTGCAACAGCGCTTCACGCACCAGTTGCATGGAGATGGTGTCTTTCTCCGTTTTCAACACTGTTTCGCCTTGAGTCTTGTTTGACCGGCATCTTAGGCCGGCACACGAAAAAAACCAGTGTTCAGTCCTGGCCGGCCAGTTCGAGAAACGCCCGGATCAGACGCAACTCCCGACGACGCTCCAGGCAGCCGAGCATGTGCTGATTGACCAGCCCGGCGCCCTCGATCGGCCGCGCCACTACCCGTGGGTCATGGCTCAGTTCCGCCGAGGAGACGATGCCGATACCCAGGTGCGCCGCCACCGCCTCGGTCACTGCCTCGCGGCTGTCCAGTTCCAGCAGCACGCGCGGCTGTATTCCGGCCTCGGCGCAGGCCTGGTCGAAGGTGCGCCGGGTAATCGAACTGGGCTCGCGCAGGACCATGATCTGCCGGTCCAGTTCGGCCAGCGGCAGCTCCTCTTGGCGGTCGGCCCAGGGATGTGCGGTCGGCAGCAAGGCGCAGACCCGCGACGCTGACAGGCGTTGCAGGTACAGGCCCTTGCGCGGCTCAACCTCAGTCAGCACCGCCACGTCGGCGTGTTCCGAGAGCAGCGCGGCGAGGGTTTCCTGGGCGTTGCCCAGACGCAGGTTGACGGTGATGCCCGGGTAACGTTCGCGCAACAGCGCCAGCATCGGCATGACCCGGTGCGGCCCGTCGGCAGCCACTTCCAGACGCCCGGTGAGCAACTGCCGGTTGGCTTCGAGCATGGCCTGGGCTTCTTCGGCGAGGCTGAACAGGGCACGGGTGATAGCCGCCAGACGGATGCCCTCCTCGGTCAGTTCGACCCGCCGCGCAGTGCGGCGCAACAGGGTGATCTGGTAGTGCTCCTCCAGCGCCTTGACGTGGCCGGTGACCGCCGGCTGGCTGATGAACAAGCGGCTGGCGGCGCGGGTGAAGCTGCCTTCGCGGGCGACGGCATCGAAGGCACGGAGCTGGAACAGGTTCATATCTATCGGCCTGACTTATGGCTGGCATAACAACAAACAATTTGATTGATGAGGCGCCGGATTGCAACGTAGCGCCCATAGATTCTGCCCACCGCCAGCGAGAACCCACATGTCCGACGCTCCTGTCCTGCTGACCCCCGGCCCCCTGACCACCTCGGCGCGCACCCGCCAGGCCATGATGATGGACTGGGGTTCCTGGGACCGCGACTTCAACCAGTTGACCGCCAGCCTCTGCGAGCAGTTGCTGACCATCCTCAACGGCCACGCCAGCCACCACTGCGTGCCGCTACAAGGCTCCGGCACGTTCGCCGTGGAAGCAGCGATCGGCACCCTGGTGCCTCGCGACGGCAAGGTGCTCGTGCTGATCAACGGCGCTTACGGCCAGCGCCTGGCCAGGATCTGCAAGGTGCTGGGCCGCGCTTACAGCACCTTCCAGACCGCAGAGGACGAACCGACCACCGCCGCCGACGTCGACCGTCTGCTGCGCGAAGACACCGGCATCAGCCACGTCGCGCTGATCCACTGCGAAACCAGCACCGGCATCCTCAACCCGCTGGCAGAGATCGCCCAAGTCGTCGCCCGCCACGGCAAGCAGTTGATCATCGACGCCATGAGTTCCTTCGGCGCGCTGCCGATCGACGCCGCGCAGGTGCCGTTCAGCGCCCTGATCGCCGCCTCGGGCAAATGCCTGGAAGGCGTGCCGGGCATGGGCTTCGTCTTCGCCGAGAAAAACGCCCTGGCCGCCGCCGAAGGCAACAGCCACTCCCTGGCGATGGACCTGCACGACCAGCACGCCTACCTGAGCACGACCGGCCAATGGCGCTTCACCCCGCCGACCCACGTGGTCGCCGCGTTGCACGAAGCGCTGCGGCAATACCGCGAGGAAGGCGGCCTGCCCGCCCGTCACCAGCGCTACGCCGACAATTGCGCTGCACTGCTCGACGGCATGGCGAGGCTGGGCCTGCGCAGCTTTCTGCCGCCGGCGATTCAGGCGCCGATCATCGTCACCTTCCATGCCCCCCGCGACAGCCGCTACCAGTTCCAGGACTTCTACGAACGGGTCAAGGCCAAGGGTTTCATCCTCTACCCCGGCAAGCTGACCAAGGTCGAGACCTTCCGCGTCGGCTGCATCGGCTGCGTCGGACCGGACGGCATGCGTGCCGCCGTGAACGCCGTGGCCGAAGTGCTGCGGGAAATGGAAGTCGTGGATATCTGATTCATCACCCTCACTGAATTTGCCGCTTGAACGATCAAGGAATCCCGCAATGAACTACAGCAACCCGAAACGCCTGCAAGCAGCAATCCTCGACTGGGCCGGCACCGTGGTGGACTTCGGCTCCTTCGCGCCGACGCAGATCTTCGTCGAGGCCTTCGCCGAGTTCGACGTCGAGGTGTCCATCGAAGAAGCCCGCGGGCCAATGGGCATGGGCAAATGGGACCACATCCGCACCCTGTGCAACCAGCCGCAGATCGCCGAGCGTTACCGCAAGGTGTTCGGTCGCGCGCCGAGCGACGACGATGTGACTGCCCTCTACAACCGCTTCATGCCGCTACAGATCGAAAAGATCGGCGTGCACTCGGCGCTGATCCCCGGCGCCCTGGACACCATCAGCCAATTGCGCGCGCACGGGCTGAAGATCGGCTCCTGCTCGGGCTACCCGAAAGTGGTGATGGACAAGGTGGTGGAGCTTGCGACTCAGAATGGCTACGTCGCCGACCACGTGGTGGCCACCGACGAAACGCCTAATGGCCGCCCGTGGCCAGCACAAGCGTTGGCCAACGTGATCGCGCTGGGCATCGATGATGTCGCGGCATGCGTGAAGGTGGACGACACCGTACCGGGCATCCTCGAAGGTCGCCGGGCCGGGATGTGGACCGTGGCGCTGGTGTGTTCGGGCAACGCCCTGGGCCTGACCTATGAAGGTTACAAGGCGCTGGACGCGGAAACGCTGGCCAGCGAGCGCCAGCGGATCAATGCATTGTTCGAGGGCTCACGCCCGCACTACCTGATCGACACCCTCAACGAGCTGCCGGCGGTGGTGGCGGATATCAACCGCCGACTGGCGGCGGGGGAAATGCCGCAGTCGGTTTAAGCCAATGCAATTCGGGGCCGCGTTGCGGCCCTTCGCGAGCAAGCTCGCTCCCACAGGGTGAGCCCCCTGACATCAACCCTGATGCCGCGCCACCCACTTGGCGAAACTGTCGATAAAGCCCTGCAAGAACGGCCGCGCCTTTTCCGACAACTTGCCCTGCTCATCGAACAGGGTCGCCGCGCCGCCGATGTACGCCTCTGGCTGCTGCATGCATGGCACATCGAGGAACACTAGCGACTGGCGCAGATGATGGTTGGCGCCAAAGCCCCCCACCGCCCCCGGCGAAACACTCACCACCGCGCCCGGCTTGCCGCTGAAGGCGCTCTGTCCGTACGGGCGCGACCCCACATCAATGGCATTTTTCAATGCACCCGGAACCGAACGGTTGTACTCCGGGGTGACGAACAGCAGCGCATTGCTGCTCTTGATCTGCTCGCGGAACGCCTTGTAGGCTGCGGGTGGGTCGGTGTCGATGTCTTCGTTGTAGAGCGGCAGGTCGCCAATTTCGACGATTCTCAACGTAAGGTTCGACGGCGCCAGTTCACCAAGCGCCTGGGCGACCTTGCGATTCAGAGACGCCTTGCGCAGACTGCCAACCAGCACAGCAACCGTATAAACCTGGCTCATGACCACTTCCACCTGTACGAATAAAGGGAATTGGTAGTTATAGATGATGAGCCCTGCCCGTGAGGTTTTTTTCCTGGCGCACAAAACTTCCCCCTGCGCGCCATGGTCTATGGCCCACAGATATCATTTTTTTCAGAGGTCGCAAGCAAAATGACAGCAGTACTGGTCGGGCAATTCCATGCGCGGGACGCTGAAGGGCGCATCTATCCCGTGCATGAGTTTCAGGAAGCTACCCTCCAGGCCGATGGAAGTGCCGCCTCATTGCCGGTGACCACCTACCGCCTCGCCATCGGCGACCGGGTCAATCATCTGGGTGATGACCGTTTCGAGCTGGTGCAGAGCGGCGTGGAGATTATCCGGATTCCTTGATCCCCTCATCCCCCCAACGGCCCGCCTCACGGGCCGTTTTGCCGTGTGCAACACAGGAAATTTCCTCACGCATCTGAGATCATGCCCCACCTGTCCGGCGCATGAAGCGGCTCGGCACGTCCTGGAATAAGACCCAATGCTCACGGTGCAGGACCTGATCGATATCGAACTGCTGAAGTTGCAGGCCGTCGCCGGGCTTGCCGGCACCGGCAGGCTGATCACCTGGGCCCACACCGTCGACTTGCCCGACCCCTGGCGCTGGGTGTCTCCCGGCGATCTGGTAATGACCACGGGCCTGGGTCTGCCGGCTGGCGAAGAGGAGCAGGTCACCTGGCTGGAACACCTGATACAGAGCAATCCCAGTGCACTGGTGATCGCGCCGCGCCCCGACGCTCCGGCCCTTTCGGCAAAAATGCTGGAGACCGCTGATCGCCTGATGTTCCCCTTGCTGCACGCCAGCTTCGAGCTGGAGTTCGTCAAGCTCTCCCACCATGTGATCGAAAGCGTCCTGCAAGCCCAGCGCGAGCGCTTCAACGCCAGCGAACGCCTGTTCCAGACCTACGCGGAAGCCCTGCGCAAGGAGCCAGAGATGGCCGAGCGCCTGAGAATTCTCGGCGACGCCCTGGGCCTGGACCTGGCCATCGAGGACGCGGTGAGCGGCGCCACCATCGTCCAGACCCATGCCACTCATTCTGACCCACAGCCCGTGGAGCGCATCCCCATCGCCGGGCGAGCGCGGGCCAATCTGCTGATGACGCGCAAGCTGCAACGCAATGCGGACGACTCGATTCTGCTGCGCTCGCTGGTGGGCCTGCTCGGAGTCGAGCTGGAACGCCTGATGATTCACCGCGACCAACAGCGCGAAGAAGGCTCGGCCCTGCTACGCAGCCTGCTGGACAGTGAAACCGAGTTCGCCCTGGCCCGGCCGCTGCTGGAGCGCCGCGGCCTTGCCGGGCGTCTGGTGAGCCTGGCGATTCTGCCGGACAGCAACGGGCCCTGGTCGCCCGACGAGGTCCATCACGCCCCTGCCCTGCACAACGCCGGGCCGCTGCTGCTGAATGACAATGGCCGGCTATTGGCGCTGTGCCGGGACGACAGCGCCCTGATCGAAGCGCTGCGCAACAGCCTTGGGTCGCGCGCCGCGATTGGTGTCAGCGGACCGATTGCCGCAGCCAGCGGATTCCGCGAAAGCGTCCGACAGGCGCGACTGGCGCTGACCCAGGCCCGGGAACTCGACGCGCCGGTGCTGCGTTACGGCGAAGTCGAGACCGGGCTGATCATGGCACCCAAATCTCTCGCCGAAGCCCGCGCCCTGGTGGGTCGCTACCTCGGCCCGCTGATCGAACACGACCGGACCCAGAGTGCGGCGCTGGTGACCACCCTGATGACCTTCCTCGACAATGACGGCAACTGGAAAGCCACCGCCCTGGACCTGGGCATCCATCGCCAGACCCTGGTCTATCGGTTGAAGCTGGTGGAGCAACTGACCGGCATCAAGCCCACCACCACCCAGGGCATCGCCCGCTTCTGGATCGCTATCCAGGCCGGGCGCAATACCGAACTCCTGTCTTGAGCAGCTTCAAGCGGAAAGCGGCAAGCTTCAAGAAAAGGCAGTAGGCACCGCGCCTGCTTTTCTTGCAGCTTGCCGCTTATGGCTTATGGCTTATGGCTTATTTGCTGGTCGGCATGGCGAATTCCGCCCCCTTGGCCGTGCCCTGCGGCCAGCGCTGCATGATGCTCTTCTGCTTGGTGTAGAAGCGCACCCCTTCCTCGCCGTAGGCATGCATGTCGCCGAACAGGCTCTTCTTCCAGCCACCGAAACCATGCCAGGCCATCGGAACCGGAATCGGCACATTGATGCCAACCATGCCCACCTGAATGCGCCGGCCGAACTCGCGTGCGACGTGGCCGTCACGGGTGTACAGGCTCACGCCGTTACCGAATTCGTGCGCATTGATCAGCTCCACCGCCTCGGCAAAGTCCTTGACCCGCAGGCAAGCCAGCACCGGGCCGAAGATTTCTTCCTTGTAGATGCGCATGTCAGTGGTGACGTTGTCGAACAACGTGCCCCCCAGCCAGAAGCCATCGCCACAGCCTTCACCAGCCGTCTCGCCGTTGAAGCCGCGACCGTCTACCAGCAGGGTTGCACCTTCCTGGATGCCCTGTTCGATGTAGCCGGTGATGCGCTCGTGGGCCGCGCGGGTCACGATCGGGCCCATTTCGGCGTCAAGGTTGGTGCCGTTGAGGACTTTCAGTTCCTGGGTGCGCTGGATCAGTTTCGGCATCACCTGCGCGGCGGTTTCCTCGCCGACGAACACGGCCACACTGATCGCCATGCAACGCTCGCCAGCCGAGCCGTAAGCGGCGCCGATCAGTGCGTCCACCACCTGATCGATATCGGCATCCGGCATCACCACCAGATGGTTTTTCGCGCCGCCCAGCGCTTGCACGCGCTTGCCGTGGCGGGCACCGGTTTCATAGATGTGGTTGGCGATCGGGGTCGAGCCGACAAAGGAAATCGCTTCCACGTCGGGGTGGACCAGCAGCGCGTTGACGGCTTCCTTGTCGCCCTGCACCACGTTGAACACGCCGTCCGGCAGACCGGCCTGTTTCAGCAGGTCGGCAATGAACAGGCTGGGGCTCGGGTCGATCGGGCTGGGCTTGAGGACGAAGGTGTTGCCGGTGGCCAGGGCGACCGGGAACATCCACATCGGCACCATCACCGGGAAATTGAACGGGGTGACCCCCGCAACCACACCCAGCGGCTGACGCAGGGTCCAGTTGTCGATATTGGTGCTGACCTGATCGGTGAAGTCGGTTTTCAGCAGTTGTGGCGCACCACAGGCGAACTCGACGATCTCGATGCCGCGGGTGACTTCACCTTGGGCATCGGTGAAGACCTTGCCATGCTCGGCGGTGATCAACCGGGCGAGGTCGTCGCGGTGCTCATTGAGCAACGCCAGGAATTTATTCAGGACACGGGCGCGACGCAGCGGCGGCAGGTTGCTCCAGGCCGGGAACGCGGCCTTGGCACTGGCCACGGCCGCGTCCACATCGGCGTGGCTGGACAGTTGCACCTGGGCGGTGAGCACGCCAGTGGCCGGGTTGTAGACCGGCAGTTGCTGGCCGCTGGTGGTGGCGGCGACGGCGCCGGAAATCCAGTTTGCGATGCTAGAAGTCATGTTTTTTATTCTCTGGAGATGACCGACGAACCGGGGTGCGTGGCCCGTGGTTCGCCGGTCGGGGTGAAAAGAAGAAAGGACAGCGTGAATCAGTAGATGGCGTAGACCTTGCGCACGGTTTCCAGCACGTCCCAGCGCCCGGTCCAGCCCGGCGGCAGGATGATCAGGTCGCCGCCGCTCACTTCCACCACCACACCGCTGGCGTCGTCGGTGAGGTTGGCGCGGCCGGAAAGGATGTAGGTGAACTCGGTGTCGGGACGGTTCACTACCGGCCAACCACCCGGCTGGCACTCCCACACGCCCAGACTGCCCACCGCTTCAGGGGCAAGGCGCTGGGTGGCGATCTGCGGGTCGCCCTGGTCGGCGCCGACGCGCTGGCCGGCGGGGTTCAGAGACATGGCGTTAAGGGTGGTGGATTTGATGATCGTGAAAGCAGTCACGGGATTCTCCTGTCAGTTAGTGTGCACCGGTGAGCTTTTCCAGCAGCATCGCGGTACGGGAAGGTCGATGGGTGAAGCGCTCTTCGATATCGCTCAGCGAGGCGGCAGCCAGCCCGCTGTTGATACCCAGCCAGCGCAGGGGCTCGCGCTCCCAGTCCGGGGAACGGTGGTTGACGAATGGCAGGTGATTGATCCCCTCATCACGCTCGAGAATCAGGTTGCGCAGGATCCGCCCGGCCAGGTTGCTGGTGGCGACGCCGTCGCCCACGTAGTTGCCGGCCCAGGCGATGCGGTTCTTGCGGTCGATGCTCACGGTCGGGCACCAGTCGCGGGATACGCCCAGGGCGCCGCCCCAGCGATGGGTGATGCGGGTTTCGCGCAACGCCGGGAAGAACTCCAGCATCGTTGCGTGGATCTTGCCGTGGATGTTGTCCACCAGATCCGCCTGCTCCGACATCCGCGAACCCCAGTTGTACGGCGCACCGCGGCCGCCGAACACCAGCCGGCCCTCGGCGGTGACCTGGCCGTATACCCGCAAATGACGCATGTCGTTGAAGGCCAGGCGCTGGTCAAGATTCAGCCTGCGACGCAGTTCCAGCGGCAGCGGCTCGGTGGCCAGCACCAGCGAATACAACGGAATGACGAACCGCGAATGGCCCGGCTGCTGCGAGGTGAAGGCCTCGGTGGCGCGCACGGTGATGCCGGCTTTTACCGAACCCTGGGCCGTACTCAGCAGGCCCGGGGTCAGCCCGGTGACTTCGGAACCTTCGTAGATCGTCGCGCCCATCTGCTCGACAAGACGGGCCAGGCCGCGCACCAGCTTGCCGGGGTGGATCAGCGCGCAATGCTCGGTGTAAAGACCGCCAACAACATCCTCGGCACCGACCCTGCCCTGGGCTTCGCAGGCATCGAGGGTCCGCCACTGACCCGGCAGGCCGAAGCGCGCCGAGGCTTCCACCGTCGCTCGCGCCCGGTTCATCTGCGGAGTACTGCGGGCCAGGGACAGAAAACCCTGTTTGGCGTAGTCCGCCTCGACCCCTTCCAGGGCGAGGACGCGACCGATCTCATCGACGGTGTCGTTCATCGCCGCCTGCAGTTCGAGTGCGGCGCCATGGGAATACATCTCGGCTACACGGTTCAGGGAAATCGGAAAGATCGCCGAGGCCCAGCCACCGTTGCGACCGGAGGCACCAAAGCCGACTTCGCGTTTTTCCACCAGCACCACCCGCAGCGACGGATCGCTCTTGAGCAGGTAGTAGGCCGTCCAGAGCCCCGTGTAACCGGCACCGACGATGGCGACATCGGCTTCCACCGCGCCGTCCAGCCGTGCACGCGGCTGGGCCGGTTCGAACCAGAGCGGTTTGTTGGGCAAGTGGGTCAAATCAAATTTCGCTGACATGCTGTTGGCTTCCCATTGACGGCCCCGCGACGGGGCACTGTCCGATACGGCTTGGTTAAGCGTTTTCCGCCGGCCGGCCTTTCACCCCGGTGTTGCTGCCAGACACCCGAAGCGCCAGGTAGGAGGCGGCGATGGCGACGATGGCAATCACGCATTGCAGGAGGCTCATCTGCATCGACGGATCGAAGGCCATGCTCACCAGCACCGCGATGATCGAACCGGTCACCAGCAGCGGCAGCACCGGATGCGCCCACATGGCGAACTTCAGCGATCCTTCCGCCACCCAGCGGCGGCGCAGCTTGAGTTGCGACAGGCAGATCATCAGGTAGACAAAGAGGAATACGGTGCCGGAGGAATTGATCAGGAACTGGAACACGGTGTCAGGCCAGATGGCGGCGATCACCACGCAGCCGTAACCCACCAGTGTCGAAGCGATCACACCGCGGACTGGCACGCCCTTGCGGCTGGTGGCGGCGATCCAGCGCGGCGCCTCGCCATTGGAACTGAGGACGTAAAGCAAGCGCGACGAGGTGTAGAGACCGGCGTTGAGCACCGAGAGCACCGCCACCAGAATCACCAGCGTGAGCATGTCACCCGCGCCGGGGATACCGATGCGTTCCAGGGTGGTGACGAAAGGCGACTTGCCAGGGGTGATTTCGGTCCATGGCTGGGCAACCACGATGAAGAACGTGGCCAGCACGAAGAACACCAGGATCCGCAGCATCACCGTATTGACGGCCTTGCGGATGTTGCGCGACGGATCTTCCGACTCGGCGGCCGCCAGGGTGGCGACTTCCACGCCGGTCATGGAGAAGATCACGACTACTACGCCAGTGAACAGCGAACCCACGCCATGAGGCAGGAAGCCGCCGTGTTGCGTGAGGTTGGCGAAGCTCGCGGTAGAACCGGGCCATAGATTGAATGACCAGGCACCCGCCACCAGCAGGAAGACGATGATGGCCACGACCTTGATGCCGGCGAACCAGTATTCGGCCTCCCCGAAGGAATGCACCGACATCAGGTTCAGCAAGGTCATGCCGACCATCAGGCCGAGGGCGATGGCCCACACCGGTAGATCAGGGAACCAGCCATTGATGATCTGTCCGCCGACCACGGCCTCGAAGCCGACCACGATCACCCAGAAATACCAGTACAGCCAGCCGGTCATATAGCCGGCCGGGCGACCGAAGGCCATGCGCGCGTAATCGACGAATGATCCTTGAGTGGGATGGGCGGCGGCCATTTCGCCCAGCATGCGCATCACCAGCGCAACGATCAGGCCGGTGATGGCGTAAGTGATGAATGCGCCGGGTCCGGTAGAGGCGATCACCGCACTGGAGCCGACGAACAACCCGGCGCCGATCACGCCGCCGAGGGCCAACATACTGATGTGTCGCGTCTTGAGTGCACGCTTTAAACGCGGGTCATGCTCGGTTTGTACAGGCATTGGTTGTCTCCTTTTTGTTATTGGTAATCAACGCAGCCTGTGGGGAGGTTATGCAGGTGCCGGGGGACTGAACATCGTCAAAATCCGGGATGGACGCGGCCACTTCGTACAAATGTATGAAGATCCGGAAACAAGAAAGGCGCCCGTAGGCGCCTTGGAGAAAGGGGTGAAAAATAAAATACGCAAAGCAAAAAGGGCGACCCTTGCGGATCGCCCTTTTTGTTTAACCGCCAACAGGAGCGGTAA
>NZ_QKVL01000041.1 GCF_003231275.1 Pseudomonas huaxiensis
GCCTACTTTTTCCAAGAAAAAAGTAGGACGCCGTGGAGGCGGAAGGGGCCGGCAGCGGCGCCACATCGAATGGATAAGCTCCCAGCACCCAAGACCTACCCACCCAGCCCAAGCCCAAGCCCAAGCCCAAGCCCAAGCCCAAAGATCATGGCCCCGTTACTCAACGAAGGATCCACGATAAAAAAGCCGGGCATAGAAAGCGTGCTGGACAGTTTGGGGCCGCTGCGCGGCGTCCGGTGAATCTCCCACAGTACGAGAAAAACCTACCCCACGACCTCCGCCTCCAGCACCACCCGCTCCTCCAGCCACTGCGCCAGCGCATCCGGCGCCAGTGGCGGCGAGAACAGGTAGCCCTGGGCTACCGGGTAACCCTGTTCCTGCAGCCAGACACTCTGCGAGTCCGTCTCAATACCCTCGGCCACCACGGTCAGGTGCAGGCTTTTGCCAATGCCGAGAATGGCATTGCTCAACGCCCGCGCCGCTTCGTCATGCTCAAGATCCGCGACGAAACTGCGGTCCAGTTTCAACTCCGACACCGGCAAACGCCGCAGGTAGCTGAGGCTGGAATAGCCGGTGCCGAAATCGTCCATCGACAGGCGAATGCCCTGGGCATGCACTTCCTCGATGGTTTTCATGGTGCTGGGGTTGGTGTCCAGCAGGATGTTCTCGGTCAGTTCCAGGGTCAGGTCCGCCGGCGCCAGGTGGTTGCTACGCAAGGTGTCGGCAATCATCCGCGGCAGGTCGAGGTTGTGGAAGCTGGTCGGCGACAGGTTCACCGCCACCGCCGGCACCACCAAACCACGGGCGCGCCATTCGGACAACTGCCGGCACGCCTCGCGCAGCGCCCAGCGACCCAGTTCGGCCACCAGGCCACACTCTTCGGCCAACGGAATAAAGCGCGCCGGCGATACTTCGCCAAGCTGCGGATGGGTCCAGCGCGCCAGCGCCTCGACGCCGTACAGGCGCCCGGTGGACATCTCGATCTGCGGTTGGTAATGCAAGCGCAACTGGCCTTTCTGCAGCGCCTCACGCAGGGCGTTTTCCAGCGCCAGGCGCTCCTGCGCCAGCTTGTTCATTTCGCTGCTGAAGAAACTGAAGCAGCCGCGGCCACTGCTCTTGGCCTGGTACATAGCCATGTCGGCGCGGTGCAGCAGGGTTTCCACATCGCAGCCATCGGATGGGTACATGGCAACGCCCACGCTGGCGGAAATCGACAGGTTGGTGTTGGCGATGGTCATCGGCTGGCACAGTAGCGTCTGGATGCGTTCCACCGCGTCGGCGGCGTGGTCACCGTCGCACTGCGGCAGGATCACCACGAACTCGTCGCCCGACAGCCGCCCGGCAATATCCGAGCCGCGCAGTTCACGGCGCATTTTCACCGCCACGTTGCGCAGCAATTCGTCGCCGGCCGGATGGCCGAGGGAATCGTTGACCTGCTTGAAGCGGTCGAGGTCGATGAACAACACCGCCAGTTGCTCGTTGTTGCGGGCGGCGGTGGCGATCGCCTGATCGGCCTTGGCCTGCAACAGGCTGCGGTTGGGCAGGCCGGTCAGGGCATCGTAATAGGCCAGTTGGCGAATCCGCTGACGCGAGTTTTCCCGTTCCAGCGCCAGCGAACAGAGGTGCGCACAGGCGTCCACCAGGCGCTGGTGGAACAGCGCCGAGGCGACATTGCGCGGCTGGCGGAAATAGAAGGCGAAGGTGCCGATGGCCGCGCCCTGGCTGTTGCGGATCGGCGTCGACCAGCAACTGCGAAAGCCCAGCGGTCGCGCCAGCTCCTGGTAGCCGGCCCACAACGGGTCGCTGGCAATGTCGTCCACCAGCACCGATTCGTTGCGCCACGCCGCGGTGCCGCAGGAACCCACCATAGGGCCGATGCGCACGCCGTTGAGCTGGCGGCTGTAATCAGTCGGCAGGCTCGGCGCGGCGAGGGAATGCAGTTGCCCGTCTTCGTCGACCTTGAGAATCGAGGCGGTGATTTCCGGGGCGATGCGCTCCACCTCCAGGCAGATAAGTTCCAGCACTTCGGTCAGCGGCTGCTCCCGGGCCATGGACTCCAGCACCCGGTGCTGCAGGGCTTCGTGCATCTTGGCCTGGGTGATGTCGGTGAACAGGGTCACGGTATGCTGCAACTGGCCGGCGCTGTCGAAGATCGGGTTGCTGACCACCTTCGCCCAGTAGCGCTGGCCATGCTTGCCGGTGACGATTTCCTCGCGCTGCATGGCGCCGGCGGCGTACATCTCGGCGTAGTACTCGGCGATGGTCTGCTCGTCGCGGTCCGGCACCAGCAGCGCCATCGGACTCAGGCCTTTGACCTCGTCGCCGCGCCAGCCGAACATCCGCCCGAAGCCGGCGTTGGTGTAGGCAATGCGCCGCTGGCTGTCGCTGATCATCACCGCGGTATCGCTGGCATCCGCCACCAGCGACAGCATGCGCAGGCGTTCCTGCTGGACCCGTTCCTGCTCCAGCCGTGCGGTGATATCGGTGGCCAGCTTGAGTACCTGGACAACCTCGCCGTTGCCATCGAACACCGGCGTATAGGTCGCCTCCAGCCAGCAACTGCTGCCGTCGCTGCGCACCCGTTCCTGGATCCCGGAACGTCCGCTGCCTTCGCGCAAGCGTGGCCAGAACAATTCGTAAGCCGGGCTCTCCACCAGCTTGCGCGGGCAGAAGAAGCTGTGGTGGCGGCCGCGGACTTCCTCCAGCGAGTACCCCAGCAGCACCAGGTAGTTCTGATTGGCCCGCAGCAGCGTGCCATCCGGGGTGAACTCGGCGATGGACATCACCCGGTCGAGGGCGGCCAGTTGAGCCAGCGACAATTCGATGGAACGGTTGTCGTGAGACGTCATGTTCTACTCAAGAAAATCCAGCCAGGCAGTGGCCGGGATAGACCAGGAACCTGTGCCCACCACGGCGTCCGAAACCGGTTGCCGCATCCATGGCACATGCATTGATGTCAGCATGATATTACCCCTCCCGCCTGGCGGTCCATCTCTCCACCGTGCAAAACAAGCCCTTCGGCGCGGTTGCAGGTCTTACTGAAACAACACAACTGTCTGAATCGGCGTGGTTTTCGGTTCACTGCGTGACCCATCAGTCAAATTCATGTCCACGTATACACTGTGGCTATTCGACCAAAGTCTCATTACCCTTGGCGCGACAACTTCGGGCTGCAGGCGCAGTATGCCGCGCTTCGTCACCGCCCCACGGCACTTTGCCAGGGCCGTGCACACCTTCAAATGATTCAGGATCGAGGCAAGGGGACTTCGGTGCAGTTGAGAAATTTCTTCCGATGGGACCTGCGCAGCCTGATTCTGCTGCTGACGCTGATCACCGCCCTGGTCACCCTGCTCAACAGCTTCTACGCCAGCTATCGCGTCCAATACCAGTTGCTGATCGACAACGCCCTGGAAGCCAACCACGCCTATGCCTCCAAACTGGCGTCCAGCACCGAGACCTACCTGCAAGCCTCGCAGCAACAACTGGCCTACGCCGCCGACCTGCTCGGCGAGCACTTCGACGACCTCGCGCAACTGAACCACGAAGCCGTGCGCCTGCGCCTGCAGACCAACACCTTCAACTCCATCGTCATCACCGACGACGAAGGCGTGGTGCGCTCCACCTCGCCCGACACGCTGCAGATCCTCGGCAAGAAGCTGCAATCGGAGGGCGCCCTGGCCGCCCTGCGCGAGCGCCGGCCACTGATTTCCAGCCCGTACATGTCGGCGGCGAACAACCTGATCATCTTCATCTCGCAGCCGGTGTTCGACAAAGCCGGCCGCTACCGCGGGCTGATCGGCGGCAGCATCTACCTCAAGCACAAGAGCATCCTCAACGAACTGCTCGGCGAGCATTACTACAAGAACGGCTCTTACCTGTATGTGGTCGACAGCAACCGTCGCTTGCTCTATCACCCCGATGCCGACCGGGTCGGCAGCATCGTCGGCAGCAACAGCCTGATCGACACCCTCGGCACGCGGGACAACGGCACCCAACGGGTGATCAACAGCCAGGGCATGGACATGCTCGCGGGCTTCGCCTCCGTGCCCTCGGCGCATTGGGGCATCGTCGCCCAACGCTCCACCGAGTCGACCCTCGAAGGGCTCGACCAGTTACTGATGAGCGTGATCTTCAAGACCATCCCGCTGGCAGTGGTCAGCTTCATCCTGATCTGGTGGTTCTCGCGGATCATCGCCCAACCGCTCAGGCAACTGGCCGCAGGCGCGAAGAAGATCAACGAGCCGGAAACCAGCGCGCAAATCGAGAGCGTGCGCTCCTGGTACTTCGAGTCGTCGGAGCTCAAGCGTGCTCTGTTGATCGGCCTCAACCTGCTGCATGAGCGCCTGGGCAAACTCAATCACGACATCCAGACCGATCCCCTGACCGGCCTGCGCAATCGCCGCGGCCTCGACCTCGCGGTGACCCTGTGGCAGGCGGAAAAACGCCCGTTCTCGGTGATCGCCATCGACATCGATCACTTCAAGCAGGTCAACGACACCTACGGGCACGCCGCCGGAGACGAGGTGCTGCAAGCCCTGGCGGAGCTGATGCGCGGCTGCTCGCGGGACCACGACGTGATCTGCCGTTCCGGCGGCGAGGAGTTCTTCATGCTGCTGCCGGGCACCAGTCCCGACACGGCGGCGCGGGTCGCGGAGCGCTTGCGCCATCGGGTCGAGCAGACGACGTTCGAGACGATCGGCCACCTGACCCTGTCGATGGGCGTGGCCAACTGGCCGCTGCACTCGGAGAACGCCGCGCGGGTCTTCGAGGTGGCTGACGAACAGCTTTATCAGGCCAAGATTGGCGGGCGCAACCGGGTTCGCGTGGCCGGCGCAAAAGAGGTTTCACATCAGGTCTGAACCCCTGCCGCGCCGCGCCTGGTTTCAGGCCGGGGCATCCTTGGCCTGGGGCTGCGGCACAACCCTGGCCTTGCCCGGCTTCAACCGCGACACGCCGAACAGCACCAGCGCCAACCCGGCGATCTGATACCCAGAGATATCCTCGTTGAGCAGCGCCCAGGACGCCAGCACCGTCAGCACCGGCCCGAGATTGCCCACCGCCGCCGTTTGCGTGGCGCCCATGCGCTGGATCGCCAGCGCCACCCAGTAGATCGGCAACACCGTGGAAAACAGCGCCATCAACCCGGCATTCACCCAGACCGCCGCGGGCAACTGGCCCAGTTGCGAGAAATCCCCGGTCAACAGGTAATGGCCCAGCACCATCAGCGACGACGCCGTGCCCGCCAGACCGGCCAGGCGCATCGAACTCATGGTCTTGAGCATCACCCCGGTGCCCGAGTAGTACAGCGCGTAGGTCACGGCGCTGGCAAAGACCCACAGCGAACCGAGAATCACCTGATCGCCCACTCCCGAAACGCTGACGTCATGGACAAAGGCCACGCCCAGGCCGAGGTAGCAGAGACCCATCGCCAGCAATACGCGCGGGGTCGGCCGCTCGCGCAGGGCGATGGCCTGGAAGATCAGCACCAGGGTCGGATAAGTGAACAGGATCAGCCGCTCCAGCCCGGCACTGATGTATTGCAGGCCATAGAAGTCGAACAGGCTGGCCAGGTAATAACCGAACAGCCCGAGCAACAGCACCCGCCCGGCGCTACCCCAGGTCAACGGTGCGCTGACCTGACCGCGACTGAACCACACCAGCCAGAGAAACAGCGGCAGCGACAGCGCCATGCGCAGCGCGAGCAAGGTGATCGCATCCACCGGGCCCGCCGCGTAGGCGAGCTTGACGAAGATCGCCTTGAGGCTGAAACCCAGAGCGGACAGCACCGCGAACAGGCTGCCGTTATCGATGTAGCGCTGAATCCGGGAAGGAAAGCTGATCATGGAGGTCCGCACCAAAATGTGACAAGCTTTATTCTGAACAGAAAGCCAGCACATCAGAATCGCATTTTTACGAAGCAGGCTTTCTGAATTGGAGAAACCCCTGATGCACTTCGACTTGCCCGACCTGCGCCTGATTGCCGCTATCGCCGAAACCGGCAGCCTGAGCAAGGCGGCGGCGAGCTTCCCGGTGGCGGTGTCCGCCGCCAGCACGCGCCTGCGGCTGTTCGAGGAACGTAGCGGCCTGACCCTGTTCGTGCGCAAGGCCGATGGCATGCACCTGACGCCGGCGGGCCGACTGGTGCTGGAATCTGCGCGCGGCGTCCTCGGTGAAGCCCGCAAACTCCATGACACCCTCAAGGAACTGGCCGGGCAGAAACGCATCAACCTGCACCTCGCCGCGTCCACCGTGACCAACAGCACCATCCTCCCGACGGTGCTCGGACCGTTCCTCTTCGACTACCCGGAGATCGACCTGCAACTGGTGGAACACAAGAGCGTCGACATCCTGCGCATGGTCCTCGCCGGCGAATGCGAGATCGGCGTCTACGACGGCAACCTGGTCAACGACGGCGTGGTGTCCCTGCCCTTCCGCACCGAGCGCCTGGTACTGCTGGTGCCGCTCGACCACCCCTTGACCGAACGGACCGCCTTGCGCCTGCGCGACGCCCTCGACTACGCCTTCGTCTGCCTGCCGGCGGAGCGGGCCATGCAGCGCTTCGTCGAAGAGCTGGCGATCAACCTGTCGATGCCCCTCAAAGTCCGCGTCCGCGCCCCCGGCTTCGAAGCCATCGCCCAACTGGTGGCCCAGCGCGCCGGCATCGCCATGCTCCCGGAAACCACGGCACGCCGCCTGGAGCAGGAACTGCCTGTACGCTGCCTGCCACTTGAAGAACGCTGGGCGACGCTGGAACTGCGGATTTGTTTTCGGGAGTGGGAGAAGCTGAGTTCGCATGGGCGGCAGTTGGTGACGTTTTTGTCGGGGCGATAAGCCGGCAAAGCGCATTCCTGTTAAACTCCGCCGCCTTTTTTCAGGGTGCGTAATGCATCCGAAGACGGCAGCAGACGAGACCACCGGCATGCACAATACCCCCGCGGAAAACCCGAGCAATCCTTCGAGTCCGGTACTCAGGAGGTTTTCCGTCGCCCCGATGATGGACTGGACAGACCGCCGCTGCCGATTCTTCCTGCGCCTGCTGTCCCGCCACGCCCTGCTCTATACCGAAATGGTCACCACCGGCGCCCTGCTCCATGGCGATGCCGCGCGTTTTCTCGGCCACGACGCCGCCGAGTACCCGCTGGCCCTGCAACTGGGCGGTAGCGTGCCGGCCGATCTCGCCGCCTGCGCGAAGCTGGCCGAGGTGGCGGGGTATCAGGAAGTGAACCTGAACGTCGGCTGCCCCAGCGACCGGGTGCAGAACAACATGATCGGCGCCTGCCTGATGGGTCACCCGGCGCTGGTGGCCGATTGTGTGAAGGCGATGATGGACGCGGTGTCGACCCCGGTGACGGTCAAGCACCGGATCGGCATCAACGGCCGCGACAGCTACGCCGAGCTGTGCGATTTCGTCGGCCAGGTCCGCGATGCCGGCTGCCGCAGTTTCACCGTGCATGCCCGGATCGCCATCCTCGAAGGGCTGTCGCCGAAGGAAAACCGCGAAATCCCGCCGCTGCGCTATGACATCGCGGCGCAGTTGAAAGCGGACTTCCCCGACCTGGAAATCATCCTCAACGGCGGGATCAAGACCCTCGAGGAATGCCATGAGCACCTCAAGACCTTCGACGGCGTGATGCTCGGCCGCGAGGCTTACCACAATCCCTATCTGCTGGCCGAAGTCGACCAGCAACTGTTCGGCAGCGATGCCCCGGTGATTTCCCGCAGCGAGGTGCTGGAGCAGTTGAAGCCGTACATCGCCGCCCATCTGCAGGCCGGCGGCGCCATGCACCACATCACCCGGCATATCCTCGGTCTGGCCCAGGGCTTCAAGGGCGCGCGCAAGTTCCGTCAGTTGCTTTCCGTGGATGTGCACAAGACCAACGATCCGCTGGCCCTGCTCGATCAAGCTGCTGAATTGTTAAAGGGCCACTAGGAACCGGCGCGCTCCGCGGCACTCGAAGACATACCCTCCCGACGCCCGCCGGCACGGCCCTTGAGCCGCTGACGGCGCTCGGGTAATGTCGTCGCACCGCACAGGACAGAGCACGCTCATGACTTCCAAGCTGGAACAACTCAAGCAGTTCACCACGGTCGTCGCCGACACCGGCGATATCGACGCAATCAGCCGCCTCAAGCCGGTCGATGCCACCACCAACCCTTCCCTCCTGCTGAAAGCCGCCGCCATGCCCGGCTACGCCGAGCTGCTGAAACAGGTGATCGCCAGCAGCAAGGGCAATGTCGATCTGGCCTGCGATGCCTTCGCCGTCGCGGTGGGCAGCGGCATCCTGAAAGCCATCCCCGGCCGTATTTCCACCGAAGTGGACGCTCGCCTGTCCTTCGACGAGCCGGCGCTGCTGGCCAAGGCCCGTCAACTGATCGAGCTGTATGACAAGGCCGGCGTTGGCCGTGACCGCGTGCTGATCAAGCTGGCCTCCACCTGGGAAGGCATCCGTGCCGCCGAAACCCTGGAGAAGGAAGGCATCCAGACCAACCTGACCCTGCTGTTCTCCTTCGCCCAGGCGGCCGCCTGCGCCGATGCCGGGGTGTTCCTGATCTCGCCGTTCGTGGGCCGCATCTACGACTGGTACAAGAAGTCCAGCGGTCAGGACTATGTCGGCGCCGAAGATCCGGGCGTGCAGTCGGTCACCCGCATCTACAACTACTACAAGGCCAATGGCTACGACACCGTGGTCATGGGCGCAAGCTTCCGCAATCTCAGCCAGATCGAAGAACTGGCGGGCTGCGATCGACTGACCATCAGCCCGGACCTGCTGCAGAAGCTCAGCGAAGACGAGGGCACCCTGGTCCGTAAACTGGCCCCCGGCGCTGCCGCCGAGCCACGCCTGACACTGAATGAAAGCCAGTTCCGCTGGGCCTTCAACGAAGACGCCATGGCCACCGAAAAACTCGCCGAAGGCATTCGCCTGTTCGCCCGTGACCAGGAAAAACTCGAAGCCCTGCTTTCCGCAAAGGCTTGATACAAATCTCGGTTTGCCAGTAGTCGCGACAGCGCGGAAAGTCCCGCCTCTTCCGCAACTACTGGCAAACAGCCTCGTGCTCCCGCATTGATGTCCGACTCTTCTCTTTTGCCGTTGGTCCTGGCCGGGCCACTGCTTCGCCGCCTGGAGCCGACGCGCATCGTGTTCTGGCTGGTCGCCTCGCAGCCGCTGAACGCCGAACTGCACCTTCATGCTGCCACTTCCGAACCGCTGGTCCTGCCACTGGACGCTGCTCGCTGCCAGGTCATTCCGGTGGGTCGCCAGGCCTTCGTGCACCTGATCGATGTGTCTCTGGATACACCGCTACCCTGCGACACCCGGATCGACTACGACCTGCTGCTCGATGGCCACGGCATCGCCGAGTGGGCGCCGCATCTACTTTATGACGGCACACAGCGTGCGAACTTCGTCGTCCGCGAACGGCTGGACCAGTTGCTCCACGGCTCCTGCCGCAAACCCCACTTTCCCGCCGAGGATGGCCTGCTCTGCGCCGACCGGCTGCTGGCCAGCCCGCATGAGCCCGCACAGCGCCCGGCCTTGTTGATGATGAGCGGCGATCAGGTCTACGCCGATGATGTCGCCGGGCCGATGCTGCGCGCCATTCACGCGCTGATTGCGCGGCTCGGCCTGTTCGAGGAATGCCTGGACGGCGCGGTAATCCGCGACAGCGTCGAGCTTTACGGCCATCCCGCCAGCTACTACCACCGTGGCGACCTGCTGCCAGCGTTGAAAAGCAACGAAACCCTGCGCGAGCGCTTCTTCGGTGGCGTGCGCAAACCGATCTTCACCAGCAGCAATGCCGACAACCACCTGGTGACCTTCGGCGAAACCCTGGCGATGTACCTGCTGGTCTGGTCGCCCGTGCCGTGGACGCTGATTGCACCGGACACACCGCCGCTGAACGCCGAACAGCAAGCCCGCTACAGGCTGGAACAGGGCTGTGTGAATGGCTTCGTCACCGGACTGGGCGGGGTCGCCCGAGTGTTGGCGCATTTGCCGAGCCTGATGATTTTCGACGACCACGACATCACCGATGACTGGAACCTTTCGGCGCAATGGGAGGAAACCGCCTACGGCCATCCGTTCTCGCGCCGGATCATCGGCAACGCCCTGCTGACTTACCTGCTCTGCCAGGCCTGGGGCAACAATCCTGACGTGTTCGGCGATCTCCTGGAAAAATGCCGGCAACTCTTCGCCAGCGCCGGGGACGACCGCCACCTGGACAGCCCGCTGCAGGATCAGTTGATCAACGACCTGCTGCGCTTCCAGCAGTGGCATTACCAGCTACCGACCAGCCCGGCCCTGCTGGTGCTGGACACCCGCACCCGGCGCTGGCGCAGCGAAAGCAACCTGAAAAAGCCCTCGGGCCTGCTGGACTGGGAAGCGCTCTGCGAACTGCAGCAAGCATTGCTCGACCACCCGTCGGCCATCATCGTTTCGCCCGCACCGATCTTCGGCGTCAAGCTGATCGAGACGGTGCAGAAGGTGTTCAGCTGGTGCGGTTATCCACTGTTGGTGGACGCGGAAAACTGGATGGCCCACCGCGGCGCGGCGCAGGTAATCCTGAATATCTTCCGCCATTCGCGCACGCCGGGGCACTACGTGATCCTCTCCGGCGACGTGCATTATTCCTTCGTCTACGAAGTGCTGATCCGCCACCGCCAACGCAGCCCACACCTGTGGCAGATCACCAGCAGCGGCATCAAGAACCGCTTCCCGGCGCGCCTGCTGGACACCTTCGACCGCCTCAACCGCTGGCTCTACGCGCCGCGCTCGCCCTTGAACTGGTTCACCCGCCGGCGACTGATGGAAGTGGTTCCGCGCATACCCAGCCACAGCAAAGCCGGCGAGCGGCTGTGGAACAGCGCGGGCCTGGGCCAGGTGTTTTTCAATGAGCAGGGGCAACCGGAGCGGGTGTTCCAGTTGAATGCAGACGGGTCAGAGGCGACGGAGTTTCCGCGACGGGAATGACAAGAGCCTCATCGCGGCGGCGATGAGGCTCTGAAGGGTTCAGCTACGCTCGAGCGCGTTCACCAGGTCATGGAAGGCTTCACGGTTGGAGTCATTCAAGCCCATCAGGATCTTGTGCGCCTCCAGCACCTTGGCCCGCACCACCTCTTCGTCCTGGTCCTGGGAAGGCAGGTCGGTCAGGCATTCCGGGCACGGAATCGGCCGATCGACGATGTTGAACACCTGATCGAAGCCCATCGACTGCAACAGGCGAGTGATGTCGGCGTGGGTGGTCACCACGGTCGGCAGCAAGCCAACCTTCTGCCGCGACAGGATCGACAGCTTGGCCAGCAGGCCGAGCGTGGTGCTGTCGATGCTCTGGGTTTCTGTGAGATCGATGACGATCGCCGAGAAATTCAGCGCGGTGAAGATCTTCTCAATAGTTGCATCCAGCGCTGAACACAGGGTCAGACGCACTTCACCGACAAACTTCAGAACAAAGGTGCCGCTCTGTTCGGCGAACTGGATTCTACCGGTACTCATTGAAGGTTCCTGCTCAACACCAATAGGGCGATATCATCCGGCATCTCCCCAAGCGTAGCCAATCCGAATCGTTGCCGCAGGCCATCCAGGCTGCCGCCCGCATCCCTGACAATCTCAGGCAGGGACGCTTCTTTTTCTTTGAGTGTTGCGCCGGGCAAAAGGTCCAGAATGCCATCAGATAGCAGGGTCAGGCTGAACTGCGACGGCAGCTCCAGGACGTGGTCCTGGTAGGTTGCTTCGTCGAACAGACCGACCGGCAATCCTCGGCCTTCCAGATAAAGGCTCTGCTCCGGGGTATACAGTACTGGCAGCGGCAGGTGGCCGCCGATGGCATAGGTCAGCAACCCGGTGTCTTCATCGATGACACCGCCAACCATGGTCACGTGCTTGCCCAGCTTGCAATTGATCAGGCCGCGGTTGATGTGCCCGAGCACTTCCGACGGCTTGAAGTCCCGCAGGGTGCCGCTGCGCTTGAATTCGAACAGCAGGCGAGTGGTCATGAACTTCAGCAGTACAGTGACGAACGCCGAGGATGCACCATGGCCGGACACGTCCGCCAGGTAGAAGGCGATCCGCCGCTCGTCAACGCGGAAGTAATCAGCAAAGTCGCCCGAGAGATACAGCGACGGGATGATCTGGTGTTCGAAGGAAAACTCGCCAATGCTCCAAGGGCTTTCCGGGAGCATGTTCATCTGCACCTGGCGACCCGCTGTCTGGTCTTCCTGAAGCAGGTGGAGACTGGCTTCCAGCTCGCGGTTGGCGGTTTCGAGCTTTTCCCGGTAGCGCTGGTTTTCCTTGATCAGGTACGCACGATCGAGCGCGCGGCGAACCGAATGCTCGAGCACCGCGAGGTCCTCAAGCGGCTTGATCAGGTAATCGGCGGCGCCCAGACGCAGGGCTTCGACAGCATCGTTCATCACGCCCGCACCGGAAACCACGATCACCGGCAGGTCAGGTGCACGTTCGGTCACTTGCCGGATCAGCTCCAGACCGCCCATTTGCGGCATGCGCAGGTCACAGAGCACAAGGTCGGGACGATCCTGCTCGAAGACTTGAAGGCCCTGCTGGCCATTGCTCGCCTGCAGGACACTGAAACCGCTGTCTTCCAGGTAGGCGGCGAGGCTCTCGCGCACCACGTCGTCGTCATCGATTATCAGCAGCGTTGCACTGGTTTTCTGCATGTGGGCAAACGGCGCCAGAAATAGGTTGGCGTAAGCGGCTCGACAGGTTGGAGCACACGTACTGGATTCTCTTCTAGCCACTCTGTCTATCTGAGTTGTAGGTCAGAATAAGCCGACCGGCAACTTGCAGAGGTGCCCTGTAAGGCGCAGACGGTACTCCCATCCGCCAGGCGTTTCAAGCATGCACCGCCGCTCGCGTGCGGCTGTTTGCAGTGCAAATCACCGGTGGTTATAAAAACCCGGTTTGTGGCAACTCAATGGAAGGATGCCCTAATGAAAAAGGCGACCCGGAGGTCGCCTTTTCTACTTGCCGAAGATCAGAAATCGTCTTCGACGTCGCCGTCCTTGACCTTGAACTCGCGGTTCTGCAGGTAGGCATTGCGGATGAAGATGTACTTGTCGCCCTGGATCATCTTCTCCGCCGACAGCAAGCTGGCGCGAGTGTCGACCAGATCGACGCCGAGCGCGGTGTTGCGGGTCGGCACGTGATTCACGTAGCGGTAGGGTTCGGTGTAGGTATCCGGGTACTTGCCCAGCGCATCGCGCACGGTGCTCGGCCCGAACAGCGGCAGCATCACGTAAGGACCGCTGCTGACGCCCCAGTAGCCCAGGGTCTGGCCGAAGTCTTCATCGTTGCGCTGCAGGCCCATTTTGGTCCCCACATCGAAGAAGCCGCCGAGACCGAAGGTGGTGTTGACGATCAACCGCGCGGTATCGACACCGGCTGCATGCGGCTTGAGCTGGAGGATGTTGTTGGCCAGGTTGGTCACATCGCCCAGATTGAGGAACATGTTATGGATGCCGTCTTCCAGGAACTGCGGCGTTACAAACTGGTAGCCCTGGGCGATCGGTTTGAGCGCATAGGTGTCGACCGTGTCGTTGAAACGGAAAATCGGCCGGTTGATGCTTTCCCAAGGGTCTTCCTCGGTCGCCGCCTGAGCCGCAAAAGGCGCCAGCAGCGCAGTTGCGCACACGCTGGCCCGGAACAAACGATCGAGCACGCTCGCACCGATCCCACGCATAGATGTTCTCCTGATGAACGCAACGCGCGAAGCAGCTCCGCGCCAAAGTGGACGAGTATAAAGCCTAGTAACGTTTGCGTCGCAAATAGTTGACGCCACACGCGTCAAACGACCGTCACCAAATCGTCACGAACGGCCAGTAGTGTCCTGATATTTCAGGGATGTTGCCATGCCTCACGCGCCCGCCTTCACCGCGCTCCTGTTCGGACTTCGTGGCTGCCTGGTCGACTTCGGCGGCCGTAGCCTGGACAGCGCCCCGGACCTCCCCGTTCTCCCTACCCCCGGCGCCCTCGACGTACTCGACTGGCTACGTCGGCATCGCGTGCCCTGCGCCTGGCTGGACGAAGTTCCGGCACACACCGGCCAACACCTGAGCCGCGCCCTGCCCGACTGGCTGGCGGCAACGCCGCACCACGACGCCAAGCCCTGGCCCGCCCCGGACGCCTGCTGGCGTGCCTTGATGGCCATCGAGGCCAGGCAACTGGATGGCTGCGTGTTGATCAGCGGCGAACCGCGTCTGCTCCAGGCCGGGCTCAACGCCGGCCTGTGGACCATCGGTCTGGCGGCCTGTGGCCCGTTGTGCGGGTTATCCGAAACCGAGTGGCAGGCGCTGGACGACAAGCAACGCGAGCACAAGCGCGGCAAAGCCACCTTGCAACTGTTCAGCCTTGGCGTGCATTCGGTGATCGATCACTTGCAGGAACTGGCCGACTGCCTCGCCGATATCAGCCAGCGCCGGCTAAAGGGCGAGAAACCCTGATCACCCGCGCTTGATCCGGATCATGCAAAGCCGGCCCGTGTGGATTAATCTGTCAGGCATGCATGGACCTTTCGCACAAGGCAGGGGTCCATGGCTGTGCCTATTGATAAAGGGAGATCACCATGCCTGCCCGCGAACTGCAAGAACAGCTCAACACCCTGCGCGAGCAACTGGAGCAAAACCCGCCGCTGTCGCTGGAAGAGCGTGAGCAACTCCACAAGCTGATGGAGCAAATCGATGCCCAGATCAAACTGGAAGCGGCAACCCAGGACACCAACCTGGTCGACGGCGTCAACCTCGCCGTGGAGCGCTTCGAGGTCGATCACCCGGGCCTGACTGCCACCTTGCGCAATATCGTTCAGAGCCTGCAAAGCATGGGGATCTGAACCCACCCCGCTCAAATAAAAAGCCCCGTCGAGACTAATGCCAGTCAGTTAAACCAGTTGGGGCCGCTTTGCGGCCCCAACATAGGCGCAAAAACGCTAACTGACTGGCATTACCGTCTAGACGGGGCTTTTTCGTTACTGCCGGACCAACCGACGGTTATCCGGGCTCACCGGGCCAAGGCTGCGGTACGGGTTGATGTCCAGCCCGCCACGGCGCACATAACGCGCGTACACCGTCAGGTGCTGAGGATCGAGCAGGCGTTTGAGGTCGAGGAAGATGCGCTCCACGCACTGCTCATGGAAATCCGCGTGCTGGCGGAAACTGATCAGGTACGTCAGCAGGCTTGCTGCATCCAGTTCCGGGCCGCGGTATTCGACGACCACGCTGCCCCAGTCCGGCTGACCGGTGACCGGGCAGTTGGACTTGAGCAAATGGCTGTGCAGGGTCTGCTCCACCACCTTGTCCTTGTTGCAACGCAACAGCTCAGGTTGCGGTTGCTCGTAGTTGCTGATGCTCACGTCCAGCTCGTCGATGCACTGGCCCGGCAGCCCGGCCACGCCTTCTTTTTCCACATCACCCAGACTGCGGATACGCACGCTTACCGGCTTGCCGGCGGCCGCGCCAAGGTCTTTTTCCAGACAGGCCTGCAACGCCTGTGGCGAGTCGAAGGCAGTCTGGTTCAGCGAATTGAGATAGAGCTTGAAAGACTTGGATTCGATGATGTTCGGCGAATCCGCAGGAATGGCGAACTCACCAATGGCCACCACCGGCTTGCCCGATAGCAGCAGCCAGGACAGCTCGAAGCAGTTCCAGAAATCGGTGCCGCGCCACGGCAAGGTCTCGGCGCTGACGCCCAGCTCGGCCCATTTGGCGGTACGCGGGATCGGGAACAGCAGCGAAGGCGTGTAGGTGGAAACGTATTCGCTGGCTTTACCCAGCGGGGAATGTTCTGCAGCGGGGTGCATGGCTCAAACCTGAAGGACGAAATTGCCGTAGTTTATCGGGTTTGAGCCTGCCTTTGGTCATTGCGCGATAGTCAGCTTGCCAACCATCCCGGCCTGATAGTGCCCCGGCACGTTGCAGGCGAACTCGATCGGGGTCGACTGGCTGAAGGTCCAGGTCAATTCACCGCGCTGGCCCGGCGCGACCATCACCATATTCGGCTCGTCATGCTGCATCGCACCATGGTCCATTCCCCCATGGCCCATGCTGGCGTGATCCATGGTCGCCATCGCCAGCATTTCCTTCTGGTGCTGCGCATGCATGGCCGCATCGCCAAGGTTGAACTCGTGGGCCACCTGGCCCTTGTTGATCACCACGAAACGCACCGTCTCGCCGGCCTTCACTTCCAGGCTGCGCGGCTCGAAGTACATATCGCCCAACACCACCTCGACGGTGCGCGTGGCCTTGGCCGCTGGCGCAGGCTGGCCAAAAGCGAACCCGTGTGCGCCCGGCGCGGCCATGGCCGGAAGGCTGAGCAGCGCGAGGACGGCAGCGGTCATCAGGGATTTCATCGGGGTGTTCCTCATCATCGATTGCTTCAGGCCGCCATTGTGCAAACCCGGCGCTGGCGTCCACCTGACGAAAAGATTACAACTTTGTCAGCTTCACCCTGCCCGAATGCAGGAAAGGTATAACGTCACCGCCCTACCGCCACCGAGAAACCCATGAAACTGTTGATCGTCGAAGACCAGGCCAAGACCGGCCAGTACCTGCGCCAGGGCCTCAGCGAGGCCGGGTTCAGTACCGAGCTGGCAAGCGACGGCGACACCGGCCAGCACCTGGCGCTGACCGGCGATTATGACCTGCTGATCCTCGATGTGATGCTGCCCGGTCGCAATGGCTGGCAGATTCTCCAGGCCGTGCGTGACGCCGGACTGAATGTGCCGGTGCTGTTCCTGACCGCCCGCGATGCTGTGGAAGACCGGGTCCACGGCCTGGAACTGGGCGCCGACGACTATCTGGTCAAGCCGTTCGCCTTTTCCGAGTTGCTGGCGCGGGTCCGTACCCTGTTGCGGCGCGGCCTCAACCCGGCTCAGGAAACCACCCTCGGCCTGGCCGACCTGCGCCTGGACCTGATCCGCCGCCGGGTCGAACGCGGCGGCCAGCGCCTGGACCTGACCGCCAAGGAATTCGCCCTGCTGGAACTGCTACTGCGGCGCCAGGGCGAGGTGCTGCCCAAATCGCTGATTGCGTCGCAGGTCTGGGATATGAATTTCGACAGTGACACCAATGTCATCGAAGTGGCGATCCGCCGGCTACGCCTGAAGATCGACGATGCCCACGACAACAAGCTGATCCACACAGTGCGCGGCATGGGCTACGTCCTCGAAGAGCGTCCGACCTGATGCCCCGGCTGTCCCTCGGCGCCCGTCTCGCCCTGTTGTTCGCCGCTTGCACTGCCGTGGTGTCGTTGCTGGCGGGGATTCTGTTCAGCCGCGCCAGCGAAACCCACTTCATCGAACTCGATCAGCAATTGCTCAACAGCCGCCTGCCAGTCCTGCAGCGCATGCTCGAGGGCGTGCACAGCCGCACCGACCTCGCCTTGCGCCTGCCAGCCCTGCAGAGCGAGCTGAGCCACCAGTCCGATCTGGCCCTGCGTATCCGCGGCACCGACGGCGAGATCTGGTTTGACAGTCGTGCGGGCCTGCCCGATGCGCCGGCAGGGCCTGGCCTGAACACCCTTCGCGCCGAGCACGCCGACTACCGCAGCCTCGGCGTGCAACTGCCGGACCTGCAACTGACGCTGCTGCTCGATATCACCCACCACCAGCATTTTCTGCAACGCATGCAGCGGCTGATCTGGCTGACCGTCGGCCTCTGCGCCCTGGCCACCGCCCTGCTCGGGGTCTGGGCTGCGCGCAGCGGCCTGCGCCCGTTGCGGCAGATGGGCGAGATTGCCGCCAGCGTTTCCGCTCGCTCACTGACCACCCGCCTGCCGGTGGGGCAGATGCCGGTGGAACTGGCAGAACTGGCAACCGCGATGAACGCCATGCTGGAGCGCCTGGACGACGCGTTCCAGCGCCTCTCGGCCTTCTCCGCCGATATCGCCCATGAATTACGTACGCCGCTGTCGAACCTGCTGACCCATACCCAGGTCACCCTGACCCGGCCGCGCAGCCTGGACGAATACCGCGAAGCCCTGCACGGCAACCTCGAAGAACTGCAATGGATGGCGCAACTGGTCAACGACATGCTTTACCTGGCCAAAGCCGACCACGGCCTGTTGATGCCCAACCGTGAGCCACTGGCGTTGCACGAGGAAGTCGATGCGCTGCTGGAATACTACGCGCCGCTGGCCGAGGACGCTCAGGTCCGGCTGGCGCGGCACGGCGCCGCCACGCTGGACGGCGACCGGCATATGCTGCGCCGCGCCCTGTCCAACCTGCTCGACAATGCGCTGCGCTACACCGCACAGGGAGGAGATATTCAGGTAGGTATCGCGGAAAGCGGCGGGCAACTGCGCCTGGAAGTGGCCAACCGCGGCGAGCCGATCGATCCGACGTTGCTCCCACGGCTGTTCGATCGTTTCTACCGCGCCGACCCGGCACGCCGGGCCGGCAGCAGCGAACATGCGGGACTGGGCCTGGCCATCACCCAATCCATCGTCCGCGCCCATGGCGGAACGCTCCGCGCCGAGTCGGCCAATGGCTGGACGCGTTTCATCATCCAGCTACCGGCCGCCTGACAGCGTCTTTTACTCGTAGCGCAGCGCCATGGCCGGCTCGACCTGCGATGCACGCCAGGCCGGGTAAATCGTCGCGAGGAAGCTCATCACCAGGCCGGCGCTGCAGATCAGCGCCACATCGCCCCACTGCAATTCCGATGGCAGCGAGCTGATGAAATACACGTCAGAGGTGAAGATATGCTGGCCGCTGATGCGCTCCAGCCAGCCCACGAGCGCGCTGACATTCAGCGCCGCGAGCACCCCGAACACGCCGCCGATCAGGGTACCGACCACGCCAATCAGGCTGCCCTGAACCATGAACGCGCCCATGATCTGCCCGGGTGTTGCGCCGATGGTGCGCAGAATGGCGATATCCGCGCCCTTGTCGTTCACCACCATGATTAGCGTGGCGATGATGTTGAATGCCGCCACCGCGATGATCATCAGCAGCAACAGACCGATCATGGTCTTTTCCATCTTCATGGCACTGAACAGGCTGCCCTGGGTGTGGGTCCAGTCATCGGCGCGGTACTGATCGCCAAGGCCTGCGACAATCGCTGCGGACACCGCCGGTGCGGCGTAAAGGTCCTTGAGCTTGAGGCGCACGCTCTGCACCTGATTCGGCTCCCAACGCTGCATCTGCGCGGCATCGGCCACATGGATCATGCCCATGGAACCATCCAGCTCGGCGCCGACCTTGAAGATCCCGACCACGTTCAGGCGCTGCATGCGCGGGGTGATGCCGCCCGCCTCGCTGCTTACCTCAGGGACGATCAGGGTCAGCTTGTCGCCGACACTCAGGCGGAAGCGCCGTGCGGTGATTTCACCGATGACCACGCCGAACTCGCCTGGCTTGAGGTCTTCCAGACGCCCCTGAATGATGTGCTCGGCGACGATCGAAACCTTGCCTTCCTGTTCCGGGTCGATGCCGTTGATCTTGATCGGCTGCATCGAACCCTTGTAGGAGAGCATCCCTTCCATTTCGGTGAAGGGCACCGCGGCGATGACCTCGGGGTTCTTCAGCGCGGCGGTGGCCACCGGCTGCCAGTCGTCCAGCGGCTTGACGCCAACGATGGTGGCGTGCGGCACCATGCCGAGGATGCGCGAGCTCATCTCGCGCTGGAAGCCGTTCATCACCGACAACACCACGATCATCGCCAGCACGCCCAGGGAAAGGCCGATCATCGATGTCATGGAAATGAACGAGATGAAATGGTTGCGGCGCTTGGCGCGGGTGTAGCGCGCGCCGATGAAAATAGACAAGGGTCTGAACATGAACGGATGCACCCAGCAAGAATAACGGCCAGGGCGCCCGGCATCGGCACGGGCGCCCTCCTCGAATCAGATCGGAACCAGGTGACCCTCTTCCAGGCGCAGCACACGATCCATCTGCCGCGCCAGGTTCAGGTCATGGGTTACCACCAGGAACGCGGTCTGCGACGAGCTGCTCAGCTCGCGCATCAGGTCCTGGATGCCTTGGGCGGTGTGTTGGTCGAGGTTGCCGGTCGGCTCGTCGAGCATCACCAGGCCCGGCCGGTTGACCAGGGCACGGGCGATCGCCACGCGCTGGCGCTCGCCACCGGACAGTTCGGACGGCTTGTGGCTCAGGCGGTGACCGAGACCGACACGCTTGAGCAGCGCCTCGGCACGCTCGCGGGCTTCCGGGATCGGCGTGCGGCCGATCAGCAGCGGCATGCACACGTTTTCCAGCGCGGTAAATTCCGGCAACAGGTGATGGAACTGGTAGACGAAGCCCAGCGCGCGATTGCGCAGCAGGCCGCGGGCACGCTCGCCGAGGGCCGAAAGCTCCTCGCCGGCCAGCCAGACGCTGCCCTGGCTCGGCGTATCGAGGCCGCCCAGCAGGTTGAGCAAGGTGCTCTTGCCCGAACCGGAACTGCCGACGATCGCGACCCGCTCACCGGGGAGCAACTCCAGTTGCAGGTTCGACAGCACCTGCACCGACTCCGGGCCTTCCTCATAGGATTTGCCCAGGTTGCGGCAACTCAGTACGGCTTTATCACTCATGCCCAACTCACTCATAACGAAGCGCCTCCGCGGGCTGGGTGCGTGCCGCACGCCAGGCCGGATACAGGGTGGCGAGGAAACTCAGGACCAGCGCCGCGCCACAGACCATCCACACGTCTTCGGCCATGATTCGCGACGGCAGGTAGTCGATGAAGTAGACATCGGCGTTGAGGAACTTGTGACCGATCAGCCGCTCAAGGCCGGCGATGGCGGCGCTGACATTGAGCGCCGCAAGGATTCCGACCGCGGCGCCGATGGCCGTGCCGACCACGCCGATCACCGTTCCCTGGACCATGAAGATCGCCATGATCTGCCGCGGCGTCGAACCGAGGGTACGCAGGATCGCGATATCGCCGCGCTTGTCGTTCACCACCATCACCAGCGTCGAGATGATGTTGAACGCCGCCACCGCGACGATCAGCAGCAGCAACAGGCCGATCATGGCTTTTTCCATGCGGATCGCCTGGTACAGGTTGCCGTAGCTGCGGGTCCAGTCACGGGCGTAGAACTCCTGCTCGCCCAGTTGCCTGGCGATGTTGTAGGCGTTACGCGGGGCCTCGAACAGGTCGTCGAATTTCAGCCGCAGGCCCTGGACCTGATCGGCTTTCCAGCGGTGCAGGCGGGACAGGTCGGAGAGGTTGGTCAGGCCCAGGTAGCCGTCGATTTCACCGGCACCGACATGGAAAATGCCGGTCACGGTGAAACGCTTCATGCGCGGGAACATTCCGGCCGGGGTGACGGTGACCTCGGGCGCGACGAAGGTCAGCTTGTCGCCGACGCTGACACCCAGTTTGGCAGCCGCCTTGTCGCCGATCATGATGCCGAAGCTGCCGGGTTCAAGGTCTTCGAGACGGCCTTCGCGAATGAAGTCGCCGATAATCGAAACCTTGCGCTCTTGCGCCGGGTCAACACCGTTGAGCAGTACCTTCTGTACCTTGCCTTCGTGGGTCAGCAAACCCTGCATCTGAGTGAACGGCGCCACCGCCAGCACGGACGGATTCTGCTTAACTCTATCGGCAAGGGCTGGCCAGTCGCTCAGCGGCTGACCGGTCTCCAGCGTGGCATGAGGGACCATGCCCAGTACGCGGGTACGCATCTCATGATCGAAGCCGTTCATGACCGAGAGCACCACGATCATCACCACCACGCCAAGGGCGAGGCCGATCATCGAGGTCAGGGAAATGAACGAAACGAAGTGATTGCGCCGCTTGGCACGGGTGTAGCGCGTACCGATGTATACGAAAAGAGGTCTGAACATGTCGGGGCTTGTTCGGATGAAAGAGGAACGTCCTTGTGGCGGGGCCAGGACGGCGGATTTACACTCAGACCACCGCCGCTACCATGGGTTCGCCATGTCGACAATAGATGAAGAAGATCGCCGCGAATACTACCGTATCGAGGACCGGATCGCACTGGAAATTACCCCGCTGAGCGCGGCTGAAGCCCTTGGCACAGACTTGTTGCAGGATGATTCGCCGCTGTTCAATCTGCTTAGCGAATTGCACCTCAGCGAGTTCGAATCCCAGCACCTGCTACGCCAGCTCAGCGAAAAGGATCGCACCCTGGCGGCCTTCCTCAAGGCCCAGAACAAACGCATCGACCTGCTCAGCGCAGTGGTGGCTCAGACCCTGATCGGCGAAATTGGCGCGCCGCAGCCCGTCATCCTGTCCGAAGGCGGTATCGAGTTCACTCACGCCAACGCTTTCACGCCCGGCAGCCGCGTGGCGCTGAAAATGGTGCTGATGCCGCGGGCCTCGGGCTTGCTGCTGCGAGCGAAGGTCACGCACTGTGACAAGAAGGCCGACGGCCCTTACGAGATCGGCACCGAGTTCGTCGATATCAGTGACGCCCAGCGTCAACTGCTGGCGCGCTACATCCTGCAACGGCAGGCGCAACAGCGCCGCCAGGCCCTGGAACAGAACGGCCCGGCAGCCTCCTGAGCTTCAGTCTTTCTTGAAGGAACAAACGTGACCCAGATTTACGGCCATCGTGGCGCCAAGGGCGAAGCCCCCGAGAACACCCTGACCAGCTTCCAGCAGTGCCTGAAACACGGCGTGCGGCGTTGCGAACTTGATCTGCATCTGTCAGCCGACAACGAACTGATGGTGATCCACGACCCTACCCTCAAACGCACCACTGGCCGTCGCGGCAAGGTCGTGGAGCACAGCGCCGCGGAGCTTGTGACCTACGACGCACGCAATGGTGGTCCGGGCTGGGTGCAGCCGTGCCCGATTCCGCGCCTGGAAGAGCTGTTCGAGAAATGCCCGTTCGAGCACTGGCAACTGGAGGTCAAGAGCGCCTCGCGCACCCGCGCCGCCACCACGGTCCTGGCCATTCGGGAAATGGCCCAGCGCTTTGGCCTGCTCGACAAGGTGACCATCACCTCCAGCTCGCGGGAAGTGCTCGCCGCCGCCCTGGAGCTGACGCCGGACATTTCACGTGGACTGGTGGCGGAATACACCTGGCTCGACCCGCTGAAGGTCGCGCAGAACTATGGCTGTAAGCTGCTGGCACTGAACTGGACGCACTGCAGCCCCGAACGCTTGGCCAAGGCCCAGCGCCAGGGGCTGCACGTGTCGGTGTGGACGGTCAACGAACCGGCGCTGATGCGTCGGCTCGCTGACTTCGGCGTAGACAGCCTGATTACAGACTTTCCCGGTTTGGCCACTGCCACCCTCGAGAGTCGCTGAAATCGGTCTCCCCGGCCGGCTCAGGCCACCGGCCGGAGCCGCTCAAAAAAGCCGGTTGAGGCCGTCGTACGCAGCCACCCGATAGGCCTCGGCCATGGTCGGGTAGTTGAAGGTGGTGTTGACGAAATACTTCAGCGTATTGCGCTCACCCGGCTGGTCCATGATGGCCTGGCCGATGTGGACGATCTCCGACGCCTGGTAGCCGAAGCAGTGCACGCCGAGGATTTCCAGGGTTTCGCGGTGGAACAGGATCTTCAGCATGCCTTGCGGCTCGCCGGCGATCTGCGCACGCGCCATGCTCTTGAAGAACGCCTTGCCGACTTCGTAAGGCACCTTGGCCTGAGTCAGTTCCTGCTCGTTCTTGCCGATCGAGCTGATCTCCGGAATGGTGTAGATCCCGGTCGGCACGTCGTTGACGAAGCGCCAGCTACCGTTATCGACGATGCTGCCGGCCGCAGAGCGACCCTGGTCGTGGGCAGCACTGGCCAGGCTTGGCCAGCCGATCACATCACCGGCGCCATAGATGTTCGGCACCTGGGTCCGGTAGGCTTCGTCGACTTCGATCTGGCCACGGCTGTTGACCTTGATGCCGATGTTTTCCAGGCCCAGACGGTCGGTGTTGCCGGTACGGCCGTTGCACCAGAGCAAGGCGTCGGCCTTGATCTTCTTGCCCGATTTCAGGTGCAGGATCACACCGTTGTCCAGGCCTTCGACACGCTCGTAGTCTTCGTTGTGACGAACAGTGATGTTGTTGTTGCTGAAGTGGTAGCTCAGGGCCTGGGAGATTTCCGAGTCCAGGAAGCTGAGCAACTGGCCACGGTTGTCCACCAGCTCCACCAACACGCCGAGACCGCTGAAGATCGACGCGTATTCGCAGCCGATCACACCAGCGCCGTAGACGATCAGCTTGCGCGGGGTGTGGCCGAGGCTGAGGATGGTGTCGCTATCGTAGATACGCGGATGGTGGAAATCGATGTCGGCCGGGCGATAAGGGCGCGAGCCGGTGGCGATGATGATGTGCTTGGCCACCAATTTCTCGACCACACCGTTGGCGCAGACCACTTCGATGGTCTGCTCGTCGGCGAAGCTGCCGGTGCCGACGAACACGTCGACGCGGTTGCGGGCGTAATAGCCGGTACGCGAAGCGACTTGCTTGGAGATCACTTTCTCGGCGCTTTTCAGCACGTCAGGGAACGAGAACCAGCGCGGCTCACCAATGGCCCGGAACATCGGGTTGGTGTTGAACTGCATGATCTGGCGCACCGAGTGACGCAGGGCCTTGGACGGGATGGTGCCCAGATGGGTGCAGTTGCCGCCGACCTGACGACGGCTATCGACCATCGCAACCTTGCGTCCTGCTTTGGCGGCATTCATTGCCGCCCCTTCTCCTGCGGGGCCGGAACCCAGCACCACTACGTCGTAGTTGTAGACAGCCATGCGTACTCCTTCAGAACAGGCCCGGGCGCCACGCCGGCGGCCGGGGCTTCGATCATGACGCCTCGGGGGCGCCATGAAAAAATTCGGGTGCAGTCTAATCAAGCTTGAACGGCGCGCACATTAACCCTTGGTCGCGTCGTAGGCTATTTTTCTCTGCACTACATGCAAGACATTCATTTCTCGTTCGTTGCGTCGCCCGCTCCGACGATTCGCTCGAATGCCGGGGTCACACGGGCAATGAACCCCGTCTCGGCCCGCACCACAAAAACGGCGGCGAGGTCCTGTGCCACGGCAAACTCCCAGCCCTGCTCCGGGCCCAGTATCAGCAACAGCGTGGAATAACCGTCAGCCATTAGCGCGGAGGGATCGAATACCGTCACCGCCGCCAGCGCATGTGCGACCGGCCGGCCAAGACGGGCGTCGAAGGTGTGGGAAAAACGCTGGCCATTCTCCTCGAAATAGTTGCGGTAGTCACCCGACGTCGATACACCAAGGCCGTCGATACTGAGCACCTGCTGGGCAATCTGGCGGTCTTCGCGCGGCAGTTCCAGGGCGACCCGCCATGGACTGTCGTCAGGCTTGCGCCCTACGGCCTTGAGCTCGCCCGTGACCTCCACCAGCATATTGTCGATACCCAGGGCGCGCAGGCGCTCGACGATCAGATCAACACTGTAGCCGGCGGCGATGCTGTTGAAGTCCAGCTCCAGGGCGATGTCCTTGCACAACTGCTCGCCATCGATGCGCAGATGGCCCTGGCCAATACGCTGGCGTACCTCTGCCAGCCGCGCCGGATCGGGGATCTTTTCCTCCCGCGCCTGGGGACCGAACCCCCATAGGTCCAACAGCGGCTCGACACTCAGGTCGAACGCCCCGCCACTTTCGCGCCACAGCGTGTCGCCCAGTTGCACCAGTTTGAGCACACCTTCCGGCATTACCTGGCATCCACCTGCGGGCAGACGATTGAAACGGGCGACCATGGAATCGCCACGGTAGGTGGAAAACTGCTGGTCGATGTTCGCGAGAATGCCCTCGATCTCGCGTTGCACCTGCTCCGTATCCGGACCCTCGGCGGGCCGCACGTACTGCACGGTGTAGCTGCTGCCCATGGTGGGGCCGCTGATGCGCTCGACCGGGTCGTCCTTTTCGCAGCCGGTAAGGGCAAGAGCACAGAGTAATCCAAGGACTGCTTTCAAACGGGTCCTCCTGTACGGGTCTTGAGGTCTCATCGCTGCGGTTCGGCCCGCAAAAAAAACGGGAACCCGTAGGTTCCCGTTCTTTTCAACACACCAAGAAGCTTAGCGTGGGAATGCAGGCGGGTTCACACCAGCCATGTCTTCCATCACGCGCACTACCTGGCAGCTGTAACCGAACTCGTTGTCGTACCAGACGTACAGAACAACGCGGTTGTCGTTGCAGATGGTCGCTTCGGCGTCGACCACACCCGCGTGGCGGGAGCCGACGAAGTCGGTGGAGACCACTTCCTGGGAGCTCACGTAGTCGATCTGCTTGTGCAGTTCCGAGTGCATGGCGGTCTGACGCAGGTACTCGTTGATCTCGTCGCGCGAGGTCGCCTTTTCCAGGTTCAGGTTCAGGATGGCCATCGAGACGTTCGGCGTCGGAACGCGGATCGCGTTGCCGGTCAGCTTGCCCTTCAGGACAGGCAGCGCCTTGGCGGCGGCAGTAGCAGCGCCAGTCTCGGTGATTACCATGTTCAACGGCGCGGCACGGCCACGACGGCTGCCCTTGTGGAAGTTGTCGATCAGGTTCTGGTCGTTGGTGAACGAGTGAACGGTTTCGACGTGGCCGTTGATGATGCCGTACTTGTCATTCACGGCTTTCAGCACCGGCACGATGGCGTTGGTGGTGCAGGAAGCAGCGGAGATGATCTTGTCGTCGGCGGTGATTTCGCCGTGGTTGATGCCGTGAACGATGTTCTTCAGCGCGCCCTTGCCAGGTGCGGTGAGGATCACGCGGGCAGCGCCCGGGCAGGCCAGGTGCTGGCCCAGGCCGTCGGCGTCACGCCATACACCGGTGTTGTCGACGATCAGGGCATTGTTGATGCCGTACTGGGTGTAGTCGACTTCACTCGGGCTCTTGGCATAGATCACCTGGATCAGGTTGCCGTTGGCGGTGATGGTGTTGTTTTCTTCGTCGATGGTGATGGTGCCATCGAACGGACCGTGAACCGAGTCACGGCGCAGCAGGCTGGCACGCTTGACCAGATCGTTCTCGGCGCCTTTGCGCACAACGATGGCCCGCAGGCGCAGGCCGTCGCCGCCACCGGTTTTCTCGATCAGGATGCGCGCCAGCAGGCGGCCGATGCGGCCGAAGCCGTACAGGACAACGTCGGTGCCTTTGCGTGCGGAAGCGTTCTGCTGACCGACGACTTCAGCCAGTTCTTCGCGAACGAACTGCTCGGCGCTACGGCCATTGCCTTCCAGCTTGAACTTGTTGGCCAGCTTGCCGAGGTCTACCGAGGCGGCGCCCAGTTTCAGCTCGCTCATGGCCTTGAGCAGGGGGAATGTCTCGTGGACGGACAGTTCGGTTTCGTCAGTCTGGCGATGGCGAGCAAAGCGGTGAGCCTTGAGGATCGCGATCACCGAACGGTTGATCAGGCTACGGCCATAGATCGAGCTCACCACGTTGTTATTGCGGTAGAGCTGACCGATAAGCGGGATCATCGCTTCTGCAAGTGCTTCACGATCGATCCACTCACCAAGACACTGGTCGGGCTTCTGAGTCACGGGAACCTTCCACATGTAGGGACAGAAAAAAGGGGCTACATTATGACGCCGCATATCACTTCGAGCAATGAGCGCCTGTCGACAGTCCCACCTGAAAGGATTTTGCCCGCTGCACGCCTGACAGCACGGGCATTGGCCCGTTACAATCGGCCTCTTTGTCGCAACGCTTGGAGTTCGACCTCCCGTGCCTGTTCTGCGTCTACCGCACCTTCCGGCCACTGCCGGCAAACAAACCTGGGGCAACCTGCCCGGCGCCGCACTCAGCCTGGCAATCGCCGAAGCTGCCAGTGCCGCCAAACGCTTCACCCTGCTGCTGACCGCCGACAGCCAGAGCGCTGACCGACTCGAGCAGGAGCTGCGTTTCTTCGCGCCTGAACTGGCGGTATTGCCGTTCCCCGACTGGGAAACCCTGCCCTACGACCTGTTCTCGCCGCACCAGGACATCATTTCGCAGCGGATCGCCAGCCTGTACCGGCTGCCGGAGCTGGACCACGGCATTCTCGTGGTACCGATCACCACCGCCCTCCATCGCCTGGCGCCGACCCGCTTCCTGCTGGGCAGCAGCCTGGTGCTGGACATCGGCCAGAAGCTCGACGTCGAGCAAATGCGCACGCGCCTGGAAGCCAGCGGCTACCGCTGCGTGGACACGGTCTACGAGCACGGTGAATTCGCCGTCCGCGGCGCGTTGATCGACCTGTTCCCGATGGGCAGCAAGCTGCCCTACCGGATCGACCTGTTCGACGATGAAATCGAAACCCTGCGCACCTTCGACCCGGAAACCCAGCGTTCCATCGACAAGGTCGAGTCGGTGCGCCTGCTGCCCGCGCGGGAATTCCCGCTGCAGAAGGACGCCGTCACCCGCTTCAAGGCGCGCTTTCGCGAGCGTTTCGACGTCGATTTCCGTCGAAGTGCGATCTTCCAGGACCTGACCAGCGGGATCATCCCCGCCGGCATCGAGTACTACCTGCCGCTGTTTTTCGATGAAACCTCGACCCTGTTCGACTACCTGCCCCAGGACACCCAGGTGTTTTCCCTGCCGGGCGTGGAACAGGCCGCCGAACACTTCTGGAACGATGTGCGTGGCCGTTATGAAGAGCGCCGCATCGACCCGACCCGCCCGCTGCTGCCACCCGCCGAGCTGTTCCTGCCGGTGGAAGACTGCTTCGCCCGGCTCAAAGGCTGGCCGCGCATCGTCGCGAGCCCGGACGACATCGAAGGCGGTGGCGGCCGTGAGCGCTTCCCGGCGCGCAAGCTGCCGAACCTGGCCATCGAAGCCAAGGCCAGCCAGCCGCTGGCCGCGCTGTCGGCGTTCCTTGATGATTTCCCCGGCCGGGTGTTGTTTACCGCCGAGTCGGCGGGTCGCCGTGAAGTGCTGCTGGAACTGCTCGAACGCCTGAAGCTGCGCCCGCAGACCGTGGAAGGCTGGGAGGACTTCGTCACCGGCAAGGACCGCCTGGCGATCACCATCGCGCCGCTGGACGACGGCCTGGTACTCGACGACCCGGCCGTGGCGCTGGTCGCGGAAAGCCCGCTGTTCGGCCAGCGTGTCATGCAGCGCCGACGCCGGGAAAAACGTAGCGACGCCAACAACGACGCGGTCATCAAGAACCTCACCGAACTGCGCGAAGGCGCGCCGGTGGTGCATATCGACCACGGCGTCGGCCGCTACCTGGGCCTGGCGACGCTGGAAATCGACAGCCAGGTCGCCGAGTTCCTCACCCTCGAATACGCCGAGGGTGCCAAGCTCTATGTGCCCGTCGCCAACCTGCACCTGATCGCCCGCTACACCGGCAGCGATGATGCCTTGGCGCCACTGCACCGGCTCGGCTCCGAGACCTGGCAGAAAGCCAAGCGCAAGGCCGCCGAACAGGTCCGCGACGTTGCCGCCGAACTGCTCGACATCTACGCCCGCCGCGCCGCGCGCAAGGGCTACGCTTTCGCGGACCCGGCCGCCGACTACGCCACCTTCAGCGCCGGTTTCCCCTTCGAGGAAACCCCGGACCAACAATCCGCCATCGAAGCCGTGCGCGAAGACATGCTCGCCGCCAAGCCGATGGACCGCCTGGTCTGCGGCGACGTCGGCTTCGGCAAGACCGAAGTGGCGATGCGCGCGGCGTTCATTGCCGTGCACAGTGGCCGTCAGGTGGCGATCCTGGTGCCGACCACCCTGCTCGCCCAGCAGCACTACAACAGCTTCCGCGACCGCTTCGCCGATTGGCCGGTAAGCGTGGAAGTGATGAGCCGCTTCAAGTCAGCCAAGGAAATCAGCAGCGCCATGGCCGAACTGGCCGAGGGCAAGATCGACATCGTCATCGGCACCCACAAGCTGCTGCAGGACGACGTCAAGTTCAAAGACCTGGGTCTGGTCATCATCGACGAAGAGCACCGCTTCGGCGTGCGCCAGAAAGAGCAGCTCAAAGCCCTGCGCAGCGAAGTCGACATCCTCACCCTGACCGCCACGCCGATTCCGCGCACGCTGAACATGGCGGTGTCGGGCATGCGCGACCTGTCGATCATCGCCACCCCGCCGGCGCGGCGCCTGTCGGTGCGCACCTTTGTCATGGAGCAGAACAAGAGCACCATCAAGGAGGCGCTGCTGCGCGAGCTGTTGCGCGGCGGTCAGGTCTACTACCTGCACAACGACGTGAAGAGCATCGAAAAATGCGCCGCCGACCTCGCTGAGCTGGTGCCTGAGGCGCGCATCGGTATCGGCCACGGGCAGATGCGCGAACGCGAACTCGAACAGGTGATGAGCGACTTCTACCACAAGCGCTTCAACGTGCTGATCGCCTCGACCATCATCGAGACCGGCATCGACGTGCCGAGCGCCAACACCATCGTCATCGAGCGCGCCGACAAGTTCGGCCTGGCCCAGTTGCACCAGTTGCGCGGCCGGGTCGGACGCAGTCACCACCAGGCCTACGCCTACCTGCTGACGCCACCGCGCCAGCAAATCAGCGCCGACGCGGAAAAGCGCCTGGAAGCCATCGCCAACACCCAGGACCTGGGGGCCGGCTTCGTCCTGGCGACCAACGACCTGGAGATCCGCGGCGCCGGCGAACTGCTCGGCGAAGGCCAGAGCGGGCAGATCCAGGCCGTCGGGTTCACCCTGTACATGGAAATGCTCGAACGCGCGGTCAAGGCCATCCGCAAGGGCACCCAGCCGAACCTCGACCAGCCACTGGGCGGCGGGCCGGAAATCAACCTGCGGTTGCCGGCACTGATTCCCGAGGACTACCTGCCCGACGTCCATGCCCGTCTGATCCTGTACAAACGCATCGCCTCAGCGGTGGACGAGGAAGGTCTCAAGGACCTGCAAGTGGAGATGATCGACCGCTTCGGCCTGTTGCCCGAGCCGACCAAGAACCTGGTGCGCCTGACCCTGCTCAAGTTGCAGGCGGAAAAGCTCGGCATCAAGAAGGTCGATGCCGGTCCCAATGGTGGCAAGATCGAGTTCGAGGCCGAGACGCCGGTCGATCCGCTGGTGCTGATCAAGCTGATCCAGGGCCAGCCCAAGCGCTACAAGTTCGAAGGCGCCACGCAATTCAAGTTCATGGTGCCCATGGAGCGCGCCGATGAACGATTCACCACACTGGAAGCGCTGTTCGAGCGCCTGACACCGAAAACCGCTTGAAGGAAGATCCATGCGCGCCATTCGTAACCTGAGCCTGCTGCTGGCGTTGTGCTCGCCAGCAGCCTTTGCCGACACCCAATACCTGATCGAGATGATCCTGGTGCGGCAGAACGCCGTGCCTGCCATCACCAGCCAGTTCGCCCCGGAAAACTGGAGCGATGGCGCCCAGCCGGTCGCCGACTACGACATTCGCCAGCCGGTCCTCAACGAGCAGGCCGAGCGCCTTGCCGCCGACAGCCAGTACACCGTGCTGCTGCACAAGGCCTGGCAGCAGAACGTCGGCGCCGAAAGCTCGAAAGTCGCCTTCAGCGACGGCCAGGAACAGTTCGGCCACTTCCCGATCGAGGGCAACCTGAGCGTGAGCGAAGGCCGCTTCATCGGCGTCGAAGCCAATCTGTGGGTCAACCAGTTCGACGCCAATGGCGGCGTGATCCAGAGCGAGCAGTTCAAACAAAGCAACAGCAACGTCAAGAACGCCGAACTGACCTACCTCGATGGCGGACACCTGGCGCTGGTGTTGAAGATTCGCAAGGCCGGTACTCCAGCCAACGCAGCGCCCGACCCTGCACTGATGGAGCAGTAACGGAATGCCGGGCCCGCTCGATTCGCTGCTTGCCGACGGCAAGTGGAAAGAGGGATTCAGCCACAACGCCCTGAGTCGAGGACTACGTTATGCAGAAGATCAGCGTGTCAGCATCAAGAGCAACGGCGGCGACATAATCCTCGCCACCTGCGCAGGCTCGGGCGGCAATCGTTACCAGCAGACCATTTCCGCGTTCACTCGCGCGGGACGTCCCGGGCTTGTCTGCCGCTGCTCGTGCCCGGTCAGCCAGAGTTGCAAGCACTGCGCCGCCGTGTTGTTCCATGCCCAGGAAAAGCTCACGGCCGGCACGGGGCAGGAAATGCCCAGCGACCTGCAAACCTGGCTGGACGGCCTCGAGAAGCCTCGCGCAGACAGCGGCGCGGCCAAACCGGACCGGCAAGGTCGTGGTGTCTACTACTTCATCAGGCTCGAAAACGGTACGCCCTTCCTCAATGTGAAGAAGGGCACGCGCCAACCCGATGGCCGCATCCAGGTTGCCCGGCTGCACTCGATCTATGACCTGCTGTACGAACCGCCGAAGTACGTGATGCCCGAAGACCGCGAGATTCTTCTGCGGCTCAACCGCAAGCCCGGCAGCTACCAGATGAGCTTCCCGCTAGACGACCCACATGACGGCGAACTGTTCCAGCAAGCATTGGACACCGGCCGACTGATGATCGACGAAGACATGCCTCCCGTGCGGCCCGGCCCCTCCCGGCACGGGGAATTTCGCTGGGTACGCATGAACAACGGCAATTACCGCGGCGACTGGTATGACGGCGAGGAGCCCGTGGGCATGACACTCCCCTTCCAGCCGCTGTATTACCTAAGCGGAGAGACCTTGCAGGCCGGCCTGCTCCAGCACAACCTGGACCCTTACGTCGCCCTGCAACTGACCCGCGCCCCGGACGTTCCGGAGCCGCTGGTGGCACAACTCAGCCACCGGCTGAGCGCGCTGAATCAGCAGGTCCCGACCCCGACAAAATTGCAGGAAGAAACAATCGACCATCTAAGCCCTGTTGCCCACCTGATCCTGGGCAGCCACGAATTCAGCGCCTACGCCCCGAAAACCGGGCGCATGCAACGGCAACTGCAACACCGCGCCGCGCTCTCTTTCAACTATGACGGTGTCCGCGCCAGCGGCACCGACGGAAAATCCCCGACTCGCCTGGTCGGCAGCACCACCCAACACATTCAGCGCGACACACAGGCCGAACAGGCGTTCAGGAAAACCCTGCAACGCTGGGGCTTCAAGGTCGCCACCCGGCAAAGCAAGGCGCTGCCGGAGACTGCCGGGGAACTGCTTCTGCTCGACACTGACCATCAGTGGCTGGCATTCGCCCGCGAGGGCATTCCGGCGCTGCGCGAGGCCGGTTGGGAACTCGAGATCCACGATGACTTCGCGTTCATCCTGCAGGAGGTCGACGACTGGTACGCCGATATCGAGGAAAACCCCAGCCAACAGTGGTTCGACCTTGAGCTGGGCATCGTCGTCAACGGCGAGCGCCACAGCCTTCTGCCGATCCTTCTGCACTTGCTGCGCAGCAACCCCGAACTGCTTCGGTCCGGCGAACTGGCCAAACGCGGTGACGACGAACACCTGCTGATCGACCTGAATCGCCACCGCCATGGCAGCGCCGCAGCCCGCGTCGCTTTGCCCTACTCGCGCATCAAGCCGCTGATGGCCACCTTGGGCGAGCTGTACCTGACCGAAAATGATGGCCGCTCACTACGTCTTGCCGCACCGGATGCGGCGCGCCTGAGCAACCTGGACGAGGTGCCCCTCACCTGGCTAGGCGGCGAACGCGCACGCGACTTCGCGACGCGCCTGAAAAGCGCCCAGTACACCGAAGTCCAGGCACCGGAAGGCCTCAATGCCACACTGCGACCCTACCAACTGGAGGGCCTGAGCTGGCTGCAAACACTGCGAAGCCTGGACATCGGCGGCCTGCTCGGCGACGACATGGGCCTGGGCAAGACGCTGCAGACCCTCAGCCACGTGCTGACGGAAAAGAACGCCGGCCGTCTGCAGAGCCCGGCACTTGCCGTCATGCCCACCAGCCTGATCCCGAACTGGCTGGACGAAGCCGAGCGCTTCACTCCGCAACTGCGCGTGATCGCCCTGCACGGGCCGGGCCGCACCAAACACTTCGCCAACCTGGGGGACTACGACTTGGTGCTCAGCACTTACGCGCTGCTGCCCCGGGACCTGGAGCACTTCACCCCGATCGACTGGCACCTGGTGATCCTCGATGAAGCGCAGAACATCAAGAACGCCGCCAGCAAGGCCGCACAAGCCGCGCGCGAGCTAAAGGCCACCCAGCGCCTGTGCCTGACCGGCACGCCCATGGAAAACAACCTCGGCGAACTCTGGTCGATCTTCCATTTCCTCATGCCGGGCTGGCTGGGCGACAGCAAACACTTCGCCCGCGACTACCGCACCCCGATCGAAAAACACGGCGACGCCGAACGCATGAGCCATCTGGCGGGCCGCATTCGCCCGTTCCTGCTGCGCCGCACCAAAGAGCAGGTGGCGAAGGAACTGCCGGCCAAGAGCGAGATCATCCACTGGGTCGACCTTAGCGACGCTCAGCGCGACACCTATGAAACAGTGCGCGTAGCCATGGACAGCAAGGTCCGCGCCGAAATCACCCGCAGCGGTGCGGCGCGCAGCCAGATCGTCATCCTTGATGCGCTGCTGAAGCTGCGCCAGGTATGTTGTGACCTGCGCCTGGTGGCCAACGCCAACGTCAAAGGTCCGCAGTCCGACAAGGGCAAACTGGGCAGCCTGATGGACATGCTCGATGAGCTGCTCAACGAAGGCCGGCGCATCCTGCTGTTCTCGCAGTTCACCTCGATGCTCGCGCTGATTGAAGAAGAACTGCAAAAGCGCAAGGTGAGCTACAGCCTGCTGACCGGTGACACCAAGGACCGCCGCACACCCGTGCAGCAGTTCCAGAACGGCGAAACGCCCGTGTTCCTGATCAGCCTGAAAGCCGGTGGCACCGGACTGAACCTGACCGCGGCCGATACAGTGATCCACTATGACCCTTGGTGGAACCCGGCCACGGAAAACCAGGCGACCGACCGCGCCTACCGCATAGGCCAGGACAAGCCGGTATTCGTCTACAAGCTGATCACCCGCGGAACCGTGGAAGAGAAGATCCAGAAGCTGCAAAAAGACAAAGCCGCCCTGGCCGCGGGGCTGCTTGAAGGAAATGAGGCGGGTCAGTGGAAGCTGGCGGCGGACGATATCGAAGCGCTGTTCGCGCCGCTGCCGGAAAGCAAGAAAGCCAAGTGATGGAGGCAACAGCCCGCCGTCTTGCGACGGCGGGCATGCTCGGCAGTCAGTCGACCAACTGAGCCTGTTTCAAGGCGCCCAGCGCTTCCAGCCAGCGCGGCTGCTGGCGGTAGTCGGTACGGGCAAAGCCCTGGCCACGCATGGCGGCGATGCGCGGCGATGGCGTGACCTTCAAGCGCTGGGCAGCACTCAAGGCCAGCTCGGCCGCTGCCCGGTCATTACACACCAGACCCATGTCGCAACCGGCAGTCAGCGCGGCCTCGATGCGACTGGCCGCGTCACCGACCACATGGGCGCCGGCCATGGACAGGTCATCGCTGAAAATCACCCCGTCGAAGCCCAACTCGCCACGCAGGATGTCTTGCAGCCAGCGACGAGAGAAGCCTGCCGGCTGGTTGTCGACCTGTGGATAAATCACATGGGCCGGCATCACCGCGGCCAGCTGGCCACTCAGGCGAGTGAACGGCACCAGATCCGCCGCGCGGATCTGCTCGAGACTGCGCTCATCGGTGGGAATTGCGACATGGGAGTCGGCTTCCGCCCAGCCGTGGCCGGGGAAGTGCTTGCCACAGGCGGCCATGCCGGCGGCATTCATGCCGCGGATAAAAGCGCCGGCGAGCGCGGTCGCCCGCTCCGGATCGCCTTCGAAAGCGCGGCTGCCGACCACGGCACTGCGCTGGTGGTCGAGGTCCAGAACCGGCGCGAAGCTCAGGTCCAGGCCGACCGCCAGGACTTCGGTGGCCATCAGCCAACCGCACTGCTCCGCCAGGTACTCGGCATTGGGGTTGTCGGCAATTGCACGCATCGCCGGCAGGCGCACGAAGCCCTGGCGCAGGCGCTGCACGCGGCCGCCTTCCTGGTCGACGGCAAGGATCAGCTCAGGGCGAATGGCGCGGATCGACGCAGTCAGTTCGCGCACCTGGCGCGGGCTGTCGATATTGCGCGCAAAAATGATCAGGCCGGCCACTTCGGGCTGGCGCAGGAGGTGGCGGTCTTCGGCGGTCAGCCAGGTACCGGCGATATCCACCATCAGGGAGCCTTGCAGGCTGGCACTCATAAATGATCCTTCAGTTGACGGGGGCGCTGGCCCACTGCGGGCAGGCGGCTTCTTCTATTTGCACCGGACAATGCGCCGGAACCCGCTCGAACAGGCTCACCAGGTCGGCATTGCCCAGGCGCACACAGCCATGGGACAGCGGCACGCCCATGGGTTCGGTGTCCGGTGTGCCATGCAGGTAAATATAACGACGGAAGGTGTCCACCGCTCCCAGACGATTGCGGCCGGGCTCGCAGCCGCTGAGCCAGAGAATCCGCGAGAGGATCCAGTCGCGCCCGGGAAATTCTGCGTGCAGGGCGGGGGTCCAGGTTTCGCCGGTCCAGCGTCTGCCGCGAAGCACCGCACCTTGAGGCAGTCCTGCGCCGATCTTCGCGCGCACCTGATGCAGGCCGCGCGGCGTGCAGCCGGAACCGTTGTTTTCACCTGGACCATTGAGCGCCGTGGACACCGGCAGACGCACGACCAGACGGCCTTGGGAGAACCCGTAGAGGCATTGGTCGGCGAGGGAAATGTGCAACAGATCGAGAGTAGACATGGGGCGCTAGCTTAGCCGAAGCCAGTCGTCGCGCCCAGTCGCGAATCAGGCCTTGGCCGGTGCCGGCGCGCTACCTGACTTGTTGCGCGGACGCAGTTGCGCGGCAGCCATCGCCTCGTCCGTGACACCGCTGTCGGCACGCATGCCGGCGGCGAGAAACGGCACCATCAGACGCATGACCTGCTCGATGGAGGTGTTGATGCCGAAATCGGTTTCCGCGATGGCCCGCAACGCCTTGATCCCGGACATGCTGAACGCCGCGGCACCGAGCATGAAGTGCACGCGCCAGAACAGCTCGATAGGCGGGATACGCGGAGCGGCTTCATTGACCAGCAGCATGTAGCGGCGGAACACTTTGCCGTACATGTCTTCCAGGTAGCGCCGCAGATGCCCTTGGCTCTGGCTGAAGGCCAGGCCCAGCAAACGCATGAAGATGGACAGGTCGTTGCCGCTGCGTGGCTGCACCACCAGCGCCTGCTCCACCAGCATCTCTAGCAGTTCTTCCAGGTTCGGCTTGTGCTCAGGACGCGCCTGTCGGCGATCCAGTTCACGCTCGAGGCTCTGACAGAAAGGCCCGAGGAAGCGGGAGAAGACCGCCTGGATCAATGCCTTCTTCGAACCAAAGTGATAGTTGACCGCAGCCAGATTGACTCCGGCTTTGCTGGTGATCAGCCGCAACGACGTTTCAGCGAACCCTTTTTCCGCGAACAGCTGCTCGGCAGCATCGAGAATGCGTTCAACGGTTTCCGATTGGGCCATGGGTAATCCACCTGACAAACAGTTGTTTGAAACATACGTTTCATGGTCGTGACTGTCAAGTCAGGCGGGCAATTAGATCACAGCTTCAGGCGCCAGGCGGGCAAAGTTCACGCGGCTTTTTCCTGCTGCTTGCAGCTTCATGCTTGCAGCAGCACCTCTACTGTATATAATCCCAGTCACTGTATAAAAAGACAGAGCCATCGACATGCTAAAACTGACGCCACGCCAAGCTGAGATTCTGGCTTTTATCAAGCGCTGCCTGGAAGACAACGGCTTCCCCCCTACCCGGGCTGAAATCGCCCAGGAACTGGGCTTCAAGTCTCCCAACGCCGCCGAGGAGCACCTCAAGGCGCTGGCGCGAAAAGGCGCCATCGAAATGACGCCCGGCGCGTCCCGCGGTATCCGCATCCCTGGCTTCGAAGCACGCCAGAGCCAGGACGACAGCTCGCTGCCGATCATCGGTCGCGTGGCCGCCGGCGCCCCCATCCTCGCCCAGCAGCACATCGAGGAATCCTGCGCCATCAACCCCACCTTCTTCCATCCTCGCGCCGACTACCTGCTACGCGTGCACGGCATGAGCATGAAGGACGTCGGCATCTATGACGGCGACCTGCTGGCCATACACACCTGCCGTGAAGCGCGCAATGGTCAGATCGTCGTAGCCCGGCTGGGTGACGAAGTGACGGTCAAGCGCTTCAAACGTGAAGGCAGCAAGGTCTGGCTGCTTGCGGAGAACCCCGAATTCGCGCCCATCGAGGTCAACCTGAAAGAACAGGATCTGGTGATCGAGGGTTTGAGTGTCGGCGTCATTCGCCGATAAATCAGGAGGCGTCATGCAGTTTCCACACGCACCACAGCAAGTACAGTTAAACCTGTTCGAGGCGTTCCTGGCCCAGCCGGTCCTGCCAAAGCTGAAAACCGAAGCGCCCGCACGCATCAGCAGCACCCCGGACGCGTTCAGCGAGTTGTCTTTCCGTGGTGCGCTGGAGCACTGCCAGAATCTGCTGGCGCCGATCCTGCGCGAGTTGAGTGAAGAACAGGATGCCCGCTGGCTGACCCTGATCGCCCCGCCCGCCCGCCTGACGCAGACCTGGCTGCGCGAAGCCGGGCTCAACCGCGAACGTATCCTGATCCTGCAACCACGCGGCAACCAGAGCGCGATGCAACTGGCCTGCGACGCCCTGCGCCTGGGCCGCAGCCACACCGTGGTGAGCTGGCTGAACCCGGTCAGCGCCGCCGCGCGGCAACAACTGACCCGTGCCGCACGCGCTGGCAGCGCGCAAAGCCTGAATATTCGTTTGGGCTGATACTTGAATTGACCCGCGAGAGTCCGGCTTCCTCATTGCGAGGAAGCCCGGTCACCATCAATGAAGGACCCGCGGACCTTCGTCCCGCTCGATCTCACCTTCCACCAGACGACCTGCCATCTGCACGCCAACGCTGAGCATGGCCTTGGCCACCTCTACATGCTGACCCTGCAGGAACGCTTTGGCGTCTTCGGAGAAGTTCAGGGTTACCAACGAACCCTCGTCCTCGGCACGGCGCAGCTCGATCCGGCCATCAGGCAACTCGACAATTTCTAGAAAGGACGTGGGCATATCAGGAATGTTCTCCAGGAAAGACTGGCATTGTAACAGTGACCGTTACGATCAGCACTCACTCAACCCCTCGCGAAAACGGACGGCCAGCTTCTTCAGATTCTGCCGCCACTCCTCCAATTCCTCCCGAGAAAGCGGCGCCACCTCGGGTGCATCGAGGCTGACAGCATGAATCAACGGCTGAGTGACATCGCCTTTGGGGGCTTTTGTTGCGACCGGCGGTTTGAACAAATCGGAATAAGCTTTTAACAGTCGTGTCAGCCAGGTCTCTGATTGCTGGGCCAGCTCCACCAGTTCGGCCATTTCCGGAATGGCGATCGCTTCCAGCACCTCAGGGGTCAGCAAGGCCTCAGCCCGTGGCGCGGCGGCCTGTGGCAACCGATAGAAGCCGGCGATTTCATGGCACAGCCCCAGCAGTGCACCGTAGAGGTGAAACAACGCTGACTCACGCTCGGCCTGGAGTAGCGCCTGGGCGTTCATGGCACGACTCTCCTGAGCCTTGCCCATACCTTCGAGCGCGAGGCCGGCGAAGAAAATTTTCTGATTGGTACGGGTATAGAGTTCCTGGGCCATGAAGGCGCTCTCCGATAAGGCTGCGGGGCGAGGTCTGTCAGTTTCGGGGAAGCGTTTCCCCCGCGCAAGGATCTGTGATGGATAAGGTCGGTCCAGACAAACAAAAAGGCCGTGCCCGACACTGTCAGACACGGCCTTCGAACGCGAAGATCAGCGCTTAGCGCTTGTCTTCGACCTTCCACGCATTGCCGTCATAGAACGCGCGCCAGCCGGTCGGCTTGCCTTCCACTTCGGTCTGCACGTACTGCTCCTTGGTCTTGCGGCTGTAGCGAATCACTGCCGGGCGACCATCCGGATCCTTTTGCGGCGCTTCGCAAAGGAAGTGGTACTTCGGATCGATCTCATCCTTGTGCGGGATGATCTCGAGCACCAGCGGCGCACGGGTTTCGCGGTTTTTCGGGAACTGGCTGGCCGCCAGGAACAGGCCGGAAGCACCGTCACGCAACACGTAGGTGTCGTTGACCTTCTCGCACTTGAGTTCCGGCATGTCCACCTTGTCCATCTTCGGTGGTGCCGCTTCGCCGTTCTTGAGCAGTTTGCGGGTGTTCTTGCACTCTGAGTTGGTGCAACCGAAGAACTTGCCGAAACGCCCGGTCTTGAGCTGCATTTCACTGCCGCACTTGTCGCATTCCAGGCTCGGACCTTCGTAGCCCTTGATCCGGTAGTTGCCTTCCTCGATCTCGTAACCCGTGCAATCCGGGTTGTTGCCACAGATGTGCAGCTTGCGCTTTTCGTCCAGCAGGTAGGCATCCATCGCCGTCGAGCAGATCGGGCAACGGTGCTTGCCAAGCAGCACGAGGGATTCGGACTCGCCCTCATCATCCGCAGCAATCTCGTCGCCCGGCACCAGGTTCACGGTGGCCTTGCAGCGCTCTTTCGGCGGCAGGCTGTAGCCCGAGCAACCGAGGAACACACCGGTGGACGCGGTGCGGATCATCATGTGCCGGCCGCATTCCTTGCACGGAATGTCGGTCGGGGTCGGCTGATTGGCGCGCATGCCGTTTTCGCTGGCCTCGGCGACCTGCAGCTTCTTGCTGAAATCACCGTAGAACTCGTCCAGCACGTTCTTCCAGTCACGCTCGCCATGGGCCACGTCATCGAGGTTCTCCTCCATGCCGGCCGTGAAGCCGTAATCCATGAGGTTGGAGAAGCTCTCCGACAGGCGCTCGGTGACGATGTCGCCCATCTTCTCGGAGTAGAAGCGACGGTTGTGCAGGGTCACGTAGCCGCGGTCCTGGATGGTGGAAATGATTGCCGCGTAGGTCGATGGACGACCGATACCGCGCTTTTCCATTTCCTTGACCAGGCTCGCCTCGGAATAACGCGCAGGCGGCTTGGTGAAGTGCTGGCTCGGATCAATCTGGATCAGCTTGAGCACTTCGCCCTGGTTCATTTCCGGCAGAACGTCGTCGTCGCCCGGTTTGCTTTGCTGCGGCAGGACACGGGTGTAACCGTCGAACTTGAGGATGCGGCCCTTGGCGCGCAGCTCGAAATCACCCGCGGCAACGCTGACAGTGGTCGACAGGTACTGCGCCGGTGGCATCTGGCAGGCCAGGAACTGACGCCAGATCAGTTCGTACAGGCGCTCTGCATCACGCTCCATGCCGCTGAGCTTGCTCGGATGGGTATTGACGTCGGAAGGACGAATCGCTTCGTGCGCCTCCTGAGCGCCTTCCTTGCTGCCGTAGACCAGCGGGGCCTCAGGCAGGTATTTCTTGCCGAATTCGCTTTCGATGTAGCTACGCGCCATCTCCAGTGCGTCCGTCGACAGGTTGGTCGAGTCGGTACGCATATAGGTGATGTAGCCCGCTTCGTAGAGCCGTTGCGCCATCATCATGGTCTTCTTCACGCCGAAGCCGAGGCGATTGCTCGCCGCCTGCTGCAGGGTCGAAGTGATGAAGGGTGCCGACGGCTTGCTGCTGGTCGGGCGGTCTTCGCGCTTGGCCACGGTGTAGCTGGAAGACTTGAGTTTTTCCAGGGCCGCCATGGCCTGGGCTTCGTTCAGCGGCTTGAAGGCCTCGCCTTTTTCCCGGGCAACCTCGAAGCGCACCTTGGCGTTCTTGGCGGTACCGAGGTCAGCGTGGACTTCCCAGTATTCTTCCGGGATGAAGGCACGGATTTCCCGCTCACGCTCCACCACCAGCTTCACGGCTACCGACTGCACGCGACCGGCTGACAGGCCCCGGGCAATTTTCTGCCACAGCAACGGCGAGACCATGTAGCCGACCACGCGGTCGAGGAAGCGGCGGGCCTGCTGCGCGTTGACCCGGTCGATATCCAGCTCGCCTGGCTGGGAGAAAGCTTCCTGGATGGCCTTCTTGGTGATTTCGTTGAACACCACGCGCTTGTAGCGGCTGTCATCCCCACCGATGGCTTCCCGCAGGTGCCAGGCAATGGCTTCCCCTTCGCGGTCCAAGTCGGTTGCGAGATAGATGGTGTCGGCATCTTTGGCCAGGCGGCGCAATTCCTCGATCACCTTCTCCTTGCCCGGGAGAATCTCGTACTTGGCTTTCCAGCCATGATCGGGATCGACACCCATGCGGGCGACCAGTTGCTTGCGCGCCTTTTCCTTGGGCGACAGCGCCGGGGCCTCGCCCGCGGTCTTGCCACGCTTGGCAGCCGGTTCCTTGGTGGCACTGGCCGAACCGCTGGTGGGCAGGTCTCGGATATGGCCGATACTCGACTTCACCACGTACTGGTTGCCCAGGTACTTGTTGATGGTCTTGGCCTTAGCCGGGGATTCCACAATGACCAGCGATTTGCCCATGGATCGGAAAATTCCTGAATACTGAAAATAAAAACACGGCAGGTACCTGACGCGGCACCGCTATATATAGTGGCTATAGAATGAGGTCAAGCGCGGGAGTTCAGCCGCCTGCACCATCCGGACGGGAAAACAGTGTCGTTTCAGCCTGAACCAAAGCAAAGCGTGGCACCTGCTCGCCGTCAACTTCGACCGACTCGAGAAACATCGAAAGGGGTCTGACCCAAAGGCCGAATTCGCCGTACAGGGCTTGGTAAAACACCACCCACTCCTCGGTCTCGGAATGCTGTGCAACGCTGAAGACACGGTACTCAGGCCCCTTGTAGTGCCGGTATACGCCTGGTTGTATCTGCATGCCGCTGGCCCTCTTGAAAAAAAATTCCGAAAAAACAAAAACCGGGGCACCAGGCCCCGGTTTGGTCAACCACGCGATCAGACGCGCTCGAAGACCGTGGTGATGCCCTGGCCGAGGCCGACGCACATGGTCGACACGCCGAAGGTACCGCCGTTCTGCTTCATGACGTTGAGCAGAGTGCCGGAAATCCGTGCACCCGAGCAACCGAACGGATGGCCCAGAGCAATCGCGCCGCCGTGCAGGTTAACCTTCTCGTCCATCTTGTCGAGCACTTTCAGATCCTTCAGCACCGGCAGGGCCTGTGCGGCGAAGGCTTCGTTGAGCTCGAAGAAGTCGATATCAGCAATGCTCAGACCCGCGCGCTTGAGCGCTTTCTGGGTCGCCGGCACCGGGCCGTAGCCCATGATCGCCGGGTCGACACCGGCCACCGCCATCGAGCGGATCACGGCCAGCGGCTGGATGCCCAGGTCCTGGGCACGCTGGGCCGACATCACGATCATGCACGAAGCGCCATCGGTGATTTGCGAGGAAGTACCCGCAGTCACGGTGCCGCCTTTCGGGTTGAACGCAGGGCGCAGTGCAGCCAGGCTTTCCAGGGTGGTGTCCGGACGAATGGTTTCATCGTAGTCGAAGACCTTGAGGAAGCCATTCTCGTCATAACCCTGCATCGGGATGATCTCGTCCTTGAATTTGCCTTCCACAGTCGCCTTGTGGGCGAGCTGGTGGGAGCGCAGACCGAACAGATCCTGCTGTTCACGGCTGATGCCGTGCATTTTGCCGAGCATCTCGGCGGTCAGGCCCATCATGCCCGAGGCCTTGGCGGCGTACAGGGACATGTGCGGGTTCGGATCGACGCCGTGCATCATGCTGACGTGGCCCATGTGCTCGACACCACCGACGACGAACACATCACCGTTGCCGGTCATGATCGCCTGAGCGGCGGTGTGCAGCGCGCTCATGGACGAGCCGCACAGACGGCTGACGGTCTGGCCTGCAGCAGTGTGCGGGATCTGCGTCATCAGCGACGCCATGCGCGCGATGTTCCAACCCTGCTCCAGGGTCTGGTTCACACAGCCCCAGATCACGTCCTCGACTTCAGCCGGGTCGACCTTGCTGTTGCGCTCCAGGACTTTGCTGATCAGGTGCGCGGACATGTCTTCGGCGCGGGTATTGCGGTGCATGCCACCCTTGGAGCGGCCCATCGGTGTGCGACCGAAGTCGACAATCACCACGTCTCTTGGATTCAGGCTCATATATTTTCTCTCGCTCTATACCGTTGGGCGCTTAACCGAAGAAGCTCTGACCATTTTTGGCCATTTCACGCAGCTTCGCGGTGGGGTGGTACAGCGGGCCCAGATCGGCGTACTTGTCTGCCAGGGCAACGAATTCGGCCACACCGATCGAGTCGATGTAACGCAGCGCGCCGCCACGGAAGGGAGGGAAACCAATGCCGTAGACCAGGCCCATGTCGGCCTCGGCCGCGGTTTCGACGATGCCGTCTTCCAGGCAGCGCACGGTCTCAAGGCACAGCGGGACCATCATCCAGTTGATGATGTCTTCATCAGTGACTTCACGTTGTTCGAAAATGACCGGCTTGAGCACTTCGAGCACCGAGGCGTCGGCGACTTTCTTCGGCTTGCCGCGCTTGTCGGTTTCGTAGGAGTAGAAGCCCTTGCCGTTCTTCTGGCCCAGGCGGTTGGCTTCGTACAGCGCGTCGACAGCCGAACGACGATCGTCCTTCATGCGGTCCGGGAAGCCTTCGGCCATTACGTCGCGACCATGGTGGCCGGTGTCGATGCCGACCACGTCCATCAGGTACGCCGGGCCCATCGGCCAGCCGAATTTTTCCATGACTTTGTCGATGCGGACGAAGTCCACACCGGCGCTGACCAGCTTGGCGAAACCGCCGAAGTACGGGAACAGCACGCGGTTGACCAGGAAGCCCGGGCAGTCATTGACGACGATCGGGTTCTTGCCCATTTTCTTGGCGTAGGCCACGGTGGTGGCGACGGCCACTTCACTGGACTTCTCGCCACGGATGACTTCGACCAGCGGCATCATGTGCACCGGGTTGAAGAAGTGCATGCCGACGAAGTTTTCCGGACGCTTGAGCGCCTTGGCCAGCAGGTTGATGGAGATGGTCGAGGTGTTCGAGGCGAGAATCGCATCGTCCTTGACCTGACCTTCGACCTCGGCCAGAACGGCCTGCTTGACTTTCGGGTTCTCGACCACGGCTTCGACGACGATGTCGACGTTGGCGAAATCGCCGTAGGACAGGGTCGGACGAATCGCGTTCAGAGCTTCGGCCATCTTGGCCGGGGTCAGACGACCTTTCTCGACGCGCTTGCCGAGCAGCTTGGAAGCCTCGTTCAGGCCCAGCTGGATGGCTTCCTCGCGGATATCCTTCATCAGGATCGGCGTGCCCTTGACCGCGGACTGGTAGGCGATGCCGCCACCCATGATGCCGGCGCCAAGTACGGCGGCCTGCTTCACGTCATGGGCGATTTCGTCGTGGGCCTTGGCTTTGCGCTTGAGTTCCTGGTCGTTCAGGAACAGGCCGATCAGGCTTTCGGCAACCGAAGTCTTGGCCAGCTTGGCGAAGCCGGCGGCCTCGACTTCCAGCGCCTTGTCACGACCGAAGTTGGCGGCTTTCTGAATGGTCTTGATCGCTTCGACCGGCGCCGGGTAGTTCGGGCCGGCCTGGCCAGCAACGAAGCCCTTGGCGGTTTCGAAGGCCATCATCTGCTCGATGGCGTTGAGCTTGAGTTTTTCCAGCTTCGGCTGGCGCTTGGCCTTGTGGTCGAACTCGCCACTGATGGCGCGCTTGATCAGGTCCAGAGCCGCTTCACCCAGTTTCTCAGGCGCGACAACAGCGTCGACAGCGCCAACTTTCAGCGCGTCTTCAGCACGGTTTTCCTTGCCCGATGCGATCCACTCGACCGCGTTGTCGGCACCGATCAGGCGCGGCAGGCGAACGGTACCGCCGAAGCCCGGGTAGATACCCAGCTTGACTTCCGGCAGGCCAATCTTGGCGCTGCTGGACATGACCCGGAAGTCGGCCGCGAGGCACATTTCCAGGCCGCCGCCCAGGGCGATGCCATTAATGGCGACAACGGTCGGCACGCCGAGGTCTTCGAAGTCGCTGAAAATGCGGTTGGCTTCCAGGTTGCCGGCGACCAGCTCGGCCTCGGGCAGCTTGAAGTTATCGACAAACTCGGTGATGTCCGCGCCGACGATGAAAACGTCCTTGCCACTGCTGACAATCACGCCTTTGATCGATGCGTCGGCCTTGATGGTGTCCACCGCCTGACGCAGTTCGTTCAGGGTAAGACGGTTGAATTTGTTGACGGACTCACCCTTGAGGTCGAACTTCAGTTCGACGATGCCGCTTTCAAGAGCCTTAACCGTGATGGCTTTACCTTCGTAAATCATCAACTGATCTCCACGATATGGAAGCTGAACTGTACACGCTGATCGCTGTGACGACGGTCGACCGGCTCATGGCCGTTGGATGTCGATCCGCTGCCTCAAACATACCCGTCAGCGCGATAGTCGGGATTCTGTACGAGCTTTCTGATGATACAAACGCTCAATTCATACGCCCGTTTGATTCGGGTGTGCACACAGTCACCGAAATGATCGGCTTTGTCAAACCCCCATGAGTGCTGGACAAACGCGACTTTGCGGTCATTTCTGGTTGAGACTTGAGCAACTCGGCACGACGGTGATTCACCATCATTCACGTAAGCGATTAGACGTTACGCGCCGCAAATGAATTCGGCGCGTAAACAGCGTGGAGGAGAAAAAAGAAGGGCGTTTTACCGGGCGCGAAATTAAATCCCGCACTACACTGCGAGCTACTGAAGCACTTCCCGGCCTGCCTGGCCTTTTTTTTCGATGCATGCAGCCCGCCCGGGAAACCTGGCGGGCTTTTTATGGTTCTTCACGGAATGCCGCGGCCATGATCTTGGCGATTTTGGCTTAGGTTTGGGCTTGGCTGCCGGCCCCTTCCGCCTCTACCGTGGCCGACTTTTGTCTTGGTGGCAAAAGTCGGCAAAACCGCTCGCTCCCGCATCTGGCCCTACGCTGCGCTTCGGGTCCCCTCGCTACGACGCCTTTCGGGGCCACACGGACTACGACTTCCTCTTTCTTGCTCTTTCTTGCTCTTGATCTTGCTTCTGCTCTTCATGCGCGCAAGTTCAGACGCCAT
>NZ_QKVL01000042.1 GCF_003231275.1 Pseudomonas huaxiensis
CAGTGAGGTTGCGACCAGCGCTTGCCATACGGCCGCTGCGCGCGGTCCTTCGCAGGCTGCGCCAGCTCCTACAGGGCGATGTCAGATAGGCTATTCAGAACCCACCCTCCCGCAACCCAACCCCCGCCACCCACCGCCCGAAGTCCCCCAGCAAACTTCGCCGCTCCCCCTCGATCTTCAACCGCCCCCGCGTTTCCCGCACTTGCTCCAGCGGTGCATCCAGCGCCACCAGCACCTGGAACAGCGCGCTGCTCGGCACCATCTGCTCCTGCGCGGTGACTTGCACCGGGCCGCCGAAGTGCGCTGACAACATGCGGTGCGCCAGTTGCCCGGCGCGGGTGCTGCCGATCGCCAGCACTCGCCCGCTAACCGGTGCGGTGTGGCCTTCGGGGTAGAAGCGCACCGGGTCGCCCACGGCGATGCGGTGCACCTGGTCTTGCGCGACGTAGGCGTCGATCTGCCAGTGCCGCGGGTCGATGAGGATGCCCAGCGGCTCCTGGCGGTTGACCCACTGGCCCGGCTTCCAGTCGGGGTTGAGGTCGAGCCAGGTGCCGGCGAACGGCGCCTGCAGGTTCAGCCGGGCAATTTCGGTGCGGGTGGCGCGGGTTTCTTCGATTTGCACATTGAGGCGCTGGCGGGTGGCGGCGTCTTCGGCGAGGCCCGAAGGGTCGGCCAGCAGGCCGGACAGCCGCGCTTCATAGCTGCGGGCATTGGCTTCGCTGCTACTCAGGCGCGAGGTGAGGTCGGGCTCGTCGAGGGTGGCCAGCACTTGCCCGGCCTCGACCGTGGCGCTGCCGTGCACCGATTGCAGCCGCGCCGGATAAGGCGCGTAGACCCGCCACTGGTGTTCGGCGCGAGCCACGCCAACGGCGTCGATCTGGCTGTGCCAGGGAATCGCCAGCCCGGCCAGCCCCAACAGCAGCAGGCCGTTGAACAGCACTTTGCGCAGGCGCGGGATGCGTGCGCGTTCGCGCCACCAGTGGCCCAGTTCGCGCATCACGGGCAGGGCGATGAACCACGACAGTTCGACCATGAACAAAATGATCCCCAGCAGTTTGAAGAAGAACAGGTACACCGCCACGGCGATGCCGAGAAACAGCACCAGGCGGTACAGCCAGGTGACGATGGCGAAAGCCACCAGCGCACGCCGCTGGCCGGTCGGGAATGGCTCCGGCCAGGGCTCGTCGAGGCCCAGCAGGTTGCGCCGCAGGGCGACCCGGGCCAGCGCCGAGGCGCGTTCGTGCAGGTTGGGAAAGTCCAGCAGGTCGCTGAGGATGAAGTAGCCGTCGAAGCGCATGAACGGGCTGGCGTTCAGCGCCAGCGACAACAGCCAACTGGTGGTGGCGAGGTAGAGCAGGGCGTTGCGCAGGGCGCCGGGATCACACAGCGCCCAGCCTAGGGTGGCCAGGCCCGCCAGCGACAGCTCGGTGATGATCCCCGCCGAGGCGATCGCCAGGCGCTGGCGCGAGCGTTGCAGTTTCCAGCTCTCGCCGGTGTCGGTGTAGAGCATCGGCCAGAGCACGACGAAGGCGATGCCCATGTGCCCGACCCGCAAACCGAGGCGGGTGGCGACCAGGGCGTGGCCGAGTTCGTGGAGGGTCTTGGCGACGATCAAGGCCAAGGCGAAGCTGAACAGGCCTTCGGTGGAAAACGACTCGACCACGGCATGGGTGAAGCTGTCCCACTGCTGCATCACCAGGATGATGCCGATCACGCTGAGGACGATCACCAGCAACCCGGTCAGTGGATGGAACACCCAGCTCAGGGCGTCGGCCAGGCGTTGCAGGCCGGCTTGCGGGCGCAGCAGCGGGATGCGGAAAAACAGGTAGTGATGCAGCCACCAGCGCCAGCTCGACCAGATGCGTTCCTGGCTTTTCGCTTGCAGCCGCGCCAGTTGCGCGGGGCCGGGGCGCAGCAGTTGGTGCTGGTCGAGGAACTGGCGGAAGTCGAGGACTTGTTCGACATCGGGCTTCAATGCGGTGTCGTCGGCGATCTTCTGGCTGATCTGCCGCGGCGTGCCGCCCCAGCGCAGCAGGCATTCGAATTCCAGCCAGCCGATGCGGTAGAAGCGGTTGAGCACGGTGTCCTGGATCACCCAGGCCGGCTCGCCGCTGCTGCCGTTGGCGGCTTCGCTCAGGCGCAGGTCTTCGCGCAGCGGCGGCAGGGGCTGGTCGGCGGGTTCGAGCATTTACCAGCCGCTCCAGGCACGCAACGTCGCTAGCGGACGGCGCAGCAGGTAGTAACCCAGCAGCACGTGGCCGCTGTAGAGCTTGGCCGTGCCGTGCAGGCCAAGGCGGGCGTGCTCGGGGTGTCCGTCGATGCTCGCCAGCAGGCGATAGGCAACCACGCCTTCGTCACTGGGGCGGGCCTGGTAGCTGGTTTCGAGGATCGTGCCCTTGAGCGGGCTCAGTGGGTAGGCGGTGAGGAACAGCGTCACCTCGGCGCCCGGCTCCAGGGCGATGGCGTCGGCCACCGCGAGCTGGATCTGCATGGCCGGTTGCGTCGGGTCGGCGACCTGCATGATGCGCTCGCCGGTCACCACCGGTTTGCCCAGCCAGTCGTTGGGGTCGCTGAACACCGCGACCCCGGCCCGTGGCGCCAGTACCTGGGTGCGGCGCAACTGCGCTTGCACGGCAGCGAGTTCGGCGCGGCGTTGCTGGGCACGGCCGTCGAGCAGGGTCAGTTCGCCCTTGCTTTGCGGGTTGTCGAAGGCGCGCTGGCTGGCGGCGAGCAGCTCGGCATCGGCTACTGCGACTTCTTTGCCGAGCACGTCGGCGCGGCTGCGCAAGGTAGTTTCGTCAAGGCTGAACAGCGGCGTGCCGGCTTCCACCGGCTGGTTGGGGCGGACCTGGATCTGCGCGATCACGCCGTCGATCGGCGAGCTGATGATCTGCGCCTGACGCGAGACGATCTGCGCCGGCGCCAGTGCGGTCTGTCGTACCGGAATCAGCAGCACGCCGACCAGCACCAGCAGGCCCAGCAGCAGGCGCTTGCGGTCCAGGCGCCAGCGACCCAGGCGCTTGCGCCGGGTCAGCGCGCTCCAGCAATAGGCCCACGTGCCGGCCAGGCCGCCGATCTGCTGGCGCAGCACTTGCGGGGGCGGCTCGTCGAGCAGCAGCAGGAGCACGCCGAGGCGGCGCTCTTCGCGGTCGTGCACGGGAATGCACCAGACGCCCGCCGGCCACCATTCGCTCCAGCCGTCGCCGATGTCTTCCGGGGGCTGGGTGGTTTCGGCGGTGAGCCACGCGGGCTCGTGGCCGGGCACCTGCTCGGCGATCCAGCGGCTGGCGCGGTTCAGCCACACCAGGTACGGCGAGTCTTCGGTGGGTCGGGCGAGGCCCGAGACGCTGAGCAGTTCCAGCGTCTTGTCATGGCAGGCGAACACCAGTGCCTGGTGAAACGGCAGGATCGGGTAGAGGTCGTTGGCCATGCTGAACGCCAGGGCGTTCAGTGAATCAGCGGCCTGGGCCTTGTCGCGCAGGGAGTCGAGTTGCAGCAGCAGGTGCGGGTGGGGCAACGGCTCATTCATTGTCATGGTTGAACCGCGCGGTGCCGCTCATGCCGGCCATCAGGTCGGGGTATTTCTCGTCCAGCCGCGCTTCCAGCTCCACGGTCTGGGCCACAGCGTCGACCCGGGCGTTGATCACGCTGACCTTGGCCGGGTAGGTCTTGCCGGTTTCATGGATGGTGACTTGCAGGGGCAGCCCAGGCTTGAGGTTTTTCAACTGGCTGGAGGGCACGTTGAGACGCACTTTCAAAGCGCCGTCGCTGACCAGGTCGAACAGCGGCGTGCCGGCGCTGACGGTCTGGTAGGGTTTGACGTAGACCTTGGCGACATGCCCGGAAAACGGCGCCAGCACCTGGCAATAGCCGCTCTGCGCATCGCCCATGGCGCGGGCACCGTCGGCCTTGAGCACTTCGGTGTTGGCCATGGACACTTCGATATCGCCGACGGCGTCGAGTTTGCGCAGTTGTTTTTTCGCTTCCAGGTTTTGCTTCGCCATCGCAAGTTCTGCGGCGGCGACTTTGCTGCGGGCCTGGGCTTCGTTGCAGTTGAAGCGGGCGAGCACGGCGGACTTGCCGACGTGCTCGCCAAAACCGGCGCTGAGTTCGCCGAGGGTGCCGTTCATCTGGCTGGAGAGGGTGGTTTCCAATTCCGCCGCCAGCAGCACGCGGACGGTGGGCGCGGCAGCAGCGGGTATTTCGTCGGCCTGGACGCCGAGGCTGGCCAGGGCCAGCAACACGGCGAGACTGCGAGGATCAGCGACCGGCTTGGGCATTCGGGATTCCTTGTTGGCTAATGAGCAGGCGCTGGCGCTCCTGGTCATTGAGGGTGTTCTGGATTTCCCGGGCGAGGGTCTTGATGTCGTGTTTGTCGATTTCGCTAGGTAGCACGTCCAGGCCCACCGAGTTGTACAGCCGGCCCCAGGCTGCCTGGGCGCTGGAGAACGCGGCTTCGCGCTGGTAGCGGGCGAGCAGGTAGCGGCCTTCGGCGCGGATCACTTCCAGCTCCGAACCGAGGGCGCCGGTTTTCGCTGCGGTGGCGTAATCCAGCAGGCTGCGGTCGACCCGCAGGCTGTCGTCGGTGAAGGCCACTTCCTGGCGCGCCAACTGGTAGCGCAGCGCGCCGACCCGCACCTGGGTGAGGATCGCCATCGACAGGGCGACGCGGCGGGCGTCGTCGGTTTCGCTCTGGGACTTGGCGGCGTTGTTGATCGACGGCAGTTGCAGCAGGCGCAACAGGTTCATCGAGACTTGCAGGCCGGTGCCCATCCAGTCGCTGTTGTAGAGGTATTTGTTGGAGTCGTACTTGTAGCCGAAATCGACGCTGACGTTCGGCCACAATTGCGCCTTGGCGATGTCCAGGTCTTTCTGGTTGACCCGCTTGCGGTACCACTCTTCCATGATTTCCGGGCGGTTCTGCAGCGACAGTTGCTCAAGCTGCGCCATGCTCTGGTGCAGTTCCGGCAACGGTGCTTCGGCGGTGTCGGCCAGGACCATTTTCGAGCCCGGTGGCAGCGACATCAGTGCGGCCAGTTCGGCGTTGGCAAACTCCAGGTCCTGGCGGCGCACGGTCAGCAGGTAGATGGAATCGAGCAGGGCGCGCTGGTAGGCGAGGATCTCCTGACGCGGCAGCAGGCCCTTGTTTTCCGCTTCCCGGGCCGAGGTCAGGGCGCGGTGGGTGCGCATCAGCAGCTTGTCGACTTCCGGCATCAAGCGCTGGGCGCCGAGGGCGCGCCAGTAGGCGTTGCGCACGTCTTGCAGGACGTTCTGCGCGACCTTGCGGCGGCGTTCTTCGGCCATCAGGATCTGGTCGGACTTCTGCTGGGTGCGGTAATAGGCGACGCCGAAATCCAGCAGGCTCCAGCTCAGGCCCAAGCCGTAGAGTTCGCGGTAGCGTTCTTCTGAGGTGGACGGCCGCAGGCTGACCTGGCGGTCCTCGATGCCGATGGAGGTGCCGCCGGAATCGTTGTTACGTCCGGCGTAACCGGCGGAGGCCACCAGGCGCGGCAGCATCTCGTGGCTGGAGACGTCGCGCAGGTCGGAGGCCAGCGCGCTTTCCATCAGTTTGAGGCGGTAGTCGAGGTTGTACTTCAGTGCGCGGGCGGCCGCTTCGTAGAAGGTGATCGGTGCCGTGACCGGCTCCTGTTCGCCATACATGCGGGTCTGGTCGGCGAGGATGCGCTGGCGGTTTTCTTCTTCACTGGGCGGCTTGGTTTCCAGCGAGGAGCAGGCGCTGAGCAGCAGCGCCGACGCGAGGGCGGTGACGTAAAACCGGGCTGCGGGTTTTGGCATGTTCAATCCTTTGCGATCACCAAAGACGGGTTTTTTGAGCGGGTTGGGGCAGGGACGGCCCTTCGCGAGCAAGCTCGCTCCTACAGGATCGGCGGCGATAAACCTGCAGGAGCGAGCTTGCTCGCGAAGGGCTTGAAGCCGCCCCAAAAAATACAGATTCATCAGCGCCCCCCCTTGTGCTTGCGCTCGGCAGCATTACGCAATTGCGCACTGAAGCCGCGAGCAGGGCGGGGCTGTTCAGGTTCGACGTGGGACGGGTTGTGGGTCATTTCCGTGATGTCGCTGGCAAACAGCGACGGGTCGCTCAGCAACCCGTCGGCGCTGAGTCCGGTGCGGCCTTCGCGGCCCATGATCCAGGCCATGTCCTGGTCGCTGGCGGTGCGGCTGTCGCGGACCGACTGGGACACGAACTGGCCGGGTGTCAGGCCCAATCCTGCGCCCAGCGATTCGCTCTGCATCGCCATCACGCTGGACAGGCGCATGCGGTTGCCGTCGGTGCCCCACTCGGCCACCTTCTGCAGTTCTTCGTCGCGCTCCACCACCGGGGTGATGAAGATCGCCGGGGTGCGGTCGAATAGCGCCGGGTTCGGCGTGCGCGGGAGCTCCTGGTACGGGAAGTTATCCACACCCGGCGCCGGGATGAACGGCGTGGCGATATCAAGGGTGATCACCAGCTCGGCCTGGTCGGTGGCGCCGGCGAGGTCCTGCACGGTGTAGGTGAACACGTCGCGCAGTACCTGGCCGAGACCGGCGGCGGCGAGCACTTCCGGGTTGTTCTGGTCGATGCTGTAGGTGTAGCTGCCGTCGGCATTGAGGATCAGGGTGCCGTAGCGGCCCTGGATCGGCTGGCCGACCACGCCGGCATTGCCGGTACCCGCCTCGGCGCCGGTACGGATTTCCGAGACGTGCAGGCCATCGCCGCCATCGACATCGCTGTCGTTGGGCAGCACGTTGCCGCTGGTTTGCGGCGCTGGCGTCTGGTCGCTGGCGACGTTGCTGTCATCGCGGGCCACCGGGGCGTCGTTGGCACCCTGGATGATGATGGTCAGGCGGGCGTCGGCGGTGGCGCCGGCGGTGTCGCGCATGCGGTAGTTGAAGGTCTCGCGCAGGGTTTCACCCGCCGTGCGCAGCGCCTGGACCAGCGGGTTGGCATTGTCGAGGGTGTAGGTGTAGCTGCCGTCGGCATTGAGCAGCAGTTGCCCGTAACGACCGATCAGCATCTGGCCGGCCGCCGCTGACTGGCCGCTATCGTTGCTGACGCTGACCACCTGTTTGCTTTCGCCGTTGGCGACGCTGTCCACATCGGTGTCGTTGTCCAGCACGTTGCCAGTGGCATTGCTGCCCGGCGTGCCGTTGGCCACGCCACCGGCTTCGACGGCGGTGCCGCTGTCGTCGCGGGCGACCGGGGTGTCGTTGCGGCCATCGATGGTGATGTGCAGTTCGGCCTGGCTGGTGTCGTTCCAGCGGTCGGCGAGGGTGTAGCTGAACACTTCGCTGAGGGTCTGGCCGCTGACGCGCAGGGCCTGCACTTCGGCGAGGCTGTTGTCGACGGTGTAGGTCCAGCTGCCGTCGGCGTTGATCACCAGTTCGCCATAGCGTCCGCGCAGCACATTGCCGAGACTGCCGGTGGTGCCGCTTTCGTTCAGTGCGCCGGTACGGATTTCGGTGACGTGCAGCGGATCGAACTCGGGGTCGGTGTCGTTGGCCAGCACGTTGCCGCTAGGGTTGAGCCCCGGCGTGCCGTTGTTGCTGCCGCCGGCCTCGATGGCGGTGGCGCTGTCATTGACGCCGGTTGGCGCGTCGTTGACGCCGCGCACGAAGATATGGATCTGCGCCAGATCGGTGAGCCCGCCGCGGTCGGTGACCTCATAGGTGAAGTACTCGTTGAGCAGTTCCACCGGGCCGAGGCTGCGCACCAGCGGGTTGCTCGAGTCGACGATGTAGGTGTAGCTGCCGTCGGCGCCGATGATCAGTTGCCCGTAGAGGCCGTTGACCAGGGTGCCGTTGGTGTTGGTGGTGCCGCTGTTGACCTTGTCGAGCGTACCGCCGGCGGCTTCGGTGCCGAAGCGGATGCCGGTGATCTGCAGTGCATCGCCCTGGTCCACGTCCGTGTCGTTTTCCAGCGCATTGCGGGTCGGGTTGACGCCGTTGTTGCCGCCGTTGTCGGCCACGGCGACGGTGGTGTCATCGCGGGCGACCGGGGCGTCCCAGGCGCCGTCGATGCGGATGCTCAGTTGCGCCACATCGGTGGCGCCAGCGGTGTCGCGCATGCGGTAGGTGAAGGTTTCCACCAGGCTGTCGCCGACTTTCAGCGCCTGCACCGTGGCCAGGTCGTTGTTGAGCACGTAGCTGTAGCCGCCGTTGGCGTTGATGGTCAGGGTGCCGTACAGGCCGGCGATGCTCTGCCCGCCGCCGAGGGTGGTGAAGGTGCCGCCCGCAGCTTCGCTGCCGGTGCGGATGTCGGTGACGGTCTTGCTGTCGCTGGCATCCACGTCGCGGTCGTTGGTCAGCACGTTGCCGGTGGGGTTGACGCCGGGCGTGCCGTTGCCGGTGCCGCCGGCTTCGACGGCGACGGCGCTGTCGTCCACGGCCAGCGGGTTGTCGTTGGCGCCACGGATGACCACGGTCAGGGTCGCCGAACTGCTGGCGCCGGCCAGGTCGCGGATCTGGTAGGTGAAGACTTCCCGCAGGATTTCACCGCTGGTGCGCAGGGATTGCACCAGCGGGTTGTCGTTGTCGACCACGTAGCTGTAGGTGCCGTTGGCATCCAGGGTCAGGGTGCCGTAGAGGCCCTTGAATGGTGTGCCGACGGTTCCGATCTGGCCGCTTTGGCGCACGCCGGTGACTTGCAGTACGTCATTGCCATCGACGTCGAGATCGTTGGCCAGCACGTTGCCGCTCGGGTTGGTGCCGGCGGTGCCGTTGTTCAGGCCGCCCGCTTCGACGGCGATGGCGGTGTCGTTCTGCGCCACCGGCGTGTCGTTGCGGCCCTGGATGTTGATGGTCAGGGTGGCGCGGTCTTCGGCGCCGGCGGCGTCGATCACCGTGTAGCTGAAGTCGTCGACCAGGCTGTCGCCGTCGCGCAGGGCCTGGACCGCGGCCATGGCGTTGTCGAGGCGGTAGCTGTAGCTGCCGTCGGCATTGAGGGTGAGCCAGCCGTAATTGCCGCGCAGTTCCTGGCCGAGAATACCGTCGGTGCCGCTGCCGGTTTCCGCGCCGGTGCGCACCGAGGACACGGCGCGGGTCTCGCCGTAGTCGTGGTTGGGCAGGTCGCCCGGCACTTCGCCGCCGTCGACATCGGTGTCGTTGTCCAGCACGTTGCCGCGCGGATCGACGCCGGGCTGGTTGTTGTTCAGGCCGCCGGCCTCGATGGCGGTGGCGCTGTCGTCGTTGGCCACCGGGGCATCGTTGCGCCCGCTGATGAGTACGATGATTTCCCCGGCATCGAACTGCGCCGGCGAGCCGTTGTCGGCCTGGGTGTAGGTGAAACGCTCCAGCAGCAGGTCGCTGGCCACGCGCAGGGCCTGCACATCCGGGTGATCGTTGTTGAGCACGTAGGTGTAGGTGCCGTCGGGGTGGATGGTCAGGCTGCCGTAGCTGCCGAACACCTGGGTCCCGCCCGGCGCCACGCCGATGGCCATGCCCGGCTCGTTGATCCCGCCGGACTTGATCAGCACCACGCTGATGGGGTCGCCCTCGGGGTCGTGGGTCACGGCGGTGACGTCGCCGCTGGGGTTCAGGCCTGGCGTCTGGTTGTTCACGCCGCCGGCCTCGACGGCGACGACGATGGTGTTCTGGGCCACGGGTGGGTCATTGACGCCGTAGACGGTAATCACCAGTTGCGCGGTATCGGTCAGGCCGGTGGTGTCCACCACGCGGTAGGTGAAGTACTCGGTGACGGTCTGCCCCGCCGCCAGCGACTGCACGATCGCGTTGGTGCTGTCGACGTCGTAGGTGTAGGAGCCGTCGGCCCCGAGGACCAGCCGGCCATACAGACCGTTGACTACCACGCCACCGACCAGGCTGCTGCCCGGAGGCACGGTGATCAGTACGTCGGTCTGCGGGTTGTAGGTGGCTTCGCTTTTGTTGATGACACCATTGACCTGCAGCCGGGTATTGGGCCGGTCGTTCTGGTCGACGTCGCTGTCCACACCGTTGCCGCCCGGCTGGCCAGGCGTGCCGGGACGACTGGGGAACCAGATCACGTTGCCGGCCGGGTTGCTTTCGGCAGCGTTGCCATTTGAGCTGGCTGCCTGCGCCCGGGCGGCATCGTCACTGGCCACCGGGTTGTCGTTGGCGCCCTGGATGACGATGCGCAATTGCGCCACATCGTCCAGGCCGCCGGCGTCGGTGACGCGGTAGCTGAACACTTCGCTCACCTGCTGGCCGGCGCTGAGCCGTTCCACCACGGTGTTGTCGTTGTCGACCACGTAGCGGTAGCTGCCATCGGGGTTGATGGTGAGGGTGCCGTACTGGCCGGCGATCACCGTGGCGCCGCTGACCTGAGTGAAGCCGCCGGGGTTGAGTTCGGGGGCTGGGCGGATGCCGGTAACGGTCTTGGTCTCGCCATTGGCCACGCTGTCGACGTCGGTGTCGTTGGTCAGCACGTTGCCTGTGGCGTCGCTGCCCGGCGTGCCGTTGAGTACGCCACCGGCTTCGACGGCGGTGCCTTCGTCATCCACCGCCACCGGGGTGTCGTTGGCGCCGCGGATGGTCACGGTGAGGGTGGCGCTGTCAGTGGCACCGGCGATGTCGCTGACCACGTAGTCGAAGCGCTCGACGAGGGTTTGTCCGTTCAGGCGCAGGGCTTCTACCGCCGGATTGCTGTTGTCCACGCGGTACTGATAGGAACCGTTGCTGCCGACGATCAGGTTGCCGTACTGGCCGGTGATCACCACGATCCCGACATCCGGCAGGCTGGTGGCGTTGCCGTTGGCCGGGCCGACCGAGACCACGTGCAGGCGGTCGGCGTTGGTGGCGATATCGACGTCGGTGTCGTTGCTCAGCAGGTTGCCGCGCGGGTCGATGCCTAGGATGTTGTTGCGGGTGCCGCCGGCTTCCTGTGCGGTGATGACGTCGTCCACGGCAATCGGCGCGTCGTTCACCGGGGCGAGGATGATCTGCAAACTGTCGGTGTCGGTCAGGGCATCGGCGGCGGTGCCGGGGATGCCGTCGCCGTTGGCGTCGCCGTAGTTGCCGAGGTCATTGCTGACCACGGTGAGGGTGTCGGTGCCGTTGAAGTTGGCGTTGCCCAGGTAGCGCAGGCTGGCGAGTGCGGCGTTGAGGTCGGCCAGATTGCCGGTGAGGGTCAGGCTGGCGCTGTTGGCGCCTGTCACGCTGACGCCCGGCAGGCTGTTGGTCAGCGACAGGGTGCCGTGGAGCACGGTGAGGGTGACGCTGATGGCGCGCCCGGCGACGTCCGGGTCGCGGTTGGCGTCGATGTCGGCGACGCTGATGCCGCCGATTGCCAGCGGTACGTCCTCGAAGCCGTTCTGGGTGCCCGGCAGGCTGTTGACCGGCGCGTCGTTCTGCTCGACGTAGCCGGCGTTGGCGCTCTGCGCATCGGCGTCACCCAGGCTGATGATGATCTGCCCGAGGGCGCCGCCGTCACTGTCGATGCGTACCCGCAAATCGCCCAGCGGTTGTGGATAACTGACCAGGCCGGCGGGCGCGTCGATGCGGTACACGCCCAGCGGCAGCACGCCGAAGTGGTAGCGGCCGTTGGCGTCGGTGACGGTGCTGAATTGCAGGTTGTCAGCGGTGGTACCGAGGTTGCCGTCGAGGCCGGCCCAGGTCAGGGTCACGGTCTGTCCGGCCAGGCCCGGGCCATCGGGAGTGGTGCTGGCGGTGGCCGAGGCGGTGTCGTCCCACAGGGTGCCGCTGATGATGCCGAGGCCCGCGTTGTCGCGCAGGATGTAGCGGTTGGGGCCGACGCCGCTGCCGGTGCGTTCGCCGTCGATGCTGCCGTCGCTGCCCACCGCCGAGCCGCCCCAGCCGGTGAAGGTTTCCGGCAGGCTGGTCCAGGTCAGGGTGGCGTCGCTGCTGGCGGTGACTGCGGCGTTGGTCAGGGTCACCTGGTAGCGCACGCTGACCTGGTCGCCGACGTTGAGTTGGGCGAAGTCGACGCTGATGCCGCCGCTGGTGCTGAAGCTCACACCGGCCGGCAGGTTGCCGGGACCGTAGGCGACGCCGTTGATGCTGATGCTGAACACGCGGTAGTCGGTGCCGCCGCCGAAGCTGTCGCGCAGTTGCGCATCGTAGGCCGGCAGGCCGCCATTCTGGGTGAAGTTCAGTTGCACGGTGGCGGTGCCGGTGGTGCCGCCGGGGTTGGGGTCGAAGCCGACGATCTGTTTGTCGAGGCCGTTGAAGGACGGCTCGACGATGCGCTCGAACAGGGTGTCGCTGCCGGCCCGGGCGATGCCGTTGACGTGCTCGCTGGCCTGCACGCCGAGCACGGCGCCGGCGCTGTTGCTGGCCTGGTTGTTGACCCGCACGTTGAATTCCAGCACCACGCTTTCGAGGTCGTCGTCGAAGCCGTTGCCGTTGACCACGTTGCCGAGGTTGAAGGTCACCAGCTGGCTGCCGTCGCTGTTGGTCACCACGCTGACCCGCGTCGGGTCGAACACGCCTTGCGGCGCCAGGCCGGTCAGGCCCGGAGTAATTGGCAGGGTTTCGCTGCTGTGTTCGTTGCCGTCGATGTTCAGGCTGCCGCCGACGATCAGGTTGGCGTCGCTGATCAGCCCGCCGTTCGAGACGAAGGCGATGCGCAGGGCATTGCTCAGGGCGTCGGGGCTGATGAATTGCAGGCCGTTGGCCAGGGTGACCTGCACCGAGTAATTGGGGTTGTTGCCTTCGGGCACCACCACCACTACGCGGTAGCGGATCACCTCGCCGATGGTCACCGCCTCCTGGGCGGCGGTGGTGGGCGAGGGCGCGGGGGTATCGGTGAGGCCGCCAACGCGGGAGATCTGGATCGCCTGGGCCACCGGGATCACCAGTGCCGAGAGGTTGCGGTAATCGTTGAGCACGCCGCTGTTGAGCAACCCGTCAACGCCATTGCGCTCGCCACTGTTGCCGCCGTCGAGGCTGGTCCACTGCACCGTGGCGATGTTGCTGAACGATGCCTGGGACGCGGCGGTGGCATTGACCACGCCGGTCAGGTTGAGAACGATGCTGCCGCCCTTGGCGATGTCGATATTGGCGCCGCTGGCGGTGCGCAACTGGCCGCCGACAATCTCGAAATCCACCCCGCCATTGTTGGTGGCGCCGTTCTGGTAGAGCACGCCGGTGAGGGTGACGTTATTCAACTGGCTCGGCAGGTTGTCCAGCAGGCTGATGTCGAAGGCATCGAAATCGTTGCCGCTGTTGCCATTGCGCAGGGTGATGGTGAAGGTCACCACGTCGCCCTGGTCGTAGCCGCCCTGGCCGGCGGTGGAGGTCAGCACCTGGCTGATCTGCAGCGTCGGTTCGCGCAGGGTCACGGTGGGCTGGCCGCCGCTCAGGGCGACGGTGCGGTCTTGCGCGGCGCTGCCGTTGGGCGTGTCGCCGTCGGGGTCGCTGTAGAACAGTTGCGCGCTGTTTTGCAGCGACTTGTTGGCCTGGTTGCCGATCACGTTGCTGGCGACCAACTGCACGCGAATGACGAAGCTGTTGTTGTCGGTGCGGTTGTCGGCAGCCGCGCCGGCGGCGCTGAAGGTCCAGCGCGCATCCGCGCCATCGTCGCCGAGGGCGCCGCCCTGGCCGGCGAAGGTGCCGACGGTGACGCTGCCGGCGAAGTCCGCGGCGAGGCTGCCGCTGCCTGCGCGGGTGGTGATCAGTTGGTAACCCTGGCCGCCGTTGAAACTGGTGTCCAGGCGCAGGCCGGGCGGAATCAGGTCTTCGATGCGCAGGGTCTGGGTGGTGCCTTCGGGCAGGGTGATGAGGATGTCATAGCGCATGCTCTCGCCCACCACCAGGTCGCTGCCGGTGGTGTGGCTGGCGCTGGAGTCGCCATTGTCGAGGCTGCCGTCGGCGAAATTCTTGCTGATGACCGGCGCGGCGATCTGCTGGCTGGCGAGGTCGGTGAGGTCTACCGGGGTGAAGTCGCTGCCGCCGTTGACGCTGGCGTAGTTGCTCAGGGTCGCGGTGCTTTGCAGGCTGCGCCCGGCATCGATGCTGTCGCTGACCACGACGTCGTAGCTGATCACCACCAGGTTGGCGCCACTGCTGTCGGCGGCGGTGCCGTTGCGTCCGGCCAGCAGGGTGGCCTGGCCACCGGCGTCGAGGAAGGTGATCTGCTGGCCGTTGACGCTGTAGTCGACCCCGGCCACCAGCGCGGTGCCGTCGCCCCGGTAAATTTGCAGGTTGGCCGCGGCCAGGCTGCCGCCGACGAAACTCAGGCCCGCAGGCAGGGTGATGCCGGTGGTGACGTCGTAGGCGCCGCCGCCACCGCTGTTTTCGATAGCGGTGGCCAGGCGCAGGCGGTCGCCGCCGTCGATGCCGCTGACGTTGCCGTCTACCGCTGCAAGGTCGGTGACGCTGCCGTTGAACGGCCTGCCGCTGGTGCCCGGTGGGTTCCAGCTTCCGGTGGTGTTGCTGACCGTGCCGTTGGACGACGACACCACGCCGTGCTTGATCGACAGCACCGGCTCGGCGATGGAAACGATCACCGCCACGTCCGAGGAAATCAGCGTGCGGTCGGTGAGGGTGGTCTGCTGGCTCGACTGCGCGAGCACGTCCAGCGAGCGCTGGTCGGCGAACGGCTGGTCGCCCACTTGCAGGGTGAAGCGCACGACGATGCGGCTGCCGTTGGTGTCGGCGGTGACATGGCTGCCGAAGTCGAAGGTGACCGAGTTGCCGATGCCGCTGGTGACACTCACCAGGCTGCCGCCGTTGGTGTTGCCGGGGCCGATCTGCCATTGCCCGGCGTTGTCGCCGACGCTCCAGTTGACCGCGGAAACGTTGAACAGCGGCAGCGGCAGGTAGGCGGTGAGCTTGAACTGCTCGTAGTCGCCGGTGACCAGATCGTAGCTGAGTTCGAAGGTGACTTCATCGCCGGGGCGCAGTTCGCCGTTGGCGGGCGGCGTGCCGTTATTCACTTCCACCAGTTCGATATCGACGGTGTTGGTCGGGATCACGCTGGTGCTGGTGGAGTCGTCGGTCTGGCTCTGGCCGGTGAGGTTGAAGATGTCGTGCAGCAGGGTGCCTTCGACCACGGCGCTGTTGCCCAACTCGTCGCCTTCGTTGATCTCGTTGTGCGGTGCGCCAGCCGGTGGCGTATAGGCCTGGCCGACCACGGCGGAATAGCTGAGCACGGCCAGCACCGCGCCTTCGCGGCGGTCGTCGAAGGCCAGGTCGCCATTGAGCCAGCCGCGCAGGTTGGAAAACGCATTGCGCAGCGACTGGGCAATATCGAAGGCCATCGCGGTGCTGCCGTCGGCGTTGGTCACCACGCTGGTGACCAGGGCAATGGTCTGCGGTACGCCGGCCAGGGTCACGGTGATGGTCGGGGTGCCGCTGAGCGTCTGGCCGTCGCTGAGCAGGTCGCGGACGATCAGTTGCCCTTCGTTGAAGAAGTCGCGGCCAAAGGCGAAGTAGTCGGAAATCGCCAGGGTCAGGTTGTAGCGCAGGGTATCGCCGGGGGTGATGCCGGTCTGGCCGATATCGGTCTGCAGGTTCACCTCTTTGAGCAGGGTGATGGACTTGGCGATGAAATCGGTGGGCCGTCCGGTGCCGGTGAAATCGATGTTGTCACCGGGAGTGGCGACGTCACGCGGGTCCAGCGGCACCCATTCGCCGGCGGCGGTGGGCGCGCCCAGGGTGATGGTGCGCGGCGCGCCGGTGACCGGATCGAGCACGGGCTTGCCGGTGGCGTCGACGTCCGGCACATAGAAATTGACCACGGTGTCGGTGGCTGCGGCGAGGCTGTCGTACTCGACGCTGAAGCTGCTGATGAAAATATCGTCGGCGGCGATCAATGAGGCAATGGCGGTCGGGTCGGTGACCACGGTGCCGTCGTTGAGGGTGATGGACGTCAGCCGCCCGCCGGCGCCGGGGGTGATGGCGGTGACCTGGACGTTGTCCGGCAGCGGCTGGGTGACCACCACATGGGTGAGGGTCTGGCCCGGTGCCGGGGTCACGGTGACGGTCAGGGTGCGGCCGTAGTTGGGGCCGGTGGCCGTCTCGCCCTCGGGGGTGGTGAGGGTCTGGTCGAGGGTGATTACCGTCGGGTGCACGACGAACGCCGACGAGCCGCTGCCGATCAGGCTCGGGTCGTTGGTCGGGTTGTCCAGCGCGTCGTTGCCGAACTGGAAGCCGCCGCTGGCGCGGATGGTCAGGTCGGGGTTGCCGTTGGAGAAGTTGGTGTCGGCCAGGTTGCTCAAGCTGGCGGTGACCTGCACCGGGATCACCGGCTGGTTGGTCGAGACGCTGGCGAACGGCAGTTCGACCACCACCAGTTGGTCACCGGCGCGCAGGCCGAAGGTGCTGGCGTTGATCAGCAGGGCGTTGCCGCTGGCGTCCTTGGCCAGCGGGTGGGTGGCATTGCCGGCGGCGTCGAAGGTGACCACGTGGGTCACCAGCGTCTGGCCCAGATAGCTGGCTGAAATGAATTTGACGCCGTCGTCGCCATCCTTGCCGGTGCTCGGCATGAACAGGTTGATGAACGGCGCGTAGCCTTCCTGGCCGGAGCTGTTGGTGAAGTTCACGGTGAAGGTGAAGGTATCGCCGAGCAGCACGTCGCTGCCGCCGCTGGGCAGGCTGACGGTGGGCGCGGCATCGGCCAGCAGGCCGTCGAAACTGGCCAGGGCGGTGGCGCTCAGGGCGATGTCCTTGTCGATCACGCCGACCCGGGTTTCCAGGGTCCAGTCGCCACCTGCGGCGGCGCTGCCGGTGTCGTTGCTGGAGGCGGCGACGTCCGCGCCGGTCCAGCGCGCCAGTTCGCTAACCAGGGTCTTGCCCGCCTCGCCGGCACCGACGCTGCAGCCGTAGAGCTGGATATCGGCGCCGGCGCTGAGGTGGTCGCTCCACTGCTGCAGGGTCTGGCCGAGCGGGTCGATGTTGTCGGCGCTGACCGTGCGGTTGCCGAGGGTGAACTGCCCGGCGGCGCCGTGGGACAGCACCTGCACCGAGTCGACCTGGCCCAGTTGCGCCAGGGCCGCGGAAATCGCCGCCAGCCCGTCCTCGTTGCTGTTGACCACCAGCGCACTGACGTTGTCGGGCAACTGGGCCAGCAGTTGTTCCTTGTTCTCGATCCGGCTGTCCAGCACCAGCAGGCTGCGCGCCGCTGACGGCGTGGCTTCGCTGGCGGGACGGGCTTCGGTCTGGGTGGCGTGCGGGCTGGTGTCGTCGGGGCGGGCCGGGTCGCTGTGCTGCGAATCGGAGGCCGCAACTGCGGCTGCGCCATCGAAGAGAATCCGCGGTTCGAGCGCCAGGGCCTGGCGTTGCGGACGAAAATGCAGCGACGTGGAGCGAGAGGAACCTGGCATAGGACAAGTCTCAAAAAAGCGTGGTAATACATTCCGTTGTAAACACAGCCCACTCTGGACCAGATGAGACTAGGAGTATTTCCGCAAATTTCCAATGACTTGGCGCACGATTCTGGTGCGCGTGAGAACGGGTGCTCAATTTGGCTGCGAGGCCCGTGGCGTGGCGGTTTTGGACGAACGAGTGAGTTCAGGATTTAGGGTGGGGCGGGGGAGATTTTTTGTCTCGTTATGAGAGGGGGTTGGTGGAAGGCGCTTGTTAAAAGAGCGAGTAAGGCCACCCTTCGCTCGCCGACAGGTGGCCTTCCTGCTACTTCGAGTGGTCCGTGTCTTGTCCGCCAAAGATATTGGAACGGCTGATGGAACTGGTGCCGTCGCTGTTGGTGGTGTCTTGCCCGCGGAAGGTGTTTTCGCGGCTGGTTGAACGGCGTCCGTCGCTGTAATCGGTGTCTTGCCCGCCAAAGATGTTGGAGCGGCTGATGGAGCTGGTGCCGTCGCTGTTGGTGGTGTCCTGCCCGCCGGAGGCGTTTGCGCGGCTGGTTGAACGGCGTCCGTCGCTGTAATCGGTGTCGTGCCCGCCAAAGATGTTGGAGCGGCTTATGGAACTGGTGCCATCGCTGTATACACAGTCCTGTCCGCCAGAGGTGTTCGCCCGACAGGTGTCGGCGAACGCCTGGGACAAAGGCGAGGCGAGCAGGACTGCACTCAACAGCACAACCTTGAGTTTCATCGGTGTTTCCTTACGAGGGGCTCTGGATCAATGGGAGGTTTTCAGGACCGTGAGAGCCATGGGCGAGGGCTCTGTTTCTCGCTTCATGACCACGTTGCGCCAAGTGTATCGAGTGAATGACGGCCTGCCGGGAGCAATGCGGCAGGCCGTGGGCAGACCGCTACTTGGAGTGGTCCGTGTCTTGTCCGCCAAAGATATTGGAACGGCTGGTCGAGCTGCTGCCGTCGCTGTTGGTGGTGTCTTGCCCGCCGAAAATGTTCTCGCGGCTGGTTGAATGGCGCCCGTCGCTGTAATCGGTGTCTTGCCCACCAGAGATATTCGACCGGCTGGTGGAGCTGGTGCCGTCGCTGTTGCTGGTGTCCTGCCCCCCGAAGATGTTTTCGCGGCTGGTTGAACGGCGCCCATCGCTGTATTCGGTGTCTTGCCCGCCAAAGATGTTGGAGCGGCTGGTGGAGCTGGTGCCATCGCTGTACTGACAGTCCTGTCCGCCGAAGATGTTCTCCCGACAGGTGTCGGCGAACGCCTGGGACAAAGGCGAGGCGAGCAGGACCGCACTCAACAGCACAACCTTGAGTTTCATCGGTGTTTCCTTACGAGGGGGCTCGTGATTTACGGGAGGTTTTCGGGCTCGCGCAGGTCATTGGCGAGGGCGCTGCCGGAGCGGAAGTGGCAGCTTGCTATTACAGACTGGGATGTCGGAAACAAGTTTCTGCGGGCGGGAGGTTTTTTTGCTGGGGAGATGCGCTAGGCGATGGTCTTGTGATGCCAATGCCGGCCTCATCGCCGGCAAGTCCGGCTCCCACAGGTATTGAGTCCGGCCTTGAGAGTGCGGCTGGCCCGAACCTTGTGGGAGCTGGCTTGCCAGCGATTTGGCCGACGGCGATTTATCGGCCGGCATCCCCTCGGCCAACCACCTGCTGCACTGACTCCAGCACCGCCTGCGCCGCTTCCAGCATGAATTGGGTGTTCCAGATCAATGGCTCGGCCCGGCAGTCGGCTTCTTCACTGGCGTGGTAATTGGACTCGGTCGCCGAGCGCAGCAACCTCGACAACTGTTGCAGGCCGTTTTCAACATCGGAAGGGGGGCAGGCGACGATCTGCGGGATCTTCATATCCACAGAGGCATCGGCAGGCGGCGGCTGGGTGGTTTGATGGAGGACAAGAATAGGTGGATCTGGAACGATCTTTTTCATTGGATATATCTCGCAGTGGCGCTACCACGAGTTGCTGTCAAACAAACAGGTGGCAGCTATACGCGGGTTGACAGACCGGAGCGAGACAACCCGGCGCGCACGAATGCGCCCCGCGTACAGCCGCCATAACACGGTGCTCAGACGTAATACGCCTTGCAGGTGAAATTGCCACTGAAGGATGTTCGCTGTCGGTCTGTCAAAACCGGTCGTTGGGAGTCAACGACGGGGCAAGACTAGGCAGTGATCCCCCAGCACGCAATGGCAGATAAGGCGCGGGAGTATGCTTGGGAAATCACCTACGAGAAAGTCGGAAATTGCGCTCTTAACGCTGCGTCATGCATCACTGTTCGAAGGAAAAAGCCGTTGCCGCCGGGGCATTGGTTTTCGCCACCTGAATGCTCGTCAGCCTCGCTGCCTCCCAGCCAACGCCAATCCGACACCCCCCAACACCACCACCGACGCCCCCACCAACCGCAACGAAACCGGCTCACTCAACACCATCACCCCGCCCAGCGCAGCAATCACCGGCACGCTCAACTGCAGGGTCGCCGCCTGTTGCGCGCTGATCTGTTTGAGGACGCCGTACCACACCGCGTAGCCAGCGCCCGAGGCGAGGATGCCGGAGCCGAGGGCATACAACAGGCCGGCGGAGCCGATCCGCAGATGCCCGGCTAACACCGCCGCCAGCGCCGGCACCAGCAGCAGTGGCAGGGCGCGGGTGAAGTTACCGGCGGTGTCCCTCACCGGGTGGGTCGAGCCCTTGCCAATCAGCGAGTAGGCGCCCCACGCCATGCCCGATACCACCATGGTCAGTGCGCTGACCGGCGCAGGGGCATTGGCGCCGGGCAGGAGCAGGGCAGTCAGCCCGGCAAAGGCGATGAGCATGCCCAGCAGCACCCGCGGGGCGACACCGTCACCCCGCAGCCAGGAGACCGCGAACATGGTGATCTGCACCGCGCCGAACAGGATCAGCGCCCCAACGCCAGCGCCGAGTTGCACGTAGGCAATGGAAAACAGCCAGGCATAGAGAAACAGCGCCAGCGCACCTTTCCAGCTACCGCCCAGTGGCGTGCCGGGGTGGCGCAGCCTGACCAGCAGCAACAGGAAGGCCGCACCGCTGAGCAGGCGCACGGCGGTGAAGCTGTGCGGGTCGATGGCGTCGTTGACCAGGGCCAGGCGGCAGAAGATCGAATTGGCGGCGAAGGCCAGCAGGGCGAAAGCCGCAGGGCCGATCCAGTGGGTGGAGGCGGGGAGGGCTACAGCGTCCGTCGTCTTGTTGTTATTCATCTGAACGGGTCGGTCCTGTTGCATTGAATGCATCGAATGCCTGTTTGTCAGGCGCTTCGTGCAATTGATAGCGGACATTCGCGACGCTTACAAAGAAGTTTTTCGTCGTCGGCCACAGCACTTTCCTGCCGATAGTGCTTTGGTCGCAGGAGTGCGGGAGCGGCGCCAGCGCCGGCAAATCTGTATGGCAGGCGGGTCGCTGATCTGTGTCTAACGCCCCAGGGCAAGCTGCGCGAGAATCGGTAACTCCGACCAAGGTACGACGCGATGAACGACATTCCCGGTGATCTCGATTTCTCTGGTTTCACGGTGCGCCGGCTTGAACCGGGTGATCGCGAGATGGTTTGCCGTCATCGCGAAGCGATGTTTCTCGAGGCCGGCGGCGATGCGCAGAACCTGCGGCGGATGACGGAGCACTTTCGGCCCTGGCTGGAACCACGCCTGGCGGACGGGCGCTATTACGGGTTCGTGGTGCTGGACGGCGGTGAGCCGGCGGCGGCGATCGGGTTGATGAGCATCGATTGGCCGCCGCATCCGGCGCACCCGACTGTCGATCAGCGCGGGTATGTGCTCAATGTCTACGTCGAGCCGGAGTATCGGCGCCGTGGGCTGGCGTCGAAGTTGATGCGGCTGGGAGAGGCGGAGTTCGCGCAGCGCGGGCTGGGGTTTGCGATTTTGCATGCCACCGAGGCGGGGCGGCCGCTGTATCAGGCGCTGGGCTGGGCGGGGACTGCGGAGATGGCGAAGGGGTTGTGATGAGGGCCGCGTGGCGGCCCTTCGCATGCTATGCGTTGCTCAATCCGACTCGGCGAATTTCTTCGGGTCGACCGGCGTTGGTACGAATTCCTGGCCCTGGCCGGAAACCCGCCACCTGACATTGGCGATGCCGTAGCGCTCGGCCATGGGCCGGCTGACTTTCTTGATCTTCTGCTGACCAAAACGCGGGATCACACCCACCCCGGCATCGCAGCTCGCCCAGTGCCAGGCCTCGACGTTGTCCATGTGCTCAAGGCGGATGATGAATGAGCGCTGCTGTCCCTGAAGCTCGTAGTCGATGACGTACAGTTGCGGTCCTGCCATTGAAATCCCCTCCATTGTCTCTGCCCGTGAGCCAGGGACTCACGGGGCATTTCAAGTTCGAATCCCTGCGAAGCGAACGCTCTAGGCCGAGGCCTGGCTGCGGAAGGCTTTTTTGTACTCTGCCTTCATTGCTTCCATCTGCGCACCCAGCTCATCCAGCTTCGCCTTGCCCAGCAGCTTGCGGGCCTGCGGGAACATCTCTTTTTCCTCTTCCTCGATATGGTGTTCGAGCAGTTCCTTGACGACCTTCACCCGCCCGGAAAACTCCAGCGTGCCCGGGTCGGTCTGCTTCAGGTCGGGCAGCACCAGGGAGTCCACGGTGCGGTGTTCTTCCTTGGCTTCGTAGTACATGACGTCTTGTTCCTTGCCGCCCTCGGACTTGAACGCCGGGTAGAGGATTTCTTCTTCGAGCTGAGTGTGCAGGGTGATTTCCCGCTCCAGTTTGGCCAGCAGCTCGGTGCGCTTCTTGACGCCGCGCTCAGTGGATTCGCTCAGTTCGGTCAGCAGGGCCTTGACCCGTTGGTGATCGCCTTCCAGCAAGTCGATGGCATTCATGTTTTTCTCCAGGCATAAGACTGGCACCGGCGAGGGTGGCGTCGGTGCTGGGTTATCCTTGGGGGTGTTGCGAAAGCCGTGCCGCTTTCGGCTGCGAACTTATCTATTGAAAATCATGGGGTTACAGATAGATGGCGAAATGCCGCGTCTGCAATTTGCATGACTGACCGCCAGGCCACCGTGCAAAGTGCAGCGCGCGACCCGCTCGATCAGACGGTCAGGGCGGGGAGCTGGCGGCTCATCAACGCGGAGGCGGTTGGCGTTAGCAGGGTGGCGGTGAGGGCATCGCGCCGGACCCACTTGCAGGCGACGATTTCGTTGTCGGCCACCGCGTCGGCGTAGTCGCCGAGCTGGGCGGTGAAGATGTGATGGAGGACGCCGTCGACTTCCAGGGTGCAAAGCTGCAACAGGCCCAGGCTGCGGATAGAGGTTTCCTCTTTCAACTCGCGGGCGGCGGCGTCGATGGGGTGTTCGCCGGACTCGATCGTGCCCCCGGGAAAATTCCACTTGCCGCCTTTTTTCCGCACCAGCAGCACCCTGCCGCTGCGCAGGCAAATGATGGTGGCTCTGGCCTTGAGGCTTCTGCGGTTTTTCCCTGGCATTGGCGTGTCCCGTTTGGCGATTTTCCGGGACGGGATGTCACTCACACGTCAAGCACCACCCGTCTTCTGTCGAGACTTTCATTGAGCATAGCGAGTTCAAATCAATCGTCACGATTCTGAGCGACGTATCGCATGCCAATTCGCGACAGCCGGTAGGACAAAGACGCGCAGCGCAGACGCATCGCCAGTGGATTGCTAACCTGTAGCGACTTTTCCCACGGACCTTTTCCCATGTCATTGCGTGCCCTGCGAACCCTGGTTGCCATCGCCCAGCACGGCTCGTTCGCCCGCGCCGCCGACGCGGTGCACCTCACGCAATCGGCGGTAAGCCTGCATATCCGTGGGTTGGAGGAAGAGTTCAATGCGCCGCTGTTCGACCGCTCGCGGCGCTTGCCGGTGCTGACCGAGGCCGGGCACCTGGCCCTGGAGCGGGCGCGGGAAATCCTCGCGCTGTACGACAGCATCGCCGCCGAACTCGGCGAAGACGGCGAGTTGCGCGGGCGCCTGCGGGTGGGGGCGATTCACACCACGCTGGCCGGGCTCTTGCCCAAGGCCCTGGCCGCGCTCGGCGCCGAGCACCCGCACCTGCGGGTCAACGTCGCCTCGGGCATGTCCGCCGAACTGGCGACGAGGGTCGAGGCAGGTGAGCTGGACGCGGCGGTCACCACCGAGCCGGTCAAGCCGCACCCTTATGGCTTGGTCAGCACGCCGTTGTACGAGGAAGGGTTCTGGATCATTGCGCCGCTGGCGTTGGCGCAGGTCGAGCCGCGGCGTTTGCTGCAAGAGCAGCCCTTCATTCGTTTCGACCGCCGGGCCTGGGCCGGACGCACCATCGAGCGGGAGTTGCGCCGCTTGCGCCTGCGGGTGCGGACCACCATGGAGCTGGACAGCCAGGAGGCGATTATCCAGATGGTCGCCAGCGGGCTGGGGGTGTCCATCGTGCCGTCGTCCCGTCGCAACCTGGAACGTCTTGGCCTGCTGGCCCTGATGCCGTTCGGTGATCCGCAACGGACCCGCCAGGTGGTGTTGATCGAGCGCGAAGACCGGCCGAGGGGCCGGTTGGCGGCGGCTCTGGCCCAGGCCGTGCGCCGACAGGCTGCGCTGACCGATGAGTAAAACTTGAGGATGGCTCAAGAATTCATCGTTTTTAATCAAGCATCCGGGTCTTTATCGTAGCGCTTATCCCTTGGTGCCCCGGAGTGCGCGATGACCCTTTCCCTGCTGTTGGCGCTGTTGCCCATCGCGTTGTTGATCGCCCTGGGTGCATGGCTGCGCCATAGCCAGTTTCTCGCCGACGGCTTCTGGCCCCAGGCCGAGCGCCTGGGTTACTACGTGCTTCTGCCGGCGCTGTTTCTTCACGGCCTGTCCACGGCCAGGCTCGATGGCGTGCCGGTGCAAGGCATGGTGCTGGCGCTGGTGTCGTCCACGGTGTTGGTCGCGGCGTTGCTGGTGGCGTTGCGGCGTTGTTTCAGTGTCGATGACGCGGCGTTCACCTCGGTGTTCCAGGGCGGCGTGCGGTTCAACAATTACGTTGGCGTTTCGGCGGCGGCGGGCTTGTTCGGGGCGCAGGGCATCGCCCTGGCGGCGGTGGCCAACGCCGCCATCGTGCCGACCGTGAATATCCTCTGCGTGCTGGTGTTCGCCCGTTACGGCACGGCGGGTCGGCTGTCGTTGGGCGGGGTGGTGAAGCAACTGGCGTTGAACCCGCTGTTGATGGCCTGCGCCGGCGGCATCTTGCTGCATGTCACCGGGTTGGGCTTGCCGCTGGCGATCGAGCCGTTGCTGAAGACGCTGGGCCAGGCATCGCTGCCGCTGGGTCTGCTCTGCGTGGGTGCGGCGCTGGACCTGCGCGCGGTGCGCAGTTGGCTGCGTCCGGTGGGGATGTCGTCGGTGGCGAAATTCATGGTCATGCCGCTCATTACCCTCGCGGCCTGCCACCTGTTCGGCCTCAAGGGTGAGGCGGCGGTGGCCGCGCTGCTGTTCCAGGCGCTGCCGACCGCTTCGTCCTCCTACATCATGGCCCGGCAACTGGGCGGCGATGCGCCGTTGATGGCGGGGATTATTGCCGGGCAGACGTTGCTGGCTGCGCTGGCGTTGCCGTTGGCAGTGAGTGTGTTGTTGCCGTGGATTTGATTCGCCGGGTGCATGGCCTGTAACTCGTTCCGACGGGGTGATAGGCTCTTGCGCCGTGATTACTGGCATGGCGTTCATTTTCAGGCGTTGTCGCAGACTGCAGAAGAAACGGCGGCGCCCGGTTCAGGAGAAAAGTGCAATGGACTTTGTGAAAACCGTTACGACGGCTGTGTTGTTTGCTGCGATGCCTGTTTGGGCAACTGATCTGACGGTGCCGCAGTCGAATGCGATCAGGGCCGCAGCAAGTTATCTGGAAAGTCAGCCTTTTTCGAAGAAAAGACTCATCGACCAACTTTCTTCGCCGCAAGGAGCGGATTACGATGTGGCCGATGCATCTTTCGCTGTGAACAGCCTGAAGGTTGACTGGTATAAACAGGCGGTGCTTGCGGCAAAGAGTTATCTCGAAAGCCAGGGGTTCTCTCGATATAGGCTGATTGACCAAATGTCCTCGCCCGCCGGAAGTGGTTTTGAGCTGGCCGACGCCAAGGCAGCAGTCGATAGCTTGAACGTAGACTGGAACCAACAGGCAGTGAGGTCCGCGAAGAGCTACATGGAATCGCAGGCTTTCTCTTGCAAAGGGCTTATCCGGCAACTTTCCTCCAGTGCTGGGAGCGGCTACACCGAGAGTCAGGCAACATTCGGGGCGAAACAGGCGGGTGCTTGCTGACGGCCGATATCGCTGAATAAACGAAGGTTCTGTAATCGACCGGTTACAGAGCCGTAGCGCGTGATGATGCCGTCGTCCTTGCGGTTGGTGCCTAAGGGCGGCACGACTGCTTGGATAGCTGACGTGGTCGGATCAGAGCAGAGGGCATCCGACGCTCAAGAGGTTTGCAGAAAATGCCTGATGGTTGAGGCGTAAGGATCCCACCGGGTCGCTTCGATTTCGCCTCTCAAATAGTCATTGCGTTCCTCTTCCTCCCAGGAAGCGAGCTCTTCAAGGTCTTGATCCTTGAACTTCCGGTAACTTTTAAGAGCGTTTGCGCGAGCGCCGGCGAGAGCACGATCGTCCAGGCCGAATACACGGACGGTTTCCTTCGCCATCACAAGCGCCTGCCCCTTGAGCCGGGTTTTTACCCGTACTTCCCCGGTCGAATGAAAGTACAAATAGTCATCGACGTCATGTTCGTCAGGCTTGATCAGGTGGTCGGGGTTGTAAGGCGGCGCAAACTTGCGATCCTTGAAGTGGCCACAGTGATCATTGGCACCGCATGCCAGAAACAGGTTGTTCCATTCGAAGGTCAGTTGCGGATACCCGAGGGCTCGGTTCTTTCTTCGGAAATGCTCGATATGCCCTTCATGGTAAATGGCACTCTCACAGTAAGCGCAGCGCACACCCTGTTCGTGGGCAACCTCTGCGCGTAACCCCGGATCACTCTGCAATTGAACCAGCGTTTGGCGTAGTTCCCGTTTGCAGTGGCCTCCAAATTCCTCCCAGGTGTGTACCCGATAGTCATAGGTGGCGAGACACGTAGGGGCTCGGATGGCGGTTCGATCAAGCGTGAGCATATTCACTCAATCCTTTCGGTCGGCATTTTTCCGCAATTTGAACTCCTGAAAGCGGATCAGCCGATCAGCATCGAGCATCACCTGGTGTTTGGGGCCATAGAAGGCCGCCAATTGGGTTCGCAAAGCCACGCCGTCATTGTCCTGATAACTGCCATCCTCGATTTTGGCGGTGTAGTCAGCCAGCCATTTTGCTTCAGCCACTGGCGGGACTGGATTGACGCCCATGATCTCGTTGAGTGCGACCGCGCTCTCTATCCCTTTGATCTCCTGATGAGGGCTGGTCGCATGCCATTGCCCGTCACGATCCTGGAAGACCACCCGAATGTTTTCACTGCGGACTGTCGAAAGCACTTGAGGGCTATGGGTACTGACGATGAACTGAACCTGTGGAAACGCCTTGCTCAGGCTGGCGATCACACGTTGTTGCCAAGCCGGGTGAAGGTGCAGATCGACTTCGTCGATCAAAACGATTCCGGGTGTTTCCAGAGGGGCTCTTTCCTTCAGATGGCCATTCAGGCGTACACATCGCAGTGCCAGGTCAGCGGCCAGCGTGATCATTGCGCGCACGCCATCGCTGAGTAGATCAAGCGGTAGCGCCCCGTGATCGGGGTGGGACATGGACAGCTTCTTGAACGTCAGGCTGTAGTGGAAGTTGCTCCAACCCTCTTCGGTAAGAACCTCGTTTACTGCGGTGCTGATACCTTGCAGCCGTGCGCTCAAGTTGGAATTTTCGTAGCCACTCTGTTGCTGTTGTTGCAGTGCTGCATAGGTGGCTTGCTCCATCCACTTTTGCAATTGGCCGAAGTTTGAGAATACCGAAATACAATCTTCGTAACCCGCCGTGCGGCTTTCAGTCAGTACGGGTTTATTGCTGAGATTGTTGCGGCTGACCCACAAGCGCCGGGAACTGTAATAACAAATAACCGGAAGAACGACGTCCGAAGAAGTTCGTAGCATGGACTGGAATTCCCGGCCCCATACAGCCAGTGGCTCGGCTTCCTTGGTGGTCGTGCGGCTTTTCGGGCCTTGCAGCGCACGTTGCCACTGCACATCGGGAGTGATCATTTGCGCATTGATGACGACCGGGAATTGAGATTCGTTTTCGAAACCTTCTCCAACTCTTATGAAGCGGGCATCCGTACGTTCGATGTGCTTCGAAATACCATGATCAAACGCTCCGACAAAGGGTCCGAATGCAGCCACGATTGCTTCCAGCACTGAAGTTTTGCCTTGCCCGTTGCGCGCCGCAATAACGGTCAACTTCGGGTGAAAGTCGATTTCAAGCTCAGGGAACCGGCGATAGTTTTTCAGGCTTAGTTTGGTCAGATTCATGAGCAGTCTTCTGGCTGTGTGCTTAGCGTGGCCATCTTTGCGCAAGCCAGGAGATGCCTGGCTCAGAGGGTTGGACGAATCGCAGCATAGTAGCAGTGGACAAGGCGAGTTGATTTTCAATTTTGGTTACCGATTAGAATTACTGCCTGTTCACATCGGAATGAACCATGAATCCCGCACCCACCACGCTTATCCGCGAAACCTTCCCCGTCGGTCCGTTGCAGTGCAACTGCACGATCATCGGGGATCCTGTAACGAAAAAGGCGATTGTCGTCGACCCGGGTGGTGATCCCGAGCTGATCATGAAGCGCCTTGATGCCCACGGTCTCAAGGTGGTCAGCATCATCCATACCCACGCCCATCTCGATCACTTCCTGGCATCCGGGCAGTTGAAGGAGAAAACCGGTGCCACGTTGCACCTGCACAAGGACGACCAGTTCCTGTGGGACAACCTGGAAATGCAGTGCCGCATGTTCGGCGTGCCTTACGTCCCGGTGCCGTCGCCGGACCGCTGGCTGGCGGATGACGAGGAGCTGGCGTGCGGCTGCGGCGTGGCGTTGCACACGCCCGGGCATACGCCGGGGTCGATGAGTTTCTGGTTTGCCGACGCCAAATTGTTGATCGCTGGCGACACCCTGTTCCGTCGTGGGATTGGTCGCACCGATTTGTGGGGTGGTGACCAGGCGACTATCGTTCGTTCGATCAGAGAGCGGTTGTACAGCCTCGATGAGGAGGCGACGGTGGTCGCCGGGCATGGTCCCGACACCCGCCTGGGCGAGGAAATGCGCCAGAACCCGTTTGTGCGGGCCTGACCCTCGGCGATTGCTTGTAGGGAATTTTTCCTCTTGGCCGCGTTCCAAGGCTGGCATAGGACCGATAGCGTCCGCTGCCTAAACGAATTACTGCAGGAGCTTTCCATGTTCACCATGCGTCGTTTGATTATCGTCGCTACCGTCGCCGCCTTGGTGTCCGGTTGTGCCGGCCAGAACCCCTATGACAACCAGGGCGGTCAGGCACAGGAGTCCTCAGGGATGAGCAAAACCGCCAAGTACGGCGGCCTGGGTGCATTGGCCGGCGCTATCGCCGGTGCCGCGATCGACCACAACAACCGCGGCAAGGGCGCGCTGATCGGCGCTGCCGCAGTAGGCGCTGCCGCCGCAGGTTATGGCTACTACGCCGACAAGCAGGAAGCCGCGCTGCGCGAAAGCATGGCCAACACCGGTGTTGAAGTTAAGCGTGAAGGCGACCAGATCAAGCTGATCATGCCGGGCAACATCACCTTCGCCACCGACTCGGCGAACATCGCCCCGAGCTTCTATTCGCCGCTGAACAACCTGGCGAACTCGTTCAAGCAGTTCAACCAGAACACCATCGAAGTCGTCGGTTTCACCGACAGCACCGGCAGCCGCCAGCACAACATGGACCTGTCGCAGCGTCGCGCGCAGGCGGTCAGTACTTACCTGACCTCGCAGGGTGTCGATTCGTCGCGGGTGAGCGTGCGCGGCATGGGCCCTGACCAGCCGATCGCGAGCAACGCCGATGCCAACGGGCGGGCGCAGAACCGTCGGGTCGAGGTGAATCTGAAGCCGATTCCGGGGCAGAATTATCAGTAATTGCTGATGGCCTTAATCGCCGCGGTTCGGCGTCCCGACAAGCCGGCTCCCACAGTGTCCTGAGGGCACTGATCAACCTGTGGGAGCCGGCTTGCCGGCGATGCATTCAGGATGATTTCAACTTCTCCAACCGCCCATCCTTCACTTCCCACAAGCGGTTGATCCAGCGCTGGAACTCCGCCCGATACACCTCATCCTGGTCATAACTGCGACCCAGGAAATCCTCCGGAATCGCCAGTTCCTCGAACTGCACCTCGATCCGCCGCACCCGTCCGCACAACAGATCCCAGAACCCCGGCGCGCCTTCGGGGTAGTGGATGGTCACGTCGATGATCGACTCCAGTTGGTCACCCATCGCATCCAGCACGAAGGCGATGCCGCCGGCCTTGGGCTTGAGCAGGTGCCTGAACGGTGACTGCTGCTGGCGATGTTTGGCCGCGGTGAAGCGGGTGCCCTCGGCGAAGTTGAAGATCGCCGTGGGCTTGCCACGGAATTTCGCGCAGGTCTTGCGGGTGGTTTGCAGGTCTTTGCCGCGTTTTTCCGGGTGCTTGTCCAGGTACGCCTTGCTGTAGCGTTTCATGAACGGAAAGCCCAGCGCCCACCAGGCCAGGCCAATCACCGGGACCCAGATCAGCACCTGTTTGAGGAAGAACTTCAGCGGCCGGATACGCCGGTTGAGCACGTATTGCAGCACCAGGATATCGACCCAGCTCTGGTGGTTACTGGTCACCAAGTAGCTGTGTTGATAGTCCAGCCCGGCCAGGCCTTCGACCTGCCAGTGGGTGTTGCCGATCAGGTTCATCCAGGCCTTGTTGTTGCTGATCCAGGCTTCATGGATATGCCGCATCAACTCGTCGGTAATCCGCTGCGCCGCCGCGAACGGCAGGCACAGCTTGAACAGGCTGACGATGAACAACGGCGTGCAGCAGACAATGGTGTTGAGCCCCAGCAGCGCTGAGGCGATTACCCCGCGTACCGGCGCGGGCAGGGAAGCGAGCATGGGTCAGTCGTCCATCGAGCGGTTGGCCTGGATTGCGGTCAGGGCGATGGTGTAGACGATGTCGTCCACCTGGGCGCCCCGTGGCAGGTCATTCACGGGTTTGCGCAGGCCCTGCAGCATCGGCCCGAGGCTGACGCAGTCGGCGCTGCGCTGCACCGCTTTGTGGGTGGTGTTGCCGGTGTTCAGGTCGGGGAACACGAACACCGTGGCGCGACCGGCTACCTTGCTGTTGGGCGCCAGTTGCCGGGCGATGTCCAGGTTGGCGGCGGCGTCGTACTGCAACGGGCCGTCGATCAGCAGGCCGCGCTGGGTTTCCTGGGCGAGCAGGGTCGCTTCGCGGACCTTTTCCACCTCTTCGCCGCTGGCCGAATCACCGCTGGAATAGCTGATCATCGCCACCCGCGGTGCGATGCCGAAGGCTTCGGCGGAGTCAGCGCTTTGCAGGGCGATTTCCGCCAGTTCCGCAGCGCTCGGGTGCGGGTTCATCACGCAGTCGCCGTATACCAGCACCTGCTCCGGGAACAGCATGAAGAACACCGACGACACCAGGCTGCAACCCGGTGCGGTCTTGATCAATTGCAGCGCGGGACGGATGGTGTTGGCGGTGGAATGAACCAGCCCGGACACCAGGCCGTCCACTTCGTCCAGCGCCAGCATCATGGTGCCGATCACCACCGGGTCTTCGAGTTGCTGCTCGGCCATCGGCGCGTTCAGGCTCTTGCTCTTGCGCAGGCTGACCATCGGCTCGACGTAGCGCTCGCGGATCAGGTCCGGGTCGAGAATCTCCAGGCCTTCCGGCAGGGTGATGCCTTGGGCGCGGGCCACGGCCTGGACGTCATCCGGCTTGGCCAGCAACACACAGCGGGCGATGCCGCGGGCCTGGCAGATGGCGGCGGCCTGCACGGTCATCGGCTCGGCGCCTTCGGGCAGGACGATACGCTTGTCGGCGGCCTGGGCCTGCTGGATCAGCCGGTAGCGGAACACCGCCGGCGACAGGCGCATCTCTCGCGGCGTGCCGCAGCGCTGGTGCAGCCAGTCGGCTTCGAGGTGGCTGGCCACGAAGTCGGTGATGATCTCCGCGCGCTCGCGGTCGTCCACCGGGATTTCCTTGTTCAGGCCGCTGAGCTGGTTGGCGGTGTCGTAGGAGCCGGTGCTCACCGAGAGGATCGGCAGGCCGGCGAGCAGGGCGCCCTGGCAGAGTTCGAGGATGCGTGGGTCGGGCTTGCTGTCGCTGGTCAGCAGCAGGCCGGCCAGCGGCACGCCATTGATTGCCGCTAGGCTGACGGCGAGGATGATGTCGTCGCGGTCGCCGGGGGTCACCACCAGGGTGCCGGGCTTGAGCAGCGGCACGGTGTTGGCCACGGTGCGGGCGCAGAGGATGATCTTGTTCATGCGCCGGGTTTCGTAGTCGCCGGCGTTGAGCACCTGGGCGCCGAGCAGGTCGGCGACGTCACGGGTGCGCGGGTCGTTGAGCCCTTCCTGGAACGGAATGCAGCCGAGCAGGCGGAAATCGCCGCTGCGCAGCAACGGCGAATGCTCGCGCAGACGGCGGGCGAACTCGCTGATGCTGTCGTCGCTGCGGACCTTGTTGAGGATCACGCCGAGGACTTTCGGGTCCTTGGGACCGCCGAACAGTTGCGCTTGCAATTCGACCCGGCCGGACAGCTCGGCGAGCACGTCGTTTTCCGGCGCCGAGACCAGGATCACCTCGGCGTCGAGGCTCTTGGCCAGGTGCTGGTTGACCCGCGCGGCATAGCTGGCGTGCCGGGTCGGGACCATGCCTTCGACCACCAGCACGTCCTTGTCGACGCAGGCCTGTTGATAAAGGGTGATGATTTCTTCGAGCAATTCATCCAGTTGGCCGTCGCCGAGCATGCGCTCGACATGGCCCAGGCTCAGCGGCTTGGGCGGCTTCAGGCCGTGGGTGCGCGAAACCAGTTCGGTGGAGCGTTCAGGACCGGTGTCGCCGGGGTGCGGCTGGGCGATCGGTTTGAAGAAGCCGACCTTCAGGCCCGCCCGCTCCAGCGTGCGAACCAGGCCGAGGCTGATGGAAGTCAGGCCGACGCCGAAGTCGGTCGGCGCGATGAAAAAAGTCTGCATGCGAGCTTCTCGAAATGAGCTGTGCAAAAGAGTCAATTGACAAGGGTATCGCTATCGACCCCCTGAGCGCACCAGCCGCAGGCAAAAGGCTGGCCGATGCGGCGTTGACGCTCGGCGGCGTCGAGCACCCAGGCACGTGATTGCCAGGGCGGCTGGTGGCGCAGGTGTTGGGTGTGAGCGCAGGACAATTCGGCAACCCAGTGGCCGTCTTCGTCCTGATGAAACCCGGTAATCCGGCTGACCCGTTTGTCCGGGTTGCGTTCGCTTTCAGGCGAGGCGTTGGTTACACTTGCCCGTTCAACATTCTTATGCAAAAGGTCTCGCCCCATGCTGATTGCCGCCAATAAGGCTGTCTCCATCGACTATACCCTGACCAACGACGCTGGTGAGGTCATCGACAGCTCCGCCGGCGGCGCCCCGCTGGTGTACCTGCACGGTGCCGGCAACATCATTCCAGGCCTGGAAAAAGCCCTGGAAGGCAAAGGCGCCGATGAAGAACTGGACGTCACCATCGAGCCGGAAGACGCTTACGGCGAATACCTGGCCGAGTTGGTCAGCACTTTGAACCGCAGCATGTTCGAAGGTGTCGACCAACTGGAAGTTGGCATGCAGTTCCACGCTTCGGCGCCGGATGGCCAGATGCAGATCGTCACCATTCGCGACCTGGACGGCGACGACGTTACCGTCGACGGCAACCACCCACTGGCTGGCCAGCGCCTGAACTTCAAGGTCAAGGTCGTCAGCATCCGTGATGCCAGCGAAGAAGAAATCGCTCATGGCCACGTCCATGGCGAAGGTGGCCATCACCACTGATTTTCTGCGCTAAGCTCAGAAAGTCGCGAAGGCGCCTAGGCCCTTCCGTCGTGCAACCCGCAAGGGGGCATGCGGCAGGCCGGGCGCCTTTTTAGTGGGCCGCATTCGTGCGGTGACCGGCAGGGATCTGTAGAGGGGAGTTCGTCATGAGTGCATTTCACGACCTGAAGTTGCAGGCATTGGATGGCAATGATCTGTCGTTGGCGCCGTTCAAGGGGCAGGTGGTGCTGGTAGTCAATGTCGCCTCCAAGTGCGGTCTGACACCGCAATACGCTGCCCTGGAAAATCTCTATCAGCAGTACAAGGACAAGGGCTTCAATGTGCTGGGCCTGCCGTGCAATCAGTTCGCCGGACAGGAGCCGGGCAGCGAGGCGGAGATCGCCGAGTTCTGCAGCCTCAACTACGGCGTGAGCTTCCCGCTGGGCAGCAAGCTTGAGGTCAACGGGCCGCACCGGCATGCGCTGTATCGGCTGCTGGCAGGTGAGGGCGCCGAGTTTCCGGGCGACATCACCTGGAACTTCGAGAAATTCCTGGTGGGTAAGGATGGTCGCGTGCTTGCGCGTTTTTCGCCGCGTACTGCGCCGGATGATCCGACGGTGGTGCAGGCGATCGAGAAGGCGCTGGCTTAGGCTTTTTGCTGTTCTTTGTGGCCGAACCGCAGCGATTAGGCCACAAAGACCACCACCAGACCTTTACCGCCAAATCACCCAAATCAATAGTACTGGGCCCTCCCTCACCCCCACCCTATCCTCAAGCGCTCTTGCCACCCCACGGAGCGCCACATGTCCGCCAACCCATTGTTCACGCCCTTCCAACTGGGCGCCCTGGAGCTGCCGACCCGCGTGGTCATGGCGCCGATGACCCGCACCTTCTGCCCCGGCGGTGTGCCCCACGCCAAGGTGGTGGATTACTACCGTCGCCGCGCCGCAGCCGGTGTCGGCCTGATCATCACCGAAGGCACCACGGTCGGGCACAAGGCTGCCAATGGCTACCCCAACGTGCCGCGTTTCTACGGTGAAGACGCCCTGGCCGGCTGGAAGAAGGTGGTAGAGGCCGTGCACGCCGAGGGCGGGCGCATCGTTCCGCAACTGTGGCACGTGGGTAGCGTGCGCCGCATCGGCACCGAACCGGATGCCAGCGTGCCGGGTTATGGTCCGAGCGAAAAGCTCAAGGATGGCCAGGAAGTGGTCCACGGCATGACCCACGAAGACATCCAGGAGGTCATCGCTGCCTTCGCCCACGCCGCCCGCGACGCCAAGGCCATCGGCATGGACGGCGTGGAAATCCACGGTGCACACGGTTATTTGATCGATCAGTTTTTCTGGGAAACCAGCAACCGCCGCGACGATGAATACGGCGGCGACCTGGCGGGCCGTTCGCGCTTCGCCATCGAGCTGATCCAGGCCGTGCGTGCCGCTGTCGGCCCGGATTTCCCGATCATCTTCCGCTTCTCGCAGTGGAAACAGCAGGACTACAGTGCGCGCCTGGTGACCACGCCCGAGGCGCTGGAGGCTTTCCTCAAGCCACTGTCCGACGCTGGCGTGGATATTTTCCATTGCTCGACCCGGCGCTTCTGGGAACCTGAGTTCGACGGCTCGCCGCTCAACCTGGCCGGCTGGACCCGCCAGCTGACCGGCAAGCCGACCATCACGGTTGGCAGTGTCGGGCTCGACGGCGAATTCCTGCAGTTTATGGTGGACACCGACAAAGTCGCGCAGCCGGCCAGTCTGGAAAATCTGCTGCAACGCCTGAACAACCAGGAGTTCGACCTGGTGGCGGTCGGCCGTGCGCTGTTGGTGGACCCGCAGTGGGCGGCCAAGGTGCGCGATGGCCGCGAAGCAGAGATCCTGCCGTTCAGCCGTGAGGCGCTGACGAGCCTGGTTTGACCTGCAAGCCGTGGTCGCTGTGAGTCGCCTGCTCGGGATGCAGCGGCTCGCAGGCGTCGCGCAGGTGTCCTTCAAACTGCTCGATGATCGCCGGCCAGCCCTGGCGGCTGGCGTGCTGGCGGGCATTGAGGCGGACCCGGCGCAGGGTTTCGCGGTCTTCCAGCAGCCAGCAGGCCGCGTCGATGAAGCCGGCGGCGTCGCCGGGTATGGCCAGTGCGCCGTTGTGGCCGTGGCGGAGATGCTGGCCCGCCGCAGCTTCGTCGTACGCGACCACGCCCAACCCTGAGGCCAGGGCCTCCAGCACCACATTGCCGAAGGTCTCGGTCAGGCTCGGGAACAGGAATATATCCCCGGAGGCATAGTGTTCCGCCAGGTGTTCGCCGCGTTGCGGGCCGCAGAACACGGCATCCGGCAACTGCTCCTGCAACGCCGCCCATTGCGGACCGTCGCCGACGATCACCAGGCGCATGCGCCGCTGTGGATACTTTTGCTGCAACACCTCAAGGGTGCGTCCGAGCATGCCCAGGTTTTTCTCCGCAGCCAGGCGGCCGACGTAGAGCAGGGCAATATCGTGTTCGCCCAGGCCCCACTGTTCGCGCAGGGCCGGGTTGCGTCGCGCCGGGTTGAACAGGCAGCCGTCGACGCCGCGCGACAGCAGCGTCAGGCGCTCGAAGCCACGGCGTTCCAGGTTCAGGTGCTGGCTCGGGCTGGGCACCAGGGTGCTGTGGGTGCGGTGATGGAACCAGCGCAGGTAATGGGTCAGCGCGCGGGCCAGCAAACCCAGGCCGTACTGGGTGGAATACTGCTGAAAGTTGGTGTGAAAGCCGCTGACCACGGCAATCCCCAGGCGCCGCGCGGCACGCAGAGCGCTCAGGCCCAGCGGGCCTTCGGTGGCGATGTAGAGCACGTCCGGCCGGTCCCGCCGCCAGCGTCGCAGCAGCTTGTGCATCGACACTTGTCCCCACTGCAACCCCGGATAACCAGGCAGCGGCCAGCCGCGGCACAGCAGTTGGTCACTGTCGGCCTGCCCCGGCAGGTCGTCGCTTTGCCGCGGGCGCACCAGCTCGACCCGGTGGCCGCGCTGGCGCAGGCCTTCGCTGAGGCGGCCAAGGGTATTGGCCACGCCGTTGATTTCCGGTGGGAAGGTTTCACTGATCAGGGTGATATGCAGCGGGAGCGTTGTCATGATGGCCAGTCTCCGGCGACCAAATTGCGCGGGTATGACATTCTGGTGACGTATCCGTGACGCCCGATCCCTGGCGTTTCCGGTCCACGAAATATTCCCCTTTTACGACTCAAGAATGACCATCTGTCAGCCGATAGAAATGACATTCCGAATGACGATTTCGCTCCAGGAGAGCGTTGATGTTCAACAGCAAATTGAAAAAAGAAGTTCTTGAATTACGCGAAGAACTGATGTCCCTGGAACAGGTAAAAGGCAGCCTCGACAGTGAAATGCTGGTGCTTCAACTAGACCCCAACGGGCGTATCGAGTCGGTGAATGGCAATTTCGAAAGAGAGATGCTGTACAACAGTTCGCAACTGATCGGTCGGCATATCGAGGAGATCGTCCCCGATCACGTCAAACCGCTGGATTTCTACCAGCGCATGCGTCACGCGCTCAACCGTGCTGAACACCTCAACGGCGCCTTCCGCCTGCTGCGTGGCAATGGCGAGGAAGCCTGGTTGCGTTCGATCCTGCAGCCGGTGAAGAACAGTGAAGGCCGCATCAAGTACTTCACCCTGCACTCCAGCGATCTGACCCGCACCATCGAAAGCTCCCGCGAGCACGAAAGCCTGATCAAGGCGCTGATGCGCTCCACTGCGGTGATCGAGTTCAACCTCAATGGCGAGGTGCTCAGCGCCAACGACCGTTTCCTGCGCACCATGGGTTACACCCTTGAGCAAGTGCGCGGTAAACACCACCGTATGTTCTGCGAGCCGGAGGAATACAACTCCGCCACCTACCAGGCGTTCTGGGAGAAGTTGCGCCGTGGCGAATTCGTCGCCGAGCGCTTCAAGCGCATCGATGCCCATGGTCGTACCGTATGGCTGGAAGCCTCGTACAACCCGATCATCGACGCCCATGACGTGCTGTACAAAGTGGTCAAGTTCGCCACCGTGATCACCGAGCAGGTCAACCAGGAAGCTGCGGTCGCCAAGGCGGCCGACATTGCCTACAGCAACTCGATCGCTACCGACGAGAGTGCACGCCGTGCCACGGAAGTAGTGACCCAGACCGTCGAAGTGATGCGCGGCCTGGAAACCTACATGCAGGACGCTGCCAGCGGCATCGAAGCACTGGACAAGCAGTCGCAGATCATCGGTTCGATCATCAAGACCATCAGCGACATCGCCGGCCAGACCAACCTGCTGGCGCTCAACGCCGCCATCGAAGCGGCCCGCGCCGGTGAGCAAGGACGCGGCTTTGCGGTGGTCGCCGACGAAGTCCGCCAACTGGCCTCGCGCACCAGCAGCGCTACCGAGGAAATTGCCCGGGTGGTGCAGCAGAACGAACAACTGGCCAAGGCTGCGGTGGACATCATCGACAGCAGCAAGCGCCAGGCCGAACAGGGCCTGGCCCTGGCCGGGCAGACCGGTACGGTGATCGTCGAGATTCAGGACGGCGCGCAGAAGGTGGTGAATGCGGTAGGACAGTTCTCCAACCAGCTCAAGTAAGGGCGGGAGAACGATGGCCGGTGCGCAAGGCACCGGCCATGGGCGGGATCAGGTGCGCTCGCGCACCCAGAACAGCGTGGCGCCCGCCACCGCTGCCGGCATCATCAGGATGTTGACGAACGGCACCATCAGCGCCAGATAAGTAATCCCGCCAAACCCCAACGACTGCCAGCGCTTCTGTCGCAGCCAGGCGAGCATGTCCTGCCAGCTCATCTTGTTGTTGTCCGCCGGGTAGTCGATGTACTGGATCGCCATCATCCAGATCCCGAACAGTAGCCACAGCGGCGCGGCAACGATATTCACCACCGGGATCAACGACAGGATGAACAGCCCCAGCGCCCGCGGCACGAAGTAGCCGAGCTTGCGCATTTCACGGCCCAGGGTGCGCGGCACCATGGCGGTCAGTTCGCCCCAACTGAAGGGCGGGAATTCATCCTTGCCACGCAGCACCACTTCGACCTTCTCCGCGAGGAAGCCATTGAAGGGCGCGGCGATGATGTTCGCCAGCAAGGTGAAGGTGAAGAACACCATCAGCGCCACCAGCACCACGAACAATGGCCACAGCACATAGCTGAGAAAGCTCAGCCAGTGTGGCAGGGTGGGCATCAGCGCATCGACCCAGAGGCTGAACTGATGGCCGGCGAGGTAGATCAGGCCGACGAACAGCAGCAGGTTGATCGCCAGTGGCAGCAGCACGAACGCCCGTAATCCGGGGCTCAGGACCAATTTCAGGCCCTCGCGCAGGTACTGTGGGCCGGAAAGGACAGGGGCTTGCATATAAGGCTCCGAGCGATGGAAATCGCGCCGACCTTACCGAGTTTGCCGACGCGACGAAAGCCGCCTGAGGGCGGCGCAACGGGCTGTAACAAATCCTCGGGAAAGTCGCCAATAGGAAATGGACCACGCGATGAAGGGGCATATAGATGAAGTCTATAAGGTGGATTGTTTAAGGATATTTCCTTAATCTTTGCCCCCTCGCTACAGTGCGCACATTGGTTTTCAGGACCTGCAGCCATAAGCCTTCCCCAAGTGCTTTGCAGGTTCTTTTTTATTTCCGCCGGTGATTCCGGCGTTATGGGGCCGGCAATGCATCGCCGGCCTGACAGGAGCGTGTCATGTCTGAAGTACGTCATTCGCGGGTCATCATCCTCGGTTCCGGCCCTGCCGGTTATAGCGCTGCTGTCTATGCCGCCCGTGCCAACCTCAAGCCGCTGCTGATCACCGGCATGCAGGCTGGCGGTCAATTGACCACCACCACCGAAGTCGACAACTGGCCGGGCGACCCCCATGGCCTGACCGGCCCGGCGCTGATGCAACGCATGCAGGAACACGCCGAGCGTTTCGAGACCGAAATCGTCTTCGACCATATCAATGAAGTCGCGCTGCAGCAGAAGCCGTTCACCCTCAAGGGCGACAGCGGCACTTACACCTGCGACGCACTGATCATCGCCACCGGCGCCAGCGCGCGCTACCTGGGCCTGCCGTCGGAAGAGACCTTCATGGGCAAAGGCGTTTCCGCCTGCGCGACCTGTGACGGCTTCTTCTACCGCAACAAGCCGGTTGCCGTGGTCGGTGGTGGTAACACTGCTGTCGAAGAGGCGCTGTACCTGGCCAACATCGCCAGCAAAGTGACCCTGATCCACCGTCGCGAAACCTTCCGCGCCGAGAAGATCCTGATCGACAAGCTTCACGCCCGGGTTGCCGAAGGCAAGATCGAGCTCAAGCTCAACGCGACCCTGGACGAAGTGCTGGGCGACAACATGGGTGTTACCGGCGCGCGCCTGAAGAACAACGACGGCAGCTTCGACGAGATCAAGGTTGATGGCGTGTTCATCGCCATTGGTCATACCCCGAACACCTCGCTGTTCGAAGGCCAGCTCGAGTTGAAAGACGGTTACATGGTTGTCGCCGGCGGCCGTGAAGGCAACGCCACCGCCACCAACATCGAAGGCGTGTTCGCCGCTGGCGACGTGGCCGACCACGTTTACCGCCAGGCGATCACCTCGGCCGGTGCTGGCTGCATGGCCGCGCTGGATGTCGAGCGCTACCTGGACGGCCTGCAGAACGCTTCGTTCTGATCGAAAAAAAACCGCGAAGGGCCTGATGGCGCTTCGCGGTTTTTTTATGCCTGAAATTTGTCAGTAGACCCGTTCAAGCCCCGCCGCCGATTCCTTGCCGCGTTTGCGGCAGACGAAAATCCCCACCAGCGACACACCCATTGCCAGCACCAGCGTGCTGGTCGCTTCGGCGCGATGCTCCGGCGTTATCACCAGCACGGCCAGCGCCGCCGAGATAAACACGATCACGCCATAGGTCAGCCACGGGAACAGCCACATCTTCAAGGTGAGGGCATCGCCGTGCAGGCGCCGCATGCGCAGTTGGGAAATGGCGATCGCCAGGTACACCAGCAACGCGATCGCGCCCGAACTGGACAGCAGGAAGTCGAACAGGCTGGCCGGCGTGAAGTGATTCAACGCAGCAATGAACGCACCGACCGACGCGGTGATCAGCACTGCCGTGCGCGGCACGCCGTTGCCGGAGGTTCGCGCCGCCGCTGCGGGGGCGTCGCCACGGCGGGCGAGGGAATACAGCATGCGTGAGGCGATGTAGATCGAGGAATTCATGCAACTGGTCACGGCCACCAGCACCACCAGATCGACGATCAGCTTGGCATGGGGAACGTTGAGCAGTTCCAGCGCACGCTGGTAGGACCCGACGGTTGCCAGTTGCGGATCGCTCCACGGCACCACGGAAATCACCACCATGATCGACAACAGGTAGAACACGCCGATGCGCCAGATCACCGAGCGGGTGGCCTTGGCGATGTTGCGCGAAGGCTCGCCCGATTCGGCTGCGGCGATGGTCACCGACTCGGTGCCGATGAAGCTGAACATGATGGTGATGAACGCACCAACCACGGCGGTCATGCCGTTCGGCGCGAAGCCGCCATGCTCCTGCATCAGATTGATGAGGCCCGCGCTCTCATGGTTGGGCACCCAGCCGCTGAGCGCCATGGCGCCGAAACCGATGAACAGAATGATCGCGGTGACCTTGAGCAAGGCGAACCAGAACTCGAACTCGCCGTACTTCGCCACGCCGAACAGGTTGGTGATGCTCAGCAGGACGACCGAGGCCAGCGCATAGATCCAGGTGTCCACACCGGGGAACCACTGGTTGAGGATATAGCCGGCCGCCAGTGCCTCGATCGGCACCACCAGCACCCAGAACCACCAGTACAGCCAGCCGATGGTGAAGCCGGCCCAGGGACCGATGGCTTTTTCGGCATAGGTGGAGAAGGAGCCGGTGTCCGGGTTGGCCACGGCCATTTCGCCGAGCATCCGCATCACCAGCACGACCAGCGTGCCGGCGGCCAGGTAGGCCAGGATAACGGCGGGGCCGGCGGCGGCGATCGCATGGCCGGAACCGACGAAAAGTCCGGCGCCGATGATCCCGGCGATGGACAGCATGGTGACGTGACGAGGTTTGAAACCGTTGGACAGTTGTCCGCCGCTGGAGTCGTTCAGGCTCGACATACTCTGCTCTTTTGAAGGGATTATTGGAGGCAGAGACGAAGCGACGCCGCGAAGCGTTAGGAAATCAATCAAGCCGCTTCAAGGGACGTGCCTCTACGCGTGTTGTCATGGGCCGGGTCAGGCGTTCCGGCGGGAATACCTTACCTTGAGCGGTTGCGGGGGAATTGACCCGGTTGCGTCCCGGGGCTGTCGGATTACGACATGGAGGAGGGCGGGCATGGAGAACCTTGTGGGAGCTGGCTTGTCGGGGCGCCGAACCGCAGCGATGGCGATGCTGGATTCACCGACGCCATCGCTGCGGTTCGGCGCCCCGACAAGCCAGCTCCCACAGGGGGGGGAATTCCGGGATGGATTACAGGCTCAACCGCATCGACAGGTCCACCGCCTTCACATCCTTGGTCATGGCGCCAATCGAGATGTAATCCACACCGGTTTCGGCGATCACCCGCAGGGTGCTTTCGTTAACGCCGCCGCTGGCTTCCAGCTTGGCGCGGCCGGCGTTCAGGCGCACGGCTTCGCGCATTTCATCGAGGCTCAGTTCGTCGAGCATGATGATGTCGGCGCCCGCCGTCAGCGCCTGTTGCAGTTCGTCCAGGCTTTCCACTTCGACCTCCACCGGCTTGCCCGGAGCGATACGCCGCGCGGCGGTGATCGCTTCGGCGATGCCGCCGCAGGCCGCGATGTGGTTTTCCTTGATCAGGAAGGCATCGAACAGGCCGATGCGGTGGTTGTGGCAGCCACCGCAGGTGACGGCGTATTTCTGCGCCAGACGCAGACCGGGCAGGGTCTTGCGGGTATCGAGCAGCTTGACCTGGGTATCGGCGACTTTGTCGGCCAGCGACTGGGCATAGGTCGCCACACCGGACAGCAGTTGCAGGAAGTTCAGCGCGCTGCGCTCGCCGGTCAGCAGCGAGCGGGCCGGACCCTCCAGATGGAACAGCGCCTGGTTGGCGATGGCGCGCTCGCCGTCCTGGACCTGCCAGTGCACCGCGACACGCGGATCAAGCTGGCGAAAGACCGCATCGACCCACGCCGTACCGGCGATGACACAGTCTTCGCGGGTAATGATGGTGGCCTTGGCCAGGCGTTCAGCGGGGATCAACTGGGCGGTGATATCGCCGTTGCCGACGTCTTCCAGCAACGCGCGGCGCACGTTGGCTTCGATTTCGGCAGTCAGATCGGCGAGGCGTAGGTTCGGCATGACAAGCTCCACAAGCTAAGTGGCCGGGATTATAGGGCAGGCCGGGCGGCGCGTGCAGCAAACGCCGACGGCAGCGCGATGCCGGGCCTTTGGTCGGGGCGGTTGAGCGTTTCATCCCGTGACGGGGTCTACAGATGGCTGTTGTCGCGCCTTTCAATGACTGGCGGACAGGGAAACTTTTCAAGATAATGCGCGCCTAATATTTGGCGTCATGGCTTTGACGATTATCCAAATCCACCCTGCAAGGAGTCCGGGATGCATAAAGACGGGAAGGTGCTGCTGTTTCGAAGCACCGCCAGCCAGGCCTCGCCTGCGCCACTCGCTCGTCTGCCGGTCGCCCTCCTGCATCTGCGTGACAAGGCCGCGCTGCAATTGCGCCTTGCCCTCCAGGTGTTGTTCGACAACGCCGACGACACCCTCTTCGAGATGGCCGACAAGGCCACCAGCAGCAAGGAACAGAACCTCCTTTTCGAAGCCATGCGCGACCTGCGCCACAAGCGCAACAGTATCGAGCGCGGCTTTCTCGACAGTTTCTACGCCGCCTTCATGGAAGTCGGCCACGGCGACCCGCTGGCAGCGCTGCCGGCGCGCACGCCGGCTCACGACACCCTCAGCCTGGTGGCCCGCGATGAACTGGAGCGGACCGTGGCGGTGGACGCCATGGTCGCCCGGGTGCTGGCCCGCGACGGCGTTGCCCTGGGCCAGTTGACCCTGCGCCTGAACAGCGTGCTGGAACAGCCGCTGAATGACCGCAGCAACCCGCTGGGTCCGACCCTGCTGTGCGAATACTTCCTGCGCGCCGGACGCAGCCTTGGCGTGGGGATCAAGGTCAAGCTGGTCCTGCTCAAGCTGTTCGAGCGCTATGTGTTGCGCGAGGCCGACCAGTTGTACGGCGAAGCCAACCAGTTGTTGATCGCGACCGGCATCCTTCCCGAACTCAAGGCCCTGCCGCGGCGTCGAGCCCAGGACCAGGCGGTGCTGGAGCCACGGGCGCCGGCCAACGAGGCGGACGATCCGGCCGACGAAATCGATGCCAACACCCAGGCGGTGTTCTCGTCGTTGCAGACGTTGCTGTCGCCTGAGCGCGGGCGTCTGGCGCCGCGCCGCGCGGCCGGGTTGCCGCCACGGCCGATCAACAGCCGCGACCTGCTGCGGCTGCTGACCCATCTGCAGCAGTACGTGCCCGCCGAGCTGGAGGCGGAGGACTTCGACCTGCGCCATCACCTTGAACAACTGCTGACCCGGCTCAGCGTACAGAGCGGCCAGGGTCGGCAGATCGAGGCGGGCGACGAAGATGTGATCAACCTGATCGCCATGCTCTTCGATTTCATCCTCACCGACCGCAACCTGCCGCGCTCGCTGCGGGTGCTGATCGCCCGTCTGCAGATCCCTCTGCTCAAGGTGGCGCTGCTGGACAAGCGCTTCTTCAGCCGCGCCACGCATCCGGCGCGGCGGCTGCTCAATGAAGTGGCCAACGCCGCCATGGGCTGGGACAAACGCGACGACTACCAGCGCGACAGCCTCTACCTGCGTGTGGAAGTGCTGGTGCAGCGGCTGCTGGACGACTTCAGCGATGACCCGGCGATCTTCACCGAGTTGCTCAACGACTTCCTGGCGTTCAACAACGATGAACGCCGCCGCAGCGAATTGCTGGAACAGCGCACCCGCGATGCCGAGGAAGGCCGGACCCGCACCGAGCATGCCCGGCGCCGGGTGCAGCAAGAACTCAATACCCGGCTGCAAGGTCAGTACCTGCCGCGGATCGTCGTACAGGTCCTGGAAGATGCCTGGAGTCAGGTGCTGCTGCTGGCGTGGCTCAAGCACGGCGAGGACTCGGCGCCGTGGCGCGATGCCCTGCTGACCATGGATGAATTGCTGTGGAGCGTGGGGCCGCTGGCGCGGGCCGACGATCGCACACGCTTGCTGGAGCGCGTGCCCGGTTTGCTCAAGGCGCTTCGCGAGGGCCTGGGCGGCGCGGCGTTCGATCCATTCGCCACCAGCGAATTCTTCGCTTGCCTGGAAACCCTCCACCTCAGCGCCTTCGACTCCACGGGCGAACAGGGCGAGGCCTCGCAGGCCACCGCGCGGGTACTGGTGCGCGATGAACTCAGTCTGCGCGGGCCTGAAGACTGGCCTGCGGGCGACAGCGATGCCCCGCTCGCCGAGGACGACCCGGCGCTGCTGCGGGTCGGGCAATTGCAACCGGGCACCTGGATTGAACTCGACGAAGAAGGCGAAGCGTTGCGTTGCAAGCTGATCGCCCTGTTCGACGACAGCGACCGCTATGTCTTCGTCAACCGTACTGGCCTGAAAGTCCGTGAGTGGACCGCCGTTGGCCTGGCCGTGGCCTTGCAGCGCGGCGAAGTGACGCTGCTGGACGACAGTCTGCTGTTCGACCGCGCGCTGGACTCGGTGGTCAGCCAGTTGCAGTGCCGCCGGCCCTGAGCCATCACACACTTTTTAACGATACAGACGCTGCCGCTGGGGGCATACTTGCGCCGTGCCCTCGTGTTTCAGGACTTTTTATGCAGTTGGATCGCACTACAGGCTGGTTTGCTGGTGTCACCCATTGCCCATCCCCCAATTTCAATGCGCGCCCCGACGGCGAGGCGATCGCCCTGCTGGTGATTCACAACATAAGCCTGCCGCCCGCGCAGTTCGCCACCGGCAAGGTCCAGGCGTTCTTCCAGAACTGTCTCGACCCTTGCGAGCATCCGTTTTTCGAAACCATCAAGGACCTGCGCGTCTCGGCGCATTTTCTGATCGAGCGCGACGGTCATGTCACCCAGTTCGTGTCCTGCCTGGACCGTGCCTGGCATGCCGGCGTCTCGCGCTTTGGCGAGCGTGAAGGCTGCAACGACTTTTCCATCGGCATCGAACTGGAGGGCACCGACGAGCTGCCGTTCACCGATGCCCAATACCGGGCGCTGGAATTGGTGACCCGGCAATTGCGCGCGGCCTGGCCGGCTCTCGATGGCGAGGGTATTCAAGGCCATAGCGATATCGCCCCCGGACGTAAGACCGATCCCGGGCCGGCGTTCGACTGGGCGCGCTACCGCGCCGCCCTGCGTGACAAGGAGGACTGACGATGAATTTCCTGGTGCTGTTGCTGGTGTTATGGGTGGAGAAGTTCTCTGCCCTGCGCGCACGCCTGCAACGCGACGGCTTTTTCCTGACCGAACTGGCGCGCCTGGAGCGCACCGGCAAGACCCATCCCTGGTGGACCCTGGCGATTCTCGTGCTGTTGCCGGTGGCGCTGCTGGCATTGCTGCTGCACGTGCTGGAACCGGTGGCCTACGGACTGCTGGCCTTGCCAGTGCATGTGCTGGTGCTGATATACAGTCTGGGCCGGGGCGATGTGAAAGCGTCGCTCGGCCCGTTCCGCGATGCCTGGCGCCGCGGTGACGAGCAGGCCGCGGTGCATGTGGCCGAGCGCGACCTGAAGGTGATTGCCGACGACGAGAACAGCTTGCTGCACAAGGTTCAGGGCCACCTGCTCTGGGACGCCTGTCAGAGCTTTTTCGCGGTGATCTTCTGGTATGTGCTGCTGGGGCCCGCCGCTGCGCTGGCCTATCGTTTGCTGGCGCTGGCCGCCGACAACGCCAACAACCCGGCCTTGCAGGAGCGCGCCCGACAACTGCGCCATGCCTTTGACTGGGCGCCGGTGCGGGTGCTCGCGGCGAGCTTCGCGCTGGTGGGCAACTTTGTCGCGGTGAGCCGGGTGATGTTGCCCGAACTGCTCAACTGGCATATCGCCGCGCCACGGCTGATCAACATGGCTGGCCATGCTGCTGCGGAACTGCCAGCCACTGCGCCGGTGGGCGCGGAAGGGTTGGCGGGGCTGGATCATCTGTGGGAGTTGCTGCTGCGTTCGGCGGTGTTGTGGTATGCGTTTTTTGCCTTGTGGACGGTGTTGGGGTGAGGCGTTTCGGGGGTGCTTTACGGCCCATCGCGAGCAAGCTCGCTCCTACAGTCGGTTTCGCAAATCTCTGTAGGAGCGAGCTTGCTCGCGATGGTCTCTAAAGCGGCCCCTGGTCCCAATAATGACCCG
>NZ_QKVL01000043.1 GCF_003231275.1 Pseudomonas huaxiensis
CCGTTCCTCGGCTGTTTTCGCCTTGCCTGACCTTCGTCTCCAGGCTTTTCATACAGAGCCTAGGGCCTACGGATTTGGCATTCCGGTACTGGACATCGACGGTTATCCGGTCGGCACTATGAGCATCGCAGCGCCGGCAGTGCGCTGTACCACGGAGGAACTCGAACGCAGAGCGCTGTCGATAACCATCACAGCGGCTAAGACCATTGGCCGAGCGCTGCAAGCTAGCGGAAACGTGAACTCAAGCCTGTAATCATCGCGCGGCAAAAGGAGTAACCAGTGATGAGGTTGCCGGGACTTCAAAAACTGTCATACAAAGCCTCGCACCAGGACACAGCCTTTGAATGGTGTAGCCGGGTTCATCAATTGCTTTATATCTATGAAGATCGAGTTAGTACCGATCAGATACCGGCGTCACCGGTTCCATCTCGACACAGGAAGCAAATGTATTGAACCTCATATGAATGCAATGCAGAATCAAAAACCCAACAAACTTAGAGAACACCGGGCTAGAGAAGTGATCATACATATCCTTTTGATTGCACCAGAAACCGCTAACAAAAACCGTATGGTCACCAAGCTTTGGACGCCGCAATGAATAACCTAGGCACCCTGAATGGGATCGAAAATCAGCAATGAATTTTTCTAGTCTCTTCAACGTCTCTACATCCCAATTGCTAGATAAATCCACCGCCAAGACACTAATAGTTACAAGCCTCATCTCAGCGCCTCTTTCACTTACATCGACGATTCGCGAATATCTCTACCGCAATATCCAGCAGACACGCAAAACATTAATCCCGAACACTGGACACAGCTCATTTCGCCGCCCCGCTAACGAATCACACTTTTTGACACGACCTGAAAATAAAAGGCATTGCGCATAATTCATTGGAAACTTATCCGCTAGCTTCGTACCAAAAAACCGGATCGCGGGAGCTCGACATTGTCAGAGATTTTGACACTACGAACAGCGCCAATCTTATGTTGTCGCCTCAGGCACCACAAATAAGAAACCCGCTTCCTACAGGGATTTATTTTGGCCTCTACGATAACTGCCTAACGCCGCCATACTCGGCCCTGTATTGGGCTGGCGGGACGTTAAACCACCTCAAGCACGCTTTATGAAAACTGCTAAGTTCGTGAAACCCTAGCGCAGCTGAGATATATTTCAGATTTTTGGAAGAATTGAGCAGAAAATTCTTCGCTCTTTCCCGACGGTACTCATCTTGCAGATCGGAAAAACTGGCATTTTCTTTGGCCAGTTGCTTTTGCAGCGTACGCTTAGTCATCCCCAGGCACTCAGCAACCTGCTCGAGAGACATCAGAAGACTTTCTACAGATGACTCTGCAAAAGCCTTACGAACCCTCGCTTGGACCGCCCCCTCTATAGCTTTAATCCATGCATCAGCGTAATTACAGTGCACCGTATCAAGCGAGCTGTCAGCAGTAATTATCGGCAAATCACACACTTGATCTCTAAAAGTGAGCACCAGGTTTTCAGCGTCAAAGGACAAGCCACCACCAAACATCATCTTTAACTGCAGTGTGTCTACAGGTTCAGAGTAGGGGAACTCTATAGACAACGGTAGCGGGCGCTCTTCCGGCACCAACCAGTGGATGAGCCCCAAAAGTAATGCAGCGCCAACGTCAATGTAGCAACGCGGTGTAGAATTCGGCGAAACACCTTCGTCGATTCCTGTAATGGTGAACGTCCCCGGGGCTCTTTCAATAAGAAGCCGTGACCCTGTCACGGCACTCGCCAGGTACTTTGCTAGACGCTCCAAAGCGATTCCCAACGTTGGACTGGACATCACGGCATAACTTGGGGGTCCCAAGCCCCCCGGGTGCGAGAAAGCGTAGGCGCAAAGCCCGATATCCGGATCACCAGTTTGTTCCACGGCCTGCAGGAGCAATTGGTAAACGATATCAAGACTCAACCAGCTTCCGCTGGCCAGCTTTATTCCTCGTGCGGCTGCCAGCGCTTGCAGCGTGGTTTCGACATCCACGCCCCGCTGAGAAAGCCCCTGTGCTATGGCCCCAAACCCCCGGTCTGAGATGCCTCTCATACCTTTCCACCTAGCTTGACAACGGGCAGAAAAAGAGAGAAGCCAGACAGGTAGGGGGGCATAGATCGTCTCCTCGCACGGAATTTGTCCGGACATAATAATAGATAGATAGGACACTATGCAAAGGCTCCCCGAGGGGGGACTCTCCAAATTTGACTGCTGGTTCCAGAGTGTGAATCGGTTGCCATAGCGGCCAGTGTTTGAATCTCTCCTGCCGTGGCGTGGACATTAGAAACCATCAGATTGATAGCGTTTACAGTGTCATTGACCTGCGTACGTCCTACTAACGCTGACGCGCTTGACGGTGAGGTCAAGTGAGACGTCGAGGCGGTATTACTGGCAACTTCCTCCACTGCCGAACTCATTTCATTCACTGCGGTGGCAGCCATCTCGATTTCATGGCCTTGACGTGGAATTGTTTGTGAAGCGCTTTCAGTAACAGCGTGCATTTCTTCCGAGGTGGTCGCCAACTGGGTCGATGAGTCAACAATCAATATGAGGGCACCACGCAAATTAGACTGCATCAAAGCTGAAGCCAAAGCGTACCGCCGAGCCGGGAGCGAGGTTCAATTTTCCGGAGACTCATATCAACCAACCTCAGATTCTGTTATAGCTCTGTCGCCCGTGATGCTTGAAACTTTAGCTTCAGCCTAAAATTTTTCACTTCGAGCCTAACCTCTACAAGTGACAATCTACAAAAAATCTCCGGGCACACTCAAGATGGCACTCAAGGACATAAAAAAGGGGCTCAGCGGACACTTTACAACGCTGGAGTTCAATGGCTACGCATGTAAAATAAGCATGATAAAAAACACACCAACACTTTAAAATTTATGTAATCGATTACTCCTGCACTATTAACCAATCCATTAATTTCAATCGCCATGTCAATATTAAAAATCGGATTACTCATTTTAATGACAATAGGCGAGGCCTCAGCCAACGAAACCATTGACTTATACATTCCCGATGCCACTCCGCTGTTGAAAACCGAACCCGGGTTTAGATCCCCCCTGATAGCACCAGTTGAAGCGGCGCTAGAACTGACGAAGCAATATCGAAAAATCTCAACACTACCTTGGGCGCGAGCACAAAAAACGGTAAGCAATGGAAAGAATCATTTGATTGCCCCACTCGCCCGAACAACAGCGCGAGAGGGAAAATTTATTTGGGTGGCGCCGATCGCAATTTCCCTACATGCCTTTTTTTCACTTCATGACCCAGTCCATACGTTTTCAGAAGCAAAAGCTCGCTACAAACGCATAGGTGTAGGGCTGGGCACCGCGCAAATAGAAATACTGTTAGCAAGGGGTTTTAGCCGAAGCCAATTGGTAGAGCTAAAACTTGGTGACACTCCCGCACAGCTACTTGCAAAATATCGAATCGACGCTTGGTTTACCGAAATAGCGGAGGGCCGCCATGTTTGGCTGGACACCATCGGTCAACTTGGAAAACTAAAAGTCAGTCAACCACTGGCCACTACAAATTTATACCTCGCCTGTTCTCTAGACTGTTCTCCAGCACTCGTAAAAGATCTGCGCGAGGCATTAAGCAAGTCTCTTGGCGATTTAGATAGCCTCGAGAAAATCAAAAATTATAACTCTCTAGATCTTCCGGAGTGACCTTTACGTGCCCTCATGGGCTGCAGCAGTCACACCGCTGCTCAGGAGAGGGATGCAACCTTCTTCTCATGCCGCTTGCCAGGTTTCAGACACCGGTATGGATGAGTGATCTGAACTGCCCGAAATAGTACTCAAAATACATAAATCTACTGCGTAACGGTAAGAGGAATTGCAATGAACCTTCGAACGATGAAAATTGCCCCAAGAAGCTTTTTGTGCTTTGGAGCGATTGCAGTGGTCGTCGCGGCGCTTGGCTTTTTTGGTTTGAACCAGATGTCCGGCATTCGCAACGAGGGAAAACTAATCGAAGACGACGTTATACCGGGCATCATTTCCAGCGACAACTTGGCATTTCAACTCGTTCGAGTTCGAGCGGAGGCCTTGCGCATGCTTGCGGTGCCCGAAAATATTTTAAGTACGCAGCAAAATATAAAAAATATCAGCCAAGGCGTAGATGCCGAGTTCGCCAGATATAAAGCCATGGTCAATGGTAATGAAGAACAACTGAGCTATGACGACTTACTGTCGACGTATCGAGACTATCTGGCCTACACAGAACGGCTTGCCAGCTACATAATTCAAGGTGATAAGGCAGCGGCCCACACTTTAATCATGAATGAGATGGCGAAAGCTGGCGCGCGGATGAACGAGCTGGCCAGTAAACTCCAGTCAATTAATCTCGCTGCATTGGCTCACCATAGTAAAGCCGGTAATTTACTCTACAGCCAGTCCAAGATGGTTACAGCGTTCGCCATCCTATCCGCACTCTTGCTCACCATCTTTCTGTCATGGCGAATGACCCGAAGCTTAACCACCCCCCTCAATACCGCAGTGATCGCAGCGCAGACAATTGCGTCCGGTGATCTCACTCACCGTCTAGACGTGCAAGGCGATGACGAGGCCGCACAGTTACTACAAGCAATGGCATCAATGCAGGCGACCCTGAGGGAAACACTCGAACAGATTGGCCGTTCCTCCGAACAACTCGCGTCGTCCACTGAGGAGATGAGTGCGGTCATGAGTGAAAGCGCTCGCGGGCTTCAACAACAAAACAATGAAATAGAAATGGCGGCCACTGCGGTTACGGAGATGAGCCAAGCTGTCGAAGAAGTCGCTTCGAATGCTGTTGTCACGTCCACGGACTCCAAGGCCGCATCGAAAACTGCAAATAACGGACAAGCTCAGTTGGCTGATACTTTGACGGCAATCAGCGCACTAACTGAAAACGTGCTCGGCGCCTCTGTACAGGCACGCAACCTCGCCGAACAGACACGCAGCATCAGCACAGTGCTGGATGTTATCCGCGCGGTCTCAGAGCAGACCAACCTGTTGGCATTAAACGCAGCGATTGAAGCCGCACGAGCAGGTGAGGCGGGGCGAGGTTTTGCTGTGGTCGCAGATGAGGTTCGATCACTTGCCTACCGTACTGGTGAATCCACTCGCGAAATTGAGTCTCTAATCAATCATATCCAAGCAGGCACAAACCAGACCGTAACCGCACTTATCACCAGTGCCGATCAAGCACGGCAGACGCAAGTGCAAGCCCATGCCGCAAACCAGGCACTTAGCACCATCGCTCAGGCTGTATCGGGAATTGATGAGCGCAACATGGTTATCGCCAGCGCTGCAGAAGAGCAGGCGCAAGTCGCCCGTGAAGTAGACAGAAATCTAGTACGCATCCGCGACCTTTCGATTCAGACTTCAGCTGGTGCGGAACAGACGCACACTGCGAGCCAAGAATTGTCAAAGTTAGCCGGAAGCCTGAGTGGCTTAGTCAGACGCTTTACCGTATGAGAAAAATGGCAGTTGCCAGCATTGGGGTGCTTGAGAGCCACCTGCCAAACGCTATCTCTTGCTGGATCTAATAAACGAGATTCACTTATTTATCTAACCGCCCCTCGCCACCAATCAAAATCTAAAATCTGGCGTTCGAACGATCATCTATTTTCCTGTTCTGAATGCCATACCCTCTATTCCCTACCTTAGGAAACATTGGAGCACACGTGAATCTAAATAAGTTCAAAATTGGCACGCGATCTATCTTGCTATTTTCCATCGTTGCCGCGCTAGTAATACTGATGGGCGCCATTTCGCTGTATCAGTCAAAGAGTATGAATAATGCTTCCGATGAAATTCGATCGGTATGGATGCCTGGACTATTTGAGCTTTCAGATATCGGCACAAATATTGGTAGAGGCCGCGCCTTAACTCTTCGCGCTTTTCTACTAGAAAGCGACAACGATAGAAACCTGACCCTTAACAAATTAAAAAAAATCAAGGAATCCATCCCGCCCTCGTTAGAACGATACCGAAAAACAATTAGCACTGAAAAAGAAAAAATAACATTTGAAAAATTTGAAGCACTGTATTGGCGCTATCAAGAGCTGCAAAATAAAATCGTTGAAAATATTGTGTCCAATGATAGAGACGAGGTCAACCGTCTAATTAACGGCCCATTGATTGAGTATGCCGAATCAATGATTTCGGGACTCGAACTGGTTGCAAAGCTAAACTATGAGGGTGCAAGTTCTGCTGCGACAGCGAGCGACGATGCTTATAACGAAAATATCATTTCGCTTTGCTCTTCGCTGGTTGTTATTTTATTAACCATGATCGGCCTTGCCACTTATTTTACCAATAGCATTGTCACACCGCTGGCCAAGGCAGTCGAGATATCACATGAAATCTCACAGGGCAACCTCTGTCAAGATATTGAAATTACTGGCCAAGATGAAACAAGCGCCCTGCTCTCCTCACTTAAAAAAATGCAGGTTGACCTGAAGAACACTATCTCCCAGATCGCCAGTTCGTCCGACCAATTGGCCTCAGCGTCTGAAGAGCTTCAGGCAGTCACAGAGGATGCCAATAGAGGCCTTCATCAGCAAAATTTAGAAATTGATCAAGCCGCTACCGCAGTTAATGAAATGACTGCAGCCGTTGAAGAGGTTGCAAGGAATGCCGCTAGCACTGCTGAAGCATCCAAAGAAACTGAAAGTGCTACGAAAACAGGAAGCTATCAAATTGACCAAGCGCTCACTTTGATTGAGCTATTGGCCGGGGATGTAAGCATGACCTCTAAGGAGGTCGAGCTTCTTTCCGGAAATATTGAAGATATCAATAAGGTCCTAGAAGTAATCGGTTCAATTGCGCAACAGACCAACCTGCTAGCACTGAATGCCGCTATTGAAGCAGCACGTGCGGGCGAGGCCGGTCGTGGGTTTGCGGTGGTTGCAGACGAGGTAAGGGCCCTTGCTCACCGAACACAGCAGTCAACTGAGGAAATCGGCGGGATGGTCAATATGATTCTGTCCGGTACCTCTCGCGTTGTGGGCGCAATGACTGCCAGTGAGAGGCGCACTCACGAAACCTTGCTGGCAGCTAAGGCTGGCGGTGATGCCCTGCGTAAAATATACGACTCTATAATTGCCATAAACGAGCGGAATTTGATTATTGCTACCGCTTCCGAGCAGCAGGCCCAAGTCGCGAGGGAGGTCGACAGAAATATTATCAACATCAGGGACCTATCTACTCAAAACTCAGCCGGGTCTAATCAGACAAGCGCCTCATCGCAGGAACTTTCAAAGCTGGCTATTCGACTGAATGGTATGGTGCTGAGATTTAAAGTATAGCGCTCACCCAAGACGGCTCTGATAAATAGGTGAGCCGCTTTCGCCGCTTTCACACTGCCGGCCCCCAGCTGCCGTCTATAGATGGCACTCGGGAACCAATAATGCGCCCACTGAGAGCTTCACCTGGAGCACGCGTTCTCCCAATGCGTTAATTGTCTCGATCTATGGCATAAGCAGCCCACGCTTGTCGCGTAGGAACCACTTCGAGTCGATTTATGTTGATGTGTGCTGGCAAGCAACATACGTAAAAGATCTGCTCAGCAACGTCCTCCGCGGTCAACGGCGTCGTATTACCGTACAGCGCGTCAGAAGCCGCCTGGTTGCCCTGAGTACGCACCAGAGTAAACTCGGTCTCGGCAATCCCTGGCGCGATGTCGGTGACTCGCACACCACTCGCAATCAAGTCGCAGCGCAGGTTGTAGCTGAACTGTTTGACGAACGCCTTACTGGCGCCATAGACATGACCGCCCGGGTAAGGCCACTCACCTGCCACCGAACCAATATTGATGATGCTCGCACCCTGCCCGGTTTCCAGCAGCTTAGGCAATACGGCGTGAGTGACGTTGACCAGCCCGGTGATGTTGGTATCAATCATGGTATGCCAGTCTTGCAATGCCACCGTCTGTGCCGATTGTGGTGCCAGCGCCAGGCCGGCGTTGTTGACCAATGCGTCGATGCGCTGGAACGCTTGGGGTAATCCAGCAACAGCGCGCGCTACCGCGCATGCATCGCGAACATCCAGTTCTGCTACGTGGACCGGCACGCTTGCAGCCAGCTCATCCTGGAGGGCTAGCAGGCGATCCAGGCGGCGGCCGCTGAGGATCAGCGACCACCCAGCGGAGGCGAAACGTCGGGCAGTAGCGCGGCCAAAGCCGGAGGTGGCTCCCGTAATGAAAACAACTTTTCTCATGACATCCCCAGGTTGGGCGAGGCTCAGTGGCTGGACTGCAGCTCGTGATACTCGCGATTGAAGTAGATCAGGCTGTGGGCGTTTTGATTGCTATGGATAGCAAGCACTTCACAGATGAGGATGTCGTGGGTACCTACTTCGGTGATCTGCTGCAGCCGGCAATCGAAGGAAACACTCGCCTGCTCCATCACCGGTGAGCCGGAGACTCCATCGTGCCAAGTGGCGGCCGCGAAACGCTCTTCCATCGACGTTTTGCCGCCGAACAGGTTGGAAATGTCCTGGTGGCCAGCGCCTAGTACATTCACGCAAAGCACCGCATTGCGCTTGAAGATTTCGTACACCGAAGCACTGCGGTTGAGGCACACCAGCAGGCTCGGCGGCTCATCAGTTACGCTGCACACGGCAGACGCGGTAAAGCCGGCACGACCACCAGGGCCATCCGTGGTGATCACGTTGACGGCGGCGCCGAGGCGCGCCATGGCACTGCGAAAATCGGCTTTGCTGGGCGCCGTATGCTCGGCGCCTCGGGGGCTGAAGGTTGCGGCAAGGCTACTGGACATGATGGGTCACCAGGTTGAGGTAGTTTTCAAAGCAGTTGGCAGGCGTCTTCAAAGGCAAGGCGTGGCAGGCGGCCGAACAGTTTCTCCGGATTGCCATGGCCCAGGTTGACGATGAAGTTGGCGGTCCAGGTGGTGCCGGCGAAGAACTCGGCGTCGACCTTGCTCGCCTCAAAGCCGGAGAGAGCCCCGACATCCAGCCCAAGGGAGCGGGCAGCTATGATCAAATAAGCGCCCTGCAGGGAACCATTGCGGAAAGCGGTTTCGTGAGCCGCCTCAGGACTATGGGTGAACCAACTCTTGGCATCCGCATGCGGGAAAAGCGTGGGCAGGTGCTCATAGAAAGCAGTGTCCCAAGCGACAACAATGCTAACCGGCGCCGTCATGGTCTTCTCCAGATTCCCCTTGGAGAGAGCAGGCGCCAGGCGTTCCTTGGCAGCCATGCTACGCAGGAAGACAAAGCGCCCAGGTGAGCAGTTGGCAGAGGTCGGGGCCATCTTCAGCAGGTCGTATAGTTGACGAAGGACATCATCATCAATGCCTTGCGTGCTCCAGCCGTTATGGCTGCGGGCGGCACCGAACAGTGTGGCCAATGCAGAATCATTCAGGGGTTGGCTCATGGTCACACCTTGGTTTGAGCGTCAAGAAAGGCCAGCAACTGCTCGTTGAACTCACTGGCGGCGGTGATGTTATGGGCATGCCCACCATGCTCAGCGGTATGCAGCCGTGCGTTAGGCAACCTCTGGGCGAGGGTCATTGAACAGGTCCAAGGCACCAGCACATCATCCTTGGCCACCGACACCAGCGTGGGCACACCGATATCGGCCAGTTGATCACTGATGTCGAAGCGGCGCAGCGCAGCGATTCGCGCCTTCATGGTGGCGGCCCCCGGAAAATGCGCCGCCGAATGCTCCACTTCGGCTTGCACCTGCTCAGCATTCGCGGCACACCAACTGGCCGGGTACAGGAAGATCGGTTGTGCCTCGACATAGGCCCGCGGGCCGACTGCATCGAGCAACGCCAGGCGCGCATCGAAACAACGCGCCGAGTGCGGATTGGGCGCTGCCCAGGCATTGATCAAGGTCAGACTGCGCAGCCTCTCCGGGAAGTCGAGCGCCAGTTGCAAACCCGCCAGTCCGCCCAGGGCATGGCCAACGAGATGGCAGTCGCGGGTTTGCGTGACATCGAGTACATCACGGATGTCACGGGCCATATCGGCAATCCGATAATCCTCGGGCAGTGTTTGGCGGCTACGTCCGGTGCCACGCTGGTCATAGACAATGACCTTGTAACCCGCCGCAACCAGCACCGGAACCAGCGACGACCAGTAACCCGCCCCGCCTCCCAGGCCAGAAGAAAGCAGCACTGCTGACCCATCGACGGGCCCGTGCACCTCATGGTGCAGGGCCGTGCTCATTGGCCTTTGCCGATATGCGCGACGCTGGCGATCTCGATCAGCGCGTCAGGCTTCACCAACCCTGTCTGCACGCAATAGCGGGCGGGTTTCTCGCCCGGGAAAAACTCGGCGTACACGCTGTTGATGGCGGCGTAGTTATCCCAGTTCGTCAGGAATACATGGTTAAACGTGACGTCATCCATGCTGCCACCAGCGGTTTCGATGACACTCTTGATGATGGTCAGTACATGCCTCGTTTGCGCGGCGGCATCGCCGACATGCACGACGTTGTTGTCGCTGTCGAATGGCAAAGTGCCCGATACATAGAGGATGCCGTCGGCCAGAGTGCCAGGAACGAATGGGGCGAGCGGTTTGCCGGTACCAACCGGGATGATTACCTGTTTAGGCATGGAGGAGCCTCAGAGTTAATAGATGAAAGAAGGCAAGGCCAGTCGATCAGTTCGTCGCAAGACTGCTGACGAAGTGATCCACCGTGGAGACCCAACCGAAGAAGCTTTCGACGTTGTAAACCGTGCTGGCCTGGATACGCTCGCCACCCAGTTCATGCGTGGCGTCTTCGAGCATCACGCCGAAGTACTCAAGGTGGAAGGCATCGCGCAGGGTGCTTTCAACGCAGACATTGGTGGCGATGCCGGTGAACACCAGATTGCGGATGCCACGGGCACGCAGGGTGCTGTCCAGGGAGCTATTGAAGAAGCCGCTGTAGCGCGGTTTCGGCACCACGATATCGCCAGGCTGTGGCGTGAGCTCGTCTACGATCTGGTAATCCCAGCCGCCTTTGGCGAGAAAGCGCCCCTCCAGTTCCGGGTACTTGCGCATGGTTTTAAGGGCGTTGGATTTGTACCAGTTCGGCGAGCCAGGACCGCCTGCCTCGACGTAGGCGCTGTCCCAGCCGTTCTGCAGGTAAACAACGCAGATGCCGGCAGCACGGGCCGTGCGGATCGCCTCGCCGACTTTGGCGATCACACCCTGGGCGCCGGAAATATCAAAGCCCGCCGAGTCGACATAGCCGCCGACGGACGCGTAGGCATTTTGCATATCGACCACAATCAATGCAGTGTTGCTTCGATGCAGGTACAACGGCTCGGGGCGGGCCGGCAGCACCAACGGTGCTCCCCCACCGGGTGCTTCGGCGATACCGGCGGGGATGGTCGAAGAGAGTGTCAGGTTCTTTTCGGCACTCATGATGCTGCTCCGACTGCCGCCTGCGTTTCTCCGACCAGGCTAGGTACCGGGCTGGCCACTTCGATACGACTTTTCATCAACGGCTGGATGCGTTGCCCAAAGGCTTCGACACCCTCGATGAAATTGTCGAAGGTCAGTAATACGCCTTCGGTGCCTTCAACTTCAGCCACTTCGTCGAGCATGCGAGCGACGCTCTCGTAGGAGCCAATCAGGGTGCCCATGTTGATGTTGACTGCAGAAGTCGGGTCAGCCATCTGCCGCACATTGGTGTCGGCACCCGACGTCTTGTCGACAGCGCCCTGCACGCCCAGCCAGGCGACAGCTTCTTCATCGACGCCAGCTTTGTAGTGCTCCCACTTGGCGCGGGCGGCTTCGTCGGTCTCGTCGGCAATCACCATCATCAGAACGAAGGTGCTGACCTCACGGCCGGTCTCGCGGCTTGCCTCAAGCAGTTTTTTCGCTGCGGGAGCGAAGGCCTTCGGCGTGTTCACGCCTTTACCGAAACAGAAGTTGTGATCGGCATACTTTGCCGAAAAAGCCATGCCCGCATCGCTCTGCCCAGCGCAGATGACCTTCATGTCGGCCTGGGGTCGGGGGCTGACGCGACAGTCATCCATCTGGAAGTGCGCGCCCTTGAAATCGGACTTTCCAGTGTTCCAGAGATCACGCAGCACCTGGATATATTCGGACAGATACTCGTAGCGATTCGAGAAGAACTCGTCACCAGGCCACATGCCCATTTGCGAGTATTCGGGGCGCTGCCAGCCGGTAACCAGATTGACGCCGAACCGGCCATCGGCAATCGAATCGATGGTGGCCGCCATGCGCGCGATGATCGCCGGCGGCATCACCAGCGAGGGGGCCGTGGCGAATAGCTTGATCCGGCTAGTGACCGCCGCGAGGCCTGCCATCAGGGTGAAAGACTCCAGGTTGTGATCCCAGAACTCGGTTTTGCCACCGAAACCACGCAGCTTGATCATCGACAGAGCGAAGTCGAAGCCATAGTGCTCGGCAGCCAGAGTGATCTTCTTGTTCAGTTCGAATGTAGGTTTGTACTGAGGAGCATTTTCGGAAATCAGCCAGCCGTTGTTGCCGATCGGGATAAAGATACCCACCTTCATAATCATCTCCACTCGCCTTCACATCCCCCTTGGATGCGTGTCGATAAGAGTGTTAGCAGACACCATGCCAATTATATTTTCATGATATTTATCAGATACCTACATAAAGTCATCAGCATTATTCAGACCAAATGGTCTGTTTTGAACCGTTTGATTAAACAAGATCGCCCGATTTTGATGCGTTCGCGAGCCGTCGTGGGGCATTGGCAGTCGGGTCCCTGACCTCGATCAATGACACTGCCACTCAAGGCTGCTTGCCTGCCTCTGGCAGACCTGCTCTCCTGGCCAAGCCTGATACACTGCCCGCATCGATTGGCTTGGTGATTCAGGTAGTGGAAGACAAATCCATCAAGGGCGTGGTTGCTGCTGGCAAACCGCTCAAAAAGAAAACACCGCTCAAAAAGGGCGGCGCCAAAACCAAGGAGCCTACGGCTGGTGTCAAGACCACGGTAGCGCGCACCATGAGCGCGAAATCGGAGCAGCGCCGGCAGTTGCAGATAAAGAACAAGCGCGAGTCGATCATCCATGCCGCGCTGGAGCTCTTTTCTCGGTTCGGTATGCACGGCACGAGTCTGGATCAGGTAGCTGAAGCGGCAGATGTATCCAAGACCAACCTGCTTTATTACTTCTCCAACAAGGAAGAGCTGTACACCAACGTGTTGCAGCACCTGCTGGAGATCTGGCTGGCACCGCTCCAGGGTTTCGACGTCGAACAGGAGCCGATCGAGGCCATCCACCAGTACCTGCGTGCCAAGCTGGAGCTGTCCCGCGACCACCCGGCCGAGTCGAAATTATTCTGTATGGAGATCATGCAGGGCGCTCCTCTGATGAAAGAGCGACTTGAACAGCAGTTGCGGCAGATGGTCGCCACCAAGGTCGCGGTGATCCAGGGCTGGATGGATGCCGGCAAGCTGTCGCCAATCGACCCCTACCACCTTATTTTCTCGATCTGGAGTACAACCCAGCATTACGCGGATTTCAGCACCCAGGTACAGGCCATCACTGGCAGGACCCTGGCTGACCCTGCGTTCTTCGAGGAGGTTTTGCACAACCTTCGCAATCTCATATGCCAAGGATTGCGTCCGCGCGCCGAACAGGACAGCTGATCGTCCACTGACATCGTCTTTATAAATGGAGCGGCCGAACGGCACGCTCTTTGAGCTTTTGCACCTGACACCCCCGCCTCTGCCTTTCGTGCCATTCACCAAAAGCCTGCACGCCCTCCTCTATCGATCAGTCGCTTGGCCATCTGCCGCCCATTTCTCGTGCGCCATGCACAAACTAAGTGCTCTAGATCAGACCATTTGATCTGTTTTTGTGTTAGTCGATCTTTAAGACACTGTTAATAAACGAATTATTTTTAGTGGCACGGAAGCTGCTCCCAGCCTCGCATGCTGAGTCAGAGGGCCCACTGGTTCAGCAGCGTGCTCCCAATAATTCGCCTAACAGCAGGAAAACGACTTATGTTCAGGAATGTTTTGCAGGGGACTCTGTGTGCAGCTGTTCTGCTTACTGGCGTTGCCGTTAAAGCTCAGGCCGAGGGGCTCACGCTCAAGGCACCGGCGAAGATAGCCATGGTCTACATCAGTCCTCGCAACGATGGCGGCTGGACCCAGGCTTTCGACGAAGCGCGGCAGAAGCTAGAGACTGAACTCGATCAGAAGATTCAGTTTGTCGAGAGCGTGCCGGAAAACGCCGCCGCCATCACCCCGGTGGTTGACCGCTTGATCGCCCGCGGTGCCAACATCATCGTCGGTACCGCCTTTGGCTACTCCGACACGTTCCTTGAGCTTGCCAGGAAATACCCTGACGTCGCCTTCCTCAACGGGTCGGGTACCACCAACGCTCCCAACCTCGAATCGTTCTACGGGCGCACCTATGAAAGCCAATATCTGTGCGGCATGGCGGCTGCGGCAGCCTCCAAGACAGGGAAGCTGGGCTTCGTTGCCGCCAACCCCTTTGGTCAGGTGAACTGGACGGTAAACGCCTTCGAACTGGGGGCCCAGCAAATCAATCCCGCAGCGACCGTTAATGTGGTCTACACCGGCGCCTGGAATGACCCCGTCAAGGAGCGTGCCGCGACTATGGCATTGATCGACAACGGCGCCGATGTGATCGGCCAGCATGTCGACAGCCCTACACCGCAATTGGTAGCCCAGGAGCGCGGCGTACACGGCACCGGGTATCACCGCGACCTCAGCGAGTTCGCCCCCAAGGCCACCGTCTGCTCGTCGATGTGGGTGTGGGATCGTTTCCTGGCACCGGAGCTGAAGAAGGTCATGGCGGGCAACTGGCAGCCCACCGGCAACGGCGCGCTGCTGTCGATGCAACAAGGTGGCACCGATATCAGCCTGACCAACGACCCGATCATCTCCGCCGCCGATCGCGCGAAGATCGAGGCTGCCCGCGCCGAACTGCTCGCCGGACAAAAGATCCTCTACAGCGGCCCACTCAGTGACCGCGACGGCAAAGAGCGCATTGCCGCCGGCGAGGTCATGGCCGACGCAGATCTCTGGAAAATGGACTGGTTCGTCAAAGGCGTGAAGACCCAACAATGAAACAGGTCAACGCCCTCCAACTGACCGGCATCAACAAGTCGTTCGACGGTTTCCAGGCCCTCAGTGACGCGCACTTCACCGCCTCGTGGGGCGAGGTGCACGCCCTGCTGGGTGAGAATGGCGCTGGCAAGTCATCATTGATGAACATCGCCGCAGGGCTGTATGCGCCGGAAACCGGCAGCCTGCTGGTGGATGACAATCAGGTACGGCTGAGCGGCCCTCGGGACGCCAGCCGCTACCGTATCGGCATGGTGCATCAGCACTTCAAACTGGTGAAGCCGTTCACTGTGGCGCAGAACATCCTCCTCGGCCTGCCGGCAGACCCGCGGCAGGGCAGCTATCGCAAGCGCCTGCAATTGCTGGAGCAGCAGATCAGTGCCAAAGCCGAGGAGCTTGGCTTTGCGCTTGATCCCCGGCAACGGGTGGAACAACTGTCGGTGGCGGAACAGCAGCGCGTGGAGATCCTCAAGGTGCTGCTCGCCGGGGCGCGGATCCTGATTCTCGACGAACCTACTGCGGTGCTCACCGATCAGGAGGCCGAGCGCCTGCTTGCCACAGTGCAGGCTTTCGCCCGGCAAGGTGCGGCAGTGGTGCTGGTGACGCACAAGATGGCCGACGTGAAGCGCTATGCCGACCGCGTGACAGTGATGCGCGCAGGTAAAACCATTCAGACCCTCGATCCCCAGAGCGTCAGCGTCGAGGAGCTGGTTCGCCTCACCGTCGGTGAATCGAGCCTTTCAGGTTATCAACCAGGCCCGGCGGCAGGCTCGCTGCGCTTGCAGGTGCGCGATCTACGCAGCCCGACGGGTAGCGGCCCGCTGGCAGGAGTCAATATGAGCGTGCACGCCGGGCAGATCTACGGCATTGCCGGAGTTGGTGGCAACGGCCAAGGCGAGTTGGCGAATGCGCTGATGGGGCTACCGCAGCCGACCGAGGGAGAGATCCATCTGGAGGGTTTCGGTGACCTGCGCAACGCCAGCCCCGAGCAGCGTCGCGCTCTGCGCATTGCATGTATCCCGGCAGACCGCTACGGCGCCGCCCTTGCGGGCTCGCTGAGTGTGGCCGAAAACTTCGCCATCGGTCAGGTTCATGAAGGGCGCTACGGCTCGTTCCTGCGCTTGCTGGGCAGTCGCATGCAAAGCGATGCGGCAGCGGCGGTCAAGGATTTCGATGTGCAGGGTGTGCGCTCATTGGAACAGAGCGCCGCCCTGCTCTCCGGCGGTAACGCACAGAAGCTGGTCATTGCCCGGGAGTTCAGCCGCGATCCACAACTGGTGGTGGTGCATAGCCCGAGCCGCGGCCTCGATGTGCGTGCGACCCAGGCCGTCCATGGCCGGCTGCGTGCAGCCCGGGACGCCGGTGCTGCGGTGCTGGTGATAAGTGAAGACCTCGATGAAGTGCTGACCCTGGCCGACCGTATTGGCGTGATGAACGGCGGTCGCATCGTCGCCGAGTTCAACCACCCCGCCGATCGCCAGGCAATTGGTAAAGCAATGGTGAGCCATGACTGATACGACGCTGTCTCAGCCCTCCGTCAGCCCGCGACAACCTCTGTTCGGCAGACGTTACACCCTGGAAACCCGCCAACAGATGCCTTGGCACCGGCAAGCGCTGGTGATCGGCCTAGCGCTGCTGTTCGGTCTGGCAATCTGCGCACTGATCCTGATCGGCGCGGGTGTCCCGGCCCGTGAGCTTCTCAACGAGTTCGTCGTGCAGACCTTGTTCGATGCGCAAAATCTAAGGGCCGTGCTGTTCCAGGCGGCCCCCATGATCATGGTCGGCCTGGCAGGCTGCATGGCCTTTCGTGCGAGGTTCTGGAACCTGGGCCTGGAAGGTCAGATGATCTGGGGAGCGATCGGCGCTACTGCAATTTCCATTTTCGATATTGGTCCTCAGGTGCTGCGCCTGCCACTGATGATAGTCGCGGCAATGCTCTGCGCGATGCTCTGGACCTTGGGACCGGTGCTGTTGAAGCTGCACCTCAAGGTCAATGAAATCATCTCGACGCTGATGCTCAACTACATCGCTGCCAACTTTCTCCTGCACCTGGTGTACGGCAGTTGGAAAGACCCGCGCGACAACTTCCCCTACTCACCACCACTGCAGAGCTTCGAGCGTTTGCCGGACTTTCTGGCCGGCTACAACGTGGCCATCCTCATGGCCCTGGCCATCACTGCCATCACCCTGTGGTTCGTCGGCATTTCCCGCGCCGGCCTGTATCTGCGCTTCGTCGATGCCAACCCGCGAGTTGCAGGTGCGGTCGGCGTGCCGGTACGCAAGATGATCATTGCCACGGTCCTGCTGTCCGGCGCCTTGGCTGGCATCGCCGGGTTTGTGGTAACCGCTGGCCAGGAAGGCCGACTGACCCAGTCCTTCTACCAGGGCTATGGGTTCTCCGGGATCCTTATCGCTTTCCTGGCTCGCAACAATCCTGTGGCGGCGACCGTGGTCGCTCTGCTGATTGCGCTTCTTTTCGTCGCCGGGCGCAGCTTGCAGGTGTTCTATCAGATCCCCTTTTCGATGGTGCAACTGATCCAGGCCATTCTGGTGATCTGTGTGGCTTCCTCGGACTTTTTCATTCGCCATCGCTTGCGGCGCATTCAGGCTGGAGACTGCTGATGGAACTGTTGACTCACTGGCTTGGCAACGCGCCAGACTTCGCGGTGCCCTTTGCCCTCGCGGCGTTGGGCCTGATTCTCACCGAACGCGCCGGTGTGCTTGCACTGGGCGCCGAAGGCTTGATGCTGGTCGGTGCACTGGCCGGCATCGGCATGCAATTGGGCACCGGTTTCGCGGGCCTTTCGCTGCTGGTCGCTATGTTGGCGGCCGGCATCGTGTCGCTGCTGTTTGCGCTGATGGTGCTGGTTCTGCGGATCAACCAGGTGATCGCTGGCCTGGCGCTGGTGTTCTTCTGCCAGGGTCTGACCGGCCTCGCGGGCACTGTATTCGGCTGGACGAACCGACCGGTGAGCGGCCTACCGAGCGTCGAATTATGGCCTCTTTCCGAGTTGCCACTGGTGGGCAAGGTCTTCGTGCAAAACCCACTGGTGTACCTGACCGTACTGATCTTCATCGCCGTGGTCTGGTTTCTCCAACGCACGCAGACTGGCCTGCGTTTACGCGCCGTGGGGGAGAATCCGCAAGCTGCCGACGCAGCCGGTATTCCGGTCCTCACCTACCGGCTGGCGGCGATTGTGGCGGGGGCGGCGTTGATCGGCCTTGCCGGTGCCTACATCGCCGTACTGAGCACCAAGATGTGGATTGCCGACATGACCGGTGGACGGGGCTGGATCGCTGTTTCCCTGGTGATTTTCGCGCGCTGGTCACCGTGGCGTGCGCTGGCTGGCGCCTTGCTGTTCGGCGCCATCGAAGCGCTGATTCCACAACTGGCCGCAGCAGGCGTGCGCCTGCCGCAGTATTTCCTGCTCATGACCCCCTACGCCGTGACCCTGCTGGTGATGATCTGGGTAGCCCTGAGCAGCCGTGAGTCGGCCAGCCAGCCGGGCGCGCTAGGCGAGCCTTTCATCCGTGAGCAACGACGATAAGCACCGGATCATCACCATAGCCTTGACGCACTTCTGCGCTGCGCTGCGCAGAAGTGTGGATTGTCTTGGCGGCCTATAAAAACAGCATGCTGCGTGTCCTACGCCGCGAATTCGTCGCGCGGCCCCGCCCCAATTGCCGGGGCCAAATGGATCACATTGAGACTGCCCGCAATACACGCCATACAACAACTTAGAAACCTGAACGTCATTTCGGAGCACTCCTCATGAAACTCAGCACAACCTCCCTGATAGTGGCAGGCGGCATACTCGTGGCTGGCCCAAGCATGGCCGACGACCTCTTGCAGTGGCAGGACAATAGCCTGACCTATCTCAACGGAATCGACTTCAAGGTTGATCCGCCCAAGCAGCAAACCCTCACCTTCGAGCATGCCAGCGGCTGGAGTTTCGGCGACCTGTTCGTATTTGTAGACGTCATCAAGTTCAATACTGAAGCGACCAACAGTGCAGGGGATGGCCACACCTACTACGGCGAGATCAGTCCGCGGCTATCGTTTGGCAAACTCACCGGAACTAATCTCTCCTTCGGGCCGATCAAGGACGTACTGCTGTCAGCGACCTACGAGTTCGGAGAAGACGATAACGAAAGCTACCTGCTCGGTCCTGCAGTTGACCTGAACATTCCCGGCTTCGACTACTTCCAGCTCAACACCTACTACCGTGAAACCGATGGCAAGCGTGACGGTAGCGGGGTCTGGCAGATCACTCCGGTGTGGAGCTATACCATTCCGGTCGGCAATTCCGATCTCGTCATTGACGGTTTCATGGACTGGGTCGTGGACAATGACAAGAGCTACCACGCCAACCTGCACTTCAACCCCCAGATCAAATATGACCTGGCCAAAGGGCTTGGGCTGGGCAAGAAGTTCTATGTGGGTGTCGAGTACGACTACTGGAGCGACAAGTACGGAATCAAGGACAGCCAGGCCTTTGCTACCAACCAGAGCGCGATCAGTTTGCTGCTCAAGGCGCACTTCTAACCGTCAGCCTTGAAATCCCGCAGCAGGAAGTGATCCGAATCGCTGCCAACATAAAGGCACTGTTCATAAAGTTACGTCGTAAATACCGCCCTCAGCAGGTCAATGTGCCCATCGCCGCATGACGTGTTGCGAACGTGCAGTAACGCGTTATGCGGCGCTGCTCATTCAGCCAGCCAAACAACCACTCGATGACGTTGCGCTCTCGATACTTCCGGTTGTCGAAGAACAAGCACTGCCGCGGCGAGCTTAGTTTGGTGACTGAATGTGCAGCGTGCACTCTTAGCCTCTGATCAGACGCAGCATGCATCCGTACCCGTGCATGACCATGATTTCGTTATGCAAAAAAAAGAGGGCGTTTCAGAAGAAAACCCTCAATAACAGCGCCTAACGCCGCCTGGTGAGATCAACCGGTTTAAACCCAATTAGCACCCGTCACTTTCTGGATGGAGAAAGTGAGAATTTCGATCAGGGTATCTACGTCAGATCTGGTGTAGTTCAGCGATGGTGCGAACCCAAGGATGTCGTCGGCAAACGCGCGGAACACCAGTCCTTCGGCAAACGCATGAGCCAGGATTTTTTGGCCCAATTTCAGGCTGGTGTCCGGTTTGACTCTTGTGTGCTTGTCCGCGACAAGCTCCAAACCCGCGAGCATGCCCCGCCCCCGAACCTGACCAACGATATCCAGGTTTTCCAAGGTGCGTAACCTGGACTGGAAATACTCACCAACGTCTGTGCCGTTCTTCAAAAGACCGTTTTCGTACAGATCCAGCGTCGCGTTGGCGATCGCGGCGCTGACAGGATGACCTGCATAGGTTTGCCCATGACCGAATGGTGTGCCGTCGGAGCCCGCCTCGGCAATCGCTGCATAGATCTGCTCGGAGATGAGTGTTGCCCCCATCGGCGCATAACCCGAGGTCAGACCTTTCGCCAGCGTCATCAGGTCGGGGCTGACTCCTTCGTGCTCGCAGGCAAACATCGGCCCGGTACGACCAAAGCCAGTGATGACCTCATCCACGATCAGGAGGATACCCAGCCTGTCACACGCTGCCCGCATCGCCTTCAGGTAGCCTGCGGGTGGAACGATTACGCCGCCAGAGCCAATGATGGGTTCGCAGATGAAGGCAGCTACCTTTTCAGACCCGATTTCGAGCACCTTGCTCTCTAGCGTGGCAACCGTAGCTTGCAGGATCGCCGCTTCATCCGGGCCCGCGCTGTGGCGATAGGGATAAGGCGCCTCGATATGGTGCTGAGTGGGGGCCGGCACATCAAAATAACGGTGGAATACCGGAAGCGCAGTCAGCCCGCTGCCGATGGCAGAGGAGCCATGGTAGCCCCGCTGCACCGCGATGAAATGTTTCTTCTCTGGCCGACCGATGGCATTGAAGTAGTAGCGCACCGTACGAATGGCGGTGTCGACTGCATCAGACCCACCTTGGCCGAAAATGACGTGATTCAATCCCGGCGGGGCAAGCCTTGCCAGCCGGTCAGCAAGCTCAATGGCTGGCTCACTACCAAAACCAAAATATCCGGTTGCATAAGGCAATTCTTCGAGTTGCTTTCTCGCCGCGTCTACGATGGTCTTTTGTCCGTACCCCGCGTTTACACACCAAAGGCCCGAAAATGCATCTTGAACGCGATGCCCGTTGACATCGACCAAGTGAATGCCGTCCGCGCTCTTCCAAGCGCATACACCCTTGGCCTGATGATCCAGCAGAGCCGTTACAGGGTGAACCCAGTGTTGATCTTTTTCTTGAAGGTTACTCATACGACCTCTGATCTACATGTCGGATCGGCCCTGCACCTCAGCGCCGAGAGGTACAGAGCGCGAAGCCAGCGAAGGAGAAACGATTAGTCCAGGCCGCCCTGGCAGACGTATTTGATGTGCATATATTCTTCGAGCCCGTGAACAGAGCCTTCACGGCCATAGCCAGAATCCTTCACACCACCGAACGGAGCCGCTTCAGCAGCCAATGCCCCTTCGTTCACGCCGACAATGCCGCATTCCAGGGCATCTGAGACGCGGTGCACGCGACGCATGTCTTGGGTGTAGAAGTAAGAGGCCAGGCCGAACGGAGAGTCATTGGCCATCTGGATGACCTCTGCCTCGGTTTCGAACGATGTGATAGGTGCGACAGGGCCGAAGGTCTCTTCATGGAAACAACGAGCGGCACGGTCAACGTCAGCCAGAACAGTGGGAGCGTAGTAGGTGGACTCTGCTCGCTGCTCGGTGAACAGGCGCTGACCGCCCGTCAGCACACGCGCACCTCGAGCGACCGCGTCGTTGACGTGCTCTTCGATCTTGTTGATGGCCTTGGCATTGATCATGGGCCCGATCTGCGACACGGGATCGCTAGCGGGGCCGACTACCAGAGCCGAAACACGTGCGGTCAGCTTCTCCAGGAAAGCACCATAAACCTTGGACTGCACATAAACACGGTTAGGGCAAACGCAGGTTTGCCCGCCATTGCGGAATTTCGCAACCATCAAACCCTCGACCGCTGCATCGATATCCGCATCATCGAACACGATGAACGGAGCGTTGCCACCCAGCTCCAGCGCAAGTTTTTTCAGGGTGCGAGAGGATTCGTGGGCTAGGTGTTTACCTACCGGGGTCGAACCGGTGAAGGTAATTTTGCGAACGCGCGCATCGTCCAGCCATACGTCCGCGACTTCCTTCGAGGAAGCGGTTATGACGATGTTCAATACACCTGCCGGTACCCCAGCCTCTTCCGCCAGCTTCACGAGAGCAAGAGCAGTCAGTGGCGTTTCCGCCGCGGGTTTGCAGACAACAGTGCAACCGGCAGCCAGCGCTGGCGCGATCTTCCTGGCGATCATCGCGGCGGGGAAGTTCCAAGGGGTGATGGCTGCAACGATGCCCACGGGCTCTCTGTACGCAGACATTTTACGGCCACGAACAGCCTGAGGAATGATGTCGCCATTGGAACGAGTGGCCTCTTCGGCAAACCACTCGACGTAGCTTGCTGCATAGGCAATTTCACCTACGGCTTCTGAGAGCGGTTTACCCTGCTCAGAGGAAATGATCTTACCCAGATCCTCAGCCGACGCCATGATCAGGTCGTTCCAGCGCTTGAGAATTGCAGCACGCTGTTTCGCAGGCGTGGCGCGCCAGGCTTCGAACGCTTTAGCAGCTGCATCGACGGCAGCCTTGGCATCCTTAGCGTCACTATTGGGTACCAGAGCAACACGCTCGCCAGTGGCAGGGTTATTGACCGAAATGGTTTCCCCCGAAACCGCGTCCTGCCATACACCAGCGATAAAGTTTTGGGTTGCCATCAGTTCTTTACGCTGCAATTCGAAGCTCATAAAACCCTCACACAAATCCAATAGAAACTATCCGCACCCCAAACCTGGAAATTCACTTACCAGCTATGGGCTGCACGCGGTGTAGCTCCAGCCATTGTTCTAATGAACATCGTATTCAACGTTTCCATTGCCATCCACCCATCTGAAATAGGATGAATAAGATCAAATTAAGTAGCGGAAGTAGCAAGTCAGGCTGTAAACCGGGCCGTTTGAGGTAAACATATGAGCGGAAAACTTTAGCCGTACGAGCTAGAGATAAAACTGGGTTAATATCAGCAACGGTGCCTCAGACACGCGCGCACAACCGGAGGCCTTAGCCATAACTTGGAAATAACGCCACCCATAAAAAAGCCCCCAGTGTGAGGGGGCAACGCACAACGACGGTAAAGACCAGAATAGACTAACTATTTTCAATTCATCTGCCGGCTGAACGGAACTACAATCTTGAGCACTGATTATGCCTTTTTCGACATGATCATTGAGCAAACTACCAAACCTGCCCCCACCCAGATATACCATTGCATACCGACCTGGAGATAGAGCACTAGAAAGGCAGTAGACAGAACAGGCGTAGCGTAGCTAAGAACCGCAACTTGCTCGTGGCAAGCTTTCTTCATTGCATAGTCCCAGACATAGAACGCTCCCCCCATAGGCCCAACACCCATGTACAGGATGGCCCAGAACTCGCTTTTCGTCAGGGACGGCCAATCGGCACCTGCTCGATACAACACCAGGCAAACTGCGCCAGAGACAAGGCAGAAAAGGCCAACAGAGACGCTCTTTACATTCGGGTACTGCTTTGCCAGCAAAGAATAAACAGCCCAAAGAACTGCCGAAATGAATGCCAGAAAATAACCCAGCCAACTGCCCGTACCTACAGCGTGGTCTGGATTACAGCTGATAATGGCCCCCGCGAACCCAATCGCGCCGGCTAGCAATGACTTGAACGTGAGTTTTCCATTGGAAACAAATAGTGGCGCCATTACAACAATCAGCACAGGCCACAGGTAATGCAACAAGCTCACGCCAATAGGATCTGCCAACTGAAGCGCATAGAAATAAATGACGTGATAGGCAAGCATACAAAACGTGCCCAGCACGAACAGCCGCCGTGGCATGCGCCAAAGTTTAATCCACGGCAAGCCTATCAGCCCACCAATGAACAGCGCGGCACCCGTAATAAATAGCGGTGAGACATCGCTACAAAACGTGACGCTGACAGCAAGCGTGCTCCATATGATCACTGCTAAAAAAGCGGGAATCAAAGCTGAATTTGACTTTACAACTGAAGACTCTAAAACACTCATAACGCACACATTCCGCATTAGGGATACGGAAAGCCGGCAACCATGGGGCTGCCGGCCCTGGACTTAGCCCTTCAGCGCTTGCTTATGCGCTTCGGCCATTTCGCCCATGCTGTTGAAGCGGAAGTCCACATTCGGCATGCGCGACGGCACGTGGGTAGCGCCGTAGCCTTCTTTGCCGTGGCGACGGTAGATCCAGGCCGAAACCAGGCCAGCGTCGTTGGCAGGAATGTGGTCGTGATACAGACTTTCTGCGGTGTGCAGAATGTCCTTCTTCTCAATGCCGGCCTTGGCCAAGGCATCGATCATGTAAGTGAAGTTATTCGGGTTCGGCTTGTACGAACCCACATCCTGCGCGGTGATGATGTGGTCGAATTCGACGCCCAGTTTGGCGTTGCTCAGCTTGAACTCATTGCGGTCGATGTTCGACAGAATCACCAGCTTGTAATGTTTTTTCAGGTATTGCAGGGCTTCGACGGTGTCCGGGAAGGCTGGCCAGTTCTTGACCGAAGTGCCGAACTCTTCACGCTCGGCAGCATCGGCGTCCAGGCCCCACTCTTTGGCGATGCGGTCGTACACAGCACGCAGGATGTCCTGGTACAGAGCGCCGGGGGTTTCGGTTTGCTGAGGCGACTCGTTGCGACCAAACACTTCCAGCAGTTCGTCGGAAGTGAAGGTCTTGCCAGTGCGTTTGGCCAGTGGTTGCAATGCGTTGACAATGCCGGTTTCCCAGTCGATCAGGGTGCCGTAGCAGTCGAAGGTCAGCGCTTTGAAGTCGGTCAGTTGCATCTTGATATCCTACTTTTAGGTTTACTTGTTTTGGGTTAGTCGCCGCGCAGAAGCACAGCGATCTGGGTTTAGAAAATCTTGCTTCCGAGTGGCACCGGGCGCTCGGTGGTCAGGTAAACCACTTCACCCGGCTCGCGATCCACGCCCAGCATCAACACCTCAGAGGTGAAGCCTGCAATCTTCCTTGAGCCCAGATTGACGGCGCAAACCACCTGCTTACCGACAAGTTCTTCAGGGCTGTAGAGCTTGGTGTACTGAGCGCTGGTAGTTTTCTCGCCCAATTCACCGAAATTGATCCAGAACTTGTAAGCTGGCTTGTTGGCTTTTTCGTTGAGTTCCACTCGCACGATTTCGCCGATGCGAATATCAACCTCATTGAACGCTTCAAACGGGGTCATAACCACTCCAGAATAATTGCGGTGCTAAAACGATAGACCGTCAGACTCAGGCCTTAGCGGCAACCAGCGCACGCTCGAACATACCCAGTGCCTCGGCAACATCCTGCTCGGAAATCACCAACGGGCATATGAAGCGAACGACGTTACGGTAGACGCCACACTTGATGACCAGCAGCCCCTCCTCGCGCGCAGCATCAATCACACGCTGGGCGGTGGCAGCATCAGGCTCTTTAGTATCGCGGTCGGTAACAAACTCTACCGCTGCCATAGCCCCGGTGGCCCGTACATGACCAATACCCTCGAAACGAGCTTCCAGCGGCTTGAAGCCTTCCAGAAGCTGAGCACCAATGGCACGGCTGCGCTCGGTCAGGTTCTCGGACTCGAAAATCTTGATCACTTCCAGCGCAGCAGCGCAGCCCAGCGGGTTACCGCCGTAGGTACCACCCAGGCCGCCAGGCTGAGGTGCATCCATGATTGCTGCACGACCTACAACACCCGAGATTGGCAGACCACCGGCCAGACTCTTGGCAACAGTTACCAGGTCAGGCTGGATGCCCGAGTGCTCGAAGCCAAACATCTTGCCGGTACGACCGAAGCCTGTCTGGATCTCGTCGCAGATCAGAACGATGCCCAGTTCTTCGGTTTTCTTGCGCAGCGCGCGCATGAATTCGACCGGCGCTTGAATGAAGCCGCCGTCACCCTGGACAGGCTCAATGATGATGGCCGCCACACGATCAGCAGCGCACTGGGTATCGAAGACTTCTTGCAGTGCAGCCAGCGCCTTCTCGGTGGTAATTCCGCGGTACTCGTTCGGATACGGCGTGTGGTAGATGTCCGGCGCGTAAGGGCCGAAGTTCTGGCGATATGGCTGGCTCATACCAGTCAGGGTCATCCCCATCAGGGTGCGACCATGGAAGCCACCGCGAAATGCAATCACTCCAGGGCGGTTGGTATGGGCACGAGCGATCTTGATGGCGTTCTCAACAGCTTCAGCGCCGGTAGTCAAGAACACTGACTTGTAGTGCTCTGGGCCGCCAACCAGATTGTTGAGCTTGGCAGCGAGATCTGTGTACTGATCATAGGCTGCAACCTGGAAGCAGATGTGCGAGAAAGTCTCCAACTGCTTGCGTACCGCTTCGACTACACGCGGGTGATTGTGACCGACGTTAAGCACGCCGATCCCCCCCACAAAGTCCAGGTATTTCTTACCTTGGTCATCCCACAGGTAGGCACCTGCCGCACGGCTCACGGTGATGGGGTGAGCGACTGCAACACCGCTGGACACGTGTTGGGTACGGGGCGATACAGACAATTTTTGTTGAGAAGACATGGCATCCACCTTTGTGTGTCAGTGTGGCAATGCTATCCATCCCTTTTTGCTCAAACTACGCAGATTAAATAGGAATATTTCGCCAACTATTCCTACCCTATGCAGAATTTTTCGAGGAGATGAATTAGAGGCAAGCGGAGGACTGCAAAAAATCGGCGACTAATCGCTCCGTGAATGCATGAATTTTCCAAAAAAAAAGAGGTGGCACCTCAGGTAGCCACCTCTTTCTCAAGTCAAAATCGATAACGCATTACCGATCGATCGCGACGGTTTCCTGGGACCAGGCGGCAGGTTTGGAGCGTCGCTGGGTGTAGATACCCGTTGCCACGATCACAATTGCGAGAACAGCTGTAGAAGCCACCTCCCCCGTGTGCTTGGGAAGAGTCAGCATCAACGTCAGAGCGCCGGTAATGAAAATGATCACCAGCCAGGTCAACCAAGGATAAAGCCACATTTTGAAGCCAAGCTCATGGCCACTTGCGATCAACAGCTTGCGCATGCGCAGCTGCGAAACAGCAATCACCAGATACACCAGGAGCGCGACGGCGCCCGAGGTAGCCAGCAAGAATGCAAATACATTCTCAGGGGCAAAGTAGTTGATCACAGTGGTAAGGAAGCCGATTGCCGTACTGGCCAGAACGGCCTTACGCGGTACATTCGAGACAGTTGTTGCTTTCAAGCCTTGCGGTGCGTCACCACGCTTAGCCAGGGAGAAGAGCATCCTTGAGGCAGTGTAGATAGCTGAGTTCAGGCAACTTGCTACTGCCACCAGGACCACGATGTCGACGATCAGTTTTGCGTAAGGGATCTGCATGAATTCGAGGGCGCGCTGGTAAGAGCCGACCACGGACAACTGCGCATCGTTCCACGGCACGATGGACACCACCATGAAAATGGAGACGATGTAGAAGATGCCGATCCGCCAGATCACCGAATTGGTCGCGCGCGCAATCTGCTGAGCAGGGTTTTTGGACTCTGCAGCAGCGATGGTGACAATTTCAGTACCCATGAAGCTGAACATCGTGGTCAACAGTGCGCCCAGTACCGGGCCGTATCCATTGGGCGCGAAACCGCCGTTGGCATTCATCGTGGCAATGAACCCTTCCATTTCGCGACCCGGGAGACCTCCAACCAGGGCGACAGCCGCCAACACGATAAACGCCATGATCGCAACCACCTTCGACAGCGCGAACCAGAACTCGAACTCTCCGTACTTGGCAACACTGAACAGGTTGGACAAAGTCAGCAATGCCGTAATGGCCAAAGCGAACGCCCATGTCTCTATGCCTGGGAACCAGGTATTCAGGATTGCCGCAGCCGCAATGGCCTCAAGGGGAATGACAAGCACCCAGAACCACCAGTAAAGCCAGCCAATGGAAAAACCAGCCCATGGGCCAATAGCTCTGTTTGCGTAGGTCGAAAATGAGCCGGTATCAGGTGATGCGACAGCCATTTCACCGAGCATGCGCATCACCAGCACAACGAGCGTGCCGGCTGCGAGGTAGGAAAGAATCACAGCTGGGCCGGCTGCAGCGATAGCGTGACCGGAACCAACAAACAAGCCTGCACCGATCACGCCCGCAATGGAGAGCATGGTGACATGGCGCTGCTTTAACCCAGGGGCAAGGTTTGAGCCTTCAGCATTGGCTGAGTGAGCTGGAGGGGGGGTATGGGACATCTCTACAAGCCTCGAGTTATTATTAGGCAGGCAAACTTCTTATGTAACTGACTAATCGGCTGTTGCACGATCGGCAGGCCCTATCCATGGGACTTATGGTGGGGCATTGAACCGGATCACCAGTTGCTGGAACTACCTACTCGAGAAATGAATTCAAGACTCTTTTTTTCTCAGCCATATCAGACAGCCACACCTGCGCAAAACCACCCGGCAGACTCAGACAGCCGCCCTGGCACGCAATAGTCTCGCTGGCTTATCAAGCAAACCGAGCAAGAAGGTATCCAGAAGTGAGCTTCCGACACCTCGCCCCGCAGCGCTAAGCCCAACCATCGGGATCACCCCCATGTCGGTCAGCTCGGTGAGAACATCCGCTAGCTGCTGCGCCCTGTGCTTGTTATGAAAAACCACCGCATCCACCAAGACCTGGGCGGCCAACTCACCGCAGTTGTCAAAGCACTTCTTCCACTCCGACATGAGCCTGGTCTGAGAAACGACCATCGATGCGTAACCCGTGCGGTACACCTGATCGCCTGGGTAATCGCCCGTAGCATTCGGAGGCTCACCCACTGCAACCACCACACGATGACCTGCGAGCTTCAAGGTAATTGCTTCCCTGGCAAGATCCACTAGCTCCTGCTGAATCACCGTGCCTTTCGGATCAATCAAGGTGCTTTCCGTCTGCGACACCAGATGCAACCCACATGAGGTTTTCAAAACTCGCCTAGTCACACTACCTTCCTTTTGCCAAACAAAGCACAGCCCCTCTTGAAGGCGAGTCTCAATTGACAAACAAGCATTTATTTATCGTCGGCTGCCAACACATACATCTGCGCAGCCACCTGCAACTTGAACTTTTCGTCCGGGTTGTCCAACGAGATGCCTAGCATCGACTCGATTCGCTCGACCCGATACCGCAGCGTGCTGATGTGGATCTCAAGTGCCTTAGCCGTGTTGAGTAGCTGGAAACCTTCCCGAGCCAACGTCAGTACCGTGTCAATCAAGGCATTGCCACGCTTGGGATTACCCAGCGGCTCGATGAGCTTCTCCATCAATACACGCCGGGCATCTGAATCGCCCATGAGCGCCCTCGGGAAAAGCACCTCGTCAAAATCATGCAGCTTGCCGGGCTTGAGCAGAGGTAGAAGCGCCAACACGTCTTCCGCCCCTTGCGCCATGCCTGTCACGCCTTGATGCACGCGGCTTACCGCCATGGCACTGCCTTCGGTACGCACCCACCTCCAGATAGCGTCAGGTGAGTTTTCCGCCGGAAGCAGAAAACTGACTTGATTAAGTGAGACAGACATGAGTGGAGCGACGCCCATTCCCTGCATCGTCTGAGCGATCCGATCAGCAATCCTGGCTCGCCGATTAAAACCCTCCACCGACAGTGGGATAGGCTCATTGAGCAACACCAGACACACACGGTAGTTTCGGTTCTCCCCCCAACCGGACGCTTGCGCGCGCTCAATAGCGCTCGGTGTGGCAGAGAATTTCCCCTCCAGCAGGCCCGCAACGAAGGCATAACCCAGTCGGGTCTCCTGATCAGACAACTGCCGCTGATAAGTAAGATGCAAAGCCGCGATGACTACCGCGTGTTCGAGCGCGCGCGAATCCAGCTCCTCAAAACCCTCTTGCTCACTGTGCAACCAGACAACGCCAATCACCTCGCCGCGAAGCCTGATGGCACCACCCAGTCTTGGACGCTCCACTCCCTCAGTCACAACCTTGGGGGTGTTAGACTCAAAGAAACTCGAGAGCGACTCTATCTCTGCGATCTTTTTGACAAACGCACGCTCGACCGCCTCATCGATCGCAGGATCTGACGCCCCCAAAACGGTACCGTCAACCGATACAACCGTTGCATTCTTGTCGAGAGCTGAATACAAGGCGTTCGCCAACCCCTCCAGGTTGTTTCCCTCCAGCGCGGCCTCGGTCAGAGTGCGATGAATATGGTCTGAGCGACGGATGGTCTCAGCCTGGATATTGATGATCCGGGCCAGCACATCATGCATGATCTCGCTGAACTGAATTTCCCACGGCAACTCGAGCAACGGCAGGTGACGCTGGTTGGCCTCATCGATAGCGGCCTGAGTGAAGTGCTCTCGAAAATGCGGCACGGCGAGCACTACACCGGCCAAACCAATTTCGCTCAACCGGCGCACCATTACCCGGCATTCCTCGTCATCAACCGGCCAGTTGTAACCCGTAGTCAACAGAAGCTCGCCGGGCTTCAACCAATTAGTGATCTCAGGGTGATCGACGATGTGAACCCATGTGATTTCGCGCCCCATGGCCGTTTCACCTGCGACCACCGTAGCCTCGCGTAACACCGTGTTTTCTATCGCTGCATCGAGTTTCATGACCTGCCTATCCCACTCAAAAATAACAACACGACGGCACTCAATGGCTGCCAGGTTAGGTGGGCCATAGCAACCAAAAACCTGAAGGTGCCGCGCTGGCGCAACTAGCCCAGAATTTTGGCGAGGTACTCCGCCAGGTGCATCGGCTCCCTGCCGCTCACGTTGCGAATTTGTCCGCGGCAGCTGAATCCATCCGCCACCACCGCCGCGTCCAGGGGAATTTTGTCGAGGTGAGGTTTGAACTCTTGTTCACCGATGATTTTCGCAATCGGAGCTGTCTTGCTGTGGTAAGCGTAAGCACCCGCCACACCGCAGCAACCGGCGGCAATCACCTGCCCTTTACCGCCCAGCTTCTCCAGGACGCCCTGCTCTCCTCCCATGCCACCACAAGACTTCTGGTGGCAGTGACCATGAATCCGCACATCCTCATCAATCGCAGGCAACTCAAGCCCACGCCCCTTGATGAACTCACTCAACGTCATGATTGACTTCTCAAGTCTCTTGGCACGCGGATCCGCCGGGAACAGGCCCGGCATCTCATCTCGGAATACCGACAAACAACTCGGCTCAAGCACGATAACTGGCAGCCCCTCGTCAAGCACAGGCTCCAACTGATCAAGAATCTGCTCAAGGTTGGACTTGGCCTGGTCAATCATCCCGACGTCGTAGTAAGGCCGACCGCAGCACACGTGGCGCTTCATCAATTTCACGGTGAAGCCCAGCGCTTCAAGCACTGTTACGCCAGCCTCAAGCACCTTGGGCGTGAACCCGTTGTTGAAGCTATCGACCCACAGCAGCACGTCAGTGCCAGCACTTGAGCCCTCACTTTTCAAGATGCGCTTGGCCGTAGCGCTGGCGCGGAAGCTCTTGGACGCGATCTTCGGAAACTTGGCCTCACGCGCCAGCCCCATGTAAGCGCCAGCCGTGCGCACCAATGAGTTACCCATGGCGTAATTGAGCACGGGCGAAAGCTTGGTTGCATGAGGTAACCACTCGCCGATACGACCAATCATGGCGTCCATTACCGGTCGACGCTTTTCGCTGTAGTAGCGATTGAGGAATTCCGTTTTATACCTGGCGATGTTCACATTGGTTGGGCAATCGGTCTTGCAGCCTTTACAGCTCAAGCACAGATCGAGGGAGTCTTTGACCTCCTCGTTCTGCCACGCATCCTCGATGACGTCCCCCTTCAAAAGCTCGAAGAACAATCGGGCACGACCACGCGTGGAGTACTTCTCTTCCCGCGTAGCCCTGAAGCTCGGGCACATCGTGCCGCCATCCAGCGAGCGACACTTGCCCATCCCGATGCAACGCTCGGTCTCACGGGCCAGGCCTTTGTCACCCAAACGGGCGTCATAGGTAAATTGGCTTGGAACGTCACGGCGCTCATAGTCCGGGCCCATTCGAAGGTTGGCATCAACAGGCATGGCGTGGATGAGCTTGCCCGGGTTCATCTTGTTCAGCGGATCCCAGATAGCCTTGAAGTCTGCAAAGGCGTTCATGATCTCATCGGAGTACATGATACGAAGGTACTCACCCTTCGCCTGGCCATCACCATGCTCGCCGGAAAGCGAACCGCCGTAGCGCACCACCAGGTGTGCGGCCTCATCCAGAAAAGCGCGCCAGTTATCCAGGCCATCCTGCGATTTCAGGTCGAAGGTAATGCGAGAGTGAATACAGCCGTCACCGAAGTGGCCATAAAGATTCGTCTTGTATCCGTAACTGCTGACCATCGCCTTGAATTCGCGAAGGTACTTGCCGAGGTGCTCGGGCTCCACCGCGGCGTCCTCCCAGCCAACAACGGGATCAGGCTCATTCGGATCCAGGCCGAGCGACGTTGCAGATGCGCCCGTCTCGCGAATGGTCCAAATTTGATTCATCAACCCCGCATCGGTAACCAGACGCACACTTGGACGCCCCGGCAACTCAGGCGCAATGTCGACAGCCTTCTGCGCAAATGCAACTGCCTCCTCAGTCGACAGGGCGCCAAATTCAATCATCAACCAAGCGTTGCCCGCCGGAAGCTCCGCGATGTCAGCGAGCTTCATGCCGCGGACCTTGAGACCCTCGATGATGCCGTCATCCAATCCTTCCATTGCAATCGGATTAAGCGGCAGCAACTGAGGAACAGAGTCAGCTGCGTAGTAAATCTCCTCGTAACCCAACACCACCAACACACGATGCGTTGGATTTTTCACCAGGATCGTTTCGGCTTGGAGGACGGTGACGCACGTACCTTCAACACCTACCAAGGCACGTGCAATGTTGAAACCATTTTCAGGCAGCAACTGATCGAGGTTATACCCAGACACTCGGCGCTTGAGCTTGGGGAACCCTTGGCGGATCTGCTCCTCGTTGCGATCGACTAGCGCTTTCAACGATCGAACGATTTCAGCGCGTCGACCTCCAGCATTGATGTGTTCCTGATAAGTGGCGTCATCAGTGGGCCCAACCCAGAAGCGCGCGCCGTCATAGGTCAGAATCTCCAGGCGCTCGACGTTCTCTACTGTCTTGCCCGCCATCACAGAGTGAGCACCACATGAGTTGTTACCGATCATTCCACCCAAAGTGCAGCGGCTGTGGGTCGCTGGATCTGGGCCGAAAGTCAGGCCCACCTTGGCGGCCTCACCTTTCAGTTGGTCGCAGATAACACCCGGCTCAACCCTGGCCAGACGCCTTGCAGGGTCAATTTCATGGATGGAATGAAGGTACTTGGAAGCATCGATCACGAGTGCGGCGTTCACAGCCTGGCCGCACATGGAGGTGCCAGCGCCTCTCGGCAAGATAGGAAGGCCAGCCTCCTTACAGAGGCGCACTGTGGCCACGATATCGTCGACGCTCTTGGGTATCACAATGCCGATTGGCAACTGACGATAGTTCGAGGCTTCAGAGGCGTAGATTGCGCGAGTGGCGGCATCAAACCGAACCTCCGCCGACGTTTGAGCCTCGAGCTTGGAGCGCAGGTTCAACAGGAGGTTGAGGTCGAACGGGATAGGATTATTTTTTGTCATTTGGAGAAGCCTGGTCTCGATCATCAGCACGGGAACGCAGCGGCTCTACAGGGAAGTTCCCAAGGTAGAACGACGGACGTTAGATACTGTAAGCCGAGAGCGCACCCGCCTCTACCAACGCGAAATAGGATCAAATGGTCAACTTATCCTTCCTTAAGAAGGATATTCATCGCGAAGGGGTCCATCCCCTCTCGATTCCGCTGCACCAATTACTCTCGCCCACCCAGCGCCCCTTCTGCATGCCGGTTTTTCCTACGACAAAATGGAAATTCAGTCTGCGAAAACCTATTCAAGGTAGATGGCGCAGTTTCAAAGCGGTCGTTAAGATTAAAAAAATGAGCGATAAATGTTCACTATCGCTGCCGGTTAGAACGTCGACTTTCAATCATTTAAAGTCTACCCATTCGCCTAGCCGTTTAACTCTAACCGCATCAAAAAATGGAAATACCAATAAGGAACTTGTAATAAAAGGCCCGCCAGAGGATGCCGCTCGACCATACAAAAATAACAAAAGCTCCAAGATCCAGATCTAGTTACTCAAAACTGCCATCGCCACTACCAGGCCAGCCGATCAATACGCCATTGATTTAATCGATGTGTAGAGCGCTGCCTGAACGAGCAACAAAGTCAATAATAAAGAGGCACGAGCATGAAAAAGATCTTCAAGGTATCCACCACTCTCCCCGCCGCCATTTCGATGGCACTTTCCATGACGGCCATGGCCGATATCAAAATTGGCGTCGGTGCACCGCTCACCGGGCCCAACGCTGCTTTCGGCGAGCAGATTTGGCGCGGGGCCGAGCAAGCCGCCAAAGACATCAACGCCAAGGGCGGGATCAACGGTCAGCAAATCGCCTTGGTAAAAGGGGATGACGCTTGCGAACCTAAGCAGGCCGTCGCTGCAGCCAACCAGATGGTGGACAGTGCCAAAGTTGTGGCCGTGATCGGCCACTATTGCTCTTCCTCAACGATTCCAGCCTCAGAAATTTACGACGAAGCCCAGATCGTCAGCATTACGCCAGCCTCTTCCGCACCCAGCATCACAGAGCGCGGCCTGGTTGGGGTCTTCCGCATGGCCGGTCGCGATGATCAGCAAGGGCAGGTAGCGGCTGATTACATCGCAAAAAACCTCAAGGCCAAAACCGTCGCTGTTATCCACGACAAAGACACATTCGGCCAAGGCGTAGCGGACACGACGAGGTCCGCACTGAAGGCAGAAGGTGTAGAGACTGTGCTGTATGAAGGCCTGACTCGCGGAGAGAAAGACTTCAACGCCGTCGTCACCAAGATCCGCTCGTCGAAAGCCGAAGTAGTGTACTTCGGTGGTTGCCACCCCGAGGCTGGCCCACTGGTGCGCCAGATGCGTGAACAGGGTGTCAGCATTCCCTTCGTGACCACCGACTGCACCGTCACCGACCAACTGGTCACGACTGCTGGTGGCAAAAAGTACACCGATGGCGTGCTGATGACCTTCTATCCGGATCCACGCAACCTTGAGTCGGGTAAGGCAGTAGTCAAGGAGTTCCGTGACGCAGGTTATGAACCCGAAAGCTATACCCTCTTCTCTTACGCGTCCCTTCAAGCTTTGGCCGCAGCGTTCAGCGCAACCGGCGGCACGGATGGAAACAAGGCGAGCGAATGGTTGAAAACCCATTCGGTGGACACTGTTCTAGGCAACAAAAGCTGGAACGAAAAAGGAGATCTCAAAGAGTCTCCGTACGTGATGTACAAATGGGACGCCGACGGGAAATTCGATCAACTCTGACGATTCCTCAGCAACGTGCAGGCTGATTCAAGCCTGCACTTCCTCCGTCCGTTTGGGGAAATTCTCGTGGACATATTTATTCAACAGCTAGTCAATGGACTAACGCTGGGCTCGGTCTATGGCCTGATCGCGATCGGCTACACCATGGTCTATGGCATCATCGGCATGATCAACTTCGCTCACGGCGAAGTGTATATGGTCTCTGCTTACCTGGCCGCTATCTCCATTGCCGTACTGAGCTTCTTCGGTATCGACTCCTTCCCTCTGATTATCCTTGGCACATTGATCTTCACCATCGTCGTAACCGGGGTTTATGGCCTCGCAATCGAACGAGTGGCCTATAAACCGCTGCGCAACTCTACCCGCCTCGCACCGCTAATCTCCGCCATCGGCATTTCACTCGTTCTGCAAAACTACGTGCAAATCAGCCAGGGGGCGCGCCAACAGGGTGTTCCCACCCTGCTTGAGGGAACCCTTCGCTTCTCGGTCGGTGATGGTTTCGTAATGATCACCCACACCAAACTGTTCATCCTGGCCGCTGCCATCATTGGCATGCTCGCCCTCACCTTCGTGATCAAGAACACACGCCTTGGCAGGATGTGCCGCGCCACTCAGCAAGACCGGAAAATGTCGCAAATCCTGGGCATCAACACTGACCGGGTGATCTCGTACGTGTTTGTCATCGGCGCTTCGATGGGCGCACTCGCGGGCGTGCTGATCACCCTCAACTATGGAACCTTCGACTTCTACGCAGGCTTCATCATCGGCATCAAGGCGTTTACAGCGGCAGTTCTCGGCGGCATCGGCTCACTGCCTGGCGCGATGCTTGGCGGCCTGATCCTGGGTGTCGCTGAAGCTCAGTTCTCCGGGGTGGTGAACGCTGACTACAAGGACGTGTTCAGTTTCTCCCTTCTCGTCCTGATCCTCATCTTCCGCCCCCAAGGCCTCCTTGGCCGACCTCAAGTAACCAAGGTATGAAGCCGTGAGCGATAACATGAAAAGCATCAATATCAAGAAGGCCCTGATTGACACCGTGATGGCAGGGCTGGTCGCCATGATCGTGTTCGGGCCTATCGTCGGGGTAGTTCTGCAGGGCTACGATTTCACCCTTCGCTTTGACCGCGTTGCATGGATTGTAGGTACCGTCATGGCTGGCCGGCTTGTGCTGAGCCTCTTCCTGCAGACCGCCACTGGTCATTCGCTCATTGCACGCTTCGATCGTACGGGCGGCGGAGTAGGCGTGAAACCTCCAGGGCATGCATCGCACATGCGCTGGGTCGTACCTGTGCTGGTGGTCATGGCACTAATCCTGCCGTTCTATGCAAACAAGTATCTACTGACCGTCGTTATCCTCGGTCTCATCTACGTTTTATTGGGCTTGGGCCTCAACATCGTGGTTGGTTTGGCCGGCCTCCTCGATCTTGGTTTCGTCGGCTTTTATGCGATTGGCGCTTACGGTCTTACGCTCGGCTACGAGCACCTTGGCTTGGGCTTCTGGAGCATGCTGCCACTCGCGGCACTATTCGCGGCCTTTGCAGGGATGCTGCTCGGCTTCCCGGTGCTACGAATGCATGGCGACTACCTGGCGATCGTCACTTTGGGCTTTGGGGAAATCATCAGGCTCGTGCTGACCAACTGGGTTTCGTTCACCAACGGCCCCAACGGTATGACCGCACCCTCTCCCACCTTCTTTGGGCTTGAGTTCGCTCGACGTGCGAAAGACGGTGGTGTTCCCTACCACGAGTTCTTCGGGGTCACCTACAACTCGAACATGAAGTTCATCTTCATCTACACGGTGTTGCTCCTCGTCGTGCTGGCCGTGCTGTACATCAAGCACCGCCTGACTCGCATGCCTGTGGGCCGAGCGTGGGAAGCACTTCGCGAAGATGAGATCGCGTGCCGCTCCATGGGGCTCAACCATGTCCTGGTGAAGTTGTCGGCGTTCATGATCGGTGCATCGACTGCTGGTATCGCGGGAGTGTTCTTCGCGACCTATCAGGGCTTCGTAAACCCCACCTCCTTCACCTTCTTCGAGTCCGCCTTGATTCTCGCAATTGTCGTGCTGGGCGGTATGGGCTCTACCGTCGGTGTAGTGATTGCGGCATTCGTCCTGACCATCGCACCGGAATTGCTGCGTAGCTTCGCCGACTACCGGGTGCTGATGTTCGGCATCCTGATGGTCCTCATGATGATCTGGCGTCCACGCGGACTGATTCGCATCAATCGGATCGGCATCGCACCGCGCAAAGGAGTAGCACCATGAATGACAATATCCTCACCGTGGACCGTCTCATGATGCACTTCGGCGGCATCAAGGCGCTCAACGATGTCAACTTTGCGATCAAACGGCATTCGATCTCTGCGCTGATCGGCCCTAACGGCGCCGGCAAGACCACCGTCTTCAACTGCCTGACAGGCTTTTACTCAGCCACTGGCGGGAAAATCCTGCTCAACGCGCAAGGCAAGCAGACCGACGTCATCAAGGTGTTGGGCGAGCCATTCAAGGCGCATGACTTCATCAGTCCGGGCCAGTTCGGCTCGCGGCTCAGGTACAAGATGTTCGGTGGAACGCACCTGGTTAACCGGGCTGGGCTCGCGCGCACTTTCCAGAACATCCGCCTGTTCAAGGAAATGACCGTCCTGGAGAACCTTTTGGTCGCTCAGCACATGCTGGCTCAGCGCAACCTGTTGACCGGAATCCTGAATACCCCAGGCTACCGCAAAGCGGAGAGCAAGCTGCTCGATACGGCCTTCTACTGGCTGGAGGTAGTCGACCTGGTCGAGCACTGCAACAGGCTGGCGGGTGAGCTCTCCTATGGCCAGCAGCGACGCCTGGAAATCGCTCGTGCGATGTGCACCGGCCCGGAACTGATCTGTCTCGACGAACCCGCGGCGGGTTTGAACCCTGCTGAGACCATTGCCTTGAGCGGCATCATTCGCCGGTTGCGCGACGACCATAAACTCACCGTGCTGCTCATCGAACACGACATGGGCATGGTCATGAGCATCTCGGATCACATCATCGTGCTGGATCACGGGCTCGTCATCGCCCAAGGCACGCCGAAAGACATCAAGGATGACCAGAAGGTAATCGCAGCCTACCTCGGCGCGGAAGAGGAGGAAGTGGCATGAGCACCCCGATTCTGGCGTTCAAAGACGTAGATGTGCATTACGGACCCATTCAGGCGCTGCGCAAGGTCAACCTGCACATCAATGCAGGCGAAACGGTAAGTCTCATCGGAGCCAACGGCGCAGGCAAATCTACGCTCTTGATGTCGATCTTCGGCCAACCTCGAGCCAGCAGCGGACAGATCGTTTATCAAGGCCAGGACATCACGCGAAAAAGCACGCATTTCGTTGCGTCCAATGGCATCGCACAGTCGCCCGAGGGTCGACGCGTCTTCCCTGACATGACTGTTGAAGAAAACCTGCTCATGGGCACCATCCCTATCGGCATGAATCACGCCGAAGAGGATCGGGAACAGATGTTCAATCTTTTCCCTCGCCTGCGGGAACGACGCAACCAGCGAGCGATGACGATGTCAGGCGGTGAACAGCAAATGCTGGCCATCGCCCGGGCGCTGATGAGTCGGCCCAAACTCCTGCTGCTGGATGAGCCCTCCCTGGGCTTGGCGCCCATCGTGGTAAAGCAGATCTTCGCGACGCTCAGGGAGCTTGCAAAGTCCGGCATGACCATCTTCCTGGTCGAGCAGAACGCCAACCATGCCCTTCGCCTAAGCGATCGAGCCTACGTGATGGTGACAGGCGAAATCAGGATGACCGGTACGGGGGAAGAACTACTGGGTAATCAGGAGGTGCGGGAAGCGTACTTGGGCGGCCACTAAAACGACGAGGGAGGCTCACCAGAGCCTCCTTTCTCGACCTCGAGATTGCCTTCAATAGCCCTTGCTGCAATCAACGGTGTTCAGCAAAGACGACCCATTACGCGCTCGATAGAGATTTCGCATAACCACATCAACGGCACCTTTTGAGCTGCACGTTGCTGCCGGTACGAGGTGTCAGCAACACACTACTTCCTCCCCCTCCTACAGTGTTTCTCCTTCCATCGAGAAAAACCGCGAGCACCAGAATCAAGCCAGATGGGTAAATCAGCCGCTCTTGGCGCTGCGACGCTGTAGAGCTCATCAATCAGGCAACTGATAGCGCTCTGCGAAGTATTGACGGAAGAACTCCACCGCGACACGCACCTTCGCGGAGCCCTCCAGACGAGAGGTGTAGACCGCCCAAATGTCAGCATCCTGCTGATAGCCTTCAAGCACCTGAACCAATCGCCCGTCGGCCAGGCTGTCATGAACATCCCACCAGGAGCGCAGCAAAATACCTCGACCATCGAGACACCACTGGTGGGCCACTTCTCCGTGGTTGCTCGAAAGTCCGCCTCTTACCCTCACCGTCTCCTCGCCCTGCGGCCCTCGAAGGTGCCATAGGCCAAAGGGATGATCCCGCTCCTTGATCACAAGGCAATCGTGGCTGGCTAAATCCGCCAGAACACGGGGCTTGCCATGACGCTTCAGGTAATTGGGAGATGCGCACAGGACGCGACGGTTGCGAGCAAGCGGCTTGGCGATCAGGTTAGGTGCAATGGCATTACCCACCCGGATATCCAGGTCGACACCTTCGGCAACCAGGTCAACCAGGCGGTCGTGCACATCCAGGCGGATATCCAATTGCGGATACCGAGCGGCTAGCTCGGACAGAGCCGGCGCCACATAGCGGCGACCTAGACCCAGGCTGCTGGCTATACGGAGTTGGCCGGTGGGCTCCCGCTTGCCCGCGCTGAGTTGGTCACCCATCTGTTGCAGCGCTTCGAGAATTTGCTGCCCCCACAGGTAAACCCTTTCACCATCTTCACTGATGGTTACCCGACGAGTCGTTCGATGAAGCAGGCGTACGCCCAAATCCTCTTCCAGCGCCCGGATGCGTTTGCTGACAAACGCAGCAGACATCCCGAGTTCCTCGGCCACGGCACTGAAACTAGCGCGCTGGGCCACTTGAAGGAAAATATTGAGATCATCAAGATTGGGAAGATTGTTCACGTTTTGTTTAAAAAGAATAAACGAGATAGGAGATTATCACCGAAACGCAAGCTTATAGCATGGCCTCACCAGCGTGTTAACCAAGTGAGGTTTCCAATGAGCAAGCCATTCAAAATTGCCGCCATTCCAGGTGACGGAATCGGCAACGAAGTGCTCCCTGAGGGCATTCGGGTCGTACAAGCTGCTGCCCGCAAACACGGCCTTGACCTACAAATCGAATTCTTCGAATGGGCCAGCTGCGACTACTACCTGGCCCATGGATCGATGATGCCGGACGACTGGTTCGATCAGCTCAAAGGATTTGATGCGATCTACTTCGGCGCAGTGGGCTGGCCCGACAAGGTACCCGACCACATCTCTCTCTGGGGCTCGCTGCTGAAATTCCGCCGCGACTTCGACCAGTACGTGAATATTCGCCCGGTGCGACTGTTCCCTGGAGTGCCCTGCCCGCTCGCAAACAAGCAGCCTGGTGATATCGACTTCGTCGTGATCCGCGAAAACACCGAGGGCGAGTATTCATCCCTTGGCGGGCGCATGTTCGAAGGCACCGCAAACGAGTTCGTGCTGCAAGAATCGGTATTCACCCGTCGTGGCGTTGATCGGATCCTGAAGTATGCGTTTGAGGTCGCTCAGACCCGGGATCGCAAGCACGTCACATCAGCTACCAAGTCCAACGGGATGGCAGTGAGCATGCCTTACTGGGACGAGCGCACCGCCGCCATGGCCTTGCAATACCCCGACATTAGCTGGGACAAGCAGCACATCGATATCCTCTGCGCTCGCTTCGTCCTGCAGCCTGAACGCTTCGATGTAGTGGTGGCCTCCAACCTCTTCGGCGACATCTTGTCCGACCTGGGCCCCGCCTGTGCCGGCACCATCGGCATTGCACCGTCGGCCAACCTCAACCCTGAGCGTAACTTCCCATCGTTGTTCGAGCCTGTACACGGCTCGGCGCCGGATATCTTTGGCAAGAACATCGCCAACCCGATCGCCATGATCTGGTCGGGCGCCCTGATGCTCGAGTTCCTGGGTAAGCGCGATGAGGACGCTCGCTATCAGGCTGCTCACGATGACATTCTCAAAGCGATCGAGACGGTTATAGCTCAGGGTGACACCACCCGAGACATGGGTGGCAGCCGGTCGACTCAGGAAGTTGGTCAAGCGATCGTGGAGTTTGTTGAACGCTCTGCTTGACGAGAGTCTTGGCCTGAATCGGCACAGCAAGCCACTGTGCTGATTGGCACTGGAGCACAGCCCGTTTGAACTTATCGACTTGTACTCGCGGCCCCCACTGAGCAAGACCGATCTCTACCGAGTTAGGGAAACTCCAAACAAGTCGCTCATCAACCTGAATTGGCGACTTGGGGATGCTGAAAAACCCAGTTCCCAGCCGCTGATTATTGGATAACCAAGGCAGAACCTTGGTTATCTGCCCTTACGGGCGCACCCTCCACAGATTCGACAGGGCGACCAGCGTGGTCATCTGCGCCGTATTCTTGGCCAATCCACGGAACCGGGTTTTTACAGAGCAGAACTGACTCATGGGATAGAGGCTTGCTGGGGCAGTTGGGCGGAGGGTTATTTCAGCACAGGCCAGATGGCCTGTGCTGACTTGATCGGAGAGCCCCTAACCGCCTTCAGAAATCGTTCACGTGCGGGCGCAAGCACAGTTGCGGGAGTTCACTGAAGTGATCACCGTTAAACCAAGGTGAGTATCGATGCCAAATCAAATGAAACCTCGATGATCACCTATGCCCACCCTCTCAGGACTGGTAAATCCTCAACGCTTCAGCAGCAACGAACGCCCGAAAGCATGCCTCTTGGCTATCGAGACAATCAACAGCGCCGGCAGCAGCAACGCCAACGCTACCCAGGGAATAGTGCTTGCCCCCCGGGTTTCCAAGAGAACGCCGCCAATCACACCACTGCCCGCAAACGCCAGGTTAAAGACGGTGACAAGCATTGATTGCGCAATATCAGCGCCGTCACCGGCAACATCGGCCAAGGCGGTTTGCAATAAGGTTGGCGCACCACCGAAGCTCATCCCCCACAAGACGATGCTGATATAGATCGCACTGGCGGGCAGGTCACCCAGCCCAAGGGCAAATGAAACCAGGATGAATGCTGTCAGGCTGATCAATACCAGACTCCGAAGTCTGCCATCAATTAGCATGCCGATCATCCATAGACCGAACAAGGCCGCAATACCGAATGAAAGGAGACCCCGATCTACCTGATCGGCCAATCCAACAGAAGCCAGGAACGCAGCAATATAGGTATAGAGGGTGTAATGGGCCAGGATCCAGAGCATGACCACCGCCAGCACCGGTCGCACACCAGGGGTTTGCATGACCCTGCGTAGCGGCAGGCGTCGATCGGAGCGTTGTCCGGGATAATCAGGCACTTTCAGATAGATCCAGGCCATCAACAAAAGGCTGAGCCCCGAGAGAGCCCCGAACACGCAACGCCATTCCAGCAGTTTGCCGAGCCAGGCACCAAGCGGTACGCCTAGGGCAAGCGCCAAAGGGATGCCGAGCATGGCCAGCGCCATAGCGCGACCGTGCAGTTGTGGGGCGACTAACCGTCTGGCGTAGCCGGCCAGCAGGCTCCAGGCCAGACCGGTTGCAATACCCACCATGAAGCGAGCAGCGAGTGTCAATGAAAACCAGGGCGACAGGGCGGTCACCGCATTACAGGCGCAAAACACCCCGACGGCCAGTAATAGCACCAAGCGCCGACGCCAACCCTGCAACGCGAGAGTCAATGGAATAGCCGCCAACCCTGAGCCCAGTGCACATAGTGTCACCATCTGACCGGCCCACGCTTGCGACACACCAAATGCCTCCGCAATTTGCGGCAATAGTCCTGCTGGCACGGCTTCGTTGGCGGTGGCGATAAAGCTACCCATTGTCAGCGCCAACAGGGCCGTCAGTGGGAGATGCTCGGTAGTGAGGTATTCGGTATTGCCCGATGTCGTGAAAGAGCCATTTTCAAAGTGTGATTTGCCGGTCATGACCTGTGCTCAACGGAATGGGAGACATGAGTGTGATGAATTGCCATTGATTTGATAATTGGCCTACCCTTTGATGAACTATCAAATGTGAATTGAATATGGCCACTGACCGGTTGGGTGATATGCGTTTGTTTGTCGAGGCGGCAGCACTTGGCAGCTTGTCTGCCGCAGGACGCAAACTGGCGCTGTCGCCAGCCGCGGCCAGCGCGCGCCTTATCAAGCTTGAGGCGGCGCTGCGCACCAAATTGATTGATCGCACAACGCGTCGGTTGCGCCTCACGGAAGAAGGTCGGTTTTATTTGCAACAGTGCTGGGTCGCGTTGCGGGCTATCGATGAGGCGGAAGCGGGGCTTCAAGCCAGTCAAACAGAGGTGCGTGGCAAGGTGCGGGTATCCGCGTCTGCCGATTTTGGCCGCAATCTTTTGAATGACTGGCTTGAGGCATTCAGTACATTGCACCCAGAACTATACGTCGCGCTGACGCTGTCGGACTCGGTGTCGAATCTGGTGCAGGACGACGTCGATCTGGCAATCCGGTTTGGACAACCACATGAAAGCTCAATGATCGCTAGGCAGTTGGCTCCCAACTGGCGAGTACTGTGCGCTTCGCCTGACTATCTGGCGCGATACGGTGAACCCCGAACCCCTGCTGATTTGGCGAACCACAAGTTCATCGTGCTGGTGACTTCCGCAGGTCCATTGAACACCTTTCACTTTGTGGTGAACGGTCAGGAATGGAACCACACCGTACCCATGAACCAAGCATGGGAAACAAATGATGGCGCACTCGCGCGCACATGGGCATTGGCAGGGCATGGCATCGCACGTAAGACCGTTTGGGATGCGGCAGCCGATATCCGTGCTGGACGACTGAAAGTCCTATTGCCTACCTTTTGTGTCCAAGAGGCCGGCGTCTACGCGGTATTACACGGCAGTCGTTACCGGGTTCCCCGCGTGCGTGTATTACTGGATTTCCTGATCGAGCATTTCGATAAGGCAACCGATGAGCTGTTGTGCGACCTTGAAATACCTAATGCTAGGCTTGCATTCGGCCCCGTCAAAGCTCGGTAGCCACCCTGAAGGTCATGCCGGCTGACCCCGAATATTGATTGCCCCCCCCAAGTGCGGAAGAACGTTTTTCGTCAAGATCCGGCGAATCTGGGAGAGCGGGCTTTGCCGCCCCTCCTTCAACTCAAGTGCACGAAACGCCAGCCACTGCGAATAAACGGATGCGAAGGTGTAGTCAGCCATCACCTGGGCTGCACGC
>NZ_QKVL01000044.1 GCF_003231275.1 Pseudomonas huaxiensis
GCGTTATTTCTGAAACACCACACTAGTACATGAATTGGTTGCCTAATCCCGCGGGATGCTGAAGTGGAGCCACCCCTTACTCCCTCACTGACACCGCTGGCCTGGCCCCTCAATCATGCTCAAGCTGGACGTACTCCAGCATCTTCTGACTTCCATCCAGGATGTCGCTGCAGATTGCTTCCCGCGCGGCAGCGCCATCCTTTTTCTTCAGCGCCGAAAGCACATCCCAGTGATGATCAATGGCCATGCGCTCGTTGAAGCTCCCGTAGGCACTGGCAATCAACGGTCCCGTGCGCATCCACAAACCATCCAGCAGGCCGGACAGCACTGGCATGTCAGCAATCTGCGTCAGCGCGTAGTGGAATTCATGATTGTGGGTGAGGGCTGAGGCGAGATTGTTGTCCTGGATTGCCGCGAGATTATTTTGAATACAGGTTTCCAACTGCTCCAGTTGCTGCGGCGTCACACGTGACGCCGCAGTCTCTGCCGCCAATCCTTCCAGCGACAGGCGGATGCTTCGAATCTCCAGATATTGCCTGGAGGTCAGCATTGGAACCCGTATGTCCCTCGGGGTTTTGAGAATCAACGCCTGTTCTTTGGCGAGCTGCAGGATCGCGTCGCGGACAGGTGTGACACTGGTGCCCAGTTGCTCGGCCAGATCGCGAATGCGCAATCTGTCATTGGGTTTGAAGCGACCAGTGATCAGAGCCTCTCGCAGCAGGCCATAGATACCGCTGCCCAGATAGGAGTGCTTCAGATTCTCGATGGGGTAATTCATTGCTTACTCGTGTGCGACACGTGCCCGAATGGGGTGGGAGACCTTCCCGGACAGAGTATCGGATAACTCAAACATGTTGCCCACCATTCACGTGTATCTCGGCGCCATTCACATAAGAAGCGCCATGGGTACACAGGAAGTGAATCAGAGCCGCGACTTCCTCCGGTTTGCCCATGCGTTTCATCGGGATGGATCGCTCGACGATAAGCTCCGTGCCGGCAGACAGGATCGAGGTGTCAATCTCCCCTGGCGCGATAGCGTTCACCCGGACGCCGTGAGCGCCGAAGTCATGGGCCATTTCCCGCGTCAGCGCGGACAGAGCAGCCTTCGAGCAGGCGTACGCAACGCCGGCGAAAGGGTGAACGCGGGAACCGGCGATGGAGGTGACGTTGATCACTGACCCTTTCGCCGCTTTCAACTCTGCGAAAAGGCCTTGAGCCAGCAGGGCCGTTGAGAACAGGTTGACGTTGAACACATTCAGCCAGGTGGCGTAGTCGGACTCCAGAACGCCAAGACGTTCGCCATTCGCGCCTTTTGGAGAGATCCCGGCATTGTTGACGAGCGCATCCAGTCTGCCGCCGAGCTTCTCGCGAATCTCGGGAAGCATTTTCTGGACGTCTTCAACACTCCCCAAATCAAGATGGATGTGATTGGCCAGGCCTTCCGCCCAGGGACAGCCTTCGCCCAGGTCCTGTCTGGAGGCGGTGAACACCCGCCATCCTGCAGCATTGAAATGCTTCACGGTGGCGTGGCCAATACCGCGGCTTGCGCCGGTGAGAAGCAAGGTACGTTGGTCGGTCATGGTGCGATCCCTTTGGCTGGTAGGGCCAAGCGTAGCTTAAAAATATGATGCATCATATTTTTATTGTGGTTTAATGGCTCACCCCTATAGCCGGGGGGAGGCGTATTTCCATCAATAAGGAAGCGTCTGGCTCGACCTGTTGCTGCCACTACAAAAAAACTGCCATCCCTTGATGCTGCCCACGACCCCGTAGCTCACCTGGAGAGACGCATGAACATAAAAATCGCAGCTGTACTGGTGCTTGGAGCACTCGCAGGACCGTTGAACGCCGCTGAAAAACTCACCGTGGTTTCGTTTGGTGGCAACAACCGCCAGGCCCAGGAAAAAACCTTCTATCAACCCTTCACCGCCAAAAACGGCGTGACCATCACGGCCGATGACTACAACGGTGAAATGGCAAAAATCAAAGTGATGGCCGACACCGGCACAACCACTTGGGATGTCATTGAGGTTGAATCACCGGAGCTTATTCGCGGCTGCAGTGAGGGACTGTTCGAGCCTTTGGACTGGGATCGAATTGGAAAGAAAGAAGACTTTATACCGGCGGCAGTCAGTGACTGTGGCGTGGGCATTTTCATCTGGTCGACCGTACTGACGTACGATCCCAAGAAGGTTGCCTCTGTCCCGCAGAGTTGGGCTGATTTCTGGGATGTGAAAAAAATTCCAGGGAAGCGTGGCCTGCGGCGCGGCGCCAAATTCACCATGGAATTCGCCTTGCTTGCCGATGGAGTTGCCAGCCAGGATCTGTACAAAGTGCTTGGCACTGAAGAGGGTATCAAGCGCGCATTCAAGAAGCTGGATGAGATCAAATCCAACATTCAATGGTGGGATTCCGGCGCCCAGCCCTTGCAGTGGCTGGCGGCCGGCGACGTTGTCATGACATCGGCCTACAACGGTCGCGTTACCTCTGCACAGGACGAAGGCCAGTCGTTCGCAATGCAATGGAACGGCAGCCTCTACGACCTCGACCACTGGGCGATTGTCAAAGGCACCAAGAAAAAGGAACTCGCAGAGAACTTCATCGCCTTTGCCAGCCAGCCGGTTCAGCAGAAAAACTTCGTCGAAGCGATTCCCTATGGTCCCAGCAACAAAAATGCGATGGATCTGGTGGACAAGAAGATTGGTGAAAAGCTTCCAACGGCTCCCGACAATCTGAAGAATGCCCGTGCGACCGACGCCGAGTTCTGGATTGATCACGGTGAAGACCTGGAAGAGCGTTTCAACGCTTGGGTTAATAAGTGATTGATGGCGCCTGCCTGGTTGGGGGCGCCAATTGTGAGTCGGATGAGGGTGTGAGTTATGCCGCTTGAGAATTTATCTATTGATGACAGCTTGCTGGAAATCGCTCCTGCTCACGTTAGCGATGCGCAGGCGTGCGAAATACTCGAGCGACATTATGGTTTAAGCGGCAGACTCGAAAAGTTGGGCGGCGAGCGCGACCTGAATTTCCGCGTAATGCTCGACGATGGCACTTCCCGTCTGTTCAAGCTTTCTCACCCGCTTGAGAATCCCGACGTCGTCGACTTCCATAACCAGGCAATGAGACGGATTGAGCTGCGCGATCCCGATCTGCCGGTTCAGCGGGTGCAGCGGTCGTTAACAGGCGAGTACGCCACCGCCGCTGAGGTGGACGGCCAACGCATGCTGGCCCGCCTCCTGTCTTTCGTGGATGGCATCCCGCTTCACAAGGTAGAGAGCACGACCACGGCGTTCAGAAAGGTGATTGGGCAGTCTCTTGCCCGGCTCGACCTGGCGCTGGAAGGCTTCAATCACCCCGCAGCCGGGCATGCTTTGCTGTGGGATATGCAACATGCCGAGCATCTTCGACCACTGCTGGTTCACATCGAGGATCGGGAAGGGCGAAGCATCGTCGAACGAAGTCTCGATCAATTCGAGACGCTCGTGTTGCCAAGGCTATCTCGCCTTCGCAAGCAGGTTATTCACAATGACATGAACCCGCACAACATTATTGTCGATGCCGAGAACCCCGATATTCTGCGAAATATCCTGGATTTCGGCGACATGGTTTACGCGCCGCTCGTTAATGAAGTCGCTGTCGCTGCTTCTTATCACCTGGGCCAACGAGGTGATGTTCTGGATCCCGCCCTTGATGTAATCGCCTCGTATCATCAGCTTAATCCACTGACCGATGAAGAGTTGACGCTACTTCCCGAGCTGCTGAGCACGCGTCTGGCGTTGGCGCTCTGCATCAATTCGTGGCGTGCTCAATTGCACCCAGATAACCGTGCGTATATTCACCGCAACTCTCAGCGTGCATGGGCGAATATAAAAGCGATGTCGGCTCTCTCTCGATCGGAAATTGAAGATCGAATTTCTTTGGCCTGTGTCCGGACGATTAAAGCATGAGCATGATCAATGGATTTACTTCAGAAGATGCAACCCGACTTTCAGAAACCGAGCGGCGCCTCATCGAGCGCAGAGAGCGTTTGCTAGGTCCGGCCTATCGCCTGTTCTACGAGCGGCCGCTGCACACCGTTCGCGGCGAAGGTGTCTGGCTCTTCGATGAACAGGGGCGTCGATACCTCGATGCCTACAACAACGTTGCCTCGATCGGTCACTGCCACCCTCAGGTGGTGGAGGCCATGTACCGCCAGTCGCTGCAACTCAACACCCATACCCGCTACCTGCAGGAAGGCATTCTCGACTATGCCGAGCAACTGCTGGGGACCTTCTCCGATGATCTGGATCGGGTCATGTTCACCTGCACGGGCAGCGAAGCGAATGACCTCGCACTTCGCATCGCCAGACAGTACACCGGCGGCACCGGCGTGATCATCACCCGGTTTGCCTATCACGGTGTGACGGGTGATATCGCTGAACTCTCGCCATCGCTTGGACCTTGCATCGTGTTGCCCGAGCATGTGCGCACAGTACGTGCGCCAGATGCATACCGTCTGGGCGCAGAAAATGTTGCCTCGATATTCGCCGCTGATGTGCGAGCAGCGATCGATGACATGAAAAAGCACGGCATCCGACCGGCCGCAATCATGCTTGATGGCATCTTCTCCAGCGACGGCGTTCTTACCGGGCCCGAGGGCTTTCTTGCCGAGGGCATTGCATTGGCCCAAGCCGAAGGCATGTTGTACATAGCCGACGAAGTACAGCCTGGATTTGCTCGTACCGGCCTGAATATGTGGGGCTTCACTCGACATGATGTGCGGCCTGATATCGTCACGCTCGGCAAACCAATGGGTAATGGTCAGCCGATTGCCGGTATCGTCGGGCGATCCGAAGTGGTCGATCACTTCGGGAAGAACATGCGGTATTTCAATACATTCGGGGGTAACCCGGTGTCGTGTGCCGCCGGTAAAGCGGTATTGGATGTTATCCAGCAGGATCAGTTGCAGCAGCGCTCCCATGACATCGGCAAGTACTTGCTGGAGGGGCTGACCAGGCTTTCGGCGCGGCACGAGATTATCGGCGATGTCAGAGGAGCCGGACTCTTTATCGGCATAGAGCTTGTCACCGACCGCAGCAGCAAACGACCGGCAGCCGAGCAGGCTCGACGGGTTGTCAACCACATGCGCGAAAACGGCGTGCTGATCAGCGCAGCCGGCCCGCTTGAAAACGTCCTCAAGGTTCGACCGCTTTTGACGTTTACGACGGAGCATGCCGACATACTCATCGAGGCGGTCGATTCGGCAATGCAACACGCTGCTCGTTAAGCGCCAGGCAACTTGGGATCTGCCGATGGGCATTTCTGTGGGGCTGTCGCTTGAGAAGCGGCATGTGCTGGGCGTGAGTGCGATGCCGTTTTTAAGTGGAAATTAGCTGGGCCCGCTGGACATTGCTGCCCGGCATGCCTGGGTCACCGGCAGCGCTTATGCTCTCTCTGCCGCCGACAGCCAGCCTCTTCTTACTCGGCCCGTTGCCGCATCAGGCGGTTGAAATCGTCCGCCTGATCACCAACACCCGCCTGCACCAGACAAAACCTGGCAATCAGCCCTGCAGCGCCTGATGAGTGAGCACATTGCGCGTGGTGGTCTGGTAATGCTCGGCGAGCAGCGCGCACGCCTTGTCGACATCGCGGGCCAGGGCGGCCTCCAGCAAGGCGCGGTGTTCGCCCGGGACATCGCGTTTGTCGCCACTTTCGTAATGCACCGAGAGCATGCGGTAGCGTGCGGTCTGGTCGCGCAGCATGTGCGACAGGCGCAGCAGCCAGGGCGAACGGCAGTTCGCAATCAGCGTCTGGTGAAAGACTTCATGGGCTTTTTCCCACTCCGGCTTCATCAACCGCTCGGGGCCTTCGATGATGGGCAGGCGGTCGAGGCGGTGATGGGCCGCGATCAATTGGCTTTCCCATTCCAGGTCGCCCTGGCGGATGGACTCCGCCAGCGCCTGGCACTCGATGAGCAGGCGGGTGCGGGTGATATCGAGGATTTCTTCGGCTGATATACGCCCGACACTGAACCCTTTCTGGTCTTCCGAGGCGACGAAACCGCTGGTGGCAAGCCGCGACAGCGCCTCGCGCAGAGGGATGACGCCAGCGTCATAGTGTTCGGCCAGTTCCTTCAGGCGCAAACGGCTGCCCGGCGCGAGGCGGCCATTGATGATGTCTTCGCGTACCTGGGCCTCCAATTGCGAGGCCATGGTGCGTTTTTCCGAGGCTACGGGCTGCTGTGCCCAGCGTTCGGCTTGGTTCATGGGCCATACCACCGTTGATAGCTGATGGGCAAGATCATACACAATCGGGGTATTTATCAATAATCCGATAAAAATATATTTTTCGATTGACGATATATTTTATCGGGATTAGCTTAGCCGTCATGCCGCGCTGCCTGGCGGTCGTCACGAATTACAACAAGAGGTGAGGTCCATGCGTTACGTTCGTTTCCATCATCAAGGCCGCCCGGTGCTGGGCGTTCGCACTACCGAAGGTGTCCGGGTTCTGGGCGAGGAGTCGCTGGAGTCGTTGCTGGCTCGCGGCGTGGACCTGGCAACCTACGGCGCCGAGGCGCAGGGCGCGCTGGTGGTGATCGGCGAGCAGGATTACCTGCCGCTGATGAGCCGGCCCGGCAAGATCGTCTGCGTAGGTTTGAACTACGCCGACCACACCAAGGAATCGCCGTACGCCCAGCCGGACTACCCGACCCTGTTCCCGCGCTTCAACAGCAGCCTCACCGCGCACAACAAACCGCTGATCCGCCCACGCGTTTCCGACACCCTCGACTACGAGGGCGAGATGGCCGTGGTGCTCAAGAGCGGCGGGCGTCATATCGCCAAGGACGAGGCGTTGCAGCATGTCGCCGGCTATGCGCTGTTCAACGAAGGTTCGGTTCGCGAGTATCAGTTCAAGTCGCCACAGTGGACCGTCGGCAAGAACTTCGATGACACCGGCGCATTCGGCCCCGATCTGGTGACGGCGGACGAACTGCCGGCCGGTGGCAAAGGCCTGTTGCTGGAGACCCGCGTCAACGGCAAGGTGGTGCAGTCAGCCAATACCGATGACATGCTGTTCGACGTGGCCACGATCATTTCCACCCTCAGCGAGGCGGTCACCCTGGAAGCGGGGGACGTGATCGTCAGCGGCACGCCGGCAGGCGTCGGTTTCGGCATGAACCCCAAGGTTTATCTGAAAGCCGGCGATGTCGTGGAAGTGTCCATCGAAGGCATCGGCACCCTGGTCAACCCCATCGTCGACGAAGCCTGACTGATTCCGGGCATTCCCGGCCAGATCGAAGCCTCTCGCTCCGAGGCTTCGACGAAAGAACAAGAACGGGAGGCGATCATGACTATCACGACCCGTGGTGTGCATTCGATCGATCATTACGCGCTGTTTGTGCCCTCGCTGGCCGAGGCGCGCGCTTTCTTTACCTGCTTCGGTCTGGATGTTGACCAGACCCCGGACGGCCTCGAACTGCGGGCCGCCGATCAACACCGCTGGGCGCGGATACTGCTCGGCAAGGGCAAAAGCCTGGCCTACCTGAGCCTGAACTGTTTCGCCGAAGACTACGCCGCCCTGCGCGAGCAGGTCGAAGCCGCTGGTGGCCGGTTCGAAGCGGGCAACGGCGAGGGCTTCTGGTTCCGCGACCCTGACGGCAATCTGCTGCAAGTGAAGGTTGGCGCCAAGTCCATGCCCGATGGCAAGCGCCCACTGGGCTCGCCGGGAGCGGCCGTACGCGGCGTTTCCACCCGCGACGCGGTGACCCAGGTCCGCCCACGGCGCCTGTCCCATGTGCTGTTGTTCAGTCCCGACGTTCCCCGTGCCGTCGAATTCTATGGCCGCGGCCTGGGGCTGCGACTGTCCGATCATTCCCAGGACATCATTGCCTTCACCCACGCACCGCACGGCTGCGATCACCACCTCGTGGCGTTCTGCAAGAGCACCGCCAAGGGCTTTCACCATGCTGCCTGGGAAGTTGACGGTGTCGACGATGTCGGCAACGGTGCCGAGCAGATGGCCGGCGCCGGTTATCGGGAAGGGTGGGGCACCGGGCGGCATTGCCTGGGCTCGAACTACTTCCACTACATCCGCGATCCCTGGGGATCGTTCTGCGAGTACTCGGCGGACATGGATTACATCGACGCCGGCAGCCAGTGGCCGGCGGGTGACTTCCCCCCCGAGAACTCGTTGTACCTGTGGGGCCCCAGTGTCCCCGAGTACTTCATCCTCAACACCGATACGGACAGCGCGTCAGTAGAACGCTAGCGCTCCAGCGACGCACGCAGCTCTTCGCCCCGGCACTTCCCTGGTTTTTCAGGGAGGCGGGGAGCGGCTTGCCCAAACCAACCCGGTTCAGGTCAGAACAGATGAACGAAAACAACAAGATTCATGACGTCGCCATCGTCGGCTACGGTCCTGTCGGACAGACCCTCGCCATCCTCCTCGGCCGCATGGGCTACAGCGTTGCCGTGTACGAGCGCTGGCAATCCCTTTACCCGCTGCCGCGCGCGGTGTTCCACGATCACGAGATTCGCCGCGTGTTTCGCATGATGGGCCTGGAGGACGAGCTCAAGGACATTTCCCAGCCGTCGGCCTGCTATCAGTGGTTCAACGCCGACTGGAAAGTGCTGGTGGAGATCGACTGGTCCGCCGAGTCGATCAGTGATGGTCCCTTTGGCTACCTGTTCAACCAGCCGGCGCTGGAAGAGATTCTCGACCGCCGGGCCAAGGCCATCGCTGACGTCGAGATCCATCAGGGCTGGGAACTGCTGGCGCTGAGTCAGGATGCCCAGGGCTGCGACCTGCACGTTCAGCGCACCCCGCGCAGCGGCGAGACCGAGACGGGCGAACAGCGCCAGGTGCGGGCCCGCTACGTGATCGGTGCCGACGGTGCCAACAGCCTGGTCCGCCGCCAGTGCGGCATCGACTGGCAGGACCTGGGTTTCCAGGAAGACTGGCTGGTGGTCGACCTGCAACCCAAGCCGGGCGTCGAACTGGATGTACCTGACATCGGTCAGTGGTGCAATCCGGCGCGGCCGACCACCATGGTCCCCGGTGGACCGGGTTACCGCCGTTGGGAGTTCATGCGTCTGCCCCACGAAACCCTGGAAGAGCTGCAAAACCTGGACAAGGTCTGGGAGCTGCTGGCGCCCTGGGTCACCCCGGACACCGCCACGCTGGTGCGCCATGCCGTCTATCAGTTCCGCTCGCGTATTGCCGAGACCTGGCGCCATGGCCGGGTGTTGCTGGCCGGCGACGCCGCGCACCTGATGCCACCGTTCATGGGCCAGGGCATGTGCTCGGGGATCCGCGATGCCTGGAACCTGTCCTGGCGCCTGGACCTGATCTTCAAAGGCCTGTGCGCCGACACCTTGCTGGACAGTTACACCCTGGAGCGCAAGCCGCAGATCCGCGCGGTGATCGACGCTTCGGTGGAAATGGGCAAGGTGGTCTGCGTGGCCGATCCGCAAAAAGCCGCCGAGCGCGACGCAGCATTCCTCGCCGGGGAAGTGCCGCCATTGCCGCCATTCCCGGGCCTTGTTGAGGGCGCGGTGTTCAAGGACCCGCGCACGGGCAGCGCACTGGGCATTGCCGGTACGTTGGGCGTGCATGGTGAAATCGAACATCAGGGGCGCAAGCAGCGCTTCGATGATGTCTTCGGCCACGGTTTCCACCTGCTGAGCATTGGCGACGATCCGCTGGCCGGCTTGAGCCCGGCACATCTGGCCTTGCTCGAGCATCTGCAGGTCAAGAGTGTGCGCCTCAGCCTCGACGGCGCGCCGGGCACCTGTCGCGACCTGTCGGGCAAGTACCACCGCTTCCTCGCCGAAGCCGGATTGCAGTGCGTCGTGGTCCGCCCGGACTTTTACCTCTATGGCGGCGTGAGTGATCAGGCCGCGTTGCCGCAGTTGCTGGAGGCGCTGGGGCGCGATCTGCAGATCCAGCACGCCCGAGGCGCAGCCCCGCGGCCGAACCAGCCGCTCGCCGCGCAGGTGTAGGTCCCGCTGCCGCAGGGGCGTGGCCCCTGCGGCAACTTTCTGAAAACAACAACAAGAGACAGATCGATGCACAACATCAAGGTGAAAGCGCTTGGTGCGGTTCTGGCCGCCCTCGCGATGGTGGAATGTCATGCGGCCGAGGCGCCGGCTGCGGGAGAGGGTGCCCTGTTCAAGGGGCTGTTCGGGGACAGTCTGGAGCGTGACTACGGCATCACCGTTTCCGGCCTGCTGGACATTGCCTACGTGCGCAACAACCGCTCCAGCCATGACGAACGCAAGGATGGCCTGAGCAACCTGCCCCTTACCGGCATGTCCGACGAAGGCCTGGAGTGGGGCAGCCTGCACCTGTTCGTCGACAAGGCGCTCAACGGCACCTTCGTGCCGCGCATCACCCCGTTGCCCGGTCCCAAGCCCGAGGCGTTCGCCTTCGGGTTCACCTTCGAGGCCAACTACGGGCGCAATGCGCAGTTCGCCCGCACCTTCGGCTGGGACATGCACTGGAACATGAACGAGGACGACAACGGCAAAGCGCAGAGGGACAAGGAGCGCTTCCTGGCGATCCCCAACATCGCCGCCACCGCCTATGTTCCCTATGGTTTGGGTTTCAACTTCATGGCCGGGGTGTTTGGCCCGGCGCTCGGTTACGAAATCCCTCCGAACGTCCGCCTGGCCCGCAACCCCTTTGCCAGCAAGACCTACGCCTTCGTCAGCGAACCGGGGACGGTCTCCGGGGTGCTGGTCGGCACCCGCCTGCTCGACGGCGACCCCGGCATCCTTGGCCTGGAGCTGGGCGTGGTACAGGGCTGGAACAACCTGCGCGATAACAACGATGGCAAGTCGCTGATGGGCGCGTTGCGCTGGCGTACGCCGGACATGAACACCTGGATCGACTACGAATTCATCGTCGGCGACGAACAGAACGACAGGGTCAGCGATGTCCAGGCGCCGACCTCACGCTTGATCGCCGACAGCGGCCAACTCAAGCAGCAGCACTCCCTCAATGGCTGGCACACGTTCGACGAGCGTTGGTCGATGGGCGCCGAGCTGGTCTACGGCCGTCAGGACGGTGATAGCAAGGCCTCGACCGTCGATGTGGTGACCGGCCCGGGCTTTGCAGGCGCCCATTGGTGGGGCGCAAATGCCGTACTGACCTACCAGTACCGCCCGGACCTGTCGTTCTCGGTTCGCGGCGAGCATTTCAGCGACCCGGACGGTTTCATCCTGTTCCCCACCAGCACCAGCCGCGGCGACTTCAACGCCCTCACCACCGGTCTGCGCTGGGATGTCAGCAGCAACCTCTCGCTGCGCCCGGAACTGCGTTACGACTGGTTCGACGCCCGCGGGCAGGACCGGCCCTACGGCAACGGTCGGGATCGCTCGCAACTGACCACCCTGATCGAAGCGCTGTTGTACTTCTGATCGCCCGCCACTGCCACGAGTACCCATGCCATGCACAACAATGACAAGAAGTGGAATGCGCGTTACGAATACATGGCCGTCGCCATGCTTGCCCTGGGCTTTGGCCTGGTCGGCCTGGATCGCTTCATCATCCTGCCGCTGTTTCCGGTGATGATGGCGGACCTGCAACTGGACTATCAGGACCTCGGCAATATCTCGGCGGTCCTGGCCATCGCCTGGGGGATTTCCTCGATCTTCATGGGGCGCCTGTCCGACCGGATCGGCCGACGCAAAGTATTGATCCCGGCAGTGCTGCTGTTTTCCCTGCTGGCCGGTTTCTCCGGGTTGGCCAACGGGGTTGCCGCGTTGTTGCTGATCCGTGCGGTCATGGGGGTTTCCGAAGGGGCATTCACCCCGACCGCCATCGCCGCCACGGCGGAATCCTCCCATCCCTCCCGGCGCGGGCTGAACATTGGCATTCAGCAAGCGTTCTTCCCGATCCTCGGCCTCGGCCTGGCGCCGATTCTAGCGACCCAGTTGCTGCTGGTGCTGCCTTCCTGGCGCTGGGTGTTCGTGGTGGTCTCGCTGCCGGGCTTCATCCTCGCCTGGTTCATGTACCGCTACCTGCGGGAAACCCGCGTGGCACCGGCCGCCACCCCGGTGGACGGCGCGGCGCAAGGTCGCTGGCTGGATGCGCTGCGCTATCGCAACGTGCCGCTGAACATCCTCGGCATGTTCTGCATGCTCACCAGCCTGTTCGTGCTGAGCGTGATGATGCCCAACTACCTCACCGACTACCTGCGTCTGGACCTGCAGCAGATGGGCTTTGTCATGTCCGCCATCGGGCTGGGCGGCTTTATCGGTCAGTTGGTGCTGCCCGGCCTGTCCGATCGGATCGGGCGCAAGCCCGTGGTGCTGGGCAGCTTCGTCGCGACCGCGCTGTGCATCGGCCTGTTGATGCGCACCGGTGCCGAGCCGCTGACCCTGTTCGTGCTGCTGTTCCTGACGACCTTCTTCAACTTCAGCATGATTTGCATGACCGTCGGGCCGATCACCAGCGAGTCGGTGCCGCTGCCACTGGTGTCCACCGCCACCGGGTTGGTCGTGGGCATCGGCGAGGTGTTCGGAGGGGGTGTGGCGCCGGCCCTGGCCGGGTTCATCGCGCAGCAGCATGGCATCCAGTACACCCTTTACCTGGCGCTGGGCGGGGCAGTGCTCGGGCTGCTCGTCGCCAGCATGCTTCGCGAGACCGCCCCGGCGCGGCGTGCCACGCCGGCCAGCCAGGCGGGAGATACGGCCTGACTCCTGATTGTTGGTTGCGCTGACTGGACGTCGGCATGAGCAGGCCAGGTTCATCGCCTGGCCTGGTTATCGTCATGCGCCGGATGCGCATGCCGTCGCGGGTGCTACCCGCACCTTGTGGCGTCTTCCCCCCTACGGAGTTCGGCGGCGTCGGTCACGAGCCGGCGCTGTCCGCTCTTCATTTCGTTTTTCAGGGTTCTGCACATGCTGTTTCTGCGTAATTTCAACCTCGCCACCCGTTCTGCATTGGGCTTCGGCCTTGTCGGTGGATTGGTTCTGATGCTCGGGCTGTGTGAGGTGGTCGGGATTTTCCGGTTCTAGCAGTTGTGAAACCATGGGGCGAGCTGCCTTGCTCTCCAGCCCACCTTTGATAATCCAATGGAGTCTGTTCATGAAAGCCGCCATCGTTCACGCCTTCGACCAACCGCCGCGCTACGGCGAGATCGAAGCCCCGCACGCCGCGCCCGGTGAAGTCCTGGTGCGTGTTCGTGCCGCCGCGCTCAGTCAACTGGTGCGTGCCCAGGCCAGTGGCAAGCACTACAGCAGCGGCAAGACGCTGCCGTTCGTGCCCGGCGCCGATGGCGTCGGCCTGCTTGAAGACGGCCGCCGCGTGTACTTCGCCTTTCCCCGTGCGCCCATTGGCGCAATGGCCGAGACCGTGGCCGTGGATGCGCGCAATTGCGTGCCTGTGCCGGATGACATCGACGACATCACCGCCGCCGCGATCGCCAACCCTGGCATGTCGTCCTGGGCGGCCCTGCAGGCACGCGCGGGCTTCAAGCCGGGCGAGCGGGTGTTGATCAACGGCGCTGCCGGCACGTCCGGGCGGCTGGCGATCCAGGTGGCCCGGCACCTGGGCGCCTCGCGGATCGTGGCGACCGCGCGTAACCCGGCGGTGGAGGCAGAACTGCGCGAACTCGGCGCCGACGACTTCATTCTCCTGGACCAGCCGGCCGACCAACTGACCGCTGCGTTTCGTGAGGAAATCCAGGGCAGGGGGATCGAAGTCGTACTCGACTACCTTTGGGGGCAACCGGCGGCCTGCATTCTCGACGCGTTGCTCGGCCACGGTGGTGGCGGTGCTGCGCCGCGCCTGCGCTTCGTCAACATCGGCGCGCTGGCGGGGGCAACCTTGCCGATGAGTCCGGGCGTGTTGCGCAGCTCCGGGCTGGAAATGCTGGGCTGTGGTCTGGGAAGTGTCTCCAACGAAGACCTTGTAAAGATCGTTGGGCAATTGCTCCGGGCGATCAAGCCAGCGAATCTGCACGTCGAGGCCGAGGCCGTTCCTTTGAGCGAAGTCGAATCGACTTGGCAGCGCAGTGCTGCGGAACGGATTGTGTTCACTGTTTAAGTGGGGCAGGGCGATACCCGGTTTCCTGTCACGGAGAAGGCATGAGGTGCTAATTATCTGCTTTACCGTATATGCGATTAGGCATATATTCGCGTTTCCAGATATTTCGCACCCATGCATTGCCCTGGAACCCACATGCAGGAAACTTTGACACCCCCCGTCGTTTTCAAGTGCCTGGCTGACGAAACCCGAGCCCGGATGACCTTGCTGATCGCCCGTGAAGGTGAGCTTTGCGTTTGTGAACTCACCTGCGCGCTGGACCTGAGCCAGCCGAAAATTTCCCGGCACCTGGCTCAACTGCGCGAAGCCGGCATCCTCATGGACCGGCGCCAGGGGCAATGGGTCTATTACCGCCTCAACCCGTCCCTGCCGGAATGGGTGCAGGTGATGCTCAAGAGCGTTGTCGATACCAACACGCAATGGTTGAGCCCCGATGCGCTGCGCCTCGCTGAAATGGGCGCGCGACCACAAAGCCCGGCGGCCTGTGCTTGATCCTTTTCTTCGCTTGTTGAGTTGAAACCACGCTGATCGCATTGGTACGGCGTTGATCCCGACGCCGTTTTCCGCTTGAGCTTTTGACCCGGAGATACCTGATGAACGTCTTGTTCATGTGCACCCACAACAGTTGCCGCAGCATCCTGTCCGAAGCGCTGTTCAATCACCTGGCCCCCAAGGGGATGCACGCTGTGAGCTCGGGCAGCTTCCCCAGTGGCAAGGTCAATGAGCGGGCACTGAAGACCCTGGAAGCCGCCAGCATCTCGACCGCGGGCCTGTCGAGCAAAGCATCGGACGCTTTCGAAAGTGCTCCCCCAGACATCGTCATCACTGTGTGCGACCGCGCTGCCGGCGAGGCCTGCCCGATTTTCTTCGGCCCGTCGCTCAAGGCCCATTGGGGCCTGGTCGACCCTTCGGCGGTCACCGGGAGCGAAGAGCAAATCGAAGCAGCCTTCCACACCACACTGGCAAAGATCGATGAGCGCGTGCGCGCCTTTATTGCGCTGCCTTTCCCGCAACTGAGCCAGGACGAGCTGAAAGCCGAACTTGCCCGCATTGGCGCGCTGTAAGCCCTGGATCAATGGAGACCGAAATGAACGACAACCTGCCAAATATTCAGCCAGACCTGATCGACCTGCCGTCGCTGGAGCGGCTGGAACCGAAGGATCCTTCCACGCACAAACCGCGCATCCTGCTGCTGTACGGATCGACCCGCGAGCGTTCATTCAGCCGCTTGATGGTCCAGGAAGCCGCGCGGCTGCTGGAGGCGTTCGGCGCTGAAACCCGGATCTTCGATCCTTCGGGGTTGCCGCTGCCGGATGACGCTCCGGATTCCCACGAAAAGGTGCGTGAGTTGCGCGAACTGATGCAGTGGTCCGAGGGCCAGGTGTGGTGTTCGCCCGAGCGTCACGGCTCGATGAGCGCAGTCTTCAAGGCGCAGATCGACTGGGTGCCACTGGCCATGGGCGCGGTTCGGCCAAGCCAGGGCAAGACCCTGGCGGTGCTGCAGGTGTGTGGTGGCTCGCAGTCGTTCAACGTGGTCAACCAACTGCGGGTGCTGGGCCGCTGGATGCGCATGTTCACCATCCCCAACCAGTCCTCGGTACCGAAGGCGTTTCTGGAGTTCGACGACGCCGGCCGGATGAAGCCGTCATCCTTCTACGACCGTCTGGTCGATGTGATGGAAGAGCTGACCAAGTTCACGCTGCTGCTGCGCGATCGCCAGGATTACCTGGTGGACCGCTACTCCGAGCGCAAGGAGTCGGCGGAGGAACTGTCCACGCGGGTCAACCTTCGCTCCATTTGACTGAAGCGATCCAGGCCAGTGCTCAACACGGCGATCTCATTCTTGACCTCACCGTGCACGAACCAGAAGATGCCTCCCTTCCAACGGTGCAGCCGGAGCTCGCATGCAGGCCAAAAGTGATTATTTTCGTGTTGACCCCGAGATGTTCGAGGGCAAGACGCTGACTGATTTTATTGGCATCCAGCCTCTGCCGCTGCAGTGTGTCGGGCTCGATTTGAGTGGCCAGGATCTGGCAAGAGCCAACCTGGAAGGCGCGCAGTTTGAGCGGTGTATTTTAACCGGTGCCGATTTCACCGCCGCCAACGTGATGGGGACCCAATGGGTCAGTTGCCGGGCGGCGGAAGTCAATTTTCGCTCTGCGGTGCTCACCGATGCCAGCTTTGAACGGTGCGACCTGAACAACAGCAAGTGGCAACGCAGCAAGCTGGCCCACGTGCGTTTCGACGGCTGCAAGCTCACCGGCGGCAACTTCGGCGATCTGGCCTCTTCACTGGGCCTGAGTTTCTCTGATTGCCGGCTGAACAGCGCGATGCTCTCGGGGATCTCCTTTTACAAGTCCGAGTTGCACAACATCGATTTCAGTGAGGCCGACCTGACCTACTGCGACTTCCGCAAGGCGGTGTTTATCGAGGGCGGCAGTCTGTCGATGGCGCGGGTCAATAACGCGCGTTTCGATGACGCTGACCTGCGCGAGGCCAGCCTGCAAGGGCTTCGGCTGGTCGACGCCAAATTGTTCAAGGGCGCGATCATTTCGCGAAGCCAGGCCGGCATGTTGCTGGCCGGGTTGGGGTTGACGGTGCTCTGAGCAACCGGTGATGTTGCGACGTTGCCGTTCAGGTGCGAGGCCCGCCGGCCCTCCTTTTAGATTGCAATGAGTTCCACTTGATTGAAGAATCAGCGCACCCGGCCGCTGGGCCATCGGCATCGATGTCATCAAGGAGAATTTGTGGATCTGCGCCAACTCGAGGCTTTCGCAGCCGTTATGTCCGCCGGCAGCGTGACGGGCGCCGGGCAAATGCTCGGCCGCTCCCAGCCCACCATCACCCGGTTGATCCAGGAGCTGGAGCAGGAGCTCGGCTTCGCCCTGTTCGAGCGCAGCGGTCCGAAAGTCACGCCTACGCAGAAGGCTTTCCTGCTCACCGCCGAGGTGGAAAGCGCCCTCCAGGGCATCCGCCACGTGCAGCAGCGGGCGCAGAGCATCGCCCGCAACGAGAACAGTTCGCTGCGTATCGTCGCCACTGCGGCGCTGGCCACCGGGCTGATTCCGCAGACCCTGGCCAACCTGCCCGAGGCGCTGCGCCCGCAACAACTGCAGGTGCACAGCATGCTGCCCGGCCCCGCGATCGAGGCGGTGCTGTCCAAGACCGTTGACCTGGGCGTGGTCAGCCTGCCGCTGGAGCATCGCGGGCTGGAGTTGCACTGGATCGCTCAGGCGCCGTGCGTGGCGGTGTTGCCAGTGGATTCGCCGCTGGCGGACGAAGCGGTGATCAGCATGGAGCGCCTGGCGGCCCATACCATCGCCAGCATTTCCAATCCGTTCCGCTTCCGTCGACGTATCGATAAAGCCTTCGAAGCCGCCGGGGTGAAGCCCGCGCACATCATCGACACCAACTCTTCGCTGATCGCCATCCAGATGGCCCGGGTCGGATTGGGTATTGCCCTGGCGGACCCGTTCACCGCGCTTGGAGTGCCGCTCAATGGTGTGGTGGTGCGGCCGATCGAGGTGGACATTCCGTTCTTCTTCGGCCTGGTGACGCCGTTCGCCAGACCGCTGTCGGATGCCGCCCGACAACTGGTGGTGGCGCTGGAAGCGGCCTGCCACGAGCTGATGCCCGGGGTTATCGTCCATCCGGCCAACCGGCATGACGCGCTGATGCAGTCGATCTACGCCAGCCAGTGACTGAACCTGCGGGCATATGAATAGCGTTTTTTAGTCTTTGGAGAAATTAAGTCTCACCCATAGTATTCGATTTAAGAATTCAAATGCCTTATGAATACGTAAAGTGAATTCATTGGCCACGGTCTTTCATCGAGTACCTACATGTCCCTATCTTCACCTTCCCCGGGCCTGGATGCCCTTGAACAGCGGCTTGCCGAAGACCTCGAATGGTTGGGCCTGCCCGCCAGGGACTGGATCCCGGCGCAAACGCTGGATGGCCAGCCCGTGCTTCCGGTCGTGATCGTCGGCGGTGGCATGGCCGGCCTGGCGCTCGCCGCCGAACTCAAGCATCTGGGCGTGCCGGCCTGTCTGTTCGACAAAGCCGACGAAGGTCTGGAAGGCCCGTGGATCACCACGGCGCGTATGGAAACCCTGCGCTCGCCCAAGCAATTGAGCGGACCGGCCCTGGGCCTGCCCGCATTGACGTTCCGCGCCTGGTTCCAGGCGCAATTCGGCGCCGCAGCCTGGGACGCCCTCGACAAGATTCCCCGTTTGCAATGGGCGCAGTACCTGCGCTGGTATCGTCAGGTGCTCAAGCTCGAAGTGCGCAACCGGCACCGCGTCGTCAACGTCGACGCCAGTCGCGAAGACCATGTGCGGCTGCACGTCGAATCGCCGGGTGGCGACTTCATCGTGCTTGCTCGTCATGTAGTCCTGGCGACCGGCCGCGATGGCTTGGGTGGTCCCTGGGTGCCGGAGATTGCTGCGGCACTGCCCCGGCACCTGTGGGCGCATTCGGCCGACGGCCTGCGCGAAGAGCATTTTGCCGGCAAGCGCGTGGCGGTGGTCGGCGGCGGGGCCTCGGCCATGGACGCGGCGGCAACCGCCCTGGAAGCCGGCGCGCAGCGCGTCGACCTGCTGATTCGCCGGGCGCAGTTGCCGCGGGTGAACAAGGGCAAGGGCGCCGGCAGTCCGGGCATGACCCATGGTTACTGGCGCTTGCCGGACGCGTGGAAATGGCGGATTCGTCGTTACCTGGAAGTCCAGCAGGTGCCGCCGCCGCAGGGCAGCACCCTGCGCGTTTCGAAACACGGCAATGCACGGTTTCTGTTCGACAGTCCCATCGAATCGGTGGTGGTGGGCGAGGGCGACGAACTGCTTGTGCGCACGCCGCAGGCGAACCTGACCTATGACTTCATCGTGTTCGCCACCGGGTTTCGCAATGACCTGGCGACGCGCGCGGAGTTCGCGGGGCTTGCGCCCCATGTGCGGGTCTGGTCGGACCACGCCGGCTTCGCTAGCAACGAGGGCGCCAGCGAGCTGGCGCAGTTGCCGGACCTTGGCGCCCAGTTCGAATTCCAGGAGGCCCGTCCCGGCAGTTGTCCGGGGCTTGGTCGGGTGCATTGCTTCAACTACCCGGCGGCGCTCACCTATGGCGGGGTTTCCGGGGATATCCCGGCCATCAGCGATGGCGCCAAACGCATCGCCCAGGCGCTTGCCGGGCAGTTGTTCGGTGAGGACATCGCCTGGCATTTCGCGCAGATGCAGGCCTACGAAGAACCTGAGTTGCAGGGGGACGAATGGACCGCCGGTGTCCTCGCGCCTGAAGAACTGCTGTGAACCCGTGATTCCCGCCCATCTTCCGAGGTAGTGCCATGACCGTTTCCCTTTCATCCGGGCCGGATCTGTTGTCCGTTCTGTTGCCGGCCAGCCCGCACCTGCATGACCTGCGCGCCAGCCGCGACAAGGTCGTGCAGGCGACCCGGGATAGCCACGCCGCGCTGTTTGATCCTGGCCTCGACCAGGCCCTCGACCTGCACACCCGCCATGCGGTCGCCCTGTATGTCGCGGTGCTCAATGCCCAGCCTGCGCTGGCCGAGTATTACCGCAGCCAACTGCTGGACGACGGTCTCGCGCCGGCCTGGCGGGCGGCGATCGAGGCCGACGACCTTGACAGTGTGGGCGACCCACGCTTGCAGCGGATTCTGGGCTATGCCCGGGTGCTGACGCTGACGCCTGAACAGGGTGATCGCCAAGCCCTGCACGGCCTGCTTGAACAGGGCCTGGGGCCGGTCGAGGCGGTGAACCTTGCGCAATTGGTGGCGTTCCTGGCGTTCGAAGCGCGCCTGCTGGGTGGTTTGTCGGTGATCGGTGAGAAGAGGGAGCCGGCATGAGTGAATTGATCGAAGAACAGGGCTTCACCAACGCCAGCCTCGTCTGGAAAAGCTGGCTGCCGCTGGTGGACAAGGACACCGCCAGCAGCGAGCAACTCAGCGTGCTGAAAGAGAGCCATCCCCGCGCGCTGGTCTCGGAGTACTACCTGACCCTGGCCCATCAGCCGGAGATCCTGCGCCACCGTTCGCTGGCCTTCAACGCCATCATGTACGCACCGGGCGGCCTGTCCCGGGCCGAGCGGGAGCTGGCCAGCGTGGTGGTGTCGCGGGTCAACCGCTGTGTCTATTGCGCCTCGGTGCATGCCCAGCGCTACGAACAACTGGCCAAGCGCAACGCGGTCATCGCCCAGGTCTTCGCCGACCCGTGGACGGCCGGCGACACCGACCGCGAGCGGGCGATCATCCGCTTCGCCATCGCCCTGACCCTGCAGCCTGCCGGCACCCATGAGGAACAGGTGCGTGACCTGCGCGCGCAGCTCAGCGATGGCGAAATTCTCGATCTGGTCCATGTGGTGGCGATCTTCGCCTGGGCCAACCGGCTCATGCTCAACCTGGGCGAGCCGCAGCCGGATACGGCGCCGGCATGAGCGCGGCCAGCGGAGGAACCTGCTGATGTGGCATCGCCTGGCCAGTGCGCTGGTTGCCGTCTGGGGCGCCGTGACCCTGGTATTCGTGATCACCCGGTTTATCGGCGACCCGTCGGCGCTGTTGCTGCCCATCGGCGCCAGCGCTGCGCAGATCGATGCGCTGCGGGCCCAGTTGGGGCTGGATCTGCCGCTCTGGGAGCAATACCTGCATTACCTCGGCCAGGCGTTCGAGGGCGATTTCGGCCAGTCGTTTATCAGCGGCAAGCCGGCGCTTTCCCAGGTGCTGGAGCGGCTGCCGGCGACCTTGCTGCTGGGCGGTTCGGCGTTGGTGTTCGGCGTGCTGAGTGGCGGTCTGGCGGCGATTGCACTGGCGACCCGGGGCGATCGCCTGACGCGCTTCATTCTGCAACCGCTGGTGCTGCTGGCCCAGGCCACTCCCGGCTTCTGGCTAGGCATGCTGTTGGTGATGCTGTTTGCAGTGAACCTCGGCTGGCTGCCCAGTGGCGGCTACGGCAAGGCCAGCCATCTGGCGCTGCCGGCGTTGACCCTGGGGGCGTTCATCGCCGCCAGCGTCGCCCGTTTTCTTCAGGCCAGCCTGCTTGAGGCGCTGCACGGCGAGCACGTGCGTACCGCGCTGGCGGCTGGTCTGCCGTGGAGCCATGTGTTTCGCTGGCATGTGCTGCGCAACGGGCTGGTACCGGTGGTCACCTTCCTCGGCATTGTCGCCGGCGAACTGCTGGGCGGCGCGGTCGTGGTGGAGACAGTGTTCTCCTGGCCGGGCAGCGGGCGCTTGCTGGTGCAGTCGATCAACAGCCAGGACTTTCCAGTGATCCAGGCCGCCGTGCTGGTCGCGGCGGTGCTGTTCGTGGCGATCAACCTGCTGGTCGATCTGCTCAACCAGTGGCTTGACCCACGCATTGCCCATGGGGGGCGTCGATGATGAAGGCTGCCTTGAACAACCTGCGCCCGGTCTGGGTGGCGGGGCTATTGCTGGTGCTTGCCGTGCTCTGCGTGCAAGGGCTGGTCGACCCTGCGCATATCGACCTGGGCCAGCGCCTGCGCGCGCCCGATGCGCAGCACTGGCTGGGCACTGATCAACTGGGGCGTGATCTGCTCGGGCGGATCATCCAGGGCGCGGCGCTGACCTTCGCCGTGGCGTTGGTTTCGGTGTGCCTGAGTGGCGTGCTGGGGATCACCGTCGGCATGCTCGCCGGCTATGTCGGCGGCTGGCTGGACACACTGCTGATGCGTCTGGTGGACATGCAACTGGCGCTGCCCGGCTTGCTTCTGGCCTTGTTGGTGGCGGCGGTGCTGGGGCCGGGGCTGGGCAATCTGGTCTGGGTGCTGGTGCTGACCGGCTGGACCGGTTTTGCCCGGGTGATTCGCGCCCAGGTCATGCAGTTGCGCGGCATGGAATTCATCCTCAGCAGCCACGCCATCGGCGCGGGAGACGGGCGCATCCTGTTGCGCCACATCCTGCCCAATATCACCGGGGCGTGCCTGGTGATCGCCACCCTGGAAGTGGCGCGGGTCATCATCGTCGAGGCCTCGCTGAGTTTCCTTGGCCTGGGTGTGCAGCCGCCGCTGGCAAGCTGGGGGCGGATGCTGGTTGAAGGGCAGATCTACATGGCCCAGGCCTGGTGGGTCGTGGCCTTTCCCGGGCTGGCGATCTTGCTGGCAGTGCTCAGCGTCAACCTGCTGAGCCGGGCGCTCAAGCGTCGCTTCGATCAACACCAACCGGGGAGAGGGCGATGAGCGCGTTGCTGGAAATCGACAACCTCAGCATCGGCTTCGACACTGCCCAGGGCCTGCTGCTGGCGGTCGACCGCCTGAGCTACCGCGTCGAAGCCGGCGAAACCCTCGGTATCGTCGGCGAAAGCGGCAGCGGCAAAAGCGTCCATGCCCTGGCCATCGCCGGCCTGCTCGACCATCCCGGCGCGCGCATTCTGGGCGGTAGCATCCGCTTCGAAGGCCGCGACCTGCGCGGCCTCAGCCGGCGTGAGTGGACGCAGATCCGCGGCCGCCATATCGGCTTCGTGTTCCAGGACCCGATGACGGCGCTCAATCCGCTGCTGACCATCGGCCAGCAACTGAAAGCGCCGCTGAAATACCACCTCGGCCTGAGCGAGCGCGAAGCCCGCCAGCGCTGCCGGGAACTGCTCGATCAGGTCGGCATCGGCGAGGCGGAAAAACGCCTGCGCCAGTTCCCCCATCAACTGTCCGGCGGTCTGCGCCAGCGGGTGCTGATCGCCATGGGAATTTCCCTCGGGCCGAAACTGCTGATCGCCGACGAGGCCACCACGGCGCTGGACGTTACGGTCCAGGCCCAGATTGTCGATCTGGTCATGGCGCTCAAGGCGCAACTGGGCCTGAGCCTGATCTGGATCTCCCACGACCTTGGCGTGGTCGCCCGGCTGGCCGACACCGTGCAAGTGATGTATGCCGGGCGCATCCTCGAACGCGGGCCGGTCGATGCGCTGTTCTACGATCCGCGCAACGCCTACACCCTGGGCCTGTTGCGTTCGTTGCCGCGCCCCGAGCGCCAGCGCCTGCAGGCCATCCCCGGCCAGCCACCGGACCTGCGCACGGCGCGGCCTGGCGACCCGTTCGCGGCGCGCAATCGCTACGCCACGCCGCGCTGTTTCATCGAGCAGCCGCCCCTGCGCCAGGTGGCCGAGGGTGCGGCCGGGCACCTGTCCGCCAGTTGGTATGACTTGCGATCGATCATTGCCCGGGAGGGCGGTATATGAGCCTGCAACCCTTGCTTCGGGCCGAAGGCCTGTCGCGGACTTTCCGCCAGGGCGGATGGCTGCGCCAGACCAGCACCCTGGCGGTGCGCGATGTCAGCCTGCATATCATGCCGGGAGAAACCCTGGCGCTGGTGGGCGAGTCCGGCTCGGGCAAAAGCACCCTCGGGCGCTTGCTCAGTGGCCTGGACCAGGCCGACTCCGGCAGCGTCGAATTCGCCGGCCAGCGTATCGACGGCCTGGACGCGGCGCGCTTGCGGGCGGTACGACGGGATCTGCAAGTGATCTTCCAGGACCCCTACAGCGCCATCGACCCGCGCATGGCGGTAGCCGATTTCGTTGCCGAGCCACTGCGGGTGCACAAGGCGTTCTTTGACGCTGATGACCTGCAACGGCAGGTTGCGGGGCTGATGCGCAAGGTCGGGCTCGACCCGGCCATGGGCAACCGTCGTGCCCGCGAGTTTTCCGGTGGTCAGCGCCAGCGCCTGTGCATCGCCCGGGCCATCGCGCTGAAACCGAAACTGATCGTCGCCGACGAGCCGATCACCGCGCTGGACGTGTCGATCCAGGCGCAGATCATCAACCTGCTGATGGACCTGCAACAGGAACTGGGCGTCACTTACCTGTTCATCAGCCATGACCTGAGCATGGTCCGCCATGTCAGCCAGCGGGTGGCGGTGATGCGCGAGGGGCGAATCGTCGAACTGGCGCCCACCGCGCAACTGTTCAGCGACCCGCGCCATCCGTATACCCAGGCGCTGCTGTCCGCCGTGCCGGTGCCCGACCCGCGCATCGAGCGGGCCCGCCAGCGGTTGTACTTCGACCCGCAACAACACCCCATCGGCGACGACGCGAGCCTGCGTCTGGTGGGGCCTGACCACTATGTTCTCGGATAAGCCATGCGTGCCTTGCTTGCCCTGCTGATTGCCCTGGCGCTGCCGGCCCAGGCCGACAGCCATGTCGATATCGCCCTGAACGGCGATGTGAACACCTTCGACCCGCACATGTCCGCGACCATCGCCACCGACCTGAGCGTGGCCAGTCACCTGTACAACGCGCTGATTCTGCGCGGGCCGGACCTGCGCTTGCAGCCGTCGCTGGCCTTGCGCTGGCGCAACCTGGAGCCGACCCGCTGGGAGTTCGATCTCGCGCCGCAGGCGCGCTTCGCCAACGGCGAACCGCTGGATGCCGAGGCTGTGGTGTGGAACCTGAACCGGGTGCGTGATCCCGCGACCAAGTCGCGCATTGCGCCGTGGTTCCGGCAGATCGCCAGTGCCCATGCCGAAAGCCCGCATACGTTAGTGATCGTCACCGACGGCGCATTTCCCACCTTGCCGGCGCAACTGTCAATGCTGTTCATGCTGCCGCCCCGCTGGAGCGCCAGCCACGATCCGGCCCGCGAGGTAATGCCCAGCGGCCCGTACCGGATCGGCTCGCGGCAACAGGGCGATGTGCTGACCCTGGTGCGCAACGAGCAGTCCTGGCAGCCGCGCCCGGCGTTCGACCAGGTGCGCCTGCACAGCCTGCCGGATGCCTCGGCACGGGTGTCGGCGCTGCTGGCCGGCGAGGTCGACTGGATCAACGCCATTCCGTTGAGCGAGGTGCGGCGTATCCAGGGCAGCGGCAGGGCGCTGGCCGGCGTCAGTGCGCCGGGCACCCGCTCGGTGTTCATCAAGCTCAATACGCTGCGCCCGCCGTTGAACGATGTGCGGGTGCGGCAGGCGCTCAACTATGCGATCGACAAGCAGGGCATGACCTCGGCGCTGTTCGATGGTCAGGCGGCGGTCAGCGCTTGCCAACTGCTCACGCCGGTCTACTTCGGCTACAACGCGGACCTGCGGGCCTATCCCTACGACCCGGCGAAGGCCCGGCGCCTGCTCGCCGAAGCGGGCGTCGCCCCAGGCACCCGCTTGCGTCTGGAGGTGCCGGCCAACACTTACCTGCAAGGCGACGAGGTAACCCAGGTGATCGCCTCGCAATTGCAGGCTGTCGGCCTGGATATCGAGCTGGTGCAGTACGACTTTTCCACCTGGATCAATCGCTACCTCAAGGCGCAGAAGCTCGGCGACATGGCCTTGCTCGCCTACGCCTGGCCCAGCCTCGATGCCGACGGCGTGCTGTCGCTGCTGCAAAGCGACAGCATCTACGCCTATTACCGAGATGCGAAGCTCGACCGCCTGCTCGCCGCCGGGCGCAGCGTGCTCGATGAACCGACACGCCGCGCCACGTACCAGGAGGCCACCGCCCACCTGTGCGAGCAGGCGCCGGTGTTATACCTCTACGAGCAGCCGTTCACCTACGGCGCCTCGCCGCGCATCCAGTGGCAGGCCCGCTCCGATGACTGGATCCGCGCCTACGACATGCAGCCGCAGCGGCTGTAAAGCCCGCCGATTCCGGTTCCTGAACCCGATATAACGATATGCGATTAAACCATTGGTGAACCTTCACTTTGCTCTTTAGTATTCATATTAAGCATTCATGGCGTGTAATCATGTCAAAAGAGAATTTTAACGGGAGAGGCGGAAATGACTGAAAAGCGCAACGCGCTACCCGCCCGGGGCCTGCGAATAGGCGTGGACACCGGCGGCACCTTCACGGATATCTGCCTCTACGATCCGGCCAGCGGCACCCTGCAAGTCTGGAAAATCAGCAGCAGCAACGCCGACCCGTCGGAGGCCATCGTCGCCGGCATTCGCGAGGTGTTGCATGTGAGCGGTCAGTCCGCAGACGACGTGGCCTACGTCGGCCACGGCACCACCGTCGCGACCAACGCCCTGATTGAAGGCCGTACCGCGCGCACCGCCTTGCTGACCACCGCAGGCTTTCGCGATGTGGTGGAAATCGGTCGCCAGACCCGGCCCACGCTGTACGACCTGCAAGTGCGCAAGGTGACCCCGCTGGCCTCCCGCGACCTGCGTCTGGAGCTGGACGAGCGCGTGCGTTTCGACGGCTCGGTGGCCAAGGCGCTGAACCCGCGTCAGGTGCTGGAGCGCGTCGCGCAACTTGAAGCGGCGGGTGTGGAAGCGGTGGCCGTGGGTTTCCTGTTTTCCCATCTGGCGCCGGAGCATGAAGCCACGGTCGCGAAGATCCTCGAAGAGCGCCTGCCGAACGTGTTCGTCAGCACCTCGCATCAGGTCGCGGCCGAGTACCGCGAATTCGAACGCTTTTCCACCACCCTGGTGAACGCCGCCCTCGGCCCGGTGATGCGCGATTACCTGGGCCGCCTGCAACCGCGGCTGGCCGCGCTGGGCGTTGCCGCGGCGCCGCGCCTGACCCAGAGCAACGGCGGCATCATCTCCGCTAGCCATGCCGCGCAATACCCGGTCAAGACGGTGCTGTCCGGCCCGGCAGCCGGGGTCATGGGCGCGGTCGAAGTGGCGCGGGCTGCGGGGATCGGCGACATCATCACCTTCGACATGGGCGGCACCTCCAGCGATGTCTCGCTGACCCGCCACGGCGCCGCGTCGCTGTCGACCCGCGCCAGCGTTCACGGGCACCCGCTGAAAGTGCCGCAACTGGATATTCACGCCGTTGGCGCCGGGGGCGGTTCCATCGCCCGGGTCGATGCCGGCGGCCTGCTCAAGGTCGGCCCGGCCAGCGCCGGCGCCTGGCCGGGGCCGGTCTGCTATGGCCAGGGCAACCTAGAACCGACCGTCACCGACGCCAATGTGGTGTTGCAGGTGCTCAACCCGACCCACTTGCTGGGCGGGCGCATGCCGATCGACCGGGGCCAGGCCGTCGAGGCCATCGACCGCCTCGCGCAGTCGCTGGGCATGGACCTGTTCGAAACGGCCCAGGGCATCCTGTCGGTGGTCACGGCCAACATGGCCAAGGCAATCCGGGTGATTTCCATCGAGCGCGGTCACGATCCGCGGGACTTCGTGCTGATGGCCTTCGGCGGCGCCGGACCGCTCCACGCCGCCCGCCTGGCCCGCGAGCTGGAAATCCGTCGGGTGCTGGTTCCGCGTAATCCGGGGATTCTCTGCGCCATGGGTCTGCTGCTCAGCGACGCCCGCAGCCATTTCGCCAAGGGCTGCCTGTTGCGCCTGGACGAGGCCGGGGTGGCTGCGTTGGAGCAGGGCTTCGACGGGCTGGAGCAACAGGCCCGCGACTGGTTCGAGCAGGAGTCGATCACCGTGGGGGCGCGGCAGGTGAAGCGCTTTGTCGATGCGCGCTACGCCGGCCAGGCCCATGAATTGCTGATCGAAAGCCCGCAAGGTTCTATCGCTGCGGACTGGCTGGCGCAGGTGCGTCAGGCGTTCGAACTGGAACACCGGCAGATCTACGGTTTCGATGCGGTCAATGAGCCGATCCATGTGATCGCCATGCGCGTCGAGGCGACCGGCAAGGTCGACAAGGCGGTGCTGGTCGAGCAGCCGCTGGCAGCGGGCAATGCCGCCGACGCCCTGGTTGGCCAGCGCGAGGTCTGGTACCCGCAGGTGCGCGGCTTCCTCGCCACACCGATTTACGACCGCGAACGGCTGGGTGCCGGGCACTCGCTCAGCGGGCCCGCAATCATCGAACAGATGGACAGCACGACCCTGGTGCTGGAGGGCCAGCGGGCCACGGTGGACCGCTATCTGAACATCCTGATCGAGGAGCAAGGCCAATGAGCGCCGCGTCCGTTACCCCTGTGGCCCGCAAGGTCGATCCGATTACCGTCGAGGTGATCGGCTGCGCCTTGTCGACCATCGTCGAACAGATGGGCGAGGCGATCATCCGCGCCGCCTACTCGGCCAACATCAAGGAGCGGCGCGACTGCTCCGCAGCAATCTTCGACACCGAGGGCCTGATCATCGCCCAGGCCGAGCAGATCCCGCTGCACCTCGGTTCGCTGCTGGGTATCGTCGCCGAAACCCTCAAGCGCGCCGACCTCAGCGCGGTGCGCGAGGGCGATGTGTTTATCGGCAACGACGCTCACACCGGCGGCGGCACCCACCTCAACGATATTGTCCTGCTGGAGCCGGTGTTCGTCGAAGGCCGGCTGTTCGCCTGGGTTGCCAACCTCGCGCACCACTCCGATTTCGTCGACCGCGGCCATGCCCATATCTATCAGGAAGGCCTGCGCATCCCGCCGATCAAGCTCTACCGCGAGCGCGAGGTGCAGCAGGATGTTTTCGACCTGATCCTGCTTAATTGCCAGGTGCCCCACGAGCGCATCAACGACCTCAGTGCGCAGATGGCTTCGAACAAACTCGGCGTCGAGCGGGTCAAGGCGCTGTGCGAGCGCTATGGCGCGGCCACCGTGGCCGAGGCCAGCACGCTGCTGATGGACTACAGCGAGCGCAAGGCCCGCGCCGGCATAGCCGCGATCCCGGATGGCCGCTATGTGTTCGAGCACGATTTCGACACCAGCCTGTGGCCGGACATCCTCACCCTCAAGGTGGCCATCGAGGTGGCGGGGGAGGAGATCCTCTTCGATTTCGACGGCTGCCCGCCGCAGACCCGCTCGGGGCTGAACATGGTTTCCACGGTGTTGCGCGCGGTGGTGTATTACGTGGTCAAGACCCTGATCGACAGCGACACTCCGGCCAACGCCGGGCTGCATCGGCCGATCCGCATCAGCGCGCCTTATGGCTCGATCGTCAACGCCGCGCCGCCGGCAGCGGTGTACAGCCGTCACGATATCGCCCAGCGCCTGACCGACATGCTCTTCGCCGCCCTGGCCCAGGCCATCCCCGAGCGAGTGCTGGCCGGCTCCACCGGCGTCACCGTGCTGACCATGAGTGGCGTGCACCCGCGTACCGGCCAGTTCAATGTCTACAACGAGAGCATGGGCGGTGGTCTCGGCGCACGCTTTGCCCAGGACGGTATCGACGGCGTGCACGTGCATGGCACCAATTCGGCGAACATCCCCGTGGAGGCGCTGGAGAGCGAGCACCCGCTGATGATCCACGCCTACGAACTGGTCCAGGACTCCGGCGGCGCCGGCGAGTTTCGCGGTGGCATGGCCATCCGCCGGGTCGTTTCGCCGGTCGATCATGTCGCCACCGTCAACCTTGGCGGACCGCACAACCGGGTTCCGCCGTGGGGCCTTGCCGGTGGCTTGCCGGGCAGCACGTCGCGGATCGAACTGGGCGCTGGCGTCGCCGCGCTGCGCAACCGCACCGGCACCTTGCAGGCGGGCCAGACCGCGGCCGCCATCACCTCCGGTGGCGGCGGTATCGGCGACCCGAGGCAACGCGATCGCGAAAAAGTCCTCCAGGACCTGCGCGAAGAACGCATTTCGCCGGATGCCGCCCGCGACATTTACGGACTGGATATCTGAGCAGCAGACCCGCTCCGCCTTACCGAACCCAAGAACCCTAAAAGCCAACGTGCGCCCAAGGCGCACACGCCGTCAGCCGACCACGGTACGCGGTATCCACTTCAGTAAAACTGGATGCCTATAACGATGCCAACACATAACCGCACCCCTCATCCTTACTCACCACTTGCCTTGTGCATCTTCGCCAGCTTCGGGTTGCTCGCCGAGAGCGCCCTCGCAGCCAATAGCGCCGATCCGGCGCTGGAAACCGTGACCGTCACCGGAACCCGGGGCGAACAGCGCACCGTCATCAGCAGCCCGGCGCCGATCGACGTGATCCCCGCCGAGCAACTCAAGACCGTGGGCCGCGACGGCCTGATGGAAACCCTCAACGCACTGCTGCCGTCCTACAACCTGCCGGCCATGAGCGGCGCCGGTGCCAGCGGCGTGATCCGCGCCGCCGGCCTGCGTGGCCTCAACGCCGACCAGGTGCTGGTGCTGGTCAACGGCAAGCGTCGCCACAATAGCGGCCTGTTGCAAAGCGGCTCCTGGACCAGCAGTGGCTCGACCCCGGCCGACCTCGACCTGATCCCGGCCAACCTGATCGAGCGCATCGAAGTCCTGCGTGACGGCGCCGCGGCGCAGTACGGCTCGGACGCCATCGCCGGGGTAATCAACATCATCCTCAAGCAGCAAGACAGCGGCGGCCAGGCCTCGGCCAGCTACGGCCAGAACTTCCTGGGTGACGGCTCCACCCGTCAGGAAAGCGTCAGCCACGGCTTCGCCCTGCCCAACGACGGCTTCGTCCACCTGGCCCTGGAAAACCGCAACCAGGACCGCTTTACCCGGGCCGAACCGGTGGTCCGCGAAGGCTTTGCCGCCAATGGCGTGACCCGTGTGCCCAAGGCCTACGAAGTGGTCAACGAAGGCTATGGTAACCCCGAGAGCAAGATCACCAACTTCGCCTACAACGCCGAGTTACCGCTGTCGAACGGCACCTCGCTGTATTCGTTCTCGACCCTGAGCCACCGAGACGGCTACAAGCACGCCAACTTCCGTCAGGCCACGGCCAACGGCAACATCACCGAAATCTACCCGGATGGCGCCTCGGCCAAGCGACCGCTGGACGAAGACGACTTCCAGGTGGTGTTCGGCGGTCGTGGTGAACTGGCCGGCTGGAACACCGACCTGAGCACCAGCTACAGCCGCGACTACATTCGCCTGACCACTTCGCGCAACCTCAACGCCAGCTTCGGCCCCGCGAGCCCGACCACGTTCTACATGGGCAGCCAGACGTTCAAGCAGTGGGTCAACAACCTCGACTTCACCCAGGCCTTCGATACCGGATTGGCCAAGCCGACCCAGGTGTCGTTCGGCGTCGAGCACCGTTATGAAGACTGGAAGCTGGGGCAGGGCGAGTACCTGTCGTGGGCCCGCGGCGACTACGTCTACACCAGCGGCCCCTTCGCCGGCCAGGAGCCCAACACCTCGTCCAGTGTCCGTGGCGTCAGTCCCGACGATGCCGGCCAGGCCGACCGCAATGTCTACGCGGGCTACGTTGACGTCGGTTTCTACCCGACCGACAAGCTCTACACCGCCGTCGCCCTGCGTCATGAGCGCTACGACGACTCCGCCGGCAGCACCACCAACGGCAAGCTGACCACCCGCTACGACTTCACCCCCGAGTTCGCCCTGCGCGCCACCGTGAGCAACGGCTTCCGCGCACCATCGCTGGCGCAGAGCGTGTACCAGCAGAGTTCGGTGAGTTCCTACCAGGCCACCACCAACGGCTACACCCAGTACTACTACAAGCACCTCGCGCCTGATTCGGCGGTGGGCCAGGCACTCGGCGCCAAGGAGCTGAAACCGGAGAAATCGCAGAACTTCAGCGTCGGATTCACCTGGCAGCCGCTGCCGCAGATGACCACCACCCTGGACGTCTACCAGATCAATATCGACGACCGCCTGGTGCTGTCCGACATCCTCACCGGCCGCGATGTGGTCGCGGTGATGGAGTCCTACGGCCTGCGTGATTTCAACGGCGCGCAGTTCTACACCAACGCCGTCGATACCCGCACCCGTGGCGTCGATCTGCTCACCGATTACCGCGCCGACTACGGCCAGTTCGGCACGGTGCGCTGGAGCGCCGCACTCAACCACAACGAGACCAAGATAGAAAACATCAAGGACGACATCACCACGCCGTCCGGCGCCGGCATCTTCGGTCATTCGGCCCAGGGCTACCTGCTGCGTGGTAACCCGCGCGACAAGATTATCCTCGGTGCCGACTGGCGTGTCGGCCAGTGGCGCAGCAACCTGCGGGTTACCCGTTTTGGCGAAGTGACCCAGCCGGGCTCGACCCAGGACACCGACCGCAGCTTCGGCGCCAAATGGATCACCGACCTGAACGTCGGCTACGACTTCAGCAACGGCGTATCGCTGGAAGTGGGGGCCAACAACCTGTTCGACGTGGTCCCCGACAAGAACGGCATCACCAGCAGCACCGGGTTGGGCCAGTACGGCTACATCTCGCCGTTCGGCTTCGGTGGCGGCTACTGGTACACACGCCTTGCCTACAACTTCTGAGGTCCGGCCGATGCACAGGAGAACCGTGCTCCAGACCCTCGGCACACTCACCGCGAGTGCCGCACTGGCGCCGCTGCTGGCGCGTGCCGCCCAACCCGACAACCGCAAGGCGAGGCACATGCCGGACATCAAGCGCAATCAAACCATCGTCATCAACGGCGCAACCCTCAACTACTCGATCGCCGGTGAAACCAATGAACAGCCGTTGATCGTCCTTCATGGCGGTCGCGGCCAAGGCCAGCACGACGGCGTATTCGCCGCCCACGCGGCGTTCGGCGACCGTTACAAGGTCATCGGCTTCGACATGCGCGGCCATGGCCATTCGAGCGTGACGCCGCCGTTCACCTTCGACCAGATCGTCGAAGACATCGAGCAACTGCGCCTGACCCTCGGCGGCGGGCGCAAGCTGATCCTCCAGGGCGGTTCGTTCGGTGGTTTTATCGCCCAGGCGTATGCGGTGCGGTATCCGCAACACCTTTCGCACCTGATCCTGCGCGGCACCGCGCCGAGCTACCGGCACGAGGTGGAGGCCACCGCCAACCTCAAGGCACGGGCGGCGAAGAAAGCGCCGATGGCCACCGAGGCCATGTTGCAGAAAATCTTCACGCCCACGCTTGTGGACGACGAAGAGTTCCGCCTGATCATGTTCGCCCTGGCGCCGATGTACGTGCCGGACGGCGTCGCCCCGGACCTGGATGGCCTGCTTGAGCGCAGCCGCACCGGCATCTACCGGGCGAAAGTGCACAACGACCTGTACGAACCCGAGGTGTGGCATGCGTTCGACGTGGTGGAGCAACTGCAGAGGGTGAAATGCCCGGCGCTGGTAATCTGCGGCGCCGAAGACTGGATCTGCGATCCCGTGCAGTCGAAGATCATCGCCGAGCACCTGCCCGCTGCGCGGTTGGTGGTGGTGCCTGGCGCTGATCACGCGATTCCGGCGGAGGTGCTGTACCGCGAGACGGATCGGTTTCTGCATGGTTAGGTGTTGAGTGTTGCGGGACAGGTCGAGGGCCTCATCGCTGTCTCGCTTTTTGCACATCTCGGGACTGCCTGAAGACCATGAAACGTCAGTCAGGAAGCCGGCTAATAGCGACCAGGCGCTAGCCGACAGTTGTTTCGCGCCTTTGAGATCGAGCGCCGCCCGCGCGGCGCATCGCGAGCAAGCTCGCTCCTACATCGGTTGCAACGTGCCTATGACTGTCAGGCCATGGTTGACCGCCTTGGTGGTTCGGCTCAATTTCGAGGCTGGCGCCTAAACCGCCCCGCACTCTCCAGCCATGCACCAAGGCTTGCAAAGCAAATCCCACAGGCCATGGCACGATGCAACCGATGTAGGAGCGAGCTTGCTCGCGATGCGCGGCGGCGCTCGTTCTCAAGGGCGCGAAACAACTATCGGCATGCGCCTAGTCGCCTTACCCGCTCCAGCAAATTAACGGATCGTTTACTCGGGAATTCCGGTTACCGCATGCACTACGCGCATTGCACAAGGCGGTCGAGCCCCTTCCGGGTCGAGCTGTTCGCATTTCTTCAGCAGCGGATAGGCATCGGCAAATTTCATAGCCGCCACCTGTTCGGCGTGCTGCTGCGAAACAAAGCAGCGCTCGAACCGGAAGGCGGCATATACCTCGGGCAGCAGTGCCGGATAATCGTAAACCTCGTCGGCGATACTCTTTAGCATCTGGAACATCGGCCCGCTGGCCGCGGGGGAAATCCTGGCGAGCAGATCATCCTTGGCGACGCCCGCTTGCCTGGCCTCAATAGCTTGCTTCGATGCACCGATGGATGCCTGCAATCCCTGCGGAAACGGACAATCAGACGCCGCCAATGCCGAGGCCGACGCCATGCAACTCAGTAAAGTGAAAACAGCGGCCATCCTTGTCATGGAACTTCCTCGTTTGCAGCAAGCATTGTCGAAATAAGCTGCGGATTCTAACCGATGCCAGTTGATGATTCGCTCCAATGGCCTGGTCCTTTGGCTATGCCTCACCATCCCGTCTCCACCCAATCACAACCGCCTCAACCACCCAGCGCATTCAAAAAAACCTTAACCTTCTCCGAATCCTCCCGATGACGCAGAGACGCCGCAAACACCTCATAGTCGGCAAACTCCAACCCAGGCAACACCTCGACCAACTCTCCCGCCTCGAGATCCGCTTCGATCAGATAGTTCGGCAACACCGCCAGTCCCGCCCCGGCCAATGTCAGCGAGCGCAGCGACGTCGAATCGCTGACGCTGATTCGCGGGTTGATGCGCAAGGTGGATGGCTGGCCCTGCCACGTGATCGGGAAGCTGATCAGCGGCGCATACACCCGCTGCGCGAGGCAGCTATGGGTGGCAAGGGCATTCACGTCCAGCGGTTGGCCGTGTTCGCGCAGGTAGGCGGGCGATGCGCACAGGGTCAGGGTGAAGGTGTGGATCTTCTGGTAGCGGACGCCGGACTGTTCGGGCGTGCTCATGCGAATCGCGACGTCATATTCGCCGTCGAGCAAGTCGACATAGCGGTCCGACAGGTCGACTTCGAAACGCAAGCGCGGGTACTCGGCCGACAATCTGGCGATGCGCGGCAGGACGAAGGCACGGCCGAACGAGGTGGGCAGGGTGACCCGCAGCACGCCTTCTGCCACGCGCAAGCCTTTCTGCAGGCGCGCATCGGCGTTCTCCAAACCGGCCAATACCTGCCGTAGCTCGCTGGCGTAACGGGTGCCGATGTCAGTCAGGGCAACCTTGCGAGTAGTTCGCAGCAGCAGTTGGTGGCCAAGGCGCGACTCCAGGTTGGTGAGGCGCCGGCTGACCGTTGATTGAGCGATGCCCAGCTCCCGCGCGGCGGCGCTGAAGCTCTTGCTGTCGACCACGGCGAGAAAGGCTTCCACCTCGGCGAGGGAGGTTATTTTCATCGGTTTTCCGCATAAGTGAAATCGGATGTTTTCTATTCTAATGCGAAAAACGCAAGGATAGGATGAGCCGACCTGTCACGAGAAAGGCGCTCTCCATGTCATCAGTGATGCACGCGGTAATTAACCGGCGCTCCACCCGGGCTTTCCTCGACCGTCCGGTGGCTGAAGCGCTGCTGCGGGAGATCGTCGACGGCGCTCGTCATTCGCCATCCAGCGGCAACCTTCAACCGTGGAAGTTGTATGTGCTGACGGGCGCGCATCTGCGCCGGCTGAAAGGCGAAGTGGCACGGACCCTGGCGCAGCATCCGCGTGGCGAGGGCATGGGGTATGCGATCTATCCTCAGGACCTGAAGCCTCCTTACCAGACGCGCCGTGCCAAATGCGGCGAAGACCTCTATGCCACCCTGAACATCGCCCGCGAGGATCGGCAGGGGCGGCAGCAGCAGTTCGCCCGCAACTTCCGTTTTTTCGATGCGCCGGTGGGCCTGTTTCTCGCCGTTGATCGCAGCATGGGCCAAGGGCAGTGGGCGGATCTGGGAATGTTCTTGCAAAGCCTGATGTTGTTGGCCCACGAGCGGGGTCTGGCGACCTGCGCGCAAGCCTGCTGGACCCTGGTTGACCAGACCGTGGAGCGGCAACTCGAACTGCCCGATGAGCTGATGTTGTTTTGCGGCCTGTCGCTGGGCTACGCCGACCCCGAGCATCCGGTCAACACCTTGCGCACCGACCGCGAGCCGCTCGCTGCTATCGCCGAGTTCCGCGGCTTTGATGAATTCGGCGCTTGAACCTTGTACGTCCTATGAATCGGAGAGGCTGATGAGACGGGTAGAAACCAACAATCTGGATTCGATCGACCACTACCGGCTGTTGCACACCGCTGATCCGGTTGCGGTTGCGGGGGAGGTGCTGATTCGCGTCGCGGCGTGCGGCGTAGGCTATGTCGATGCGCTGGAGTCCCTTGGCCGTTATCAGGTCAGGCCACCGTTGCCCCACGTGCCCGGCCAGGAAATCAGCGGCTGGGTTGAAGCCCTGGGGCCGGGTGTAGACGGGCTGGCCGTGGGCGACCGGGTGATCACCCAGACCCACGGCGGCTTCGCCGAGTTGGCCGTGGCTGCGGCGCAGACGCTGGTAAAGATCCCGGACGGCATGGACTTCATTCAGGCAGCGGGCTTCAAGATCAACTACCTGACGGCCTATCACGCGCTGCACGACCGGGCCGCGCTGAAACCTGGCGAGACCCTGCTGGTCATTGGCGCCGCAGGCGGTGTCGGCAGCGCTGCGGTGCAGATCGGCAAATGCCTGGGCGCCACGGTGATCGGCGTAGCGTCGACGGCGGAAAAACGTGCGTTCGTGCAGGCGCTGGGCGCGGACCATGTGATCGACGCCAGTGCAGATAGCTTCCGCGAAGTGGTCAAGGAATTGTGTGGGCAGAAAGGGCCTGATGTGGTGTTCGATCCGGTGTGCGGGCCGTTGTTCGAGCCGGCGTTCCGCTCGATGGCCTGGGGTGGCCGGCATCTGGTAGTGGGGTTCGCGGGTGGGCCGATTCCGGCGCTGCGGGCGAATCTGCCGCTGCTCAAGGGGGCGTCGCTGGTGGGGGTGGATGTGCGCCAGTTCCAGATTTATGAGGCTGGGAAGGGCGCGGCGCATTTGCGCGAGTTGCTGGGCTGGGTCGCGCAAGGGCGATTGGCGCCACCGATCGGTAAGGTGTTCGTTTTCGAGGCGTTCGCTCAGGCGTTGGAGTACGCGCTGACGGGTCAAGGTCTGGGCAAGACGGTGATTCGGGTGTCCTGAAGTCGTGAAGTTACCGGCGGCCTCCGTACGGACGTATCGTCGAAATCAGTCTGGTGACGCTGTAGGTGCGAGCTTGTCGGAACGCCGAACCGTCCCGCCTCGAATGGATGGGCCCGCAGCAACCCCAAAAATCATTGTCTCCGCTACCCCGTGAAGACCCTTTTTCATCTGATCGTTCGCGTTGAAACCCACTGTTTACGGGAACGTGACCGTGTACGAAACATCGGATAATGGCTCGAAGCCATCCATCAAGGCCGCGAAATAGAGCCCTCAAACTCGAGAAACATTTCACATTTACGTCAATTTATTTCGAACTTTATCGGAGGCCGGTGCTTCAAAGCGGTGCGTTCGTTAATACATTACTGTCATGGAGGCTTCCCGAATGCCCACCCGTAAATTGCTCGCACCGACCTGCATCCTCGCTCTGCTGGGCGCACCCTTGGCGGCCGTTGCCGCACCGAGCACCGACCCGCTGTTCACCCTCGGCCTGACGGGCAGCTACGACAAATTCAAGTTCGAAGGCGGTGACGAGTCCGACTCCGACCACCTCGGCCAGGGCGGCGTATTCGCCACCTTCGGCAACAAGCTGACCGCCGAATCCGGCTTCATCTACCAGGTCGGCGCCGAAGCCAAATACGGCAAGAAAGACGACAACAAACTCAAGGAAGCCCAGGCCGATCTCGACCTCGGCTGGCGTGCGGCGCTGGATGCGCGCAACTTCGTCGACGTGACCGTGGGCGGCGGCTACAGCTGGACGCGCTTCGAGCCGGCGATCAACGACATCGATGTCGAAATCACCTCCAAGTCGCCGTTCGCCAAGGCTGCGCTGGGTTACAACCACCAGTTCGACACCTCGACCTTGCGTGTCGAAGTCGGCGCTCGCCACACCCTCGACGGCCGCGCCAAGCTCAAGGTCGACGACTTCGGCAGCGACACCGTGGACCTCAAGGACCGCACCAACCCGTACGCTGAAGTCAGCCTGCTGCTGAACCAGCAGGGTGGCATGCCGGTGCAGGTCGGCGCGTACTACACCCGCACCGAGTACAAGCTGGACGAAGACTCGGACGTGGCCGACAACACCAAGCTCAAGCGTGACGAGTTCGGGGTGAAGGTCGGTCTGGCGTTCTAAGCGCCTGGTCGGTTCGAAGGGCCGGGGCGGCCCTTCGATGCTGGCGGCGGAATACGCTGTTATTCCGCGGTCTGCAGCGTCGCCATATCGATGACGAAGCGGTACTTCACGTCCCCCGCGATCATGCGGCTGTAGGCTTCGTTGATGGCGCGGATATCGAGCATTTCGATATCGCAACGAATGTCATGCGCGGCACAGAAATCCAGCACCTCCTGGGTCTCGGCGATGCCGCCGATCAACGACCCGGCAATCACCCGACGCTTGAGCACCAGATGCGCCGCGTCGATGGCGGGCTCGATGGGTTCGATCAGGCCCACCAGAATATGCACACCGTTGAACTTGAGCGTCTTGAGGTAGGGATTGAGGTCGTGCTGCACCGGGATGGTGTCGAGCAGGAAATCGAAGTGATCGGCCACCGCAGCCATCTGCGCCGGATCGGTCGAGACCACGACGTGATCGGCGCCCTGGCGCTGCGCTTCCTCGGCCTTCGCTGCCGAACGGGTGAACAGCGTGACTTCGGCGCCCAGCGCCTTGGCCAGCTTGATGCCCATATGACCGAGCCCGCCCATGCCCAGAATGCCCACCCGATGACCCGGCCCGACGCCGTGATGGCGTAGCGGCGAGTAGGTGGTGATGCCCGCGCAGAGGATCGGCGCCGCGCTCGGCAAGTCCATGCCGTCCGGGATCCGCAACACGAAATCTTCCCGCACCACGATGGAGTTGGAGTAACCGCCCAGGGTGTAGCTGCCGTCCACACGATCCGGTGTGGTGTAGGTCATGGTCGGGCCTTCGAGGCAGTACTGCTCCAGGTCGGCGTGGCAGGCGTCGCAGTGCTGGCAGGAATCGACCATGCAACCGACGCCGACCAGATCGCCGGGCTGGTACTTGCTCGCCGCGCTACCGGTGGTGCGGACACGGCCGATGATTTCGTGGCCGGGCATCAGCGGGTAAACAGCAATTCCCCACTCATTGCGCGCCTGGTGGATATCGGAATGGCAGACGCCGCAGTAGAGGATATCGATGACGACATCGTTCGGACGCGGGCTGCGGCGGTCGAAGGTCATCGGGGCGAGCGGCGCGCTGGCCGACTGGGCGGCGTAGCCAATGGCTTTGTACATAAGGGTGTCTCTGCACAGCGAAAAGAGGCGGCGCATTGTGCGGGCGAGGGGCGGGGATGCCGATGGGCATTCCTCCGGGTGTCATGCCTATTCCTCCAGTGAGCCTTAGATTGACGGTAACCCTGCCGTGAAATCTGGGATCATGGACGCGTCAATCACTCTTACCGTCTCTCATGTCCGATCCTCATCACTTTCCAGGGCGCCAGGCCCTGTGCGACCTGATCAAGCCGCTGGCCACGCGTCCCGGCTTTGTCGACACCTTGCTCAGTGACGTGCAGGTGCTGTCCTGGGCGGAGTATGTGGCCAGTAGCCCGCAGATCTACGAACCTAGCCTGATGGTCCTGGCACAGGGTCGAAAGCTGGCGCGCCTGGGCGAGCGGACCCTGGATTACGGGGCAGGGCAGTACCTGGTGCAGGCGCTGTCGGTGCCGTTCATGTGCGAGACCTTCGCCAGCGAGGCTGAGCCACTTTACGGCGTGGCCGTCGGTATCGATCCGCTGGTCCTGAGCGAAATGGTCCAGGCGATGGACCCGCTTCCCGCCGGGCTGGTCCGGGCGCAAACCCCGAAGTCCATGAGCTCCGCGCCCCTTGATGAGCCGATGCAGGACGCCGTGCTGCGGTTGTTGCAGTGCCTGCAACGACCTGAAGACGCCCGCGTAATGGGCGCGGCGCGGGTACGCGAGGTGTATTTCGCGGCGCTCAACGGCCCGCAGGCTGGCGCGCTGAGAGCCTTGGTCGAGCAGCAGGGACACTTTGCCCGGATTGGCGCATCGCTGGCGTACCTGCGGGATCACTATGCCGACCCGCTCAGCATCGACGAACTGGCCGGCCGGGCGAACATGAGCGCTTCCGCGTTTCACGAACACTTCAAGCGCAACACCTTGCTGTCGCCTATCCAGTACCTCAAGCGACTGCGCCTGTTGAAGGCACAACAGATGCTCATCGGCGAGGGCCTGGGCGTCGCCCAGGTGGCGCACCGCGTGGGCTATCAGAGCAGTTCGCAGTTCAGCCGGGAGTACAAACGGCAGTTTTCACGAAGTCCGGGGGATGAGGTGCCTTATCGCGGGATAGCGGTTTAGGGCGGTTCTGGCCCCGGCCTCTTGTTCGCCTGGGGTTGCTGCTTAGAACAGCGATTAGGTGATAGAAGGAGGGGCCTCAGACAAACCGCAACGGCAGGTAACTGCCATACCCAAGCCAAGGAGTGCAGCGATGGATGACTATCTGGAGTTGAATAGAGCTAACTGGGATGAACGAGCGCCACTCCACGCCGCTTCTCCGGGTTACGAAGCTGCAAGGTTTATAGCTTCTGCGGATCATTTATCGGCAGTGGTTCGTTTCGATCAGCCTCGCCTCGGTGACATTTCTGGCCTGAGAGGGGTGCACCTACAGTGTCATATCGGTACAGACACCCTTTCTCTTGCCCGTCTTGGGGCGGTCATGACCGGCCTGGACTTTTCTCCCGTCTCACTGGATCAGGCCCGGAGACTGGCGACCGATTGCAATGCTGATATTCACTACGTCGAAGCGCCGGTTTACCAGGCTGCGCAAGTCCTTGGTGGCGCTGGCTTCGATCTGGTCTATACCGGCGTCGGTGCACTGAACTGGCTGCCCAGCATTGATAAATGGGCCAGAACGGTAGCCGCTTTGCTCAAACCGGGAGGCCGCCTGTTTCTGCGTGAAGGGCATCCGATGCTTCTGGCGCTGGACGAGAATTGCCAGGACGAACTGAGGATCAGCTACCCGTATTTCGAACGCCCGGAGCCGACGGTCTGGAAGGATGACAGCACCTATGTCGAAGTCGATGCTGCGCTGAAGGCCACCGTCACCCATGAGTGGAACCACGGCCTTGGCGAGGTGATTTCGGCGCTTCTGCGTCATGGGCTGAATCTTGTCGCCATCGAGGAGCATGACTGCATCCCCTGGGAGGCGCTGCCTGGACAGATGGTTCTCGGAGAGGATGGAGAGTGGCGTTTGAAACTTGATCCATGGCGTCTGCCGTTGAGCTATACCCTGCAGGCGATTAAACGGTGAGGGACAAGGCTGGCCGTTGTAATTGGACAAAAAAAGCCCGCCGAAGCGGGCTTTTTCAATAGCGGGTGAATCAGTCGTCGGAGCTCATGATGCCAAACAGTTGCAGCAGGCTGACGAACAGGTTGTAGATCGATACATACAGGCTGATGGTCGCCATGATGTAGTTGCGCTCACCGCCATGGATGATCTGGCTGGTCTGGAACAGGATGCACACCGACGAGAACAGCACGAAGCCGGCGCTGATCGCCAGTTGCAGGCCGCTGATCTGGAAGAAGAAGCTCGCGACCACTGCACCCAGCAGAACGAAGAAACCGGCGGTGATGAAGCCGCTGAGGAAGCTCATGTCCTTGCGGGTGATCAGCACGTAGGCCGACAGACCACCGAACACCAGTGCGGTCATGGCGAAGGCCGAGCTGACCACTTCGGCGCCACCGGCCATGCCCAGGTAACGGTTGAGGATCGGGCCGAGCAGGAAGCCCATGAAACCGGTCAGGGCGAAGGTGGAAACCAGGCCCCAGGCCGAGTCACGCAGCTTGGCGGTGAGGAAGAACAGACCGTAGAAACCGATCAGTACGACGAAGATATTCGGGTAACCGACGCGCATCTGCTGTGCGACGTAGGCCATGACGGCACTGAAGATGAGAGTCAGGGCCAGCAAGCCGTACGTGTTGCGCAGGACTCGGCTGACCTCCTGCTGTTCGACCTGCAGGCCGTGGTTGACGGCGTAATCCTGTTCGCGCATGGCGACACTCCTGTGGGTTTTGAAACGTTGAGTTGCAAAGATCATAACAGAGCATTGGAAACAGGCCATCCAGAGAGTTTGACAGCTTGTTTCATTTCGGTATGATGGCGCCCGCATGACAAAGTGGAAGCGTGGCCGAGTGGTTTAAGGCAA
>NZ_QKVL01000045.1 GCF_003231275.1 Pseudomonas huaxiensis
GGTTCGCCGCCGCCTGCAAGGCCGACACGCCGCCGACCACCAGGTTGGCGTTGCCCAGCGAATTGTTGTTGGCAAGGCGCAACGTGCCCTGGTTCAACGTGACGCTGCCGTTCAGGGTGTTGGCGCCCGTCAGGCTCAGCGTGCTGGTGCCGTTCTTGATCAGGTTGCCGGTACCGGACACAGTGCCGGTAAGGGACATGTCGCGGCTACCGAGGAAGGTCAGGTTGCCGCTCATGGCCACATCGTTGCCGATCTGCACGCCCGCCAGACCGCTGTCCAGCGTGGTGTTGTTGAGGGTGTTCAGGGTGCCCAAACCCAACGCGGAGTTGCTGCCCAGCACCAGGCCACCGGCATTGAGCCAGGTATTGCCCAGTTGCCCGTTGTTGCCGCTCAGCACCAGGCTGCCGGTACCGATCTTGACCAGACCGCCAGCGCCGCTGACGGCACCAGTCAGGGTCAGATCGGCGCCGCTGCCCACCACGATGTTGGTCACACTGTTGAGAACCACAGCGTTGGTCAACTGCACAGCAGTGGTGTCGGTGCCGAAGAAGGTGCCGGCGCCAAGCGCCAGCGTACCGCTGCCCACAGCGGTATTGCGGCGGACGATCAGGGTGCCCGCCGTCAGTGCAGTACCGCCGGTATGAAGGTTGTTGCCGGCCAGGATCAAGGTGCCGGCGCCGGTTTTCTCCAGCTTGCCAGCGCCGCCGATCTGGGCGTCGATCAGGGTGGAAACGCCTGTGTCGGTGCTGATGGTCGCCGAGCCGGCGGAGGTGTTGACCAGGCTGAGCAGGCCGCCTGAAGCGTTGCTCAGGGTATAGCCACTGGTACTGAACAGCAGGCTGCTGGCGGTCTGGGTGCCTTCGATGATCACCAGGCCCGCAGTCCCCTGGAACACCGCCGACACGCCATTCCAGCCATCGATGCTGTTGCCGTTGGCCTTGGTCCAGTTGTTTTCCACGTTGTTCCAGACACCGGTGCCGCCGTTGATCACGCCGTTACCGTAAGTGCCGCCGCCGTCCCAATACTGCCGGGCCAGCAATGCCGAGTTGACGACGACATTGACGATGTTGTTCTGGCTGATGTCGAGGGTGATCTCGCCTGACAGGATGCCCGTCGGCACGGTGCCCAGGGTGCCACCCGTATAGGTGAGCGACCCGGTGTAGTCGAACAGCCGGTAGATGCCGTTGGCCATGTCACCGGCGTTGGTGAAGTTGAAGGTCGGGCTGGCATTGATGGCGAGATTGCCGTTGACGCTGGCCATTGGCGTGGCGACCGTCGGCGTGCCCAGCGCGATATCCACGATGCTGCCGCTGGACAGCGTCAGCGCACCGCTGGTGAGCTTGTTACCGCTGGCAAGCGCCAGATGACCACCGTTGTTGATGGTCAGGCCGCCGGTGAGCGTACCGCTGCCGCTGATGCTGCCACCGTTGTTGACGGTGACAGCACTGCTGGCCAGGCTGCCGCCAGAGGCGATGTTGAGCCGGCCGCCATTGACCGTGGTGGTACCGGTGTGAGTGTTGATGCCGGTCAGGGTCAGGAGACCGGTACCGGCCTTGATCACAGCGCCAGGACCGCTGATGACACCGTCGAAGGTCGAACTGGCGTTGCTGTTGCCAATGGTCAGTGGCCCGCTGTTCACGGTTATCTGACCGGCCCCGGTCAGGCTCTTGAGGCCCGCGCCGAAGTCGATCGTGACCAACGCGCCGCTATCGATGTTGAGGTTCGGATTGTTGCCGAGCGCATTGGAGACCGCTGATTTGACCGTACCCTGGCGCACATCCACCAGCCCGGTGAGCGTGGAGGCTATAAACAGTTCCAGACTTCCGGTGCCGGTTTTGACGAGATCACCAGCGCCGGACATCTGAGCGTTGTAATTCACTGTGACGTCGTTGGAAAACTCCAGGGTGCTGCCGTTGTTGATAGTGATCGGAGTCAGCCCGATCAACGAGGTGCCGTACACCAGACGACCGTTGCCCGTGACGGTCAAAGCGCCGCTGCCCAGCTCTCCGTTGTCGGCGGGGGCGGTGAGGGTACCGTCGTTGAGTTCGATGCCACCCTGGAAGGTGTTGGCGCCGCTGAGCGTGAGGTTACCGCTGCCGGTCTTGATCAGTTTGGCGGTCGCCCCGCCGCTGACAACGTCATTGAGGGTGATGTCGTTGCTACCGCCGACGGTCAGGTCGGCGGCCAGTACGACCTTGTTGGCCAAGGTGACCGATTGGGTGCTGGTCAGGGTGGATGCGCCGGTGACCGTCAGGTCGCCGCTGCCCAGGGCCAGGTTGTTGCCAACGCTCAACGTACCCCCCGACAGCGTGGTGCCGCCCTGGTAGGTGTTGGCGTTGGTCAGAATCAACTGGCCGCTGCCAACCTTGGAAATGCTCCGGCTGGTGATGTTGCTGACGATGCCGGTCAGGGTCAGGTTGCCGGTACCGCCAAAGGTGCCGTTACCTGTCAGGCTGATGTTGTTGGCGAGGCTGACCGAGCCGCTTGCATCGAGACGGGCGCCGGCGGCACCAATGGCAACACCGCCCGCGCCGAACGCCTGATTGGTGCTGACCACGGCGGTGCCCGCATTGAGCGTGGTGCCTCCGGCATAGGTGTTGGCGCCGTTGATGCGCAGGGTGCCGGAGCCGTTCTTGATCAGCGTCCCCGTGGCCCCGCCGGACACCACACCATTCAGGGCGAGGGTGTTGATGCCGGTGGTTGTCATGCCTGCGGTGCCGATCAGGATATTGTTGGCCAGGTTGACCGTGCCGGCGTGGGTGGTGAGGGTGGCATTGTTGATGCTGACGTCACCGCTGCCGAACACCGCGTCATTGTTCACCGACAGCGAACCGCCGGTCAGGGCGGTGATGGTGTAGCCGGTCAGCAGCGCACCGCTCACCGTCCAGCTACCGGCCTGCACCAGCAGGTTGCTGAAGTTGAGGAAGTTCGCCGCCGACACCGAACCCGAGCCCGCTGTACCGCTACCGCCGCCGATAGCGTTCTGCAAGGCCAGGGTATTGGAGGCACCTGCCCCACCATCGACGGCACCAGGTCTGACGAATACCAGGTGGGAGTTCGAGTCGACGGTGACCGAATCAGTGCTGCTGGCACCGCCACTGACTACCGACGAGCCGGTGACCGCGTTGAAACGGTTGTTGCCACCACCGGCGCCCAGGGACAGGCTGCCCGCGACTGTGCCGGTGTTGGTGAAGATGTTGCCTTCGACCGATGCCTGGAACGCGATCCGGCCATAGATATCGTTCATGTTGGTCATCTCGACCTGGGCACCACCGTAGACCGCCATAACCGGCATGTCCGCGACCAGCACGCTCGCCCCGAGGATCCGCTCGCTCTGGATGGTCCCGCTGTTGACGATGGTCACCTTGCCGCCCGCCCCAGCCTGCGCATCGACCGCCATGCCCTTCAGATCAAGCAGGGATGCGCCGAGGTCGGCGCTGGTGCCGGACAGTCGAGCATCGGTGTAGTTGGTGATGGAGATGTTCTGGGTAAAGGCGTTACCGACTTGCAAGCCGGTGGTCAGCACTGTCTGCTGGCCGATGTAGGACGGATTGATCCAGCCTTGGTTGTTGATGCGGTTGTTGCTGCCGGTGAGTTGCATCACCGGGTTGCCGGAGCCATCGGAGCCCACCTGATCAGTGTAGGAAACGTTGACCGTGAGGCTGCTGGCCGTGCTGCTGAAGTTGCGCTGGTCGGTTCCGCTACAGGTCACCGTGACACCGTTGCTGGGCACGCCCGGTGTACAGGCTGCCAACACCTGCGCACTGCTGAGGCTGGCCAGCAGTCCCATGGCCGCCAGGCTAATGGAGAGCGACAAGGGGCTACGACGTACACGAATGGATAAGGCTGACCGACTGTCCACACACAACTCCCGATGTGGATCAGGCGACTCACACCTGACAACGCAGGTATCAACGCAATAGGCGCGGTTTCCTGCGGCTATTCAGTTGAATGGCCCGACCTTGGCAATGTAAAAATTCGAATGAGGGAGTTTTACAGCAAAAAGCCATCATTTAGGTAGGAAATATCTTACTTAAATTACTTTGCGTACTTACCAGCGTGTTCGCGGCAAATCGCCGATGGTTTGCCCCGTGAACACCGCTGGCTGCTTATTCATTCACGCCGCGTTTGAACCCTCGTCATAGGGCTGCAACGGTGGCAAGCCATAGGCCGCGCGAGCATCGTCGCAGCTCGGGTTGTGCTCACCGTTTTCCCACGACGCCTCGAACTCCCGGCAGGTACTGGAACGTTGCGCATACATGTTGCAGCTCACGCCCTTGCCCACCTCCCCGGCCAGGGAAATGCAGCGCACGGGCCTGGCGTCGGTGCCGATCATCGCCACCCGGCTGGGGCTGATCTGCACCACCACCTCGTCCGGCACACAGCCACCGGACGAAGCGCATTCGCCCCAGAAAAAAGACACACGAAAATGCGCGCAGCAGGCGCCACAACTCATACAAGGACTGGTCTTGGACATGATAGGAGGGGGGAAGAATTGTCGTTATAGGGGGAATCCCGGCGACCATTCTATGCAACGGCTTGCGCTTGAGAAGGGGGGCAAAAAAAGAAATACCGGCAGCCGACCGGCGGAAATGAAAACGCCCCGCCAACGCCTTGCGGCATCAGCGGGGCGTCGTTCGATCGACTAGCCGCGAGCGGGTTTGCCAGCCTTCGGCGGCTCGATGCCATCGGCGCGGAACATCTGGCGAATGCCGCGAACCGCCTGGCGGATGCGGTCCTGGTTTTCGATCAGGGCGAAACGCACATGGTCGTCACCGTAGTCACCAAAACCGATGCCCGGCGACACGCAGACCTTGGCCTCAGCCAGCAGCTTCTTGGAGAACTCCAGCGAACCGAGGTGGGCGTATTGCTCCGGGATCTTCGCCCAGACATACATCGACGCCTTGGGGTTCTCGACCATCCAGCCCATCTCGTGCAGGCCCTTGACCAGCACATTACGGCGCTGGCGGTATTGCTCGGCGATGTCGAGCACCGGTTGCTGGTCGCCTTCCAGCGCAGCGATGGCCGCGACCTGCAGCGGCGTGAAGGTGCCGTAGTCGTGGTAGCTCTTGATCCGCGCCAGGGCGCTGACCAGCTCCGGGTTACCGACCATGAAACCGATCCGCCAGCCGGCCATGTTGTAGCTCTTGGACAGGGTGAAGAACTCGACCGCGATGTCCTTGGCGCCCGGCACCTGCATGATCGACGGGGCTTTCCAGCCGTCGTAGACGATGTCGGCGTAGGCCAGGTCGTGGATCACCAGCACGTCGTACTGTTTGGCCAGGGCCACGACGCGCTCGAAGAAGTCCAGCTCGACGCACTGCGCGGTCGGGTTCGACGGGAAGCCGAGGATCATCATCTTCGGCTTGGGGATCGACTCGCGAATGGCCCGTTCCAGCTCATTGAAGAAGTCCACACCCGGCACCAGCGGCACCGAACGCACCTGGGCGCCGGCGATGACTGCGCCATAGATGTGGATCGGGTAGCTGGGGTTGGGCACCAGAACGGTATCGCCATGGTCCAGGGTCGCCAGCATCAGGTGAGCCAGGCCTTCCTTGGAGCCGATGGTGACGATGGCTTCGCTTTCCGGGTCGATCTCGACCTCGTAGCGGTCCTTGTACCAGCGCGAAATGGCACGGCGCAGACGCGGAATGCCGCGGGAGGTGGAGTAGCCGTGGGTATCTTCGCGCTGGGCGACCTGCACCAGTTTCTCGACGATGTGCGGCGGCGTAGCCCCGTCGGGGTTGCCCATGCTCAGGTCGATGATGTCCTCGCCACGACGGCGCGCAGCCATCTTGAGTTCGGCGGTGATGTTGAAGACGTAGGGGGGGAGACGATCTATGCGCGCAAAGCGGCGCGGCGAACCTTGGTCGGCCATGACTTCCTCGAAGACGTAAGCGCCCGGAACCGTCCGAGCGACGTTGGCCACTGCGGTAGCCGATCTGGAAGATAGTGGCTGACGGGGAAGGCTGTAAAGATTTATTTCTGTGCCCAGCCTCCAAGGCCACAAACAAAAACGCCCCGAACCTTTCGGTCCGGGGCGTTCTCGTCAAACCTCTCGCACTCAGTGCGCGTAGGTCAGCAACAGCTCGGCAGGCACCTTGGTGTCCAGCGACATCATCACGCTCAGGGCGGTGATGGTGAAGATGGAGAACACGAACAACTTGCGTGCCCACAGACGATCATCCTTGGCCTTGTAACCGGTCCAGGCCATGTACAACCAGTACATGCCCATGGCCGCGGCCACCGCCAGATAGCTCATGCCGGCGTAGCCACCAAAGGTCAGCATCAGGGTCGCCGCAAGGAAGGCCACGATGTACCAGAGGATGTGCTTCTTGGCCACCAGAATGCCGCGCTTGACCGGCAGGACCGGAATCGAAGCAGCCAGGTAGTCGTTGAAGCGGAAGATCGCGATCGCGTAGGAGTGCGGCATCTGCCACAGGCTGAACATCACCAGCAGGGTCAATGCAGCCAGGTCGAAGGTACCGCTCACGGCGCAATAGCCGATCACCGGAGGCATGGCACCGGACAGGCTGCCAACCAGGGTGCCGTGCACCGATTTACGCTTCAGGTACAGGCTGTAGAAACCCACGTAGATGATGAAGCCAATCAGGCCGAACAACGCCGCCAGTGCATTGGCCTGCACATACAGCAGGCCGAGGCCGGCCACCCCGAGCAGGGTGGCGTAGACCAATGCAACTTTCGACGAAATCAGCCCCTGAACCATCGCACGGTTCTTGGTGCGCTCCATCTTGATATCGATGTCGCGGTCGATCCAGTTGTTGAAAACACAACCGGATGCGACGACCAGCGAAGTGCCAATCACCGTGGCGAGGAACAGCATGAAGTCGACATGCCCTTGTGCAGCGAGGAAGAATCCGCCCGCTACCGACAACACGTTACCGAAAATGATTCCCGGTTTGGTGATCTGGATAAAGTGCTTGAGGGACATGCCGCCTTACCTCACTTCGCCATCATGCTTGAGTGGATGCTGAACATGATCCACAGAGACAGGCCGACCAACAGCGCGATGACCAGCGCCGTGAACAGGAACGACGTCACGCTGGAGCGTGCTGCTTGCGAGCCATCCAGGTGCAGGAAGTAGTACAGGTGCACCACGATCTGGATCACTGCGAACGCAACGATGATCAGCAGGGTCATGTCTTTCGGCAGGCTCGGGTACATCACCAGGCCGAATGGAATGACGGTCAGGATCACCGACAGGATGAAGCCGATGGCGTAGGACTTGACGCTGCCGTGGTTGGCTTCGTCGTGGCCGTGGCTGCTGTTGTGTGCGTTAGCCATTTACAGAACTCCCATCAGGTACACGACGGTGAACACGCAGATCCAGACCACGTCCAGGAAGTGCCAGAACAGGCTCAGGCAGCTCATGCGGGTCTTGCTGGTGTTGGTGATGCCGTGCTTGTTGATCTGGTACATCAGGATTGCCATCCAGATCAGACCGGCGGTCACGTGCAGACCGTGGGTACCGACCAGGGCGAAGAAGCCCGACAGGAAGCCGCTGCGCGATGGGCCGAAGCCTTCGCTGATCAGCAGATGGAACTCGTTGATTTCCATGCCGATGAAGCCGGCGCCCAGCAGCCAGGTAATGGCCAGCCAGCCCAGTACGCCGCTCTTGTTGCCTTTGTACATCTGCAGCATCGCGAAGCCGAAGGTGATACTGGAGAACAGCAGCAGCGCGGTCTCACCCAGTACGTAGTTCAGTTCGAAGATGTCATGACCCGACGGGCCGCCGGCAAAGTTGCCGGACAGCACCGCGTAGGTAGCGAAGATCGACGCAAACAGGATGCAGTCGGTCATCAGGTACAGCCAGAAACCGAATACGGTCATCTGGCCCGAGTCGTGGTGGTGATCGTCGTGCCCATGGTCGTGACCATGAGCACCTGCGTTGATTACTTGACTGGACATTGATTAAACCCGCTCGAACGATTCAACACGTGCGCCAGCAGGCGCGCCGGTGGCCAGACCCAGGGTCTTCATGCGCTCACCTTCGATGCGCGCCACTTCCTCGGCAGGAACCATGTAGCCCTGGTCGTCACGCGCAGCGTGGCGAACGAAGACTGCGACGGTGGCGAACAGGCTCACACCCACCAACCACCAGATGTGCCAGATGAAGGCAAAACCGAAGATGGTCAGGAACAGGCCCATGAACACACCGGTAGAGGTGTTGTTCGGCATGTGGATCGCTTCGTACTTGGCCGGAGCCTTGTACGCAACACCGGCTTCCTTGGCTTCGTGCCAGGCATCCAGGCCGACTTTCTCAGGCATGGTGGCGAAGTTGTAGAACGGTGGTGGCGACGAAATCGACCATTCCAGGGTGCGGCCGCCCCATGGGTCGCCGGTCACGTCCAGGTTTTCGTTGCGATCGCGGATCGACACGTACAGCTGGATCAGCTGGCAAGCGATACCGAACAGGATCAGCACGGCGCCGACCACGGCAACGTACAGGTACGGTTCCCAGGCAGGGTTGTCCGAGCTGTTCAGACGACGGGTCATACCCATGAAGCCCAGTGCGTACAGCGGCATGAAGGCCACGTAGAAACCGGAGATCCAGAACCAGAAGGCAGCTTTGCCCCACTTCTCGTTCAGGGTGAAACCGAAGGCTTTCGGGAACCAGAAGGCGAAGCCGGCGATGTAGCCGAACACCGCACCACCGATGATCACGTTGTGGAAGTGAGCGATCACGAACAGGCTGTTGTGCAGCACGAAGTCAGCGCCCGGTACAGCCAGCAGAACGCCGGTCATGCCACCGATGGAGAAGGTGACCATGAAGCCGAGGGTCCACAGAACCGGCGCGGTGAAGCGCAGACGGCCCTGGTAGATCGTGAACAGCCAGTTGAACAGTTTTACCCCGGTCGGGATCGAAATCAGCATCGTTGCCAGACCGAAGAAGGTGTTGACGCTGGCGCCAGAACCCATGGTGAAGAAGTGGTGCAGCCATACCGCAAAGCCGAGTACCGCGATCGCGCCCGATGCATAGATCATCGAGTGGTGACCGAACAGGCGTTTGCCGGTGAAGGTCGAGGTGACTTCCGAGAACACACCGAAGGCCGGCAGGATCAGGATGTAAACCTCAGGGTGACCCCAGGCCCAGAACAGGTTGACGTACATCATCGGATTCCCACCAAGCTCGTTGGTGAAAATGTGGAAGTCCAGATAACGGTCAACGGTCAGCAGAGCCAGCGCAGCAGTCAGGATCGGGAACGAAGCGACGATCAGTACGTTGGCCCAGGTGCAGGTCCAGGTGAAGATCGGCATGTCCATCAGCTTCATGCCAGGCGCGCGCATTTTCAGCACGGTCACCAGGAAGTTCACGCCTGTCAGGGTCGTACCCAGACCGGATAGCTGTAGCGCCCAGATGTAGTAGTCAACCCCGACACCAGGGCTGTACTGGATACCCGCAAGCGGCGGATAAGCCACCCAGCCGGTCTTGGCGAACTCGCCGACGCCCAGGGAGATGTTGACCAGCGCAACGCCGGACACCAGCAGCCAGAAGCTCAGGGAGTTGAGGAACGGGAAGGCAACGTCACGTGCACCGATCTGCAGAGGCAGGGCCAGGTTCATCAGGCCGGTGAAGAATGGCATCGCCATGAAGATGATCATGATCACACCGTGAGCGGTGAAGATCTGGTCATAGTGCTCTGGAGGCAGGTAGCCCTCGGCACCACCGGTGGCGGCCGCGAGCTGGGTACGCATCATGATGGCGTCGGCGAAGCCGCGGATCAGCATGAGCATCGCGACGATGATGTACATCACGCCGATCTTCTTGTGGTCGACCGAGGTCAGCCACTCGGTCCACAAGTAGGTCCACTTCTTGTAGTAGGTGATTAGCGCGAACAACGCGATACCGCCGAGCGCAATCATGGCGAGCGTCACCATGACTATCGGCTCGTGGTACGGGACCGCGTCCAGACTTAATTTACCGAACATCTCTTACTCCTCTGCCCCAGCAGCTGAATGCATACTCACGTCCATACCCTCGGTAGCGGCCGCTGCCTGCTTGTGCTCGGCCTTCTCGTGCACTACCGGCTTGCCGCGGTTCATGCCTTCGTACTTGTCGACGATGGTCTGGAACTGGTCGGCCGGTGCCACGCTGTACAGCGCTACCGGGTTGTTTTCGCTAGCTTTGGCCAAGGCTTCGTATTCAGCCTTGTCCAGCTGTTTTGGCGATTGCTTGACTTCGTTCACCCATGCCTCGAAATCGGCCTGGGAGGTGGCGACTGCCTTGAATTTCATACCGGTGAAGCCGGCACCGCTGTAGTTCGCCGAGATACCGTCGAACACACCGTTTTCGTTGGCGATCAAGTGCAGCTTGGTGGTCATGCCGGCCATCGCGTAGATCTGGCCGCCCAGGCCCGGGATGAAGAACGAGTTCATCACCGAATCAGAGGTCACACGGAAGTTGACCGGGGTGTTGGCCGGGAAGACGATCTTGTTGACCGTGGCAATGCCTTGTTCCGGGTAGATGAACAGCCATTTCCAGTCCAGGGCGACCACATCGATCTGCACCGGCTTCACGTCGGAAACCAGCGGACGATACGGGTCCAGCTCATGGGTGGTCTTGTAGGTCACGACGCCCAGGGCGACGATGATCAGTACCGGGATGGTCCAGATAGCGACTTCGATCTTGGTCGAGTGCGACCAGTCCGGCGTGTATTTGGCAGCCTTGTTCGAGGCGCGATACTTCCAGGCGAAGGCCAGGGTCATGAAAATGACCGGGACCACCACCAGCAGCATCAGGCCGAAGGCGATGAGGATAAGGTTCTTTTGCTCAATGCCAACCTGACCCTTCGGGTCGAGCAGGGTCCAGTTGCACCCACTGAGTAAAAGCATGCCTAAAAAGGGCAGAATGCCAAACAGTCTGGGGTAACGCTTTTTACTCATCTCACGACCTCTAGATCAGCTTGCTTCAATGCAATTTGTGTTTTGGTCGCCAACACTTCGTCCTGCCTAGTGTCAGCATTTACGGGCGAATAGGGACATACCTTGAGAAGCGGCGCTGCTCGGCATGAACCTGGGTGGTGCGTGGTTATTATTCTGACTTCGTGGGCAACAGGCCTGTATCTCAGACCAAGTCCATTTGGTGCGGAAAATCACGGAGAGGAGTCAGCCCTGCATCACCGCGGGCGGCGCTCGTCGAAGTCAGCGAAAAAAGCCCTGGGAGCCTTTGTTAATGCGACTTGCAAGCAGTGCCGAACGGAAATTGGGGGCGATTGTAGATAGGTAACCAACCATTGACTATGACTTATTGAGCAACAGTCTTTTACAAGAAGTGTAATAATCCGGCCCGATAAATCAGTTTCGCGACAGTTTGTCGCACCCTGCTCAATAGTCCTGAAACGCCCGTACCACAAGGGTTTGACATTGACGCAGATCAACCAGGGTGCGCAGCCTGAGGGAAACTTCCTTCAACAAGAGGCTTGCGTCAACACATGACTTTTGTCTAACGCTGGCGACGGTTGCGGATGATGCCCAAAGGTACCAGGACGACGGTCAGGATGAACGCCATAAGCGCCCACTGCGCAAGGGAAAGTCCCAATACAGGTGGGTATGGCGTGGAGCAGAAACCGTCCACCTGGAAGACCAGCGGCAATACCGAGGCCAGCGGCAGTCCGTCGACGATCGGTTGCAGGGTATCGATGCCGCAGCTGACCGCCGGGTTGGCGAGGATATAGACATGGTTGCCGGCGGCGGCGACACCGCCCAGCGCACTGAGCACCACCAGCCCCTCGAAGACGGTCAGGCTGCGCTTGCCGGGCATGGCCGCGCCGATGAAGGCGAACAGGGCGATCAGCAACAGCGCATAGCGCTGCAGGATGCACAACGGGCAAGGCGCCTCGCCAAGAACGATCTGCATGTACAAGGCACCGCCGATCAGCGCCAGACAGATCACACCCAACAGCACCAGGAAGCGCCTCTCGCGATTGAGACGCTGCGTTTGCTCGTTCATTGCCATTCCCTTCACTAGGTGGTTCGACTCGGCCTCGCTGAAAGCCGCGGGGCGCACAAGATGACGGCGCGCCGGCCGAAAGTCTACATGCAGACCGCGGATCAAAGGTGAAGTCCGTGTGAAAAGGCAGGCGCAGGAAGGAGTGAAGAGGAGGCTGATTAAAGGAGGATTAATGAAAAAGCACCGCGACGACTCAGCATTGCGCCGAGCCGTCGCGATTGGGCTTATTCCAGCGCCGCAGCCGGCCCGAAGAACTCATAACGGCTCTGCCCTTCCGGCACGCCCGCAGCCTTCAACTGGCGCTTCACCGCCGCCATGAACGGCTTGGGCCCGAGGAAGTAGGCATCCACATCCCGCTCCAGCGGCAACCAGCCGGCCAGTTGCTCCTGGCTCAGGTAACCCAGGGCATCCCCCGGCAGGCTCACGCCGTCATCTTCGTCATAGCAATAGAAACGCTTGAGCTGCGGATGCCGCGCCGCCAGCGCATCAACGTGTTCACGGAAGGCATGCACCGCACCGTTGCGGGCGCAATGGATGAAGTGCACCAGCCGTCCGCTGTCCAGCGCCGCATCCAGCATCGCCAGGGTCGGGGTGATGCCGACGCCGCCACTGATCAGCACCAGCGGCTTGTCGCTGGCGGCCAGGACGAAATCGCCCGCCGGTGGGAACAGGTTGATGCTGTCGCCCACTTTCAGTTGGTCATGCAGGTAGTTGGACACCTTGCCGCCCGCCTCGCGCTTGACGCTGATGCGGTACAGACGGCCGTCACCGAGGCTCGACAGGGAATAGTTGCGGCGCTGCTCCGCACCGTCGATGAACAGTTGCAGGCCGATATACTGCCCAGGCTCTGCCACCAACACCGGCTTGCCATCGACCGGCGCAAAGTAGAAGGAGACGATCTCGGCGCTCTCCTCGACCCGCTCGACCAGCGTGAACGCCCGTGCACCGCGCCAGCCACCCTCGGCCGCTTCCTTCTGCTGATACATGCCTTCTTCGGCGCCGATAAGGATGTCCGCCAATTGCTGGTACGCCGCGCCCCAGGCCGCCAGCACTTCGGGGGTGGCGATCTCGCTGCCCAGCACTTCCTCGATGGCGCGCAACAGGCAGCGACCGACGATCGGGTAATGCTCAGGCAGGATCTGCAAGGCCACATGCTTGTTGATGATCTGACCCACCAGCCCGCCCAACTGCTCCAGTTGGTCGATATGCCGCGCGTACATCAGCACGCCGTTGGCCAGGGCCCGTGGCTGGTCGCCGCTGGACTGGTGGGCCTGGTTGAACAGCGGACGCACTTCGGGGTACTCGCTGAGCATCATTTTGTAGAAGTGGGTGGTCAGGGCTTCACCACCGCTTTCCAACAGCGGCACTGTGGCTTTGACGATTGCACGGTCTTGGGCATTAAGCATGAAACGACTCCTGAGCCTTAGGCTTCTGGTTTAAACACTGCCCTTGTCATTTCAGAATTCGTGCCAACCTTAAAACCCAGCAAAATCAGGCACCTGAAAGCAAAAGAGTCAAAATGACACAAAGCCTGCTAGAGTCATTAAGACTAACTGGAGTCATTATGACCGCAAAGTCCCTGCTCACCGCCCTGCTCCCTCTAGTCAGCGACCTGTCCCGCGAACTGCCGGAAGGCGAGCGTTATCGTCGCCTGCTGGAAGCCATGCGCGCCCTGCTGCCGTGCGATGCCGCCGCGCTGTTGCGCCTGGACGGTGAGTGGCTGGTACCGCTGGCAGTGGACGGATTGAGCGCCGATACCCTCGGTCGCCGCTTCCGGGTCAGCGAGCACCCGCGTTTCGCCGCCCTGCTCAGCCGCAGCGGGCCGACCCGCTTCGCCAGCGACAGCGAACTGCCCGACCCCTACGACGGGCTGGTCGAAGGCCTTCACCAGCAGCTTGAAGTCCACGATTGCATGGGCTGCCCGCTGTTCGTCGATGAACGACCGTGGGGCCTGATCACCCTCGACGCACTGTCGCCGGAGAGTTTCCAGCAGGTCGAGCTGGATTCCCTGCAAGCCTTCGCCAGTCTCGCCGCGGCCACCGTCAACGTGGCCCAGCGCATCGAACGCCTGGCCCTGCGCGCCGAGGACGAACACCAGCGCGCCGAGGTCTACCGCCAGGCCAGCGGCCAGCAGGACAAGGAACTGATCGGCCAGAGCAAGGCGCACAAGCGCCTGCTGGAAGAAATCCGCCTGGTCGGCGGCAGCGACCTGACCGTGCTGATCACCGGGGAAACCGGGGTCGGCAAGGAGTTGGTGGCCCAGGCCATCCACCAGGCCTCGCCACGAGCCGACAAACCGCTGATCAGCCTCAACTGCGCCGCCCTGCCCGACACCCTGGTGGAAAGCGAGCTGTTCGGCCATGTCCGTGGCGCCTTCACAGGCGCGGTGGGCGAACGCCGCGGCAAGTTTGAACTGGCCAACGGCGGCACGCTGTTTCTCGATGAGGTCGGCGAGTTGCCGCTGCTGGTTCAGGCCAAACTGCTTCGAGTGCTGCAGAGCGGCCAGTTGCAGCGCCTGGGTTCGGACCAGGAACACCGGGTGGACGTGCGCCTGATCGCCGCGACCAACCGTGACCTCGCCGAGGAAGTGCGCGCCGGTCGCTACCGCGCCGACTTCTACCACCGCCTGAGCGTTTACCCGCTGCCCGTGCCGGCGCTGCGCGAGCGCGGTCGCGATGTGCTGCTGCTCAGCGGTTACTTCCTTGAACAGAATCGCTCGCGCATGGGCCTCAACAGCCTGCGCCTGAGCCCCGAGGCCCAGGCCGCGCTGCTGGCCTACGACTGGCCGGGCAATGTCCGCGAACTGGAACACCTGATCGGCCGCTCGGCGCTCAAGGCCCTCGGCCAACACCGCGACCGCCCGCGTATTCTCAGCCTCGACGCCGCCGACCTCGACCTGCCAGGTATCGCCAACGCGCCGGCCGAGCCCGCACCGTTTCACGACACCACCGACGCCGCCGTCAGCGGCGATCTGCGCCAGGCGCTGGACCTGTACCAGCGCCACCTGATAGAAGCGTGCCTGGAGCGACATCAACACAACTGGGCCAGCGCCGCCCGCGAACTGGGCCTGGACCGTGCCAACCTCGCCCGCCTCGCCCGTCGCCTCGGTCTACGCGGATAGCGAGATGCGTTAAAGCCATGGCCGCTCGGGTCGATAACCCGGCACAAGCCTCTGAATCCCATTTTTCACGAAGGTCACTATGTTCTCGCAAAAAGCTCGCGCGGACTCGCTGTCGCTGCTGCTGTTCACCCTGCGCAGCGGCAAGCTGATGGCGATCAACCTGCTCAAGGTCAGCGAGATCATTCCCTGTCCGCCGCTGACCCGCCTGCCCGAAGCGCATCCCCACGTCAAAGGCGTGGCGACCCTGCGCGGCAACCCGCTGCCGGTGATCGACCTGTCCCGCGCCATCGGCGAGCGACCGCTGGCCGATCCCAACGGCGGCTGCCTGATCGTCACGGACATCAGCCGTTCCAAGCAGGGCCTGCATGTCCAGGCGGTGAGCCGCATCGTGCACTGCCTGAGCACCGACATTCGGCCGCCACCCTATGCGTCTGGGGAAAAGTCGTTCATTACCGGCGTGACTCGCATCGACGACGCGCTGGTGCAGGTGCTGGATATCGAGAAGGTCATCCACGGCATCACCCCGAGCCGCCACGACAACGCCCCGGCGCAATTGAACAGCGAAGACGCGGCGGTGCTGGCGGCGACCAACATACTGGTGGTGGATGACAGCCAGGTTGCGCTGCAACAGTCGATCTACACCCTGCGCAGCCTAGGCCTGGAATGCCATACCGCGCGCAGCGCCAAGGATGCGATCGCGACGTTGCTGGAACTGCAAGGCACCGATCAGGAAATCAACGTGGTGGTGTCGGATATCGAGATGTCCGAGATGGATGGCTACGCCTTCACCCGGACCCTGCGCGAGACGCCGGACTTCCAGCACCTGTATGTGCTGCTGCACACCTCGCTCGACAGCGCGATGAACAGCGAAAAGGCCAAGGCGGCCGGGGCCAACGCGGTGCTGACCAAGTTCTCGTCACCGGAACTGACCGACTGCCTGATCGTGGCGGCACGGACGGTGGCGTTCGCCGAGCGCTGATCCAAGGTTGTACCCCGAACTCCGCTCCCCCTGTGGGAGCTGGCTTGCCAGCGATTGCGTCAGACCAGACGACATCTGTTGTCACTGATGGCCTCATCGCTGGCAAGCCAGCTCCCACAGGGTCCAGCGGCATACGCCCTTACCCCAGCGGAGCCAACTCCCGATGAAAGCGCAGACCCTCACCCTTCTCAGCACCCTCCTGCTGGCGGGCACCGCGCAGGCCTCCAGCGACCAGGCCTGGGCCGAACACGACAAGCAACTGCTGCGCGCCTGCACCCAGGCCAGCCAGCTCAAGGACGTCCGCGCCCTCGGCAAGAGCGCCGAATTCGACGACCGCACCGGCTACTCCGCCTTGCTCCTGCAAGGCCGCTTCCCGCAAAAACACATGAACAACCGCAAGGGCACCGAACTGTGCCTCTACGACCGGCGCCACAAGACCGCCACCGTGACCGAATGGACCCCTGGCAAACCGTGAGCAACGCTGAAGCGAACACCCTGCATTTCAACTGCACCGGCTGCGGCAAGTGCTGTACCGGCCACCATGTCCCGCTGACCCTGAGCGAAGCCCGCCAGTGGGTCGATGACGGCGGCCAGGTCATCGTGCTGGTCGAGGCGTTCCTCGACAACGGCCTGGGCCTGCCGGTCGAGCAGCAGGAACACGCCCGCCGTCGTTCCTGCGCAGTGCCCTGCGGCGCGACCGACGCCTTTGTCGCCATCACCTTCGCTGCCTTCAATCCGGGGCCGTGCCGCAACCTGGACGCCGACCTGCGCTGCCTGATCTACGAGCGCCGGCCGCTGGTTTGCCGCATCTATCCCATGGAGATCAATCCGCATATCCCGTTGCGCCCCGAGGCCAAGGACTGCCCGCCCGAAGCCTGGGAAAGCGGCGCGGCACTGATCCACCGCGAGCGCGTCGTGGACCCGCAACTGCTGGAACTGATCGAGCGTTCACGCCAGGCCGACCGCGAGGACATCCGCAACAAGGCCCTGGTCTGCCAACGCCTGGGCATCGACACCAGTGCGCTGAAAGGCAACGGCTTCACGGCTTATCTTCCGGACACGACGGCACTGCGCCAGGCCATGGTGGAAACGGCCAGCGAACCGGACGCGGCTCTCGCCGCCTGGACATTACATGTGGAGGATGGCGACCTTGCCGGAAAGCTGAGCTCGGCAGGAGCCAGGATCACCGGCGTGAGCGCCGGGCACTACAGTTTCATCGGGTTCTGATACGGCGTCTTATTGACGCCGGCACCAGAACTCTTCGGCCAGGCGACGCAGGTCTTCGGCAAGACCGGCCACGTCACTGGCAGTGGAATGACCGCGCTGACCGGCAGTGACACTCTGCTCACTGGCCTGGCGGATGCTGATGATGTTGCGGTTGATGTCTTCGCTGACCAGGCTCTGCTGCTCGACCGCCGAAGCGATCTGCATGCTCATCTCGCTGATCTGATTGACCCGCTGGCTGATGCCGTGCAGCGCCTGGGTCGCGTGCTGGGCCTGTTCGACGCTTTGCCCGGCGTGATCACTGCTCTGCTGCATCGCCACCACCGCGTCACGGGCGCCGCTCTGCAGCACACTGATCATCCGCTGGATTTCCCCGGTCGATTGCGCGGTGCGCTGGGCCAGGCCGCGGACCTCATCGGCAACCACGGCAAACCCGCGTCCATGATCACCCGCCCGGGCGGCTTCGATCGCGGCGTTGAGGGCCAGCAAGTTGGTCTGCTCGGCGATGCTGTGGATAACTTCCAGCACGCCGGAAATCTCCTCGCTATGGTTCTCCAGGGTGTGCACCACTTCCGTGGCTTCGGCCAGGGCGTTGGCCAGTTGCAGGATGGTCGTGCGGCTCTGGTCAACCAGGTTGTGGCCGACCTGGGTTTCATCCTCGGCCTGATCCGCCGCGCGGGATGCCTGCTGGGCGCTGCTGGCCACTTCCGCCACCCGGGCCGCCATGCGGTTGATCGCATCGGCCACCTGATCCGCGTCGCCCTGCTGGCCGACCGTGGTGGTGTGGCTGTGTTGCAGATGGCTGGCGAGGTCGGCGGTGTGCCCGGCCAGACGCTTGGAGGTGTCGCCGATGCGGCCGACCACGGCGCCCATCTGCGCTTCGAGCATCTGCAGGGCGAATTCGATCTGCCCCACTTCATCACGGCGACCGGTGTACAACTGCTGGCTCAGCGGGTTGTCCGCCACTTCGTTGGCCCGTGCGCGCAACCGCTCCAGCGGGCGCAAGGTCCGCGAGATCAGCAGCGCGCCAAGCGCCACGAAGACCAGCCACTCCACCGCGCCCTGCAAGGGAAACTCCGGCAACAACAGGCGGCTGCCGCCCATGACCAGCGCCAGCAGCCCGGCCAGGTTCAGCGCCAGGCGCTTGCCCAGGCCCAGCACCGGCAGACGATCACGCCAGGTCAGCGCGCCGTTGCGCAGTTTGGCGTAATGCAGTTCGGCGGCGGCCACCTGGGCTCGGGTCGGCTTGGTGCGCACCGATTGATATTCCACCGTTTCACCATGGCTGGTGATCGGCGAGACAAACGCGCTGACCCAATAGTGATCGCCGTTCTTGCAGCGGTTCTTCACCAGGCCCATCCACGAGCGGCCCCTTTTCAGGGTTGCCCACATATGTTCGAACGCTGCAGAAGGCATGTCCGGGTGGCGGACGATATGATGCGCGCTCCCGATAAGCTCTTCCCGGGAGAAGCCGCTGATCTTTATGAATTCGTCGTTGGCGTAGGTTATGGCACTGGTGAGATCAGTGGTGGAAAGGATGTTAGCGTCACCACGGTAATCCACATTGCGACCGGTCACAGGCAGATTGCTCTTCATCGAGAGGCGCTCGTCATTCGGATGAGGGGGTTATAAAGCAGGGCGGAAATACTACGGGCGGCCCCTTGCGCGCACCTTGATCCAGAGCAGCATTACGGCCCTTTGCCATCACCGTCTGTCCGCCGCATCCCGGTTAACTGACAGCCGTGACAGCTAGCCGTCACGCTGCCGACCCGGTCTGATCTATATAAACGTAATAGCCCTCTCTCCCACCTGTCCCGGCACCTTTGACGCATGCGAATTACCAGCCCCCGAACGCTGCTTGTCCTGCTTGCCATTGTCCTCCTGGCCGTCGCGGTCTGGTTCGTCAATGAGCGCCCGCGCACCGCCCGGAGCACCCAGCCCACGGCCATTCCGGTCAGTGTGATCACGGTCAAGCGCGAGGATGTCCCGCGTTACCTGAGCGCCATCGGCACCGTGCAGTCGCTGCACAGCGTGGTGATTCGCCCGCAAGTGGAAGGCGTGCTGACCCGCATCGCCGTGCAGGAAGGCCAGACCGTTCGCGAAGGCGACCTGCTGGCGATCCTCGATGACCGCGCCATCCGCGCCAGCCTCGACCAGGCCCGGGCCCAGCTCAAACAGAGCCAGGCGCAGTTGCAGGTAGCCCAGGTGGACCTCAAGCGCTATCGCCTGCTCAGCGAAGACAACGGCATCTCGCGGCAGACCCTCGACCAGCAACAAGCGCTAGTCAACCAGCTCGACGCCAGCATCCTCGGCAACCAGGCGAGCATCGCCGCCGCCGAAGTGCAGTTGTCCTATACCCGGGTGCTGTCGCCGGTGAGCGGCCGGGTCGGCATCCGCAATGTCGACGAAGGCAATCTGGTGCGCAGCAGCGACACCCAGGGCCTGTTCAGCGTGACCCGCATGGACCCGATCGCCGTGGAGTTCTCGGTTCCGCAACAATGGCTGCCGACCCTGCAACAACTGGTCGCCAGCAGCGAGCCCGCGCCGATCAAGGCGTTCCTGGAAGGTGACGGCGACAGCGGCGGCACGCTACTCGGCGAAGGCCGCCTGAGCCTGATCGACAACCAGATCGCCGCCGGCACCGGCACCCTGCGGGCCAAGGCCACCTTCAGCAACGTCGACGCCCGCCTCTGGCCCGGCCAACTGGTCAGCCTGCGGGTGCAGACCGGCGTCGAGCGCGACGCGCTGGTGGTACCGCCGGGCGTGGTGCGTCAGGGCGTGGACCAGCATTTCGTCTACCGCATCAACGGCGACAAGGCCGAGGCCGTGACGGTCAAGGTGCTGTATCAGGACAGCCGGCTGAACGTCATCAGCGGCGTGGACACCAATGACCGGCTCGTCGCCGACGGCCAGTCGCGGCTCAAGCCCGGCGCCACGGTGGAAGTCCTCGACACCGCGCCGCCTGCGCAGAACGTCGCCCGCAGCGATGCGAGCGTGCAGCCATGAACGCCGCCCTGCCCAATGGCCGCCGCGGCCTGTTCGGCTGGTGCATCGACCGTCCCATCGCCACTCTGCTGTTGACCTTCGCGTTGGTCCTGCTCGGCGTGGTGGCCTTCCCGCGCCTGCCCGTGGCGCCGCTGCCGGAAGCGGATTTCCCGACCATCCAGGTCAGCGCCCAGCTCCCCGGCGCCAGCCCGGAAACCATGGCCTCGTCGGTGGCGACACCGCTGGAAGTGCAGTTCAGCGCCATCCCCGGCATGACCCAGATGACCTCCAGCAGCGCCTTGGGCTCAACCAGCCTGATCCTGCAATTCACCCTCGACAAAAACATCGATACCGCTGCCCAGGAAGTCCAGGCGGCGATCAACACCGCCTCCGCGCGCCTGCCCCAGGACATGCCCAGCCCGCCGACCTGGCGCAAGGTCAACCCGGCCGACAGCCCGGTGCTGATCCTCACCCTCAGTTCCGACCAGATGCCCGCCAACGAGCTGAGCGACTACGCCGAAACCCTGCTGGCCCGGCAACTGAGCCAGATCGACGGCGTCGGCCTGGTCAACATCACCGGCCAGCAGCGCCCGGCGATCCGCGTGCAGGCGCAGCCCGAGAAACTCGCCGCCCTCGGCCTGACCCTCGCCGACCTGCGCCTGGCCATCCAGCAGACCAGCCTGAACCTGGCCAAGGGCGCGCTGTATGGCGCCAACAGCGTCTCGACCCTGGCCACCAACGACCAGTTGTTCCACCCCGAGCAATACGCGCAGTTGATCGTCTCTTACCGCGACGGCGCACCGGTCCAGCTCAAGGACGTGGCGCGGGTCATCAACGGCTCGGAAAACGCCTACGTCAAGGCCTGGTCCGGCGACCAGCAGGGTCTGAACCTGGTGATCTTCCGCCAGCCCGGGGCGAACATCGTCGACACCGTTGACCGGGTCAACGAAGCGCTGCCGCGGCTGGAAGAAATGCTGCCGGGCACGGTGCAGGTCGCAGTACTGCAGGACCGTACCCAGACCATCCGCGCCTCGCTGCATGAAGTGGAAATAACCCTCGGCATCGCCGTGCTGCTGGTGATCGCGGTGATGGCGCTGTTCCTGCGGCAATGGTCAGCGACCCTGATCGTCTCGGCGGTGCTGGTGGTCTCGCTGATCGCCAGTTTCGCGATGATGTACCTGTTCGGCTTCAGCCTGAACAACCTGACGCTGGTGGCCATCGTCATCGCCGTGGGTTTCGTGGTGGACGACGCCATCGTCGTGGTGGAGAACATCCACCGTCACCTCGAAGCCGGCGACAGCCGCGTCGAAGCAGCGCTCAAGGGCGCCCGGGAAATCGGCTTCACCGTGGTCTCCATCAGCTTCTCGCTGGTGGCGGCGTTCATTCCGCTGCTGTTCATGGGCGGCGTGGTCGGCCGGCTGTTCAAGGAATTCGCCCTGACCGCCACCAGCACCATCCTGATTTCCGTGCTGGTGTCGCTGACCCTGGCGCCGACTCTGTGCGCGCTGTTCATGAACGCGCCCTCTCATGACAAACCACAGAAACCCGGTTTCGGCGAACGCCTGCTGGCCGGTTACGAGCGCTTGCTGGACAAGGCCCTGGCTCACCAGAAAACCATGCTCGGCATCTTCGGCCTCAGCCTGGCACTGGCGGTGATCGGCTACATCGCCATCCCCAAGGGCTTCTTCCCGGTGCAGGACACCGGTTTCGTGCTGGGCACCAGCGAGGCCGCGGCCGATATTTCCTTCCCGGACATGGTCGCCAAGCACCAGGCGCTGGCCAAGATCATCGAAGCCGATCCGGCGGTCCGTGCGTTCTCCCATTCCGTCGGCGTCACTGGCAGCAACCAGACCATCGCCAACGGCCGCTTCTGGATTTCCCTCAAGGACCCGGGCGAGCGCGATGTCTCGGCCAGCGAGTTCATCGACCGCCTGCGCCCTAAACTGGCCAAGGTGCCGGGCGTGGTGCTCTACCTGCGCGCCGGCCAGGACATCAACCTCAGTTCCGGCCCCAGCCGCAGCCAGTACCAATACGTGCTCAAGAGCAACGACGGCCCGGCGCTGAACCTGTGGACCGAGCGCCTGACCGAACGGCTGAAGGCCAACCCGGCGTTCCGCGACCTGTCCAACGACCTGCAACTGGGCGCCAGCGTCACCCGCATCGAGATCGACCGACAGGCCGCGGCGCGCTTCGGCCTGACCACCACTGACATCGACCAGGCGCTCTACGACGCCTTCGGCCAGCGGCAGATCAGCGAGTTCCAGACCGAGACCAACCAGTACAAGGTCATCCTCGAACTGGACGCCCGCCAGCGTGGCCGTGCCGAAAGCCTGAATTCGTTCTATCTGCGCTCGCCGCTGAGCGGCGAAATGGTCCCGCTGGCCGCCGTGGCGAAAGTCGCCGCGCCAAGCACCGGCCCGCTGTCCATCAGTCATGACGGCCTGTTCCCGGCCGCCAACCTGTCGTTCAACCTGGCGCCCGGCGTGGCCCTCGGCGATGCCGTGGCGATCCTCGAACGCACCCAGCTCGAACTGGGCATGCCGGCCTCCATCAGCGGATCGTTCCAGGGCGCTGCGCAGGCGTTCCAGAGTTCGCTGTCGAGCCAGCCCTGGCTGATCCTCGCCGCGCTGGTGGCGGTGTACATCATCCTCGGCGTGCTCTACGAGAGCTTCGTCCACCCGCTGACGATCATTTCCACCCTGCCCCCGGCCGGCCTCGGCGCCCTGACGTTGCTGTGGCTGTGGGGCCAGGACTTCACGATCATGGGCCTGATCGGCGTGGTGCTGCTGATCGGCATCGTCAAGAAGAACGGCATCCTGCTGATCGACTTCGCCCTCGACGCCCAACGCAACCATGGCATGAGCCCCGAGGAAGCGATCCACAAAGCCTGCCTGACGCGTTTCCGGCCCATCATGATGACCACCCTCGCCGCCCTGTTCGGTGCCGTGCCGCTCATGCTCGGCGCCGGGGCCGGCGCCGAGTTGCGCCAGCCGCTGGGCATCGCCGTGGTCGGCGGGCTGCTGGTCAGTCAGGCCCTGACACTGTTCACCACCCCGGTCATATACTTGGCCCTGGAGCGCCTGTTCCACCGGCGCCAGCGCGCTGCTGAAGCGCCCCGGCCGATTGCCCATTGAGAGCCGACCATGCGCGTGCTGATTATCGAAGACGAAGAAAAAACCGCCGACTACCTGCATCGCGGCCTGACCGAGCAGGGCTTTACCGTGGACCTGGCGCGGGACGGCATCGAAGGCCTGCACCTGGGGCTGGAGGGTGATTACTCGGTGATCGTCCTCGACGTCATGCTCCCCGGCCTCGACGGCTATGGCGTGCTGCGCGCGCTGCGGGCGCGCAAGCAGACCCCGGTGATCATGCTGACCGCCCGCGAGCGCGTCGAAGACCGCATCCACGGCCTGCGCGAAGGCGCCGACGACTACCTCGGCAAGCCGTTCTCGTTCCTCGAACTGGTGGCGCGCCTGCAAGCCCTGACCCGGCGCAGCGGCGGCCACGAACCGGTGCAGATCCAGGTCGCCGACCTCTGGGTCGACCTGATCAGCCGCAAGGCCAGCCGCGCCGGCCAACGCCTGGACCTGACCGCCAAGGAGTTCTCGCTGCTCAGCGTGCTGGCCCGTCGTCAGGGCGAGATCCTGTCGAAGACGGCAATTGCCGAGCTGGTCTGGGATATCAATTTCGACAGCGACGCCAACGTCGTCGAGGTGGCGATCAAGCGCCTGCGCGCCAAGCTCGACGGACCGTTCGAAACCAAACTGCTGCACACCATCCGAGGCATGGGCTATGTCCTGGAAAACCGCGCGAACTAACTCCCTGGCCCTGCGCCTGAGCGCATTGTTCACGCTGGTAGCGCTGCTGGTGTTCCTGCTGATCGGCTGGGCGCTGTACAAACAGGTGGACCGCAGCCTCGACATGCTCCCGTCGGCCGAGCTGGAGGCACGCTTCAGCGTGCTGGAATCGAGCCTGATGCGCTTCGGCAACCCGGACCACTGGAGCAAGATGGTCCGCAAGCTCGACCAGCTCAGCGAGGAAGACCGGCGCATCCGCTTCTGGGCGGTCAGCAGCGACAGCCACTACGAATACGGCAACCCCGACGCGGCAATCCGCCATGTCGCCGCGGGCAAGCCGGGGATGCGCGACCTGTACCTGGCCGACAGCCCCTTCCCGTACAAAGTGATGCTCAGCGAGTTACCGGCGCTGGAGCAGCGCCCACCGCTGCGTTTTCTGATCGGCATCGACACCGAGACGTTCTGGCACACCCAGCACACCCTGCTGATCGCCCTGGTCAGCCTGGCGGTCGTGGGTGTCCTGCTGGCCTCGGTGCTGGGTTACTGGGTGGCGCGGATCGGCCTGCGGCCACTGCGCGAACTGTCCGCCGAAGCCCAGCAACTGGCGCCGCCACGCCTCAGCGGTCGGCTGCGAGTCTCGGCGCTGCCGCCGGAGCTGGAGCAATTCGCCCAGACCTTCAACGCCGCGCTGGAGCGGGTCGACCAGGCCTACTCGCGGCTGGAAGCCTTCAACGCCGACGTCGCCCACGAACTGCGCTCGCCGCTGACCAACCTGATCGGCCAGACCCAGGTCGCCCTGACCCGCGGACGCAGCGCCGAGCACTACTTCGAAGTGCTGCAATCGAACCTCGAAGAACTGGAGCGGCTGCGCAGCATCATCAACGACATGCTCTTTCTCGCCAGCGCCGACCAGGGCAGCAAGGCCACCGCGCTGATCAGCACCTCGCTGGCCGAGGAAGTGGCGACCACCCTCGACTACCTCGATTACATCCTCGAAGACGCCCAGGTGCGGGTGGAGGTGAAGGGCGATGCCCAGGCACGCATCGAAAAGGCCCATCTGCGCCGGGCGTTGATCAACCTGCTGAACAACGCGGTGCAGCACACCGAGCCGGGTCAGGTGATCCGCGTGGTTATCCACAGCGAAGACGATCAGGTCCGCATCGCCGTCAGCAACCCCGGCCCGGCCATTGCCGACGAACACCTGCCACGCTTGTTCGAACGCTTCTACCGGGTCGATGCTGCACGCAGCAACAACGGCAGCGGTAACCACGGCCTGGGCCTGGCCATCGTCAAGGCCATCGCCGTCATGCACGGCGGCAGCGTCTTTGCCCGCAGCCAGGCGGGCGCCAACACCTTCGGCATTCTTCTCCCGGCCTGAGCCAACACACTCTGGGCCGCGGCCTTTCAGGACTGTTACTTTTTACGCAACAGTCCATCTCTGAAATACGGCTTTTTCGTTCGCTTCCTAACGATTAATTTAGCCGCACCAAATAGATACTTGCTCTGCAAGAAGGTTGTTTGAAATGTCCAACAGCATGGGTATTGCCAGCGTTTTCGTCCTGTCTTCCGTGTTGCTTTCCCCTCTGGCCATGGCTGAAGAATCCCAGGCCTTCGTCGCCCAGACCGCACGCCACCAGGCGACCCTGGAGCACGCTCGCGAAGCCTTCGCCAAGCAACAGAACGATGCTGCGAAAGCCTCGGAACAGACCGCATCAAAGGTTGATTCGAGTGCCAGCAAAGATAGCTGAGTCGCTGCTCGACGCTCCTGTTTCTCCCTCGACTTTCGCGCAGGCAGCGCATCTGCCCGCGCGCCTGTCGTTTAAAGCCGCTGCTTGTCAGCGGCTTTTTTTCGCCTGGTGAAAAGTACCGGAATACGGCCCGTTTCCAACAAGAAAAATACCGCTTCGCAGAATAAAAACTGCCGCCATCAGCACCTCAAGGAGTTCATCAAGGTGACCATTACCACGCGTTTGACCCCACTATTCGTTGCGTTGGCTGCAACGATGCCGTTCCACGCCCAGGCTGACGACGACAAGCCCGAAGGCTTCGTCGAAGGCGCCAGCCTCGATGTCCTGGCCCGCAACTACTACATGAGCCGCAACCAACTGCTGCCGGGTGTGCGCGACAACCGCGAATGGGGCCAGGGTTTCATCGGCAAGTTCGAATCCGGCTTCACTCAAGGTACCGTCGGCTTTGGCCTCGACGCCTACGCCATGCTCGGCCTGAAACTCGACGGCGGTGGCGGCACCGCCGGGTCGAGCATCCTGCCGATCAACAGCCCGAGCAAAGACGGCTACGACTACGGCAAGGCGCCGGACGAGTTCTCCAGCGCCGGCGCCTCGGTGAAAGTCCGCGCCTTCGACACCGTGCTGCGGGCCGGCGACCTGTTCCTTACCAACCCGGTGATCGCCGGCGGTGAGACCCGCATGCTGCCGCAGACCTTCCGCGGCGTGAGCCTGACCAACACCAGCATCGACAACCTGATGCTCGAAGGCGGCCAGGCCAGCTTCACCAAGCCGTACAACCAGAGCGGTCACCGCCGCATCGACACCTTCTACGGCTCGCTGCCGGACCACCGCGAAAGCCGCCACCTGAACTGGGCCGGCGGAGTCTGGACCCCGGTCGACGGCCTGAGCACCAGCGTCTACGCCGCCGAACTGAAGGACATCTGGAACCAGTACTACGTCAACCTCGACTACACCTGGCAGCTCAATGAGCTGGTCAGCCTCAATCCGGGTGTGAACTACTACCACACCCAGGACACCGGCAATGCCCTGCTGGGTGATATCGACAACAACACCTACAGCCTGCATTTCACGGTGAACGTCGGCTATCACGCGGTAACCGCGGTGTACCAGCGGGTCAACGGCAACACGCCGTTCGACTACATCAACCAGGGCGACAGCGTCTATCTGGACAACTCGCAGATCTACTCGGACTTCAACGGCCCCAACGAGCGCTCGTGGAAGCTCAAGTACGCCTACGACTTCGCCGGCGTCGGCATTCCCGGCCTGACCACCGCCGTGTCCTACTCCAAGGGCGAGCTGGACCTGAGCAAGGCCGATGCCGACAGCAGCGGTTATGGCCACTGGTACAGCGAAGACGGCAAGAACGCCCAGCACTGGGAACGCGATTTCGACCTGGCCTATGCCTTCCAGGAAGGTCAGCTCAAAGACCTCAGCGTGCGCCTGCGCTGGGCCAGCCATCGCGGCAGCCAGGGTTACTCGCATGTGGATAACGACATCGACGAGTACCGGGTGATCGTTGACTATCCGGTGAATATCTTCTGATCTGATGGCTGACGTTAGGCCTATGTAGCGGCCATCGCGAGCAAGCTCGCTCCTTGGGGTAGGAGCGAGCTTGCTCGCGATGGGCCCAACGACCCAACCACGACCGCACATCTGCCTTGCACACTAAATTCTTGTCCTACAATCCGCCCCCACCTAGAATACCCGCCGCCGCGCAGCCCCCCTGTGCGCGGTTGTGATCGATTTCCATCGCCAAAACCCGACCGCGGAACAGTCCACACTGCTTCCGACGCCCGGTTTTACCCGTTTCCCGGCCCAACCTGACGGTCAGAACACCTTCGCGACCATGAACGCGCACACCACGCCCCCGCGTCCCGGCCTCTACCGGACGCATCCGGAGTTGATCCTGAACCTGGGCAGTTGTCTGGCCGTGCTGGCGATCATCGCCATCGTGACCTTCCTGTTGCTGCGCGAACGCATGAACGTCGAACAGACCGCCACCCGCTCGGCGCGCAATATCGTCAAGTTGATAGAGACCGACATCATTCGCAATGTCGAACTCTACGACCTGTCCCTGCAAAGCCTGATCTGGGCCGTGCAGCACCCGGAACTGCTCGGCATCCCGCCGCACATGCGCCAGCAGGTGCTGTTCAACCAGGCTTTCAGCAGCCCGGTGCGCGGCGACATTCTCTGGCTCGACCGCGACGGCAATGTGGTCGCCGACTCCGCCAGCAGCACCCCGCGCAGCGCCAACTTCGCCGACACGCCGATCTTCCAGGAACACAAGCGCAACCCCGATCTGGGCATGGTCATCAGCCCGCCGTTCAAGGCACGCCTTGGGGATCTGGACTGGTGCATCAGTTTCAGCCGGCGCATCGAGGATGCCGACGGCGATTTCGCCGGAGTCGCCGGCGGCGCCCTGCGCCTGTCGCACTTCAATGATGTGTTCCAGCGCCTGGATGTAGGCCACGACAGCAGCATCAACCTGATGAACACCGACGGCCAGTTGCTGGCACGTCACGCCACCGGGCCGAGCGCCAGCACCGTCGACCGGACCGGCAGCAATTTTTCCTCGCGGATTAACTTCCAGCGCTTGCTGGCCGAGGGCAGCGGCAGCTTCAGCGCGCCGTCAGGGCATGACGGCAGGCCGCGTCTGTACACCTTCGCCCGGGTCACCGATCTGCCCTTGGTGCTGGTCGTTACGCAATCGGAGGATGAGGTCTACAGCGCCTGGAAACGCACCGCGATTCTGGTCAGCGCCGCCACCGGCGTGCTGTGCATCGGCATTCTCTGGCTGAGCCTGATGCTCGGTCGCGAACTGCGCCGGCGGCACAGCGCCGAACGCAGCCTGGCGGAACTGGCCGCCACCGACAGCCTGACCGGCCTGCCCAACCGCCGCCAGCTCGACCAGGTGCTACGCCGCGAATGGGCGCGAGCGCAGCGCACTCAACGGCCGATCGCGGTGCTGATGATCGACGTCGATCACTTCCGTGGTTTCAACGAACGCCACGGCCATCACGGCGGTGACGAAGCCTTGCAGCAGGTCGCCAACGCCATTGGCTGCAGCCTGCTGCGCCCCACCGACCTGGCGGCGCGCTACGGCGGCGAAGAATTTGTCGCGGTGCTGCCGGACACCGACCTGCACGGTGCGATGGTGCTCGCCGAGCGCATCCGCCTCAGCGTCCAGGCGCTGCCGCCTTACGGCGGTGACGAGAAGCCAGTCAGTGCCAGTGTCGGCGTTGGCATCCACACACCCGGCAGCGCACTGAGCCTTGGCGAACTGATGGCCGGTGCCGACGAGGCCCTGTATCGGGCCAAACGCAACGGCCGTAACCGCGTCGAAGGACCGAAACCGGCCAGCCCCTGAAATACAAATGCCCCGCCGGCCAATGGCCGACGGGGCATGAAGAGCGCGCGGGGGTCGCGACTCAGGACTGGGCGCGAGCGCTGTTGCGCAGCACTTTTACCTGGTCGTGGTTGCGCTGTACGCCGTGGTACTGGCGCTCTACCAGCGAGTAGGCAGCCGACGCCGGGGCGACCTTGGCGAGTTTTTCCAACGCTTCCTTGTAGGCTTTGAGCGCATGGTCTTCGCCGCGTTCGGCTTCGTTCAGCACCGCTTCCTCGTCCTTGCCGGTGACCATGGATTTCAGGTTCACCCAGCCACGGTGCATATCGCCGGTGAGGCTGGTGGAGGTTTCCGGGTCACCGCCCAGGCTGCGCACATGCTGCTGCAATTCTGCGGCGGCGTTGCCGCAGTCGGAAGAACGTTGCAGGAAGTAGGTTTTCAGGTCTGCGCGCTTGACGTCCTCGGCGCAGGTTTTGAAGCCTTTCTCGCCATCCTTGCTGAACTCGATCAGGTCGTTGAGGACAGAAATGACTTCTTTGTTGGTATCGGTCATGACACGGCTCCTTTTGCATGAGGGATGTTCCCAATGGATAACGCAGCCTTCGTGCCAGACCCGACCACCTGTAATTCTCTAGATATATCAATAACTTACAAAAATCATTGAAAACTGTACCCGCGCTTTCTGCATGAACTGTCCTTTGGCCTTCATGCAGATTGCCTGTATCGTCCGGCCATTCATCAGTCTTTGCCGTGTGCCATGAATCCCGAAACCCTCGAACTGCTGGTCACCCGCGAAATGCCTTACGGCAAATACAAGGGCCGGCTGATCGCCGACCTGCCCGGTCCCTACCTGAACTGGTTTGCCCGCCAGGGTTTTCCCCACGGCGAGCTGGGCGGCCTGCTGGCGCTGATGCACGAGGTGGATCACAACGGCCTTGCCGACCTGCTGGAACCCCTGCGTAAAAAACACCCCCGCCCCCGTCCCTGAAAAAGCGAGCACGTGCATGGACCACCCGCCTTCATCTGAGCCCTCCCTTCTGGCCCGTGATGAGGGCTACTGGCAACGCATCGCCGCGAAATACGACGTCGAGCCCGGCCCGGTAAACCTGGAATACGGTTACTTCGGGCGCATGACGCGCACCGTCGCGCAGACCTATCAACAGCACATCGACGCCATCAACCGCTGCAATTCGCTGCCAGTACGCCAGCACTTCGAGCAGGTCGGCAGTGTGCAGATTCGCGATGCCGTTGCCGAACTGCTGGGCGTACCGGACTACACCGTCGCCATCGCCCAGAGCGCTTCCGCCGCACTGCAATCGCTGATCCGCAACTACAACCGCCTGCAGCCCGGCGACCAGTTGCTGGTCAGCGATCTGGAATACGACAGCGTGCAGAACGCCATGCGCTGGCTGGCCCGCCAGCGCGGCCTGGAACTGATCGAGATCCATCACCCGCACCCGGCCACCTTCGACAACCTGGTGCAGAGCTACCGCGACGCCTTCGAACGGCACCCGCGCATCCGCCTGATGCCACTGACCTACGTCACCCACCGCACCGGGCTGGTGATGCCGGTCCAGGCGATTGCCGCCTGCGCCCGCGAGTCCGGCGTGGACGTGATCCTCGATGGCGCCCACGCGCTGGGTCAGATCGACTTCAACCTGGAACACCTGGGTATCGAACTGGCGGGCTTCAATTTGCAGAAATGGATCGGCGCGCCGCTGAGCCTTGGCGTGGTCTACATCGCCCCCGACAAGATCGACGCCATCGACCCGGACATGGGCGAGCTGCGTTATCCACAGGCCGACATCCGCTCGCGGGCACCGTATGGCACGCCGAACGTTCCCGCCTGGCTGACGTTGCCGACGGTGTTCGATGAGCATGAGGCAGTTGGCGGTACGGCGGTGAAAGGCGCGCGGCTGAATTACCTGCGCAATCTATGGGTGGCGCCGGCGCGGGAGATTCCCGGGATCGAAGTGATGACCCCGGATGACCCGCGGCTGTATTGCGGCATCACCTCGTTCCGCTTCACCCGGCACCACGACCAGATCGCCATGGCCGAGCGCTTGTTGCGCGAGTTCGACCTGTTCACCGTGGCACGCGAGGGCTCGGCGTGCGGGCCGTGTATTCGGGTGACGCCGGGGTTCAGCACGACGCCGACGGAAGTTGGGTTGCTGGTGAAAGCGCTGGAGCGACTGGCCTGAACCCCATTTCCCCTGTGGGAGCGAGCTTGCTCGCGAAGGGCTGCAAAGCAGCCCCAAAACTCCGGTAGCAGACCCTATGGGGCCGCGACGCGCCCCTTCGCGAGCAAGCTCGCTCCCACAGGGAAATGAGTCAGCTCTTGACTGGCGCCACCGCCAACTCAACCCCCTCGCCCCGCTTCAACACCGCATACACCACCGCCGTCAGCAAACTCCCCGCGACAATCGCCAGCAGGTACAACAGCGCATGGTTGATCGCGTTCGGGATCAGCATCACGAACAGCCCACCATGGGGCGCCATCAGCTTGCAGCCGAAGTACATCGACAAGGCCCCGGTCAGCGCGCCGCCAGCAATACTCGCCGGAATCACCCGCAGCGGGTCTTTCGCCGCAAAGGGAATCGCGCCTTCGGAAATAAAGCACAAGCCCAGCACCAACGCCGCCTTGCCCGCTTCACGCTCGCTCTGGGCAAACTTGCGGCGGGCGAGGAAGGTGGCGATGCCCAGGCCGATCGGCGGCACCATGCCGGCCGCCATGGTCGCGGCCATCGGTGCATAACTCTGCGAGGCCAGCAGCCCGACCGAGAAGGCATACGCCGCCTTGTTCACCGGTCCACCGAGGTCAACGCACATCATCGCGCCGAGCACGATGCCCAGCAGAATCGCGTTGGTGGTGCCCATGCTGTCGAGGAACTGGGTCAGCCCGGCGAGCAGCCCCGCCACCGGCTGGCCGACCACATAGATCATCACCAGCCCGGTGAACAGGCTGGAGAACAGCGGGATCAGCAGGATCGGCTTGAGCGCCTCAAGGCTGGTCGGCAGTTTTAGCCAGCGGCTGATGGCCTTGGCGCTGTAGCCAGCGAGAAACCCGGCGATGATGCCGCCTATGAAACCCGCGCCTAACGTACTGGCCAGCAGGCCGCCGATCATTCCCGGCGCCAGCCCCGGCCGATCGGCGATGGAATAGGCGATGTAGCCCGCCAGCAGCGGCACCATCAGCTTGAACGCCGCCTCGCCGCCGATCTGCATCAGCGCCGCCGGCAGCGTACCCGGCTCCTTGAAAGCTTCGATGCCGAACACGAACGACAGGGCAATCAACAGACCACCGGCCACCACCATCGGCAGCATGAACGACACGCCAGTCAGCAGGTGCTTGTAGACGCCGGTCTTCTCGTTGCTCGCCTTCACCGCCTGGGCGTTGGCGGTACTTTCTTCGCGCGCTTCAGCGAGGGCTTTTTCCAGCGTGGCTTTGGCCTGTTTCAGCGCCACGCCGGTGCCGCAGCGAAAGATGCGCTTGCCAGCGAAACGCTCGGTGGGCACGTCGATATCGGCGGCCAGCAGCACCACATCGGCCTCGGCAATCGCCGCCGCGCTCAGCGGGTTGCGCGCGCCGACCGAGCCCTGGGTTTCCACGCTCAACTGCAGGCCCATCTGTTGCGCGGCCTGTTGCAGCGCCTCGGCGGCCATGAAGGTGTGGGCCACGCCGGTCGGACAAGCGGTGACGGCGACAATCCTGGCGGCCTTCGCCGGGACGGGTGCGGCAGCCTCCTCGCCTGGCTGATAGACCTCGGCCTTGTCGGCCGCTTCGCGCAAGAAGTTATCCACATCCTGCAACGCCCGGGCCGGGGTGCTCTGCAACAGCCGCTTGCCGGCGAAACGCTGCAACGCCAGCGGACCGCTGGCAACCACCAACACCCAGTCGGCATCGGCGATCACCGCCGCCGACAACTGCCGCTCGGTGCGAGCCGGGTCGTGCACTTCGACGCTGGTGCTCCAGCCCAGGCGCTGGGCGGCGGCGTCCAGCAGGCGGGCGCTCAATACACTGGCTACCTGGCCGTTGGGGCAGGCGGTGACGATCGCGAGTTTCATTGTTCACCCTCTTGTTCTGCGCTCGGGGTCTGAATGCGGACTTCCGTTTCGAAGCGCGCCAGTTGCGCGCGGTCGTTGATACCGAAGCCGATCTGGCTGACCGCCTGCGCGGCGATGGCGGTGGCGCGGCGCAGGGTCTGCTCCGCCGCTTCGCCCGCCAGCAGGCCGTGGACCATACCGGCCAGCAGCGAATCACCGGCACCCACGGTGCTGGCAATCGTCACCTGCGGCGGCAGCCCTTGCAGTACCGCGCCACGGCTGAACCAGTTGACGCCCTGCTCGCCCTGGGACACCACCACATGCTCGATGCCCTGTCCGATCAGCCGTTGCGCCGCCTCACGCTGCTCGGCAAAGCCGTGCACAGGCGTGCCGAGCACTTCGCCCAGTTCCTCGGTATTGGGTTTGACCAGCCATGGCACCGCGCGCAAGCCGGCCTCAAGGGCCGCGCCGCTGCTGTCGAAGGCGACTTTCAGGCCCATGGCCTTGAGCCGGATCAGCAGCGCTTCGAGCCACTGCGTACTGATACCGCGGGGCAGGCTGCCGGCGACCACCACAACGTCATGTCCGGGCGCGAGCTGGTCGAGGCGATCGAGCAGCGCCTGACGGGCCGCTTCGTCCACTTCCGGGCCCGGGCCGTTGATATCGGTGACCTGTCCGCCGTGCTCCACCAGCTTGATATTGCTGCGGGTCTCGCCCGGCACGCGGATGAAGCCGTCGACGAAGCCGCGGCGCTGCATCAGCGCGTCGAAGGGCGCCAGATTGTCCAGGCCGAGAAAGCCGCTGACGCTCAGCTCGTGGCCAAGGTCGGCGAGCACCTGGGCCACATTCAGGCCCTTGCCGGCAGCATGGCTGTGCTGGGCCGAAGCGCGGTTGACCGCACCGGTGCGCAACGCCTCAAGGCTCACGGTGACGTCCAGCGCCGGGTTCAGGGTCAGGGTCAGAATCTTGGCCATCACAGCGTCTCCACCAGTGCCCGCACGTCGCCGGCACTGCCCAGGCTCAGCGCTTGTCGCGCCAGAATCCGGGCTTGTTCAATACTCAGGGCGCGCACCTGGGCCTTCACTTCGGCAATGCCACGCGGCGCCACGCTCAATTCATCCACATCCAGCCCAACCAGAATCGGCACCGCCTGCGGATCGCCCGCCAGCTCGCCGCACACGCCCACCCACTTGCCATGGGCGTGGGCCGCACGCACGGTCATGTCGATCAGGTTGAGCACCGCCGGGTGCAGGCCGTCGGCCTGGGCCGAAAGGCTCGGGTGACCGCGGTCGATGGCCAGGGTGTACTGGGTCAGATCGTTGGTGCCGACACTGAAGAAATCCACTTCCGCCGCCAGGACCGGTGCCAACAGCGCTGCCGAGGGCACTTCGATCATGATCCCGACCTGCAGGTCAGCGACTGGAATCTCGCCGCGCAAGCGCTCGACCATCTGCCGCGCCTGACGCCACTCCTCCACCTGCCCGACCATCGGGAACATGATCCGCAACGGTCGCTCGCCTGCCGCACGCAGCAGGGCGCGAAGCTGGCTTTCCATCACCTGCGGGCGTTGCAGGGTCAGGCGGATGCCGCGCACACCCAGAAACGGGTTTTCTTCCTTGTCGATCGGCCAGTACGGCAGCGGCTTGTCGCCACCGACATCCAGGGTGCGCACCACCAACGGCCGACCGCCGAGGCCGTCGAGCACGCGGCGATATTCGATTTCCTGAGTGGACTCGTCCGGCAATTGCGGATGGGCCATGAAAATCAGTTCGGTACGCAGCAGCCCAACGCCCTCGGCGCCCTGCTCGACCACTTTGTCGATGCCGCTGCTTTCACCGATGTTGGCGAAGACTTCCACCCCGTGGCCGTCGCGGGTGATCGCCGGCTCATGGCGGGAGGCGTGGGCGGCGCGCAGGCGTGCTTCGCGTTGCTCGCGCTCGGCCAGGGCCTTTTCCAGTTGATCTGCGGCCGGCGCCACGGTGACGCGACCGCGCTGACCGTCCAGCAGCAACGCCGTGCCGGGCGCGATCAACAACACCGCATCGCCAGCGCCGACCACGGCGGGAATGCCCAGCGCCCGCGCCACGATGGCGCTGTGCGCCGTGGCACCGCCGCGGGCGGTGAGGATGCCGGCGACCCGCGTCGGGTCCAGGCGCGCCACGTCGGACGGGCCAACCTCGGCCATCACGAATACGTAAGGCTGCTCGGGCTCGGGCGTTTCGCTGACGCCACAGAGTTGCGCCAGCACGCGGCGGCCAACATCGCGCAGGTCCGCCGCACGCTCGGCGAGCAAGGCGTCCTGCAGGGCTTCCTGCTGCCGCGCCGCCGCGTCGATCACCGCCAGCCAGGCGGCCGGAGCGCTTTCGCCCTGGCGCAGGCGCAGTTCCACTTCGTCGCCGAGCCCGGGGTCGGCGAGCATTTCCAAGTGGGTGATGAAAATCTCGCGGATCGCCGTGGCCTGGCTGCGCAGGATCAGCCCGTCGATCTCGGCGCGCACCCGCGCCAGTGCGTCTTGCAGGCGCTGGCGTTCCAGCGCGGGAGACTCACCGCGCAACGGGTAATCGAACGTCTGCAACAGGTGAACATGCGCCGGACCACTGGCGATGCCCGGCGCGGCGGCGATGCCCTGAAGCGTCGAGCCGTCTGCGGGCTTCACCTGTGTGGTCAGCGGCGCGGGCGTGTCGATCGCCACCTGGGTGACGGCCGGCAGCGCTTCAACCTCTTCGCCGAGGCCGCTTTCGACGGCCGCCAGCAAGGCCGGCAGCGCCTCGGCGATACGCGGTTCGACACTGAATTCGAGCACCTGGCCCCGGCGCGCGCCGAGGCTCAGCAGCTTGCTCAGGCTTTTCACCGAGACGGCGGGCGCGTTGCCGTCGACCACCTGCACGCGCACCTCACCGTCGAATTCCTTGGCCAGTTGCGCAAGGATCTTCGCCGGGCGCGCATGCAGGCCGTGCGGGTTGGCCAGGGCGATACGGGCGCTGGGCCAATCGGTCGGTACCGCGCCGCCCAACATGCCCAGCAAGGTGCGGACGTTGCCGGCGCGCAACAATTCCTGACCGCGGCCCTCGACCAACAGACCGCACAGGCGTTCAAGCACGGTTTGATGCGCGTCGCCCTGGCTGGCCAGGCAAAACAGGCCATTGATCGGCTGGCCCTGATGCCGCAGCGGTTGTTGCGGCGTGACGAAGGCCAGCCCCGGCTGGCGCACCGCCTGCTCACTGTGCAGCCACCAGAGGCCGTCGCCCAGCGACAGCGGCTCGACCTGCTGCAAGCGGCCGGCGAAATCGCCGTCGACGCACTCCACCCGGCGCAACAGCCGTGCGCCTTGCCAGAGCAGGTCGTCGAAATCGTCGGCGGGTACACCGAGGCCAAGGGTACGCTCGTCCAGCAGCAGGTCGCGCGGCGCGCCCTGCAACAGGTGCAGCACCGCTTCGGCGCTGTCGGCGCGGCTCAGGGCCTCGGCCATATCGGCGTCGCCCAGGGCGCGGGTGAGTTGTTGCAGCAGGAGCAGGTGTTCGTCGGAGCGGGCAGCAATGGCGATGGCCAGGAACACACGCTGGCCGTCGCCCCAGTCCACGCCCTCGGGGAATTGCATCAGGCGCACGCCGGTGACGTGCACCAGATCGCGGGTCTGCGGCGTGCCGTGGGGAATGGCGATGCCCTGACCGAGAAAGGTCGAGCCCTGCGCTTCACGGGCCTGCAAACCGGCCAGATAACCTTCGGCAACCAGCCCGTCGCGCACCAGGTGTCCGGCCAGAAGCTGCAAGGCCGCGGACTTGTCCACAGCCGTCTGGCCCATGGATATCTGCGCCGTGGTGAACTCGAGCATGACCGTCTCCTTTGCAACGCCGGGACGGCGTCGAGGTTATTGTTGTTGAGGTAAAAGCATAGGGCCAGCAATCATCTGATCCTACGGCAAGCGCTTGGTGCGGCAGTAAAATCGCTTGCTGAAACGTTTAATCCATAAATGGAGTGCACGTTACTCGATAACCTGCGAACAATGAAGTCCCTTTGTGCCGGACAATTGCGACAATGGTCGTCTGCGCCAAAGGCTCAGGATCGGCGACAATGCGCGGTCAGGCTTCGCAGCCAGTCCCGGTATATAACAAGGAAAATTCGGTGAAACTCAGCGATATAGCCCGTCTGGCCGGTGTCTCCGTGACCACCGCCAGCTACGTGATCAATGGCAAGGCCGAACAGCAACGCATCAGCAATGCGACCGTGGAACGTGTCCGCGCGGTGGTCGAGGCCCATGGCTTCACCCCCAACCCGCAAGCAGCGGGTCTGCGCAGCCGGCATACGCGGACACTCGGCTTCATCCTCCCCGACCTGGAAAACCCCAGCTACGCACGCATCGCCAAGCAGCTTGAGCAAGGTGCGCGGGCTCGCGGTTACCAGTTGCTGATCGCCAGCAGCGACGACCAGCCCGACAGCGAGCGGCAATTGCAGCAACTGTTCCGCGCCCGTCGCTGCGACGCGCTGTTCGTCGCCAGTTGCCTGCCGCCCAGCGACGACAGCTACCGCGAACTGCAAGACAAAGGCATGCCGATCATCGCCATCGACCGCAGCATGGAGCCGAAGGTGTTCTGCTCGGTGGTCAGCGACGACCAGCCGGCCAGCCTGCAACTCACTGGCAGCCTGCTGGAACTGGCGCCGTCGAACATCGCCCTGATCGGCGCACGCCCGGAACTCAGCGTCAGCCAGGCCCGCGCCAGCGGCTTCGACCAGGCGCTGCACGCCTTCACCGGCAAGGTCAGCCAGTACCAGGGCGAGGCGTTCAGCCGCGAATGCGGGCGCCAGTTGATGAGCCAGTTGCTGGCCGACCTGGGCGGTCTGCCGGATGCGCTGGTAACCACCTCCTACGTGCTGCTGCAAGGCGTGTTCGATGTACTTTCGACCCGCCCGGCCGACTCCCGGACCTTGCACCTTGGCACCTTCGGCGACACCCAGTTGCTCGACTTCCTGCCGCTGCCGGTCAACGCCATGGCCCAGCAACACGGCCTGATCGCCGAAACCGCGCTGGAACTGGCTCTCGCCGCCGTGGAACAGAAGCAGTACCAGCCGGGCATTCATGCCGTGGCGCGGACGTTCAAGCAGCGCATCTTCAAAGGCTGACCATGCGCCTGATCGACACCCACACCCACCTGGATTTCCCCGACTTCGACGCCGACCGCCGCGAGCTGCTGGCGGCGGCCGCAGCGGGCGGGGTCGAGCGGATGGTGGTGCTGGGGGTGTTCGAGGCCAACTGGCAACGGGTGTGGGATCTGGTCAAGGCCGAGCCTTCGCTTTACGCAGCGTTTGGCCTGCACCCGGTGTACCTCGACGCGCACACGCCGCAGCACCTGACCGCGCTGGGTGACTGGCTGAGCCGCCTGCGCGGCGATCCGCAACTCTGCGCCGTGGGCGAATTCGGGCTGGATTACTACCTGCCGGAGCTGGACCGCGAGCGTCAGCAGGCGCTGTTCGAAGCGCAACTGCAATTGGCGGTGGATTTCGATCTGCCGGCGTTGCTGCATGTGCGTCGCAGCCATGCGGCGGTGATCGCCACGCTCAAGCGGTTCAAGCTGCCTCGGGGCGGGATCATTCATGCCTTTGCCGGCAGCTATGAAGAGGCGCGTGAATACATCCGCCTAGGATTCAAGCTCGGCCTTGGCGGCGCCGCCACCTGGCCGCAAGCGCTGCGCCTGCACAAGGTATTGCCGCGTTTGCCGCTGGACAGTGTGGTGCTGGAAACCGATGCGCCGGACATGGCGCCGGCGATGTTTCCCGGGATCAGGAACAGTCCGCTGCATTTGCCGGAGATTGCCGCGGCATTGGCGGGGATCATGGGGATTGGGGTGGAGATGCTGGCGGAGGCTAGTAGCCGGAATGCCTGTGAGATGTTTGGCTGGAGTTAGGGGTTGATGTTGAGGGCCTCATCGCTGCGGTTCGGCCCCTGATACCCACAAAATCATTAGACCCTGAACGCACCGATCAACTGCTTCAACTCCATCACCTGCGCACTCAACTGCCGGCTCGCGTCCTCGGTCTGGTGCGCGCCCTGGGTCGTGTGTTCCGCCGCGCGGTTGATCTGCACGATGTTCTGGTCGATGTCATGGGCCACCGCGGTCTGTTGTTCCACCGCCGCAGCAATCTGCTGGTTCTGGTCGACGATCATGCCAATCGCGCCGAGGATATTTTCCAGCGCCTGCTGCACTTGCTGCGACTGACTCACCGTCCCCGCCGCCATCTGGTGACTGCTGTCCATCGCCCGCACCGCCGCACCTACACCGTTCTGCAGGCGCGAGATCATTTCGTCGATTTCGCCGGTGGACTGCTGGGTGCGCTTGGCCAAGGTGCGTACCTCGTCCGCCACCACCGCAAAGCCCCGGCCCTGCTCGCCCGCCCGCGCCGCTTCGATGGCCGCGTTGAGCGCCAGCAGGTTGGTTTGCTCGGCAATGCTCTTGATCACTTCCAGCACCCGGCTGATGGCCTGGCTGTCGCTGACCAACTGGTTGATCACCACCACCGACTGGTCGATTTCCGCCGCCAGCCCGGCAATGCTGCCTTGCTGCGATTCGACCAGGCCACGACCGGTGACCGTCTCCTGGTTGACGCTGTGGGCGCTGCTCACCGCTGCCGCCGCGCTGCGCGCAACTTCCTGAGCGGTGGCGGACATCTGGTTCATCGCCGTGGCGACCTGCTCGATCTGCCCGCGCTGACCGCTCACCGCCTGGTTGCTGCGCGACGACACAACATGCACTTGCTCGGCCTGGCGCTCGACTTCGCTGACGGTCTGGCCGACGCGCTCGATCAGGTCATGGATGCGCTGCACCGTGCCGTTGAACACCTGGCCCAGTTCGCCCAGTTCGTCACGGCTCTGCGCCTGGAAGCTGACGGTCATGTCACCGGCCGCGACCTTGTCCATCACCGCGCCGAGGCTGCTCAGGGTGTTGCGGGTCGAGGCATAGAAGCCGCTGTAGAGGTAGACGATCAGCAGGAACACCGTGGCCAGGGCCACTACCAGCAGGATCATGTGGCTGCGGTACTCAGCAAGGCGCTGCTGCAACTGCTGGTCGAGAAAGGCCACGGTGGCCTCGTTCAGCTCATAGGTGCGGGCCATCAGGTCGCTGGTCTGCTGATAGAAAGCCGTCCACGGCGCATCGAGGGTTTCGGCCACCACCACCTGGCTTTCGAACAGCTCGCTGGCTTGCTTCAGCGAAGCCTGGCTGCTGGCGGCCTGCGAACCCAGGCGGGCCTGCGCCTGCGTGTCGCCGGCCAGCGCATCCTGAACCTTGAGGGCGTAGTCGGCAGCGAGTTTTTCGAGTTGCTGCAACAGGTCTTCGAAGCGGGTGCTGGCCGTCGAGTTGATAAAGCCCTGGCCCAGCGAATAAGACCCCATGGCCCGGCCTTCACCGAGCATCTGGGTGACTTGCGGGGTCACCGTGGTGACCAGTTCGCTCAGTTGGCGCATGGCGCTGTCGGCGTCCTGGTTCAGGCCGGACTGGCTGGCGACCACCCGTGGCAGCGTCTGGGCCTGGGATTGCAACTTGTCGAAGAGCGCGACCTGGGCCTGCAGCGAGCTTTCTGCCTGGGCGGTCGCCAAGGCGCTGGCCAGTTCATCGCGTTTGCTGATAAACGCTTGGGCCAGCGTCTCGTCGGTGCTCACCGGCTGGAGCGCGGCGAGCCGCGCCTGGGCTTGCTGGCCGACGGTGGCGATACGGGCCTCGATGTCCTCGGCCTTGCCCGCCTGACCGAGCACGGCGTTGATCTGCACCAGGTTGCCGAGGGTTTCCAGATCCGCACGCAGGGCGAGGCTGCCGCGCAACAGATCGAGGCTCTGCAGTTCGACGCGGGTCGCATGGAATTTGGCGTAGGAATCGCTGACCAGATAGAAGTTGGTCACGAGCATGGGCAGGAAGAACATGACACTTATCAGACTGAACTTCATCCCGAAGCTCAGGCGATTCATCAACGCAACGGCCGGACGGAGCAGGCTCTTCACTGGGCGTCTCCTTCGATTTCTTATTGTTGTCTGGCGCTATGGCAGATAGCCATTTACCGCGCTTATGCAGCTGTATAGCGCATATCGAAGGAGAGGTTTGTAACTTAAGGTAAAGCGACTAGTGTGGTGTTTCAGAAATAACGA
>NZ_QKVL01000046.1 GCF_003231275.1 Pseudomonas huaxiensis
ACTGAGGGTTGCTCACCAGTCTTCGTGGTCCTCTTCGTCCAGCACATCGAGGCCGTATTCCTCGTCCTCGACGTCGTCGAACATCGGGTCGGCGTGGGTTTCACTTTCGTCATCGTCATGAAATTCATGGTCGAGCAGGTGATCATGCTCGGGCTCGTGAACGTCGTCTTCATCATGCATGTGGGTAAATGTCCTGCTACGGGTACGAATTGACCGGGCCTGTATAGGCCGTCGCAGTCATGCCGTCAACGGCGCGCCGTCTGCCGGCGCCAACCGTTGCTTCATCTGCACCAGCGCGACGCGTTGGCCGGCCGGGTCCTGACGCTCCTCGATGCCGAATGGCACGAAGCCCAGTGCCGGGTAGAGCAACAATCCGGCGGTGTTGTGATTGAAGCAGGACACTTTCATTTCCCGCGCCTGATGGCGGCTGCGCGCCACCTCGATCATCTGCTGAACCAGGTAACGCGCCACGCCCCGTCCACGCGCGGCGGGCGAGACCAGCACATTGCCCAGCGAGCAGGTGCCGCCCTGCTCCCACTGGTAGAAGTTGGCGAACGCCAGTACCTCATCGCCCTCGACCACCACGGATGAGTCGCTGCGCTGAGCGATGGCCGCAGTCATTTGCTCAGGTGTGACGGGAAACGTGCACTTGGGAAAGAAGAAAAACGCCTCGTCGGCGGTCTGGGCGAAGGTGCAGAGGGTCGGAACATCGCTGGCCTGCACGGGGCGGAAACTCAAGGTCACAGCTATTTGCCTCAAGACGGGTGGCTACGTGCCACGGCGGGTCAGTTAACTACAGCAGCGACGCCCTGTAAACGCTGCACAATTGATCTGCGCCGCTCTATCGCAGGCAATTCGCGACTAGTGTAAGACCATGCGCCAATGTCATTACGTCAGCGCTAATGATAATATTTCGCAATTCAAGGACGTTCAGCCTACAGGCAGGGACATGCAGGACAAGTACGAGATTCACTATGTAAAGAACGGCCTGAAAAAGGTCGTGGTCACCGATCGCAACGGCATGAGCTGGCTGGAAGCCTGGAAAGCCGCGCTGCTGATCGACGGCGCCTGCGTCGGCGCCACCGTGGGCCTGCGCTGCATCACCGACGCCATCGCCCGCGCCGAAGAAAATGGCATCAGTAAAGTGCGCTGGAACAAGGCCAGCCACACCGCCTCCTGGAGCGAACGTGCACGGATGAACGAGAGCAAGTTGCTGGTCAAACAGCTTGATTGAGGCGTCAGTAGCCGCACGCGAGCAGAATACGTAGCGGCACCCAGCCGGATTCGCCGTCCCGGCCACACCAGACCCAACCATTGAGTTGCCGCCCTCCCAGCAACCGCTCCCCCACCTCGACGTCCAGTTCCCGTGCGGTGTAATCCTCCCGCGCCACGCCCTGTCCCGGCGCCAGCATCTGGATCACCTGAGCCGGCACCCAACCGCCACGCTGCCCTGCGGTTTCGCAGAAATACCAGTGTTCCCAACCTTCATCGCCCTGATAGGCCTCGCCCACCTGCAGCGAGGTGCCCTCCGTGAAGGTGATGGGATCGGGGAACTCGCTGCGATGGAGCTCCATGACAATGAATTTCAACAAGGCCTCCTTGCCTTTACGATGCCCTCGCGCTTCAGGGCTGCCAGAGGATCTTCACACTTGTGGAATTGGTGGCCAGGAACGCAGGATGTTTGCGCGAATTTTCTTCGGCTTCAAGGAAGGTGTTTGCGTTGCCGATGCCCTGGCTGCAAATGCCGAACGCCTCCTTGACCGTCTCGGGATTCACGCCCTGGCTCAGCAGGTACTGCTTGAACTGCTGACCCACCACTTTCCCGCGCTCGGCGGCATTGTTGACCGTTGCGCCCGGCAAGGCGAATGGCGTGCTCAACCAGTAACTGCCGCCGCCGGGGATGAGTGTGCCGGGCATTGCCGTGGCATAGCAGTAGATAAGCGAACCCGTCGCCGCGTAAATCGGCGGTGGCTGGGTGCCCGACAAGGTGGCGACAAGGGTAATGCTGCTGCGGCTGCGCCATAGCTTCAGGGTCACCGGACTGCCCGCCTTGGTCGAGGCAAGGTAGGCGATCAACTGGGTGGTCTGGTCAAACACCTGGCCGTCGATGGACTGGATCACGTCTGCGGCCTTGATCCCGGCTTGGGCCGCGGCACTTCCCGGGATGACACCGGTTACCAACACCCCGTGGCTGTCGGGCAAGCCCAGGTCCCGGACGAGGACGTCGTGCAACTTGTCGGCAGGAAGCAACGACGCGCCCAGCCAGCCCCTTCCGGACGCTGGCGGAGCGACATTGACGGTAAGCGGCGCCCCGTTTGCAGTTGACGCCGTATTGGTGGCAGGCACGGTATTTAAAGCCGGTGCCGTAGCTGGTGCCACTGTCGCAGCGACCTGAGCTTCGGCCGGACAGCCTTTTTCCGCCTTGACCTGGCGGATGGCTTCCAGCGCCGTCGGCACGATAGTGTGCTCGCCGGGCTGGGCCAGAGTGAATCTCAGTGCCCCATCGGTGCGGTCCAATTGCGGACAATCCTGCGCCCGATACATGTCCTTGAGCGGGGTCAGGTGGTCGATGGGCTCCGGATCATCTGGCGTATAGGCCGCCTGCGCCAGGGTCAGGCCAATGCCCGCAGGGTCGAGCATGCAGCCATGCAGGCTGGACAATGCCGCCCCGACGGCCAGTAGCCGAGCGCCTTTTACCAGCAGATTCGCCATGTTCCTTTCCCCGCACGCGATGATTGTCACAGCACCATAATGGCAAGATGCCTTAAGTCAATCCGTTTGCGGTGAAATACACTGAGGGTGGCAGTGGCGGGCGGGGTGTTTCATGACCGATGAAAAATTACGTTTGCCATAGCAACAACGTTTGAACTTACTCGGCAAACGACTCTGGCTGGGACACCTTCAGGTATAGAAAGCACCCTCTGTGCATGTCGTTGGTGAATTTATCGGCGACTGCCATTTTCTTCTCTTTCGTGCTTTCTATGGGATAGTCTTCGGCCATCTTGCGGAACTTTTCTCTCATCTTTTCATGGATATCGGAATACGCTTCATAGGCATATGACAGCGACGTACCCATTTGCCTGCTGTACATGATAGCGGCAGCATCCATCGCCCCCGCCTCGCAGAAGTTCCGCTCAGCCGCATTGAACTGGATGACGTCGCCCTTCATGTACCAGGACCAGGCACTGGTACATGTCATGAGGGCGACACCTGCCAGCGCTATGGATGCCCTGTTGATCTTCATGATGGGGTCCTTCACTGCAAAACCGCGATGCTAGCAGACTGAACTGCTCAAGGAGCACCAGCATCTTCCCTACGCTTTACGAAGCCTGGAGGCCATGTTCCAGAGCGACACGGCAATCACCAAATAAATCGGCGTTGCCGCCAAGTACCAATGGTTTTCGGTGAACCCCTTCCAGACAACCGCGGCGCCGGACAAGGCCGACAGCACTGCGCCAACGGTGAACACCCAATACTTGACCTTACTCATCCATTCCTCCTATAGGCCAGGGAGCGACGGTATCAGGGAGAGGGGTGAACCACAAATGAGCGACTCTCACTAGCGATGATGCGGGCGCAACGCACCCGTGAAAGCCCTTTCCATAGTTAGCTTACAACTCGACCTGCCGGATCAATTACCCGGGCAAACGGGTACTTCGCCCTCAACCGAGAAAGCTCCTGCATACATCCCATTTCGGAGCCATGGGTTTTAGTTTGCCACTGCTGATTTGCAGATGATTTGTACTGCGCTTGATAGTTAGTCGACATGGGAGCGTCCTTGGCAAAAGAGCTATATAGCACAAAGCCATTAACCTTTACGCCTCCCAATACTGAAAACCAAATCAAGCCTGCGTCTAGCGCGCGCATGGAGAGCTATTGCCTCGAAGACCTCACAAACATAATCGCATCAGCAAGCCGTTTCGCTCTCTCAAGGCTGGTTGTTCTCATCGAATCGAGCTTGACCGTCCTGGCGGCCGATGATTACGGAGTATCGGCTATTTCGGGTGCGGCTTTTGAAAATGCACTTATCCATAACAGCCACCACCGGTGGCGTCGACAAAACCACCGAACAACGCATTGCCGATCTGCTCGGCTGTACAAAATGCGCCCAAAGGAGGCAACCCATGCACCGCCTCGCCTCCAGGTCGGAACACCCGGTCAACCCTTTCGTGTTGCAACCGAGCAAAGGTGGGCTGTGGATCAACGAGCCAGGTGTTACAATCCGCGCCTTCAAATCAGCGCTCAAGGCGCTGAGCATCCGTGAACGCCGTCAGTAAGACACCCGCCGCACCTACGCAACCACGTGCCTCATGGCCGCGATGAACCTTGTGTTCATCGCGAATCAGCTTGGGCACAGCGTCTGGATGTTGCTTTCTACCTACGCGAAATGGATCAGCTCCTCGTCTGACTGGAGGGAGCTGGAGAAGCTGCCGCCTAGAGTCGAATTGGCCCAAGATTGGCCCAACGCTGACACGAGCGACTAAATACACCTCTGGAACCCCCGCAGGACAAGCACTTGATTTCTACCGCTAACATCACCATGCAGTTCGGCGCCAAACCTCTGTTCGAGAACGTCTCGGTCAAGTTCAACAACGGCAATCGCTACGGCCTGATCGGCGCCAACGGCTGTGGCAAGTCCACCTTCATGAAGATTCTCGGTGGCGATCTGGAGCCAAGCGGCGGCCAGGTCATGCTCGAGCCGAACACCCGCCTCGGCAAGCTGCGCCAGGATCAGTTCGCCTACGAGGAATTCACCGTGATCGACACGGTGATCATGGGCCACGAGGAGCTGTGGAAGGTCAAGGCCGAGCGCGATCGCATCTATTCGCTGCCGGAAATGACCGAGGAAGACGGCATGGCCGTCGCCGAGCTGGAAACCGAATTCGCCGAGATGGACGGCTACACCGCCGAATCCCGCGCCGGTGAGCTGCTGCTGGGCCTGGGTATTCCGCTGGAACAGCATTTCGGTCCGATGAGCGAAGTCGCTCCAGGCTGGAAATTGCGAGTGTTGCTGGCCCAGGCGCTGTTCTCCAATCCGGAAGTGCTGCTGCTCGACGAACCAACCAACCACCTGGACATCAACACCATCCGTTGGCTGGAAAGCATCCTCACGGCGCGTAACAGCACCATGATCATCATTTCCCACGACCGTCACTTCCTGAACAGTGTCTGCACCCACATGGCCGACCTGGACTACGGCGAGCTGCGCCTGTTCCCGGGCAACTATGACGAGTACATGACCGCCGCGACCCAGTCCCGCGAGCAGTTGCTGTCGGACAACGCCAAGAAGAAAGCCCAGATCGCCGAGCTGCAGACCTTCGTCAGCCGCTTCTCGGCCAACGCCTCGAAAGCCAAGCAGGCTACCTCCCGCGCCAAGCAGATCGACAAGATCCAGTTGGCCGAGGTCAAGCCGTCGAGCCGGGTCAGCCCGTTCATTCGTTTCGAACAGACCAAGAAGCTGCACCGCCAGGCCGTGACCCTGGAGAAAGTCTCCAAGGGCTTCGACGGCAAGCCACTGTTCAAGGACTTCAGCTTCACCATCGAAGCCGGCGAGCGCGTCGCGATCATCGGCCCGAACGGTATCGGCAAGACCACCCTGCTGCGCACTCTGGTCGGTGAAATGACCCCGGATGCCGGTGCGGTGAAATGGACCGAGAGCGCCGAAGTCGGCTACTACGCCCAGGACCATGCCCACGACTTCGAAGACGACGTCACCCTGTTCGACTGGATGGGCCAGTGGACCCAGGGCGAACAGGTGATTCGTGGCACCCTCGGCCGCATGCTGTTCTCCAACGACGAGATCCTCAAGTCGGTGAAGGTGATTTCCGGTGGTGAACAGGGCCGCATGCTGTTCGGCAAGCTGATCCTGCAAAAGCCAAACGTGCTGGTGATGGACGAACCAACCAACCACCTGGACATGGAATCCATCGAGGCGCTGAACCTGGCGCTGGAAAACTATCCAGGCACGCTGGTGTTCGTCAGCCACGACCGCGAGTTCGTCTCGTCGCTGGCAACCCGCATCATCGAGCTGAGCGCCACCGGCGTGGTGGACTTCAGCGGCACCTACGACGATTACCTGCGTAGCCAGGGCGTCGTGGTCTGATCATCGCTTAGCGGTAATACAGCGGGCCGGCCCGTCCCCTACAGTGGGAACGGGCCGGTCCGCTGTTGTTTTCGGCTGTCGAATCATTCGTTAGCCTGCTTTCTTTTCTCCCCGCCTGCCGCCATGATGTGACGCTTCAACCGCTTGCCTGCGAACGAAACCCCATGCCTGCTTCACCCTCCGCGACTCCCAAAGCGCCCTCGGTCACCCTGCAGATCCTGTCGATCGTCTTCTACACCTTTATTGCGTTCCTCTGCATCGGCCTGCCGATCGCGGTGCTGCCGGGCCATGTCCACGATGTACTGGGCTACAGCGCGATAGTCGCCGGCCTGACCATTGGCATCCAGTACCTGGCCACCCTGCTCAGCCGGCCGATGGCCGGGCGCCTGGCCGACAGCCTCGGCACCCGCCGCACTATCGCCTATGGCCTGGCCGGGATAGCCGTCAGCGGTCTGTTGACCTGGGGCTCCGCGCTGCTGGTCAGTGTGCCGTTGGCGAGCCTGATCCTGCTGCTGGTGGCGCGCGTGCTACTGGGCATCGCCCAGGGTCTGATCGGCGTCGGCACACTGAGCTGGGGCATTGGCCAGGTGGGCGCCGAACACACGGCGCGGGTGATTTCCTGGAATGGCATCGCCTCCTACGGCGCAATCGCCATCGGTGCGCCGGTCGGCGTGCTGCTAGCGCAGGAAACCGGCTTCTACAGTATCGGCCTGGCATTGACGGCGATGGCCGTTCTGGCGCTGCTGGTGATCCGCACCCAGCCATCGCTGCCGGTCATGCGTGGCGAACGCCTGCCGTTCTGGGCCGCGTTCGCTCGCGTGGCGCCATGCGGGCTGGCGCTGACCCTGGCGTCCATCGGCTACGGCACCCTGACCACTTTCGTCACCCTCTTCTACCTGGAGCGCGGCTGGACCGGCGCGGCCTGGTGCCTGAGCGCCTTCGGCGTGTGTTTCATCGTTTCCCGATTGATGTTCGTCAATGCCGTCAACCAGTGGGGCGGTTACCGCGTGGCGATTGCGTGCATGGCGGTGGAAACGCTCGGCCTGACGCTGCTGTGGCTGGCACCGTCGCCGCTGCTGGCGCTGCTCGGTGCAGGACTGACCGGCTTCGGCCTCTCGCTGGTATACCCGGCCCTGGGGGTCGAGGCGATCAAGCAAGTACCGCCAACCAGCCGCGGTGCCGGGCTGAGCGCTTATGCGGTGTTCTTCGATCTCGCCCTGGCGATCGCCGGGCCGGTGATGGGTGCGGTCGCGGCCCACTTGGGTTATGCGTGGATCTTCTGCGTGGCGGCCCTGCTGTCGCTGCTGGGCGTCGGCTTGACCCTCACGCTGCTACGTCGGTCTCCCGCTCACTGATCGGCGGTATGCAGCCCCGCACGACTGGACACGCCCAGGGCGCGATTGAAGAAGTGCGACGTTTCGGACTGCAACGACAGGTGAATACCCACCCGATCGACGCCATCGGCATCGGTGCACAGCGCCGCCATGCGCTCGCGCTGGACCGCGTCACAGGGCGACATGAAGACGAAATGCCCCGCACCAGCCAGTCGCCGGTAGTTGGGCGTGACCGGCAGCTTGCGCGCCAGGGCCTCGGCGTTCTTGTCGATGGCCAGCAACTGGTCGTGGTCACCGCTGTAGATCAATGCCGGCACCTTCACCTCTGCCAACGCCTGGCGACCGAACATCAGGCTCAGCGGCGCCATCAGTACCAGCGCCCTCACCCGCGGATCGGCCTCGGGCAGCAGGTCGTCGCGGTCGGCGACCAGTTCGCCGTGGCGTGTACAGGCGTCGGCATCCAGCGGACGTTCCTCACAGTAACGTTTCAGTCGTTGAAGATCGGGACGTGCTCCGGAAAGAATCAATGCGGTTTCAGCACCAGCCGAATAACCGATCATGCCCACCTGTTCACCGCTGACATAGGGCGCCAGCAGCGAGTCCTCCAGCGTGGCACTGATCGCAGCGCTGATTTGCAGCGGGCGACCATAGAGGTTGCTCAGGGTGCCGAGTCGGCTGTGGTCCTTGGCGTTGTCGCCGGGATGGACCGCCGCAACCACCACAAAGCCGCGCCGCGCCAGGGCGCTGGCCAGGTCATGCAAGGCCAGGGGCGTGCCGGTGTTGCCGTGGGAAAGAGCGAGCAAGGGGAAACGGCCCATCACCACCGGTGCTTCGGCGGCGACATTGAGGCGATAACCGTCGATCCGGCGCCAGTGCGCCAAGCCGCTCGAGGGGTAGAACACCAGCACCTGCATGGGCTGGCCGTCCAGCGGATCGGGAATGCTCATGCGGTGCAGACCGACGCTCCACTGTTGCGCGGGCTCGGCCTGCACCACAAGGCTGCAGCACAACGCACCGAGCACCAACAACGTCCGAAGAACCCGCATTTGCTTTCACCCTGACCCAATGGCGATGACCCGCCTAATGCAAAGCATAGAGCGGGCCACATGGGTGCAGATGAAAGCTCGATGAAACTCCTGACAGCCAGGGCGGGCATCTACTGCCCGCGAAGGCCGGAGACTCAGGCTACGGCGAACAGGTCGTTGGCGATCTGTGCCTGGGCAGCCTGCAGAGCGTTGTTGCGTGGCTCGTCACCGTAGGCCAGGCCGTGGGCGCGGACGAATTCGATGTCGGTGATGCCGATGAAGCCGAGGAACACCTTGAGGAAATCTTCATGGCCGACACCAGTAGGCTGGCCAACATGCAGGCCACCTGCGGTGGAGACCACGATCACTTTCTTGTTGCCGCACAGGCCTTCCGGGCCGGTTTCGGTGTAGCGGAAGGTCTTGCCGGCGACAGCAATGCGGTCGATCCAGGCCTTGAGCTGGCTGGCGATGCTGAAGTTGTACATCGGCGCACCGATCACCACGGCGTCAGCGTCGAGAAACTCCTGCAGGGTATCGGCGCTCAGCTTGGCTTCGTGGGCCAGGGCGGCGTCGCGTGCTTCTTCCGGAGTGCCCGCGGCCAGCAAGGTGGCGGAGGAGAAATGGCTGATGGCATCGGCGGCCAGGTCACGGTAGACCACCTGAATCGATGGCTCGGCGGCTTGCCAGGTCTGGACCACTTGCTGGCTCAGTTGGCGCGAAGCGGAGTTGTCGCCGAGGATGCTGGAATCGATATGCAACAGTTTCATGGGGCTCTCCTGAATGAGGACCACTGGTCGGCGGTCACGATGGAGACAATCCTAACGGCATAACCAATAACTGATAAGATCGCAAAATTGCGTTAGTTCGTCCTACTGATGGAACAATCATGCAAGACCTCAATGACCTGTTCTACTTCGCCCGCGTGGTTGAAGCCGGTGGCTTCGCCGCCGCCGGTCGCCAACTGGGGATTCCCAAGTCACGGTTGTCGCGGCGAATCGCCGAGCTGGAGGAGCGTCTCGGCACGCGCTTGCTGCAGCGCACCACCCGGCAACTGAAGCTGACCGCCGTGGGCGAACGCTACCTGCGTCACTGCCAGGCGATGCTGCTGGAAGCGGAAATGGCCGACGAAGCGGTCGCCAGCATGACCAGCGAACCGCGCGGGCGATTGCGGGTGTCCAGCCCGGTGGGCCTGGCCCACGCCTTTCTGCCGGAGGTGATCACCCGCTTCCTGGCGTTGTACCCGCACGTGCAACTGGAGATGGTCCTGGTCAACCGCCGAGTCGACCTGATCAACGAAGGTATCGATGTCGCCCTGCGGGTCCGCGACCTGGGCGATGAAGATCCGGCACTGGTCACCCGCCGCCTCAACCGAGCGCAGATGCAACTGGTAGCCTCCCCCGACTTTGCCCGCCAGCACCCGGTTCAGCACCCGAGTGAGTTGGCCGTGCTACCGGTCCTCGGCGCGGTAGAGGCCGACCGGCTGGTGCACCTGCGACTGATGGACAAGGAAGGCCAGCGTGAAGAACTGAGCCTGGAAGCCCGCCTGGGGATCGACGATTTCGTCGTGCGCAAGGCCGCGGTGCTCGCCGGCCTGGGCTTCACCGCCCTGCCCTTGCTGCACTGCGAAGCCGAACTGGCCAGCGGCGAGCTGGTGCGGCTGCTGCCGGACTGGTCGATGCCCAGCGGTTACCTGCAAGCGGTTTATCCGCATCGACGCGGCGTACTGCCGGCGGTGCGGGCGTGGATCGACCATCTGGTCGCGTCTTTCGAGGAATGTGGAGAGCGTTATGTCTGAAAAGGCCCTGAACGAAGCGCAAGTGGCGGCGTTCTGCCTGACGCTGCCTGGCGCGCGGGAAGACTATAAATGGGGCGGAGTGCGGGTGTTTTCCGTGGCCGGCAACAAGATGTTCGCGGTGCTCGACCTGGCGGGTGCAGGGTTGTCGTTCAAGGTCGACAAGGACCTGTTCCTCGGCTACGTCGATATTCCCGGGGTTCGCCCCGCGCCGTATCTGGCCAGGGCGCACTGGATCAGCGTCGCCCCGCCGTACTCGCTAGGGCGCGAGACGCTTGAGGACATGTTGAGGCGGTCACACCAGTTGGTGGTGAGGAAGTTGCCAAAGCGGCTGCAGGTAGGGCTGTTGCTGGATTGAACCGGGGCGTTGAGGCGGCAGCTAGACGATATGCCGCCATTGCCCCAGAAACAGCACATCCACCCACACTACCTGATGCACTAGCACGATCACCCAGAACACCACCTGATAGGGCAGCTTGCGGGTCTTGTGCCGCCACAGTTGCTGCGCCACCAGCGCGCCCGGCCAGCCGCCGAGCAGCTCGCTGAGGTGCAGTAGCTTTTCCGGAGTGCGCTGGCCCCGCACCAGCGCCTGTCGCTTGTCGTGCCAGTAGAGCCCGGCACACACCAGGCTCGCCGCAATATACAGCAGCGCAGGAAACCAGAACTGTTCGGCGAGGCCCGTTTTCAAGGCCCCGCCCAGCGGCAACAGGCAGAGCACGGCAAACGCCAGCAGCTTGAGCCGCGGATAGCGCATCAGCCGTGGGCCACCGACCAGTCGACCACACCGAAGGCCCAGGTCCCGAGGATCACCAGACCGAAGACGATGCGGTACCAGGCGAACGCCGCGTAGCTGTGGCTGGCGATGAACTTGAGCAGACCGCGCACGGCGATCATGGCGAAGATGAACGAGACGACGAAGCCGATGGCGAAGACCATGAAATCGTCCGGCTGGAACAGGTCACGGTACTTGTAGCCCGAGTACACCGCAGCGCCGACCATCGTTGGCATGGCCAGGAAGAACGAGAACTCGGTGGCCGCCTTGCGCGACAGGCCGAACAGCAGACCACCGATGATGGTCGAGCCGGAACGCGAAGTCCCCGGAATCATCGCCAGGCACTGGGCCATACCGATCTTCAGAGCGTCGGTCCAGTGCATGTTGTCCACTTCGGCAACACGGATCACATGCTCGCGACGCTCGGCCCAGAGCATGATCACACCGCCCACCACCAATGCCGCAGCCACGGTGATCGGGTTGAACAGGTATTCGTGAATCAGGTCGGCGAAGGCCACGCCCAACACCACGGCGGGCATGAAGGCAATCAGCAGGTTGACGGTGAAGCGTTGCGCTTCACGCTGGCGTGGCAGCCCAACCACCACGTCGAAGATCTTGCGGCGAAACTCCCACACCACCGCCAGGATCGCACCCAACTGAATGATGATGTTGAAGGCCATGGCCCGTTCGCCACCGAAGTTGATCAGGTCGGCCACGATAATCTGGTGGCCGGTACTGGAAATCGGCAAAAACTCTGTCAGACCCTCAACGATGCCGAGAATCACTGCCTGCATGGCGGTCCAAAAATCCATCATTCCCCCGTAAGGCGATGCGCGTGGCATGCCCCGTTCTAGTTTTCATTACGCTTTGGTTGTTCAAGGCCAAGGCATGCGACGGCGACCATAAACGGAAACGGCCACATTTAATCGCGACATACCCTTCAGATTTGGCGCAGGAAGGCCGAAATCCTATCAGACCTGTGGGATAAACGCTGCCCGGTCGCACGTAATGGAGCCAGCCGAATCAACCACTTAGCCATTGGTCGAGTAGGTGGAAGCGGCAAAGCATGCTTGGATGCTCAAAATAACAAGAACTTGAGATGACCTTCATGAAGACTTTACGCAGTATGTCGATCAGCCGGCGCCTGTGGCTCATCCTGGTGCTGGCCGTGGCGATGTTGGTGACCCTCGGGTTGCTTATGCTCAATCAGATTCACTCTGACCTGTACCGGGCCAAGGCAGAAAAGACCCGCCATGTGGTCGAGACCGCCGCCGGGATCCTGACGTACTACCAGGGTCAGGAAGCCGCCGGCACCCTCAGCCGCGACGCCGCCCAGCAACAGGCGCTAAACGCGGTAAGAGCGCTGCGCTATGACCAGAATGACTATTTCTGGATCAATGACCTGGGTCCGAAAATGCTCATGCATCCGACCAACTCCAAGCTTGAAGGCCAGGACCTCTCCGGCATCCGCGATCCCGACGGCTTCGCCCTGTTCAATGAAATGGTCAGCCTGGCCAAGACCCGCGGCGCTGGCAGCATCGACTACCGCTGGCCCAAGCCCGGCGCCAGCGAGCCGGTAGAGAAGACCTCCTACATCCAGTTGTTCAAGCCCTGGGGCTGGATCATTGGCTCCGGTGTGTATATCGACGACATGCAGAGCGAGTTCCTGCGGCAGTTGCGTGACGCTTCGTTGCTGGGCGCCGCCATCGCGGTGATTCTGACGCTGCTGGTGGTGCTGATTTCCCGCAGTATCGTCCGCCCGTTGCAGGAGGCCGTGGAGGCCATGGCCACCATTGCCAGCGGCGAAGCGGATCTGACCAAGCGCCTGGACACCCACGGCAACGACGAAATCACCCGCCTCGGCCAGCACTTCAACAGCTTCACCGGGCAGTTGCAGCAGGTGGTCGTGCGCCTGCAGGACGCCGCGCGGGAACTGGGCCACTCGGCCGGCGAGGTCGGTGACAACGCCGGGCAGACCCAGCAGCGCAGCGATCAGCAATCGCAGCAGATGGAACAGGTGGCCACCGCCATCAACGAGGTCACTTACGCCGTCCAGGACGTGGCGAAAAACGCCGAGCAGGCCTCCAGCGAAACCAGCGAGGCGCAGCAGCGCGCCCGTCAAGGCCAGCAGAGCATTCACGGCAGCCTGCGCAAGATCGACGAACTGTCCGCCACCATCGACCAGGCGGTCCATGTGATCCAGGCCCTGGCCAGCCAGAGCACGCGGATCGGCAGCGTACTGGAAGTGATTCGCGCCATCGCCGAGCAGACCAACCTGCTGGCCCTCAACGCGGCCATCGAGGCCGCCCGCGCGGGCGAGCAGGGTCGCGGTTTTGCCGTGGTCGCCGATGAGGTGCGCCTGCTGGCGCAGCGCACGCAAAGTTCCACCGCCGAGATCCAGGCCATGATCGAGCATCTGCAAGGTCAGTCGGAGGCGGCGGTCAAGGCCATCGACGCCAGCAGCCTGGCCTCGCGGGAAACCGTCGAGCAGGCCAGTGAAGCGGGCGCCAGCCTGGACGCCATCAGCCAGGCGCTGCACAACCTGACCTCGCTCAACGCCTCGATTGCCAGCGCCACCTTGCAGCAGGCCCATGTGGTGGAAGAGATCAACCGCAGCGTCACCGAAACCGCCGACCTGTCGCGCCAGACCGCCGTCGCCGCGCAACACTCCAGCAACTCCGGCCACGCGCTCAATCGCCTGAGCGCGCATCTGGAGCAGGTACTGGGGCAGTTCAGGGTATAAAAACCTGCCGATATCCTTGGGGGTATCGGCAGTTCAACAAGGCCGGGGAAGCCGTATTTCATCAACCAAGGTCGGCGTTTACTATTTGTGGTTGCAGTTCGCGGCGTTTACTTTGTTCTGATCGGGTTCATTCGATCTTTTCGTCTCCAGGTACCATGGCGTCTTGTCGCTGAATTTCTGGTTGAGGCAAATAAGCTGACGTCGCATGGACAGGTCCTTGCTGCCATATTTCTCCCAAAAGTCTTTCGCTTGTGGGTGAGCGGCCAAGGACTTCCTTTTCATCTCATTGAACACCGCATCGGTCTTGTCAGGCCCGAACTTTTTAGCGCAGTCGTTAAGGACCACTTCTAGCGCCCAGACATCTTCGCCGGGGTACTCTGAGTAATAATTTTTGCGAAGGATCCATTGCACCGACTTGATGTAGTCAGGACATTGCCCGGAAGCACTCCCTTCGCCACCGCTCGCGACACGACAAAAGCCTGGCGTCGCATTCGGTGTCGCCGGAGCTGGCATCTGATTGCTGGCGCAGGTGAAGGTTGCAACGTCGCCAGCACTCTGGGGAAACTTGATGACGATGACAGGGCGATAATTACCGGTTTTTTTCAGGTAATCCTGCTGATTTTTCAGCGCCTCCGCCCCCCCTCCTTTCGATGTCTGGAAGAACGCCAACACGGGCATCTCATCCTGCGGGGGATTGTCTATACGAACTTCTGTAATCACTCCGAATGCAGCCGTTTTAATCAACTTGCGTGCGTCCATGAAGCCCTTGAACGCCAGGGTGCGGTCTTCTTTCGAGCGGTCGCTCATCATCCCGAAGCCGCATTGATACTGATCTGGAATGCGAGCGCTCGCATACCGATTAAAGTGCGTAACCCATTCACCGCCGGTTTTGATCCCCATGTCTTGACAGGCCTTTTCAACAGGCACGGTAGGTTTGGCATTCGGATCCTTCGGGTTACCAACATTGTCCCCACAGCCTTTGTCAATCCGTCCGTCAGTCCAGGCATCTTTTGGATAAGCACATAGGGCGTCGACCGTTGTCTGGTTTTCGCAGAGGTAATCCATCGGCGTCTTGATATAACCGTTTTCGGTCAATCGGCCAGGATTAGCGTACGTGATATCTTTGCGCATATAGGAAAATGCTGTGCTGCCCAGCTCAACCCCTTTAGGACTTGGGTTCCATACATCAAAATTCTGACCCTTCGCAGGGTCCGCGCGGGTCGTAGCTCTGATCAACAGACCAGAGCAGTCCGAGGCCGGGTCGTCGCCACACTTATCGACCGTATTGTTGTAGAGCGTCTGGACAACCTTCAGCGTTTCCTCGCAGGTTTCCGCATTGGCCAGGGACATCCCGAACAGCAAGGGACATATAAGTAACGGGACTATTTTTTCAGCAGTCTTTCGCATGACACACGCCTCCAGAAACGATGAGTACTCCGCTCATTGAATTGGCGTGAAAACGACTGAATGCCACTACCGACCGCCTGCTCGAAAACTGCCACACCCCACTCGTTTGCGAAACTGACAGAAATGTCAGGTAGGCCTCGAAAAATTCGGCGGGTCGCTGTTTTCCCGGGTGCAATTCGAACATGAAAAAAACTGCCGATATCCGCGGGATATCGGCAGTTCAAGTGGATCAACAAAGCCTTGTCTCAATCAATGAGCGCCGGCGTTCGTTACTTGTGGTTGCAGTCGGCTGCGTTGACTTGCTCCTGAGTGGCTTCGTTCGGCCTGATCGACTCCAGATACACCGGATTCTTCTTGGTGTGTTTCTGGGCAAGGCAAATACTCTGGCGACGCATCGATGTATCTTTGTCACCCCAGTATTTAGCGCCCTGTGGATCTGCCGCCAAGGCTTTTTTCTTCATCTCCGCCATCACCGCAGCGGTTTTGTCAGCCCCGAATCCGAGTGCACAGTCGTTGTACGTCACCTCCAGCGCCTTGATCTTTTTGCCGGGGTATTCGGCATAAGTCCGGTCCATCCATTTGACCGACTTGATGTAGTCAGGGCATTGCGCAGGCGCACCGCCCCCGCCAGCCGTCGCACCATCCACCCTCACCGAGTTGCAACTGTCCTTGAGTGATTGCTCATGCGAGACATACGGCCTGATCGGCTCAAGGTTCCAGACTTTCTTGTTTCTGACGGGGAAATCATTACCTTGTTGATCTTTATCGACGAACGCCATGTGACACACTGCCTGACGACGTAATGTCTGGTCTCGATCCCCCCAGTACTTCGCACCGTCTTTTTCTGCCAGGGCTTTCTGTTTCATCTCGGCAATCAGTTTCTCAGTCTGATCCTCTCCAATCTCGCGACCACATGCAGTAGGCGTTACCGAGAGCGACATGACTTCTTTATTGAAGCCTGGGTCCCAGCGCGATATCCATTCCAACGATTCAATGTATTGAGCGCATTGTTTCGGATCAGTCCCAGTGCCCCATCCGCCGACGGTTGGAACAGGATTGTCGGTTGCACCGCCCGTGTCTGGTTTAGGTGCAGGTTTGGCCGCGCAAGAGAAGGTTGCCTTACTGCTCGGATCTTTCGGGAAGTCGATCTTGATGACCGGCCGCTCCTCGCCCGTAACCTGTTTGTACTCTTCCGCGTTCTTCCAGGCATCCGCGACGTTATCGATTTCGATGCGGGGTTTGTTTAGGCGTTGGATTATGGTTTTTTCCTCGCTATAAAAGAACGCTAGGACCGGAGCCTTGTCTTTCTCGGGGTTCTTGAAACGGACTTCGGTTTGCCAGAAGAATGAGCCTTGAGTGCCTTCGATGGACTGCCTGGCCTGCATGAACTGCTGGAATGCATCCGTGCGTTGTTCGTCGCTCAGCCCCCTCATATCGAAACCACACAGGGATATGTTTCTTGTAGGGTCTACTGCGTCAAACGTATCAAATTCACTGGCCTTCCAACTAGAACCGTTGACCCCTTTCTGCTGGCAGGACGTCTCCACAACCTTCGGGGTTCTGTCGTTGTCGCCGCAGCCATTATCGTTCCGGGAATCCGTATAGCCATCAATCGGGAAAGCGCAGTCAATATTGACCGGAGTTTTGCCTGCCGGTGTGTAGTGAGTCGGGTACAACAGCATGCCATTGTGGTGGCTGACACCGGGTGTCTGATATTTGATGTCGGAACGCATCCAGGAGGCCGCCGTGGTCCCCTTTTGCACGGCCGTGGGGCTCGGATTCCACACGTGATAGGTGCCCGCAGGTTGAGGCGTTTCCTGCCACTCAGGTCGCATCGTGCCTCTGACTAGCAGACCGGAACAGTCCGATGCCGGGTTCCTGACCGATCGATCACCGCTCAGGGACATGCAGTTGCTCGCCTGGTTGTTATAGAGCTCCTCGACCAACTTCAATGTTTCTTCGCAGCTCTCCGCCCGTACAATCGTCGCCTGCAATAGGAGCGGTAAAGCCATTAGTGGAACAAGCCTGTTCATACGCCTTCTCATCGCCGTGTCTCCTGAATTCGTCGGGATCTTTCTTTAATGAGTAAATCGACGTAACAACGACTTAACAGCCACAACTGAACGCCGCAAGAACAATCTGCCTGCAAACGTCACAGCGCGAAACTGACAAAAATATCAGGTACACGCATAAACCCGACTGGCGGCTACCGGGCCAACAGGTACAATCCCCGCCCTCTTTCCTTGCTGTATAAGGAGCGCCGATGTCCGGCCTCGAACTGTTCGCCGCCGTCCTCGGCGCCCTCTCCGTCTGGCTGACGGTCAAGCAGAATCCGTGGTGCTGGCCCATCGGCCTGGCCATGGTGCTGCTCTACAGCTGGGTGTTCTTCGATGCCAGGCTCTATTCGCAAATGCTGCTGCAAGGGGTTTACGCCGTGCTGCAACTGTACGGCTGGTGGCAGTGGACGCGGCCAGACAGCGTGCGCGAAGCGCGCAAGGTCAGCCTGCTGGCACCTGGACAGGTCAATCTCGGGCTGCTCTTCGGCCTGGTGGTCAGCCTGCTGATTGGTGGCGCCATGAGCACCTGGACCGACGCCGCCCAGCCCTGGCTGGACGCGACCATCACCGGCTTCAGCCTGGTGGCGCAAGGGTGGATGGCGCAGAAGCGCGTGCAGTGCTGGGCCTTGTGGATCGTCATTGATGCCGTCTGCGTCGGCTTGTTCCTTTATCAGGCGCTGTACCTGACTGCGGGCCTGTATGCGCTGTTCACGCTGATGGCGGTTCAGGGGCTGCGCGAATGGCGCCGCGACCCCGCCGTGGTGGCGGCATGAAGGTCCTGGTGCTGGCGGGCCCCGAGTCCAGTGGCAAAAGCTGGCTGGCCGGCGAAATCCAGGCGCACTTCGGGGGTGAGCTGGTTGGCGAATATGTCCGCCACTTCATCGACGAGCAGCAGCGCGACACCTGCTATGCCGACATCCCGGACATCGCCCGCGGCCAGTTGGCCTGGGAGGATGCCGCCCGCCAGCGCCAGCCAGAACTGCTGATTCTCGACACCCACCTGCTGAGCAATATCCTCTGGAGCCAGACGCTGTTCGCCGATTGCCCCGACTGGCTGGAGCAGGCGCTACTGGCGCGGCACTATGACCTGCACCTGCTGCTCAGCCCCGACGGCGTGCCGTGGATCAGCGACGGCCAGCGCTGCCAGCCGGATCTGGATGAACGCCGGGCCTTCTTCGACTCCAGCCGGCAATGGCTGGAACAGCATCGTCAGCCGCTGATGATCATCGAAGGCGACTGGACCTGCCGTCACGCCATCGTTCTCGCCACGGTCCAGCGCCTGCTGGACGGCAAAGCCGCCGCCTGCGCGACCGAGTGTTAACTCGCTGATACAGCCGACGCCAGCCCGACCCGCGGCGCAGAGCCGCGCCGCGCGATCCGCAAGTGGACTGTCACACCGCTGATACAGTGGCCGCCCCACCCCTGTTTATCGGCATCCCGCCCCACACCCCGCTCCCGTCGCCGCAGGGTTGTCTCACCGGCGTTACAGCCAGCGCAAAGCGTTCTCCCGTGACGCACCCAAGCCGTTGATTCCGCACGATAAACAAAAAGCGGCACAGCTTCTGCTCTCTCTCTCGCAACGCTGAAGGGCCAGCGAATAGAAAGAAGGAATCGCCGCCGTGGGGAATCACAACAATAACCTGCTTCGCCTTATGGTCATCGGATGCGCACTCAGCGCTTCCTTGCTCGCCGCCCAGGTCCAGGCCGGAGGCAACGGTGTGGTCGTCCTGACCCGTGACGTCAAGACCCGCCCGGCCATGCGCAACGACCATCCGGATCCGAGCCCCACCACCGTAAACACCAACGCCTCCAACCGCATCGTCTCGCAGACCAACAACGAACTGAGCGACGGTGACTTCGCCAGCGTCGCCAGTGGCGCCACGATCAACCGGGTACTGATCCCCGATGCCGCTTCGGGCGGTGTGCGCGGCATCAACGCGGTGCCCAGCACCCTGCCAGGTCTCGGCAATTCCACGGGCGGCGGCGGTGGCGCAGGCAACAGCATCTCCAACTCGGTCAATTCGGGTATCCAGCGCGGCCTCGCCCCGCTGCAGATCCTGACCGGAGGCAAGTGAGATGAAAGCCTCCCTTCTGTTCATCGCCCTGTTCTGCACTGGTTCCGCACTGGCCGCTTCACCCGTCGAGGACAACGCCCGGATCGACAGCAGCGCCCAAGGTTACAAGGGCAATCTTTCGATCAACCAGGCTGCTGGCGACCAGCAGCAACAGAACAACAGCCGGGCCATCGCCATCGGCCACGACGCCCAGGCCACCACCCGGATCAACCAGCGCATCGATACGGCCTCCAGCCGCGCCCTCGATGCCAGCGCCAGTATCGGCGGCACATCTTTCAGTAACGGCAACGGCATCCTGGGCATCAACCAGTCCGCCGGTGCCGGTACGCAACAAGCCAACGCGGTGCGCATCAGCATCAGCGCCGTACCGCAAAGCATCGATGACAGCGTCCTGCTCCAGCAGAACGTGGCGCTGTCCAACAGCTCCGACTCAACCGACCACACACCCGGCAGTCGCCAGGTCAGCACCAGCGACCAGGCATTCACCGGCAGCCGTGGCGTGGTTCAGTTGAATCAGAGCGCAGGGGTGGGAAACCGAATGGGCAACACCCTGAGCGTGCGGGTCGCTGACTGACCCGAGAAGGCAACACAACACTTAACAATCATAAATAATGCGGAGAAACACCATGAAACCCACAATGGCACTCAAGCCTCTGGTATTCGCACTCGCAGCGGTCATGGCAGTTGCTGCACAAGCAGGTGGACGTAACGATGACCATGGCGGTGGTCGCGGACACCATAACGATCACGACAATACCCAGTCCCTGCTGCTGTCCCTTCTGATCAACGCTGGCTCCGCCGCGACGGTGATCGACACCCAGAACAACAGCGGCAACCGGGTGAAAAACGAAGGCACACGCAACACTGCGACGATGGAAAACTCGGCCAGTGGCTCGCAGGGCAACCTGGGCGCCAACACCGCGGCCGGTGACGGCAACCAACAAGACAACGTCGCCGCAATCGCCACCGCCGACGAAAGCTTCATCTTCGGCAGCGCAATGGCTATTTCCAGCGCGACTCAGAACAACAGCGGCAACAACGTCAAGAACTACTCGACCCGCAACGCCGCAACCCTCAACAACTCGGCCAACGGCAGCTCCGGCAACATTGGGGTAAACGTCACCGCCGGCGACTTCAACCAACAGAAAAACAACCTGGCCATCGCCGTGTCCGGCGGCCGCGTCGCCGCAGCAAGCGCTGCGGCCAACCAGAACAGCTCTGGTTTGAACGTCACCAACGAAGCTGATCGCACCTACGACACCAAAACCCTGTACTCCAGCTTTGCTGCCTACGGTCAGTACCAAGGCAATGGCTGGGGCTACGTGGAAGACGAAAGCAGCGGTGGCCATGGCGGCGGTCATAACAACGAGCGCGGTGGCCGTACCGACAGAGATCCGTTGAAGTTCCACGAAGAAGGCGACTTCGCGCTGTATGGCGTAGCCTCCTACCAAGTGCTGACCCCAACCGGCTGGGCCAACCCTGTGACCAACACCGCGTCGCTGACCAACTCGCTGAACGGCGTGTCGGGCAACATCGGTGCCAACGTCTCGGCAGGCTCGGGCAACCAACAAAGCAACTCGCTGTCCATCGCTGCCGGCTGCCGTGCCTGCACTGGCATGTAACAGCCTTGATCGGGGCCCTTCGGGGCCCCTTTCCTAATTCAAAGGATGGGGAACATCATGCGAGCGCTCCTGCTTACGCTGCTGGTAGTCCTGAGCGGTCAGATCGGCACGGTACACGCCGCGCAGATGGCGGTATCCGCCCTGCCAGGCGGAGTCACGATCTACAAGCCAGTACAAAGCATCCGTGAACGCCGCTTCGCCAACCTGGTTCAGCAAAAGACCGACTTCAGTTGCGGCGCCGCCGCGCTGGGCACCATCCTCAAACAGGCCTACTGGCTTGACGTGGATGAAGGTCACATCATCGAAGGCATGCTCGCCCACTCCGACCAGGACACGGTCCGCGTCCAGGGCTTCTCGATGCTCGACATGAAACGCTACGTGGAAAGCCTCGGCATGCGTGCCCGGGGTTACCGGATCCCGCCGGAAAGCCTGCATGACGTAAGCATTCCGGTTGTAGTACTGATGGACATCCGTGGCTACAAGCACTTCGTCGTGCTGCAACGCACCGACAAGGACTGGGCCTACGTCGGCGACCCGGTACTGGGCCACAAACGCTACAAGTTCGATGACTTCGTCAAAGGCTGGAACGGCATCATCTTCGCCGTCATCGGCCCCGGCTACGACAAGGGCAACGCCCTGCTCAACCCGCCGGACCCGCTGACCGCCAAGAACCGCGTCAACAACTTCCAGCCCATCGACGATGCACAATTGATGGAATTTGGATTCATCCAGAGCGACTTCTTCTAACAACAAGCGAGCATGGAGCTCCGGGAGCACCCGATGAAGACTTCACGCTGGCTGATCGCCGCCTGTCTCGCGGCCAGCCTTCCTGCCCAGGCGCAGGTGTTCAAACCCATCGAAGTGAAGGACCAGGAACTGGACCAGCTACGCGGACGCTACGTGATGCCCGGGCGCATCATCAGCTTCGGGGTGGTCATGAACAGCACCTGGCAAAACGCCAATGGCGACCGCATCGGCGCGACGGCCTCGCTGCAAGTGCAGCAGTCGACCTTCAAGCCGCAATTCTATGTTTCCATGACCGGTGAAAACGGCACTGGCACTTCCACCGCCCAAGGCACTGGCACCGTTACCGGTGGCGCCGGCCTCGGCAGCGGCCAGGGCGTGACCCAGGTGAACCGCTCCGCCGGCGACGGCAACAGCGCGTACAACAACTTCCAGATCAATGTCAGCGAAGCCAGCCAGGCACCGCAGATGGCCGCCCAGCAAGGCCAGGCACTGGCCAGCGGCGCCACCATCAGCGCCAGCAACAACGCCGGCACCCTCAGCGTCGCCTCGACCTCTGCCGGCATCCAGATGAGCATCCAGGCCGCCAATAATCAGGGTGCCAGCTTGCAGCGGCTGGCTGATGGCGGACTGATGCAGGCCACCACGTTGCTCGGCGGCAGCAACGCTGTCAGCAATATCACCCAACTCAATGTGGTACTGCGCGACAACATGCCGACGGCAGGTGCACTGAACTGCAATCTGGACCAGTTGAAGGGCCTTCGTATCTCCGGATATTGATCTACGCTCTGTTTCAACTTATTGCGCAGTTGGAAAGGATGGCTAACCTATGCACCGGAAGTTTTCATTCAATGCAGTCGTCTGTTTGACCACCCTGGTTCCTTCAACGATGCTTTTCGCGGCGCAGGATCCGCAAGTGGAGGCGCTGAAACAGGAGTTGCAAGCGCTCAAACAACGTTATGAACAACAGCAACAAGCTCTGATGGTCCTCGAGCAACGAGTCCGTCAGGTCGAAGACCAACCCGCAGCAGCAGCCCCCAAACGCCTTGTGCGTTCCCCCGCAAGCAAGCCCAGCCAGCCTTCCGGGCAAGGCCAGGCGGTCGCGGCGGCGGGCAGTGGCGCTTCCTACGGCGAATCGCTGAAAGACGACTCGGCCCCGGCACAAAGCGTTTCCAACCTGTACGACGAAGCGAGCGGCTTCTTCGGTGGCGGGCGGTTCAGTCTCGAGACCGGCATCACCTATGCCCGGTACGACACCAAGCAACTACTGCTCAACGGCTTCCTGGCGCTGGACTCGATCTTCCTCGGCAACATCAACCTTGACCGGGTCAAATCCGATACCTGGACCCTTGACCTGACGGGGCGCTACAACCTCAACCAGCGCTGGCAGTTCGACGTCAACGTCCCAGTGGTCTATCGCGATACTACCTTCCAGTCCGGGGGGGCGAGTGGAACGCCTAACCAAGCTGGGGGCGCCGGCACCGCGCTGTCCGAACGAAGCGTTACCCGCGATCCAACTATTGGCGACGCCAGTGTCGGCGTAGCCTACAAATTCATGGACGAGTCGGATTACGCCCCGGATGCGGTATTCACCTTGCGGGTCAAAGCGCCCACCGGCAAAGACCCGTTCGGCATCAAACTCCGTACTGATCCGCAAAACAGCAGCCTGCAATACCCGGAAAGCCTGCCTACCGGCAACGGTGTCTGGTCGATCAGCCCCGGTATCTCGCTGGTCAAGACCTTCGACCCGGCGGTGCTGTTCGGCAGCCTGTCGTACACCCACAACCTCGAGGATTCGTTCAGCGACATCAGTTCGACCGAAAACCAGAAAATCCCGGGAAAGGTCAAACTGGGTGACAGCTTCCAGCTTGGCGCTGGCGTCGCGTTCGCCCTGAACGAGAAAATGAGTATGTCCTTCTCCGTCTCCGACCTGATCGTACGGCGCTCCAAGACCAAGGAGGACGGCGGCGACTGGACGACCGTCACCGGCAGCGATGCCAACGCCGCCTACTTCAACGTCGGCATGACCCTGGCTGCCACCGACAAGCTGACCATTGTTCCGAACCTGTCGATCGGTCTTACCGACGATGCGCCGGACTTCACCTTCAGCCTGAAATTCCCGTACTACTTCTGATCGGTTTCACACACAAAAGCCCGTGGCTGTTTTTGCAGTCACGGGCTTTTTGCTGTTCACTTCTGCCAGGTCTTGGCTGGCTTTGGGACCGCTGGCGCGGTCCATCGCTGGCAAGCCAGCTCCCACACCAACTTGAGCCGGACTTGCCGGCGATTAGGCCCTCACAGCCTCAACGAATCTGATGCTTGTGCAACAAGCGGTAGAACGTCGGCCGCGAAACCCCCAGCACCTTCGCCGCGATACTCAGGTTGTCACTGTGCCGGTTGAGCACATCGCACAGGGCCTGGCGCTCCGCCTGATGCTTGTAGTCCTCCAGCGTGCCGATAGGCGCCAGCATCGTGTTCTGTTCTTGCAGGCCAAGGTCGCAGGGTTCGATCTGCCGCCCCTCGGCCAGCACCAGGCCACGGCGCACACGGTTGGCCAATTCACGAACATTGCCCGGCCAGTCATGCTTGCCCATGGCGCCAAGGGCGTCCTCGCTGAACGTGCGCGGGCGACGACCGGTTTCCTGGCTGTAGAAGCGCGAGAAATGGCTGGCCAGCATCGACAAATCACCGTGACGATCGCGCAGCGGCGCGGTCACCACCTGCAGCACATTGAGCCGGTAATACAGGTCTTCACGGAAACGGCCACTGACGATCGCGCTTTCCAGGTCCACGTGAGTGGCCGCCAGCACCCGCACATCCACGGCAATCGGCTGGCTACCGCCAACCCGCTCGATGTGTTTTTCCTGAAGAAAGCGCAACAGGTTGGCCTGCAACTCCAGCGGCAGGTCGCCGATTTCGTCGAGGAACAAGGTGCCGCCATGGGCCGCCTCGATCCGCCCGACCTTGCGCTGGTGCGCGCCAGTGAACGCGCCCTTCTCATGACCAAACAGTTCGGACTGGATCAGATGTTCGGGAATCGCCCCGCAATTGATCGCCACGAATGGCTTGTCGTGACGCTGCGACTGACGATGCAGGGTGCGGGCCACCAGTTCCTTGCCGGTCCCGCTTTCGCCGCGGATCAGTACCGGCGACTCGGTGGGCGCCAGTTTGCCCAGCAACTTGCGCAGCTCGCGGATCGGTCGGCTATCACCGAGCAACTCGTGTTCCGGCTCATCCACCGGTGCCGGACCCTTGCCCCGCAGGCGCGCCATGCCGAACGCCCGCCCCAGGGTCACCTGGACCCGGGATACATCGAACGGCAGGGTATGGAAATCGAAGAACCACTCACAGACGAAGTCGCCGATCTTCTGCGCCCGCAGTTCCTGCGGGCTGAGCACGGCGATCCACTCTGCGCCGCTGCGCCCGATCAGGTCCTTGACCGCCTCGGGGTGCTGCAGGTGCGAAGCCTGCAAACGCAGGAGCCCCACATCACAGGGATGCTCCAGGGCACTGCTCAATGTACAGCTATGAACATCCCAGCCAACACTGCGTAATCCGGGCAACAGGCGATGGCAATCATCACAAGGATCGACCACCAGCAAACGACGGTTCTGTGCGGGTTCGAGCATGACCGTTCCTTGACGCCAATTATTGGAAAAGTGAGTAGAAACAGCATCTTGGCAGACCCGTTTGTAACAGTAGCAATGAACGACTGTTGGCCCACTACCGTCTGTCCGTCGAGCACTGGCGTTATTTTTCACCCTCGGGAATTTTCCTGTTATTTCAACGTCTCAAGCGCCAGGAAAAAAACACTGTGCGAAGCGCGAATAAAAAATTTTCGCGAACGGTGTGACTTCACCTGTTACTTCGGACATCAGTACAAGTAACCTGCCGCCGCGAACAACCGCCGGCAACTTTCATTTTGATGTTTGGGACCATAGAGAGACCGAACCCATGAACGCTCCGCTGCGTGTCAACGAAGCACTGCTGATTGCCGACCACGCCTTCGAACCCTTCCAGTGTGTAGCCTGGGACGCGCCAAACGGTACCGGTGAGCTAAGCCTGGCAGTGATCGACCGGACCAGCACCCGGATTGGCAGCAAACAAGTGTCCAGCAGCACTTACTCCGACCCGGCGCAGTGGGCGCACCTGCTCGAAGAAGTACGCGCCGAGTTGCGTCTGAAAGGCTACGACCTGCAACCCTGGACCATGCCGAAGTAACTTCGGGCGTTTTCAGGCCAATAAAAAAGTGCACCTCAGGGTGCACTTTTTGTTGTCGCCAAGTTGTACTTTATTGTCGCTGCGACAACACGCCACAGGCCGCGCTATCTAATTGATCCATATGCCAATAATCGGCCTGAAGTTGTTCCGCAAGTTGCCGCGCACGGCCCAGGCGCACCGGCCCGCTTTCCATATCGATCAGCACACTGGCACACGGCAGCGGCGCCAGCGCCGCCGCACTTTTGCTCAGGCGACCATCGGTCAGCAGCAGGCAGCGCTGTTGCTCACCCGGGAACTGCCGTTGCCGGCGCAATAACCATTGCCGCGCCTCCTGCAACGCCGCCAGCAGCGGCGTACCACCACCCGCCTCCAACCCGGCCAGCCACGGCTGTAATGCCGCAGAGGCTTTCAGGCCATGGCGCTGCCAGCGTGGCGCAGCGCCGCTGGCCGTGAGCAAGGCCAGCCGGGCACGGGCGCGATAAGCCTGATCGAAGAAGCCCGCCAGCAACCCCTTGGCCCGACTCAGCGCCTGATAACGACGGGTCGAGGCCGAGGCATCGACAATCACCAGCCACAGTTCGGGACTGGTCGCACTGCGCTGACTCCAGCACAGATCGGCGCGCTGCCGTGGCCGGCCCTTGAGCAGGGTCGCCGGCCAGGCCACCTTGCCCTGCCCCGCGCTGCGCCCACGGCCGCGCGGCCCCTGATCGAGCCGGCCGGCCTTGGGCCTGGCATCCGCGGCGGCGCGGGCGCGGATGCTCAGGGCTTTTTTGGCCAGGCCGGCACCTCGCGCCGGGCACCCACCGCCACCGGCTGCGCCGGCATTTCACCCCACTGGCCGGCGCCTGTCGCGTCTTGTGCCGGAGGTTGCTGGCCGGTTTGCGGTGGTGGCGCCGGAGGCTGGCTGCTGTCGGCCTCCGGCTCGCGACGACGATGACGCAAGGCAAACTCGGCTACCGCGTCGATATCCTCGTCTTCAATAGCACTGGCACCACGCCAGGCGGCATGGGCGCGGGCTGCGCGCCACCAGACCAGATCAGCGCGCAGACCGTCCACGGCAGCGGCGAAGCAACGCGCGGTAATGAGCTCCAGCGAACGATCATCCAGCTCGATCGAGGCCAGACGCTGGCGCGCCGCCTGACAGCGCTGGCGCAGCTCGGCCTGGGCCGGTGCCCACTCGGCGCAGAACGCCGCCGGGTCAGTGTCGAAGGCCAGTCGGCGGCGCAGGATTTGCCCACGCGCCTCTGGCAGCGGCTGGCCATGCAGGACAACGTTGAAACCGAAACGGTCGAGCAACTGCGGACGCAACTCGCCCTCTTCCGGGTTCATGGTGCCAATCAGCACGAACCGCGCGCTGTGCCGATGCGACAGGCCATCGCGCTCGATGCGGTTGGTGCCGCTGGCGGCGACGTCCAGTAGCAGGTCCACCAGATGGTCCGGCAACAGGTTCACTTCGTCGACATACAACACGCCGCCATCGGCCTTGGCCAGCACGCCGGGGGAAAACTGCACCCGGCCCTGGCCCAGCGCGGCATCCAGGTCGAGGGTGCCGACCAGACGTTCTTCGGTAGCGCCCAGCGGCAGCGTGACGAAAGGCCCTTCACCGAGCAGATCCGCCAGACCACGGGCCAGGGTGCTCTTGGCCATGCCGCGCGGCCCCTCGATCAGCACGCCGCCGATCTTCGGGTCGATGGCGGTCAGGCACAGCGCCAGTTTCAGTTCCTCGGCGCCCACCACGGCGGCCAGGGGAAAGTGCACGGGTTCGGTCATCTCAAGTCTCTTCTTCGCCGTCCAGCAACTGTTCTTCGAGGGCTTCGCGGTATTCACCCGGTTCCTCCCAGAGCCCGCGCTGCTGGGCCTCGATCAGGCGCTCGGTGATGTCGCGCAGCGCCTCGGGGTTGTGCTGGCGGATAAATTCACGGGTCGCGGCATCGAGCACATAGGCGTCGGCCAGCGATTGGTAATGGTGGTCATCGATCAGGTGCGTGGTGGCGTCGAAGGCGAACAGGTTGTCCACCGTCGCCGCCAGCTCGAACGCGCCTTTGTAGCCGTGACGCTTGACCCCGTCGATCCACTTCGGATTCAGCGCACGGGCACGGATCACCCGGTTCAGCTCCTCCTTGAGGGTGCGGATGCGCGGGCGGTCCGGCTGGCTGTGGTCGCCGTGATAGCTGGCCACCGGTGCGCCGCCGAGGCTTTCCACCGCCGCGAGCATGCCGCCCTGGAACTGATAGTAGTCATTGGAATCGAGCAGGTCGTGTTCGTGGTTGTCCTGGTTCTGCAGCACCGCCTGCACCTGGCTCAGGCGCTTGGCGAAATGGCCACGGGCCTCAGTGCCGTCGTCGGCGCCACCATAGGCATAGCCGCCGTGGTTCAGGTAGACCTCGGCAAGGTCCTCGCGGCTGTGCCAGAGACGCCCGTCGATAGCGTTCTGCACTCCGGCGCCATAGGCCCCGGGCTTGGAGCCGAAGATCCGCCAGCCCGCCTGACGCCGCGCTTGCTCCTCGTCCAGCCCGCTGGCGAGCAATTCGGCGCGCTCGCTGCGCACCCTTGCCGCCAGCGGGTTGAGGTCATCCGGCTCGTCCAGCGCCGCCACCGCCTGCACTGCGGCATCGAACAGCTTGATCAGGTTGCCGAAGGCATCGCGGAAGAACCCCGACACGCGCAGGGTCACGTCCACCCGCGGCCGGTCCAGCAGGCTCACCGGCAGAATCTCGAAGTCATCGACGCGGTGGCTGCCGGCAGCCCACACCGGGCGCACGCCCATCAGCGCCAGGGCCTGGGCGATATCGTCGCCGCCGGTGCGCATGGTTGCCGTGCCCCACACCGACAGGCCGAGCTGGCGCAGGTGGTCGCCGTGGTCTTGCAGGTGCCGTTCGAGAATCAGGTTGGCCGAGGCGAAACCCAGGCGCCAGGCGGTGGCCGTGGGCAGGTTGCGCACATCGACAGTGTAGAAATTGCGCCCGGTAGGCAGCACATCCAGGCGCCCGCGACTTGGTGCGCCGCTGGGTCCGGCCGGGACGAAACGCCCCTCGAGGGCGGTCAGCACGCCGTGCATCTCCGCTTCACCGCAGGCGTCGAGTTGCGGGGCCACCTGGTCGCGAAGTGCGGCCAGCAAGGTCCGCACCTCGTCCCACTGCGGCTCGGCCGGCACGTCCGGCTCGCCGGCCAGTGTTTGTTCGATCAGTTGCGCGCCAAGCCATTCCAGGCGTTCGCGGGTATCGCCGTGGGTGCGCCACGGCGCCGTGTCGAACAACGCCAGACGCTCCGGGCGTGGGCCTTCCCACGGCAGGCCAAGGTCACAGTCCAGCGGATCGAAACCCAGCGCCAGGGCCCGGGCCAGCACACGCGGCAGGCTGGCATTGGCGCCGCGGCCATCGCCACGGGCGACCCGCAGCAGGGCCTGCAAGGTGTCGATGCGCAGGCGTCCACCGGGCGATTCGCCGAAGACGTGCAAACCATCGCGGATCTGCGACTCCTTGAGGTCGCAGAGGTAAGTGTCCAGGCGCGGCAGCCAGACATTGGCGTCATCCAGCGCGCCGTCCAGTTGCAGCTCGCGGTCGATATGGTTGTCGCGCACCAGTTGCAGGATCTCTTTCTGCAGTTCGATGGCGCGGCGCGGGTCCAGCAATTGCGCTTCGTAGTACTCGTCGGCGAGCAGCTCAAGGTTGCGCAGCGGCCCGTAGGTTTCGGCGCGAGTCAACGGTGGCATCAGGTGATCGATGATCACCGCCTGGGTGCGCCGCTTGGCCTGGGCGCCCTCGCCCGGGTCGTTGACGATAAAGGGGTAGATATTCGGCAACGGCCCGAGCAGCGCGTCCGGCCAGCATTGTTCGGAAAGGCCGACGCCCTTGCCCGGCAGCCACTCCAGGTTGCCGTGCTTGCCAACGTGGATCAGCGCATCGGCGGCGAAGGCGTGGCGCAGCCAGAAATAGAAGGCCAGATAGCCGTGCGGCGGTACCAGGTCCGGGTCGTGATAGACCGCGCTCGGGTCGAGCTGGTAACCCCGCGCCGGTTGAATGCCGACGAAGGTCAGGCCCAGGCGCAAGCCGGCAACCATCATCCGCCCGCCACGGAACATCGGGTCTTGCTGCGGCTCACCCCAGCGATCGCGCACCGCCTGCTGATTGGCTTCGGGCAGTTGCGCGAATGCCGCCAGATAGTCGTCCAGCGCCATGCTTTGGGCACAGGGGCGTTGGTCGAGGCTGTCGAGGTCGTTGCTGACGCCACCGAGCAGGTCGTGGATCAGCGCGGTGCCGCTGTCCGGCAGTTCGCCCACCGGATAATCCTGCTGCTTCAGGGCCCGCAGGATATTCAGCGCCGCCGCCGGCGTGTCGAGTCCGACGCCGTTGCCAATGCGGCCATCGCGGGTCGGGTAGTTAGCGAGGATCAGCGCCACCCGCTTCTGCTGGTTGGGCAGTCGCGCCAGCTCGCACCAGCGCCGCGCCAGCTCGGCGACGAAATCCATACGCTCGGGGTGTGCCCGGTAGCAGACCACATCGGACTGGCTGCGCTCGCTGCGCCAGGCCAGGTCCTTGAAGCTGATAGGCCGGGTGATGATGCGCCCGTCCAGTTCCGGCAAGGCGATGTGCATCGCCAGATCGCGGGCCCCCAGGCCCTGCTCGCTGGCCTGCCAGCCGGGTTCGTTGTCCTGGGCGCAGATCGCTTGCAGCACCGGGATGTCGCGGCGGAACGGGCGCAGGTGCGGCTGTTCCGGGCTGGACTGGGCAAAGCCGGTGGTATTGAGGATCAGCGCCGCGTCGGTTTCGTCCAGCCAGGCCTCGACTTGGGCCAGACAGCCGGCCTCCTTGAGGCTGGCAACGGCGATCGGCAGCGGATTGAGCCCGGCGCCGATCAAACGCTCGCAAAACACGTCAACGAAGCCGGTGTTGGCCGCCTGCAGGTGCGAGCGATAGAACAGCAACGGCACCACCGGTTGCCCGGCGCGCCAGTCGGCCCGCCAATCCGCGAGGTGCGCCTCGGCATGCTCCGGGTGATAAAGACTAGTGCGCGGCAGTTGCCGGGGCTCGTCCCAGGGGTAATCACGGCCCAGCCAGAGACTGGCCAGGCAGTTGAACAAATTCAGGGCATTGACCTTGCCGCCCTGGCGCAGGAAGTGCCAGAGCCGCTCGGCCTGTTCGCCAGTGACCGTGCCCAGGCTGCTCAGCTCCGGGTCCGGGCGGTCGTCGCCCGGTACCAGAATCAGTTGCACGCCGCGCTCGGCCAGGGCCACCAGTTGCTCGACGCCGTAGCGCCAATAGCCGATGCCACCATGCAGCGACACCAGGATGACCTTGGCGTGGCGCAGCACCTGATCGACATAAAGGTCGACCGACGCATGGTTCTGCACCTGCATCGGGTTGGCCAGGCGCAGGCTGGGGTAGTCGTCCGGCAGCTCGCGGGCGGTTTCCGCCAGCAGCGCCAGGTGCGAGTCACCGCTGCAAAGGATCACCAGCTCGGCGGGGGTCTGTCCGAGGTCGGCAATGCTGTCGTCCGGCACAAAGCCGCCGGGCTGGGTCCGCAGCAGGTGCATGGATCAGGCGCCCAGCGCCGCGCGCAAACGGGCTTGCAGCGCATCGGCGTCCAGCTCCTGGCCGATCAGCACCAGCCGGGTGACCCGCGCTTCGTCGCTGCGCCAGGCGCGGTCGAAGTGCTTGTCGAAACGCGTGCCAACACCCTGGATCAGCAGGCGCATCGGCTTGCCGGGAATCGCCGCGAAACCCTTGACCCGCAGAATGCCGCTGTCCACCACCAACTGGGTGAGGGCGTCGAGCAGCAGGGCCTCGTCGGCTTCGGGCAGTTCCAGGGAGATGGAATCGAAGGCGTCGTGGTCGTGATCGTCGTGGTCATCGTCGTCGTGATGGCTGTCGTGGTGCGTGCGGCGACCGTCGATATGGGCTTCGGACTCAGCGCCCAGACCCAGCAAGACTTCCAGCGGCAGCACACCTTTGCTGGCTTCGATCACCTTCACCGCGGGCGGCAGCTCTTCAGCCACTTCGGCGCGTACGGCGGCCAGGGCATCGGCAGCAATCAGGTCGGCCTTGTTGAGGACGACGAGGTCGGCGCTGGCCAGTTGGTCGGCGAACAGCTCGTGCAGCGGGGATTCATGGTCCAGGTTCGGGTCCAGCTTGCGCTGGGCATCGACCTGCTCAGGGAAGGCGGCAAAGGTGCCGGCTGCTACCGCCGGGCTGTCGACCACGGTGATCACCGCGTCAACGGTGCAGGCGTTGCGGATTTCCGGCCACTGGAAGGCTTGCACCAACGGCTTGGGCAGCGCCAGGCCGCTGGTTTCGATCAGGATGTGATCGAGGTCGCCACGACGGGCGACCAGTTCACGCATGACCGGGAAGAACTCTTCCTGCACGGTGCAACACAGGCAGCCGTTGGCCAGTTCGTAGACCCGGCCGCTGGCTTCTTCTTCGGTGCAGCCGATGCTGCACTGCTTGAGGATTTCGCCGTCGATGCCCAGCTCGCCGAATTCATTGACGATCACTGCGATGCGGCGGCTCTGGGCGTTGTCCAGCATGTGCCGCAGCAAGGTGGTTTTGCCCGAGCCGAGAAAGCCGGTAACGATGGTGACGGGGAGTTTGGCCAGTGTTTTCATGTCGGATGCCCTTGGCAGGATGGCGGGCATGCGGGACGGGAGCCGCAGGCATGCAGCCTGGGCGCGTTCGCCACCGGATCACCCCGCCCGGTTGAAAGTCGGAAACTGAACGAGGCAGGTCTCCTGGCTCGCGCTGTGCCCCTCAAGGGCAACATCGACGCCTTCCCGCCGGTTTGGCAGTGGCTGTGTCGATGAAGGCAGCGCTTACAGTTGCGGGGGCAGCCGCGGCCTGGCCTGAAAAAGGCGCACCGCGTTCCCGTCTTAGCTCCGGCCCGTGCCAGAGAACCTCGAACCGGCAAGGCTACGCAGTGCCCTGAGGCCGGTCAACCGCTGTATTGACGGATGTCAACGCGCGTGATTTCCTAGCGCGATTCGTTTGGGTGCCTTTTTGTTACAAGGTGAAACGGGAAACCGGTAAATTCCGGTGCTGCCCCCGCAACGGTAAGTGAGGAAAGCGTCAGGACCACTGTGCTCGCGGGCATGGGAAGGTGACGCAGCGGCTAAATGCCCTCATGAGCCCGGAGACCGGCCCGACGCAAGAATTGACCAAACCCGCGGTGGGCGGGCGACGTTGCAACCCCTGGGCGATTCCGGCCAGGGGTTCTTCGCGCTTGCCTGTTGCCGACAACACCAAGAGGAAAGCGCCATGCCGATCATCGCCAGTCACGCCATCGTCACTCCGACCACCCTCAGCCAGCGCATTGTCGCTGCCGTCAGCGCTTCGGTGCTGGGCCTGTGCCTGGTCTACTTCGCTGGCTTCTCGCACATCGAAGCGGTGCACAACGCCGCGCACGATACCCGTCACAGCGCCGCTTTCCCTTGCCACTGAGGCCTGCCCGAATGTTCATGCGCATCGCTCGCACCGCAGGCTTCGCCGGCCTGCTGGCCGCACTGCTGCTGACCCTGCTGCAAAGCTTCTGGGTCGCGCCGCTGATTCTCCAGGCAGAAACCTATGAAACCGCGGCCCCGGCCGTCCAGGAGCACGAACACACCGACGCCGCCGGCGCGGAGCATCACCACGACGCCGAAGCCTGGTCGCCGGAAGATGGCTGGCAGCGCGTGCTGTCCACCACGGGCGGCAATCTGGTGGTCGCGGTCGGCTTCGCCCTGCTGCTCGCTGCCATGTACACCCTGCGTCGTCCAGGCCGCGTTACTACCGGCGCGCTGTGGGGCCTCGGCGGTTTCGCGGTGTTCTGCCTGGCGCCGAACCTGGGCCTGCCGCCAGAACTGCCGGGTACCGCCGCCGCCGACCTGGCCCTGCGTCAGTACTGGTGGATTGGCACCGCCGCTGCGACCGCCGTCGGCCTGGCGCTGATGGTGTTCGCCGGTAACTGGCTGCTCAAGGCCGTGGGCCTGGTGCTGCTGGTGCTGCCGCATGTGATCGGCGCTCCGCAACCGGAAGTGCACGAAAGCCTGGCACCAGAAGCGCTGGAGTCGCAGTTCATCGTCGCTTCGCTGCTGACGAATGCGGCATTCTGGGTTGCCCTCGGCCTGATCAGCGCCTGGCTGTACCGCCGCCAGGCTGCCTGATGCCCTTCCCGCCCGGTGTAACCCCGCTGTTCGCCGGGCTGGGCTGCCGCCGCGGCAGCTCGGCCGATAATCTGGCCGCGCTGCTGCGGCGGACTTTGCAAGTCCATGACCTCCCTCTCGAAGCCCTCGCCGGCCTTGCCAGCATCGACCTCAAGCACGACGAACCCGGCTTGCTGCAACTGGCCGCGCAACTCAAGCTGCCGCTGGCCTTCTTCAGCGCCGCGCAACTGGTGCCCTTCGCCGCCCGCCTCAGCCACCGCTCGCCGATCGCCTTCCGTCATAGCGGCTGCCATGGCGTAGCCGAGAGCAGTGCCCTGGCCCTGGCCGAACAGGTCACCGGCCACCCTGCGCAACTGCGGGTCACCCGCATCGTCCAGGACGATATGACCCTGGCATTGGCCTGGGCGCCGTCGTTTGGCAGATAATCCGCCCCCTCTCGTTCAAGGATTTGCCATGACCGTCTATTTCATCGGCGCCGGCCCCGGCGACCCGGAGCTGATCACCGTCAAGGGCCAGCGCCTGATCCGCCAGTGCCCGGTCATCATCTACGCCGGTTCCCTGGTGCCTGCGGCTGTGCTCGAAGGGCACCAGGCCGAGACTGTCATCAACAGCGCCGAGCTGCACCTGGAGCAGATCATCGCGGCGATCAGCGCCGCCCATGCCAAGGGCCAGGACGTGGCCCGGGTGCACAGCGGCGACCCTGGTCTGTACGGCGCCATCGGCGAGCAGATTCGTCATCTGCGTGAACTGGGCATTCCTTACCAGATCATCCCCGGCGTGACCGCCACCGCAGCCAGCGCCGCTCTGCTTGGCTGCGAGCTTACGCTGCCGGACATCGCCCAAAGCGTGATCCTCACCCGCTTCGCCGACAGCTCGCCCATGCCCGAAGGGGAAGCCCTGGCCAGCCTGGCCAGCCACAAGACAACCATGGCGATTCATCTGGGGGTGCGGCATCTGCCGAAGATCGTCGAGCAACTGCGCCCGCATTACGGCGGCGACTGCCCGATCGCCGTGGTCCACCGCGCAACCTGGCCGGATCAGGACTGGGTGCTGGGCACGCTGGACGACATCGTTGAGCAGACGGAGCGCAAAGGTTTCCGCCGCACGGCGCTGATCCTGGTGGGTCGGGTGCTGGCCAGCGACAGCTTCAGCGAGTCGGCGCTCTATCGGGCGGGACACGCGCATCTTTACCGGCCCTGAGCGCGCTATTGCATTGCCATCGGCGTTGCTTCAATTTAACGCTTCGGCATACCTCAAAGGACTACCTTCAATGCTTGAACTGCGCCCCTGCTGTGAATGCTGCGCCACCGACCTGCCAGGCGACAGCCGCGATGCCCTGATCTGTTCGTTCGAATGCACGTATTGCCGCAGTTGTGCGGAAGGCCAGTTGAAGGGCAAGTGCCCGAACTGCGGCGGCGAGTTGCAGCCAAGGCCTGCCAGGGTGGGCGAGAAGCTGGCACGCAACCCGGCAACGACGGTGCGCACGGTGAAAGCCGAGGGTTGCCCGACTCATTGAATAAAGGGCCTGCGATGCAGGCCCTATTTACGCCTAATGCGGCTGCAGTTTGTTCTTGATCAGCCCGACGATAAACGTCAGCACTGCCCCGCCAGCCCCGCCGCCCACCACGCTGCTGATGATCGCGGGCAAATCCAGGGCTCCTGCCGCGCCAGCCTGGGCCAGGCTCTGATCGCCGGTGAATGACGCCAGGATCTGCCCCAGCACCACGCCACCCACCCCGCCAAGAATCGAATTGAGCAACGGCCCCATGCCTTGTTTGCTCATGCCCGCCGCGTTGCCGCCTACCACACCGCTGATGATCTGAATGATCAGACTGATGATATCCATCGCCATAGCCTCTCTGAAGCGCCTGAAATGACGACTCGCGAGCAGGTTACTTCAGATACGGCCACTACCACCGGCGTTGAGACGTCGTGGTCCGACCAACGACGGCAAGCTGTTGCGGATAACCGACAGTATATGTAGGACTTTTCAGTTGCGCGAACAGTCGGGTCCTCAGGGCTTCACGCTCTTCAGTTCATTGAGCAACCCCAGCAGCGTTTGCAGCTTGGCGTCGCCGAACTGCTCGAGGATGCGCTGGTAGTTGCGCTCCATGTCTTCGCTCATGTCCACGAAGCACTGCTGGCCTTGCTCGGTGAGGCTGACGAAGACCCGGCGCTGGTCCTGCACGGATTTCTTGCGTCGCACCAGGCCGTCGCGCTCAAGGCGGCTCAGCACGCCGGTCATGCTCGGCTTGAGAATGCAGGCCTGTTCGGCCAGTTGATGGCTTTCCAGCTCGCCTTGCTGGCGCAGGATGCGGATCACCCGCCACTGCTGCTCGGTAAGGCCGTGTTCGTTGAGCGACGGGCGGAAGAAGGCCATGGTGGCTTCGCGGGCTTGCAACAGCGTGAGGGTCAGGGACGGTCTTGGAGTGGGCATGGGCAGGCTGATATCAACGGAGGTTCTGAAGCTTAAGAGCGGGGCTTTCGGGCCGCAAGGCCCGTAATGGCCAGCGTGCGGACAGCGGCGAAAGGTTCGTCAAATATAATGAACTGCCGTGTCCGCTAAAAATCACATTTACGCGAGGCCAATCAGAGAGTTAAACGATAAATCAAAGGTCTTACGTTAAAAAATATGCACACGCAACGGTTAATCCGCTTGATATATTTAACGGCTCTGGCAAGCTATGCAGCAGGTTTCGACCGGGAATCGACGTTCGCGTGCACACCCGGCAGTGCTCGAAACCTCGGGTAGCGCCATGCAGCAATCGGCGCGCCTGCACAACAATGACAGGCCGCGCCTGTCCCAAGGTGACATATGCCCAACAGCAACATTGGCAATAAGAATCAAAAAGCCCGCAAACCTGTCGTCCTGATGACCATGGGCTCTCAAGAGCGCAAAGGTCACGACTATCAAGTGATGACCCACAAGTACATCGTGCCGCTGGTCGAACACGCTGACTGCGTCCCCCTCCTGGTTCCGACCTGCTGCGGCACCGAAGACCTCGAACAGTATCTGGACATGGCTGACGGTGTGTACCTGACCGGCGCCGGCAGCAATATCGACCCGGCCCTCTACGGCCAGGAAAACCAGACCCCGGGCAAGGGCCAAGACCGCAACCGCGACCTCTTCGACCTGCCGCTGGTGCAATTGGCCATCGCGCGTGGCCTGCCGATTTTCGGTATCTGCCGCGGCATGCAGGAAATCAACGTGGCACTGGGTGGCGACATCTACCAGAAGGTCTACGCCGAGCCGGGCTTCAATGATCACCGGGAAAACCCGGAAGATCCGGTGGAGGTGCAATACAGCGCGGTGCACAGCGTGCGCATCGAACCGGGAAGCTGGTTGCAGGAACTGCTGCAAAGTGACGAGATCCGCGTCAACTCGCTGCATGGTCAAGGCCTGAAAACCCTGGGTGAAGGCGTTGAGCCGCTGGCCCGTGCCGAAGACGGCCTGGTCGAGGCGATCCATGCGCCAAGCCTGTCGCCGTTCCTGTTCGCGGTGCAGTGGCACCCGGAATGGCAAGCCGCGAAGAACCCTGATTCGGTCAGGATGTTCGAAGCATTCGGCGACGCCTGCCGTACCCAGGCGACCAAACGGCAGCAGAGCAAGACTCAAAGCATTGCTTGATAAATGCTACGTAAGGCCATGATTTAACTGGTTTTTCAATTTAAAAAGCCGCACCAAGAACTTCTTGATGCGGCTTTTTTGCGTCGCACAAAAAAACAAATGACATTAAATAGATAACATAAGTCGCTGAAATATAAGCATTTTCTGAAAAACAAAAACCAAAACCCCTTGACCAAAAACCTTATAAAAGAAATCAACAAAACGACATAACCTATTATTTTTAAAGACATTAATAAGGAAACGCATCCATTCTCGGCGCCATCTCCGACTGCGCTCCCAAGCGCCCTTCAATCTCTCCCGCCATCGACCACACCCCCGCCATTACACCAGAAGCGTGATTCTCCATCAGGCTCTGCCACTCCTCGTTCAGCGCCACATTCAGGATCACCCGCAACTGCTCGACCATTTCCGGCCGCTCGCTTTCATGCATCATCGCGCCGATGCCGGCCGAAGCGACGGAGATCAGCAGACCGGCCGCCTTGCCCACCGCCGCCGCCACCGCACTGGCCGCGCCACGGGGGGCCAGTGTCGCTTCAAGGCGGGTACTGGCCTTGCTGGCCACCGACGACAGGCCGGTGTCCGAGGCAGTAGCGTTATTGGCTGCGGCCTTGCGGACCTGCTCATCGAGGGCGAGCCAGGCGGGAAGCTGCAGGAAGGGTCGGGCCGCAAGCACCTGTTGAATACTGGCGTCCCGTGCCGGCGGCGGGCCCAGGGCAATGGCGGGAATGCGATTCAGGTGCAGGGCAAACTGTTCCGGCGCCGCCCGGTAGCGCTGGGCAATGCCCTGCAACTGCTGGCCGAGCAACTGCACGTACAGTTCAGTGGCGCGTTCGCGGATCAGATCGGGATTGATCTCTTTCGCCACCGGCTCCAGCACCCGTTCGCGGTACTGCTCCTGCAGGTACAGCGCCAGGCGATTGTCCGGTTGGGCGCTGTTCTGGCTCATCTTGTACCAGGCGACCTTGAGGGTCAGCCATTGCTGGGTCCAATAGCCGGTGAACCAGGGGATGAAATCGTCTTCGGTGCGGGCCTGTACTTGCTCGCGCCAGACGCGCATGGAGCGGCGTGCATAATCGCCCGCCGAGCCCGTGGCGCCACGCGAGGCCATGACGATTTCGCGATCCACCTGCTGCCACGCGGCCTGGGACAGCACCACCGGCGGAGCCTCCGGCGGGCGAGATCTGGAGCCGCAACCACCCAACGCCAGCAATACACCGACCAACAGAGCGACAGGCAACACAGGCTGGTTCACGATCGCGCCCCGCCGGAATCGAGGGACAACACCGGGACGCCCCTACGAGCGCCCGCCCCGGACGCCGTTCAGCGTCCGTTTTCCGAGTATAGAAGTGGCCTGTGAGGACGGTAGCGACAAAGACGCCTTATCCGGCCAGCAAAGGCCACTGCGCCACGGCCTGATACCGCCCCTTGACCGACTCGTACAACACGAACGTCTCGGCCGCCAGCCGAAACTCGGTGTCCAGCGCTGTCTCCGGGACACCACCCCGGAAATCGCGCATCAGGGTCAGGTGCGGGCGGAACTCGCGCGGATCGACCTCGAAGCCCAACGGCAGCATCGCCTGCTGCAAGGCGTAGACCCAGCGCAACAGGGCCGGCGCTGTCTGTTTCGAGGCCAGCACCAGGGCCTGGCTGCGCCGCCATACCTCGACCTGATCCAGCAAGAGGGTTGCCGGCCGCTCCAGGGGCGGCAAGCGTCCTGCGGCGTCAAGAATCGTCGGTAATTGACCGACCCCGACCGCACCGAGGAACATCAGGGTCAGGTGAAAGTTTTCCGCCGGCACCGGACGCCCGTTGCGCAGCCCCAGGCCACCGCGCCAACGGGATATCGCCCTGCTCTGCTGTACGCCGCAGGGCACGGCGAAAAACAGCCGCTTGAACGGCTCGTTCGTACCCGAATCGACATTGACCATGAATTGCTACTCCCTCGAAAAATGGTGGCCATTTCTGTATGGCCGGGAGTTGAGGACAGCGCCTGAGCTGGCGCAGCTTCGAAACAGAATTGGTGCTACACCGCTGATCTACATGCGTGCAAATTCAGACGCCGCACATTTAAACCCATTGCGAGTGTAGGGCCCAGAACTCTGTGGGCGCTGGATTGCCAGCGATGCCGGGGCCATGGGCTTGGGCTTGGGCTTGGGCTTGGGCTTGGGCTTTGCGGGCTTATCCGTTCG
>NZ_QKVL01000047.1 GCF_003231275.1 Pseudomonas huaxiensis
CGGTGCCGAGATCAACGCGAAAGCAGACAAGGTGACAGCGACAACGAGTGTTGCCGGCATCGCTCGAATCGCTACACAGACGGCGGTCGACGCTGCGGCAGAGACTAATACCTTCGTAACCCCGGTCACGCTGGGAGCGCGGCTGAGAGCCGGGTTCATCTGGTCAAGCAACTATGTGGTTTTCCCGTCTTGGCTGGGCAGTTTGATTTTCCAGTGGGGAACAGTCGCAACCCCAGGCGCTGATGTTGCATATGACGTCACGTTTCCGCTCGCGTTTCCGAATGCTGTCAGAACACTGCAAGTCAGTTGGGGGTATGTCGGTGCACGAACAGACAACAGCATCGTGCCGCAGATCGGAGATCAGACACTTGTTGGATTCAAAGCCAATCGCCAGGACGCCTACACGGCGTCCAGCGTCCCGAACTCCTACATCAACTATTTCGCGATCGGACATTGAACATGCTCTATAGCCCAGATACCGGCGGTTTCTACCTACCCAAGGTCCACAAAGTAATCCCGGCCGATGTAGTCGAGATCAGCGCAGAGCAGCACGCTGAACTCATGGGGGAGCACGCCGCTGGCAAGCGCATTGTCCCCGGTGAGGGTGGTTTCCCGGTCGCTGTCGATCCGGCTGAACTGACCGAGGATCAGATCGCAACCCGCGAGCGCGGATGGCGTGACGCTGGGCTGGCAGACGTCGCGTGGTTGCGCGATCGGCACCGTGATCAGTTGGAGATCGGTGCTGACACCACACTCACAACCGAGCAATACGTTGAACTGCTCTCATACATGCAGCAGTTGCGCGACTGGCCCCAGTCGGCTGATTTTCCCGAAACCCCCTATCGCCCATCGCAACCAGAGTGGCTGGGTTCTCCCCTGTAGCAGCGAACTGTACAAGCCCGATCGCTCGTAGTCTCTTCGCACGCGCGGCAGCCTGTGCAGTGTCACCCACTGCATAGGCACCCACCATGGCCGGCGAATATCACCACGGCGTGCGCGTCCTCGAAATCAACGAAGGCACCCGCCCGATCCGCACCGTCTCCACTGCCGTCGTCGGCCTGGTCTGCACTGCAGACGATGCCGACCCGGTGGCGTTTCCGCTCGACACCCCTGTCCTGCTGACCAATGTCCAGGCCGCGATCGGCAAGGCCGGCACCACCGGCACGCTGGCCGCGAGCCTGCAGGCGATCGCCGACCAGACCAAGCCCGTCACCGTCGTGGTGCGAGTGGCCACCGGCGCCGACGCGGCCGAGACCACCAGCAATATCATCGGCACCACCACGGCTGACGGTAAGTACACCGGCATGAAGGCCCTACTGGCTGCCAGATCCCGGCTTAAGGTCACTCCACGCATCCTCGGCGTGCCGGGCCTGGACACCCTACCGGTGGCCACCGCCCTAGTCGCGATCGCCCAGCAACTGCGGGCGTTCGCATACGTCCGCGCTGACGGCTGCAAGACAAAGGAAGAAGCTGTCGCCTACCGCGAGAACTTCGGGGCGCGTGAAGTCATGGTCATCTGGCCAGACTTCCAGTCCTGGAGCACCGCCACGGACAGCACCGTCACCGCCCCGGCCGTGGCTGTCGCCTTGGGCCTGCGCGCAAAGCTCGATCAGGAGGTCGGCTGGCACAAGACCCTGTCCAACATCTCGGTCAACGGCGTGACCGGCATCAGCGCCGACGTCTTCTGGGATCTGCAGAACCCCGCCACCGATGCCGGCTACCTCAACGAAAACGAGGTCACCACCCTCATCAACCAGGGCGGCTTCCGCTTCTGGGGCAGCCGGACCTGCACCGACGACCCGCTGTTCGCGTTCGAGAACTACACTCGCACCGCCCAGGTACTGGCAGACACCATGGCCGAGGCGCACCTGTGGGCAATGGACAAGCCCATGCACGCCTCTCTGATCCGAGACATCATCGAAGGCATCAACGCCAAGTTCCGCGAACTGGTCGCCGGCGGCTACCTGATCGGCGGCAGCGCCTGGTACGACGAGACCGCCAACGACGAGACCACCCTCAAGGCCGGCAAGTTGTTCATTGACTACGACTACACCCCCGTGCCGCCGCTGGAAGACCTCACGCTGCGCCAGCGCATCACCGACCGCTACCTGGCCGACTTCGCCAGCCGCATCAACAGCTAACCGGAGGCGACATGGCCATCCCCCGCAAACTGAAGAACCTGAACCTGTTCAACGACGCCAACAGCTACCTGGGCATCTCCAAGTCCGTCACCCCGCCCGTCCTCGGCCGCAAGATGGAGGCGTACCGCGGCGGGGGCATGAATGGCCCGGTCAAGGTCGACCTCGGCTTCTCCGACGATGGCCTGCAAATGGAATGGACGCTGGGCGGCCTCGATCTGATCGCGCTTCGCCAGTTCGGTGCTGTCAGTGCCGCCGGCGTGATGCTGCGCTTTGGCGGTGCTTTCCAGAGTGACGACACGGGCGAGTACACCGACGTCGAGATCGTCGTCCGCGGCCGTCACGAAACCATCGACATGGGCGAAGCCACCCCGGGCGAGGACACCGAACACAAAATCACCACCACCTGCAGCTACTACAAGCTGACGGTAAACGGCGAAACCATCATCGAAATCGACCTGCTCAACTTCATCGAAAACGTCAACGGCCAAGACATGCTCGCCGAGCAGCGTCGCGCCCTCGGCATCTGACCCTCACCTCTGGAGCCCTTATGAAAACCACTGAAACCGAAGTACTGCCCGTCACCCAGGACGACAACCTGGTGCTGCTGGATACCCCCGTGAAGCGCGGCAATACCGAGATCGACCAAGTGACGCTGCGCAAACCAACCTCCGGCGAACTGCGTGGCCTGAACCTGTCGGAGCTGCTGCAGCTCGACGTCGGCAGCCTCATCAAGCTGATCCCCCGCATCACCAGCCTCAACGAGTACGAGGCTAGCAAGCTGGACCCGGCCGACCTGGTAGCCATCGGCACCAAGGTCATCGGTTTTTTGCTGCAGAAGCGGACGAAGACGGACGCCTCGCTCGCTGCGTAGAAGACGCCATGGCCGATGTGGCCGTGGTGTTTCACTGGGCGCCCGCCGACATGGACCGCCTGCCGCTGAAGGAACTGATGGACTGGCGCGAGCGGGCGCGCGTCCGGAGTAGCAACAATGGCTGAAGATCTGCGCCTGCGAGTGGTGCTCAACGCGATCAACAATGCATCGGCGCCCCTGCGCCAGATCCAGAACGGCAGCCAGGAGGCCTCACGGGCGATCAAGGCCGCCCGCGAGCGGCTGCGCGAGCTGAACAGCCAGCAGCGCGACATCTCGGGCTGGCGACAGCAACACGCTCAAGCCCGGGAAACTTCACAGTCGCTGGCGGCCGCCCGCGAGAAGGTCCGACAGATGGCCCAGGCCATGGCAGCGACCGCCAACCCCACAGCGCAGATGAACAGCGAGTTCCAGGCGGCGATCCGCGTGGCCAACGAGTTGAAGCGCAAGCACGAGCAGGAACAGCAGACCCTGCAGGGCCTTCGCCGGCGCCTCAACGATGCCGGCATCGACACCCGCAACCTCAACCAGCACTCAGCCAGGCTCAGGGACGAGCTGGAGCGAACGAACCAGACGATGCAGGAGCAGGAGAACCGGCTCCGGCGCCTGGCGACGCTGCAACGGCGTGCGGCCGAAGCGCAGTCGCGGTATGCCCATGCACAAGCCAGGGCCAGCGGCATGGTTGCCACAGGTGCTGCAGGCGTTGCGACGGGTATCGGGATGGCGGTAACCGGTGCGACGCTGATCGCCCCCCAGATTGAGGCCCAGCAGCAAGGTTCGATGATCGCCGCCCAGAACGGGGAGTCCGATGACAGAGCGGGCCAATATGAGACCCTGATCCGTGGCATTCGTACCGATGGAGTCAGTACTCAGATCGAGGAAATTGGTACCGCGCTCAGCGCAGCGAAGAGCACGCTCGGCGCCCTGGGACCTGTAGCCGATAAGGAACTGGACAGCGCCGCACGCAAGGCGCTGAACCTGGCAAAGGCAATGGGTATCGATGTCGCGGAGGCCATGCAGATGGTCGGCATCATGATGCAGAACAACCTGGCTAAGGATAGCAACCAGGCATTCGACATGATCACGGCAGGCCTGCAGAAGGTACCGATGCAGATGCGCGGAGAAATTCCAGAAATTCTGCACGAGTACTCCACCCACTTCAGAAACATGGGCTTCACCGGCAGCGAGGCAATGAGCTTGCTCGTCGATATGGCGAAGCAAGGCAAATTCGCCTTGGACAAGACAGGCGACGCTATTAAAGAGTTCTCGATCCGCGGCTCTGACATGTCGAAAACGAGCGTCGAGGCCTACAAGTCGATCGGGCTGAACGCAGAGAAGATGTCGTCCGCAATCGCCAAGGGCGGCCCAGAAGCCAAGCAAGCTATGCAGAAGACGGCATCAGCACTGCTGCGCATCAAGGACCCGGCCGAGCGAGCGAACGCGGCAATCGCGCTGTTCGGCACGCCGATCGAAGATTTGTCGATCGACCAGATTCCTGCGTTCCTACAGAAACTCACCGGGGCCACACAGAGCCTGGGCGATGTCTCTGGAGCAGCTGACAAGCTGGGCACCTCCCTACGCAACAACTTGGCGGGCGATATCGACAAGCTGACGGGGGTCTGGGGCAGCCTGCTCGGTTCGCTTATGGACGGGGAAAGCGGAGCGCTGCGAGACCTGGTGCAGAGCGTGACCGGGGTGCTGAGCAGCGTTCGGGAGTGGATACAGGCGAACCCAAGGCTGGCGAGTGGCATCGCCAAGGGGGCCGCCGCGATCGCCGTCATAGTGGCAGGCATGGGCGCGCTTACCGTTGCGCTAGCCAGCGTCCTGGGCCCGTTCGCAATGGTCAGGTATGGCATGACCATGTTCGGCGTCCGCAGCGCCCTGATGGCCCCGACACTCACAAAACTTGCCTCAACGCTCAAAGGTGGATTGCTCACCGCAATCAACGTCGTGCGGGCAGCTCTTTGGGGGCTTGCCGCGAACCCGGTCGCCCTGACGATCGCTGCAGTTGTGGTAGCTCTGGCCGGCGCCGCATACCTGATCTATCAGAACTGGGACGCCGTGAAGGCCTACTTCGTCAACGCTTGGGCCGAGATCAAGGCGGGCTTCAGCGGCGGCATCACAGGCATCCTCGCCGTGCTGATCAACTTCAACCCGATGGGGTTGATTTACCAGGCGTTCGCGGGTGTGTTGAATTACCTGGGGCTGGACCTACCCATGCGGTTCACCGAGTTCGGCGGCATGATCGTGGACGGCCTGGTCAACGGATTGACCGCCGGGCTCAGCAAGATCAAGGAAACCGTCGGCGCCTTGGGCGACTCGACGATCGGCTGGTTCAAAGAAAAGCTCGGCATCCACAGCCCGTCGCGGGTGTTCGCCGAGCTGGGCGGTTTCACCACCGAAGGTCTGGCCCAGGGTCTCGACGCCGGCGCCAAAGTGCCGCTGGATGCCATGAACCGCATCAGCCAGCAGCTTACAAACGCCGGAACCTTCGACGTTCAGGCCACAAGCATGCTGGCGAACGCCGCGCCGCCGGAACTGCGCGCCGCTTCGAACCTGGTGCAACCTCAGCGACAGACCAAAGCACCGGGCATAGGCAAGCAACTGGCCGCGGCGACTATGGCACTTGCCGTGACCGCTGCCCCTGCGGTCGCGATCGACGACCGCCCACAGATCGCTGCGGCACCAGCCGCGAGCTACGACAGCCACGACGTCATCAACATCAACATCCACCCGACGCCAGGCATGGACCCGCAGGCTATTGCCCGCGCAGTCGGCGCAGAGCTGGACCGGCGCGAGCGTGAGAAGTCCGCACGCCAGCGCAGCCGCCTATCCGACACGGAGTAACCCGCAATGATGCTCGCCCTGGGCATGTTCGTTTTCAGCCTCAGCACCCTCGCGTACCAGGAGTTGCAACGCCAGACCAACTGGCGGCACTCCTCGAGCAACAGGGTCAATGCGCAACCCGCTTTGCAGTACACCGGCCGCGGCGACGAGACAATCACGCTGCCGGGCATCCTGCTGCCCGAACTGGCCGGCAACGTGATCAGCCTCGACGAGCTACGAGCTATGGGCAACACCGGCAAGGCCTGGCCACTTGTTGACGGCACAGGGAAGGTCTACGGGCTGTTCGTGATCGAGAGCCTCAGCGAAACCCAGTCGGTGTTCTTCAAGGACGGCACCCCGCGCAGGATCGAATTCAACCTGGCACTCAAGCGCGTCGACGACGGCCGCGCAGATCTGGTCGGGGCCCGCGATCGCAGCAACTCGGACATTCTCAGGACGCTGATTCGATGACCACTGAACAAGAGCAACACGCGGCATATCTGCGCGACATGCGCGAGAGCCTACGCAGTGACGGCAACTACGGGGTACCGGGCTTTCGCCTGACGGTGGACGGGAAAGACATCGCTCGCATGGTCGCGCCACGGCTGATCAGCCTGCAGCTCACCGACAACCGAGGGATCGAGGCCGACCAGCTCAGTATTTCCCTGAGTGACCACGACGGCTTGCTGGCCATCCCGCCCAAGGGCGCGACGATCCGCTTGTGGCTGGGCTGGAGCGACACCGGCCTGGTCGACAAGGGCACATACACCGTGGACGAGACGGAGCACAGCGGTGCGCCGGACGTGCTGAGCATCCGCGCACGATCCGCGGATCTGCGCGGTGGACTCAAGACCAAGCGCGAGCGCAGTTGGAGCGGAACCACCCTCGGCCAGGTCCTGGGCGATATCGCCGCCGGCAACGGGCTGAAGACCAGCATCGCGCCAGCAATGATGGAGCAGGCAATCAAGCACCTGGACCAGGCCAACGAGTCCGACGCGAACCTGCTGACCCGCCTGGGCCAAACCTACGACGCAGTCACCTCGGTAAAGGCCGGATGCCTGGTCTGCCTGCCGGCCGGCGGCGGCAAGACCGCGAGCGGCGCCGCACTCCCTCACATTACGCTCACCCGCCAGGACGGCGATGGCCATCGCTTCCTGCAGGCGGATCGGGACAGCTTCACCGGGGCAAAAGCCTACTACTACGACGTCGGCAGCACGAAAAAACAGGAGGCGATCGCCGGCAGCGGAAACAAACTGAAAGACCTGCGCCACACCTACAGCGACCGCGAGTCAGCCTTGCGCGCCGCTCGATCGGAACTGAACCGCCTGCAGCGCGGCAGTGCCACGCTCAGTTACAACCTGGCCAAGGGCCGGCCGGAGCTGATTCCGGAGCTGACGTACACGCTGCGAGGGATCAAGCCGGAGATCGACGCGATCACATGGTACGGCGGGAACGTGGTGCACAGCTTGACGGCCGATGCCGGGTACACAATGAGCCTAGAACTGGAGAGTAAGCTGCCCGAGTAAAGTACCGACGTACTGTGAAATGTTTTCTTAATCCATAGCCGTAGCAATAAAAAACGAAAAGCTCCTTTGGCAAGACAGTGCCCTTCAACATTACCGAACCATAAGAAATTTCAGCTTCGAGCGAGCACCACACAAAACCGCCAAAAAAGCCTGGAGCAAAACAGAAAGCAAATAAGAGGCAACAAATATATTAGTCCCAGCCATCGCGAAAGCGATCTTTATTCACAAAAACAATTTCATCTATCGTATGAATTATAAATCTATCATGATACCCATCATACTTAGTACACCTGGAAACGAACTCATTATGATAACGAGCCAAGAATGCATATTTTTTATAAATTGAACTACCGATCGCCTGGTCCGCCAAATTCTGATGTATATGCTGCTTATGCTTATCAAGCAAACGATAATCCAAATAGCAGTCTAGCTCTTCATCGCGATTCTGGTAGTGAATAAAACATCTTCGCAAATAATTCAAATAGTAAAGCCCATCAATCCTTATGAAGTAGCCAATACCTTGTTTATCCATGATACTACTCACGACATGAAAGTGCTGACTTTCCCGAGCCCGTTCTATTACTTCATTCGACATTAAAACCATCGGATTTATGGCTTTTGTACTTTCAAGCTCATATGCCTCCAGCAAGGCATGCCCATAAATATAATTATCGTCGATAACTAAATCGCCTACTGACAACCCGCCGCGACAAAAGAACCCATGCTCAATCATGGCCATTTGATAGCCGCTTATGAACTCTAAGAAGAAACCTAGATGTTCGCTTTGCCCTGTACACTTAACCGCGATAACAATATTATCTGAGAAGGATTTAACCTTTATAAGTTTTTTTTCCTCTCCTAGACTCAAAGTCGCTCTAGCATGCTTGAGTGATTCGACAATAGTTAAAAATGCAGCCTCATCACCCTTACCATTTTTTACATACGCACTAAAACCCAACACATCCAAGAAAACGCAAAACTGTTGAGTCAGTAGACTCTCTACCGGTGCCTCCTCTGATATAAGCCTTTTAAACTCAATCACACCTGGATCATTACTCTCCATGACATCCCCTCATCTGATCAGAGCCAAAATTGCTTACATAAAAGGAGCCCTAGGTAATCCCAGGGCCTACACTCAATTACGCCTTTGTTGCTGATATGCTTCAAGGATAAGCAATATCGCCTGCCGCTGCTTTTTACTACTGCGACTGAATAGCCACATCACTCGAATCATTTCCTTAAGTTTGATCAGCTTGGAACTCACCATAAGTGCTCCGTGACCGAGCGCTCGGCGCCTTCATGGCTCCGTACTAAACGCCCGGGGAGTCTCCTATTTTCTGCATGATCACGCGTGCCACCAGCACCAACGTGGAAAAATCACTGCGCCTCACTGCTCCCGCACAAAACGTTTAACGAAGTCCGCGCGCGAACCTTTCGTGTCGTGCTGCTGAATGAAGGTCTCGCGCCAGGCTGCCGGATCGCCGTTCATGGCTGCTAGATCGACACCGTAGTGTTTCTCGATATCTGACCGAGAGATGTCCAGCACCCGCACGGTGCCGTCATTAGGAATTCTCAGCGTCAAGCGGCTAAGAGAGGGAACGTCCCGGAATAGCCGGGCGGACTCGATGGCAAATACCTTGTTGGCCTTGTCGCCCGACTCGAAGTAGTCAGGCATACGCTCTGGGATCTTGAACGCAATCTCTCCGCTCGCTCCGGACTCATGCAACGACTCGATGACCGAGGGGGAGAAAATCCGCTCGGCCTTGTCGCTGAATTCCGTCGCCCACGCACTGTTTGCCAGGAGCAGAAAGGCCCCCAGTGCGATGACTTTTCTTACAAACATTCCAATTGCCGTCATGCCGACTACTCCCTGTTATTGCAGCCGTCGGCTGCTGGTTATCCCTTAAATGTGGCCAGTGCTTCGCTGACGCTATCCAGAGTGGCTTTCCCTTCATCAGCCATTTGCCGGTAGCGGCTCACCAGTTGGACCTCTTCGGCGTTGAAACCATCTGCAGGCGCCGTAGCCCGAAGCCCAGTCACGACGTACAGCACGTCAACGCCCTTTTTTGCGACTGCGGCAAGGTACTCCGCATCAGGGCTGCGCTCGCCTTTCTCGTAGTTGAACTGCGATGTCTTGGCCACCCCAGCGATCGCCGCAAAGTCCGCTTGGTTGTAGCCAAGACGGACGCGCTCTTCTCTCAGCCTTTCGCCGATATTCAACAAAACGGAACTCCAATGCTTGACGATTCAACATTCGTTGAATAATCTGAGCCTGCTATCACACGAAACCACACGAAACGAAACTATGCCGAACACGTACCCCACCGAGCAAGCATGCCAGGAAGCCCGCGCCCGATTGGCGCAACAAGGAATCTCGGCAAAAGACTGGGCTGTGAAGCACGACCTCACCCCTTCCACCGTCTATGCGGTACTGAACGGTCAGAAGAAATGCCTCCGTGGCGAGTCTCACAAAGCCGCCGTGCTGCTCGGTATCAAGCAAACCGACGCCGCAAGCTAAGCCCACTGGCTCAAGGAGGAAACCAGAACATGAAACGTCCCGTTCTAGAGACCCTACGCCAAGTAGTCAGCGCCGTTGTCGCCGCCTTCCCCGGCGGTCGCGAGTCCGCCGCCGTTCGCCTGGGCTACAAGCTAAAGCAGTTCGACAACCGCATGTACGAGAACGCCGGCAGCCAGCCGCTGACCTACGACCAGATCCACCAGCTCGAAAGCCAGGCCGGTACCACCTACCTGCCGGAGTTCATCGCCCATGTGTACGGCGGCATGTTCGTGCCGCTGGCGATCACCGAGCCCCTGGACAACGTCGAGCTGTACCGGCGCTCGGTCAAGACCGACGCCAAGCGCGGTGTAGTCGACCAGATCATCTCCAAGGCCCTGGACGATGGCGTCATCGAGCCCGAGGAAGCCACAGAGATCCTGCAGGCGCATGCCCGCTATCTGGCTGCCCGGTCTGCCGAGGTGCTCGCCACGATTCAACTGCACAGCAAGGGGCCGACGCATTGAGCACCTACAAACTCGTCTGCGCGCACTGCAGCAGCAAGATGCGCATCCGCACCAGCGAGGGAAGCCACATTTTCCTGCGCATTGCCTACCTGCAGTGCGTGAACGAAGCCTGCGGCTGGTCCGTGCGCGCCCAGTTCGAAATGACCCACGAAATGAGCCCGAGCGGCATGGCCAACCCCACGGTCAAGCTGCCGGTAGCGCCGATCGCCATGAAGCGGCTGGCGATGAAGACCGCCGACGATCACCCCGATTTGCTGGATCAACTGGAAATGGAGGTCGTACCCGTATGAACGTCGCAATCACCGAGAACCCCACCAATGACTACCGCGCCGCCATGCAGCAGTCCGCTGTTGCGTTCCTGTTGCGTCACCGCGGTGAACACCTGACGGGTGACGACCAGGTGCTGCAGAACTGCACCCGCTTCCTGGCCCAGTCGCTGGAGGTACCGGCGCACCTGGTGCAGCGGATCGCCGAACTGGCCGTATCCGAGTTCGAAGGGATGACCACCAAGCGGCTGACCCTCCTCGGGGTTCATCCGGCCAGCGGCGCCTTCCGGCCGACGCTGTGGCTCCTGGATACGCAGACCCAACAGCGGCACCAGGTGCCGGCGCGCTACTTGCCGGCCCGCCTGCAGCAGCACCCTCGCAACACTTCGAAGTAACCCGAATATCCCCCCGAACCATGCCCGCACCGCGTGGGTAAGGGGAAACTGCACTTTATTGGTGGCCGACATGACCAAAATCACCATTCACCTGGAGCTGAACCAGGAGCAGGCGCAGCACTACCTGCAATGGCTCAACAGCCAGTTCAGCACGACCATGGCTGACGTCTGGTATTCCGATCGCTACAGGAATGTCCCTTGCGGAGAACGTGCACCGCTGGTGATGAAGGACGTGCCGCACCTGGCCGGGATCTCACGGACCCGGCGCGAGTTGGAGAAGTGCCTGGCGGAGCGCTCGCAGTGAACCGCAAGCCGATGGAGCAACAACTGCGCGCCGAAGTTCTTCGGCGCCTGCAGGACGAGTTTGGCCTGAAACCCATGGCCGGTACCCAGTACCTGCGCAAGGGCACCTGCCCGAGCTGCGGGAAGAAAGAGTTGTACTCCCGCCAGGACGAACCCTGGTTCATCAAGTGCGGCCGCGAGAGCAAGTGTGGCGAGCAGTGGCACGTCAAAGAGCTGTTCGAGGATCTGTTCGAGGATTACAGCAAGCGCTACCCGTCGACCGCTGAATCCCCGAAAGCATCGGCCGACGCTTACATGCAGTTTGCCCGCGGCTTCGACCTCGGCCTGGTGAAAGGCTGGTACACCCAGGAAAACTACTGGGATCGCGAGCTGGGCATCGGCAGCGCAACTGTCCGCTTTGCCCTGGAGAAAGGTGTCTACTGGGAACGCCTGATCGACCAGCCCCACCGGTTCGGCAAGAAGAAGGCACGCTTCGCTGCGGGCCAGTCGCCGGCTGGGTACTGGTGGTGTCCGCCATCAGTGGACTTGCTGGAAGTTGACGAACTTTGGATTACCGAGGGGATTTTCGACGCGATCGGCCTGCTGCATAACGGGCTGGATTCGGTATCGGCCATGGGCTCGGGCTACTACCCGGCAGAATCGCTCAAGGCGCTGGCCAAGCAGAGAGCCGAAGCTGGCAAGAAGCTGCCGAAGCTGATCTGGGCCCTGGATAACGAACCGGGCGCGCACTACTTCACCCGCAAGCATACAGCCCTCGCTCGCGAGCTGGGCTTCACGGTTGAGGCCGCACAAATCCCCCAGCGTGGCCGGAAGGTGGACTGGAACGATCTGCACCAGCGCTGGGGGTTCCTCGACGAGGAAAAGCGCCAGGACCGGATCGATCGGGATCTGCGCGAGGTTCGCTACCACGGCAGCCTGCTGCTGGCGGAAAGCGCGTCGGAGAAGGGCGTTCTGATGTACGAATGGCGCGAGCGCCACGAGTTTCACTTCTCGTTCGAGAACCGTCTCTACTGGTTCAAAATGGATCTGGAGAAGCTGACCAAGGCCATTCAGCAACTCAAGGATTCCGACAGTCACGACAACCAGTTGCTGAACGATCGCCAGCTCCGCGACAAGGCCATGCGCCAGTGCGGCATGGTTATAGAGATCGCCAACTGCTACCCGCAGGCGCTGTACTTCCAGCGCAACGAGGTGACAGACGAGTCCTGGTACTACTTCCGGGTGGACTTCCCGCACGACGAACCGAGCGTGCTGAACACCTTCACGGGCGGCCAGGTCGCGGCCGCCAGCGAATTCAAGAAACGTCTCTTGGGCATGGCCGCCGGTGCAGTGTTCACCGGCAGTGGCTCCCAGCTCGATCGGATCATGCAGCAGCAACTGTTCGGGCTGAAGACCGTCAAGACCATCGACTACGTCGGCTACAGCAAGGAACACGGCTGCTACGTGTTCGGCGATCTGGCAGTCCGCGGCGGCGTACTGGAGAAGGCCAACGCCGAGGACTATTTCGAATTCAAAGGGCTGCGCCTCAAGACGCTGCAGAAGTCGATCAAGCTGGAGATCAACCAGGACGCCTCGGCCTACCGGCCGGAGTGGTTCAAGTGGCTTTGGACCTGCTTTCACACCCAAGGCGTGATCACCCTCGCCTATTGGTTCGGCTCGCTGTTTGCCGAGCAGATCCGCTCGGAATTCCAGTCGTTCCCGTTCCTTGAGGTGACCGGCGAGGCCGGCGCCGGCAAGTCCACGCTGCTGATGTTCCTGTGGAAGCTGCTCGGTCGACAGGACGAGGAAGGCGACGACCCGATCAAGATGACCAAGGCAGGCCTGCGCCGCTGGCTGAGCCAGACCTCGGGAATGCCGACGGTCATGCTCGAAGCGGACCGGAGTGACGCCGATACCGGCATGGCCAAATCCTTCGACTTCGACCAGTTCAAGCCGCTGTTCAATGGACGTGGCTTGGGCCTGACCGGTGTGAAGAACGGCGGCAACGACACCAATGCACCGCCGTTCCGGTCCGCCCTGGTGTTCAGCCAGAACGCCTCTGTCGTCGCGTCGGAAGCCATCCTTACCCGGATCGTGAAGCTGCACTTCGTACGGCCAGAGGTCACCAGCGACAGCCGGGCCGCGGCCGACAACCTCAACCACCTGCAGGCCAGCGAAGTGAGCCACTTCCTGCTGTTGGCAGCCAAGGCCGAGCAGAAAGTCATGGAGACGTTCCGCGCCCAGGTGAAGGTTCACGAAATGGCCCTGCGCGAGCTGCGGGAGATCCGTATCGAACGGATCATCAAGAACCACGCCCAGATGATGGCCCTGGTCGACGCGCTGCGCCTGGTGGTGCCGATGAGCGACCGCGAGCACGAAGGCACGCTACGGGAACTGCGCTGCATGGCCATCGCCCGCCAGCACGCGGTGAACTCCGATCCGAAGGAAGTGGCCGAGTTCTGGGAAGTGTTCGACTACCTGCAGTCGCTCAGTGAAGAGCCGGTGGTGAACCACAGCAAGAACCCGGAACTGATCGCCATCCACCTCAACGAATTCTGCGAACGCGCGGCCGAGCACAAGCAAAAACTGGCCGACGTCACAGCCCTGCGCACGCTACTACGCAACAGCAAATCACGCCCCTTGGTCGACGCCAACCGCGCCGTCGACAGCGCCGTGCGCGCTGTATTCAACACCCGTACCACGGCCGCGAACCTGCGGCCGACCACCGTCAAGTGCTGGACCTTCAAGGCCGGCTGAACCGTCCGGGCGCTGCAACGCCTGGCACAACTCCAAGGAGAAACCACATGCAACAAGAAACCCCGAAATGGCTGACCCACTTCACCACTGCTTTCGGCACAAGCGGCGTTATCGCGCTGGCCTGGTGGGTAGGTGCCCGAAACGCGGTAGAGATCCGGGATATGCAGCGGTCGTACCCGTTCCTGCGCATCGTTCCAGCCGGGTCAGACCCGCTGGACGTCAACGACCTACTCGGGACGCTTTCAGTCCTGTCTGGTGCCAAGGATGCAGACGTCATCAGCCGGGCGAAGCATGCGCCTGCAGCGCTGAAGCGAGCCTTGTTCGATGACACCAACCTGCCGCTCGTCCTCACCGAAATGGGCGGACCAGGCGACCACTTCGATGATTGGTCGATGCTGAAGCCCATGTTCAACAACTGCTCATCGAGCTCAATCACTCCTAGCATCGACGTAACGGCCTCGGACAAGAGATCTGCCCGCGGCCTCGTATTTGTTGCAGAGCGTGGCGCAGGCCCAGGCCTTCCAAGCAGGACTGTCGAGCTGTCGATCGACCTGAAATGCCTTGCGGGAGCGATGAAGCTCGCGGGCCAGGTGCTGCAACATCGCCCCAGTGATGGGCACGACATGCTGTCACTCGACCCTACCGCATGGCGCCAGATGGTCTATCGCCTTGGCGGCATCGAGCAGCACATCGATTCAATGACTGATGACCTCGGCAAGGCACTGTCCCACCGCCATGCAATGAACCATGCCCAACTGATTTGCATGGTCCACGTCCTGGTTGACGCCTTCCACCTGCCCGAGGACGTGGCGTCGAACGCGATTCGTAACATCCACGACATGGCGGCCGGCACGGTCGACATTCCTTTCTAACCCTTTCCAAACCAGACGGATCGCTGGCGGAGCTGCAACTCCGTCGCGACCGGACCACTACCAGGAGAAACCGCATGCAATCTACAGCCGCTCAAGCTTCACCAGTGATCAAGCGTTACGTCGTCAAAGACAACTGGAAGGACTATGAGGTAACCCTCGAGGTCAATCACAGCATCCTGACGCCGGAGCGAGCGCACCAGATCAACACCTTCTGGACCAGTCACGAAGACCGTCTCGATCAGTGCGACGGAGATGTTGTGAAGACCGTGATCCAGCTGTTTGGTCAGGAAACCATCTGCCTGTATCTCAGTGAGAGCGGTGCCAGCTTCGGGGACAAAGACCAATGGCTCATCGACAAAGAGTCGAAGGAGAAGCGGGCAAACGAAGGGTGGGGGGGCGAGGCCATGGAGGGCGAGGACAACGGAGTGTTCGGTTGGTGCGGGATACGCATTGTCGGTGCCGACGTCAGCATGCCGGAGTTCGAAGAGCTCAGCGTCGAGGAGAAGAAATAATGAGCGCGCTGGATGTCCTGAACATCGAGCAGAGATTCAAGGTCTGGGCCGCGCAGTTGGGTTACGACCTGACCACCGACTCCAGCGGCTACTACACCAACGCCGAAACACGCTCCGCATCTCTGGGCTTTCAAGCCGCACATGGGGCGGCGGGCTGCAAGCCATCTGGTCAACAGCTTTACGGGAAGATCAAGAAGAGCAGCGATTACGCCCACCAGTCCGATGACCTATTCCCGATCCACGTCGGCACGCCGCCCAATGGAAACTTTGCCGTTCGAGGTGGGCCAGGTGGGGTGTATCCCCTTCGCGATATCGAGTTCTATGTCATCGACGACGGCAAGCAGTACCGCCTGAAGTAACCAGAAGATGGCGCCGAGGAGCTGCAACTCCCCGGCGCCGACCAACCCCAAGGAGAAACCACATGCAAGTAGAAACCCCAGAAGTCAGCGGTGAGAAGGCTAACACACCGGATTTCAAACCCGGCGACAAGGTCACTTTCGTTTCCGCGCAAAGCCGCGGCCGGAGCGTGAACTTCAGCGTCAAGGAGACCACCGTGGTGAAGGTGCTTGGCAGCACTGCCATCGTGAGGTACCGGAACGGGCAGAAGCTCGTAATTGCTGTTTCGGAGCTGACCCCAGCAGGTGAGCGGAACGCACTCACACGTGCCCTTTGCGGGGACAAAGCATGAGCCAACAGACCCACCCACGGTTGGCCAGCCACTCGTTGGACCTGCCGAACTACTGCGATATCTGCAACCGATCCCGCTCCCATGGCGACCACCAGAAGTGCAGCAAGATTCGCCAAGAGCAGAAGTCGGTGGCGTGGGAAACCTACATGGCCAACGTCGAGGCCAAGCGGGCAAAGCGAGGAAACTACCGTGGACGTTGAGATACGCTGCAGGTACACGACCGGCACGTATGTGGCCAGCGTGAAAGGCCAGAAACAGACCGCCAGTAGCACCATCAGCGCGCGACAAGCTGCCGAAGCCATGGCGAGGAAACTGGGGCTGGATTTCGCCTCGCTGATCGAGAGCCATCGAGACCTGCTTGATCCGAAGGGGTTAGTGACGTTCAGGCACCCCGGCCACCAGCGAGGAACCGGCCAATGACTCCCCAGTACGTCGCCAAGCTCGCGGCCATCGGCGGATTCTGCAGCGGCGCCGGCTTTCTGACTGCTCAGGAGATCTGGTGGTGGATCACCGGGCTTGCCGGCTTCTGCCATGGATAGCCGCTGCCCCAGCTTCGCATCAAGAACCGATGCGACAACCTTCTAGGTCTGGCAACAGGCCAACCTCTTACAACGGCCCATACACTGGGCCGTTTCTTCGTTCGTGAGTGAAATTCAATGGCTGATGGAGTCGAAGTTCGCGGCAACCGTGTCCGCGTGTATTTCCGTTACCAGGGAGAGCTGTGCCGGGAGACCATACCCGGTGACGCCTTGCCCGCCAGCGTGGCCAACGCCGAGCGCCTGGTCGGGATCATCAACTACGAGATTCAGGCCGGGACGTTCAGCTACGCCCGCCACTTCCCTGACTCGCCCAGGGTGAAGAGCAACACCTTCGGCCACTTTATCGACCTGTGGCTCGACATCAAGCGCAACGAGATGGCCACCTCGGGCTTCCTGGCCTACTCCAGCAAGGTGAAGAACCACATCCGGCCGATGTGGGGGCACCGTCAAGCCGACCAGATCGACCACCTCGATCTGCAGAACTGGATTCAGAAAACCCTGATGCCAGTGCTGCACAACAAGACGGTCCGGGAGATCCTCAGCATCGTCCGGCAGATCTTCACGCTGTACCGCACCAGGAACAAGACGGCCCACGATCCTACAGAGGGAATCACTGTTCGCCTGCCCGACGCCGATGATCCCGATCCGTTCGAGCGAAGCGAGATCGATCTGATCCTGGGCGAGGATCTGGAGTTCCTGCAGGAGATCAATCTCATCCAGTTCATGATCTGGACGGGGGCACGCGTTTCGGAAGCGATCGCTTTGTCCTGGGAGGATGTCGAGCTGGAAGCCGGGACGGTGAAGTTCCGCCGATCCCAAGTTCGCAGCAACTACCGGGTGACCAAAAACCGCCGATCGACGCGAGAGGTCCGATTGATAAAGCCTGCACTGGAAGCGCTGCGGGCACAGGTTCGCTTCACCAGGAGCCGGCCGCTGGTGGACGTCGACGTCACCGATCGCGACAACCGGACGATCAAGCGGCAGAAGCTACGCTTCGTCTTCCACAAGACCACCACCAGCGCAGCCTGGACGAGCTCTGACGTGTTGGTGAAAACCTGGTGGAGGAAGCATCTGGACAATGTGGGGGTGCGGTACCGCGGCCCGAACAACTGCCGGCATACATATGCGAGCCAGACGCTCAGCACTGGAGTGGTACCACTGGACTGGATCGCAGACCAGATGGGACACACCTCGACGGCGATGATCTGGAAACACTACGGGAAATGGATTCACCAAGATGGGCCGGACATGATCGGCATGTTGGAGCAAGCGCTTCGGTTGTGAGGAAACCGAGGTCCAGAAATGCAAAAGGCAGCCCCTAGAGGCTGCCTTTTTTACGTCTTCATTCCCAAAGTGTTCCCAGTTTGCTCCCATTTCGAGAGTCGCCGGGATAAAACCCTTTGAAAACAGACGCTTAGATGGTGCGGACGAAGAGACTCGAACTCTTACAGCTTGCGCCGCTGGAACCTAAATCCAGTGTGTCTACCAATTTCACCACGTCCGCATAACGCTTTTAAAGCAAAGGCGCCGGATTTTCATCAGGCGCCTTCTGGAATATGGGGTGGACGATGGGGATCGAACCCACGACAACAGGAGTCACAATCCTGTGCTCTACCAACTGAGCTACGCCCACCATATTGCGTTACTGCTTTACTTGTGCCAAAGCTGCCTTGTATGGCGCACCCGGCAGGACTCGAACCTGCGACCATCCGCTTAGAAGGCGGATGCTCTATCCAGCTGAGCTACGGGCGCATATTTAATCTGCTTTCGTTTAAGATTACAAATTAACTTTTAGCCTTACCGAACAAGCTAACAAATCCGCTCATTCTGCCCGACCTTGCTAACCAGTGCTAGGCCCTGCCCGACAAGTGCGACGAATGTTATAGACGGCCGGTAAGGTCGTCAACTCTTTTTTCAAAAAAATTCATTTTATTTAAGGGCTTAGGGGATTTGCCGGACCAAGCGCCTTTGCCCTGCGCCGTGGTCATGCGAGAATGCGCGCTCTTTTTTTCCCTCTCGATGGTTAATCACCCGTCATGACTGCACAACTTATCGACGGCAAGGCGATCGCCGCCAGCCTGCGCCAGCAGATCGCCCAACGTGTCGTGGAACGTCGCCAGCAAGGTCTGCGGACTCCGGGCCTGGCGGTGATCCTGGTTGGCAACGACCCTGCCTCTCAAGTCTATGTTTCGCACAAGCGCAAAGACTGCGAAGAAGTCGGCTTCATCTCCCAGGCTTTCGACCTGCCCAGCAACACCACCCAGCAAGACCTTACCGATCTGATCGACCGTCTTAATAATGACGCGAACATCGACGGCATCCTGCTGCAACTGCCGCTGCCCGCTCACCTGGATGCCTCGCTGCTACTTGAGCGCATTCGTCCGGACAAGGATGTCGACGGTTTCCATCCTTATAATGTCGGCCGCCTGGCCCAACGTATCCCGCTGCTGCGCCCGTGCACGCCAAAAGGCATCATGACCCTGCTACAGAGCACCGGCCAGGATCTGTACGGCATGGATGCAGTCGTCGTCGGTGCTTCCAACATTGTTGGCCGCCCGATGGCCATGGAACTGCTGCTGGCCGGCTGCACCGTCACCGTCACGCACCGTTTCACCAAGGACCTGGCCGGCCACGTTGGCCGCGCTGACCTGGTGGTCGTGGCCGCCGGCAAGCCGGGGCTGGTCAAGGGCGAGTGGATCAAGGAGGGCGCCATCGTCATCGACGTCGGTATCAACCGTCAGGAAGACGGCAAGCTGGTGGGCGACGTGGTCTACGAGACCGCCCTGCCTCGCGCCGGCTGGATCACGCCAGTCCCGGGCGGCGTCGGCCCGATGACCCGCGCCTGCTTGCTGGAGAACACCCTGTACGCGGCTGAAGAACTGCACAAGTAAATCAGTAGCGCGCTCCAAAAGAACGGCACCCTTCGCGGTGCCGTTTTTTTATCCCCGACCCTTGCAGCCCTTCGCGAGCAAGCTCGCTCCTACCGGGACGCCGACACGTCGCGAAGGACCTCAACAGGCTTCCCACAGCCTGGTCTCCGGTGCTCACCCGCCCACACCAAGCACCCGTCAAAAAGGCCACTAAGCCACCACAGCCGATTCCGCTGCCAAACCGCCTGTTTCAGCTTTCCCGGCTGGGCACCCGACGTGCTTCAGCCGGGATTGCAAAGTCATCGGTAAGACAATGTACGCACTGCCAACCCCTGGATGCGTGCCCCGATGCAAACCACCAATACCGTCCTGATGATCCGCCCGGCGCGGTTCGCCTTCAACCCGGATACCGCGGTGAACAACCGTTTCCAGAAGCCCGTGCTGGAGCCGGAACAGGCGCAGCAGAAAGCGCTGGAAGAGTTCGACGGCTATGTCGATACGCTGCGCCAGCATGGCGTCGATGTACTGGTGGTGCAGGACACCCCGGCTCCGCACACGCCCGACTCCATCTTCCCCAACAACTGGTGGAGCAGCCATGCCGACGGCAGCCTGGTGCTCTATCCCATGGAAGGCCAGAACCGTCGGCTGGAGCGTGACAAGGGCGTGCTGCAGGTACTCGGCGAGCGCTTCGCGATTCACAAGACCCTCGACCTGAGCCCGCTGGAAGCGCAGAACATCTTTCTCGAAGGCACCGGCAGCATGGTGCTGGACCGCGAAAACCGCATCAGTTACGCCTGCCACTCCGGGCGCACTCATGGCGAGGCCCTGCGCCAGTTCGCGGAAAACATGGACTACCGCCTCTGCGTGTTCCATGCCGTCGATCGCCACCAGTCCCCGATCTATCACAGCAACGTGATGATGAGCGTAGGCCGCAACCTTTCCGTGGTCTGCCTCGATGCCCTGCCCGACGCCGCCGAGCGCCGCGCCCTCGAACACAGCCTGCGCGACACCGGCAAAGACATCCTGGCGCTGGACTTCGACCAGCTCGAAGGCTTCGCCGGCAACATGCTCGAAGTCCACGACAAACAAGGCCAGCCACTGCTGGTGATGTCGCGCAGTGCCTGGCATTCGCTCAGGGCCGAACAACGCCGCCAGGCCGAGCGCCACAGCCACCCGGTGGTGGTGAACATCGACCATATCGAACGCATCGGCGGCGGCAGCGCGCGCTGCATGCTCGCCGAAGTCCACCTGCCCGTTCGCAACTGATCCCGACTACAAGAAGGAGAGCATCATGACCCGCTACATCGACGTTACCGACCTCAGCCGCCTGGTTGCCCGCAAAGGCCTGACCACCTGCCTGGAAGAAATGGCCGAGTACATCCGCCAGGACTACCTGCGCTGGAACGACTTCGAGAAGTGCGCACGGGTGGCCAACCACTCCCCCGACGGCGTGATCGAGCTGATGCCGGCGTCCGATGCCAATCTGTATGCCTTCAAGTACGTCAACGGCCACCCGAAGAACACCCACCGCGGCATGCTCACGGTAATGGCTTTCGGCGCCCTGGGTGACGTAGATACCGGCAAGCCGTTGCTGCTCAGCGAAATGACCCTGACCACCGCGATGCGCACCGCCGCCACCTCGGCCCTGGCCGCGCGCTACCTGGCCCGTCCGGACAGCCGCAGCATGGCGTTGATCGGCAACGGCTCACAGAGCGAGTTCCAGGCCATCGCCTTCCACACTTTGCTCGGCATCGATGAAATCCGCCTGTACGACCTCGACGCGCAAGCCACCGCCAAGCTGGCCGCCAACCTCGCCGCCTACCCGGGCATTCGCCTGGTCATCGCAGGCTCGGTGGCCGACGCGGTTCGCGGCGCGGACATCGTCACCACGGTCACCGCCGACAAGGCCTACGCCACCATCCTCACCCCGGAGATGATCGAGCCGGGCATGCACCTCAACGCGGTGGGCGGCGACTGCCCGGGCAAGACCGAGCTGCACCGCGACATCGTCGAGCGCGCGCAGGTGATCGTCGAGTACGAACCGCAGAGCCGCATCGAAGGCGAGATCCAGCAGATGCCCGCAGATTCGCCGGTGACCGAGTTCTGGCAGGTAGTGAACGGCGAGATCGCCGGCCGCGAGAATGCCGGTCAGGTCACCCTGTTCGACTCGGTCGGCTTCGCCATCGAGGACTACTCGGCGCTGCGTTATGTGCTGGATGTGGCCAAGGCCTTGAACATCGGTAGCGAGATCGGCCTGGTGCCAGACCTCAAAAACCCAAAAGACCTCTACGCCCTGCTTCAGCCGGCGGTTGCCGACGTGCAGAAGCGACGCGCCTGACACAACCGAATCCGCTGCGCCCACCGCGCAGCGGATCGGAAAACGCTGTGACGAAGCCAAAACAGGAGGCGCCTCGACAGAATCGGCTGCGAGCAGCCGCACTAACAGCATATTCCGGTAGCCAGCGCCGGCCCAAACGACACAAAAAAACCGCTGTCATCGCGCATTCTGAGCCCCGACCGAAGAGTCACGACAAGACCACAAGGCCAAGGCCCACGAAGCGTTCTACTGCCCTACATCAATTACAAAACACAGGGATCCACTCATATGACTTCGCTGCGAAAGCTTCTCGGCGTGCTGCTCCTGCCACTCTGCGCCAGCGTGGCCCAGGCGCAGGAATGGAAAGAAATCCGTTTTGGCGTTTTCCCCGAATACCCACCGTTTGAATCCGTCGCCGCCGATGGCAGCCTGCAAGGCTTCGACATCGAACTGGGCAACGCGATCTGCGCCAAGCTGGAAGTCAAATGCACCTGGGTGCACAACGAATTCGACGGCATGATCCCGGCCCTGCGCGCGCGCAAATTCGACGCCATCATGTCGTCGATGGCGGTGACCCCGGCCCGTCTGAAACAGATCGACTTCAGCGACCGCCTGTTCCTCAGCCCAACCTCCGTCATCACCCGCAAGGGCGCCGGTTTCGGCGACACCCCCGAGTCACTCAAAGGCAAGACCGTCGGCGTGCTGCAAGGCTCGCTGCAGGAAGCCTACGCCCGCGCCAAACTGGCGCCGCTAGGGGCCACGGTCAAGGCCTACCAGGCTCAGGACCAGAACTACGCCGACCTGATGAATGGCCGCCTCGACGCCACCGTCACCGACAAGCTCGAAGCCCAGCTCAACTTCCTCACCAAGCCTGAAGGCGCCGACTTCCAGAGCGGCCCGGCGATCAAGGACCCGACCCTGCCGCTGGACATTGCCATGGGCGTGCGCAAGAACGACGCCGAACTCAAGGCCCTGATCAACAAGGGCATCGCCGCGGTGCTGGCCGACGGCACCTTCGCCAGGATCCAGCAGAAGTACGTCGGCGACCTGGACATCTACAACGAGTAACCCGCCCGTCGGTGGCCCGGCAACCGATGCCGGGCCATCGCCAGCGCACATCGAGATTTTCCCCGTGAACGACTTCCTTCACTCTGTCGGCTTGCAGGCCCTGAGCTTGCAGGGCTTCGGCCCGCTGTTGGCGCAAGGTACCTGGATGACCGTAAAACTGGCGCTGCTGTCCCTTGCCCTGAGCCTGGTGCTCGGCCTGGTCGGCGCCAGTGCCAAGCTTTCGTCACTGCGCTTGCTGCGCCTTCCCGCGACGCTCTACACCACCCTGATCCGCAGCGTGCCGGATCTGGTGCTGATCCTACTGATCTTCTACACCTTCCAGATCTGGCTCAACGACTTCACCGAATGGATGGGCTGGGGTTACTTCGAGATCGACCCGTTCACCGCCGGGGTCCTGACCCTCGGTTTCATCTACGGCGCCTATTTCACCGAGAACTTCCGCGGCGCGATCCTCAGCGTGCCCGCCGGGCAACTGGAAGCCGCCACCGCCTACGGCCTGAGCCGCGCCCAGCGCTTCCGGATGGTGCTGTTCCCGCAACTGATGCGCTTCGCCCTGCCGGGCCTTGGCAACAACTGGCTGGTGCTGCTCAAGTCCACCGCACTGGTGTCGATCATCGGCCTCGCCGATCTGGTGAAAGCCGCGCAGAACGCCGGCAAAAGCACTAATAACGTCCTGTATTTCCTGATCATCGCGGGGCTGGTCTACCTGCTGATCACCACCCTTTCCAACCGCCTGTTCAAACGTCTGGAGCGGCGCTACAACACCGGCATCAAGGGGCTGACATCATGATCGAACTGATCCAGGAATACGGCCTGGCCTACCTGTACAACGATGGCGCCGGCCTGTCCGGACTGGCCATGACCCTGTGGCTGTTCGTGGTGACCATGGTCGTCGGTTTCTTCCTGTCGCTGCCGCTGGCCCTGGCGCGGGTTTCGCGCAAGCTCTGGCTGCGCTGGCCGGTGGAGTTCTACACCTACCTGTTCCGCGGCACGCCGCTCTACATCCAGTTGCTGATTTGCTACACCGGGCTCTACGGCCTGGAAGTGGTACGTGACCATGAAATGCTCGACCGTTTCTTCCGTAACGCGCTGAACTGCACGCTGCTGGCCTTCGTGCTTAACACCTGCGCCTATACCGTGGAAATCTTCGCCGGGGCGATCCGCAACATTCCCCATGGCGAGATCGAGGCGGCCCACGCCTACGGCCTGCACGGCTGGAAACTCAACCTGTTCGTGGTGCTGCCCGCAGCGCTGCGGCGTTCGTTGCCAGCCTACAGCAACGAACTGATCCTGATGCTGCACGCCACCTCGCTGGCGTTCACCGCGACCATCGGCGACATCCTGAAAGTCGCCCGTGACGCCAATGCCGCGACCTTCCTGACGTTCCAGGCCTTCGGCATCGCCGCCCTGCTGTACATGCTGCTGTCCTTCGCACTGGTCGGGCTGTTCCGCCTGGCTGAACGACGCTGGATGCGTTTTCTCGTTCCTTCCCGAGGCTGACCCATGACCACTTCCGCACACGCCTTGTCGATCCAACCCGACTTCGCCGCGCCACCTGTAGCCGCCGCTGCCAGCGCCGCGATCAAGCTGACGGTGGACTCGCTGCATAAAAGCTACGGCGATCACGAGGTGCTCAAGGGCGTCTCGCTGCAAGCACGCAAAGGCGACGTCATCAGCCTGATCGGCGCCAGCGGCTCGGGCAAAAGCACCATGCTGCGCTGTATCAACTTCCTCGAACAACCGGACGCTGGGGCCATCACCCTCGACGACCAGACCATCGAAATGCGCCAGGGCCGCGCCGGCGCCCGCGCCCCGCATCCGGCGCAGTTGCAGAACCTGCGCACGCGGCTGGCCATGGTGTTCCAGCATTTCAACCTGTGGAGCCACATGACCGTGCTGGAAAACATCACCATGGCGCCACGCCGGGTGTTGGGCGTCAGCCAGCAGGACGCCGAAGCCCGCGCTCGCGCGTATCTGGACAAGGTCGGCCTGCCGGCCCGCGCCGCCGACCAGTACCCGGCGTTCCTCTCCGGCGGCCAGCAACAGCGCGTCGCGATCGCCCGGGCGCTGGCGATGGAGCCGGAAATCATCCTGTTCGACGAACCGACCTCAGCCCTTGACCCAGAGCTTGTGGGAGAAGTCCTCAAGGTCATACAGACGCTGGCCGAGGAAGGTCGTACCATGCTCATGGTCACCCACGAGATGGGCTTTGCCCGCCAGGTGTCCAGCCAGGTGCTGTTCCTGCATCAGGGCCGGGTCGAAGAACAGGGAAGCGCGCAGATTCTCGACCAGCCGCAAAGCGAGCGCCTGCAGCAATTTCTTTCCAACCGCTTGAAGTGAAGCAACGCCACCATGGATACCAAGGCCAACTCCTCCCACGCCGCGCCACCGCTGGACCGCATCGACGAAGCGATCATCGACGTGCTGCGCCACAACGGGCGCATCACCTACGAGAAGCTGTCGTCATTGGTCCACCTGACGCCCAGGCCCTGTCTGGAGCGGGTGCGCAAGCTCGAACGGCGCGGCGTGATCCGCGGTTACGGCGCAATCATCGACGTGCAGATGGTCTCACCGGGGTTGTCGCTGCTGGTCCTGGTGGCGCTGTCCAACCAGAGCGGGCGCGCTGCGCAAAAAGCCTTCGAAGCCTGCGTGCGCGCTTGCCCGCAGGTGTTCGAGTGCCAGTTGATCAGCGGCCATTTCGACTACAGCCTGCGCATGCGTTGCCGGGATATGGAGCACTATCGGGTGCTGACCGAGACCTGGATGAACAACGATGAGCTGCATATCGACAAGCTGGTGGCGCATCCGGAACTGGCGGTGGTGAAAAACACCGCGCCGCAGATGTAGGTTTACAGAGTAGGCCTGTCTCGCGCCGAAGCGTCGCGAGGCAGGCGCAAAATCACCCCGCCCCGCGCGCCCGCACCCGCCACTCCCGCGGCTGCACGAATCCTCGCACCCACTCCACCACCTGCTGCGCCGGCATCGGCCGGGCGATGCCGTAGCCTTGGGCCACGTCACAGCCCAGTTCCATCAGCCATTCGCCGTGGGCCACAGTCTCCACGCCCTCGGCAATCACCTGCCGACCAAATGCCTGGGCCAGGCCAATCACTGCACGGGTCAGGGCCAGGTCGTCCTGGTCGTGGAGGATGTCCTGGACGAAGGATTTGTCGATTTTCATGGTCTGGGTCGGCAAGCGCTTGAGGTAGCTCAGGGACGAGTACCCGGTGCCAAAGTCATCCAGCGAAAAACGCACCCCCAGCCGCTGACACGCCTCCAGGCACTCGCAGACCCGCTGGATATTCTCGATGGCCACCGACTCGACGATTTCCAGGTCAAGCATCTGCGGCGCCACCGTGGCGTGGCGGGACAGCAAACGCTGGAGACGCACGACAAAATCGGTGCGCTGGAAATGCCGCGCGGCGATGTTCACGCTCACCGGCCAACGGCAACCCTGCGCCTGCCACTGCTGCATCTGCGCCAGCGCTTCATCGATAACCCACTCACCGATATCGACGATCAGGTCGGTGCGTTCCACCAACGGCAGAAACTCACCCGGCGCGACCACCCCGCGGACGGGATGGCGCCAGCGTAACAGCGCCTCGAATCCCACCACCGCGCCGCTGCGCATGTTCACCTTGGGCTGGTAATACAGGCACAGTTCGCCGTTGTGCAGCGCCCGGCGCAGACGCTCCACGGTCTGGTGAGTGGCCTTGACCTCCTGGTCCAGCGACACATCGAACAAGTGAAAACGATTGCGTCCCCTTTGCTTGGCCAGGTACATGGCCTGGTCGGCATGGCGCAGCAGGGTGTCGGCGTCATCGTTGTCATTGGGGAACAGGGTCACGCCGATACTGGCGCTGACACTGATTGGCCGCCCGCGAATGACACAGGGTGCGGCGATCGCCTTGAGCACCCGCTCAAGGACACCCTGCAATGTCGGCAGCCCCTGAATATCACCCAGGATCAGCACGAACTCGTCGCCGGACAACCGCCCCACCGCATCGCCCTCACGCAGCACGCGTTTCAAGCGCCGCGACACCTCCACCAGCAGCAGGTCGCCACTGGCGTGGCCATAGCCGTCGTTGACCGCCTTGAAGCCGTCGAGGTCGAGCATGCACACCGCCAGCGCCGAATCCTCATTGCGGGAACGTTCGATGGCCTGCACGAGCAGGTCGCCGAGCAATGAGCGGTTGGGCAAACCGGTCAGCACGTCGTGCCCGACCCGCCACTGCAAGGTGTGGAGCAACTGGCGTTTCTGCGTGATATCGAAGCGGATCGAGACGAACTTGCACACCTCGCCGCTGAGCGGGTCGAACAGCGGCACCATGGTGCTATCGACCCAGTACAGCGAGCCATCCTTGGCGCGGTTACAGATTTCGCCCTTCCACACCTCGCCCGCCGCCAGGCGCTGCCACATGTCGATAAACAGCCCAGGCTCGTGCTGGCCGGAATTGAGGATGCGGTGGTCGGCGCCCAGCAGTTCTTTGCGGCTGTAGCCGGAGATGGTGCAGAACTGATCGTTGACGTAGGTGATACGCCCGGCCAGGTCGGTTTCGGAAAAGATCGCGGCCGCGTCGACGGCCGCGCGGTAATTATCATCCATGAAATAAAACCTGTCCGACGGCTATCGGTTGAAGCGTTCGACCAAGGCACGCAGGCCGGATGAAATATGTTCCAGTTCAGCGCCACGGGTGGCGGCCGCGTTGGCGTTGTCGGCCGTGCGCTGCACGGTGCCGGCGACGTTATTGATCTGGCAGGCGACGTCTTCGGCGACATGGGATTGCTGCTGCGAAGCGGCGGCCATCTGCCGGGTCATGTCGGTGATGCGCTCGACCGCCACGCGAATGCCCAGCAGCGCCTCTTGCGCCTCGACCACCTGGGCCACGCCCTGCTCGGCTTCGCGGATGCCGAGGTCGGCGATGGACACCGCTTCATCGGCGCCCTTGCGCAGGTTTTCGATCACGCCCTGGATCTGCTGGGTCGACTGCCGGGTCTTGCCCGCCAGCGCACGCACCTCGTCGGCTACCACGGCGAAGCCGCGGCCCTGCTCGCCAGCGCGGGCGGCTTCGATGGCGGCATTCAGCGCCAGCAGGTTGGTCTGTTCGGCAATCGCCTGGATCACCCCCGCAGCGGACATGATGTCCTGGGTCTGCCCGGCCAGTTCGCCCACCGCCTGGTTGATCTGGGTAACGGTGGACGCCAGTATCTGGATCGCCTGGCGTGAGGTACCGGCGACCTGGCTGCCCTGATCGGCAAGCTGATTGGCGGTGTGGGCTTCGCCGGCGGTCTGCTGCACATGCGCGGCGACTTCGGCGATGGACGCGGCCATCTCGGTCATGGCGGCGGCGGTCTGGTCGGTTTCGGCGCGCTGCTCCAGCAACGCCGACTCGGTCGCACCGGAGAGGCGACTGGAATCGCTGGCGGCGTGGGCCATCTGGTTGGCGAGGTCGCTGAGACGGGTCAGCGCGGTTTTCAGCCGGGCTTCTTCACTGATGAGGATCATCTGCAACTGCGCGGCGGGACCCAGGGTGTCGCTGTAGGCCAGAGCGCAAATGGGGTCGCAGAAGGTGTTTTCGGCACCGCGAACGATTCGTCGCAATTCGCCACGCAAGCGGCTGTGGCCCCACATCCCGACCGCCACGAACAAGCCGAGGGTGATGCCCTGGCCGACAAGGCCGGGAACAAACTGACCGGCGACCAATGCCGCGCCCGCCGCCAGCACCGGCACGGCGAGCACCTGGGCCTGCTGCACCAGGCGACGCGCCAGCGGCACCGGCGTCTTGCCCTCGCGCAACCGGGCGTAAAGCGCTTCGGCGCGCTGCACCTGTTCGCGGGTCGGCTTGACCCGCACCGACTCGTAGCCCACCAGCCTGGCGTTCTCCAGGATTGGCGTGACGTAGGCGCTGACCCAGTAGAAATTGCCGTTCTTGCAGCGATTCTTGACGATCCCCATCCAGCTCTGGCCGGCCTTGAGGTACTGCCACATCTGCTCGAAAACCTGGGCGGGCATGTCGGGATGGCGAACGAGGTTGTGCGAGGCGCCGATCAGTTCAGCGTGGCTGAAGCCGCTGATGGCGGCGAATTCGGCATTGCAGTAAGTGATATTACTGGCGGTGTCGGTGGCGGAAATCAGCCGTTGCTGATCGGGAAATGTCTGTTCCACCGCGGTAATCGGTAAGTTGAGACGCACGATAAAGCTCCATGAGCCGCAGGAAAATTGCGGGTTGCTCTCTGCCAAACCCACTGCGGGAAAATCTGTCCAAGCTGCAAAGTCTACGAGATACATCACCTTTTGTAATCCAGGGTGATGGCAGGAGAGGTTGTCTATTAAAATTTTTTGTCGTTAAGTTCTTGATTCTAAATGGGAATTGAGCGATGGAAATTTCAAGTTTGGGATCAGCCATCAGACGCTGTCGCAAGGTCGCCGGGCTTACCCAGGCTGAACTGGGCGAAAAAGCCGGGTTCGACCCCAAGACCATAAGCCGCTTCGAAACCGGTACCTACACTCCCAGCGTTGAAGCCTTGTTCGTCTTTGCCAGGGTGCTGGGCGTCAAGCTCACTGCCTTCTTCACCGATCTGGACACTGAAGACGAACAACGCGCCTATCTGTTTGGCGTCATTCACAAAGCCCCTCCGAACGACCTGGGACGGCTGATCGCCGCGGTGGATCAGGTCTTGTCCAAGCACTGACCGACCCCTGGCATTTCTGCCGATTCTTGCTTGGGACGCCAACTGGTCAGACCGGTAAAACCAATTATCGCCTCACCTCTTGCGAAAACCGAAAATACGCGCTTACACTGCCCGCGCACTGGACATACCGGTAAGACCACAATAATTAAGTCCGACGCGCCGTCACCCCGGCAGCCAGGACACCGACCAGAGATCCCTCCCATGCTCAAATGGTGCTCGCGTTCGATCTTCCTGCAAGTAGTGCTCGGCCTGATGCTTGGCATCGCCTGCGGCCTGAGCTTCCCCGACCTTTCCCTGCAACTCAAACCCCTTGGTGACGGCTTTATCAAACTGATCAAGATGCTGATCGGTCTGATCGTGTTCTGCGTGGTGGTCAGCGGCATTTCCGGTGCCGGCGACCTGAAGAAAGTCGGGCGCATCGGCCTGAAGTCGGTGATTTATTTCGAAATCCTCACCACCATCGCCCTGGTCCTGGGCCTGGTGCTCGCCTTCTCCACCGGCATCGGCAGCGGCGCCAACATCCATCTGGAGCAACTTTCCACGACGGACGCCAGCAGCCTCGCCGAGCGTGGACAGCATATCCACAGCACCACAGCCTTCCTCATGGACCTGATCCCTACCTCGGTGATCGGCGCCTTCGCCGACAACAACATCCTGCAGGTACTGCTGTTCTCGGTGCTGTTCGGCAGTGCGCTGAACCTGGTGGGCGAATCGGCCTCGGGCATCTCGCGACTGATCAACGAACTGAGCCATGTGATCTTCCGCATCATGGGCATGATCGTGCGCCTAGCCCCTATCGGTGTGTTCGGCGCCATCGCTTTCACCACCAGCAAATATGGCCTGGAATCGCTGCAACACCTGGGCGGTCTGGTGGCGTTGTTCTACCTCACCTGCGCTGGCTTCGTGCTGTTGGTTCTCGGCCTGGTGATGCGTGTGTCCGGTCTCAAGATGCTGCCATTCCTCAAGTACCTGCGTGAAGAACTGACCATCGTCCTCGGCACCGCTTCTTCCGACGCCGTGCTGCCACAGATCATGCGCAAGCTGGAGCACCTGGGCATCGGCAGTTCCACCGTCGGGCTGGTGATTCCTACCGGTTACTCCTTCAACCTCGACGGTTTCTCCATCTACCTGACCCTGGCCATTGTGTTCATCGCCAACGCCACCGGCACGCCGCTGGCAATGACCGATCTGATGACCATCCTGCTGGTGTCGCTGGTGACCTCCAAAGGCGCCCACGGCATTCCCGGCTCGGCGCTGGTGATTCTTGCCGCAACCCTGACCGCCGTTCCCGCGATTCCGGTGGTGGGCCTGGTACTGGTGCTGGCGGTGGACTGGTTCATGGGCATCGGCCGGGCGCTGACCAACCTGATCGGCAACTGCGTTGCCACCGTAGCCATCGCCCGCTGGGAGAAGGACATCGACCTGGAGCGCGCGCACAACGTGCTCGAAGGCAAGCAGGGCTTCGCCTTCCAGGCGCGCAAGACGGCCCATCAGCAGGAATTCTAGTTAGCCAATGAACGACATCTCACGGAGCGAAATGTGATTACCTCCTCGACAGTAGTGAATGCGGTAGTGGACAAACTGCGCCAGGCCCTGGCCCGCGGCCAGTGGCGCTCCGGTGAGATGCTTCCCGGCCAGCGCGAGCTGGCCGAGCAACTCGGCATCAGCCGGCCCAGCCTGCGTGAAGCGGTAACGGTGCTGGAAACCCTCGGTCTGGTGCGCTCGATGCCCGGCAAAGGCGTGCTGGTACTCGACGCCGACAGCAACGAGCTGGTCATGGCGCCGGCCGGCGTGGCCGAGGCCAGCCTCGAAGACGTGCTGCAACTGCGCTACACCCTGGAGCCGTTCATCGTCGGGCTGGTGGCGCAATCCATCAGCAGCCAGGAAACCGGCCAGTTGCGCCTGACCCTGATGGACATGCGCGAAGCCCTGGACGCCGGTGACGGCGAGGCCGGGGTCAACGCTTACATCGCCTTCCATGAGGCGCTGTTTGCCCTGACCTCCAACCCGATTTTCCAGAGCGTGGTGCAGCAGACCGGCAATGCCCTCAAGCAGAGCGCCCAGATGCTGCGCAAATCCCCCGAACACCTGGCCGCGCGCCTTGAGGAAAACGAAGCGGTGGTGCGCGCCATCCGCAACAAGGACAGCGCCCAGGCCAGTGCGCAAATGCGCCGGCACATCCTGCAGGAAGGCCGGCGCATGGGTATTGAACTGAAGATTCCGGACGAACAGCCCGGTTACTGACTTCCAGGAGAGCACACATGAGAGCCGTTGCCCCCGTCACTTCCACCGCGTCCGCCCTGCCCGCGCTGCTGGCCGTTGGCGAACGGCGTCTGTCGGCTGCGGAAATCTATCCGCGGCTGTTCGATGCGATTCTCGAACAGCGCCTGGCCCCTGGCACACCGCTGACCGAAATGGCGTTGGGCGAAGCGTTCGGGGTCAGCCGCACAGTGATCCGCCGCGTGCTGGGGCGGCTTTCGGACCAGCAGGTGATCGTCCAGCGCCCGGCCCACACCGCACGACTGGCGGCGCCGGACCCGGAACAGGCGCGGCAGGTCTTGAGCGCGCGGCGGCTGGCGGAAACCACCCTGATCGAGTTGGCTGCGCGGCGCACGCGTCCGGCACAGTTGCGCCAGTTGCGTGAATTGATTTCCCGCGAGCGGCAGTCCCATGAGCAGGGCCAACGCTGCACCGCGATCCGCCTGGGCGGCGAGTTTCACTTGAAGCTGGCGGAGATTGCCGACAACGCCCCGCTCGCGCGATTCCTTAACGGTTTGGTACCGATGACCTCGCTGATCATCGCCAAATACGAAAGCCGGGCTTGCGAACATTGCGCCTGGGAAGAGCATGCGGCGCTGGTGGATGCGCTGGAGGATGGCGACAGTGAGGCGGCGTTGCGGTTGATGCATCTGCATCTGGATCGGATCGAGGCGAAGCTGGATCTGGATCTGGATTGAGAATGGTCAGGCCCCTGTGGGAGCTGGCTTGCCAGCGATAGCGGCGGTTCATTCACCAATGCTATCGCTGGCAAGCCAGCTCCCACAAAAACAAAATCAACGATCCACTACCGGCGTATGCCGCGACCAATCCAGCAACAAGCTGTAGGCCACCGCCAGCAAGGTCGGGCCAATAAACAACCCGATAAAGCCAAACGCCAACAACCCGCCAAACACCCCAAGCAACACGATCACCAACGGCAAATCCCCACCGCGGCTGATCAGGTAAGGCTTCAGCACGTTGTCCACGCCGCTGATGACGAAGGTCCCCCAGATTCCGAGGAACACTGCCATGCTGTAGTCGCCCTTCCAGGCCAGCCAGGCAGTCGCGGGAATCCAGGCCAGCGGCGGGCCCATGGGGATCAGGCTGAGCATGAAGGTCACCAGGCCGAGCACCAGCGCCCCCGGTACACCGGCGATAAGAAAGCCGATCAGCGCCAGCAGGCCCTGGGCAGCGGCGGTGCCGATCACGCCGTTGACCACCCGCTGCACGGTCCCCGCCACCAGCCCCAGGTAGTAATCGGCACGCTCGCCGATCAACCGCTCCAGCAGGCGCAGGACGAACGCCGCGAGACGCGGCCCGTCACGGTAGAAGAAGAACACGAAGACCAGGCTGAGGATCAGTTCGAGGATCCCGCTGCCAATCTGCGCGCTGCGGGCCAGCAACCAGTTGCCAACCTGGCCGAGGTAAGGCTTGACCGTCGCCAGCAAGGCGGCACCCTGTTGGTCCATGGTGTCCCAGAAACGCACCAGCCGTTCGCCAACAAAGGGCACGCTGCCCAACCAGGACGGCGCATCGGGCAGACCGTCGACCTGCACATCACGAATGAAGGTCGTGGCATCGCGCACATGGTCGGCAAGGTTGAAGCCCAGCCAGACCAGCGGCAGCGCCACCAGCAGCAGCCATAAACAGGTAAGGAAGCTCGCGGCGAGGGTTTCACGGCCGCCGCAGAGGCGCGTCACCAGACGCATCAGCGGCCAGCTAGCGAACGCGAGGATCGCGCCCCACAGCAGCGCGGAGATGAACGGTGCCATGACCCAGAGGCCGGCACCCAGCAGCGCCAGCAACAGAATCTGCACCAGCAGCCGATCATTGTTGAGCATCGCGCCTCCCGGCTCAGCGAATCAGTTCGACATGCAGGCCGTTCGCCGCCTGGCCGCCGACTTCGAGCCGGGCCGAGCGGACCCCGGCGGCGGTCAACTGGTCCAGCCAGGCCTGGGCCTGGGCGCCGGTGAGGACCACACGCAGCGTACTGTCCAGATTAAGGCTGCGGGCCAGCAGATTGACCCAGGCCTGGGGCGGCTCGGCGCTCAGATCAGGGTAGTCGAGCCTGGCATTGCTGCGCAGCTCGCGCAGGACGGTGGCTGGGGTCGGCAGCAACTCGCCCAGGGGCGCGTTGGCTTCGAACTGTTCGGTGTGCAGATAAGCGCGCTTGTTACCGCGGGTGATGCCGTAGAGGGCGACCAGCGTATCGGTGTCGGCGCCGGTGCGACGCAGCAGAATGAAGAACTGGTCCTGGTCCGATCCGGACAGACGGGCGTTGCCGAAGAGGTCATTCCACAGGCTGTTTTCGCCGCAGTCACGACCTTCGCACCAGAACAGCGGGTAACCACCATCAGCCTGCAACGCTTCGCGGGCCGCCTTGAACGCCTCGCCGGCGCTGCGTTCGGCGGGCAGTTCCCAGGTGACGGAATGGAGCTGGCCACGGGCTTCGATCTTGCCTTCCATGCGCACCTGGCCGCTGATCTTGCGCAGCCCGCCCAACGGATAGACGCGCTCCACTTCCGCCGCAGGGCGTTCATCGACGCTTTTGGCATCCTGCGGAACCGGCAGTTCACCGCCGGCCTGTACTGCACCGGCTACCAGCAACAGTCCGGCAAGGCCGGCACACAACGTATGAATGGCATTCATCGGCGAACCCCGCCGACAGGTGCGGCGCGGGCAAGGCGAAGGGGGCGTAAGTCGTGCTGGGTCATGATTGTCTCCCTGATCAAAACCCGCCAAGCCTCGACAGTTGCCCGATACAAGTCAAGGAATGGCAAAAAAGCGATTGAAACAGTCTGCAACAAGCGTTGCGCCGGCCTCATCGTTCAAGTGCAAGTGATGACCGCCGGGCACGTGTTCCAGGCTAAAGGGTAGCTGTTCAAGCAGGGTCGTGTTGCGCGCCAGCATGCCATCGTCGGCGACGATCAATTGCGTCGGACAGGCGACGCGGCGGACGAAGCTCATGGCCTGCTCTTCGCTCATGCGCAGCGGCGACGGCAGGGTCAGTCGGCTGTCGCTGCGCCAACTGAAGCCACCCGGCACCGGCACCAGCCCGCGCTGGGCCAGCAGTTCGGCAGCTTCGCGGGTGACCGCAACCATGCCCTTCATCCGCGCCTCCACCGCCTGCTCCAGCACCGGGTAGACCGACTTGCGTTTGCTGTCGTGGCGCAGTTGCGCCTGCAGCGCCATACCCATGCGCTCGGCCGCATCCTGACCGTTGGCGCCCGGCGGAATAACCCCGTCGATCAGCGCCAGGCGGGTAATCCGCTCCGGCAGGCTGCCCGCCAGCACCACCGAAACGATGGCGCCCAGCGAATGCCCCAGCAACCCGAAGCGCTCCCAGCCCAGTTGCGCGGCGACCCGCAGCACATCGTGGGCGTAATCCCACAGCGCATAACTGGCACCCGGCGGGCGATGGCCGGAATAACCGTGCCCGGCGAAATCCAGGGCGACGATGCGCAGCCCGTCCAGCTTCGGCGCCAGGCGAGCGAAGCTGTTGGCGTTGTCGAGCCAGCCATGCAGGGCGATCACCGGGCGGCCATCCGCCGGACCATAGAGGTGCGCGGCCAGTTCGACATGGCCCAGGTCCAGGCGGACCTCTTCGACCGGATTGCTCATAGCTGTTTCTCCTGCCAGCGCTGAAAGACGTTTCTGATCAATTGCGCGGTTTCATCCGGGCGCTCCAGGGGAAACATGTGTCCACCGACGACGCTATGGTTTTCGCCCCGGGGCATGCGCCGTACCGCCTGGGCGTGGTGGGGCCTGACGATGCGGCTGTGGCTGCCGCGGACCATCGCCAGCGGCACTTGCAACTGGCCGGGATGAGCCGGACGGGTATGCGGGATGCTGCGGTAGATGCTCATTTCGATGGAAGAATCGAAACTCAGTCGCAACCCATCGCCCTCCTGTTTCAGGCCATGTCGCAGGTAGGCTTCCAGGCACTCCGGGTCGAAGGCGCGGAACAGCGTCTTGCTGGAGAAATAGGCGCGGGCCTGATCGAGATCGGCAAAGGCCTCGCGCCGCCCCTCGGTGCGCCCGGCCGGGGTGATACGGTCGATGAAGCCCCAACGCTTGGCCAGACGGATCAGCCACTGGTCCGCCAGGGTCAGTACTGGCGAGTCGAGCATCACCACCCCACGATAGAGCTGCGGGCAACGCAGCGCCGCGTGCAGGTGCAGCACACCGCCCAGCGAATGGCCAACGCCCCAGACCGGCTCGGGTTGCTGTTCAAGGTGATGGATCAGTTCGTCAACCAGTAGCAGCCAGTTGTCATTCACCGGAAAACGCGGGTCATGGGCGTGTTGGGGCAGATGGCAGACCTGATAGTCCGGCGCCAGGGCGCTGAACAGCTTGCCGTAGGTGGCCGAAGGGAAGCCGTTGGCGTGAGCGAAGAAGACCTGTTGCGACATACCGGGCTGTCCGTTGCGGAAAAGACTGACATGGATTGTCCGCAACCACTTATACGCCGGCAATGACCGGAACAGCCATCCGTGGCGGCACTCCGGTCAGTCAGCCCTGTCCGCCGTGATTCAGAAGTCCTGGAAAGAACGGTGCAGGCAGGCCTGGATGTAAGCCACCTGGAACTCGTAGGCCTCGCGTACCTGATCGCGCTCGCTCTCGTTCAGGTGTGCCCGTTGCAGCGCCAGGCACGAAACCTGAAGCATCTTCGCCATCTGGTCGCAGGCCATCTGGAATTGCTCCAGGTGCTGTGATTCGCGGCGATGCTGGTGGCGCCGAACCAACGCGTCGAGGCGCGCATCGGCGGCGTCGTGCAGTACCTGGAACTCGGCGAAGCCGAGATTGCAACTGAGGTTTACCTCGTCCAGCACCTGTCGCAGGTCGGCCGCACAGGCTTGAACGCCGTTTTGTCCATTCATTGTGTTTCTCCCCTGACAGTGACACTACGATGGGGTCACGCTAACAAGGTGGTGGTGAGGCAACAACTGGTAAAAATGTCAGGTATGGCGGAGACAACAGGCAAGGCCCAGCAGCCACACCCGCGCCAGGGCAACCGCCACGGGTCTGGTTGTCACGCTCGGCCAGTACCGTCTTTTTTTGCATCGGTGACCAGCAGCAGATCGTCCTGGCCAGTCAGCCTTTCCGCCAGCACATGTTCTCCGCCGCGGATGAAGGTGCGCTGTTCGCCCCCCTGCAACTGATTGGCTAGTTGCCCATCACAGTAGAAACGCTGCTCGTCACCCTCATCACCGACGCTGCCGCTGAGAATGTCCTGCGCGTCGTAGCGGTATCGCAGGATTTCGCTGCTGCCCTCACTGACGCTGAACAGCCGTCCCAAGGCATCGTATTCAAGGCTGCGGCCCTGTTCGTCGCGCACCAGGTTGCCATCATCGTCGTAGTCGAGGCTGATAAGCGAAGGATAGTCGGCATGACTGTTGCGCACCGCACTGAGCTGGGTCTTGTCCTGGCCGTCGAACAGGTACGTGGCCAGGTTCTCGCCATCTGGGAATACCGTGCGCACCGTGATCAGGTTGTCCAGCGCATCGAACTCGAACACCTGCTGCTGGATCGATTTGCCCCATGGGTCCAGCGGCAGGTCGCTGCCGGTACAACGGTAATCCTCCAGCCGTCCCCGCGCGTCGTAGGCATACGTCTCATCGCGCAGCAGCGTGCTGCCCTGCCGCAGGATTCGCTGCTCCAGGGCATCGCGGACGGTGTAGCGCTGCTCCAGGCTCTGCACCACGCCGTCGTCGAAGATGAAGGTACGCAGGATCTCGCGACCGAAATCGTCGTACTCAAGATCAATGCGCACGCTGTGCCCCTCGGCCTTGTCTTCAGTGACGATGCGTGAGGTCAGGCCACTGCTGTTGTAGCTGAAGTGCGATTCGGTCTGCCCGAGGATGGTCGACTCCAGCCGACCGCCGGCATCGTAGACATAACGCTGCTGCTGGCCGAACACATCGGTGTAGGTCAGCAAGCGCCCACGCAGGCTGTACTCGTAGGCCATATCGTGGGTCTGCCCCGCACTGACACGCTGTTCGGTCTTCAGCTCACCGGTGCTGTAGTAGGTGCAACTGAGGCTTTGGTCGTTTTCATGGCTGGACAGCAACCAGGCATTGTCCTTGTCGTACTCATAGTCGGCGGTGGCCCCCTGAATACGCCGCTGGATCGGCTCGTCACCAAGGTTGGGGTTGTACTCGTAAGCGATGACCTCGCCCTTGGGCGTGGTGACGCTGGAAGGCTGCTGCTCGCCCCCGTCGAACGCAAACGTGCGCTCTCGCTCGCCAACCACGGAGCGGTACATTCTACCGAGTCCGTCGAAGGACTGTTCACCGAGCACTACCCCGTCGACCCCGATCCAGGTCGGCAAGTCCTCGGCACTGTGGTCGGCATAACGCCGCTCGACCACCGCGCCGTCGGGAAGACCGTTGAGCGTCAGACGGTCGAATGCGTCGTATTGATAGTAGCGGAACTGTTGCAACTCGTCGTACTCGTGCGAGGTACGGCCCAGACCGTCGTAGAAATACTCGTACAGACTGACCTTCGTTCCCGCCAGATCGAAGCGCTCCACCGTGACCGGTTTCTCGAACAGGTTGCTTCGGGTCACGGTCCTGCCCATGCCCTCGCGCCAGGTTTCGACGCGCAGTTCCACCGGGTCGCTGAGGGAGTACTCGGTC
>NZ_QKVL01000048.1 GCF_003231275.1 Pseudomonas huaxiensis
CGGCTCCAGGTGCGGCGCCACCAGCATCATGACCTGATACACGACGATCCCCACTTCCGCATCCTTGGCCAGCACGCGCTGGTAATCCAGCGAGAACAGCAGCGTCAGGGTGATCTGTTCCACCAACTGCCCCAACGCGCGGGTGTCGCTGGTTATCTGGCCCTGCGCCTTGAGGCTGGCCAGCAGCGCGGCGAGGGTGCGCTTGAGGGCGTTGAGCAGGCTGCGCATGTCCCGGGCCAGTTTCGGCAGGCGGCCGGTCAGGTTCGACAGGTCCTGGAACAGGAAGCGGTACTGCGCCATGCGCTCGACGATCAGGTGCAGGAACAACCAGTAGTCCTCGGCATCCAGGCGCACTTCGAGCGGCGGGTCGAGCAGCGGCGTCAGTTCTTCCGCGAAGCGTTCGAACAGCCCCAGCACCAGCGGCTCCTTGCCGTGGAAGTGGTAGTACAGGTTGCCAGGGCTGATGCCCAGTTCGTTGGCGATTTCCAGTGTCGAGACGTTCGGTTCGCCCTGCTGGTTGAACAGGTGCAGGGCGCATTCGAGGATGCGGTCGCGGGTCTTCATCCAGTCCTCGTGTTCAACGCACCAGCACGTATTTGCCGGGTGCGGGGTCCATGGCCGGGTAGCTGGCGCTGCCCAGGGTTGCATCGGTTTCGCGCTGGGCGCCGGAGCGCTCCTGAATCCATGCCAGCCACAACGGCCACCAACTGCCATCGGCTTTTTCGGCGTCGTAGTACCAGGCGCGCGGGTCGCTGCTCAGTTTCGGGTTGTGCACGTAATGCGACTTGGGGTTGCCTGGCGGGTTGAGGATGCTCTGCACATGTCCGCTGTTGGACAGCACGAAGCGGCGGTCGCCGCCCAGCAGCAAACTTGAGCGATACACCGCGTCCCACGGCGTGATGTGGTCGTTGTTGCCGGCCACGTGGAAGCTGTCGACGGTGATCTTTTGCAGGTCGATCGGCGTGCCGCAGACTTCCAGTCCAGCCGGGCGAGTCAGCGGGTTGTACTTGAAGAAGTCCAGCAGATCGCCATGCAACGCCGCCGGCAGGCGGGCGCTGTCGTTGTTCCAGTAGAGGATGTCGAACGGCGCTGGCGCCTTGCCGAGCAGGTAGTTGTTGACGAAGTAGTTCCAGATCAGGTCGTTGGGCCGCATCCAGGCGAACACCCGGCTCATCTCGCCACCGTCGAGCACGCCCTGCTGATAGGAGCGGCGCTTGGCCGCTTCGAGAGTCTGTTCGTCGGCGAACAGGCTGGCTGGGCTGTCCAGTTGGCTGTCGAGCAGGCTGACCAGATACGTGGCGCTGTGCACCCGGCGCAGTTGCCGCTTGGCTTGCAGGTGGCCCTGCAACGCGGCCATGGTCAGGCCGCCGGCACAGGCGCCCATCAGGTTGACGTCGCGACTGCCGGTGATCGAGCGGCAGACGTTCATGGCTTCCTCGATCGCTGCCACGTAGCTCGACAGGCCCCATTCGCGATGCCGCGGATCGGGGTTGCGCCAACTGACGGCGAAGGTCTGCAGGCCGTTCTTGAGCATGTACTGGACGAAGCTGTTGGCCGGGCTGAGGTCGAAGATGTAGAACTTGTTGATCTGCGGCGGCACTACCAGCATGGGCCGGGCGTACTGTTTTTCGCTCATCGGGCTGTATTGGATCAGTTCCAGCAGCTCGTTGCGAAACACCACCGCGCCCGGGGTGACGGCGAGGTTGCGCCCCACTTCGAAGGCGTCCCGGGCAACCTGGCGCGGCATGCCGTTGTTGTGCCGCAGGTCGTCGAGCAGGTGGTTCAGGCCGCGCACCAGGCTCAGCCCGCCGGAGTTGAACAGTTCCTTGATCGCCAGCGGGTTGAGCAGGGTGTTGCTCGGCGACACGGCGTCGTTGAGCAGCGAGAACAGGAAGTGCGCACGGGCCCGGTCGTCGTCGCTCAACTGGCTTTCGTCGATCCATAGCCGGGTTTGTTTCTGCCAGCTCAGGTAGGCCTGCAGGCCGCGTCGATAGAACGGGTTATGGTTCCAGGCCGGATCGCTGAAGCGGGTATCGCGGGGATTGGGCTGGTGCGGGGTATCGCCCAGCAATACCCGGCCCAACTGGCCGCCCAGCGCCAGCAGGTGGCTGGCGGTATGAATCGGGTGACGCAGGCCATGGCGACTGACGTTGCGCAGGGTCGAGATCAGGTCGCGGCCGCGCAAGCCGGTGATCGCGCTTTGCACGTTGATATAGGTGGCGGGGGTTGGCGCCACTGCATTCACGGGTTTGTCTTTCATCCGGCAACACTCCGTCGTCGAGCCATCAACAAACTGAACCTATGTAATGAGCGGTCCCCACCTCGACCAGCGCACTTGCATGTTTCGGCGCTCCTGCCAAAGGTGCAAGCGATGAGGGGCGGTTCAGGCGCTCGGGGCGGGCCGAGGGTGCATGACGGCGCGTTGGCGCTCCTGCTGCAGGAACTTCATGATGATCGGCGCCACAGCCTCGGCACGAGTAATCAGGAATAAATGACCATCGTCGATTATGTGTAGCTGGGCATTGGGGATTCGCCAAGCCAGCAGGCGCATATTGATCAACGGAATCAGCGGGTCGTCGTCGCCAGCCAGCACCAGGGTCGGCTGCTGGATCTTGTGCAGCCAGTGGATGCTGGTCCAGCCGAGGCCGGCGAACAACTGCCAGTAGTAGCCGAGCTTGCCCGAAGACCGCACCTTGGACGCGTGGGACAGCGCCAGGTCCGGGTCACGGCGGAAGGCGCCGCCATAGATTTCCGGGGCGATGCGGATCACGTGGGAGGGCTGTACGTAGCGTCGCGGACTGGCCATCAACCACAACACCTTGGGCTTGCCCGGGACCATCACCGCACCGGCGGCGGTGGCGGCCAGCACCAGTTTCTTGCAGCGCTCGGGATAATCATGGGCGAACTGCTGGGCCAGAGCTCCGCCCCAGGACACGCCGATGACATTGACCTGGCCGTAGTCCAGGTAATCGAGCATGCGCGCGGTCAGTTTGGCCAGGCCGGGAAACCGGTAGGGGTGGCGCGGCGTCGACGAACCGCCCACGCCGGGCACATCGAAAGCGATGACTTCAAGATCGGGGTCCAGCGCCTGGACGAACGGAAACACCAGCTCCAGGTTGGCGCCGATGCCATTGAACACCAGCAAGGGCGTCAAGTGCGGCTTGCCGGGGCGAACCGCGGTGCGGATGGTCTGGCCATCCAGGTCGACGGTTCGGAAGATGTACGGTTGCGGCATGCGCGGGCCCTGTTAGCGGTAAAGCGCCGCCCACTTAAGGCGGGCGGCGCGACGGATTTCAACGTTCGTGAACATAGGTGCCCGGCGCTGCTTCGCCTGCCGGGTAGGCTTTGTTGCCGAGGGTGGTCGGCGACTTCTTCAGTTCACCGGAGCGCTCGGCCAGCCAGGTCTGCCAGTACAGCCACCAGGAATCGGTGTGCTTGTTGGAGTTTTCCTGCCAGTGGTCGGCATCGGCCGGCATCTCGCTGCTGGTCATGTAGCGCGCCTTGGGGTTGCCCGGCGGGTTGAGGATGCTCTGGATGTGCCCACTGTTGGACAGCAGGAACTCGACGTTGCCGCCGAACAGTTGCGCCGACTTGTAGCAGGACTTCCACGGGGTGATGTGGTCGTTGGTGCCGGCCACGCAGAAGATGTCGGTGGTGACCTGCTTGAGGTCGATCGGCGTGCCGCAGACTTCCAGAGCGTCGGCGCGCACCAGCGGGTTGTTCTTGAACATCTCGATCAGGTCGCCGTGGAAGGCGGCCGGCAGGCGCGTGGTGTCATTGTTCCAGAACAGGATGTCGAACACCGGCGGCTCGTTACCCAGCCGGTAGTTGTTGACCCAGTAGTTCCAGATCAGGTCGTTGGGCCGCATCCAGGCGAACACCTTCGCCATGTCGCGGCCTTCCAGCACCCCGGCCTGGTAGGAATGGCGCTTGGCGGCTTCGAGGGTCTGTTCGTCGACGAACAGCGCGACCTGGGTGTCGAGGGTGGTGTCGAGCACGCTCACCAGCAAGGTCATGGCGTTGACCTTTTTCTCGCCCAGCGCGGCGTAGTGGCCGACCAGCGCGGTGCAGGTAATGCCGCCGGAGCAGGCGCCGAGCATGTTCAGGTCTTTGCTGCCGGTAATCGCCAGCACCACGTCGACGGCTTCTTTCAGGGCGTCGATGTAGGTGGACAGGCCCCATTCGCGCTGAGCCTTGGTCGGGTTGCGCCAACTGACGATAAAGGTCTGTACGGTGGAGCGCAGGCAGAAGCGCGCCAGGCTTTTTTCCGGGCTGAGGTCGAAGACGTAAAATTTGTTGATCTGCGGTGGCACCACCAGCAGCGGCTTCTCGTGCACCTGTTCGGTGATCGGGCTGTACTGGATCAGTTCCAGCACGTCGTTGCGATAGACCACCGAGCCTTCGCTGGTACCGAGGTTCTTGCCGACCTCGAAGGCGTCCATGTTGACCTGGCTGGGCATGCCGCCGTTGTGCACCATGTCCTTGGCCAGGTTGGAGAGGCCGTCGAGCAGGCTCTTGCCGCCGGTTTCGAAGAAGCGTTTGACCGCTGCCGGGTTTGCCGCGCTGTTGGTCGGCGCCATGGCTTCGGTCATCAGGTTGATGACGAAGTGGGCGCGGCTGATATCGGTGGGCGACAGGTTGCTGTCGCCGATCCAGTCATGCAACTCCTTGCGCCAGGCCAGGTAGGTTTGCAGGTAGCGGCGGTACAGCGGGTTCTGGCTCCAGGCCGGATCAGCGAAGCGACGGTCGTCGCCTTCGGGTTGCAGGCTGGACTTTCCGAAAATCACGTCCTTCAGCTCCATGCCGAAGTGGGCGACGTGCTTGGCGCTGTGCAGCGGTTGCCGGATGGCCTGGCGAAGCACCATCCGAGCAGAAGTCAGCAAATCCTTGCGGCGCAAGCCTATGACCGGGTTCAGACCCAGAGTGTTTTCCGAGGCTTGGCGCTGCAGGTCATCGTTATTCTTGTTACTCATCTACGACGCTCCGTTGTCCTGAGACGAGTACCGGCTCGGCTGTTGGCGTTACACAGACGAAGCCCCGGTACTGCTGCTCGGGTGACCAGTGATAACGAATTGCGGTCCTGCGGCCGGATGTGAGCGACGATGAGCCGTGCGGGTTTTTCTGCGTGAGAAGACTGCCTGCTTTCGCTCGCGACCTCTACATACCAGCCTGTTCCCTGCCCTGTTGCCGATGCAGAGAACTTGCCAGATCCATTGGTTACCCGACTTTCCAGTTATGCGCAAGCCGGCCAGACGCTGGCCGGTGCCAGAGGCATTCAAGCAGATCGAATTAGAAAATGCGCTCTAAAACAGGAGAGTGCCGGACTAGAGCATCAGCTTGATGACAGATTCGGAGGGGTCGCGAGATTTGCCGGCGGCGGCGAGCTCCTGCAGATAGTCGGACCAGAGTTCTTCCTGGCGCAGGCAGAGTTGCTCAAGGTATTCCCAGGTGAACAGGCCGCTGTCATGGCCGTCGTCGAAGGTCAGTTTCAGTGCGTACTGACCGGCCGGTTCGATCTTGCTCAGGCCGACGTTGATCTTGCCAAATTGCAGGATGGGATTGCCGTGGCCCTGGACCTCGGCGGAGGGGGAATGCACCCGCAGGAATTCGGCGGGCAGGTTGTAGACCTCATCGGGACCGTAGGTCAGCGACAGGGTCTTCGACGCTTTGCGAAGGTTGATGGCGGTAGGCAGACGGGACATAAAAACTCCTTGGCTATAGGCCTCAAGCTACAAGCTGCAAGCGGATCACGTCCAGCTTGCAGCTTGAGGCTTGATACTTGCGGCTGCCGTCAGAGAATGTAGCGCGACAGGTCTTCGTTCTGCGCCAGCTCGCCGAGGTGGCTGTTGACGTACTCGGCGTCGATGCGGATCGGCGTTTCGCTGTGGGCGCTGGCCAGGTCGCCGGCGCTGAACGACACCTCTTCGAGCAGACGCTCAAGCAGGGTGTGCAGACGACGGGCACCGATGTTCTCGGTCTTCTCGTTGACCTGCCAGGCAATCTCGGCCAGGCGCTTGATGCCTTCGGCGGCGAACTCGATGTTCAGGCCTTCGGTCTTCAGCAACTCGCGGTACTGCTCGGTGAGCGAGGCATGCGGTTCGCTGAGGATGCGCTCGAAGTCTTCCGGGGTCAGCGCCTTGAGTTCGACGCGGATCGGCAGACGGCCTTGCAGCTCGGGCACCAGGTCGCTCGGTTTGCTCAGGTGGAAGGCACCGGAGGCGATGAACAGGATGTGGTCGGTCTTGACCATGCCCAGCTTGGTGTTGACGGTGCAGCCTTCGATCAGCGGCAGCAGGTCGCGCTGCACGCCTTCGCGGGACACATCGGCGCCGCCGACGTTGCCGCGCTTGGCTACCTTGTCGATTTCGTCGATGAACACGATGCCGTGCTGCTCGACCGCTTCCAGGGCCTTGGCCTTGAGTTCTTCCTCGTTGACCAGGCGCCCGGCTTCTTCGTCACGGACCAGCTTGAGCGCTTCCTTGACCTTGAGCTTGCGGCTCTTGCGCTTGCCCTTGCCCATGTTGGCGAACAGGCTCTGCAACTGGTTGGTCATCTCTTCCATGCCCGGCGGGGCGGAAATGTCGACGCCGGCGGACTCGGCAACTTCGATCTCGATTTCCTTGTCGTCCAGCTGGCCTTCGCGCAGGCGCTTGCGGAACAACTGGCGGGTGTTCGAATCGGCTGGTGCCGGATCATCGTTGAAACCGGCACGGGCCGGTGGCAGCAGGGCGTCGAGGATACGGTCCTCGGCGGCGTCTTCGGCGCGGTGGCGCACGCGAATGATTTCCTGCTCGCGAAGCATCTTGATCGCGGCATCGGCGAGGTCGCGGATGATCGACTCGACGTCACGGCCGACATAGCCGACTTCGGTGAACTTGGTCGCTTCGACCTTGATGAACGGCGCATTGGCCAGCTTGGCCAGACGACGGGCGATTTCGGTTTTACCAACGCCGGTCGGGCCAATCATCAGGATGTTTTTCGGGGTCACTTCGACGCGCAGTTCGGCGGGCAGTTGCATGCGGCGCCAGCGGTTGCGCAGGGCGATGGCAACGGCGCGCTTGGCGTCGTCCTGGCCAATGATGTGACGGTTGAGTTCGTGAACGATCTCGCGGGGGGTCATGGACATGGTAGTGGTCGTCCCTTGGCGGTGAAATCAGCGTGGAAAAGCCCGGTGGTCGTCACCGGGCGCCAGAACAGCTGATTACTCGGCCAGGTCCTGCTCCTCGATGGTCAGGTTGTGGTTGGTGAACACGCAGATGTCACCGGCGATATTCAGAGCGGTCTCGGTGATTTCCCGGGCCGACAGATCGGTCTTGTTCAGCAGGGCGCGGGCCGCGGCCTGGGCGAAGCCGCCACCAGAGCCCATGGCGATCAGGCCGTCCTCGGGTTCGACCACGTCACCGTTGCCGGTGATGATCAGCGAGGCGTCCTTGTTGGCGACCGCGAGCATGGCTTCCAGGCGGCTCAGGGAACGGTCGGTACGCCATTCCTTGGCCAGCTCGACGGCGGCGCGGACCAGATGGCCCTGGTGTTTCTCAAGTTGGCCTTCAAAGCGCTCAAACAGAGTGAAGGCATCGGCGGTGGCGCCGGCGAAACCGGCGATGACCTGGCCGTGGTACAGGCGGCGCACTTTCTTGGCGTTGCCTTTCATCACGGTGTTGCCGAGGGAAACCTGGCCGTCGCCGCCCATGACGACTTTGCCGTGGCGACGAACTGAAACGATGGTGGTCAAGGGAGAGTCTCCACGCAGCGGGGCGAAAATGCCTGTGCAGACTCATATGGGGGTGGGGGGAAATATTTCAACCGTGGGGGACGGGCGGTGCGACCTTGGTCGCACTTCGTGCTTCGCACACCCCCCCCTGTAGGAGCGAGCTCGCTCGCGATAGCGTACCGGCATCTTTGTGCTATCGCGAGCAAGCTCGCTCCTACAAGGGGAGGTGGGAGGGGGGAGGGTGCAATCAGCCTTCGTGGCTGATATGACCATCCACCACCGTGAAGCGCACCGCGCCCGGCAGACAGTGGCCGATGAACGGGCAGTTGTCGCCTTTGGAGCGCCATTGCTCGCCCGCCACGGTGGAGGCTTGCGGATCGAAGAGCACCAGATCCGCCGCCGCGCCGACACGCAGTTCACCCGCCGGCAGGCGCAACGCCGCCGCAGGACCAGCGGACAGCCGCTGGAGCAAGGTCGGCAGGTCGAGCAGGCCGTCTTCCACCAGGGTCATGGCCAGCGGCAGCAGCAGTTCGACACTGCTGATACCTGGCTCCGTAGCACCGAACGGCGCCAGCTTGGCGTCACGCTCATGGGGCTGGTGATGGCTGGAAATCGCCTGGATAACCCCGGACTTCACCGCTTCGCGCAGGCCGTCGCGGTCAGCGCGGGTGCGCAGCGGCGGTTGCACGTGGTACAGGCTGGAGAAGTCCACCAGCGCTTCATCGGTGAGGATCAACTGGTACAGGGCGACGTCGGCCGTGACCGGCAGACCGCGGGCCTGGGCCTGGGCGATCAGTTGGGCGCCGCGGGCGCTGGTCAGTTGGCTGAAGTGCGCACGCACGCCGGTTTGTTCCACCAGCAGCAGGTCGCGGGCGAGGGCCACGGTTTCGGCGGTTTCCGGGATGCCCGGCAGGCCGAGGAAGCTGGCCATCGCGCCTTCGTGCGCCAGGCCGCCGTTGGCCAGGTCGCGGTCCTGGGAGTGGAAGATCACCGTCAGGTCGAAGGTGGCGGCGTATTCCAGTGCCCGGCACAGGGTGCGGGTGTTGCGGAAGCTTTCCAGGCCGTTGCCGAAGGCGACGCAACCGGTGTCGCGCAGGGCCACCAGCTCGGCCAGTTGCTCGCCTTCCAGACCCTTGCTCAGGGCGCCGATCGGGAACACCTTGGCATGGCCGGCTTCGCGGGCGCGGTCGAGGATCAGTTCGGCGACCGCCGAGGTGTCCAGCACGGGCTTGGTGCGCGGCGGGCAGCACAGGCTGGTGACGCCACCGGCAGCAGCGGCGCGGGTTTCGCTGGCGATGGTGCCCTTGCGGCTGTAGCCGGGCTCGCGCAGCGAGACGCTGAGGTCAACCAGGCCAGGCGCGGCGACCAGGCCCTTGGCGTCGAGGTTGCGGGCAGCGCTGAAGCCGGCCGGGGCGGCACCGATGGCAACGACCTTGCCGCCATCGATGTGCAGGTCGGTGACCTGGTCCAGGCCGCTGTTGGGGTCGATGACCCGGGCGCCGAGGATACTGAGGGTCACTGGGCGTTCTCCTGCTCGAATTGACGTTGGGCGTTCTGCCCGCTCATGGCCATGGACAGCACCGCCATGCGGACGGCGATGCCGTAGGTAACCTGATTGAGGATCACCGAATGGGCGCCGTCGGCCACCGCCGACTCGATTTCCACGCCGCGGTTGATCGGGCCCGGGTGCATGACGATGGCATCCGGCTTGGCGCCGGCCAGGCGCGCGGTGGTCAGGCCGAACAGGCGGTAGAACTCACCTTCGCTGGGCAGCAGGCCGCCGGCCATGCGCTCACGCTGCAGGCGCAGCATGATCACCACATCGACGTCCTTCAGGCCTTCTTCAAGGTTGGTGTAGACCTTCACGCCGTACTGCTCGATACCGATCGGCAGCAGGGTTTTCGGGCCGATTACGCGGATGTCCGGGCAACCGAGGGTCTTCAGCGCGAGCATGTTCGAGCGCGCGACCCGCGAGTGCAGGATGTCGCCGACGATGGCCACCGACAGGTTTTCGAAGCCGCCCTTGTGCCGACGAATGGTCAGCATGTCGAGCATGCCCTGGGTCGGGTGGGCGTGGCGGCCGTCACCGCCGTTGATGATCGCCACTTCCGGGCAGACGTGCTCGGCGATGAAGTGGGCCGCGCCGGAGTCGCCGTGGCGGACCACGAACATGTCGGCGGCCATCGCTTCGAGGTTGCGCAGGGTGTCGAACAGGGTTTCGCCCTTGCTGGTCGAGGAGGTCGACACGTTCAGGGTGATCACGTCCGCCGACAGCCGCTGGGCGGCCAGTTCGAAGGTGGTGCGGGTGCGGGTGGAGTTTTCGAAGAACACGTTGCAGACGGTCTTGCCGCGCAGCAACGGGACTTTTTTCACCGCCCGGGCGCCGACTTCGAGGAACGAGTCAGCGGTGTCGAGGATTTCGGTGAGCAGCTCGCGGGGCAGGCCGTCGAGCGAGAGGAAGTGGCGTAGCTGGCCCTGGTCATTGAGCTGCAGCGGGCGCTTGGCGTCGAGTGGCGTCATCGCGGGGGACTCTTAAAGGGCGGAAGCGGAGGCGAGGTCCTGGCGCTCGAGGACGAGCGGCGCGGGGCCGAGCAATTTTACCCGTTCATGGGCGGCCAGCGACAGGGTGGCGCCGACCACGTTCGGCCGGATCGGCAGTTCGCCGGCGTCCAGGTCGAGCAGGCAGACCAGGGTCACGCTGGCCGGGCGGCCATAGTCGAACAGTTCATTGAGGGCGGCGCGGATGGTCCGGCCGCTCATCAGCACGTCGTCCACCAGCACCAGGTGCTGGCCTTCGATCTCGAACGGCAGCTCGGACGGGCGCACCTGCGGGTGCAGGCCGTTCTGGCTGAAATCGTCGCGGTAGAACGAAACATCGAGGGTGCCGAGGGCGGCGTCGCTGCCCAGTTCGTCCAGCAGCGCCTTGGCGACCCAGACGCCGCCGGTACGGATACCGATGTAGCGGGGTTCGGCGATGTTGCGGCGGCTCAGATGGGCGCGAAGGTCAACGGCCATCTGCCGGATCAGTTCGGCGGGATTGGGTAGGCTCATGCTTGCTCCTCAAATGGCCGGGGCAGAGGGCTGGCCCGGCTTGATACGTTACGACTGCGCGGGATTGGCCTCCAGCCAGCCCTGCAGCAGCAGGGCGGCGGCGATGGCATCGACCGGGTTGTCGCGATAGCTGCCACGCTGGCCGCCACGGGCCATGCGCTCGCCCTTGGCCTCGAAGGTGGTCAGGCGTTCATCGTGGGTGTGTACCGGCAGGTTGAAGCGGCCGTTCAGGCGGCGAGCGAACTTCTCGGCGCGGGCGCTCATTTCGCTGGGTGTGCCGTCCATGTTCAGCGGCAGACCGACCACCAAGGCGTCGGGCTGCCATTCCTTGATCAGTTTTTCGATCTGACTCCAGTCCGGCACGCCGTTTTGCGCCTTCAGCGTGCACAGTTCGCGGGCCTGGCCGGTGATCATCTGGCCGACGGCGACGCCAATCTGCTTGCTGCCGTAGTCGAAACCCAGCAGCAGACGAAGTTCGGCCATCAGGCGTGCCCCGCCTGGCTGGTGAGCAGGTGCAGGTTGATGCCGAGCTGCGCGGCGGCGGCGTCGAGGCGCAGCTCGCAGGCGATGCCAAAGAGGATTTCGGGGTCGAACGGGCAATTCAGCCAGGCGTTGTCGGCCAGTTCCGCTTCCAGCTGCCCGGCTTCCCAGCCGGCGTAGCCGAGGGTGATCAGGCTCTGGCGCGGGCCGCTGCCGTCGGCGATGGCGAACAGCACGTCTTGCGAGGTGGACAGCGACAGGCCATCGAGTTCGATGGTGGCCTGATACGACTTCTCACTGGTGTGCAGCACGAAACCGCGGTCGGTCTGGACCGGACCGCCGATGTAGATCGGCACGTTGGCGCTAAGGGGCGACGGTTCTTCCTCGGGGCGCAATTGCTCGAGGATATCGGCCAGGTTCAGTTCCTGCGGACGATTGATCACCAGGCCCATGGCACCGTTGGCATTGTGCTCGACGATGTAGGTCAGGGTCTGCGCGAAATTCGGGTCCGCCATGTGCGGCATGGCGATCAGGAACTGGTGCTTGAGGTAAGTCGGGCTGAGGTTTTTCATAGCTATGTAGTGTGGCGGCGAGGCGCTGGACTGACAAGCCGCGCCACGGCCTTAATTGCTCGACAGGCGGTCGCCACGGGCGAAGCGCCAGGTGCGGATGATTTCCAGTCGGTCGATGTCGTTCAGGTCGCCGGTGAACGGCGCAAAAGGCGCTGCCAGACGGACGATACGCTGCGCCGCCTGGTCCAGCAGCGGCTGGCCGGACGACTCCAGCACCAGCACCTCGAACAGCGAACCGTCGCGGTTGATCGACACCATCAGCCGCAGGCTGCCGTAGATCTGCTGGCGGCGGGCTTCGTCGGGGTAGTTCAGGTTGCCGATGCGCTCGACCTTCTTGCGCCACTCGTCTTTGTACCAGGCGCCCTTGTCGCGCATGGTCGAGGCGGCGCTGATGCGGTGGATACGCGGGCGTTTGGCGTAGAGCTGTTGTTCATTGGCCAGTTCAGCTTCGAGGCTGGCGATCTGGTCGGACAGTTGCGAGCTGTCGAAATCCGGGGTGGTGGCCTTGGGTGCCTGCTGGGGCTTGGCTTCCTTGGGGGTGTTCTGGACTTTCTGCGGCTTCGGCGCGACGGTGGTGACCACGGCCTTGGCCGGTGGCGGCGGGACGTCTTCCGTGCGCGATACCGGTGGTGGCGTGACCTTGTTGACCTTGCTGTCCTGGAACGGCGCGACTTCGGTGGTCTTCGGCACTTCGGCCTTGTCCAGCGTGCCGGCGCCCTGCTGGTTCTCCTGGGCGAGGAAATCGGCCTTCTTCGGCGCCACGTCGCTCTTGAAGGTGGCCAGGGTGATTTCCATGGTCCGGCGGATTTCTTCAGGCTTGGCGAAGGTGAAGCTCACCCCGAGGATCAGCGTCAGGTGCAACAGGGCTGCCACGAACAGGGTAAAACCCAGGCGATCCGCCGCGCGAACGCGGGGCGGAGCAAGGTCGGCGGGGAGGTCGGCGGGAAGCGTCATCGATAATCCAGCAGCCGGGATGAACCGGCGGAGCAGGGTGCCCAGGTCGTAAAGGACCGGCATGATAACCCACTGCGCACGGTTTCCCCTTGTCGTCGGTCAGCGTGCCTTGAGCTTGCGATCGATGGCGTCCATCAGTTGCGCGCCGATCTGCGTGCCGTAGGCGTTGTCGATTTCGCGGATGCAGGTCGGGCTGGTGACGTTGATTTCAGTGAGGTGCTCGCCGATCACGTCGAGGCCGACGAACAGCAGGCCCTTCTCACGCAGCGTCGGGCCGACCTGGGCGGCGATCCAGCGATCGCGTTCGGTCAGTTCGCGGGCTTCGCCGCGGCCGCCGGCGGCCAGGTTGCCGCGGGTTTCGCCGCTGGCCGGGATACGCGCCAGGCAGTACGGCACCGGCTCGCCGTCAATCATCAGGATGCGTTTGTCGCCGTCCTTGATCGCCGGCAGGTAGGCCTGGCCCATGATCTGCTGGGTGCCGTGCAGGGTCAGGGTTTCAAGAATGACCGAGAGGTTCGGGTCGCCGGCGCGGTGGCGGAAGATCGACGCGCCGCCCATGCCGTCCAGCGGCTTGAGGATGACGTCGCCATGCAGGGCCGCGAATTCGCGCAGGATGTCCGGACGGCGGCTGACCACGGTCGGCGGCGTGCAGTGCGGGAACAGCGTGGCGAACAGCTTTTCGTTGCAGTCACGCAGGCTCTGCGGACGGTTGACCACCAGCACGCCGGCAGCTTCGGCCTGTTCCAGCAGGTAGGTGCTGTAGACGAATTCCATGTCGAACGGCGGATCCTTGCGCATCAGGATCACGTCCAGGTCGCTCAGCGGGGCGTCCTGCTCGGCGTCCAGCTCGAACCAGCGGGCCGGGTCGGCGAAGACCTTCAGCGGGCGCATGCGGCCGCGGGCTACGCCCTGGTTCTGGTAGAGATCCTGCTGTTCCATGTAGAACAGGCTCCAGCCGCGTTCCTGGGCTGCCAGCAGCATGGCCAGCGAGCTGTCCTTCTTGTAGGAGATGGACGCGATGGGGTCCATGACAATGCCGAGGCGAACGCTCATCGGGGAATTTCCTCTCGGCGGCGCGGGGCCGCGGTAGCTCGAATGAAAAGTGGCGTCAGGGTGGCGCTCGCAAGGCTGGCGGTCAAGGGAAAAACGCGGCCGGGCCGGGCCCCGCCTCGGCTCGATGGAATGCACCCCATGAGTGTGCTAAAAATGCGTGGCAGGTGGCCGGCATGGCGCTACTTATCAGGTAACGGTAGAGCGAATATGGTTCAGCCCGACACGGCATTGAAGGTGATGGTGATCGACGACTCCAAGACGATTCGTCGCACCGCGGAAATGCTGCTCAGTGAAGCAGGGTGCGAGGTCATCACGGCAATCGACGGTTTCGATGCCCTGGCCAAGATCGTCGACCACCGTCCCGGCATCATCTTCGTCGATGTGCTGATGCCGCGCCTGGACGGCTACCAGACCTGCGCGCTGGTCAAGCACAACAGCGCGTTCAAGGATATTCCGGTAATCATGCTGTCTTCCCGCGACGGCCTGTTCGACAAGGCCCGGGGCCGGATCGTCGGCTCGGATCAGTTCCTGACCAAACCGTTCAGCAAGGAAGAACTGCTGGAAGCGATCCGCGCCCACGTGCCTGGTTTCGCCGCAGAAGAACAACACGCACCCTGACGCCACGGCCAAGGCCGCTGGCGTCTTTTCCTTTCATGGGGAACAGCATGGCCCGAATTCTGATCGTCGATGACTCGCCGACTGAAATGTACAAACTCACCGAAATGCTCGAAAAAAACGGGCACACGGTACTCAAGGCGGAAAATGGCGCCAATGGCGTTGCCCTGGCGGTCCAGGAAAAGCCCGACGCGGTGCTGATGGACATCGTCATGCCCGGCGTGAACGGTTTCCAGGCCACCCGGCAACTGAGCAAGAACCCGGAAACCTCACATATCCCCATCATCATCGTCACCACCAAGGATCAGGAAACCGACAAGGTCTGGGGCAAACGCCAGGGCGCCAGTGATTATCTGGTCAAGCCGGTGGATGAAGATGCCCTGATCAAGGTGCTCGACGGCGTCCTCAAGGGTTGAGCCGCGGGGCCATGGGCGAATCGCTGACGGCGTTCGAGCTGCTGCTGGACATCGACCGGCGCTGCCGCCTGCTGGCTGCCGACCTGCCGTTGCAGGAAACCCGCCTGCAATCCTGGAGTGGCATCGGCTTTCGTCTCGGCGGGCATTGCTTCGTCGCGCCTATGGGGGAAGTCGCCGAAGTGCTGCAGGCGCCCCGCCTGAGTCGTATCCCCGGAGTCAAACCGTGGGTCGCCGGGGTGACCAACCTGCGCGGGCGCTTGCTGCCGGTGACTGACCTCTGCGGTTTTCTCGGCCTGGAGCCCGCAGTAACGCGCAAGCAGCGCCGGGTGCTGGTGCTGGACCATGAGGAGCTGTTCACCGGCCTGCTGGTCGACGAAGTGCTCGGCCTGCAGCATTTCGCCCTCAACAGCCTGGAGCTGTCGCCACCTTCGCCGCTGCTGACCGGCGCCGCGCCGTTCGTCCAGGGGCATTTCCAGCGTGAGCACTGCTGGGGGATTTTCAGCCCGTTCGCCCTGGCCCAGGCGCCCGGTTTTCTCGATGTCGCGCTGTAAAGGAATGCCAGACCCTTGACCCAATTCAGACCCGCCAGCGCAGTCAAAGGCTCTCGCAGCAGCGCACAGATCGCCGCCTTGTTCGTCGTGCTGATCCTGTCGATCATCCTGCTGTTCGCCAACTTCGCCTACCTCAACACCCAGGCCAACCACGACAAGCAGTACATCGGCCACGCCGGCGAACTGCGGGTGCTGTCCCAGCGCATTGCCAAGAACGCTACCGAGGCCGCGGCCGGCAAGACCGTGGCCTTCCGCCTGCTGAGCGAGGCGCGCAATGACTTCGAGCAGCGTTGGGGTTACCTGAAAAAGGGCGATTCGAGCACCGGCCTGCCGTCGGCGCCGCCGGCGGTGCGCGCCGAGATGGATGCGGTGCAGCGCGACTGGGAAAACCTGCGCAAGTACACCGATACCATTCTTGCCAGCGAGCAGACCGTGCTGTCTCTGCATCAGGTCGCCGCGACCCTGGCCGAAACCGTGCCGCAGTTGCAGGTCGAGTACGAGAAGGTCGTGGAAATCCTCCTGCAGAGTGGCGCGCCAGCCAATCAGGTGGCGGTGGCCCAGCGCCAGGCGCTGCTGGCCGAGCGCATCCTCGGCTCGGTCAACACCGTACTGGCCGGCGACGACACCTCGGTGCAGGCCGCCGATGCCTTTGGCCGCGACGCCAACCGCTTCGGCCAGGTGCTCGAAGGCATGCTCGGCGGCAACTCGACCATTCAGGTCACCCGTGTCGAAGACCCCGACGCCCGCGCCCGCCTCGGTGAAATCGCCGAGCTGTTCCAGTTTGTCGCGGGCTCGGTGGACGAGATTCTTGAAACCTCGCCGGAACTGTTCCGCGTGCGGGAAGCCGCCGGCAATATCTTCAGCCTCTCGCAGACCCTGCTGGACGAAGCCTCGCGCCTGGCCAGCGGTTTCGAAAACCTCGCCGGCGGGCGCACTCTGGATACCGTCGGCGGCTACGTGCTGGGGTTGCTGGCGCTGGCCTCGATCATCCTGATCGGCTCGGTGATGGTCCGCGAGACCAACCGCCAGTTGAGCGAAACCGCCGAGAAGAACGAACGCAACCAGCAGGCGATCATGCGCCTGCTGGACGAGATCGAAGACCTCGCCGACGGCGACCTGACCGTCACCGCCTCGGTCACCGAGGACTTCACTGGCGCCATCGCCGACTCGATCAATTATTCCATCGACCAGCTTCGCGACCTGGTGGCGACCATCAACCTCAGCGCCGAGGAAGTTGCCAGCGCCGTGGTAGATACCCAGACCACCGCACACCAGCTCGCCAAGGCTTCCGAGCACCAGGCGCAGCAGATCGCCGATGCATCCATGGCGGTGGGCGATATGGCTGAGTCGATCGACCGGGTGTCCGGGCATGCCTACGAGTCGGCCAAAGTGGCCGAGCGCTCGGTTGCCATCGCCAACAAGGGCAACGAGGTGGTGCACAACACCATCAACGGCATGGACAACATTCGCGAGCAGATCCAGGACACCGCCAAGCGGATCAAGCGCCTTGGCGAGTCTTCCCAGGAAATCGGCGACATCGTCAACCTGATCGACGACATTGCCGACCAGACCAACATCCTCGCCCTCAACGCGGCGATCCAGGCGTCCATGGCCGGTGAGGCCGGGCGCGGGTTTGCCGTGGTCGCCGACGAAGTGCAGCGGCTGGCCGAGCGGTCATCGTCGGCGACCCGGCAAATCGAAGCGCTGGTGCGGGCGATTCAGGTCGATACCAACGAAGCGGTCATCTCCATGGAGCAGACTACCGCCGAGGTAGTGCGCGGCGCGCGTCTGGCACAGGATGCCGGCGTGGCCCTGGCCGAGATCGAAGGCGTGTCGCAGACCCTCGCCGAGTTGATCCACAGTATTTCCGACGCGGCGCAGTTGCAGACCTCCTCGGCCGGACAGATCTCCCACACCATGGCGATCATCCAGCAGATCACCTCGCAGACCTCGTCCGGCTCGACCGCCACCGCCGAAAGCATCGGCAACCTGGCGCGGATGGCCAGTGAAATGCGTCGCTCGGTTTCGGGCTTCACCCTGCCACCGGCACCGGAGTCGCGCTGATCCGGCGCGTGGGCATTATTGGCAACTGGAGTGGGTATGGCTGACCGGCAAGATTTCGTCGCCCTGGCGTGGACCAAGGGGGCGATTGACGAGAGCCTCGGGCAGGCGCGGCAGGCGCTGGACCATTTCGCCGGCAATTCGGGTGAGGCGCAGGAACTGGGCGGCTTTATCGACAGCCTGCACCAGGTGCACGGCTGTCTGGTGATGCTGGAGCTCAAGGGCGCGGCGCTGCTTGCCGAAGAAATGGAACTGCTCGCCAGGGCCCTGGGCGAGGGCCGCGTGCCCGCCCTTGGTGAAGCGCAGGGCATGCTGTTTCGGGCACTGATTCAATTGCCGTTGTACCTGGACCGCCTGCGCGGCGCCCGCCGCGATTTGCCGTTGCTGGCGCTGCCGCTGCTCAATCAGTTGCGCGCTGCCCGGGGTGCCGAGGCCGTTGGCGAGAGCGCCCTGGGCGTGATTCCCGCGCCGGCGGCCGGAGATAGCCTGGAACTGTCGCTCGATGCCCTGCAAGGCCAGTTGCCGGCGATGCCCGACCGCGATGCCCTGCGTTCGGTGGTGGCGGCGGTGCGCGAAGACCTGATCCGTATCAAGGAGCGGCTCGACCAGTTCGTTCGCGGCGACCGCGAGCAACTCTCGGAACTCGACGCCCTGCTCGCACCGCTGCGGCAGATGGCCGACACCCTGGCGGTGCTGGGCTTCGGCCAGCCGCGGCGGGTCATTCTCGACCAGGTTGCCGTGTTGCAAGGCGTGGTTCAGGGTCAGCGGGCGCTGGAAGACGCCCTGCTGATGGACGTCGCCGGCGCGCTGCAGTACGCCGAAGCGACGTTGGGCGGCATGGTCGGCTCCCTTGAATCCCTGAATCAGACGCCGCCGCCCGGTACCGACCTCACGGAAATCCGCCAACTGGTGCTGGATGAAGCCCATGGCGTGCTGTTGCAGGCCCGCGATCTGATCGCCGATTGCCTTGAAGCCGGTTGGGAGCGCCAGCGCCTGCAGCCGCTTCCCGACCTGCTGGTGCAGATTCGTGGCGCCCTGGCGATGCTCATGCTGCCGCGACCCGCCGCGCTGGTGCAGCGTTGCACTGACTACCTCCAGGCCCATGTGCTGCAGGCCGAATCGTTGCCCGGCAGTGTGGAACTGGACCATCTGGCCGACGTGATCGCCAGCCTCGAATGCTACCTGCAAGCCATGAGCATCGACCTGCAGGCCGAGGTCGATCCGCTGCTGGAGCGCGCCGGCAACGCCCTGGCTGCGCTGGGCTTTGCGGTGCCGACGGTACCGGTGGCGGAAACCCTCGCGGTGGTTGCCGCACCATTGCCGGTGGATGACGAACTGCGTGAAGTCTTTCTCGAAGAAGCCGAGGAAGTGCTGCAACAACTGGACGAGCATTGGCAGCAATGGCGCGGCGAGGGTCATCCCCGCGAAGCGCTGGTCGAACTGCGCCGCGGCTTCCATACGCTCAAGGGCAGTGGCCGCATGGTGCGCGCACAGGTGCTGGCGGAGCTGGCCTGGGGCACTGAGCATCTGCTCAACCGCATGCTCGAAGGCCGCGTCGGCAGCAGTGACGATGTGCTCAAGGCGATCGAGCAGGTGCTGACCTTGATGCCGCCGCTGGTGGCCGAATTCGGCAGCGGCGAGGAACACGCCCATGCGCGGGTCGAGCACCTGGCCGGCCATCTTCATGCGCTGGCGATGAATGACCCGGTGACCGACGGCGAGAAGTCGGACGCTCTCGACCCGCAACTGCTGGAGATCTTCCGCAACGAGGCGCAGGCCCACCTGGCCAGCCTCGACGCGTTTCTTGAAGGCGCCGAATTGCACCTGCCGGCGCCGGTCAGCGATGACCTGCAGCGCGCCTTGCACACCCTCAAGGGCAGTGCGGCGATGGCCGGGGTGACCCCGATTGCCGAACTCGCCACCGCGCTGGACCTGCTGGCGCGGGAGTTCAAGGCCCACCAACTGGGCTTCGATCTCGATGAAATCTACCTGCTGCAAATGGCCGAGCCGCTGATGCGCCGTGGCCTGGAGCAACTGGGCAGCACGCCGCTGGCGCCGATCAAGGGCGCCGACATTCTTATTGAACAGGTCGATCAAGTGGTCAGCGCGCGGCTGCAGGCACTGCTTGATTTGCCGAGCGATCAACTGCGAATCAAGCGTGATCCGCAACTGATCGCCAGCTTCCTGAACCAGGGCATGGATATCCTGCTGGACGCTGAGTCGTTGTTGCAGCGCTGGCAAGAGCACCCGGGCGAGCGCCACGAGCTCAACTCGCTGCTCGACGAACTGACCACCCTCGGCCAGAGCGCTCATCTGGCCAATTTGTGGCAGGTCGATGAGCTTTGCGAAGCGCTGCTGGATCTTTACGGTGCGGTGGAAGAGAGCAGCCTCGCGGCCGATGCGCGCTTCTTCGAGGAGGCGCAGCACGCTCACGAAGCGCTGATCGACATGCTCGACCAGATCGCCGCCGGCCAGGAAGTGGAGCCTTGCCCGGAGCGTCTGCACGCGCTGCGCTCGCTGCTGGAAGAAGGGCTGGACCCCGGCGCCATGGGCCTGGTGCGCAGCCAGGGCGGTGGTCCGGCGAGCATCGCCGAGTTGGGCAGCATCACCCGCGAGCTGACCCATCAGGCGGATGACCGCGAGTTGGTGGAGCTTTTCCTCGAAGAAGCCATCGATGTCCTCGATAGCGCCGATCAGGCGCTGGCGCGCTGGCTGCAAGACCCGGAAAACGCCTCGGCGCTGTCTTCGTTGCAGCGTGACCTGCAAACCCTCAAGGGCGGCGCGCAGATGGCCGGCATCGGCGCGCTGGATGTGCTCGCCCATGAACTGGAATTGCTTTACGAAGGGTTGGTCGATCGACGCTACAGCCCATCGCCGTCGTTGAGCGGTTTGTTGCGCGGCAGCCACGCGCTGTTGGCGCGGATGCTGGCGCAAATCAGCCAGGGCCAGCCGCTGGAGTCGGTGGTGGAAACCCTCGCCGGGCTGCGCGAGTTCCGCCACAACGCCGTGCCCCAGACCGGCGCCGCCAAACCCGGCGCGCAGGTGGAGCAGGAAGGCGACAAGGAGCTGCTGGAAGTCTTCCTCGAAGAAGGCGTGGATATCGTCGAAAGCGCCGCAGCAGCGCTGACCCGCTGGCAGGCCGATCCGCGTAACAGCGTCGAAGTGGAAAACCTCCTGCGTGACCTGCACACCCTCAAGGGCGGCGCGCGGATGGTGGAAATCGCGCCCATCGGCGACCTCGCCCACGAACTCGAATTCCTCTATGAACACCTTGCCGCCGGCCAGCTCCAGCCCAGTCCGGCGCTGTTCAGCCTGTTGCAAAACTGTCACGACCGGCTGGCGCACATGCTCGACGCGGTGCGCCTGCAACAGCCGCTGCATGCGGCCACCGCGCTGATCGACTACATCCGCAATTTCAGCAGCGCGGCCCTGAGCGACAGCGCCGCTGCCGCTCAGAGCAACGATGCGGCCCCTGCCGAAGCACCCGCCCCGGCGCCGGAGCGCGCGGCGCTCGATGTGGTCAAGGTCAACGCCGAACTGCTCGACGACCTCGGCAACCTGGCGGCCGAAACCTCCATCGCCCGTGGCCGCCTGGAGCAGCAGGTCAACGATGCGCAGGTGGCCCTGAATGAAATGGAAACCACGCTGGAGCGCATGCGCGATCAGTTGCGCCGGCTCGACACCGAAACCCAGGGCGGCATCCTCAGCCGCCTGCAGGCCGAAGGTGATGCGCTGGGCTACGAAGACTTCGACCCGCTGGAGATGGACCGCCATTCGCAGTTGCAGCAGTTGTCCCGGGCGTTGTCGGAGTCGGCCTCCGACCTGCTCGACCTGAAAGAAACCCTGACCGTGCGCAACCAGACGGCGCAGGGCCTGTTGCAGCAGCAGGCGCGGGTCAACAGCGAGTTGCAGGAAGGCCTGATGCGCACCCGCATGGTGCCGTTCGAGCGACTGGTGCCGCGCTTGCAACGGGTGGTGCGTCAGGTTGCCAGTGAGCTGGGCAAGCAGGTCGAACTGGTGGTGGGCAACGCCGAGGGCGAAATGGACCGCAGCGTGCTGGAACGCATGGTCGCGCCGTTGGAGCACATGCTGCGCAACGCCGTCGACCACGGCCTGGAAAGCCGCGAAGCGCGGCTGGCGGCGGGCAAGCCGGAGCTGGGCATGATCGCCCTGAACCTGCTGCACGAAGGCGCCGACATTGTTATCGAAATGTTCGACGACGGCGCCGGGGTGCCGCTGGAAGCGGTGCGGACCAAGGCCATCAAGCGTGGACTGCTGGCGCCGGACAGCGAACTCAGCGACCACGAAGTGATGCAGTTCATCCTGCAGCCGGGATTCTCCACCGCCGAGAAAATCACCCAGATTTCCGGGCGCGGCCTGGGCATGGACGTGGTCCATGAAGAGGTCAAGCAGCTCGGCGGCTCCATGGTTATCAGCTCGGTGCCCGGCAAGGGCGCGCGCTTCCTGATTCGCCTGCCGTTCACCGTCTCGGTCAACCGCGCGCTGATGGTGCATTGTGGCGAGGAACAATACGCGCTGCCGCTCAATGCCATCGATGGCGTGGTGCGGGTGCCACCTGCGGAGCTTGAGACCTGCTATCAGCTCGACCCGCCGCGCTACGAGTACGCCGGACATCGCTACGAGCTGCGTTACCTCGGCGAGTTGCTGCAAGGCGAGCGACAGCCGCGCCTGCTGGGCCAGAGCCTGCCGTTGCCGGTGTTGCTGGTGCATGCCCATGACCAGCAGTTCGCAGTCCAGGTGGACAGCCTCTCGGCCAGCCGCGAAATCGTGGTCAAGAGCCTCGGCCCGCAGTTCGCTGCGGTACAGGGCCTGGCCGGGGCGACGCTGCTGGGCGATGGCCGGGTGGTGTTGATCCTTGATCTGCTGGAGCAGTTGCGCGCCTTGCACCTGCGCCTGTCGCGGCAGGCCGACACCACCACGCGCCACGCCAGCGCGGCGCTGCTCGGTGGTCCGGCGCGGCCGCTGCTGGTGCTGGTGGTGGACGACTCGGTGACGGTGCGCAAGGTCACCGGGCGCCTGCTGGAGCGTCACGGGATGAACGTGCTGACTGCCAAGGACGGTGTCGACGCCATGGCCGTGCTGCAGGAACACCGGCCCGACGTGCTGCTGCTGGATATCGAAATGCCGCGGATGGACGGCTTCGAAGTGGCGACCCAGGTGCGTCATGACCCGAAGCTGAAGAACCTGCCGATCATCATGATCACCTCTCGGACCGGCCAGAAGCACCGCGACCGGGCCATGGCGATCGGCGTCAACGACTACCTGGGCAAGCCGTACCAGGAATCGGTGCTGTTGCAGAGCATCGCCCGCTGGAGCCATTCCCATGCTTGAACAAGGGGCCCGCAATGGCCGTCGCAGCAGCCTGACCGGGCTGTTGCTGCCGTTGAGCGACCGCTGCCTGGTGCTGCCCAACGTGGCGGTGGCCGAACTGATCGGTTACCAGGCCTGCACCCCGGCGCCTGACCAGCCGGCCTGGCTGCTGGGCTGGATCGACTGGCGCAGCCAGCGCTTGCCGCTGCTGAGTTTCGAGGCCGCCTGTGGTGGCCAGACCCAGGTCGGCGAGCGCGCGCGGATTGTCGTGCTCAATGCCCTGGGCGGTGCCCAGCGCAGTTTCTTCGCCTTGCTCGTGCAGGGCATTCCGCGCTCTTGCAAGCTCGACAGCCAGCTCAACTATGTCGATGTGCCGCTCAGCGAACTGGAGCTGGCGGCGGTGCAGGTGGGCGAGCAAGTCGCCCGGGTGCCGGATCTGGTCGGTCTGGAACGGCTGCTGCCGCCCGTTTAGAAATCACCCCAGAGTTGCTGCGCCACCGCCAGCGCCACCACCGGCGCGGTTTCGGTGCGCAGCACCCGTGGGCCGAGGCGCGCGGCGTGGAAGCCGGCGGCCTTGGCCTGATCGACTTCCGCTTCGGACAAACCGCCTTCCGGGCCGATCAGAAACGCCAGGCTGTCCGGCCGGGCGTGGCTGACCAGCGGCTCGGCCACCGGGTGCAGGACCAGCTTGAGTTGCTCGTCGCTGCTGGCCAGCCATTCAGCCAGGGTGAGCGGTGGATTGATCTGCGGCACGCTGGAGCGTCCGCACTGTTCACAGGCGCTGATCGCCACCTGGCGCCAGTGGGCCAGGCGCTTGTCGGCGCGCTCGTCTTTCAGGCGCACTTCGCAGCGCTCGCTGACGATCGGCGTGATCACGTTGACGCCCAGTTCGGTGGCTTTCTGGATCGCCCAGTCCATCCGCTCGCCACGGGACAGACCTTGGCCGAGGTGGATGTGCAGCGAAGATTCGGCTTGGCCGGGGAGGGCTTCGGTGAGGCTGACGCGCACGGTTTTCTTGCCGACTTCGAGCAGTTGGCCGAGGTATTCCTGGCCGCTGCCGTCGAACAGTTGCACGGCGTCGCCGACGGCCATGCGCAGCACGCGGCCGATGTAGTGGGCCTGGGTTTCAGGCAGATCGTGTTCGCCGAGGCTGAGCGGGGCGTCGATGAAAAAGCGGGAGAGTCTCATGGTCGGGCTCGGTTACAGAATTGAGGTGTCAGGGCATCGCGAGCAAGCTCGCTCCTACAGGAGCGAGCTTGCTCGCGATGAGGCCCTCACGGGCGATAAACGATCAGGATCAACCCGGATCGCGGAAATCAGGATGGAAATTGGCCGGCACCGCCACGCTCACACTGTCCCGCGTCGCCAGGTCGATCCCTTCACTGGCTACTTCCGCCAGGAAATCGATCTGCTCCGGGGTGATCACATACGGTGGCAGGAAATACACCACGCTACCCAGCGGACGCAGCAGCGCGCCGCGGGTCAGGGCGTGTTCGAAGACTTTCAGGCCGCGGCGCTCCTGCCACGGATAGGCGGTCTTGCTGGCCTTGTCCTGAACCATCTCGATCGCCAGGGCCATACCGGTCTGGCGTACTTCGGCGACATGCGGGTGGTCCACCAGATGGGCGGTGGCGCTGGCCATGCGCTGGGAAAGCACCTTGTTGGCTTCGATCACGTTGTCCTGTTCGAAGATGTCCAGGGTCGCCAAGGCCGCAGCGCAGGCCAGCGGGTTGCCGGTGTAGCTGTGGGAATGCAGGAAGGCGCGCAGGGTCGAGTAGTCGTCGTAGAACGCGCCGTAGACATCGTCGGTGGTCAGGCACGCGGCCAGCGGCAGGTAGCCGCCGGTCAGGGCCTTGGACAGGCAGAGGAAGTCCGGACGGATGCCGGCCTGTTCGCAGGCGAACATCGTGCCGGTGCGGCCGAAGCCGACGGCGATTTCGTCGTGGATCAGGTGCACTTCGTAGCGATCACAGGCTTCGCGCAGCAGCTTGAGGTACACCGGGTGGTACATGCGCATGCCGCCGGCGCCCTGGATCAGCGGTTCGACGATCACCGCAGCGATACTGTCGTGGTGCTCGGCCAGGGTTTGCTCCATGGCGGCGAACATCGTGCGCGAGTGTTCTTCCCAGCTCACGCCCTCGGGGCGCAGGTAGCAGTCCGGGCTGGGCACCTTGAAGGTGTCGAGCAGCAGCGCCTTGTAGGTTTCGGTGAACAGCGGCACGTCGCCCACCGACATCGCGGCGATGGTTTCGCCGTGGTAGCTGTTGCTCAGGGTGACGAAGCGTTTCTTCTCCGGACGACCCTTGTTCAGCCAGTAGTGGAAGCTCATTTTCAGCGCCACTTCGATGCAGGACGAACCGTTATCGGCGTAGAAACACCGGGTCAGCCCTTCCGGAGTGAGCTTGACCAGGCGCTCGGACAGCTCGATCACCGGCTGGTGGCTGAAGCCGGCGAGGATCACGTGCTCCAGTTGGTCGACCTGGTCCTTGATGCGCTGGTTGATGCGCGGGTTGGCGTGGCCGAATACGTTGACCCACCAGGAACTGACCGCGTCCAGGTAGCGCTTGCCTTCGAAGTCTTCGAGCCACACCCCTTCGCCGCGCTTGATGGGGATCAGCGGCAGTTGCTCGTGGTCTTTCATCTGGGTGCAGGGGTGCCAGAGGACCTTGAGGTCACGCTGCATCCACTGTTGATTAAGGCCCATTGGCATTCTCCTGGCGGCACGGGTTGCGGACATCCGCGCAAGCCTATGCAAAGCGCCCCTTCACCACAACCCGTGGCGGCCAATCGGCCGGACCCTTGCTGGCGGGCATGGTCGGGGTGACGTATCCTGCACGGCATCTGCCCGGGGCGTTCTTCCCCACCTTTTTCTGCCTTTGATCCGGAGTTCGACACATGTCTGCTGGTTGGCTGCGCGGCTGCGCGCTGGTGTTTATTGGGCTGTTCAGCGCGGGGGCGATGGCGGCGGCGAAGACCCCTACGGCCATCGTGGTCGGCGGCGGATTGGCGGGCCTGACCGCGGCGTACGAGCTGCAGAACAAGGGCTGGCAGGTCACCTTGCTGGAAGCCAAATCCAGCATCGGCGGACGCTCGGGCCTGGCCACCAGCGAATGGATCGGCAACAGCAAGGTCCAGCCGGTGCTCAACCAGTACCTGGACAGCTTCAAGATCACCACCTTGCCCGCCCCGGAGTTCGTCCGGACCCCCGGCTATCTGATCGACGGCGAGTATTTCAGCGCCGCCGACCTGAGCACCAAGCAACCTGCCACCGCCGAGGCGCTCAAGCGCTACGAGAAGACCGTCGACGACCTCGCCGCCTCCATCAGCGATCCGGAAAACCCGGCGGCCAACAGCACGCTGTTCGCCCTCGATCAGATGAACGTCTCCACCTGGCTGGACAAGCTGCAACTGCCGGCCACCGCGCGCCAACTGGTCAACCAGCAGATCCGTACCCGCTATGACGAGCCGTCGCGCCTGTCGCTGCTCTACTTCGCGCAGCAGAACCGCGTCTATCGCGGCGTCAGCGACCGCGACCTGCGCGCCGCCCGCCTGCCAGGCGGCAGCCCGGTGCTGGCCCAGGCTTTCGTCAAACAGTTGAAAACCATCAAGACCAGTTCGCCGGTTACCGCCATCAGCCAGGACAAGGACGGCGTGACCGTCAAGGTCGGCGGTGTCGGCTACCAGGCCGATTACCTGGTGCTGGCCGTGCCGCTGCGCGCCCTGTCGAAGATCCAGATGACCCCGGGCCTGGACAACCAGCACCTGGCCGCACTGAAAGGCACCAACTACGGCTGGCGTGACCAGTTGCTGCTGAAGTTCAAGACCCCGGTCTGGGAAAGCCGCGCGCGCATGTCCGGCGAGATTTTCAGCAACACCGGCCTCGGCATGCTGTGGATCGAGCCGGCGCTGAAAGGCGGCGCCAATGTGGTGATCAACCTTTCGGGCGACAACGCCCGCCTGCTGCAGGCGTTTGGCGACAAGCAGATGGTCGATCAGGTGCTGATCCGTCTGCACGCGTTCTATCCACAGGCGCGTGGCGCATTCACCGGTTATGAAGTGCGCCGCTACAGCACCGACGTCGGTACTGGCGGTTCGTACCTGGCCTATGGTCCGGGGCAGATCAGCAAATACTGGCGCTTGTGGGAGCGTCCGGTGCAGCGCGTCACCTTTGCCGGCGAACACACCGACTCGCTGTACCCCGGCACTCTGGAAGGCGCCCTGCGCAGCGGCCAGCGTGCCGCTAGCCAGGTGCGCGATCTGGCGGCGGGCAAGTCGTTCGACCCGGTCAAATCGGTTGCCGCCACTGCCGCGGCGGGAACGGCCGCCGCAGCGGTCGCCGCGAAGAAAGATAGCGGCGGTTTCTTCTCGCGCATGTTCGGTGGCGGTGATGACAAGCCTGCCGCAGCCGCTGAAACCGCCAAGGCGGTCGAACCGGCAACCGCACCGGCTCCGGCAGCAGCACCGGCGCCTGCCGCGCCGGCAGCCGTTGCGCCCGTTGCCAAGGAAGAGCCGGCCAAGGCCGCACCGGTGAAAGCCGCGCCAGCCAAGGCCGCTCCGGCCGCCCACGCACCGGCGAAGAAGGCCGAGGCCAAGGCTGCGCCAGTGAAGAAACCCGCGCCAACGCCTGCGAAAAAGACCGAAGCCAAAAAGGAGCCGGCGAAGAAGCCGGCCTCCAATACCCAGGCCAAGGCAGGCTGACAAGCCTTTATCCGTGGGAGCGCCCGCTCCCTCGGCTCACATCAGCTACAGTCCTTCCCCTGGCGTTAATGTTTCCTTAACGCCCCTGTTGCAGACTAAGCATCGATTTTTCCGATAGTTCAAAGCGAAATTTTCCGCTTTCATTCGATAGATATCCGGTTAGTCTTGGTAGCAATTCTTACGGGGAACCAGGCAAATGCAGCTTCGCAATTCATCTTCTCGTTACGGTCTGATCAGCATCGTCCTGCACTGGGGCGTTGCCCTGGCGGTGTTCGGTCTGTTCGGTCTGGGCCTTTGGATGGTCGGGCTGGATTACTACAGCTCCTGGCGCCATACCGCGCCTGAACTGCACAAAGGCATCGGCCTGACCGTGCTGGCGCTCATGCTGCTGCGGGTGCTGTGGCGCTTTGTCAGTCCGCCGCCTCCTGCCCCGGCCACCCACGACGCTTTCACCCGTTTCGCCGCCAAAGCTGGCCACATGCTGCTCTACGTTGGTCTGTTCGGCGTGTTGATCGCCGGTTACCTGATCTCCACCGCCGATGGCGCGGGGATCCCGGTATTCGGCTTGTTCGAAGTTCCGGCACTCGTTTCCGGCCTGCCTGATCAGGCCGATATCGCCGGTTCGATCCACTTCTATCTGGCCTGGGGTCTGGTGATTTTCGCCGGCCTGCACGGGCTGGCTGCTCTAAAACACCACTTTATCGACCGTGACGCGACCCTGGTGCGCATGCTGGGCCGCAAGGCTTGATGTTCAACCTCCACTCCAAAGGAATAGAAAGTATGTTGAAGAAGACTTTTGCCGCTCTGGCGCTCGGTACCGCTCTGCTCTCGGCTGGTCAGGCCATGGCCGCCGATTACAAGATCGACAAGGAAGGCCAGCACGCATTCGTCGACTGGAAGATCAGCCACCTGGGCTACAGCTTCATCCACGGTACCTTCAAGGACTTCGACGGTACGTTCTCCTGGGATGCCGCCAAGCCTGAAGCCAGCAAGATCGCCGTCGACCTGAAAACCGCCAGCGTCTGGTCCAACCACGCTGAACGTGACAAGCACATCGCCAGCAAGGACTTCCTGGACGTCAGCAAATTCCCTGAAGCCAAGTTCGTCTCCACCGCAGTCAAATCGACCGGCGAGAAAACTGCTGATGTGACCGGCGACCTGACCCTGCACGGCGTGACCAAGCCCGTCACCTTCAAGGCCACCTTCGTTGGCGAAGGCAAAGATCCATGGGGCGGCGAGCGTGCAGGCTTCAACGCGACCACCACCCTGAACCTGAACGACTTCGGCATCAAAGGCCCAGGCCCGGCTTCCCAGACCCTGGACCTGGACATCTCCCTGGAAGGCGTGAAAAAGAAGTAATTTCTGCCTCGCCAACAAAAACGCCGCCCCTTGGGGCGGCGTTTTTTGTTTACGGCGTTGACTCAGCGATTGCGGGTCAGCAGCGCCGGTTTCTCACCACGAGGACGGCTCGGCAGTTGCTCGAGCTGTTCGATCGACGGGAAACGGTCGACCTTCGATTCCTTGTGCATGATCTTCGGCTGCTGTTGCGGCTGCTCTTCACGCGCGCTGCGTACGGCCGGTTCCTGGCGATCTTCGCGGGCCGGGCGACGGTTGCGGTTGTTGCTGCCTTCGCGACGTGGCTGGCCATCACGGGCACCGCCACCGGTGCGCGGACCACCGCCACGCTTCTCGCCGCCAGCCGCTTTGTCACCGCGTGGAGCGGCGCCATTGCGAGGTGCGTTGGCCCGTGGCTGGCCGCTACCTGCGGTGCCGGCGCCTGCGCTGGCGGGTGCGCCCGGACGACGGTTGCGGCCCTGGCCGCCTTTGCCCTGGTAAGGGCTGACGTAGTCGGCGCGGTTACCGAAGTTGTCGACGTCGTCATCCAGGAAGACTTCCGGATCACGGTTTCCCGAGTTGGCTGTCGATGGTGCGGCAGCCTTGGCAGTCTGAGGCTGGCGTGGCTTCTGATCGCGTGGCTTGCGCTCTTGGCGACCGGCAGCGGCTTTCTCGGCAGGCTTGTCACCGGCCGGTTTGTCCTTTTCCTTGCCTTTATCTTTGCCCTTGTCCTTGCGGCCCCCGGCATTGCTGCCGTCGGCGCGCTGACCACGGCGCTGGTTGTTTTGCGGGCGTGGCTCGCGGGTTTCCGGCTTCTCGGCCTCGACGGCGGAGAAATCGAAGCCCAGCAGGTCGCCATCCGGGATCCGCTGACGCGTGACGCGCTCGATACTCTTGAGCAGCTTCTCTTCATCGGGTGCGACCAGCGAGATTGCTTCGCCGGAGCGTCCGGCACGGCCAGTACGGCCGATACGGTGAACGTAATCTTCCTCGACGTTGGGCAGCTCGAAGTTGACCACGTGAGGCAACTGGTCGATGTCCAGGCCGCGGGCGGCGATGTCAGTCGCAACCAGGATCCGCACGGTGCCGGCCTTGAAGTCGGCCAGGGCCTTGGTGCGGGCGTTCTGGCTCTTGTTGCCGTGGATTGCGGCGGCGGTCAGGCCGTGCTTTTCCAGGTACTCGGCCAGGCGGTTGGCGCCGTGCTTGGTACGGGTGAACACCAGGACCTGTTCCCAGGCGCCAGCGGTGATCAGGTGAGCGAGCAGGGCGCGCTTGTGGCTGGACGGCAGGCGGTAGACGCGCTGTTCGATACGCTCGACGGTGGTGTTCGGCGGCGTGACCTCGATGCGCTCGGGGTTGTGCAGCAGCTTGTCGGCGAGGTCGGTGATGTCTTTGGAGAAGGTCGCCGAGAACAGCAGGTTCTGGCGCTTGGCCGGCAGGCGGGCAAGGACCTTCTTCACATCGTGGATGAAGCCCATGTCGAGCATGCGGTCGGCTTCGTCCAGCACCAGCGTTTCGACGTGGCTGAGGTCGACGCTGCCTTGGCCGGCGAGGTCGAGCAGGCGACCCGGGCAGGCCACCAGCACGTCAACACCGCGGGACATGGCCTGGACCTGGGGGTTCATGCCAACGCCGCCGAAGATGCAGGCGCTGACGAATTTCAGGTCACGGGCGTAGGTCTTGAAGCTGTCGTGGACCTGGGCGGCCAGTTCGCGGGTCGGGGTCAGGACCAGTACGCGCGGCTGGCGCGGGCCATGACGCTGGGACTTGTCCGGGTGACCACCGGGAAACAGACGCTCGAGGATCGGCAAGGCGAAACCGCCGGTTTTACCAGTACCTGTCTGCGCCGCGACCATCAGGTCGCGACCTTGCAACGCGGCGGGAATGGCCCGCTGTTGCACCGGAGTAGGCTGGGTGTAGCCCGCAGCCTCAATAGCGCGGACTAGAGCCTCGGAGAGACCGAGGGAAGCAAAGGACATGAGAAATCCTGTTCTAGTGGGGGCTAGGCCCTATGGGATGATCTTGCCTGGCGCGACGGGCATCGAGGGATGCTGTCGCGTCCGGTCCTGCAGGGTCTTCAATGCGCATCCGGGAGCGGTGGGCGGGCCTCTGGGCCTCGCTGTCTTCCGGTCGGGATGCCTTTTGCTAGGCCGAGCGTCCGGGCGTAAGCCTGGCGGGAAGGCCGGAGTATAACAGAGCAATCAGGGTGTGCTGCGTTCCTGCTGCTCAACGGTTTTTGTAATGCCCGGCGTGACATCGCCGTAGCGCGCATGCAGCTCGGCGTAGGCCGGCTCCTGCTTGAAGCGCCGCAGCTCGGCAGCGAAGCGCTGGGCGAGCAGGTCCATGCCGGCGTTGCGGCGTACCGCGAGGTACTGGCGCTGGCGGTCGATGACCAGCGGCAGCTCGCTGATCTGCTGCTCCAGGCCCAGTTGGGCAAGCATATAGCGCCCTACGCGGCGGTCGGTGATCACCAGGTCGATGCGTCCGCGTTGCAGCTTGCCGAAGTTGGCTTCCTGGGTCGGTGCGGCTTCGCGGCGAAACAGCGGCGACTCCAGAAACGCCTTGCCGTAGTCATAGCCGGCGGAGGTGCCGACGGTGAGGTCGCGCAGGTCGTCGAGGCTGTTGACTGCATGGGGGCGGTCGTTGGCCTGGAACAGCACGAATTCGACTTCCGACAGCGGTTCGTTGGGGTAGAACAGTTGGCTGCTGCGTTGCGCGTTCTGGAAAATATCCAGTACGCCGTCGGCCAGACCCTGGTCGACCATCAGCATGCAGCGCCGCCACGGCATGAATTGCCAGTCCACCTCGACACCCAGGCGCTTGAAGACTTCAGCGGTGACTTCGTAGTCGATGCCCTTGGGCTGGCCGTTTTCTTCATAGACGTAGGGCGCCCACGGATCCGTGACGATACGCAGCCGCTCGGCATGGGCCAGCAGGCTCATGCAGCTCAGTAGCAGGGCGGTCAGCAGGCGGGCGAGATAGGGCATGGTGGCTATATACGGGATGCACCGCGCGAAAGCGAGTGCAGAAAGCCTGGAGTGGCGATGGCGCCGGAATTTACGGACACCATCGCCGGATCGATCAACGCGGCAGCTTGAGGTTGTTCCAGATCGCCAGGCTCGGTTCGGCCTGGTTCAACGTGTAGAAGTGCAGGCCCGGTGCGCCGCCTTGCAGCAGTTGTTCGCACATGCGGCTGATGACTTCTTCACCGAACGCCTGGATGCTCTTGGCGTCGTCGCCGTAGGCTTCCAGTTGCTTGCGGATCCAGCGCGGCAGCTCGGCGCCGCAGGCGTCGGAGAACCGGGCCAGCTTGCTGTAGTTGGTGATCGGCATGATCCCTGGTACGACCGGGATCTTCACGCCCAGTTTTTCCACGCGCTCGACGAAGTAAAAGTAGCTGTCGGCGTTGAAGAAGTACTGGGTGATGGCGCTGTCGGCGCCGGCGTTGGCTTTGCGCACGAAGTTGATCAGATCGTCTTCGAAGTTGCGTGCCTGCGGATGCATCTCCGGGTAAGCGGCCACTTCGATGTGGAAATGATCACCGCTTTCCTGGCGGATGAACTCGACCAGGTCGTTGGCGTAGCGCAGTTCACCGCTGGCCATGCCCATGCCCGAAGGCAGGTCGCCGCGCAGGGCGACGATGCGCTTGATGCCGGCGTCCTTGTACTGGACGAGCAGGTTGCGCAGCTCTTCCTTGCTGTCACCGACACAGGACAAGTGCGGTGCGGCCGGGACCTTCACTTCGTTTTCCAGTTGCAGCACGGTGTTCAGGGTGCGGTCGCGGGTCGATCCGCCAGCCCCGTAGGTGCAGGAAAAGAAGTCCGGGTTGTAGCCGGCCAAGGTGCGAGCGGTGGCGAGCAGTTTTTCATGTCCAGCGTCGGTCTTGGTCGGGAAGAACTCGAAGCTGTAACGGCGTTCCTGAGTCATTTGAATTTCCTTCAGCCGCAGGCCTCAAGCGACAAGCTGCAAGAGCAAGCAAGAGCGGCACAAGACCGCCATTGCTTGAAACTTGCAGCTCGCAGCTTGTAGCTGCTGTTAGTAGCGGTAGGCGTGTGGCTTGAATGGACCTTCAACGGACACGCCGATGTACTCGGCCTGTTTCGGGGTCAGTTGGGTGATCACGCCGCCGAAGCCGCGAACCATTTCCAGGGCCACTTCCTCGTCGAGTTTCTTCGGCAGGACTTCAACAGTCAGGCGCTCGGCTTTCTGCGCGGCGTTCAGGTCAGCGAACTTCTGGTCGAACAGGAAGATCTGTGCCAGGACCTGGTTGGCGAAAGAGCCGTCCATGATCCGGCTCGGGTGGCCGGTGGCGTTGCCCAGGTTCACCAGACGGCCTTCGGCCAGCAGGATCAGGTAGTCATCGTTCTGCGGATCGAAGTCGCCATTGCCGGTACGGTGGATCTTGTGGACCTGCGGCTTGACCTCTTCCCATGCCCAGTTCTTGCGCATGAAAGCGGTGTCGATTTCGTTGTCGAAGTGACCGATGTTGCAGACAACGGCGCGCTTCTTCAGGGCTTTGAGCATGTTGGCGTCGCAGACGTTGACGTTACCGGTGGTGGTGACGATCAAGTCGATCTTGCCCAGCAGGGCCGCGTCGATGCTGGCTTCGGTGCCGTCGTTGATGCCGTCGATGAAAGGCGAAACCAGTTCGAAGCCGTCCATGCAGGCTTGCATGGCGCAGATCGGGTCGACTTCGGTGACTTTGACGATCATGCCTTCCTGACGCAGCGACTGGGCCGAGCCCTTGCCCACGTCACCGTAGCCGATCACCAGGGCTTGCTTGCCCGACAGCAGGTGGTCGGTGCCGCGCTTGATGGCATCGTTCAGGCTGTGACGGCAGCCGTACTTGTTGTCGTTCTTGCTCTTGGTGACCGAGTCGTTGACGTTGATTGCCGGGATTTTCAGCTCGCCCTTGGCCAGCATGTCCAGCAGGCGGTGTACGCCGGTGGTGGTTTCTTCGGTGACGCCGTGGATCTTGTCCAGCATCGCCGGGTATTTCTTGTGCAGGATTTCGGTCAGGTCGCCGCCGTCGTCGAGGATCATGTTGGCGTCCCATGGCTGACCGTCCTTGAGGATGGTCTGCTCGATGCACCACTCGTATTCCTGCTCGGTTTCACCTTTCCAGGCGAACACAGGGATGCCGGCGGCGGCGATGGCAGCAGCGGCCTGGTCCTGGGTGGAGAAGATGTTGCAGGACGACCAGCGCACTTCGGCACCCAGGGCAACCAGGGTTTCGATCAGCACGGCGGTCTGGATGGTCATGTGGATGCAGCCGAGGATTTTCGCGCCCTTGAGTGGCTGCTCTTCCTGGTACTTGCGACGCAGGCCCATCAGTGCAGGCATTTCCGACTCGGCGATGATGGTTTCGCGACGGCCCCAGGCGGCCAGGGAGATGTCGGCGACCTTGAAATCGTTAAAACCTGCAGGCGTGTTTACAGCGCTCATGAAGAGCCTCCATTCGTAGTGTGCGAATGGGCGCCGTTGTGCGTTAAGGGTCCGCGATGAAGCGTGCGGACAACGCCCCGACCGAGCCTGACAGGGTCAACCTGCTGCAGCGCCCCTCGGTCGGGTGGCGGGAGCGATGGTCGCGGGGGACCATCGCCGAAAAACGCGGGGATTATAGCCGGGCTTTCGCGCGCGCCCAAGGGCCAAAGCGTCGCGTGCGACCGACGACTGGCGGATGGTCGAATACCGGCGATGGTTTGCGTCCAAAGAATGGGGCTACCATGTAGTGGCAGGGCCTCGGTGGCCCTGCTTCACATGCCAGGCCGGTAGGAGCACGCATGAATTTTCACACCCGCAAATGGGTTAAACCCGAAGACCTCAACCCCAATGGCACCTTGTTCGGTGGCAGCTTGCTGCGCTGGATCGACGAAGAGGCGGCGATCTACGCGATCGTCCAGCTGGGCAACCAGCGCGTGGTGACCAAGTACATCTCCGAAATCAACTTCGTCAGCGCCTCGCGCTAGGGTGACATCATCGAACTGGGCATCACCGCCACCGAGTTCGGCCGTACCTCGATCACCCTCAAGTGCGAAGTCCGCAACAAGATCACCCGCAAGGCGGTGCTTACCGTCGAGCGCATGGTGTTCGTCAACCTGGGCGATGACGGCTTGCCGGCAGCGCATGGACGGACCGAGATCAAGTACATCGAGGACCAGTTCCCGGACAGCGCCGTCGAATAAGCCCCAAAGCGGTAAGTGGTAAGCGGCAAGCCACAAGCTAAAGCAAGAGCAGACCGCAGCGCTGCTCTTGCTTTAGCTTTTTCTTGCAGCTTGAAGCTTAAAACTTGCAGCTCAAGAAGCTTGTTCGCTGACGCCCCGCACCACCCGCCCGACCGTCAACCCCTGCACCAGGATCGACGACAGCACCACGATGTAGGTGATCGACAGCAGCAGGTCACGCTCATCGCCCATTGGCAGCGACAGTGCCAGGGCCACCGACACCCCGCCTCGCAAGCCACCCCAGGTCAGTACCCGCACGGTGCCTTTCGGCACGCTGCGCCAGCGCCGCAGCAGGACGATGGCCGGGGCCACGGTCAGCAGCCGTGACAGCAGCACCGCCACCGCCAGCACGCCGCCGGCCGCCAGGTGCATCCAGTTGAACGGCAGCAGCAACAGCTCCAGGCCGATCAGGGCGAACAGCAGGGCGTTGAGCATGTCGTCGATCAGTTCCCAGAAGCCGTCCATGTAGCGCCGGGTCATGTCGTTCATGGCCAGGTTACGGCCCATGTTGCCGATGATCAGACCGGCCACCACCATGGCGATCGGCGCCGAGACGTGCAGCTCGTAGCACATCGCCGAGCCGCCGATGACCAGCGCGAGGGTCAGCATCACCTCGACCTGGTACTGCTCGATGCTCTTGATCATGCGGTAGGTGAAGTAGCCGATGATGCCGCCGAAGACCACGCCGCCAATCGCTTCACGAACGAACAGCATCGCGGTTTCCGAGACGCTCGGGGTTTCGCCGAGCTGGACGATGCCCAGCAACACGGTGAAGACCACGACCGCGGTACCGTCGTTGAACAGCGATTCACCGACGATGGTGGTTTTCAGCGGTTTCGAGGCATTGGCGGTACGCAGCGCGCCGAGCACGGCAATCGGGTCGGTGGGCGAGATCAGGGCGCCGAACAGCAGGCAGTAGATCAGGCTGACGTTCCAGCCGAACAGCGCGAACACCCAGTGCGCGAGAAAGCCGATCACCGTTGTGGCGATCAGTACGCCGAGGGTGGCCAGCAGGCCGATCGGCCAGCGGTAGCTGCGCAGGTCGGCCAGGTTGACGTGCAGCGCGCCTGCGAACAGCAGGAACGACAGCATCCAGTGCATCAACAAGTCGTTGAAGTCGATCTGGTTCATCAGGCCTTCGACGCGTTCTTCCAGGCCCGGATAACCGATCAGGCTCAGGGCCTGGAGCATCAGGGAGAACAGCAGGGCGGTGACCATGACGCCAATGGCGGGCGGCAGGCCGATAAAGCGGTAATTCACGTAAGTGAGGAGGGTAGTGAGACAGATAAACGCGGCAACTAACTCAAGCATCCTAGGTCCTGTATTGGCTTCCAAGTCGGTGCCCGAACGAGGCGGGCAAAGACTTTGATGGCCTTTTGACCGTTTCGGGACACAGTTTTTTTCAATGTCGCCATTGACAGCGCGCTGGCTGTTTTGTTGCCGCTGGTTGAAACTTCGCCGTCCGCTTTACGGACCCTGTCCGCAGATGGCGAAGGAATCGAGACGTGGTAGCGACTTCTCTGGTGCTGGTCGCGGCACTGCTGCATGCAACCTGGAATACCCTGATCAAATTCAGCGGCGAGCGCCTTCTGGTGATCGCCAGCATGGATACCGTGGCCCTGCTGTTCGCGCTGGTGATGGTCGGTTTCGTCCAGTTGCCGCCGGCGGATATCTGGCCGTGGCTGCTCGCATCGGCGGGCTTCGAGCTGGTCTACCGGATGCTGCTGATCAAGGCGTATCGGGTGGGCGACCTTGGCCTGGTCTATCCGCTGATGCGCGGCCTGTCGCCGCTGGTGGTGCTGGCGTTGACGCTGGTGTTCGCCGGCGAAGACCTCAGCAGCCAGCAGATCATCGGCATCCTGCTGATCCCGTGCGGCATGGCCTGCCTGCTCTGGCGCGGGGGCGGCGGCGATCGCCTGCCGTGGTCGATGCTGCCGGTGGTGGCGTTGATCGGCCTGTGCATCGGTTGCTATACCTGGCTCGACGGTCAGGCGATCCGGCGGTGGTCGCAGCCGCTGGATTATCTGGTGTGGCTGACGCTGGCCTGTTCCCTGCCATTTCCGCTGCTGGCAACCGTGTCGCGGCGCGCGCCGTTCGCGCTGTTCTGGCGCACTCAGTGGAAGCTTGGCCTGGCGGTGGGTGTCTGCGTATTGCTCAGCTACGCTCTGGTGCTCTGGGCGATGCACCTGGGATCGGTGGCCGAAGCGGCGGCGCTGCGTGAGGTAAGCGTGATCCTGGTGGTGCTGCTGGGCATGCGCTACCTCAAAGAACCTTTCGGCGGGCCCAGGCTCTTAGCTTGTGCGCTGGTGTTGATCGGCATGCTGGTGATGAAATTCTGAGCCGGCGCGAACCTCGATTCTGACAAGGACTGAACCATGACTGTCGCCTTCTGGTGTGTATTGATCGCCCTGTGCCTGCCGTACCTGTGTACGAGCGTCGCGAAGTTCGGCAGCGGGCGTTTCAACCTGCGCCACAACCATGACCCCCGGGCTTTCCTCGACAAACTCGAAGGCTGGCCGCGCCGGGCGCACGCGGCGCAGATGAACAGCTTCGAGATTTTGCCGGCGTTCATCGCGGCTGTGCTGATCGCCGATGTGGTCGGCAATGCCGAACAGGTCACCCAGGACGTGCTGGCGGTGCTGTTCATCACCAGTCGCCTGCTTTTCATCATCTGCTATCTGGCGGACTGGGCGGCGCTGCGGTCGGTGGTGTGGTTTGTCGGGGTTGGCTTGATCATCAGTTTCTTTGTGGTTTCAGCCTGATCTTCGGGGGCCTCATCGCCGGCAAGCCGGCTCCCACTGGGCCGGTGTATGCCGACCCTGTGGGAGCTGGCTTGCCAGCGATGAGCATGGGTATCTACACATCTTTCGGTCATGTGGTGACTGAAAGGCGCTTGTCAAAAGACCGAGTAATGGCCACCAGGCGCATGCCGGAAGTTTTCTAGTGCTCTCAAGATCGAGCGCCGCCCGCGCGGCGCATCGCGACGGTTCGGCGCTCCGACGAGCTCGCTCCTACATTTTTTGCAACGCGCCTATGTCTGTCAGGCCATGGTTGACCGCCTTGTTTGTACGACGCGATATCGAGTCAACTTCAACAGCCTCCCCGCAATTCGTCGCCAAACGCCAAGGGCGGGCAACACCTATCTGTCAGGCCATGGC
>NZ_QKVL01000049.1 GCF_003231275.1 Pseudomonas huaxiensis
GCCGAAAGCGGCCAATCACCACGATCCAGCACCACAATGCATCACCCCTCCCCACCCACGCCTCATAACCGGGCACACTCTTTCCCACGCCCACCTCACTAACCCCCGACAAACCACATAATCCCTACCTCCCCCAAACCCGGCACACCTCTTGCTCTAACCTCCATCGTGCAGGAGTCACCGGCCCACCCCGGCCAACGCAGCACCACAATTCGAGAAATGGACAGCTAGGGTTCCGGCTCGCTACAACGAGTGTCTGGTCCGAGAGCTGTCGACCTCCAGCGAGGTTACACGGCGGGATAAAAGCCCGGGAGAAGAGAGCGCCAACGCGCCGCTCGACTCCTGCCCGCCCGATAACCGAACCGGAGGTTTCTCATGCGTACACCCCGTCTGCTCTCTCTGCTGGCCGCGAGCCTCGCCGCCGTGCTGCTGTCCCCGGGCGCTTTCGCCAAAGACCGTTTCAATATCTGCTGGACTATCTACGCCGGCTGGATGCCGTGGGAATACGGCGCCAGTGAAGGCATCGTGAAGAAGTGGGCGGACAAGTACGGGATCGAGATCGAGGTCACTCAGCTCAACGATTACGTCGAGTCGATCAATCAGTACACCGCCGGCCAGTTCGACGGCTGCACCATGACCAATATGGACGCGCTGACCATCCCCGCCTCCGGTGGCGTGGACAGCACGGCGCTGATCGTCGGCGACTTTTCCAACGGCAACGACGGCGTGGTGCTCAAGGGCAAGGGCAAGACCCTCGCCGATCTGCGCGGTCAGTCGGTCAATCTGGTGGAGCTGTCGGTCTCGCATTACCTGCTGGCCCGCGGTCTGGAACAGGCCGGTCTGAGCGAGCGCGATGTGAAGGTGGTGAACACCTCCGATGCCGACCTCGCCGCCGCCTTCAACACCCGCGAGGTGACGGCGGTGACCACCTGGAACCCGATTCTCTCCACCGTCGCGGCCACCCCGGACACTTCGCTGGTGTTCGATTCGAGCAAGATCCCCGGCGAGATCATGGACCTGCTGGTGGTCAACAGCGACACCCTCAAGGCCCACCCGGAACTGGGCAAGGCGCTGACCGGCGCCTGGTATGAAATCGTCGCGCTGATGCACGACAGCGGCCCGCGCGGCCAGGCGGCGCTGGAGCATATGGCCAAGGCCTCGGGCACCGATCTCGCCGGCTACCAGGCGCAGTTGAACGCCACCCGCCTGTTTGCCACGCCGAAGGAAGCGGTGGCCTTCGCCACCAGCGCGGCGCTGCCGGAGACGATGGACCGGGTCGCGCGCTTCAGCTTCGACCACGGTCTGCTCGGCGAAGGCGCGCAAAGCGCCGAGGCGGTGGGCATGAGTTTCGCCAATGACGTGGTGCGCGGCGATGCCGGCAATCTGCGCCTGCGCTTCGACCCGCGCTACATGCAAATGGCCGCCGACGGCAGCCTCTGAGTCACTGACCGGGATACTCGCCATGCGTCTGATCAACCGTCAGCCCGACCGGGCCGGGCGCCTGCTTCTGGTGCTTTTGCCCTTCGCTTTGCTGCTGTTCGCCTACTTCACCGGGTCAGCGGCGCGGCTCAGCGAAAACCCCAACGACAAACTGCTGCCCGGCGCCGCGCAGATGGTCGACGCCGTGCAGCGCATGGCCTTCACCGAGGACAAGCGCACCGGCGACTACCTGCTGTGGAAGGACACCGCCGCCAGCCTCACCCGACTCGGCCTGGGCATCGGCATCGCTGCCCTGCTCGGCCTGACCCTGGGCATGCTGTCCGGCACCCTGCCGCTGTTCGGCACGCCGCTGTCGCCGTTGCTCACGGTATTGTCGATGGTGCCGCCGCTGGCGATCCTGCCGGTGCTGTTCATCGTCTTCGGCCTCGGCGAGCTGTCCAAGGTGGTGCTGATCGTCATCGGCATCGCCCCGGCCATCGCCCGTGATCTGGAGCAACGCGCCCGGGAAATTCCCCGCGAATTGCTGATCAAGGCGCAGACCCTTGGAGCCAACACCTGGACCCTGCTGCTGCGAGTGGTACTGCCGCAATTGCTGCCGCGTCTGCTGGTGTCGCTGCGGCTAAGCCTGGGCGCGGCATGGCTGTTCCTGATCGCTGCCGAAGCCATCGCCGCCACCGACGGCCTCGGTTACCGGATCTTCCTGGTCCGTCGCTACCTGGCCATGGACGTGATCCTGCCCTACGTGGTGTGGATCACCGTGCTGGCCTGGCTGATGGACCTGGGTCTGCGTCTGCTGTCGCGCCGCGCCTTCCCCTGGTACGAAGGAGCGCGGCCATGAGCGCCTTTCTTGAAGTGAAAAACCTCTGGCAGGTGTACGACGATCAGGTGGTGCTGGAAAACCTTTCGCTAAGCGTCGCGGAAGGCGAGTTCTGCACCCTGGTCGGCACCTCCGGCTGCGGCAAGTCCACCTTTCTGCGCCTGCTGCTCGGCCAGGAGCGCCAGAGCCGCGGCAGCATCCTGCTCGACGGCCAGCCGCTGGTGGCCGAACCCGACGCCAGCCGCGGCGTGGTGTTTCAGCGCTACTCGGTGTTCCCGCACCTGAACGTGCTCGACAACGTCGCCCTCGGCCTGGAACTGCCGCGCGCGCCATTGCTCGGTCGCTTGCTGGGCCGGCACAAGCGCGAAGCCCGCGAGCAAGCGGCGCAGTTGCTGGAGAAAGTCGGCCTCGGCCACGCGCTGGACAAGTACCCGGCGCAGCTTTCCGGCGGCATGCAGCAACGCCTGGCGATCGCCCAGGCGCTGGTGATGAAGCCGCGTGTTCTGCTGCTGGACGAACCCTTCGGCGCCCTCGATCCGGGTATCCGCAAGGACATGCACGCGCTGCTGCTGGAGCTGTGGCGGGAAACCCGGCTGACCGTGTTCATGGTCACCCACGACCTCAGCGAAGGCTTCAGCCTCGGCACCCGCCTGCTGGTGTTCGACAAGATTCGCCGCGAGGTCCAGGCGCCCAACGCCTACGGCGCACGGATCACCTACGACATCCCGCTCAACAGCGATCGCCGCGCCGCCCGCAGCGCCCTCGACGTGCTGCCACCACGCATCGCCAGCCAATTGCACGCTACACAAGGAGCCTGACCATGACTGCCTCACTGCAACTGCGCCCCACCCTGTATGAGGAAACCGTCCCCGGCGGCGGTCACACCTCGTTCGTGCTCAAGCGCGGGCAACTGCTGCGTATCACTGACAGCGAAGGCGGCGCCAACGCCAGTCTGCTGTTGCTCAACGCCCATGAGAAAAGCGAGCGGCTGAACCTGCCCGACACCCTCAAGTGCCAACACACCGCCCGCCTCACCAGCGGCCACTGCCTGTACTCGGACATGGGCCGGGTGCTGGCAGCGATCACCGCCGACACCTGCGGCTGGCACGACAGCCTTGGCGGCGTGCTCAACGCTGAAGAGGTGCGGGAGAAATACAGCGACGGCCGCTACCAGGAGCTGCGCAACGGCTTCCACCGCAACGGCGTCGACAACCTGCTGGTAGAAATGGGCAAGTGGGACCTGGGCCTGGCCGACCTGCTGATGAACATCAACCTGTTCAGCCGGGTGGACGTGGATGCCGACGGTTTCCTGCACTTCGTGCCGGGCAATTCCAAGGCCGGCGATTACATCGAGCTGTACGCGCCGATGGATACCCTGGTGGTGCTCACCGCCCTGCAACACCCCATGGACCCGTCGCCGACCTACGCGCCCAAACCGCTGGACCTGAGCTGGCATCAGGTTCAGGGCGACAGCGTCAGCCTGCTCTGCCGCACCTCGCGCGCGGAGAACACCCGCGGTTTCCACAACACCGAACGCCTGTACGTCTGAGGGCCCGCCATGAACGCGACAACCGAAACCCGTAGCGCCGAGACCGCCGTCTTCCAGGCCACCATCGCCGCCGGCGAGCCTTTCATCTGCGAGGTCAAGGCCGGCCAGACCCTGCGCCTGCTCGACCTCGAAGGCAACCAGGCCGTCGACACGCTGTTCTTCAATGCGCGCAATCCACGCGAGCGCTACGACCCGCAACGCACCTTGCGCAAACAGGGCCGGGTGTACCTCGACGAAGGCAGCGTGCTGTATTCCAATCTCGGCCAGCCGATGCTGACCATCACCCGCGACCTGTGCGGCCGCCACGACACCCTCGGCGGCGCCTGCGCCCAGGAAAGCAACACTGTGCGCTACGCCCTGAGCACCCGCTACATGCACAGTTGCCGCGACAACTTCCTGCGCGCCAGCCTGCACGACGGCCGCCTGGGCAAGCGCGACATCAGCGCCAACATCAACTTCTTCATGAACGTGCCGGTCACCGCCGAGGGCGGCCTGACCTTCGAGGACGGCCTGTCCGGCCCAGGCAAATACGTGGAGCTGCTGGCGCACATCGACACCCTGGTGCTGATCTCCAACTGCCCGCAACTGAACAACCCGTGCAATGGCTGGAACCCGACTCCCGCGCAGGTGCTGATATGGAACTGAGACGTTTGCGTCGCTGGCTGTTCTCTCTCTGCCAGAGCCGTGCCGGGCAATGCCTGTCGAGCCCTTCGAAGCAACGCTGAGCGCGTTCAGCCACGGACGACCGTGGCGCAGATGATTACCGGCGGGACGACCCGCCCTCCCCGTTAGGACAGCCTCATGTTCGAGAAGCTGCTGATCGCCAACCGTGGCGCCATCGCCTGCCGTATCCTGCGCACTCTGCGCCAACTCGAGGTGCGCGGTGTTGCCGTGTACGCCGAAGCCGACGCCGCCAGCCAGCACCTGCAACAGGCGACCAGGCCATCAGCCTGGGCGAAGGGCCCGCCGCCAGCACTTACCTGGTGGTCGACAAGATCCTCGCCGCCGCCCGTGACAGCGGCGCCCAGGCCATCCATCCCGGCTACGGCTTCCTCTCGGAAAACGCCGCCTTTGCCGAAGCCTGCGAAGCCGCCGGCATCGCCTTCGTCGGCCCGACCCCGGAACAGCTGCGCACCTTCGGCCTCAAGCACACCGCCCGCGCCCTGGCCAAGGCCCACGGCGTGCCGCTGCTGGAAGGCAGCGACCTGCTCGACGACCTCGCCGCCGCCCATGTCGCCGCAAGCCAGGTCGGCTACCCGGTGATGCTCAAGAGCACCGCCGGTGGTGGTGGCATCGGCATGCGTGTATGCCGTTCGGCGGCCGAGCTGGAAGACGCCTTCGACGCGGTCAAACGCCTCGGGCAGAACAACTTCAGCGACGCCGGGGTGTTCGTCGAAAAGTACATCGAACGTGCCCGCCACCTTGAGGTGCAAGTGTTCGGTGACGGCCAGGGTGAAGTGATCGCCCTCGGCGTACGCGACTGCTCGGTGCAGCGGCGCAACCAGAAAGTCATCGAAGAAACCCCGGCGCCGAACCTGCCGGCAGGCATGGCCGAGCAACTCTGCGACGCCGCCATCGCCCTCGCCAAGGCGGTGAGCTACCGCAGCGCCGGCACCGTCGAGTTCGTCTACGACAGCCAGGCCGAGCGCTTCTACTTCCTGGAAGTGAACACCCGCCTGCAGGTGGAACACGGCGTCACCGAACAGGTGTGGGGCGTGGACCTGGTGCGCTGGATGATCGAACTGGCGGCCGGCTGCCTGCCGCCGCTGGCGCAACTAATTGCCGACCTGAAACCCGGCGGCCATGCGATCCAGGCGCGGCTGTACGCCGAAGACCCGGGCCGCAACTTCCAGCCCTGCCCCGGCCTGCTCACCGAAGTGGCCTTCCCCGAGGCCGATGGCCGCGCCTTGCGCATCGACACCTGGGTCGAAGCCGGCTGCGAGATCCCGCCGTACTTCGACCCGATGATTGCCAAGCTGATCGCCTGGGCACCGAGCCGCGAGCAGGCTAGCGCCGCCCTCGACAAGGCATTGGGCGATACCCGCCTGTACGGCGTGGAAAGCAACCGCGAGTACCTGCGGCAGATCCTCGGCTTCGCCCCGTTCGCCAGCGGCGAGCCCTGGACCCGCTGCCTGGAACAGTTGCACTACCAGGCCCACACCTTTGAAGTGCTGGCGGGCGGCACCCTCACCAGCGTCCAGGATTTCCCCGGCCGCCTCGGTTACTGGGCAGTCGGCGTGCCGCCATCCGGGCCGATGGACAGCCGTGCCCTGCGCCACGGCAATCGCCTGCTGGGCAACCCGGAAGGCATGGCCGGCCTGGAAATCACCATGAGCGGCCCGAGCCTGCGCTTCAACTGCGACGCCGTGGTGGCAGTGACCGGCGCGGCGCTGCATGTCAGCCTCGATGGCATTGAGCAGTCGATGGATACGGCGTTGCTGATCCCTGCCGGCTCGGTCCTTAGCCTGGGCGCGATCACCGGCGTCGGCGCGCGCAGCTACCTGTGCCTGCGCGGCGGCCTGGAACTGCCGGACTACCTCGGCAGCAAAAGCACCTTCACCCTCGGCCAGTTCGGCGGCCATGCCGGGCGTGCGCTGCGCGCCGGCGATGTGCTGCACCTCAATCCGCTGACCGACCGCAGCGCCGGCCAACGCCTCGCCGACACCGAACGCACCCGCCTCGCCGCCGTGCGCACCCTGCGGGTGATCTACGGCCCCCACGGCGCCCCGGAATACTTCAGCGCCGAGTACATCCAGACCTTCTTCGCCAGCGAGTGGGAGGTGCATTTCAACTCCAACCGCACCGGTGTGCGCCTGATCGGCCCCAAGCCGCAGTGGACCCGCGACAGCGGCGGCGAAGCCGGCCTGCACCCGTCCAACATCCACGACAACCCCTACGCCATCGGCGCGGTGGACTTCACCGGCGACATGCCGGTGATCCTCGGCCCGGACGGCCCGAGCCTGGGCGGCTTCGTCTGCCCGGTCACGATCATCCAGGACGACCTCTGGCAACTCGGGCAACTGAAAGCCGGCGACAAGCTGCGCTTCGTCCCGGTCAGCGTCGAACAGGCCCACACCGGTGACGCGCCGTTCGACGCCACCCACCTCATCGACCCGGTCGTGCTGGATCGCGGCGAAGCCGACAAGCGCCTGGTGGCGCGGCTGTCCGGCGATACCCACCTGCTGCTGGAAATCGGCGCGGCGGAGCTGGATCTGGTCCTGCGTTTCCGTGGCCATGCGCTGATGCAGGCGCTTGAGGCCAAGGCACTGGCGGGGGTGATCGACCTGACGCCGGGCATCCGTTCGTTGCAGGTTCACTACCAGCCGCAGGTGTTGCCGCTAAGTGATCTGCTGGGCATCGTCAGTGATGTGTGGGACGAGGTCTGCGAACAAAAAGACCTGCGCGTGCCATCGCGGGTGGTCCATCTGCCGCTGTCCTGGGACGACCCGGCCTGCCAGTTGGCGATCGAGAAATACATGACCACCGTGCGCAAGGACGCGCCCTGGTGTCCGAGCAACCTGGAGTTCATTCGCCGCATCAACGACCTGCCGAATCTGGAGGAAGTGCAGCGCACCGTGTTCGACGCCAGCTATCTGGTGATGGGCCTGGGCGACGTCTACCTTGGCGCGCCGGTGGCCACGCCGCTTGACCCGCGGCACCGCCTGGTGACCACCAAATACAACCCGGCGCGCACCTGGACCGCGGAAAACTCGGTGGGCATCGGCGGCGCCTACATGTGCGTGTACGGCATGGAAGGCCCGGGCGGCTATCAGTTCGTCGGTCGCACCTTGCAGATGTGGAACCGCTACCGCGAGGTCGCCGCGTTCGGTGGCAAGCCGTGGCTGCTGCGTTTCTTCGACCGGATTCGTTTCTACCCGGTGACGGCGGACGAACTACTGCGGATTCGCCGCGATTTCCCGCTGGGGCGCTACCCGTTGCAGATCGAAGAGAGCGAACTGTGCCTCGCCGATTACCAGGAGTTCCTCACCCGCGAGGCGGCAGGAATCGACGCCTTCCGCACGCAGCAACAGGCGGCGTTCAACGCCGAGCGCGAGCGCTGGATCGCCTCCGGTCAGGCCCATTTCGAAAGTGACGAAGCAGCAGCACCTGCGGCTGAAGAAGCAGCGCTCGAAGCCGGCCAGCTCGGCGTGGACAGCCCGATCGCCGGCAACCTGTGGCAGGTGCAAGTGAGCGCCGGCGACCGGGTCAAGGCCGGCGATGTGCTGGTGGTGCTGGAGTCGATGAAGATGGAGATCCCGGTATTGGCGCCGCACGATGGCCGGGTGGTCGAAGTGCGCGTGGAACCGGGCTCGCCGGTACGGGCGGGGCAGCGGGTGGCGGTGTTGGAAGCCATCTGACGATGGTGGGAGCGAGCATGCTCGCTCCCACTCAAGCCACGCGGCGTCAGAACTGGTATTTGAGGCCGACCGTCATGTTGCGCGGATCACCGTAGAAGGCGCTGCTGTACAGGCCGTAGCCGGAATAGTATTCGCGGTCGAAGAGGTTGTTCAGGTTCAGCGAGGCGCTGAGGTTCTTGCTCACGTCGTAACGTGCCATCAGCCCCACGACGGCAAAGCTGCCCTCGTCCGCGCGCGCCTCCAGCGGATAGGACATTTCGGAGTAAGTCGAGCTCTGCCACGTCACGTTGCCGCCAACCGTGAGGTCACGCAAGGCACCCGCAAGCTTGTAAGCCGTGGACAGTTTGAACTGGCGCTCGGGCAGGTTGGTGTTGATGCGGTTGCCATCCTTGTCTCGCGGCTGGGCGTAGGTGAAGCCGGCAAGCATCTGCCAACCCGGCGTCAACTGACCGGACACCTGCATTTCAAAGCCCTTGGTGGTGGTGCCACTGATGGCTTTGTAGGCGGTTTGGCCGCCAGTACGAACGCCGTCTTCGGCACCCAGGTTGTCCTGTTTGATCGTGAACACGGCAACACTGGTGTTAAGCGCGCCGTCGAAATATTCGGACTTCAAGCCGGCTTCATAGCTCTGCCCTGTCAGCGGTTCCAGCGCCTTGTCGTTTTTGTCGAACAGCGCCTGCGGGGTGAAGATGTCGGTGTAGCTCACGTAGACCGAGTGGATGTCGTTGAGGTCGTAGACGATGCCCGCATACGGCACGACCTTGCCGGTTTTCTTCGCGCTGTCATCCGATGGGTCATTGGGCCGCCAGCCGTAGGTCAAGGTCCCTTCACGCTCGTAGTTGACCACCCGGCTGCCCAGAATCACATGCCAGTCATCCAGCGGGTTCAGGCGCAATGCCGCGTACCCGCCGGACTCCTTGATCTTGTAGCCCTGGCTTTGTTGGAAGGTGAATCCGTCCGGCCGGGGCGGGTTGTTGCCCCAGGTGTCGTAGTTCACGTTGATGCTGCCACCGTCCAGCGACTGGTAGTCAGACCGGCGATTGCTCGCGTTCAAGCCCACCACCAGCTCATGGGTACGGCCCAGCAGCGAGAACGGTCCCGTCGCGTACGCATCGATGGAGTCGGCGTTGATGGTGTAGGTCACGCGGCTGCGCTGCAGTTCGGCAAGGCGGGTGGTTTCGTCGGGGAACGGTCCCCAGCCCACGATGTTGCCTTGCAACTGGTCGGTGCTGCCCTTCCAGTGGCTGGCTTCGATACGCAGCATCCAGTCATTGTCGAAGTGCTGTTCAACGCCGCCGAAGTACTTGGTGCTCTGGCTATCGGCGTAGGTCCATTTCGCCGCCGGGTTGGTCGAGCGCTTGAAGTGGGCGCGTTTGCCATCGGAGTTGTACAGCGGCAGTTGGCCAAAGCTGGAACCATCGGAGTCGATGTTCTGGTAATCGATCCCGGCGTACAACGTCGTGTCCGGTGTGATCTGCGCCTCGCCAATGGCGTAGAACACGTCTTTTTTCTGCGAGTAGTAGTCGATGAACGAGTGGTTGTCCTGATGGGCCGCCACCACGCGCCCGCTCAAGGCACCGTTTTCGGACAACGGGCCGGAAAGGTCCAGCTCCGTGCGGTAGCGGTCCCAGGTGCCGCCGCTGCCGGAGACATAGCCCTGGAATTCCTTGGTCGGACGCTTGCGTACCAGGTTGACCACACCGGCCGGGCTACCCACACCACTCATCAACCCCGTCGCCCCGCGTACCACTTCAACGCGGTCATAGATGGCCATGTCGCGTACGCCCAGGCCGTTGGTGTTGGTGGTGAAGTCAGACGTCGGCACACCGTCGTACTGGAAGCTGTCCAGGGCAAAGCCACGGGAGTAGAAGTTGTAGCGCTCACTGTCGTCGTGCATCACCGTCACGCCCGGCGTCTGCCCGAGAACTTCAGCGATAGAGCCCAGGCCCTGGTCAGTCATCTGCTGGCGGGTAATCACCGTCACCGACTGCGGCGTCTCGCGCAGCGACATCGCAAGCTTGGTCGCCGTGCTGGTGCTGCCGGTGGTGTACGAACCGGAATACTCCGTGGTCTGGCCCAGTTGTTGGCCGGTGATGCTGGTGGCGCCCAGCTCGATGCTCGCGCCGTCCCCCAGCGGATACAGGGTGTATGAGCCGTCACCTGAGACTGCGGCGTTCAGGCCGCTGCCGCGCAATAGCTGGCGCACCCCGTCATCGACACTGGTGTTGGCGTTGAGCCCGGCGCTGCGTTTGCCTTCCACCAGGGCCGGGTCGATTGGCAGGGTGATGCCGGCCTGGCTGGCGAATTCGGCCAGTGCGGCACTCAAGGAACCGGCGGAAATGGCGTAAACGCGCACCTGTTGCTGGCCGGCAGACTCGGCCAGCACCGCCGGGCTGCCCAGGCCTGCCCCGGCAACCAGCAAGCCCAAGGCCGCCCCGCGTACAGCCTGGGCCAAAGCGTGGAAGGGTTGATCGTGACGTTGTGTTTGCTGCATTGCGTGTGTTTCCCCGTCGAGTCGTGTTGGCTGTTTTACGAGGAGGACGCACAAGCGCTGAAAAACACGACAGCGATTCCCTGGGGCTATGAGATTTAGCTTTGCCGCCCGGTGATGGTCACCCAGTAACGGCTGCGCGAACGGATTTGCACCGGCAAGGTGCGGGCCAGGGCCGCCAGCGCCTGGTCCGTGTCATTCAATTGAAAAACGCCGGAAATGCGCCAGTCGGCCACCGCTGGATCGCAGTGCAACAGGCCGGGGCGGTAGCGACCCAGTTCGATGGCGAAGTCGGCCAGACGCATCTTTTCCACGCGCAGTACGCCTTGCGTCCAGTCGCTGGCGCTGCGTTGCAGGGCGATGGCGGGCGTGATCAGGGTGCGGCTGAAATCGGTCTGCTGGCCCGCGTCCAGACGCAGCGAGTCGGTGGCTTGCGCGGGAGAAACCTGCACCGCGCCTTCAAGCACGGCGATGCGGGTTGTGCCGTCGAGTTGGCGCACGTTGAAACGTGTGCCGATCGGGCGCAACAGGCCTTCGGCGGTCTCCACCAGCAGTGGCCGCTGCTCGGGGTCGGCAGCCGTGCTGACGAGCATCTCCCCGGCAAACAGGCGCAGCAGGCGTTGCCGCTGATCGAAGCGAATGTCCATGGCGCTGGCGGTATTGAGCATGACCTGAGTGCCGTCCGGCAGGACCAACTCGCGGCGCTCCCCGGCGACGGTGCGCTGGTCTGCGCTCCATTCTCGCCAGGGCAGGCTCTGGTAGGCGAAGGTGCCCAGGGGGGCGGCGATGATCAGGGTGGTGAGCAGTTTGAGGGTACGGCGTCGGTCGAGGCTTTCCGGTCGGCCCAGCGTCGGCACGCCCACCTCTGCGGGAATATCGTCAAAACGGGCGTGAAACAGCTCGGCCAGTTGCCACGCGCGCTCGTGGTCGGGATGGCTGGCGCGCCAGTGCAGGCAGGCTTCTCGATCACCAGCGCTGGCGTTGCCTTGCAGCCGCACGAACCAGCGCGCCGCCTGGCGGGCAATGCGGCGGCCGATGGGATGATCGCTCACGATTGGGTCGTGGCCAGCATGATGCATTCCTCGTAGGCGCGGGCCAGATGGCGTTGCACCGAGCGCACATGGATGCCCATGTGGTGGGCAATTTCTTCCTGGGTATACCCTTCGAGCTGGGCCATGAGAAACGCCTGGCGCGTCCGGGCCGGCAGGCAGGAGAGCACCTGGTCGACTTCATGCAAGGCTTCGAGCACCAGCGCCTGGCTCTCCAGCGACAGAACACTTTGCTCGGGCAGATGCGCCAACGTCTCCAGCCAGGACTTCTCCAGCGAACGACGACGGTACAGGCTGATCAGCAGGCGGTTGGCGACGGTGGCGAGGTAAGCGCGCGGGCTATCGATGGCAAGAGGCTTAGCCCCCAGCAGGCGGATGAAAGTGTCGTGGGTCAGGTCGGCGGCATCGGCGCTGTTGCCCAGTCGCTGGCGCAACCATTCCACTAGCCAGCCGCGGTGGTCGCGATAGAGATCGCCGATGTTCTGGTGGGGACTGGTAGGGACGGACATTGAGCTTTTGGTTGACCAAGGGCATGCAAGTGAGAATTGCTCTCATTCTATCTGTGGCGTTGTCTTGCCTGCAAGGCTGGGGATTGCTGGTTGGTTACAGGGCCTCATCGCTGCATAGGTATCTACTCATCTCTCAGGTGACCGCAAACGTCAGCCACTTGCCATCCTGTGGGAGCTGGCTTGCCAGCGATGAGCATCACCACCAATATTGCTCACCCCACCCGGGGCTGGCCCTATGCCGCTCTATCCCGTACCATCGCGCCCCGCCGGTTTCCGAAAGGAACTAACAGGGAATTCGTCCGCGCCGCTTACTGGTGCGAAAACGGAACTGCCCCCGCAACTGTAGGCGCCGAGCCTGCTCCTTTTTCAACGCCACTGGGCCGCGCCCGGGAAGGCAGGAGCATAGCCATGACGCGCCAGTCAGGAGACCTGCCGGCCAGCAGCATCGCAAACCCGCCGGCGGGGTGTCCGGGAAGGGCATTCCGTTTCCGCACGGCAACCGTTCACGGCTGCCCCGCGCGCTCACGCTTCTTCGGGATGTGTTTTCCAGACCTGTGCCGTCCGCCACGCACACGTTCGAATGGAGATCGCATCCGCATGCCCCTGTCCCGCCTCACGCTCGCCCTGCTCGCCAGCCTCGGCCTCGCCAGCACCGCCCTCGCCGCGCCCACCGCGTACCCACTGACCATCGATAACTGCGGCACCCCGCTGACCTTCGACCAGGCCCCGGCACGCGCGGTCACCATCGGCCAGTCCGGCACCGAGATGTTCTACGCCCTGGGCCTTGAGCAGAAGCTGGCCGGCACCTCGCTGTGGTTCAGCGACGTGCCGGAGCGGTTCAAGGCGCAGAACGCCAAGGTCGAGCGTCTGGCCGACAACGACCCGAGCTTCGAAGCGGTGATCGGCAAGCGTCCCGGCCTGGTGGCGGTGCAGTTCGAGTGGATGGTCGGTCCGCAAGGCGTGGTCGGCACCCGCGAGCAGTTCGCCGACCTCAAGGTCCCGGCCTACCTGATGCCGTCCGACTGCGAAGGCAAGGACAACCTCAGCGGCGCCGACGGCACGCGCCTGCAGGCGTTCCAGATCGACAGCCTGTACAAAAGCATCGAGCAACTGGCGCAGATCATGGACGTCCAGGACCATGGCGACGCCGTGGTCAATGACCTGAAGACGCGCCTGGCCAAGGTCACCGCCAGCGCCGGCCAACGCCGCGATCAGGACCAGTCGGCGGTGTTCTGGTTCTCCAGCGCCGACCTCGATATCGATCCTTACGTGGCCGGGCGCAAGGGCATTCCCGACTTCATGCTCAACAGCCTCGGCATGCGCAACGTCATCGCCTCAGACGAAGAATGGCCCACCGTAGGCTGGGAAACCATCGCCAAGGCCAACCCGACCTTCCTCGTCATCGCCCGCATGGACCGTCGCCGCTTCCCCGCCGATGACTACCTGAAGAAGCTGGAATTCCTCAAGAACGACCCGGTCACCCGCAACATGGACGCGGTGAAAAACGACCGCATCATCATCCTCGACGCCAACGCCATGCAGGCCAGCCTGAGCCTGGTCGACGGCATCGAAACCCTGGCCGCGGCCAGCCAGAAGCTGCGGCAGGATCACTGATGCCCCACGCTGTCGCCCGCCTCGTCCTGCGCCTGCTGGGCCACGCCCTGTGGGTCGGCGTCCTGCTGGCGCTGGCGGTGACCCTCGCCGCCAGCATCGGTGAAACCCGCCTCGGCCTTTCCGTGGTGCTGGACGTGCTGGGCAACAAATTGTGGGGCGCCGGCCACCTGCTCGACCCCATCGACGAAGGCATCATCTGGAACTACCGGCTGCCCCGCGCACTGGTGGCCGGCGCCTGCGGGGCCGGGCTGGCGATGTCCGGCGTGGTGTTGCAGGCGCTGCTGCGCAATCCGCTGGCCGATCCGTACCTGCTGGGCATTTCCGCCGGCGCGTCGACCGGCGCGGTGCTGGTGGCGATCATCGGGGTCGGCGCCGGCACCTTGTCGATGTCCGGCGGCGCCTTTATCGGCGCCCTCGCCGCCTTCGCCCTGGTGGTGCTGCTGGCGCGCGGCGCACGCGGTGCCAGCAGCACCGGGCAGATCATCCTCGCCGGGATCGCCGGCTCGCAGTTGTTCAACGCCCTGACCTCGTTCCTGATCACCGCCTCGGCCAGCGCCGAGCAAGCCCGCGGCCTGATGTTCTGGCTGCTGGGCAACCTCAGCGGTGTGCGCTGGCCAGCGGTCGGGCTGGCGCTGCCGGTGGTGCTGCTGGGGCTGGTGCTGTGCCTGTGGCATCGGCGCGCGCTGGACGCCTTCACCTTCGGTGCGGACGCCGCAGCGGCGCTGGGCGTTCCGGTGCGTCAGGTGCAGATCGTGCTGGTGGCGTGCGCGGCGCTGATGACTGCGGTGCTGGTGTCCATCGTCGGTTCCATCGGCTTCGTCGGCCTGGTGATTCCCCATGCCGTGCGCCTGCTGGCGGGGCCACGACACACCCGCCTGCTACCCTTGAGCGCGTTGTGCGGCGCGCTGTTCCTGATGGCGGCGGATGTGCTGTCGCGCACCCTGATCAAGGGCCAGGTGCTGCCGATCGGGGTGATCACCGCGCTGGTCGGCGCGCCTGTGTTCGCCCTGATCCTGATCCGGGGGCAACGCTCGCGATGAATGCCTTCGAGCCGACACAGCACTGCGCCGCCCTCGCCTGTACGGGCCTGGGTTACCAGATCAAAGGCACGCCGTTGGTGGCGGAGGTGGACCTGCAGGTCCGCCCGGGCGAAACCCTCGGTATCGTCGGGCCCAACGGCTCGGGCAAGTCCACCCTGTTGAGGTTGCTCGCCGGCTTGCTCAAGCCTCACAGCGGCGAAGTCCGGCTCAACGATCAGCCGCTGGCGAAGCTGCGCCGTGGCGAAATCGCCCGGCTGCTGGCGGTGGTGGAGCAACAGGCCAACACCGATGACGCCATCAGCGTGCGCGACGCTGTCGAGCTGGGCCGCACGCCCTGGCTGTCGGCGCTGTCGCCATGGAGCACGGCCGATGACGCCATCGTCGCCCAGGCATTGCAGGCGGTGGCCATGGCGCACCTGGCGCAGCGCACCTGGCACAGCCTCTCCGGCGGCGAACGCCAGCGCGTGCACATCGCCCGCGCCCTGGCCCAGCAGCCGCGCATCCTGCTGCTGGACGAGCCGACCAACCACCTCGATATCCAGCAGCAACTGAGCATCCTGCACCTGGTGCGAGCGCTGCCGGTGACTACATTGATCGCCCTGCACGACCTCAACCAGGCGCTGGACTGCGACCGCCTCGCGGTGATGCAGCACGGCCGGCTGGTGGCCCTAGGCACGCCGCTGGAAGTCCTGACCCCACAACGCCTGCACGACACCTTCGGCGTGCACGGCCATTTCATTGACGATCCGCTGGACGGCAGCCGCTTCCTGCGCCTGCGTCCGCGCTGATTTTTTTCGAGGTATCCGATGCCCCTTCTTTCCAGGCTGGCGTTGCTGGCCCTGCTGTCCAGCCCCGTGGCCATGGCCGAGGTCCACGAGGTGAAAATGCTCAACCGTGGCGCCGCCGGTGCCATGGTCTACGAGCCGGATTTCCTGCGCCTGCAACCCGGCGACAGCGTGCGCTTCCTGTCCACCCAGAGCGGCCATAACGCCGCGACCATCGACGGCCTGCTGCCCGCCGGCGCCGAGCCGTTCAAGAGCAAGATCAACCAGCCGCTGGAAGTGAAATTCGACGTTCCGGGTTTCTATGGCATCCAGTGCAGCCCCCATGTGTCGATGGGCATGGTCATGGCGATCCAGGTCGGTGAGCCGGACACTGCGACGCCGGTGCCGCCCGCCAGCCTCAATCCCCGCGCCAGCCAGCGCCTGACCACCATCATCCAGCGCGAACTGCCGCCACGCTGAACCGCGATTTTCATCTGCTACGGAAGGATCCGCCCGTGATCAAGCTCCACCACCTCGCCCTGGCCCTCGCGGCCCCGGCGCTGGCTCATGCCGAATCGGCCCAGGACCAGGCCAACGGCTTTATCGAAGACAGCACCTGGCTGCTGCTCAACCGCAGCGTGTTCGACCAGCGCGACTACCGTCATGGCGCCCGCAGCAACGGCGCGCGCAACGCCTACAAACCCCGCGACCAACGCAACGGCGCCGCCGAAGAATGGGCCTATGGCCTGATGGGCAGCGTGCAATCGGGCTTTACCCAAGGCACCGTCGGGGTTGGCGTCGACGCCCACCTCTACTACGCACGACAACTGGACAGCGGCGGCGGCCGCGCCGGCAAGGTGCGGCTGCTGGGCCTGGACAACGAAGGTCATCCCAAGGACAACGCGGCGCGCGGTGGCGCAGCGGTCAAACTACGCTGGTCCAACACCACCCTGAGCTACGGCGAGCAACGGGTGAAGACGCCGGTCTTCAGTTCCTCCGACAGCCGCCTGCTGCCGGAAACCGCCACCGGGTTTTTCCTCACCAGCCAGGAAATCCCCAACGTCAAACTGGTCGGCGGCCACTTCAATGAAAGCACCGACCGCAACGCCTCCAGCCATGACCGCGGCTTCGTGGTGAACTACTCCAACGGCAAACAGGGCAACAGTTTCGACCTGGCCGGCGTGGTCTACGACGGCGTGCCGGGCCTGGTGACCAGCCTCTACACCTCGCGCTACGAAGACAGCTGGCGTCAGCACTACCTCAGCGCCAGCTACCGCAAGCCGCTGGCCGACGACCGCTCGCTGGGACTGGACCTCAACCTCTACCGCACGAGCGATACCGGCAAAGCGCTGTCGGGTGAAATCGACAACACCACCTGGAGCCTGATATCGAACTACCGCAGCGGCGCCCACACCTTCAGCCTCGGCTACCAGGCGGTGGACGGCAACACGCCGTTCGACTACGTCACCCGTGGCGCCGTCTACATCAGCAACGCCGTGCAACTGTCCGACTTCAACGCCCCGAACGAACGCTCCTGGCAGGCGCGTTACGACCTGGCGATGCAGTCCTTCGGCGTGCCCGGGCTGGTGTTCAGCGCGTTGTATGTACGCGGCAGCGGGATCGACGGCAGTCATGTCGATCCACGGGGTGGTTATGCCTGGCTGGGGTATGGCGAGGGTGGCCGGCATTGGGAACGGGATCTGGAAGCCCGTTATGTGGTGCAGAGCGGCCCGGCGAAAAACCTGGCGCTGTCGCTGCGGCACAGTGTGCATCGGGGGAATGCGGCGCAGGCGGAGACCGATGCCGATCAGGTGCGGTTGGCGGTTGAGTATCCGTTGAGTGGTGGGTTCTGAGGAGCCTCATCGCTGGCGAGCCAGCTCCCACAAGGGACTGTGGCGTCCACAAATCCCTGTGGGAGCCGGCTTGCCGGCGATGAGGCCCCCTCAGACAGCCAATTCCATATGCGTAGTCCGCCAAACCGGATCGTCCTCCACGTCCAAAATCCGAAACCCCTGCCGCTGCCAGAACTCGATGGCCCCCGGCAAAAACGGATGGGTGTGCAGGTACAGCACCTCCACACCCTGCTCCACCGCCAATGCCTTCAGCGCCTCGTACAAGCGCCGCGCCAACCCGCCCCGCCGGTACGCCGGCTCGACGAACAAGCGCACCACCTCAACCACCCGCCGCCCGCGATAGTCGAGCTGGGCAAAGCGGTGGTCATACGGCAGATAACCGATGGCCGCGACGATGCGTTCGCCGTCCCGGGCAATCAGAAAACGCCCCTGCGCGGGCGCCAGGTAACTACCCGCAAAATCCGCCAGATCAGCCGGCATCGGCGAATCAGCCAGCATCGGAAAGATCACCGCGCGGGCGGCCATGACAAAAGCCACCGTAGCGGCAATAGAGCCCTCGCCCGGCGCCTCAATGCGGACATCCACCGCACTCATGTCAATAAGCCACAAAAAAAGCCCGGATTTGCTTGACCCACTCCAGAAACCTCCCATTAAATCCGCGAACTCTAACAAAAACATCGGCCGCCGCCCGGCATCTTCAAGGACGCCCCATGCTCAGCACCGTCATCGATAACGCACGCGTCCTCGAACTCAACAACCAGGCCGTGCATTACAGAAACCACGGTTACCTGGACAAAGCGCAAGACTGTTTCCTCGAAGCCCTGGCCCTGGCCGAAGCCATCGACGGTTTCGATCTGGCCAGCCTGGCGACCGTGCGCAACGGTTTGGCCGGCCTGCGTTGGGCGCAGCAGCGGCATGCCGAAGCGCTGGCACTTTACCTCGACGTGCTGCGCAGCCGCGAAGCGCTGTTTTCCCCCAGCCACATGGTAGTCGGGCAGAGCCTGCAAACCCTGGGCAACTGCTACCTGGAACTGGGCCAACTGGCCGACGCCGCGCAAGCGCTGGAGCGCGCCGTGCAGGTCTACCGCGAAGACACCCCCGATGATCTCGCGCCCGTCGGAGCCTGCCTCGCCTCGCTGGGCGCGGCCCACCTGCAACAAGAGAACCTCGCCCAAGCGCACAAGGCGCTCGGCGAAGCCCTCGGCATCTATCAGGTACAACGGCCGCGGGACGAGCAGGTCATCGCCGTGCTCTGCGAGCAGTTGAAAGCCATCGAAAGCCGCGCCAAGGGCGCGTGGTGGCGCTTCTGGTGAGGCGGCGCTACCGCTGACGCACAATCCTGAGCACGGTCGGCCAAGAAGGATTATTCTGCAAAAACATTTCCCCGGCTCAGAGTATGTGAGAAGCGAATATGAAGATCGATGACATGGACGCCTTTGTCGCCGTCATCCGCTGCCAGTCGACCAACCTCGCCGCCGAGGCGTTGCAGTTGACCCAGCCGGCGATCACGCGGCGGGTGCAGAATTTCGAGGAAGATCTGGGCGCCAATCTGCTGGATCGCAACACCAAGCCGCTCAAGCCGACGCCCATGGGCTGGCGGGTGTATGAGCAGTGCAAAGCGATCCTGCGGGAGATCGACACCCTGCGCGAGCTGGTCGCCAGCGACGGTGCGCCCAGCGGCACATTGCGGCTGGGCGTGCCGCAGACCATCGGCGACGTGGTACTGCTCGATGCCCTGGCGCAGATCCGCGAGGCGTACCCGGACCTTCGCACCTCGGTGGTCAGCGGCTGGGGCAGTTCGCTGATCGCCAAGATGGAAAACGGCGATCTGGACGCTGCCGCCGCGCTCTTCCCCACCGGCAAGATTTTCCCCGAGGGCATCGCCAGCCGGTCCATCGGCCGCATGCAGTTGCGGGTGGTGGCGGCCAAGGGCACGGCAACCAAGCGCAGCTACAAGCTCAAGGACTGTTACCTGCGGGGCTGGGTGCTGAACCCGGATGGCTGCGGTTTCCGCGCCGGCTTGCAGCGGGCGCTGAGCGAACAGGGACTGTCGTTGCAGATCAACCTGGAGACCTTCGGCACCGAGCTGCAATTGGGCCTGGTGGCCAACGGTCAGGGCCTGGGCCTGGTGCCGGAGCCGCTGCTCGCCACCAGTCGCCACCGCGATCAACTGGAGGTCCTCAACGTCAGCGACTTCAAGCCGCAAGTGGACCTGTGGCTGTTCCATCCGCGCTACCTGGGCAACCTGCAGGAGCCGGTGGAGTTGTTCGGCGCGGTCTCGGCGCAGCGCCTGGATGGCAACAAAATATCCTGATCGCATGTTATAAAACGATCTTTATGTCATTTTCTGATAATTAACTTAGAACCAAAAAGCCTTTCACAAGCGCCTTTCAGACGCTTATGTTCGCATTACCGACCCCAACCTGGTGGAGGCAAATGGATTTCTGCCACCGCCAGCGGGTCTGCCCTTTCCGCTTCTCCCGCCTTTGCGGCATTTCCCTGGCCGTGTGCAGAACGCCGACATCCCAACCTCGCGGTTGCCTGTCGGGTCGTGCTGCCTTTCCCCTTCGCGCAGCGCACCTCCGGCAACCTTATGGAGATACGCGACATGGGGCTCACCCGTAGAGATATGATTTCCCGCCTGGCCGCCATCGGTGGCTATTCGGCGGCGCTTGGCGGCCTGTCCGCGCTGGGCCTGCCGGGCTCGGCCCAGGCGGCGACCTTCGAACCGCTGAAACTGGCCAGCCGCGCCGGCAACGGCAAAAAAGTCTTGATCGTCGGCGGCGGCATCAGCGGCCTGGTCTCGGCCTACGAACTGCGCAAGGCCGGCTTCGAGGTCAAGCTGCTGGAAGCCCGCGACCGCATCGGCGGCCGGGTCTGGACGCTGCGCAATGGCGACCGCATCGAGCACAACGACGGCAGCAAGCAGACCGTGGAATTCGACAACGGCCTGTTCTTCAATGCCGGCGCCGCACGCCTGCCCAGCCATCACCTGACCATCCTCGGCTACTGCCGCGAGCTGGGCGTGGAGCTGGAAGTTCTGGTCAACAGCAGCCGCAACGCCCTGGTCCAGCCGGACCTGAGCAAGCCGCCGCTGCTGTTGCGCCAGGCGGTCAACGACACCCGCGGGCACCTGAGCGAGCTGCTGGCGCGCAGTGTCCAGCGCAATAGCCTCGACCAGGAACTGAACGCCGGCGAGCGCAAGGCGCTGCTGGATTTCCTCAAGGTCTATGGCGACCTCAATGACGAGCGCCAGTACCGCGGCTCGGTGCGCTCGGGCTACACACGCTTCGCCGGGGCCGGCGACCAGACCCCGGTGCAGCGCACGCCGGTGGAGCTCGACCGCCTGCTCGACAGCAACCTGCTGTTGCCGCTGGTGTTCGATGAAATCCCGGAATTCTCCGCGACCATGTTCCAGCCCGTGGGCGGCATGGACCAGATTCCCAAGGCCTTCTATCGCCAGGTCAAGGACGCGGTGCAACTGAACGCCGAGGTGCAGTCGATCCAGACCTCCGACCGCGGCAGCCGCGTGGTCTGGCGCGACCGCACCACCGGCCGCCAGCACACCGAAGACGCCGACTACGCCGTGGTCGCCCTGCCCCTGCCGCTGCTGCGCAAGCTCGACAGCAACTTCACCCCGGCCTTCAAGCAGGCGCTGGAACTGGCCAAGCCGGACAAGGCCAACAAGGTCGCCTGGCAGTCGCCGCGCTTCTGGGAAACCGATTTCCAGATCTACGGCGGGCTCTCGTACATCAACCATGACGCGCGTTTCCTCTGGTACCCGAGCGACCGCCTGAACAGCGCGCAAGGCGTGCTGGTGGCGACCTACAACACCGGCGAAATTGCCGAGCGCTTTGCCGGCAAGAGCTGGCAGGAGCAGTTCGCCTCGTCCCGCAGCGCCGTGGAGTCACTGCACCCCGGCCACGCGCAGAAGCTCGGGCGCGCGGTGGCGGTCAACTGGTCGAAGATTCCCTTCAGCGAAAGCCCGTGGATCGTCCACGACGAAGTGGTGCAACCGGCCTACGACACGCTCAACCAGCCCCAGGGCCGCACCTGGCTGGCCAGCGACGCCCTGGCCCATGGCGGCGTCGGCATCTGGCAGAACAGCGCCGCTGAATCCGCCCGTCGCGTGGTCGGCCTGATCGCCGAGCACGCCAACCAGTCCACCCGCAACGTTGCCGCCGCCTGACCGACAAGGAATGTCTCCATGAACACCAACACCTTCACCGCCCTCACCCTCGGAGCCCTCATGAGCCTGACCCTGAATGCCGCCCACGCCGACAGCATCCAGCGCGTCAGCCCGCCGGGCTCGACCTTCCCCATCTCGCAACTGGTCACCGTACCGGCCTCGGCACAACTGACCTTCGTCAGCGGCACCCTGCCCGATGTCGCCGATCCCAAGGCGCCGAAAGGCAGCATCCAGGCCTACGGCAACACCGAAACCCAGACCCTCTCGGTGCTGAACAAACTGCGCACTGCGCTGCAAAGCCAGGGCCTGGACCTCGGCGATATCGTGCAACTGCGGGTGTTCCTCGTCGGTGACCCGGACAAGGGCGGCACCCTCGACTTCGCCGGTCTGCAGGCCGCCTACACGAAGTTCTTCGCCACCGCCGAACAGCCGAACAAGCCGACCCGCACCGCGTTGCAGGTGGTCGCCCTGCCGTTGCCGGGTGCGCTGGTGGAAATCGAAGCCGTCGCCGCCAAGGCGCCTTGAGCCCGGCCACCCGGCCCCGTCCTCGCACGAAAAAAAACAGCACAGGAAACACGCCTTGAACACTGCCCCTTTGTCCCGCTGGCCAGCGGCGACCGCGCGCACCCCACTGTTGGGCGCGGCACTGCTTGCCAGCCTGAATATCGCAACCGTCAACGCCGAAGAACCGAGCGACCCCGCCGCCAGCGGCTCGCGCCTGGAAACGGTGATCGTCACCGGTAGCCGCGGCAGCGAAAAACGCACTGTAACCACCAGCCCGGCGCCAATCGACGTGATCAGCGCCAAGCAACTGCAAGACACCGGCAAGCCCGGCCTGATGGAAGCCCTCAGCGCCAGCGTCGCCTCCTTCACCCTGCCGGAAAAGACCGGCTGGGACGCCAGCGGCATGGCCCGCGCGCCGAGCCTGCGCGGACTGAACGCAGCGCAGGTGCTGGTGCTGGTCAACGGCAAACGCCGGCACACCAGCGCCACCCTGAATATCAGCGGGATCAACGCCGGCGCCGCACCCGCCGACCTCGACCTGATCCCCATCAGCGCCATCGACCACGTCGAAGTGCTGCGTGACGGCGCCGCCGCCCAGTACGGCTCCGACGCCATCGCCGGGGTCATCAACGTGATCCTCAAAGCCGACACCAGCGGCACCGCGGTGACCAACGCCGGCCAGGGCTACGACGGCAAGAAGCAGACGGTGCAGCAGAGCCTGAACAAGGGCTTCGAAATCGGTAACGACGGCGTGCTGCAACTGGCGCTGGATGCCCGCAGCCAGAACGACGACAACAAGGCCAGCGCCAACGGCTACAGCGTCGCCGAAGCCCACGAGAAAGCCGGCAAGTCCACCTACGGCGGCTACGGCACGCCGAAGATCAACCTGCTGACCCTCGGCTACAACGCCGAACTGCCGGTGAACGATGACCTCAGCCTGTACTCGTTCAGCACCTGGTCCTACCGCAAGGCCGAGCAGGGCCAGAACTTCCGCCTGCCAACCATCGTCAACACCATCACCACCGGCCCCAACGGCCGCCCGGCCGGCTACACGCCAACCTGGTACATCGAGGAAGAAGACTTCCAGGCCGCGTTCGGCGCCAAGGGCCTGGCCGGCGACTGGGACTGGGATCTATCCAGCACCTACGGGCGCAACAGCGCCGAACAAGGCACCTGGAACAACCAGAACCCGTCGCTGGGCGAAGCCACGCCAAACCACTTCAAGTCCGGCACCTGGATCTCCACCCAACTGACCAGCAACCTCGACCTGCACCGCGGTTTCGACGTTGGCCTGAGCAAACCGCTCGACCTGTCCTGGGGCCTGGAACAGCGCCGCGACGGCTATGAAGTGGAAGACGGCGACTGGGCCAGTTGGGCCAACGGCGGCTACTGCGTGTCGCCCGGCAACTGCGCCTCGTCGGGGGCGCAAGTCACCAACGGCATCTCCCCGGCCGAAGCCTCCAGCGAGCACCGCAACAGCGTCGCCAGCTACCTCGACGTCGGCTTCAACCCGTTGCCGCAGTGGTACGTCGGCACCGCGCTGCGCTACGAGCACTATGATCAGGGCATCGGCGCGACCCGCAGCGGCAAGCTCAGCACCCGCTACGAGTTCACCCCGCAACTGGCGGTGCGCGCCACGGTGAGCAACGGCTTCCGCGCGCCATCGTTGGCCAACAGCCTGTTCAGCGCCCGCTCCACCACCTATGGCGTGGTCGATGGCGTCTACCAGTCGATCAACTACGGCGTGCTGCCGGTGGATTCGGCGGCGGCCAAGGCCCTGGGTGCCGAAGCGCTGAAGCCGGAAAAGTCCGCCAACTACAGCCTTGGCTTGACCTTCCAGCCGACGGACCGGCTGTCGTTCACCGCCGACGCCTACCTGATCAACGTGCGTGACCGCATCACCCTGACCGGCACCCTGCTCGGCAGCGAAGTGACCCAGACCCTGGTGGCCAACGGCATCACCTCGACCTCCGGCGGGCAGTACTTCACCAACGGCGCCAACACCCGCACCAAGGGCGTGGATTTGGTCGGCAACTATGACCAGGACCTCGGCGCGCTGGGCAGCGTCAAGTGGACCGCGGCCTGGAACTGGAACGACACCGAGATCCTCGACTACAAGGAAAGCGTCAACATTCTTGGCCGCAACTACGACCTGATGAACCGCCAGGCACGCAACTTCATCACCGGCGTGCAGCCGAAAACCAAGCTGATCCTGGGCGGCAACTGGCGGCTGGACCGCTACAACGTCAACCTTGGGCTGACCCGCTACGGTTCGTACCGCGAGGTCAACGACGCCAACGACCGCTCGCTCGACAGGGTCTACAAGGCGCGCTGGATCACCGACCTGGACGTGGGCTACCAGTTGACCAAGAGCCTGAACCTGGCGGTCGGCGCGAAGAACCTTTTCGACATCTACCCCGAGCGGCAGTCGCCGAGCAGCAAGACCATGGTCAAGAGCTATGGGGCGTATTCGCCGTATGGCTTTACCGGGGGGTATTACTACACGCGGTTGACGTATGACTTCTGATTGATTGTTGGGGGTATCCACACATCTCTCTGCCAGTCGCAAACCGCCAGTCACTCGCAATCCTGTAGGAGCGGCCGTTAGCCGCGATGGGCCGCAAAGCGGCCCTAATTCCATGCAGCACCCGGTCACTGGCGGGTTGGGATCTCACATTCAGGCATCCTCAAGGGCGAAAGAAATGCCGGGTTTAGACAGCCATCTCGTGCTGGATGGTTTGGGGGCCGCTGTGCGGCCCATCGCGGCTAACGGCCGCTCCTACAGAGTCCGCGTCTTGCCCGCGAGATTTGTAAATGGCCCAACAAACTACCCAACCTCAAAATTCAATTTATTGATATTAATCAATTTATGTAATGCGCAATTTACATAATTAGCATAGAAGAAAATGTGCTTTCACAGGCAGCTTTCCCGCGTTTAAGGTCTATCCCACAGACCGACCCCTTTCCTGGCGGAGGCCGTTATCGACGACTGAAGCCGGGCCTCTCCCCGCGCTTCGTCCCCTTCTCCTCAGGAGCGAAGCATGAGCAAACGACAGATCAAACTCGGCGCGATGATCCATGGTGTCGGTCACGGCTGGGGCGAGTGGCGCCATCCGGACGCTCTGGCCGATGCCAGCGTCAACTTCGGCTACTACAAGCAACAGGCGCAACTGGCCGAAGGCGCGAAGTTCGACTTCGCTTTCATTGCCGACAGCCTGCACATCCACGCCAAATCCAGCCCGCACTACCTCAACCGCTTCGAACCACTGACCATCCTCTCCGCCCTGGCCGCCGTCACCGAGCACATCGGCCTGGTGGCGACCATCACCGTCAGCTACACCGAACCCTTCCAGGTCGCCCGGCAACTGGCCTCGCTCGACCATATCAGCGGCGGTCGCGCCGGCTGGAACGTGGTCACCTCGTGGCTGTCCGGCACCGCCGACAACTTCGGCAAGGCCGAGCACCCGCCGCATGCCGAGCGCTACCGCATCGCCAAGGAACACGTGCAAGTGGTCCAGGGCCTGTGGGATTCCTGGGAAGACGACGCGCTGGTGCGGGACAAGCAGAGCGGCCAGTTCTTCGACCCGGACAAGCTGCACGCGCTGGAGCACAAGGGCGAATTCTTCAAGGTCAAGGGCCCGCTGAACATCGCCCGCTCGCGCCAGGGCCAGCCGCTGATCTTCCAGGCCGGCACCTCCGAGGACGGCCGCAACTTCGCCGCACGCCAGGCCGACGCGATCTTCGTCAGCCCCGACGGTTTCAGCGACGCCCGCGCCTACTACCAGGACCTCAAGCAGCGGGCGAAAAACTTCGGCCGCAACCCGGACGAGCTGTTCATCCTGCCGGGCATCCGTCCCATCGTCGGCCTCGATGCCGACGACGCCGAGCAGCGCTACCAGCAGGCGGCGGCGCTGGTCAGCATTGATGACGCGCTGGTCGCCCTCGGCCGGCCGTTCAACGACTACGACTTCAGCGGCCATGATCTCGACGCGCCGTTCCCCGACCTCGGCGACCTCGGCAGCCAGAGCCACAAGGGCTCCTCCGACTACCTCAAGCAACTGGCCCGCGACGAAGGCCTGAGTTTGCGCCAAGTGGCGCTGCGTTTCTCGGCGCCGAAACGGGACTTCGTCGGCACCGCCGAGGAAGTCGCCAACGCCGTGCAGGACTGGTTCGAACACGGCGCGGCAGACGGTTTCATCATCAATTCGCTGCTGCCCGACGGCCTGCAACGCTTCACCGAAACGGTGGTGCCGTTGCTGCAGGAACGCGGCCTGCTGCGCCAGGAATACGAAGGCCAGACCCTTCGCGACAACTTCGGCCTGGCAGTGCCAGCCAACCGCTACACCTTGCGTCGCACCCAGGAAGCGGTCGCCTGAACCGCCCCAAGCCCATTCCGCCCGCGCCGAGCGCGGGCCACTCTGACACGCACAAGGAGTTTGCCCCATGAGCCTCGAATTCATCGGCCTGATCGGCCCCCAGGAAGCCAGCGAATCCCAGGCGCCACGCGGCCCGAGCGTTGACCTGGAATTCATCAAGGCCTTCGCCCAGGCCCAGGAATACGGCGGGTTCGACAAAGCCCTGCTGGCGGTCAACACCAGCGCCGCCGACTCGCTGATCATCGCCAGCCATGTCGCCGCCTACACCGAGAAACTCGGCCTGCTGGTGGCCCACCGTCCGGGCTTCCAGGCGCCGACCTTCGCCGCCCGCCAGTTCGCCACCCTCGACCAGCTCAGCCGCGGCCGCGCCTCGATCAACGTCATCACTGGCGGCGACAGCGGCGACCTGCAACGTGACGGCGACTTCATCGACAAGGACGCCCGCTACGCCCGCACCGACGAATACCTCGACGTGGTCAAGCAGACCTGGACCGCGACCCAACCCTTCAGCCACGAAGGCGCGCACTACCACGTCGAAGACAACCTGACCCTGATCAAGCCGCTGCAAAAGCCCCACGTGCCGATCTACTTCTCGGGCGCATCCGATGCCGCCGTCGAAGTCGCAGCCAAGCACGCCGACGTCTACATGATGTGGGGCGAGCCGCTGGAACAGGTGCGCGAGCGCATCGCCAAAGTGCGCAAGGCGGCGGCCAAATATGGCCGCGAGAAACACATTCGCTTCAGCCTGTCGCTGCGACCGATCCTCGGCGCCACCGAAGAGGCCGCCTGGGCCCGCGCCGAACAGATCCTGGCCGACGCCCGCGTGCTGCATGAACTGCGCGCAAGCAAGCGTCGCGAATTCAACGTGGGCAAAAACAACATCGGCTCGGCGCGCCTGGTGGAACTGGCCAGCCAGAAAGTGGTGCACGACAAACGCCTGTGGACCGCGATCGCCGCGCTGACCGGCGCCGCCGGCAACTCCACCTCGCTGGTGGGGACCGCCGACCAGGTCGCAGATGCGGCGCTGGAGTACTACAACCTCGGCGTGACCACCTTCCTGTTCCGCGGCTTCGACCAACTGCGCGACGCGGTGGAGTACGGCCAGGACCTGCTGCCACGAATTCGTGCGCGGGTAGCCGAGCAGGCGCAGGGCAAACGCGCCAACGGCTGAATTCAAGGCAAAAAAAACCGCCAGTAACCCTACTGGCGGTGAAACGTAGCGCAGATATGAAGATAGTGCCGTCGCACCCTGGACGACCCGGTCCAGAGGAACGACGTCAGTATCACCGCCCAACGTTCACACTGCTTGCTCCTGCCTGCCAATAGCTTGGCTGTGGTTGCCATGGCCGGCACCGTATCTGTGTCTGCTGCATCTGTAGGAGCGAGCTTGCTCGCGATGGCGCCCTGATCGCGAGCAAGCTCGCTCCTACAGATACAGTGGGCGCGCAAGACATAACTATCAACGCCACGCGATAACACTCCAGTTCTATCATTGCGCGTGATAGTCACCTTCGCTTCGTTCGATTCGTCCCCACCCGCGCCTGAACGCAGAATCCGCCCACTATCAATATATTGGCGGAGTTCTCCATGGAGCAGTCACTCAAACCCTTGCGCTATCCCCTTGCTGCGTTGGCCCTTCTGGTGATGAGTGCCTGTGGTCGCACCCCGGAGGCGGTCCAGGCACCCGGCGCGCCGAAAGTCAGCGTGGCCAAGGTGCTGGAACAACCAATCAATGAATGGGACGAGTTCACCGGCCGCCTCGAAGCGCCGGAAACCGTCGAAGTCCGCCCGCGCGTCTCCGGGCAGATCGACCAAGTGGCCTTCACCGAAGGCGCCCAGGTCAACAAAGGCGACCTGCTGTTCCAGATCGACCCACGTCCGTTCCAGGCTGAGGTCCGCCGCCTCGAAGCCCAGGTGCAACAAGCCCGCGCCACCGCCATCCGCAGTGAAAACGAAGCTCAGCGCGGCGAACGCCTGCGCAGCAGCAACGCTATTTCCGCCGAGCTTGCCGAGTCGCGCACCAGCGCCGCCGCCGAAGCCCGTGCCGGTGTCGCGGCAATCCAGGCGCAACTGGACCTGGCCAAGCTGAACCTGAGCTTCACCCGCGTGACCGCGCCGATCAGCGGCCGCGTCAGCCGCGCCCAGTTCACCGCCGGCAACATCGTCACCGCCGATGTCACGCCGCTGACCAGCGTCGTCTCCACCGACCGCGTCTACGCCTACTTCGATGCCGACGAGCGCGTCTACCTCAAGTACACCCAACTTGCCCGCGACGGCCAGCGCGGCCAGACCACTCCGGTGTACCTCGGCCTGTCCAACGAAACCGGCAACCCGCACCTGGGCCAGATGAACTTCGTCGACAACCAGGTCAACCCGAAGACCGGCACCATCCGTGGCCGCGCCGTGTTCGACAACCGCGACGGCCAGTTCACCCCGGGTCTCTACGCCCGCCTGAAACTGGTCGGCAGCGCCACGTACTCGGCAGTGCTGATCAACGACGAAGCCGTGGGCACCGACCTGGGCAAGAAGTTCGTGCTGGTGATGGACAAGGACAACAAGGCCGATTACCGCCCTGTGGAACTCGGTCCGAAACTCGAAGGCCTGCGCATCGTTCGCGCCGGTCTGAGCAAGGAAGACCGCATCGTGGTCAAGGGCCTGCAACGGGTTCGTCCCGGCTCGCCGGTCACCCCTGAAGAAACACCGATGGCCAGCGAAGCGACCCTCGCCGCCCTCGCCCAACAGCGCCAGGCCCTGGAAGCTGCCAACCGTCCGCAAACGCCCGTTGGCGCCGCGACGGTCAAGCTCGCCAGCGCCACGGCTCCACGCGGTTAAGGGACCAGTCCAATGAATTTTTCCCGGTTTTTCATTACCCGGCCGATCTTCGCCGCGGTGCTCTCGCTGCTGATCCTGATCGCCGGCGCCATCTCGCTGTTCCAGTTGCCGATCAGCGAATACCCGGAAGTGGTGCCGCCGACCGTGGTCGTGCGCGCCAACTTCCCCGGCGCCAACCCCAAGGTGATCGGCGAAACCGTCGCCGCGCCGCTGGAACAGGCCATCACCGGTGTCGAGAACATGCTGTACATGTCCTCGCAGTCCACCGCTGACGGCAAGATCACCCTGACCATCACCTTCGCCCTCGGCACCGACCTGGACAACGCCCAGGTGCAGGTGCAGAACCGCGTGACCCGCACCCAGCCCAAGCTGCCGGAAGAGGTGACGCGCATCGGTATCACCGTCGACAAAGCCTCGCCCGACCTGACCATGGTCGTGCACTTGACCTCGCCGGATCAGCGCTACGACATGCTGTACCTGTCCAACTACGCCATCCTCAACATCAAGGATGAACTGGCGCGCCTCGGCGGCGTCGGCGATGTGCAGTTGTTCGGCATGGGCGATTATTCGCTGCGGGTCTGGCTCGATCCGAACAAGACCGCTTCGCGCAACCTGACCGCCAGCGACGTGGTCACCGCCATTCGCGAACAGAACCGCCAGGTCGCCGCCGGCCAGCTCGGTGCACCACCTGCGCCCGGCGCCACCAGCTTCCAGCTCTCGGTCAACACCCAGGGCCGGCTGGTCAGCGAAGAAGAGTTCGAAAACATCATCATCCGCTCCGGCGAGAACGGTGAAATCACCCGCCTGAAAGACATCGCCCGGGTCGAGCTTGGCTCAAGCCAATACGCCCTGCGCTCGCTGCTGAACAACCAGCCGGCGGTGGCGATCCCGATCTTCCAGCGCCCTGGCTCCAACGCGATCGAGATCTCCGACGAAGTGCGCGGCAAGATGGCCGAGCTGAAGAAAGACTTCCCCGAAGGCATGGACTACAGCATCGTCTACGACCCGACCGTGTTCGTTCGCGGCTCGATCGAAGCGGTGGTGCACACCCTGTTCGAAGCGCTGATCCTCGTGGTGCTGGTGGTGATCCTGTTCCTGCAGACCTGGCGCGCCTCGATCATTCCGCTGGTGGCCGTGCCTGTGTCGCTGATCGGTACGTTCGCGGTGATGCACCTGTTCGGCTTCTCGCTCAACGCGCTGTCGCTGTTCGGCCTGGTGCTGGCCATCGGTATCGTGGTGGACGACGCCATCGTGGTGGTGGAGAACGTCGAGCGGAACATCGAACTCGGCCTCGAACCGATGGAAGCCACGAAAAAAGCCATGAGCGAAGTGACCGGACCGATCGTCGCCACGGCGCTGGTGCTGTGTGCGGTGTTCATCCCGGCGGCGTTCATCTCCGGCCTTACCGGGCAGTTCTACAAACAGTTCGCCCTGACCATCGCCATCTCCACCGTGATCTCGGCCTTCAACTCGCTGACCCTATCGCCGGCGCTGGCCGCCGTGTTGCTCAAGGGCCATCACGCGCCTAAAGACCGTTTCTCGCGGGTGCTCGACCGCCTGTTCGGCGGCTGGCTGTTCCGTCCGTTCAACCGCTTCTTCGAGCGTGCCAGCCATAGCTATGTCGGCACCGTCGCACGGGTGATCCGCCGCAGTGGCGTGGCCATGTTCATCTACGCCGGGCTGATGGTGCTGACCTGGATGGGCTTCTCGTCCACCCCGACCGGCTTCGTTCCCGCGCAGGACAAACAGTACCTGGTGGCCTTCGCCCAGTTGCCGGACGCCGCCAGCCTCGACCGCACCGAAGCGGTCATCAAGAGAATGAGCGAAATCGCCCTGAAACAACCGGGCGTGGCCGACTCCGTGGCCTTCCCCGGCCTGTCGATCAACGGCTTCACCAACAGCCCCAACAGCGGCATCGTGTTCACCCCGCTCAAGCCGTTCGATGAGCGCAAAGACCCGAGCCAGTCGGCTGCCGCCATCGCCGCCGCGCTGAACGCGCAGTTTGCCGACATCCAGGACGCCTACATCGCGATCTTCCCGCCGCCGCCGGTACAGGGGCTGGGCACCATCGGCGGCTTCCGCCTGCAGATCGAAGACCGCGGCAACCTGGGCTATGAAGCGCTGTACAAAGAAACCCAGAACATCATCGCCAAAAGCCACAACGTGCCGGAGCTGGCCGGGCTGTTCACCAGCTACCAGGTCAACGTGCCGCAGGTCGATGCTGCCATCGACCGGGAAAAGGCCAAGACCCACGGCGTGGCCATCAACGACATCTTCGACACCCTGCAGATCTACCTGGGCTCGCTGTACGCCAACGACTTCAACCGTTTTGGCCGTACCTACCAGGTCAACGTCCAGGCTGAACAGCAGTTCCGTCTCGACGCTGAACAGATCGGCCAACTGAAGGTGCGCAACAATCAGGGCGAGATGATCCCGCTGGCGACCTTCATCAAGGTCAGCGATACCTCCGGCCCCGACCGCGTGATGCACTACAACGGCTTCATCACCGCCGAGATCAACGGCGCTGCGGCTCCGGGCTACAGCTCCGGGCAGGCGGAAAAGGCCATCGAGAAACTGCTTAAAGAAGAGCTGCCCAACGGCATGACCTTCGAGTGGACCGAACTGACCTACCAGCAGATTCTCGCCGGTAACACCGCACTGTTCGTCTTCCCGCTCTGCGTGCTGCTGGCCTTCCTGGTGCTGGCTGCCCAGTACGAAAGCTGGAGCCTGCCGCTGGCGGTGATCCTGATCGTGCCGATGACCCTGCTGTCGGCGATTACCGGGGTGATCCTGTCCGGTGGCGACAACAACATCTTCACCCAGATCGGCTTGATCGTACTGGTGGGGCTGGCGTGCAAAAACGCGATCCTGATCGTCGAGTTCGCCAAGGACAAACAGGCCGAGGGTCTCGACCCGCTGGCCGCGGTACTGGAAGCCTGCCGCCTGCGTCTGCGGCCGATCCTGATGACCTCGTTCGCCTTCATCATGGGTGTGGTGCCGCTGGTGTTCTCGTCCGGTGCCGGTGCTGAAATGCGTCATGCCATGGGTGTGGCGGTGTTCTCCGGGATGATCGGGGTGACCATCTTCGGCCTGCTGCTGACGCCTGTGTTCTTTGTCCTGATCCGTCGTTACGTCGAACGCAGCCAGGCGCGCAAGGCCGCGCGGCTGACCGCCGTGGAGAACCACGCATGAACCCGTTGAACCTGAGCGCTGCAAAACTGTGGATGCCAAGCCTGTTGGTGCTGGCCCTGAGCGCCTGCGCCGTGGGCCCGGACTACAAGGCCCCGGAAACCGCCGCCGCCCACCTGGCCGCCACCGACGGCCAGGCCGGCCTGGACCGCAACCGCTTCGAAAGCGCCTGGTGGCACCAGTTCGAAGACCCGGTGCTGGACCAGTTGGTGACCCAGTCGCTGAACGGCAACCGTGACCTGCGCGTAGCGTTCGCCCGCCTCAAGGCGGCCCGCTCGATCCGCGAAGACGTCGACAACGACGCCTTCCCCACCGTCACCAGCCGCGCCAGCAGCAACCTTGGCAAAGGCCAGATTCCGGGCCAGACCGAAGACCGGGTCAACAGCGAACGCTACGACCTGGGCCTGGACATGGCATGGGAACTGGACCTGTTCGGCCGCATCCAGCGTCAACTGGAAGCGAGCCAGGCCCAGGAAGCCGCGGCCCAGGCCGACCTGCAACAACTGCAAGTCAGCCTGATCGCCGAACTGGTGGACGCCTACGGCCAGCTTCGTGGTGCGCAACTGCGCGAGAAAATCGCCCTGGCCAACCTCAAGACCCAGCAGGATTCTCGCGGCATCACCGAGACCCTGCGCGATGCTGGCGTGGGCAACGAACTGGACGTGGTCCGCGCTGATGCCCGCCTGGCGGCGGTAGAAGCCAGCGTGCCGCAACTGCAGGCGGAACAGGTGCGAGCGCGCAACCGCATCGCCACCCTGCTCGGCCAGCGACCGGACGCGCTGAGCGTCGATTTGTCGCCGGCGCAATTGCCAGCCATCGCCAAGGCCCTGCCGGTGGGCGATCCGGGCGAACTGCTGCAACGCCGCCCGGACATCCGTCGCGCCGAACGCCAACTGGCGGCGGCCACCGCCAACGTGGGCGTTGCCACGGCCGACCTGTTCCCACGGGTCAGCCTGAGCGGCTTCCTTGGCTTCACCGCCGGTCGCGGTTCGCAGATCGGCTCTTCGGCGGCGTCTGCCTGGGCGCTTGGCCCGAGCATCACCTGGGCCGCGTTCGACCTGGGCAGCGTCCGCGCCCGCCTGCGCGGTGCCAACGCCGATGCCGAAGGCGCACTGGCGACCTATGAACAGCAAGTGCTGCTGGCGCTGGAAGAATCGGAAAACGCCTTCAGCGATTACGGCAAACGCCAACAACGCTTGCTTTCGCTGCTGAAACAGAGCGAAGCCAGCCGCAAAGCTGCGGAGCTGGCCTCGATCCGCTACCGCGAAGGCACGGTGGACTACCTCGTCCTGCTCGACGCCGAACGCGAGCGCCTCGCGGCGGAAGACGCCCAGGCCCAGGGCGAAGTCGAGTTGTATCGCGGCATCGTCGCCATCTACAAAGCGTTGGGTGGCGGCTGGCAGGCCGAGGCTGTCGCGGCCAGGTAATTCAGAGCTCCTTTGGTTGGTGAACACCGACCTTTTTGCCCCGCAGGTTTAGGCCTTGCGGGGCTTTTTTTGGTGAATCTTGCGGGCCTCATCGCCAGCAAAACTGAACTGACCCCCCCGTAGGAGCGAGCTTGCTCGCGAGCCCCCCACCCCCAACTTTTTCCGACACCCCGCAACGCAATCCCCCCGCCAAGGTGTCGCATAAAGCTACGAACTTCCGGCTTCTTCCGACTTTCATGTAGGCAATTTCCCAATCATACTTCCGCGCCTTATCAGCCGTTGCGCTCGTGGGAATCGGCACCTAGTCTTCGCCGGTCGTTGCTCATCAACGACCGGTCTTGACGGACTGACTTTCACAGAACGCTGGTTGCTATGGCAGCTGTGCGTGTGGGCGCCTTCGGGCGCGCCGGGTTTTCTCTGTGGACCGGTCCGTCAACCCGCGCACAGTCGCCACCCTCCTGCTTGACGGCTAGATCGTGGCGACTCACTCCTCCACAGAGATCGACACCATGAAAAAAACCGTACCTGATCCACCCGCCAGCACCCCTCGCCTCGCCACCGTTCACACCCACTTCAGCGCGTGCAACGACAGCCACAAACCCCTGTTCGCCGTCTGCGCCGGCGTCGATATCGAAGATGCCCTGGTGCACCTGTCCATGACCCTGAAATCCGCCTTCGAAACCAACCTGCAAGTCTGCGAACTGGCCGAGCAGGAAGTGGGGGATCTGGCGTGGAGCAGTTATCACTCGCTGGAGATTTCGCGGGCTTTGGTTGAGTCGCTTTTGAGGGGGGTTGCGGGGCAAAGGAGTTAAGGCCGAGTAGTGTGTTGTTGGCTTGCGCAGGCGATGCAGAAAAAGGGGCGTCCGCTTTTCCGTCGCCCCCTTTCTCCGAGGTGTGTGTTCGCAACTATCACCGTAGACCAGACCAGCCCTTCTTCATTTTTTGCTTTCAGTTCAAGTGGTTAGCTGTTAAGTAAGTGCCATTCAAATCCGTCCCCTTTTCCTGGATGTTGCTTTTGTACCAAATAGCTTCTAATATTTATTATTTCAACCCCAGCAAATGCTTAAACGGGCCATCGTTTAAATTAAGTCCAAGATCTACAACTAGTTGAATAGCCTCCTTGTACTCTTCGCCCGTTATAGAAATATCATATTCGCAAATATGATCGCATAATATTTCAAAGGCTAGACTCTCTTCACTATACGCGACATAGTCCAAGGCGCCTTGGAGAAGGTCGGAATCCAATCGACCTTCAAACTTTCTTCCAAACTTAATGATACGATCTGCGAACATAAATTATTCTACTTAATTGGCTTGTAAGGTGGAATCGGAGCATCATCAGGAAATGCAGTAACAACCTTCCCTGTAGCCGGCTGATATACAACTCGCATTCGCACACCATCACGAGTTTCATACGGAAGAAAAGGGGACCGGAAGAAAAGGGGACAGATTTATTTTCAGTCACTTAAAAAATAAATCTGTCCCCTTTCCCAGTCCCCTTTCCCCCTACGAGAATGAGCATGTGGAGAAATTTTAGTAAGTGCCATTTAAATCTGCCACCTTTTCTGGCACATCCCCACCATTACTCGACAGCTGTAAAAATATGCACATCCAGATTCACGTCAGGAAACTGACCAGGAAGAATCCTTGACGAAAGCTCACCCTTAAGCAGCTTTAAAAGAAATTCAACACAGCCGAAATTAAAAATTTCTTCCTCACTCTGATCTGAGCTATGTATAGCAATCTTCCAGGACTCTGGCTCTCCATCAACCAGCCAGACAAAAGTTTCCCCATTGTCAGTAACCGCCCAAGGAAAAAAAGAGCCTTTAGCCGGGTATGCTGGCCTTGGGTAATCCGATGAAAATTCTTGCTGCAAAAAAACATATGCCTCGACAAAGTACCTACTTTTTTCAAAATTCAAGTTTGAATTTTTTGATAACGGATCTAGCAACCAGATAAACCCATCAATTGATCCACTTCCATAAACAGAAACAAGGCCTTTAAAGTCACTTGGCAACTGCATTCCCCAATCAGACTCAAAAGCGGCCAAGGCCACACTATGAAGGCTCCGCTGAGCGGGAGGCGGGAGGATATTAATTAGCTGATTAATCATTATCATTTAATTCCATTTACGTTAGGAATTGACACATCAAGAGTAAGCCCCCCTGACCCACGAGCAGACAACGTTACACCTGTCGGAACTGGATTGGTACCTGTATATATAGGTATTGCCCTATAGCTCACTGTTTCACCATTCTGCACGGTATTCCTCACTTGGCGCTCAAATGAACTCATATTGGGATGATTGGCGTTGCGCTGAAAAAGCGTCACTAGGTTTCTTGCACCATTACGACCAAAAAGGGGAGACCAAAAAGGGGACCAAAAAGGGGACGGATTTATTTCTCACCCACGCAGAAAATTAAATCTGTCTCCTTTTCTGTCCAATTCATCAACTGTCGTTCTGATTCAAACCTCTATCTCGCGCCAGTAAATATTTTCTGGCATAGGCTGATCCTGATTAAATCGGGAGAAAACCTCGATCACATCGTTAATATTAAACCACTCATCTTTTTTTAATTGAACACGCCCTGCACCAAACGATAGCAAGCTCCCATCCTCAAAGTTCGTGCTGGAATTTGAATGATAACCTCTAAACAGAGATTTATTTTTTGCGTCATATCTTTCTATAAAGCAAGTGAATCTGCCTCCAGCAACTTGCACATAGCTACCATCGTCGTCAATTATGCATGCGAATGAGCTAGGGCCGTAGCTTTTTAATTTTTTTAACGCTCTTACAAGCTGCGCCTGATTAACGCCAATTACTACGGGACTATTTTCGACTTCGAGTTTCATATCCCTCACTTTCACGGCACATACAAAAAAACGGGACAAAAAAGGGGACATATTTATTTTTCAACCCTCAGAAAAATAAATCCGCCCCCTTTTCGCTGTGGTCTGCCCCCTATCCCCTTCGCGCTCTCGCTGGTTATTCAATTTTTCGAGCTACCATGAGCGCTCGATCAATCGTATCGCAAGTAATGTAAGGCACAAACCCGAGCCTGTCACCCTCCTCAAAACTTTTCTTATATTCTTCCAGACGACCGATATCGCCAGCTATTGCTAGAGCGGCCAAATGTCGGACTGGCATTGCACCTTTAGCATCTGTTGGCAGCGTTCTATAAACCATCAACCCCTCGTTAACACTCTGAGAGCGGGCCCAAGATATAGCCTTCTCTGACAACCGAATAACATCACAACTAGATAAACTAGACAATTTCTCCGGACCTTCATTGCTAACTATAATCGGAACATTACTACCGCCGCTACCCAATATAAAAGAGACAGCCTCCGAAAACTTTTTGGTCGAAATGGAGGGCGTAAGCGAAACTCGAAAATGGTCCGAGCGCTTACCCACAGAGGGAATAAGCTGAAGTCGAGCGTCTCCCACATCAATGACGCAAAAATAATCACCAACTTCATCCTTGCTACAGGCCCAGCCCTGCTCCCTCAAGATTGAAACAACATCTTTTTCTGTCATTACTAGGCACCAGGAAAATTCATAATCTAGAAAAAAGAAAAAGGGGACAAG
>NZ_QKVL01000005.1 GCF_003231275.1 Pseudomonas huaxiensis
GGGAATCAAACCGGCGTAACACGGGCAGCCACTGAAGCTGTCCAGGCTTCCCGCGACCAGTACGCCTTCGTTGATAAATGACGGAATGCCCCCGTGGATCTGATAGGTCTTCCCGGTCACGCCGCACGTCACCGAGTCACCCTGACGGGCCGTAGGCAAGCCCTCGATGATGAATTCGCTGTCGCCGGTTAGAACCTGACCGCCACAGGTGGTCTTGTCGCCAATGCGAATGAGGTAGCCGAGCACCATGAATCTGCGTCCTTCTGCTTTGTCCAAAACCTCCCGGGAAATAGCTCCCAAGGCCAAGGGCAGATGCTTGCAAGAGGACAGCTTGATGGTAAGCAGGCGGATTCCGAGCGCTAAGCAGGATCTTTCCGATAGAGCTATCAGTTACCGCAAAAAAGGTCCGCAGGATAATGCCTGCGCCCTTACCCGTTCAGGGTGGCATGCGACGCCAAAGCCATTCGGCACAGCCACAGGCCAGACTCCATTACGGATTCATCGCTTTTATCGGGACAAAGGAATTCAGAAAAGAGAAGGCGACGGAACAGGCAATGCTGCCCAACCCGCAGGTGAAGATTTATGCAGAGACAGGGTCCAGAAGATTCTCGGACCCCGGAAATGGAGGCGCCCCCATCAGCCACACCCCGGCACTCGATGTTCCCGCTGTGACTGCTGCCTTCTGGCTCTGACCAGGTGGCATGCCAGCATGCTCGGGCAATCGTTGCGGGCCTTACGGGGCAAGGGTTTCAGGCGAATGGGGCTGCGAAAGTTCTACCGTGCGAACACGAGGCACGGACAAGGTGAAATCAGGGGCGTGGCCAGCACTGTCACACTTTGCTGTCACACCCATGGCCTGCATCATCAAGCGCGGGGCGCTCTACTACCTGGCGCACGTTTCTGCTATTACCTCAAGTACAGGCTATGCAGCACACCCCCCGTTCATCTCTTCCCAGTGTTGTGCCCGCCAACCCGGCAAAGAATCGTAAAAAAGGCATTTAGAAATGCTTCTGAGGCGCGCATTTTCGATTGCCGGACTGCACGGCGTTGCATGCATCTTCGGCGGCGCTGTAGGCGTCCAGGTATTGCTTGCGTTCTGCGATCCGCTGTTGAGGGGTGCCGCCAGGACATCCTCCGTCGATCATATCGATGGCCGTCTTGGTCATGAACATTACCGTCTCGGTGCTGCTGGTGACGGAGGCGTTATCGGGGATCTTCGTGTCGATTACGATTTGCTTGCGGGTTTCGCAGTCGCCGGAAGCGAACGTCAGACCCGATTCGCCGCCGCCAACGATTTCAGGCGTTGCATTGTCAGGGTTGCCGGTGGCCTTGAGCGCACTCAGTTTATAGTCCTTGGCGCACGCCATGAGCAATTGGTACTCGGCATCACCATTGCCGTATGCGGCGGTGCTGTAGCACGCCTCGTCTGCGGCGCATTCATTGAGCTTACCTATGTCGTACTGGATGAGGCCAAGGCGTTTTTCGTAGGGGTGCATGGACCACGTATTGTTGTCTTTCGCTCCGCCGAGAGCGGCCTCTATGTACTGACCGCAGAACTGGGGATAGGTGGTACAGCTTTTCGCCTGTGTCAGGGCAGCAATCTCTGCCTGGCAGTGAGCCGCGACCTGCTCCTGACCTGGACTCACGGTGTAAGTGGTTGCCGATTGTTCTGCCGCTGGGGCGACGTTTCCCGTGCCTTCGTCATCCGAGGTGTCGCTCGAGGTGTCGCCCAAGGTGACGACATCCATGACAACCATGAAAGGCAGGGCAACGCTCATGATCCCGACACCAAGAACGTCGCCGTCCTTGGCGGAGTCGACGATCATCTGACCAGTCTGGCCGGTATGGGTAGAGCAGCCGGCAAGCGCCAGCATCGCCATGACGGTTAGAGTTTTCCGCATGTTTGATTCCTGTAGGGACGGGACACTGACTTCTTGGCCAATGGCTGCGCCCTTCGGAATTTCTGCCCGCAAGTGTTTGTGATGCCCGGATAGGCCTCGACTCTCTTTAGCCGCCCAGGTCAATGCCAATGCGCCTTTATCGTCTTCCATTTCCCAGGAGCTATACGAATACGGAGTTCTGCCTGGATGGATTCCGCCGGAGTCTGCTACCCGAACCGGGTTTTCTTCAGCTACGTAGTCGTCCAGACACTCCGGCAGCAATGTGAACTGCGGCCGAACTTCACCCTCAATGAATCGCTTCATAGTTGTCCCTGCCACGATCACGATAATCAGGAGGTTAGACAACCGCTGATGTTTTCACACAACCTGGGCCGTTTTCTCCCATAGACGCCCCTTCAAGCAGCCCCCCAAAGGCCCCTATCTGCTCGCGATGCAGGTCAGCCGCCCAGCGCATGACCGCGAAAAAACAGAGCTACCCCACTCCGATCAGACGCGCTTTTCACCCAAGGCAACGTCAAGACAGGCACGAATGTAGGACATCCCGATTCAACACCGGACGCTTACTGACTTTTATTGAGAGAAGAAACCTCAGAAAAGAGGCAATGACAGAACAAGCGATGCAGCCTGATCCGCAGGTGAAGGGTGTTGCCGACAGGGTCAGAGAGACTTTCAGACCCCGGAAATGGAGGCGGCCCCACCAGCCACACCCCGGCACACAATGTTCCCGCTGTGGCTGCTCCCTTCCGGGCCTGACCAGGTTAACGGGTAATCGTTGCGGGGGGACCGATGGGGCCACCACTACGCGACTCGCCAAGTGACGAGCCGCGCCATTGTACCGGTCTGAGAGGGAGTTACAACCTCCAGCGCGAGAAAAAACCATCATTTCTCAATGACTTGTCCCGCTGACCGGTCAGACGCTGATGCCCTGCTCCGCCAAAAAGGCCACGAATGCGTCCTCGTCCATCACCTTTACCCCCAATTCACTGGCCTTGGCCAGCTTGGAGCCGGCACCGGGGCCGGCAACGACGCAGTGGGTCTTGCCTGACACGGAACCGGCAACCTTCGCACCGAGGCTTTCCAGTTTGTCCTTGGCGATATCACGGCTCATGCGCTCCAGCGTCCCGGTCAGCACCCAGGTCTGGCCGGCAAGCGGCAAGCCTTCGGCGACCTTCTTCTCGCTGGCCCAGTGCATACCGAACTCCAGCAACTGGGCTTCGATGGCACGGGCCAGCTCGCGGTTGGCTTCGATCAGGAAGAATTCCCGCACGGCTTCAGCTTGCTTGGCCGCCAGGGCCTGGCGCAGGTCGATGCCGTCGGCTTCGATGATCTTGTCCAGGCTGCCCAGCTTGGCCACCAGCTTTTCCGCACCGGTCGGGCCGACCGAAGCAATATCCAGCTTGGCGATCATGCCGGCCAGGGTCGTACTGGCGGCGAACTCGGCGCTCAGTTCGCCTTCGTCCTGAAGCTGCATGCCGCAATCGAGCAGTTGCTGGATGACGTTGCGGTTGTGCTCGTCCTCGAAGAAGTTGTGAATCTCGTAAGCCACTTCCAGCCCCACATCCGGCAGGTAGGTGAGCACCTGCGGCAGCGCCTTCATCACGCGCTGCAGCGAGCCCAGCGAGCGGGCCAGCACCTTGGCGGTTTCCTCACCCACGTCAGGGATGCCCAGCGCATAGATGAAGCGCGCCAGACCGGGGCGCTTGCTGTCTTCGATCGCGGCCAGCAGCTTATTGCTGGAGACTTCGGCGAAACCTTCCAGCTCGACCACCTGCTCATAGGTCAGGCGATACAGATCAGCCGGCGAGGCGATCAGGCCCTCGTCCACCAGTTGCTCGACGCTCTTCTCGCCCAGGCCTTCGATGTCCATGGCGCGGCGCGAGACGTAGTGAATGATCGCCTGCTTGAGTTGCGCCGCGCAGGCCAGGCGGCCAACGCAGCGGTACACCGCGCCTTCGCTGACGGTTTCCTTGCCTTTGCTGCGCTTGACCAGTTGCGTGCGCTCGACCTGCGAGCCGCACACCGGGCACTCGGTGGGAATCTGCACCGGACGGACGCTGGCCGGATCACGCCGCTCGATGACCACCTGCATGACCTGCGGAATGACGTCGCCAGCCCGGCGGATGATCACCGTGTCGCCGATCATCACGCCCAGGCGCTCTACCTCATCCATGTTGTGCAGCGTGGCATTGGCCACGGTAACGCCCGCCACCTTGACCGGTTTGAGCCGCGCCACCGGCGTGACGGCGCCAGTCCGGCCCACCTGGAATTCCACATCGAGGACTTCAGTAAGTTCTTCCATGGCCGGGAACTTGTGGGCGATAGCCCAGCGCGGCTCACGGGCGCGGAAGCCCAGCTCGCGCTGGGACGCCAGGCTGTTGACCTTGAACACCACGCCGTCGATCTCGTAGGGCAGGTCGTTACGCCGTGCGCCGATGTCGTGGTAGTAGGCCAGGCATTCCTCGATCCCGGCGGCGTGCCGCAGTTCACGACTGATAGGCATACCCCAGGTCTTGAGCTTTTCGAGGATGCCGATATGCGTGTCGGCGATCGCCTCGGATACCTGGCCCAGGCCATAGCAGCAGAATTCCAGCGGGCGGCTGGCGGTGATCTTCGAGTCCAGTTGGCGCAGGCTGCCGGCAGCGGCATTGCGCGGATTGGCGAAGGTCTTACCGCCGATCTCGGCCTGGGCGGCGTTGAGTTTGTCGAAGCCGGCCTTGCTCATGAACACTTCACCGCGCACTTCCAGCACTTCGGGCCAACCGGTGCCGTGCAACTTGAGCGGGATATTGCGAATGGTGCGCACGTTGACGCTGATGTCCTCGCCGGTGGTACCGTCGCCGCGGGTGGCGCCTTGCACCAGTTGACCGTTGCGGTACAGCAGGCTCACAGCCAGGCCATCGAGCTTGGGTTCGCAACTGTAGTCGACGGGCGCACCGCCACCGAACAGATCACCCGCCGGCAGGTCCAGGCCTTCCACCACGCGGCGGTCGAACTCACGCAGGTCGGTTTCCTCGAAGGCGTTACCCAGACTGAGCATCGGCACTTCATGACGCACCTGGCTGAAGGCGGACAGCGCCGCGCCGCCCACGCGCTGGGTCGGCGAATCCTCGCTGACCAGTTCCGGATGCTCGGCTTCCAGCGTCTGCAGCTCGCGGAACAGGCGGTCGTACTCGGCATCTGGCACGCTGGGCTCATCAAGCACGTAGTAGCGGTAGTTGTGCTGGTCGAGTTCGGCACGCAGTTCGAGGATTCGGGTTTCGGCATTCATGGCGGGATTCTCGTGCAAAGCAAAAGAGCAGCCGGGCTGATACCTGTCAGTTCTGCGGCACCCTGGGGCTGCTGTGCAGCCCTTCGCGAGCAAGCTCGCCCCTACAGGATCTGCGCACATTACCTGTGGGAGCGAGCTTGCTCGCGAAGGGCCGCAAAGCGGCCCCAATGCATCCAACTGACTGGCATGGGCCAGGACTGCTCTTGCGTTTTTCTCTACGAAGCGATGCTTCAGCGTTTCTGGGTCAGGGCGCGGCGCTCGAATTCGACGATACGCTGACGGTAGTGCTCGATGGTCTGGGCGGTCATGACGCTGCGCTGATCATCTTTCAATTCGCCATTCAGTTCGTGGGCCAGTTTGCGCGCGGCGGCGACCATCACGTCAAACGCCTGCTTCGGATGCCGTGGACCCGGCAGGCCGAGGAAGAAGCTGACGGCGCGGGTGCTGAAGTGGTCGATATCGTCCAGGTCGAATACGCCCGGCTTGACCGCATTGGCCATGGAGAACAGAACTTCGCCATTGCCCGCCATGCTTTCGTGGCGGTGGAAGATGTCCATTTCGCCGAAGCGCAGGCCGCTTTCGAGGATGTTCTGCAGCAGGGCCGGGCCTTTGAAGCCGCCCTCATCACGGGAAATCACGCTGATCACCAGCACTTCCTCGACTTGCGGCAGTTCCTTGCCTTCGCTGGCGGAACCGTAGCCGGTGGTCTTGGTGTTTTCCGCAGGGAAGTCGTCGTCGATATCACCGAACAGGTCAGGCTCGCGCGAATCGGCGCTCAGGTTCAGGTCGCCCTGCTGTGGCTCGGTGCCACGCTTGCCGCGCTTGTTGGCCTTGCCGGCCTTTGGCTCGCGGGCAGGCGCACTCATCGACGGCAGGTCATCCTCGTCGAGTTGCGGCTCCTTGTGCGTGTCGAGTACGCGGGGCGGCCCCAATACTTCGGCGCTGGTTTCTTCATCCGGGATATTGGACAAACTGCGGTCCAGACGGAACTTCAACTTGCCCTTGCCGCCGCGCATGCGGCGCCAGCCGTCAAAGAGAATACCGGCAATGACTATGATGCCGATGACGATCAGCCATTCGCGCAGACCGATTTCCATGTAATCCCGTGCCTCTGTGAAAAATGCTGAAAAATAAAAGGGTTAAAACCCTTTAAAACGTGGCGCCAACTCTATGTTCTGACTGACGTTTTACCCACGTACGAAAAATTGACATTAAGCTAGCACGACCAAAGATAACTTTACACCGTCTGTCGCAACGGACAGGTTCATTTAGTCCGGGTTCGTGCTTCATATCTCGTATCAGGCGTCGACCATGGCCATCGCCTCCTCCACATCCACCGCCACCAGCCGCGAACAGCCTGGCTCGTGCATGGTTACCCCCATCAGTTGATCGGCCATTTCCATGGCGATCTTGTTATGGGTGATATAGATGAACTGCACGGTCTGACTCATCTCTTTTACCAGCCGCGCATAACGGCCGACGTTGGCATCGTCGAGCGGTGCATCGACTTCATCGAGCATGCAGAACGGTGCCGGGTTCAATTTGAAGATGGCAAATACCAACGCCAGGGCGGTCAGCGCCTTTTCACCGCCAGAGAGCAAATGAATAGTGCTGTTCTTTTTTCCTGGCGGGCGCGCCATGATCGTTACCCCTGTATCGAGTAAATCTTCGCCCGTCAGTTCCAGATACGCACTGCCGCCACCGAAAACTTTTGGAAAAAGTGCCTGCAAACCGGCATTTATCTGATCGAAGGTATCTTTGAAACGATTACGCGTTTCCTTGTCGATCTTGCGAATGACGTTTTCCAGCGTGTCCAGGGCTTCGACCAGATCGGCGTCCTGAGCATCGAGGTAGCGCTTGCGCTCGGACTGTTGCTGGTATTCCTCGATGGCCGCGAGGTTGATTGCGCCCAAACGCTGGATGCGCCCGTCAAGGCGCTCCAGTTCGGCCTCGGCCTCCTGTTCGCTGGCCTCCTCGGTCAGGGTCGCCAACACGCCGTCCAGGTCGTAGCCGTCGGCATGCAGTTGCTCGTGCAGGGTCTTGCGTCGCACGCTCAGGCCTTGCCATTCCATGCGGTGCTGCTCGAGCTGGCCACGCAGCAACTGGGATTGTTGCTCGGCCTGGCTACGGCGCTTCTCGGCATCGCGCAACTCACGGTCGGCATCCTCCATGTGCAGACGCGCCAGACGCATTTCCTCGTCGACGCTCATGCGCTTTTCCAGCAGTTCTTCGAGCTTGAGGCGCAGTTCTTCCAGCGGTGCCTCGCCCTCTTCCAGGTTCAGGCTCAACTGTTCGCGCTTTTCGCTCAGACGCTCGGATTGCAGTTCCAGGCGTTCCAGGGCCTGGCGGGTGGAGTCGTGCTGGGCCCGCAACGAGCCGAGGCGCACCGCGAGCTGGTGGGCGTGATCCTTGTGTTGGCGCGCTTCCTGGCGCACCCGGTCGAGGTGTTCGCGCAAGCCATCGCGCTGGGCCAGAAGCATTTCCCGCTGCTCGGTGTCCTGAGCCATCAGTTCCAGCGCTTCCTGCAACACCAAACGTGACTCGCCCAGTTGTTCCTGCTCGATCCCGCGCTGCTCCGCAGACTCCGCCAGTTCGTCTTCAAGACGCCGACGGCGCAGGCCCAGTTGCTCGGCGCGGGCCTTGCCAGCGGACAGGCGCGCCTTCAGCTCACCTTGTTGACGGGCTTCGTCCTGGGCACGGCGGCGCAGTTGTTCACGGCCGTCTTCAAGCTGGCGCTGCTGGTCGCGCTGGTCGTTCAGTTCTTCGTCCAGTTGCGCCAGCCGGGCTTGCTGCTCTTCCTGTTCCAGGCCAAGACGCTCCAGCTCCTGTCCGCGGGCGAGCACGCCACCCTGGGCATCGCTGGCACGGCTGACCCGCAGGAAGTTGCGGCCGACCCAATAACCGTCGCGACTGACCAGACTCTCGCCCTCGGCCAGTTGCCCGCGCAGCGCCAGCGCCCGATCAAGACTCTCCACCGGCTTGACCCGGCCCAGCCACGGCGACAGATCCACCGCACTTTCGACCTTGTCCAGCAGGCTACCCGGCACGTGCGCGGCGCCCAGGCCGGCGTCGAGCAAGCGCAGTTCGCCCTGGTCGAAACCGTCGAAGCCCAGATCGCTGAACGAGTCCACCAACACCGCTTGCAGATCGGCGCCCAGCACGGTTTCCACCGCCAGCTCCCAGCCCGGCTCGACGCGCAGGCCTTCGGCCAATCGCGGGCGTTGCTCCAAACCATGCTCGCGCAGCCACTGGGCGGCGCCGCTGCCGGGTTCCAGCGCAGCCTGTTGCAAGGCTTCCAGCGATGCCAGACGACCGCCGAGACGCTGCAACTCGCCCTGCGCCTGCTGCTGGGCCTGGGTGGCCTGTTGCAGGCGTTCGCGCAGATGATCGAGGCGCTCGGCAGATTGTTGTTCTTCCAGTTGCAGGTCTTCCAGCAGCAGTTCGCTGCTGGCAACTTGCTCGGCCAGTTCGAGGATCGCCGCGTCTTCCGGGTCGGCGCTGAGCTGATCGCGTTCTTCGCCCAGCTTGCGCTGGCGCTCGGCCAGACGTTCGAGGCTGTGTTCCAGTTGCTGGATGCGCGACTGCTGCACCTCGGCCTGGCGGCGCGGCTCGGCGGAACGGGCGTTGAAACTGTCCCACTGCTCCTGCCAGCCGTGCATGGTGGTTTCGGCTTCTTCAAGTGTCGCGGAGGCTTCCTCGGCCGCGGCCAGGGTCATTTCCTGTTCCGGGTCGAGCATCTCCAGTTCTTCGCCAAGGGTCGCCAGCAAGGTGCGGTCGTGCCCCAGGTGCGATTCGGTTTCCTGGCGCGAGCGCTCGGCTTCTTTGAGGTCGTCCTGCAATTGGCGCAGGCGTTGCTGACCGTGCTGGATACTTTGCTCGACCCGGGCGATGTCGCCGCCGACCGAGTAGAAGCGGCCCTGAACCAGATTGAAACGCTCGGACAGTTCGTGATGGCCATCGCGCAAGCGCTCGATGCTCGCATCGGCGTTGCGCTGCTCGGCCACCAGCGCCTCGAAGGACACTTCCTGGTCGCCGATAACGCTTTCGCGCTGGCTGACCTGGGTGTCCAGCGCGCGCCAGCGCAGGGCCGACAGTTGCGCCTTGAGCTGGCGTTCTTCGGCCTTGTATTCCTTGTACTTCTCCGCCGCCTGGGCCTGCCGGTGCAGGCGTTCGAGCTGGCGCTCCAGCTCTTCGCGCAGGTCGGTCAGGCGCTCGAGGTTTTCATGGGTGCGGCGGATGCGGTTCTCGGTTTCGCGGCGGCGCTCCTTGTACTTGGAGATGCCTGCGGCTTCTTCGATGAAGTTGCGCAGTTCTTCCGGCTTGGCCTCGATGAGCTTGGAGATCATGCCCTGCTCGATGATCGAGTAGCTGCGCGGGCCCAGGCCGGTGCCGAGGAAGATATCGGTGATGTCACGGCGCCGGCACTTGGTGCCGTTGAGGTAATAGGTGTTCTGCGCGTCGCGGGTGACCTTGCGCCGGATCGAGATCTCGGCATAGGCGGCGTATTCGCCCACCAGGGTGTTGTCGCTGTTGTCGAAGACCAGTTCGATGCTGGCCTGGCTGACCGGCTTGCGGCTGGTGGAGCCGTTGAAGATGACGTCGGTCATCGATTCGCCGCGCAGGTTCTTCGCCGAGCTTTCGCCCATGACCCAGCGCACCGCATCGATGATGTTGGACTTGCCGCAGCCGTTAGGACCGACTACAGCGGCCATGTTGCTGGGAAAATTGACGGTGGTCGGGTCGACGAACGACTTGAACCCCGCCAGGCGAATGCACTTCAGGCGCATGGTCAGTCAGTCACCAGGGCCGACAGCACCAGTTCACAACTGCGTCCGCAGTACTCGGTGAGCACCTGGCGGATTCGCGCCAGGTCACCGGCGACCACCGCCTGCAGCAATTCGGTGAACAGCACCAGGAAGTCGTTCATTTCCGCCTTGCGCTGGTCCAGGGCCAGGTAATAGGTGCGGCTCATGGCCGGCTGCAGGTTCTCGACGGTTTCCTGCAGATAAGGATTGTTGGCAAACGGATAGGCGGCGCGCATCACCGCGAAGCTCTCTTCGACGAAGGCCTTGATGTCCTGACGCGCGCAAGCCTCTTGCAGGCGCTGCTGAATGGCCAGGAACGGCGCCAGCTCGGCATCGCTCGTGCGCCGCGTGGCAACGGCGTTGCCCAGCAGGATGTACAGCTCGCTCATCAGGGTGCAAAGGCTGCGCACGTTGAGTTCGTTGAGAACGGTCACGTGGGCGCCACGGCGCGGCAGAATGGTCACCAGATGACGGCGCTCGAGAATCAACAGGGCTTCACGCACCGAGCCACGGCTGACATTCAGTGCCTGAGTGACCTTCTGTTCCTGGATGCGTTCTGCAGGCTTGAGTTCACCCCGGATGATCCGTTCGGCCAGGTAGTGGGCAATTTGCTCGGAGAGGCTGTCCGGCGCCTTGAACGTCATGGTTTTCCTTCAAAATCGTTGAACGGCTAAAAACGCGGAAGTGTAACGCAAATGCCCACTGCCAGCATGCTGGAGCCGTCATCCTCGCGAGGCTTTTCCTACAACACGCTCTCCCCCTGTGGTACGGGCTCCCGCCGTGCGCGCTTCACCCTCAGCGAAAGGATTCCCACAAGGCTAGCTGACGCTTCAGCAGCCCGCACCAGTCGATTCACTCGTCTATTTAGGAATTCAGCTACAGAAAGCCTGCTTAACTGAAACACAGGGATTAGCGCATTGGGAGAGCGGCCGAATGGATTTTCTTGACCTACAGGTCAGAAAATCATTGACCGGAAAGTCAAGGCTGAATACATTTCGCCTCAGTCCGCTCAACAACAATAATTCGCTTGTGAGGCCCTTCCGTGATCCAGTTTCTCTTGAACCAGGAGTTGCGCAGTGAGCATGCCCTGGACCCCAACCTGACGGTGCTCGACTATCTGCGCGACCACCTGGGTAAAACCGGCACCAAGGAGGGCTGCGCCAGTGGTGACTGCGGCGCGTGCTCCGTGGTGGTCGCCGAACGCATTACTGACGAAAACGGCCAGGACAGCCTGCAATACCGCAGCCTGAACTCCTGCCTGACGTTCGTCTCGTCGCTGCATGGCAAACAGTTGATCAGCGTCGAAGGCCTCAAGCACCAGGGCAAGCTGCACAGCGTGCAACAGGCGCTGTCCGACTGCCACGGCTCGCAGTGCGGTTTCTGCACGCCGGGCTTCGTCATGTCGCTGTTCGCCCTGCAAAAGAACAGCGACCAGCCCGACCTGCACAAAGCCCACGAAGCCCTCGCCGGCAACCTGTGCCGCTGCACCGGCTACCGACCGATCCTCGCCGCCGCCGAACAGGCCTGCTGCCAGGCCCAGCCCGACCAGTTCGACGCCGCCCAGGCGCAGACTATCGCCCGCCTCAAGGCCATCACGCCAACGGAAACCGGAGAACTCAACAGCGGCGACAAGCGCTGTCTGGTGCCGCTGACCGTGGCTGACCTGGCCGATCTCTATGGCTCGCACCCGGAAGCCCGGCTGCTGGCCGGCGGCACCGACCTGGCGCTGGAAGTGACCCAGTTCCACCGGACGCTGCCGGTGATGATCTACGTCGGCAACGTCGCCGAGCTCAAGCGCGTGGAGCATTTCGACGACCGCATCGAGATCGGCGCGGCCACCCCGCTCACCGACTGCTACGAAGCCCTGCACACTGAGTACCCGGACTTCGGCGAGCTGCTGCACCGCTTCGCTTCCCTGCAGATCCGCAACCAGGGCACCCTCGGCGGCAACATCGGCAACGCCTCGCCGATCGGCGACTCGCCACCCCTGCTGATCGCCCTCGATGCACAGATCGTCCTGCGCAAGGGCGACAGCACCCGCACCCTCAAGCTGGAGGACTATTTCATCGACTACCGCATCACCGCGCGGCAGGAGAGCGAGTTCATCGAGCGCATCATCGTGCCGAAAGCCAGGGCCAACTGGGTCTTCCGCGCGTACAAGGTGTCGAAACGGCTGGACGACGATATTTCCGCGGTGTGCGCCGCCTTCAACCTGCGCATCGACAACGGTGTGATCGAACATGCCCGGGTCGCCTTCGGCGGCATGGCGGCAATCCCGAAACGCGCCCGCGCCTGTGAAGCTGCGCTGACCGACAAGCCGTTCAACCAGGCCACCCTGGAGAAAGCCTGCCAGGCCCTGAGCGAAGACTTCACGCCGCTCTCGGACTTCCGCGCCAGCAAGGAATACCGCCTGCTGGGCGCGCAGAACCTGCTGCGCAAGTACTTCATCGAACTGCAAACACCGCACATCGAGACCCGGGTGACCGATTATGTCTAACCACCACGCGCCCAAGAGCCAGGCGGAAATGGCCGAGCTGTTCGCCCAGGACCTGACCACCGGTGTCGGTCGCAGCGTCAAGCACGACAGCGCTGACAAGCAGGTGTCCGGCGAGGCCGTGTACATCGATGACCGCCTGGAATTCCCCAACCAGTTGCACGTCTATGCCCGCACCGCCGACCGCGCCCACGCGCGCATCCTCAGCGTGGACACCACGCCGTGCTATGCCTTCGACGGCGTGCGTATCGTCATCACCCACGAAGACATTCCGGGCCTCAAGGACATCGGCCCGGTCGTGGCCGGCGACCCGCTGCTGGCCATCGACAAGGTGGAGTTCTTCGGCCAGCCGGTGCTCGCCGTGGCCGCCCGCGACCTCGACACTGCGCGCCGCGCGGCGATGGCGGCGATCATCGAGTACGAAGACCTGGAACCGGTGCTCGACGTGGTCGAGGCGTACCGCAAGAAACACTTCGTGCTGGACAGCCACACCCACCAGCGCGGTGACTCGGTCGCCGCTCTGGCCAGCGCCCCGCACCGTCTGCAAGGCACCTTGCACATCGGCGGACAAGAACACTTCTACCTGGAAACCCAGATTTCCTCGGTGATGCCCACCGAAGACGGCGGCATGATCGTGTTCTGCTCGACCCAGAACCCCACCGAAGTGCAGAAACTGGTCGCCGAAGTGCTCGACGTGCCCATGAACAAGATTGTCCTCGACATGCGTCGCATGGGCGGCGGCTTCGGCGGCAAGGAAACCCAGGCGGCCAGCCCGGCCTGCCTCTGCGCGGTGATTGCACGCCTCACCGGCCAGCCCACCAAGATGCGCCTGCCGCGCGTCGAAGACATGATGATGACCGGCAAGCGTCACCCGTTTTACGTCGAGTACGACGTCGGTTTTGACGACAACGGTCGCCTGCACGGCATCAACTTCGACCTGGCCGGCAACTGCGGCTATTCGCCGGACCTCTCGGGCTCGATCGTTGACCGCGCCATGTTCCACTCCGACAACGCCTACTACCTGGGCGATGCCACGGTGCACGGCCACCGCTGCAAGACCAACACCGCGTCCAACACCGCCTACCGCGGCTTCGGCGGTCCGCAAGGCATGGTCGCCATCGAAGAAGTGATGGACCATATTGCCCGCCATCTGGGCCGCGACCCGCTGGACGTGCGCAAGGCCAACTACTACGGCAAGACCGAGCGCAACGTCACCCATTACTACCAGACCGTCGAACACAACCTGATCGAGGAAATGACCGCCGACCTCGAAGCGAGCAGCGACTATGCCGAGCGCCGCGAGTCGATCCGCCGCTTCAACGCCCACAGCCCGGTATTGAAAAAAGGCCTGGCGCTGACCCCGGTGAAATTCGGCATCTCGTTCACCGCGACCTTCCTCAACCAGGCCGGTGCGCTGATCCACATCTACACCGACGGCAGCATCCACCTGAACCACGGCGGCACCGAGATGGGCCAGGGCCTGAACACCAAGGTCGCCCAGGTGGTGGCTGAAGTGTTCCAGGTCGATTTCGACCGTATCCAGATCACCGCCACGAACACCGACAAGGTGCCAAACACCTCGCCGACCGCGGCCTCCAGCGGCGCCGACCTGAACGGCAAGGCCGCGCAGAACGCTGCCGAGATCCTCAAGAAACGTCTGGTCGAGTTTGCCGCGCGGCAGTGGAAGGTCACCGAGGAAGACGTGGAATTCCGTAACGGTCACGTGCGCATCCGCGACGAGATCGTCAGCTTCGAGACGCTGGTCCAGCAGGCGTACTTCGCCCAGGTATCGCTGTCGAGCACCGGCTTCTACAAGACGCCGAAGATTTTCTATGACCGCAACCAGGCGCGGGGCCGGCCGTTCTACTACTTCGCCTTCGGCGCCGCCTGCGTTGAGGTGATCGTCGACACCCTGACCGGCGAGTACAAGATGCTTCGTGCCGACATCCTCCACGACGTTGGCGACTCGCTGAACCCGGCCATCGACATCGGCCAGGTGGAAGGCGGCTTCGTTCAGGGCATGGGCTGGCTGACCACCGAGGAACTGGTGTGGAACGCCAAGGGCAAGCTGATGACCAATGGCCCGGCGAGCTACAAGATCCCGGCGGTTGCGGACATGCCGCTGGATATGCGGGTGAAACTGGTGGAAAACCGCAAGAACCCGGAAGACACGGTGTTCCACTCCAAGGCCGTGGGCGAGCCACCGTTCATGCTCGGTATCGCCGCGTGGTGCGCGATCAAGGACGCCGTGGCGAGCATCGCCGACTACCGCGAGCATCCGCAGATCGACGCGCCGTCGACCCCGGAGCGGGTGCTGTGGGGGTGTGAGCAGATGCGCAAGGTGGTGGCGGCACGCAAAGTGCCTGCCGAAGCCGAGGTGGTGACCGAGTAAAGCCAGGGCTGCTGCGCAGCCCATCGCTGGCAAGCCAGCTCCCACAGGGGCTGGCAAGTGCTTCACCTGTGGGAGCTGGCTTGCCAGCGATGAGGCCTGAAGGTCTCCACAAGACTCCTGGAGAGGACCCCAATCATGCACCAATGGATCAACGCCCTCGCCGAATTGCAGGAACAGGGCGAGCCCTGCGTCTTGGTGACCATCATCGAGGAGCGCGGCTCGACCCCGCGCAATGCCGGCTCGAAGATGGTGGTCAGCGCCAACCGTCTGTTCGACACCATCGGCGGCGGGCACCTGGAATTCAAGGCCATGCACATCGCCCGCGAGATGCTCGCCGAAGGCCGTGAATCGCCGCACCTCGAGCGCTTCAGCCTCGGCGCCAGCCTCGGCCAGTGCTGCGGCGGTGTCACCGTGCTGCTGTTCGAGCCCATGGGCGCGGTGCAGGCGCAGATCGCTGTGTTCGGCGCGGGCCACGTCGGCCGCGCTCTGGTACCCTTGCTCGCCGCGCTGCCCTGCCGGGTACGCTGGATCGACTCGCGCGAGCAGGAATTCCCCGAAAACATTCCCGCCGGCGTCTGGAAAGTCGTCAGCGAAGAGCCGGTGGATGAGGTCGACGAGCTGCCCCCAGGCAGCTACTGCATCGTCATGACCCACAACCATCAGCTCGACCTGGAACTCACCGCCGCCATCCTCAAGCGCAATGACTTCACCTGGTTCGGCCTGATCGGCTCGAAGACCAAGCGCGCCAAGTTCGAGCACCGCCTGCGCGACCGCGGCTTCGAAGCCGAGCGCATGCAACGGATGCGTTGCCCGATGGGGCTGGCCGAGGTCAAGGGCAAGCTGCCGATCGAGATCGCCGTGTCCATCGCCGCCGAAATCATCGCCACCTACAACGCCAGTTTCGGCCTGCACAACCCGGCCGCGAACGCTGAACCCATCGCCCAACTGCTGCCGCCCTCACGGCGCAGCCACGCCATTTGACGAGAGTGTTATGAGCGCAACCCGCAAAGCCTACCGATCCGCCATCCTGCACAGCGTCGCCGACCCGGCCGAAGCCGGCATCGAGGCCTCGTTCGAGTATTTCGAAGACGGTCTGCTGGTGGTCGACAACGGCAAGATCAGCCGCCTCGGCCATGCCAGCGACCTGCTGCCGACGCTGCCCGCCGACATCGAAGTGGTGCATTACCAGGACAGCCTGATCACCCCCGGCTTCATCGACACCCACATCCACTTCCCGCAGACCGGCATGATCGGCTCCTACGGCGAGCAGCTGCTGGACTGGCTGAACACCTACACATTCCCGTGCGAACGCCAGTTCGCCGACAAGGCACATGCCGACAAGGTGGCGAAGATTTTCGTCGAGGAACTGCTGCGCAACGGCACCACCACTGCCCTGGTGTTCGGCAGCGTTCACCCGGAATCGGTCAACGCCTTCTTCGAAGAGGCCGAGCGCCTGGACCTGCGGATGATCGCCGGCAAGGTGATGATGGACCGCAACGCCCCGGACTACCTGACCGACACCGCCGAATCCGGCTACGCCGAAAGCAAGGCGCTGATCGAGCGCTGGCACGGCAAGGGCCGCCTGCACTACGCGGTGACCCCACGCTTCGCCCCGACCAGCACCCCGGAGCAACTGCAACTGGCCGGGCAACTGCTGGGCGAATACCCGGACCTGTACATGCACACCCACCTGAGCGAGAACCTCAAGGAAATCGACTGGGTGAAATCGCTGTTCCCGGAGCGCAGCGGCTATCTGGATGTGTACGACCACTTCAAGCTGCTGGGGCAGCGCTCGGTGTTCGCCCACGGCGTGCACCTGTGCGACGCCGAATGCCAGCGCCTGGCCGAAACCGGCTCGGCGGTCGCCTTCTGCCCGACGTCCAACCTGTTCCTCGGCAGCGGCCTGTTCAACCTGTCGCAGGCCGAGAAGTTCAAGGTCAAGGTCGGCCTGGGCACCGACGTCGGCGCCGGCACCAGCTTCTCGCTGCTCAATACGCTGAACGAGGCCTACAAGGTCATGCAGCTACAGGGCACTCGCCTGCATCCGTTCAAGTCGCTGTACCTGGCCACCCTCGGCGGCGCTCGCGCACTGAGCCTGGATGACCGGATCGGCAGCCTGCGGGCCGGTAACGACGCCGACTTCGTGGTCCTCGACTACAAAGCCACACCGCTGCTGGACTACCGCCTGCAGCAGTCCAACAGCATCGAGGAAACCCTGTTCGTGCTGACCACCCTGGGCGACGACCGCACCATTCGCCAGACCTTCGCGGCTGGCAACTGCGTGCACCAGCGCTAGGATTTCGGCGCAAACAGCGCGCTGCGATACCGCGCGGCGCCATAGGACCACACAACGCAACGCGGGACCCGCTTCACCAGCCGTGATATCGGCTGGTGAAGCGGGTCCCGCGTGGGTGTTGCCAAAGGTCGGGGATCAGCTCTTGGCCTGGGCCGAACCACCGCGCTTCTTGCTCTGCAGCAGGTGCGAGAACACCGCGTGCAGGTCGTCCGAGGCGCTTTCCTCGTCAAGGTTGAGCTTGCTGTCGATGTGATCCATGTGATGCATCATCAGGTTCACCGCGAGCGTCGCGTCGCGGGCCTCGATGGCATCGATCAACTGCATGTGCTCGTCATAGGAGCAGTGCGAGCGGTTGCCGCTTTCATACTGAGCAATGATCAGCGAGGTTTGCGACACCAGGCTGCGCTGGAAACTCACCAGCGGCGCGTTGGCGGCGGCTTCGGCCAGCTTGAGGTGGAATTCGCCGGAGAGGCGGATGCCGGCACCGCGGTCACCGCGGGAGAAGCTGTCGCGCTCTTCACGGACCATCACGCGCAGTTCGTTCAGTTGCTCGACAGTGGCGTGCTGCACAGCGAGTTCGGTGATCGCCCGCTCCACCATGCGCCGGGAAAAGAATACCTGACGCGCTTCTTCCACGGTTGGGCTGGCAACCACGGCGCCGCGGTTGGGGCGCAACAACACCACACTTTCATGGGCCAGACGCGACAAAGCGCGGCGGATGATGGTGCGGCTGACGCCGAAGATCTCGCCCAGGGCTTCCTCACTCAACTTGGTACCCGGCGCCAATCGCTGCTCGAGAATGGCCTCGAAGATATGCGCGTAGACGATGTCATCCTGGGTACCGCTGCGGCCACCGGTCTTGCCGGCCCGCGGGGCTTTCTTGAGGGGTTGTAGCTGTTCGTTCATGGGCACTCGCGCACGAAGATTCGCCTATCGGACCTCGACTGTAATACCAGCCAGTGGGGCGATGGCAAGTCCTGGGTAGAAAATTAACGGCTAAAGGTATTGCCGCATTGTACACAGCAAACTGCATTTCTGCAGGCGGCGATCTCCGTTATAGCGCCCGCCACCTCTAATGTGCGCACACCTAATAAAACAGTATTTGCATTCTTTGTATACAAACGCATAATCCACCGGGCAACTTCCTGACTCAAAGGTCAACATTCGAGTCGGTCGCCTTGCCAACCCTTCCCTCGCAGAGCCCCGAGTGATCGTGCAGGACCAGCTCTGAAAAACAAGAAAGACTTGAGGAGTACACGCTGTGGAAAGCCGCAAATCCGACGCACCTACGCTGGATCTTGCCCCACCGCTCGAAACGAGCTGGCTGGAGCGGATTTTCAAACTCAAGCTACACGGCACTACCGTAAAGACTGAAATGATCGCCGGCCTGACGACCTTCATCACCATGGCCTACATCATCTTCGTCAACCCCAACATCATGGCCGACGCCGGAATCGACCACGGTGCCGCCTTCGTCGCCACCTGCATCGCCGCCGCCCTGGGCTGCCTGCTGATGGGGCTCTACGCCAACTGGCCGGTCGGGCTGGCACCTGGCATGGGCCTGAACGCCTTCTTCACCTACACCGTGGTCGGGACCATGGGTTACACCTGGGAGGCGGCGCTGGGGGCCGTATTTGTCTCCGGGGTGCTGTTCATGTTCCTGACCCTTTCCCGCGTACGCGAATGGCTGCTGAACAGCATCCCGGTCAGCCTTCGTCATGCCATGGGCGCCGGCGTCGGATTGTTTCTCGGACTGATCGGCCTCAAGACTGCGGGCATCGTTGTCGACAGCCCGGCCACCCTGATCAAGCTCGGTCACCTGAACGAACCCGGCCCGCTGCTGGCAGCCATCTGCTTCCTGATGATTGCCGTGCTCAGCTACCACCGGGTGTTCGGCGCCATCCTCATCAGCATCATCACCGTCACTCTCGCCGGCTGGGGTCTGGGCCTGGTGGAGTACGGCGGCGTGTTCTCGCTGCCACCGAGCCTGGCGCCAACCTGGATGGCCATGGATGTCGCCGGGGTGTTCAACGTCAGCATGATTGCCGTGGTTCTGGCATTCCTCTTCGTGCACATGTTCGACACCGCCGGCACCCTGATGGGCGTCGCCCAGCGCGCCAATCTGGTGAATGCTGACGGCCGCATCGAGAACCTGTCCCGTGCGCTCAAGGCAGACAGTGCGTCGAGCGTGTTCGGCGCGGTGGTCGGCGTGCCGCCAGTGACCAGCTATGTGGAGAGTGCCGCAGGCGTCGCCGCCGGTGGTCGCACCGGCCTGACGGCGGTGGTGGTGGGCCTGCTGTTCGTCGCAGCGATGTTCTTTGCGCCGCTGGCCGGCATGATCCCCGCATATGCCACTGCGGGAGCGCTGATCTACGTCGCCATGTTGATGATGGGCAGCATGGCCCATATCGAATGGGACGAAGCGACCGACACCATTCCCGCGATCGTCACGGTGATCATGATGCCGCTGACGTTCTCGGTCGCGGACGGCATTGCCCTGGGCTTCATTACTTATGTGGTGCTCAAGGCGTGCACTGGCCGGCATAAAGAAGTCTCGGCCAGCCTGTGGGTGCTGTGCGCGATCTTCATTGCCAAGTTCATCTTCCTTTAAGGGATAGATGGCGGGACAGGAGCCTCACCTTTGGGTGGGGCTTTTTTTGAGCTGCAAGTTGTAAGCGGCAAGCGATCAGACAAGCTGCGGCGACGCGGACTGCTCTTTCTTGCAGCTTGTGGCTTGTGGCTTGTGGCTGGAAAACAGCAGACGAAAAAAAGCCCGCCAGTGTGAGCGGGCAAGGACCTACGAAGATTCTTCTAGCGACCAACTAGCTTCCGCGATAGGTCGAGTAACTGTAAGGCGAGATCAGCAGCGGAACGTGGTAGTGCTCCTGCTCGGCATTGATGCCGAAACGCAGCACAACCACATCAAGGAAGGCCGGCTGCGGCAGTTGCACACCACGGGCGCGGTAGTAGTCACCGGCGCTGAACTGCAACTGGTAAACACCGCTGCGGTAGTCATCACCCTGCAGCAGCGGCGCGTCGACGCGGCCATCGCTGTTGGTCAGGGCAGTGTTCACCAGCTCCAGTTGCTGGCCTTCGACACGATAGAGCTCGACCTTGATCGAGCTACCAGGACAGCCGTGTGCGGCATCCAGTACATGCGTGGTCAAACGTCCCATTGCTTGCTCGCCTCATTGTTCAATCTGTGGGCAAAAAATACCCGCACGGCACCAGGGTAGACCACGGCGGTGTGCGGAAGGTGGACTATTAAGACACTTTCTTGAAAAATTGTACACAATTTTTCCGGCCAGATTGAGCCTCAGCCAATCGGCCTTCTGTAAATACGCCATCAGTCGCAAAGCCAGGGCATTGGCAGACGTCAGCGTCATTTGCTGACCAATCAGGCAAGTTTCTTGCAGACCTTTCTCTGTTAAAGCGCTGGAAGAAATGAGAAAAAACAGGCTTACAAATCGTCAATAAAGTTGTATACAATCACACCCATCGACGTGGCCCAACGCAACCTGCGACTGCCACCCTCCCGTGTTTACGTACAAGAAGGAAGACTGCAGTGAGCGCTGATTATCCTCGCGACCTGATCGGTTACGGCAATACCCCACCCCATCCACGCTGGCCGGGGAATGCCCGTATCGCGTTGTCTTTCGTGCTCAACTATGAAGAAGGCGGCGAACGCAACATCCTTCACGGCGACAAGGAATCCGAAGCCTTCCTCTCCGAGATGGTCTCCGCCCAGCCGCTGCAAGGCGCGCGCAACATGAGCATGGAATCGCTCTACGAATACGGTAGCCGCGCGGGCGTATGGCGCCTGCTGAAATTGTTCAAGGACAGCGGCGTACCGCTGACCGTCTTCGCCGTGGCCATGGCCGCGCAGCGCCACCCCGACGTGATCCGCGCCATGGTCGAAGCCGGCCACGAGATCTGCAGCCACGGCTACCGCTGGATCGACTACCAGAACATGGACGAGGCTCAGGAGCGCGAGCACATGCTCGAAGCCATCCGCATCCTCACCGACCTGACCGGCAAACGCCCGGTGGGCTGGTACACCGGCCGTACCGGGCCGAACACCCGTCGCCTGGTGATGGAGGAAGGCGGCTTCCTCTACGACAGCGATACCTACGACGACGACCTGCCCTACTGGGAGCGCAACAACCCGACCGACAAGCCGCATCTGGTGATCCCCTACACCCTGGACACCAACGACATGCGCTTCACCCAGGTCCAGGGCTTCAACTGCGGCGAGCAGTTCTTCCAGTACCTCAAGGACGCCTTCGACGTGCTCTACGAAGAAGGTGCCGAAGCGCCGAAGATGCTTTCCATCGGCCTGCACTGCCGCCTGATCGGTCGTCCGGCGCGCCTGGCTTCGCTCAAGCGCTTCATCGACTACGCCAAAAGCCATGACCAGGTCTGGTTTGCCCGCCGCGAGGACATCGCGCGCCACTGGCACGCCAACCACCCTTACACCGCCGAGAACGCCCAATGACCGCTTTCAAGACCCTGACCCCTTCGTCCCTGGACCGCGCCGCGTTCGTCGAGGCTTTCGCCGACATCTACGAACACTCGCCATGGGTCGCCGAGAAAGCCTTTGACCTGGGCCAGCTCGAAGAAGTGGATCAGATCGAAAACCTGCACCAGCGCATGAGCGACATCCTGCTGAGCGCCGACCACGCCGCTCAGCTCGCGCTGATCAACGCTCACCCGGATCTCGCAGGCAAAGCCGCAGTCCAGGGCGAACTGACCGAATCGAGCACCAACGAACAGGCCGGCGCCGGTATCCACCAGTGCACCGCCGAAGAGTTCACGCGTTTCACCACGCTCAATGACGCCTACAAAGACAAGTTCGGCTTCCCGTTCATCATGGCGGTGAAGGGCAGCAACCGGCACCAGATCCTCGCCTCGTTCGAAACCCGCATCCACAACGATGCCGAGGCCGAGTTCAAGGAAGCCCTGGCGCAGATCAACCTGATCGCCCTGTTCCGCCTGCTGCAACTGTAAGACCTTGCGCGCCGGCCCGGCCGGCGGCTACAGCCTGATAACAACACACAGAATCAAGAGACCTACGCATGCGCACTTTAGTGATTGAGCCCCTGAGCAAAGAAGCCTTCGCCCCTTTCGGTGACGTGATCGAAACCGACGGCAGCGACCACTTCATGATCAACAACGGCTCGACCATGCGCTTCCACAAGCTGGCGACGGTCGAAACCGCGCAGCCGGAAGACAAGGCGATCATCAGCATCTTCCGCGCCGACGCGCTGGACATGCCGCTGACCGTGCGCATGCTGGAACGCCATCCGCTGGGCAGCCAGGCCTTCATTCCGCTGCTCGGCAACCCCTTTCTGATCGTGGTCGCGCCTGTTGGCGACGCACCTGTATCGGGTCTCGTCCGCGCCTTCCTGAGTAATGGAAAGCAGGGCGTCAATTACCATCGCGGCGTTTGGCACCACCCGGTGCTTACGATCGAAAAGCGGGATGATTTCCTGGTGGTTGATCGCAGTGGTTCCGGCAACAACTGCGACGAGCATTTCTTCACCGAGGACGAGCAACTGGTCCTCAATCCCCACCAATAAGAAAAGGCTGGCCATCGGTTTTCCGGTGACCGGCAAGAGGTAAAGACTGTGGAAGCACATCTGTTGGAATGGCTGAACCTTAGCGTGCGCTGGGTTCACATGATTACCGGCGTGGCCTGGATCGGCGCGTCGTTCTACTTCGTCTGGCTGGAAAACAACCTGAATCGCTCCAACCCGCGTGAAGGGCTGTCCGGTGATCTCTGGGCGATCCACGGTGGCGGTATCTACCACCTGGAGAAGTACAAGCTGGCCCCGCCGAAAATGCCGGAGAACCTGCACTGGTTCAAATGGGAAGCCTACTTCACCTGGATGTCCGGTATCGCGCTGCTGTGCGTGGTGTTCTACTTCAACCCGACCCTGTATCTGCTGGCCCCTGGCAGCAGCCTGTCGGGCGCTGAAGGGATCGCCATCGGCGTCGGTTCGCTGATCGCCGGCTGGTTCATCTACGACTTCCTCTGCGACTCGCAACTGGGCAAACACCCTGCCCTGCTCGGTCTGGTGCTGTTCGTCCTGATCATCGCGGCGTGCTACGGCTTCAGCCAGGTGTTCAGCGGTCGTGGCGCTTACCTGCACACCGGCGCCATCATCGGCACCATCATGGTGGGTAACGTGTTCCGCACCATCATGCCGGCCCAGCGTCAGCTGGTCGCCGCCATCGAAGCCAACAAGACCCCGGACCCGGTCCTGCCGGCCAAGGGCCTGTTGCGCTCGCGCCACAACAACTACTTCACCTTGCCGGTGCTGTTCATCATGATCAGCAACCACTTCCCGAGCACCTACGGCAGCCAGTACAACTGGCTGATCCTGGCAGGTATCGCAGTGGCCGCGGTCCTGATCCGTCACTACTTCAACACCCGTCACGACAGCAACAAGTACGCCTGGGCCCTGCCCGCCGGCGCACTGGCGATGATCTGCCTGGCCTACGTCACCGGCCCCAAGCCGGTCTCGACCGCGCCTGAGCAAGCCGCCGCGAAAGTCGAATACCAGCCGCTGCCGGAAACCGCACTGGGTGGCAAGACTGCTGCCGAGAAAGCGGCCGAAGACAAAGCCGCAGCCGAACAGGCAGCCCAGGCGCCAGCCGCCCCTGCCGCGCCCGTCGATGCACCTGCCCAGGCAACCGCCGCGGCCCAGGCTGCCGGCGGTGGTTTCGACAAGATCCACAGCGTCATCCAGGAACGCTGCACCGTGTGCCATTCGGCCAAGCCGACCAGCCCACTGTTCAGCACCGCGCCAGCCGGCGTGATGTTCGATACCCCGCAACAGATCCAGCAACTGGCACCGCGTATCCAGGCCCAGGCCGTCGCCAGCCAGATCATGCCCCTGGGCAACATCACCCAGATGACTGCCGAGGAACGCAAGCTGGTCGGCGACTGGATCGCCAAAGGCGCTCCAGTCAACTGACAGTAGTCGCGAGCTTCACGTTACAAGCTGCAAGCCAGAGCGGTCCTCCTTTCTCAGGAGGTATCCGCTTCGGCTTGCGGTCGAGATACCAGCAACAACTGCACGCCTGATAGCGGCGGCTTCTTCTTGAAGCTTGTCGCTTGAGGCTTGCAGCTAAAAACAAGAACAAAACCGTTGAGGTGCTGCATGTCCGAGTCTCGCAAGGCGTACATTCCCGTTGCGCCGCCACGACAGCCCCTGCCCTTGCTGCAATTGATCCTCGTCGGTCTGCAGCATGTGTTGCTGATGTACGGAGGCGCCATCGCGGTGCCGCTGATCATCGGACAGGCTGCCGGACTCTCCCGTGAAGAAGTTGCTTTCCTGATCAATGCCGATCTGCTGGTCGCCGGTGTCGCCACCATCGTTCAGTCGTTCGGCATTGGTGCTGTAGGGATCCGCATGCCGGTAATGATGGGTGCCAGCTTCGCCGCCGTCGGCAGCATGGTGGCCATGGCCGGGATGCCTGGCGTCGGCCTGCAAGGGATCTTCGGCGCGACCATCGCCGCCGGGTTCTTCGGCATGCTGATCGCGCCCTTCATGTCCAAGGTGGTGCGTTTCTTCCCGCCTTTGGTGACCGGCACGGTCATCACCTCGATCGGCCTGTCGCTGTTCCCGGTTGCCGTCAACTGGGCGGGTGGCGGCGCCTCTGCCAGCACCTTCGGCTCGCCGATCTACCTGATCGTCGCCGGCCTGGTCCTGGCCACCATTCTCCTGGTCAACCGCTTCATGCGCGGTTTCTGGGTCAACGTTTCGGTACTGATCGGCATGGGCCTGGGCTACATCCTGGCCGGCTCGATCGGCATGGTCGACCTCACCGGTCTCGACGAAGCGCCCTGGGTCCAGGTCGTGACGCCGCTGCACTTCGGCATGCCGACCTTCAGCCTTGCGCCGGTTCTTTCCATGTGCCTGGTGGTGGTGATCATCTTCGTCGAATCCACCGGCATGTTCATCGCCCTGGGCAAGGTGACCGATCGCGAGGTCACCCCCGGCATGCTTCGTCGCGGCTTGATGTGCGACGCCGGCGCTTCCTTTGTCGCCGGTTTTTTCAACACCTTCACCCACTCCTCGTTTGCCCAGAACATCGGCCTGGTGCAAATGACCGGCGTGCGTTGCCGCTACGTGACCGTGGTGGCAGGTGGCTTGCTGATCCTGCTCAGCCTGCTGCCGAAGGCCGCGTTCCTGATTGCCTCGATTCCGCCAGCGGTACTGGGCGGTGCGTCGATCGCCATGTTCGGCATGGTCGCCGCCACCGGCATCAAGATCCTCCAGGAAGCGGACATCGCCGACCGGCGCAATCAGTTGCTGGTCGCAGTCAGCGTCGGCATGGGCCTGATTCCGGTCGTGCGTCCGGAGTTCTTCGCGCAAATGCCGCAGTGGATGGAGCCAATCACCCATAGCGGTATCGCCATGGCCACGGTCAGCGCCCTGGTGCTGAACCTGCTGTTCAACATCCTCGGCGGCGCCGAGCGCGCTGCGCACAACGAAGCCTCCGCCCACCATTGAGCCTTTTGGGCGGCGCTTTCGCCGCCCGGCAAACCCGAGCAATACGCAGGACCGTCGACCCGTGGGAGCGGGTCGGCCGGGGCGCTTCGCGCCGAAAAAACCGCAACGAACAATAACAATTAGCCGGGAATCACAACATGAAACGCATCACCACTTCCCTCCTCCTGGGCAGCAGCTTGCTGGCAACACTTCCAGCGGTAGCGGGGGATCTTCTGCTGTGGCAATCCAACAGCCTCAGCTATTTGTACGGCAAGGACTTCCAGGTCAACCCTGCGATTCAGCAGACCATTACCTTCGAACACGCCAACAAGTGGAAGTACGGCGACACCTTCCTGTTTGTCGACAAGATTTTCTACAACGGCCAGGCCGACCGCGGCAAAGGCTACCGCACCTACTACGGCGAGTTCACCGAGCGCTTCTCGTTCGGCAAGATCTTCGACACCAAGGTCGAACTCGGCCCGATCAAGGACGTGCTGCTGGCCGTCAGCTACGAGTCCGGCGAAGGCGACAACGAGGCCTACCTGATCGGCCCCGGCTTCGACCTGGCGATTCCCGGCTTCAACTACTTCACCCTGAACTTCTACAACCGTCACACCGAAGGCAGCCGTGCGGGTGACAACGTCTGGCAGATCACTCCGACCTTCTCCTACACGATTCCCGTAGGTAAGTCCGACATCCTCATCGACGGCTACATCGACTGGGTCGTCGACAACGACGAAACCAAAAAGCGCGGCACCTATCACGCCAACCTGCAGTTCAACCCACAGGTCAAATACGACCTGGGCAAGGCCCTGAACCTTGGCGCCAAGCAGCTTTATGTCGGTTTCGAATACAGCTACTGGAAAGACAAATACGGGATCGAGAACAGCGGTCGTCTCGACACCAACCAGAGCGTGACCAGTGCGCTGGTGAAGGTGCATTTCTAAAACCTGACCAGGTGAAAGGATTTTGTTCCACCGGCTCCAGGACGGAGCACTTGAGGGCCAGCGCGCAAGCCAGTAACCTGCGCGCCCCCTCGACCGGGGCGGAAGGATTTCGCCCCCGTTTACTGACCGCTCAGTCAATGAATACGGGCGGTTGGTAAATGTAAGCGCCAACAGTCGTAACCGCTTTGAACTGTTCAGAAAGACGTCGAGCAGGATTGCTGCACCCTTCCGGAAAGACGGGGCCAGCGCTTGCCCTTTTTTCGTGGGCGATCGCAAAAACCTGACCCGGAAGGCAACTCGATCAACCCGACGACGCCAGCTCAAGAGCGTCGCTAACAGAATCAATCAAGGGAGCAACCCGATGCGCTTTACCAACAGCCTGATCCTCGCAGGTGGCCTGCTGGCCGCCAGCTCCGCCATGGCCGGCGACCTGTTGCAATGGCAGAACAACAGCCTGACCTACCTGTACGGCAAGGATTTCGCGGTCAACCCGGAAATCCAGCAGACCTTCACTTTCGAGCACGCCGATGCCTGGAAGTACGGTGACAACTTCCTGTTCATCGACAAGATCTTCTACAACGGCAAAAAAGACGGCAGCAACGGCCCGAACACCTACTATGGCGAGTTCAGCCCGCGCCTGTCGTTCGGCAAGATCTTCGACCAGAAGCTGTCGTTCGGCCCGGTCAAGGACGTGCTGCTGGCCATGACCTACGAGTTCGGCGAGGGTGACACCGAGTCCTACCTGATCGGCCCGGGCTTCGACCTGGACATCCCCGGCTTCGACTACTTCCAGTTGAACTTCTACCAGCGCAACACCGAAGGCAGCCGCGCCGGCGACAACGTCTGGCAGATCACTCCGGCGTGGGCCTACACCATCCCCGTGGGCAAGTCCGACATCCTCATCGACGGCTTCATGGACTGGGTCGTCGACAACGACGAAACCAAGAAGCGCGGCACCTACCACGCCAACCTGCACTTCAACCCGCAGATCAAGTACGACCTCGGCAAGGCGCTGGACCTGGGTGAGAAACAGCTCTACGTCGGTATCGAATACGACTACTGGAAAGACAAGTACGGCATCGAAAACAGCTCTGGTTTCGACACCAACCAGAACACCGCCAGCCTGCTGGTGAAAGTGCACTTTTAAGTAAATGCCCCACGGGGTTCCAGGCTCCCGTAGGTGGCCTGGAACCCTACGGCAACCGTTTCAGGCCACCGATGAGCGTCTGCCAGGGCGCACGCTTCCCCAATTCCCCTCGCCGAAAAGTGCTGTCTCGTACCCACCAAAGGACATCTGGCTCAAGTCCCGCGTTTGCGGCCTATCACTCGGCATCGCCCGTCGATGGCCATAGAACGCCCCCGCTGGAAGCCTTGGTGCGTCTTGTAGCAATCTTTGCTCGCCGAGGGTCGCTCTTATCATCGAAGGCCCCGTCATGAACATGGTCAGCTTCATACGGGAAAAAAGTCCTTCTCCCGCCTTGTGGCGCTTGGTTGTCCAGGCAACCTCCGGCAAGTGTTCATTCTTGCTCGAAGCCGGCGAATACTCGTGGACCACCTGCTTCAGCAACCTGCGTGTCGTTTCCGTGCCCGACACCGCCGCCAGCACCGCATTGGAAATAGAGCGACGTTCGGCATGAACGAGAAAATCACTGCTCCCCTCACCAAGGTCGATCGCGCCGCCCACCGCTACGTCCATGTCCATGTACATCCCGCCGTAGGCATGGAGCACCGCCAGACGAAACACGTCACTGGCTGCAGCATGGTTCTGATAGGCGCCATTGCTTTCACGCAGGAAGATCCCATGGAGTTTCTCCGCCTCGACCCCAGCGGATTCGCGTAATGCAGAGAAGACTTCTGCCGGATCACGCCGTTTGAGGTGCTTGCCGTGGGTGGCCGCAAGATCACGCTGCATGGCATCCATGCTCTGTTCCATCCTGATGAACGAGCTTTCCAGTTGCATCGGTCTGGTCACCCACATGTTCACCTGCCACTCGGGGTTGAGCTCCTGGAACATCAGCACGTTGTACAGGTACTCTGGCGGGATGGAACTTCCTCCCCAATAGAAATGCGCCTCACTGGGTATCGCCTCCCCGCCATCCCGATCCCGCAAACTCAACGGATTGTTCCTCACCATGCGAAACAGGTTCAGGCCATCCACCTCGCCAAGCGGGTCCGGGTTGATCCAGCGCGACAACCATGGCGCGTAGTATCGCAGGCCGAAGTAATACAGCCCCGTGGCATCGCGCTCCTTGCCGGAAAAACGCCGGCTCTTGTAGCCCGCCTGCACCGCATTGCTTCCCGCCCAGATTGCCGTGCCGCCGAAGGGATAGAAGACTTCGCTGGTCAACAGGCGCGCTTGACCGTCGAACTCCAGGGCAACCGAGCCGAGGTGATCGTCGACCTGATAGCGGACCTGATCGTTCGGCACCTGCTCCGGCCGCCCGGCCGTCCAGCGCAGAACCCGCGCCTGCGCACCCACCACAACCACCTGACGCTGCTCACCGGTGGCACCTGAGCGAGGTCGGTTACGACAGCGTGTTCGTGTATGGCGGTCGCGGCTACTTCGACAACATGAACGCCTTCTTCAGCGGCAACGGCTATCGGGTCGTCGACCAGACCAGCGTCGACGAAAGCGATATCAGCTTCAAGAACGCCTGGGGCATGTCCGACGAAGACCTCTACCGGCAAGCGGTGAAACTGGCTGACGCCGATCACGCCAATCAGGTGCCGTTCTTCCTGCAACTGATGACCACCTCCAACCACCGCCCTTACACCTATCCGGACGGCAGGATCGACATTCCGTCAGGTAATGGCCGCGACGGAGCGGTGAAATATACCGACTACGCCATCGGCCAATTCCTCGCCGAAGCCCGGAAAAAACCGTGGTTCGACAACACTCTGTTCATCTTCGTCGCCGACCACACTGCCGGCAGCGCGGGCAAGGAAGACCTGCCGGTGCAGAACTACCAGATCCCGCTGTTCATTTATGGACCGAAGCTGATCGAGGCCCGCGAGGAAGGCAAGCTGGCCAGCCAGATCGACCTGGCGCCGACCCTGCTCGGGCTGCTGAACATGAGCTACACCTCGACGTTCTTTGGCCGCAACCTGCTGCTGGAAGACAACCTGCCGCCGCGGGTGCTGATCGGCAACTACCAGCACCTGGGCCTGTTCGACGGCCAGGACCTGGCGATTCTCAGCCCGCGTGGCGGCCTGCGTTTGCACCAACAGGCGCTGGGTGAAAGCCATGAAGTCGCGAGCGACGCGGACAATCCGCTGATCAAGCGAGCCATCGCCTACTACGAAAGTGCCAGCTACGGCTTCAAGCAGCGCCTGCTGGACTGGGTGCCGGAGAACCACACACCGCAGACGGCCGCGACGCCTTGAAGAAATGAAAACGGCCGAGCCCTTCGCGAGCAAGCTCGCTCCTACAGAGGCGTGATGAACCTGTAGGAGCGAGCTTGTCGGGGCGCCGAACCGTCGCGAAGGACCGCAATTGTTTTAACTGACTGGCACTGGCCATGTCGGTGGGCGAACCTCAGGCCTTCACCGCCCGCCAGACCTTGCTCGCCCCACCGACCACCGCCAGCACCAACGCGCCGGCGACGATACCGACCACGCCGCTGAGCAGCGCCGACGTCAAGCCACCACCACGGCCTTCGCTGAAGCCCTGGATCGCATGATGCAGCGGCTCGATGCCATGCACCAGAATCCCGCCCCCGACCAGGAACATCGCGGCCGTGCCCACCACCGACAGCGCCTTCATCAACCACGGCGCCGAATGCAGGATGCCGCGGCCGATCGTTTTGCCGATGCCTTTGGAGGTGTTGGTCAACCACAGGCCGAGGTCATCGAGCTTGACGATCCCCGCCACCAGCCCGTAGACACCCACGGTCATCACCACGGCGATGCCCGAGAGCACGATGATCTGCTGGGTCAACGGTGCGCCGGCGACCGTGCCGAGGGTGATGGCGATGATCTCTGCGGACAGGATGAAATCCGTGCGGATCGCGCCTTTGATCTTGTCTTTCTCATAGGCCACCAGGTCCACCGCCGGGTTGGCCGCGGCTTCGCTCAAGGCAGTGTGCTCGGCGTGCTTTTCGTCAGCGCCATGGAGGAACTTGTGGGCGAGTTTCTCGAAACCCTCGAAACAGAGGTAGGCACCGCCGATCATCAACAGCGGCGTGACCGCCCATGGAATGAACGCGCTGATCAGCAGCGCCGCCGGCACCAGGATCAGCTTGTTGACGAAGGAACCCTTGGCGACCGCCCACACCACCGGAATTTCCCGCTCCGCCTTTACGCCCGTGACCTGCTGGGCATTGAGCGCCAGGTCGTCGCCCAATACACCGGCCGTTTTCTTGGCCGCTACTTTGGTCATCACGGAAACGTCATCGAGTACTGCCGCGATATCGTCGATCAGTAGAAGAAGGCTGCTTCCTGCCATTTGCATGTATCTCGCGTAAAGAATAGTTACAGAAGGATAGCCGCTTGCCGCTTGCGATACACCTGCGAACCGCTTGGGACGCCGCCTTGAGCCCCCCGCGAGCCCGGTGCTACCATGCGCCACCGCCTGCCCGGGCCTGCCGCGGTGCGGGCCGAGACCAAGGAACAGCGCCAAACCATGAGCAGCATTCGCGAGCGCAACAAAGAACTGATCCTGCGTGCGGCCAGTGAAGAATTCGCCGACAAGGGTTTCGCCGCCACCAAGACCAGCGACATCGCGGCCAAGGCCGGCTTGCCCAAGCCCAACGTCTACTACTACTTCAAGTCCAAGGAAAACCTCTACCGCGAGGTGCTCGAAAGCATCATCGAGCCGATCATGCAGGCGTCGACCCCGTTCAACGCCGAGGGTGATCCGGAGGAAGTGCTCAGCGCCTATATCCGCTCCAAAGTGCGGATCTCCCGGGATCTACCGTTTGCGTCGAAGGTATTTGCCAGCGAGATCATGCATGGCGCGCCGCACCTGAGTACGCGGCAGGTGGAGCAACTGAACGTCCAGGCCCGGCACAACATCGCCTGCATCCAGCGCTGGATCGACCACGGCCAGATCGCCCCGGTAGACCCGCATCACCTGATGTTCAGCATCTGGGCGGCGACCCAGACCTACGCTGATTTCGACTGGCAGATTTCGGTGGTGACCGGCAAGGCCAAGCTCGATGACAGTGACTACGAGGCGGCGGCGCAGACCATCATTCGGCTGGTGTTGAAAGGATGTGCGCCGGACAATTGATGTCCGGTTCGAAGGCCTCATCGCCGGCAAGCGATGAGGCCCGTAATCACACCACAGAACTCAAATCAGGCCGCAACCCCGGCATCAGCCCGCAGCCCCACCTCTTCGATCGCACTGATCGCACACTGCTCGTCGATATCCGACGTATCGCCACTGATCCCGATCGCCCCCAGCACCACGCCCGCCTCATTACGAATCAGCACGCCACCCGGCGCCGGTACCACCGGGCTCTGACCCAGGCCATTGAGCGCGGCGAAGAACGCCGGGCGCTGCTGCGCGTCCAGCGCCAGTAAACGCGAGCCCTTGCCCAGGGCGATCGCGCCCCACGCCTTGCCCATCGCCACCTGCGGACGCAGCAGGCTGGCGCCGTCCTCGCGCTGCAACGCCAGCAGGTGGCCGCCAGCATCCAGCACCACCACGGTCAACGGCGCGGCGGAAATCTTGCGACCCGCTGCCAGCGCGCCATTCACCAGGCTGACAGCAACTTTCAAGCTCAATGCGTTCATGAAACGGTCCTCTTTTTGTTAGAAGCCCAGGCGGGCAAGTGAAAACTGATAGAACAAATAGAACACAATGGTGAATATTTTTGTATACAATATTTTCCACATCACGCCCCTGATCGTCGCCAAAGCCTTTTTTACGGCATTTCGACGAAAGCACAGACCGCCGATGAAAATGGATTGACCAGCACTGCGTCCCATGAATAAACTCTGGCAAAAAGCAGTTTGTATACAATTACAAAATCAATGAGGCACAAAACAATGAGCAAAATGAGAGCAATCGATGCAGCCGTTCTGGTGATGCGCCGTGAAGGTGTGGACACCGCGTTTGGCATTCCTGGTGCAGCGATCAACCCGCTGTACTCGGCGCTGAAGAAAGTCGGTGGTATCGATCACGTCCTCGCTCGCCACGTTGAAGGCGCCTCGCACATGGCCGAGGGCTACACCCGCACCAAGGCCGGCAACATCGGCGTGTGCATCGGCACCTCGGGCCCAGCCGGCACCGACATGGTCACCGGTCTGTACAGTGCCTCCGCCGACTCCATCCCGATTCTCTGCATCACTGGCCAAGCGCCGCGCGCTCGCCTGCATAAAGAAGATTTCCAGGCCGTCGACATCACCAGCATCGTCAAGCCGGTGACCAAGTGGGCGACCACCGTTCTGGAACCGGGCCAAGTGCCTTACGCCTTCCAGAAAGCCTTCTACGAAATGCGCACCGGCCGTCCAGGCCCTGTGCTGATCGACCTGCCGTTCGACGTGCAAATGGCCGAAATCGAATTCGACATCGATGCCTACGAGCCGCTGGCAATCCACAAGCCTGCCGCTACCCGCGTCCAGGCCGAGAAAGCCCTCGCACTGCTGAATGACGCCGAGCGCCCACTGCTGGTTGCCGGTGGCGGCATCATCAACGCCGACGCCAGCGAAAAACTGGTCGAGTTCGCTGAACTGACCGGCGTACCGGTCGTTCCGACCCTGATGGGCTGGGGCACCATCCCTGACGATCACGAACTGATGGTCGGCATGGTTGGTCTGCAGACTTCGCACCGCTACGGCAACGCCACGATGCTGAAATCCGACCTGGTGTTCGGTATCGGCAACCGCTGGGCCAACCGTCACACCGGTTCCGTGGACGTCTACACCGAAGGCCGCACCTTCATCCACGTCGACATCGAACCGACCCAGATCGGCCGCGTGTTCACCCCGGACCTGGGCATCGTTTCCGACGCTGGCGCCGCACTGGACGTGTTCCTGGAAGTGGCCCGCGAGTGGAAAGCTGCCGGCAAGCTGAAGTGCCGCGGCGAATGGCTGAAAGACTGCCAGGCGCGCAAATCCAGCCTGCAACGCAAGACCAACTTCGACAACGTGCCGGTCAAGCCGCAGCGCGTTTACCAGGAAATGAACGAGGTGTTCGGCAAGGACACCACCTACGTCAGCACCATCGGTCTGTCGCAGATCGCCGGCGCGCAATTCCTGCACGTGTACAAGCCACGTCACTGGATCAACTGTGGCCAGGCCGGCCCGCTGGGCTGGACCATTCCGGCTGCGCTGGGCGTGGTCAAGGCCGATCCGACCCGCAAGGTCGTGGCACTGTCGGGCGACTATGACTTCCAGTTCATGATCGAAGAACTGGCAGTGGGCGCGCAGTTCAAACTGCCGTACGTCCACGTGCTGGTGAACAACGCCTACCTCGGCCTGATCCGCCAGGCGCAGCGTGGCTTCGAGATGGATTACTGTGTTCAACTGGCGTTCGAGAACATCAACTCGCCTGACCTGAACGGCTACGGCGTCGATCACGTTGCCGTGGTCGAAGGCCTGGGTTGCAAGGCCCTGCGCGTGTTCAAGCCGGAAGAAATCGCCCCTGCCCTGCTCAAGGCGCAGAAGCTGGCCGAAGAGCACCGCGTGCCGGTGGTGGTCGAGGTGATTCTCGAACGCGTCACCAACATTTCCATGGGTACCGAAATCAACGCGGTCAACGAATTCGAAGACCTGGCACTGGTCGGCAACGACGCGCCAACCGCGATTTCGCTGCTCGACTGATCGTCTGTGCGGCCCCGCCCTTCACGGCGCGGGGCCCATCCCAGCAAGGAGACCACCATGCCACGCTTTGCCGCCAACCTGTCCATGCTGTTCACCGAACAGGACTTCCTGGCCCGTTTCAAGGCCGCCGCCGACGCGGGTTTCAGCGGGGTCGAATACCTCTTCCCTTACGACTACAGCTCGACCGAGATCAAGCAACTGCTCGACGCTCACGGCCTGACCCAGGTGCTGTTCAACCTGCCGGCCGGCGACTGGGCCAAGGGTGACCGCGGTATCGCCTGCGACCCGGCCCGGGTCGAGGAATTCCGCGCTGGTGTCGACCTCGCCATCGCCTACGCCAAGGTCCTGGGCAACACCCAGGTCAACGCCCTGGCCGGCATCCGCCCGCAAGGCCCGGACTGCGCCACCGTACGCAAGACCTTCGTCGAGAACCTGCGCTTCGCCGCCGACAAGCTGAAGGCCGCCGGTATCAAGCTGGTCATGGAAATGATCAACACCCGCGACATCCCGGGTTTCTACCTGAACACCACCAAACAAGCCCTGGAAATCCAGGCTGAAGTGGGCAGCGACAACCTGTTCCTGCAGTACGACATCTACCACATGCAAATCATGGAAGGTGACCTGGCCCGTACCGTTGAAACCAACCTGGCCAAGATCAACCACATCCAGCTGGCCGACAACCCGGGCCGCCACGAGCCGGGCACTGGCGAGATCAACTACCGCTTCCTGTTCGAGCACCTGGACCGCATCGGTTACCAGGGCTGGGTTGGCGCGGAGTACAAGCCCAAGACCACCACCGAAGAAGGTCTGGGCTGGCTGAAGACGCATAACGCTATCTGAAAACGGAAATACCCCCATCACCGTAGGAGCGAGCTTGCTCGCGATGACCTAAGCCGCGCCGACACCGGCGCCGGCTTCATCGCCTTCGCGAGCAAGCTCGCTCCTACGGGATGCGCGGCGCACCGGATCAGAACTCAACAAATAAAAGAGGCAAATTCTCATGGCTAAAATCGGTTTCATCGGCACCGGCATCATGGGCCGCCCAATGGCGCAGAATCTGCAGAAAGCGGGTCACAGTCTGTTCCTGTCCACCCACCACGACGTCGCGCCAGCCGAGCTGATCGCCGCCGGTGCCGTGGCCCTGGCCAATCCGAAGGAAGTGGCCCAGGAAGCCGAATTCATCATCGTCATGGTGCCCGATACCCCACAGGTCGAAGCCGTCCTGTTCGGTGAAAACGGCGTCGCCGAAGGCGTTGGCCCGAACAAGGTCGTGATCGACATGAGCTCGATCTCGCCTACCGCCACCAAAGCCTTCGCCGAGAAGATCAAGGCCACTGGCGCTGCCTACCTCGACGCACCGGTTTCCGGCGGCGAAGTCGGTGCCAAGGCGGCGACCCTGAGCATCATGGTCGGCGGTTGCCCGAACGCCTTCGAACGCACCCTGCCGCTGTTCCAGGCCGTGGGCAAGAACATCACCCGCGTCGGTGGCAATGGTGATGGCCAGACCGCCAAGGTCGCCAACCAGATCATCGTTGCACTTAACATCCAGGCCGTTGCCGAAGCCCTGCTGTTCGCCTCCAAGAACGGCGCCGATCCAGCCAAGGTGCGTGAAGCACTGATGGGCGGCTTCGCGTCCTCGAAGATCCTCGAAGTGCACGGCGAGCGCATGATCAAAGGCACCTTCGATCCAGGCTTCCGCATCAGCCTGCACCAGAAAGACCTGAACCTGGCCCTGCAAGGCGCCAAGGAACTGAACATCAACCTGCCCAACACCTCCAACGCCCAGCAAGTGTTCAGCACCTGCGCGGCCATCGGTGGTGCCAACTGGGACCACTCGGCGCTGATCAAAGGCCTGGAACACATGGCCAACTTCTCGATCCGCGGCGACAAGTAAGCAAGAGCTGCACGCCGCGCGGCGAAGGGGCCGCGCATCGTTCCCTTCCACCCGCGTGGCTGGCAGTTGCAACAGCGCAACACCGCCCCTGGTTCAGCCTGCACGGAGGCCGTTCCAGGGGCGTTTTCGATTTTGAAGAACAATAAGATTTGGGAGCCTGAGATGTCGGTCGATCCGCAACAATTTCTCCGCGACCTGTTCGCAACGGCCATCGACGCCGCGCACCCGCGGCAGGTCCTTGAAGCACACCTGCCCGCCGACCGCACCGGTCGCGTCATCGTCATCGGCGCCGGCAAGGCCGCAGCGGCCATGGCCGAAGTGGTCGAACGTACCTGGCAAGGCGAAGTCCGCGGCCTGGTCGTGACCCGTTATGGCCACGGCGCTAGCTGCTCGAAGATCGAAGTGGTCGAAGCCGCCCACCCGGTCCCCGACGCCGCCGGCCTCGCCGTCGCCAAGCGCGTGCTGGAAATGGTCAGTGGCCTCAGCGCCGACGACCGGGTGATCTTCCTGCTGTCCGGCGGCGGTTCCGCGCTGCTCGCCCTGCCCGCCGAGGGCCTGACCCTGGCGGACAAGCAACAGATCAACAAAGCCCTGCTCAAGTCCGGCGCCACCATCGGCGAGATGAACTGCGTGCGCAAGCACCTCTCGGCGATCAAGGGCGGTCGTCTGGCCAAGGCCTGCTGGCCGGCCACTATCTATACCTACGCGATTTCCGATGTGCCGGGCGACCTCGCCACGGTCATCGCCTCCGGCCCCACCGTGGCCGACCCGAGCACCTCGGCCGAAGCGCTGGCGATCCTCAAGCGCTACAACATCGATGCGCCACAAGCGGTGATCGACTGGCTGAACAACCCTGCCTCGGAAACCGTCAAGGCCGATGATCCGGCCCTGGCCCGCAGCCATTTCCAACTGATCGCCCGGCCCCAGCAGTCGCTCGAAGCCGCTGCGGTGAAAGCCCGCCAAGCCGGCTTCAGCCCGCTGATCCTCGGCGACCTGGAAGGCGAGTCGCGGGAAGTGGCCAAGGTCCACGCCGGTATCGCCCGCCAGGTGGTGCTGCATGGTCAGCCGCTGCCGGCGCCTTGCGTGATTCTGTCTGGCGGTGAAACCACCGTGACCGTGCGTGGCAATGGCCGCGGCGGACGCAACGCCGAATTCCTGCTGAGCCTCACCGAAAGCCTCAAGGGCCTGCCGGGCGTCTACGCCCTGGCCGGTGACACCGACGGCATCGACGGCTCGGAAGACAACGCCGGCGCCATCATGACCCCGGACAGCTACGCCCGCGCCCAGGCCCTGGGCCTGTCGGCATCGGACGAGTTGGACAACAACAACGGCTACGGCTACTTCGCCGCGCTCGACGGGTTGATCGTCACCGAACCGACCCGCACCAACGTCAACGACTTCCGCGCCATCCTCATCCTTGAGACCGCTCAACATGACGCCTGACAAAAAAGCCAAGATTCTCGCCACCCTGGGTCCAGCGACCAAAGGCATCGACGACATCCGCCAACTGGTCGAGGCCGGGGTCAACATCTTCCGCCTCAACTTCAGCCACGGCGAGCATGCCGACCACGCGATGCGCTACCAGTGGATCCGCGAGGTGGAAAGCCAGCTCAACTACCCGCTGGGCATCCTGATGGACCTGCAAGGTCCGAAACTGCGCGTCGGCCGTCTGGCCGAGGGCAAGGTGCAACTGCAGCGCGGCCAGGCCCTGCGCCTGGACCTCGACCCGACGCCGGGTAACGGCCAGCGCGTCAACCTGCCCCACCCGGAAATCATCGCCGCGCTGGAGCCGGGCATGGACCTGCTGGTGGACGACGGGCGTCTGCGCCTGCGCGTGACCGCCAAGCACGTCGATGCCATCGACACCACCGTGCTCAACGGCGGCGAACTGTCCGACCGCAAGGGCGTCAACGTTCCGCAGGCGGTGCTGGACCTCAGCCCGCTGACCCCAAAGGATCGCCGCGACCTGACCTTCGGCCTGGAACTGGGTGTGGACTGGGTGGCGCTGTCGTTCGTGCAACGCCCTGAAGACATCATCGAAGCGCGCCAGTTGATCGGCGACCGCGCCTTCCTCATGGCCAAGATCGAGAAGCCTTCGGCCGTGACCAAACTACGCGAGATCGCCGAGCTGAGCGACGCGATCATGGTTGCCCGCGGTGACCTGGGCGTGGAAGTGCCGGCCGAAAGCGTGCCGCAGATCCAGAAGAACATCATCGCCACCTGCCGCCAGCTCGGCCGTCCGGTGGTGGTGGCAACGCAGATGCTCGAATCGATGCGCTTCTCCCCGGCGCCGACCCGCGCGGAAGTCACCGACGTCGCCAACGCCATCGGTGAAGGCGCTGATGCGGTGATGCTCTCGGCGGAAACCGCCTCCGGCGAATACCCGCTCGAAGCGGTGCAGATGATGAGCAAGATCATCCGCCAGGTCGAAGGTGGTCCGGACTACCAGACCCAGCTCGACGTCGGCCGGCCAAAGGCCGAAGCCACGGTTTCCGATGCCATCAGCTGCGCCATCCGCCGTATCAGCGGGATCCTGCCGGTGGCGGTGCTGGTCAACTACAGCGAGTCGGGCAACTCGACCCTGCGCACCTCGCGCGAGCGGCCACGGGCACCGATCCTCAACCTGACGCCGAACCTCATCACCGCTCGCCGCCTGAGCGTGGTCTGGGGCGTGCATTCGGTGGTCAACGATCGCCTGCGCCAGGTCGACGAAGTGTGCTCCACCGCACTGGAAATCGCCCAGGCCCAGGGCATGGCCAACCGTGGCGACACGTTGCTGATCACCGCCGGTGTGCCTTTTGGCCAGCCGGGATCGACTAACTCGCTGCGTATCGAAACCCTGCTTTGACGTTTTCGCGGGACAAGCCTGCGACCGCCGATTCATCCGCGTGAATCTGTGGCTGCGGGCTTGCTCCGCGATCCAGAGCGCTAAAAAAGAAATACCCCTAAACCGTGGGACAAGACCCGCCCAAAGAGGCGACCCACTTCACTCAGACCTACTGCCATGTACACCAAAAATCTAGTTAACCCTTGCCCCGACTGGGCGACCGCCTTGCTCAACGGTTTCAGTCAGGTGCTGCTGCAGCGTAACCCGCTGTGCGGCCTGTGCTGCCTGCTGGCCATCCTTCTCACCGCCCCGCACCTGCTCGGCGGTGCACTGCTGGGCGCCCTCTCCGGGCTGCTGGTGGCCCAGCGCCGTGGCTACGACCGCGCCGACCGCCAGGCCGGGCTGTACAGCTACAACGGCGTGCTGATCGGCGTGCTGTTCAGCTACCTGCTGCCGTGGTCCTCGCTGCTCGCACCGCTCATCATCGCCGCCGCCGGGCTCAGCAGCATGCTGGTGCACCAATGGCTCAAGCGTGGTGGTTCGGTATTGCTGCCGGCCTACACCTTGCCGTTCGTGCTGATCGGCTGGGCCTTGCTGGTCATCGCCGATCCGGCGACGGTTGCCAATGCGCCGGTCCCGGCCAATCCGCTGGATGCATTGGCGCGAGGACTGGGACAGATCTTCCTGCTGGATCAGCCGTTGGCGGGCCTGCTGATTGCCCTTGGCCTGCTGCTGTCGGATCGCTACGCGGCGGCCTGGGCCTTTGTCGGCGCCGCGATCGGCGGCAGCGTCGCGCTGGTGGGCGGTGAAGCGACTGCGGCCTACATGGGGCTTTATGGCTTCAATGCCGCGCTGGCCGCCCTCGCCTTCAGCGGCACCCGTGCCCAGCCGTGGAAACCGCTGCTGGCCATCGTCCTGGCGATCGCTGTGCAGCCGCTGTTCAACCTGCTGCCGGTTTCGGGGCTGACCGCGCCGTTTATCGTGGCGTGCTGGATGGTGCGGCTGGGTGGGTTTCGCAAGGTGAAAGCAGCGGCTTTGGGCTGATGTCATGGGCCTCATCGTTGCATGCGTATCTACACATCTTGCAGGCAAACGCAAAACGTCAGCCACTTGCGATCCTGTGGGAGCGGTGACCTGACGCCATGGGTTGCCTGAGATGTGTAGATACCCATGCAGCGATGAGGCACCCGAAACTTGCACAAAGCAGCAGCCACCCCCTAGGCTTCCCGGCACCACCCCCCGGAACACATCCCCTCATGAACACCCCTCAGAGCCTGCGCCAGCAGCTCTACGTCATCATCTTCCAAACCGACACCGTCGCCGGCCGCCGCTTCGACACCGCCCTGCTGCTGATCATCCTCGCCAGCCTGGTCATCGTGATACTGGACAGCATCGACGAAGTTCACCAGAGCTACGCCGGGCTGCTGGCCATAATCGAATGGGGCTTCACCGCCGTATTCCTGATCGAATACCTGATGCGCCTGTACTGCTCGCCCAAGCCGCTGCGCTACGCCTTCAGTTTCTACGGGCTGGTGGACCTGCTGGCGATCGTGCCGGGGATCATCGCTCTGTACTACAGCGACGCCCAATACCTGCTGATCATCCGGGTCATCCGGATGCTGCGGATCTTCCGCGTGCTCAAGCTCAGCCCGTACCTCAAGCAGGCCCATTACCTGCTCGACGCCCTGCGCGGCAGCAAGCAGAAGATCATCGTGTTCCTGGTCAGCGTCTCCACCCTGGTCACGGTGTTCGGCACCCTGATGTACGTGGTCGAAGGCCCGGAGCACGGCTTTACCAGCATTCCCAAGGGTATCTACTGGGCCATCGTCACCCTGACCACCGTCGGATTCGGTGACATCGTGCCGAAAACGCCGCTGGGCCAGGTCATTTCTTCGCTGGTGATGATCACCGGTTACTCGATCATCGCCGTGCCCACAGGTATCTTTACCGCCGAACTGGCCAACGCGATGCGCGGCGAGCAACTGCGTCATGACTGCCCGGTGTGCCGCAAGAATCAGCACGAACATGGCGCAGCCTTCTGTTCGCGGTGTGGCAATGCGTTGTTCAGAAAAGAGGAATAAGCAAAGCAGCTTTTAATCTTTTTGTGCCTAAGGCGCTTTGGCTATAGTCGCTGGCACAATGCCGTCAATTAACTCCAACAAGGAATGCACAGTGAAAAAACTCTTCAGTGCCTCGCTGCTGGCCGCGAGCCTGGCTGTGGGCAGCTTCGCCCAGGCCGCCCCAGCCCCACTGCTGAACGTCTCCTACGACGTGATGCGTGACTTCTACAAGGACTACAACGCCGCGTTCCAGAAGCACTGGGAAGCCGAGCACAAAGAGAAGATCACCGTGCAGATGTCCTTCGGCGGTTCGAGCAAGCAAGCGCGCTCGGTCATCGACGGCCTGCCTGCCGATGTCATCACCATGAACATGGCCACCGACATCAACGCCCTCGCCGACAACGGCCAACTGGTGCCGAACGACTGGGTCACCCGTCTGCCGAACCACAGCGCGCCGTTCACCTCGGCCACCGTGTTCATCGTCCGCAAGGGCAACCCGAAGACCCTGAAAGACTGGCCCGACCTGCTCAAGGACGGCGTCCAGGTGATCGTGCCTAACCCGAAAACCTCGGGTAACGGACGCTACACCTACCTGTCGGCCTGGGGCTACGTGCTGAAAAACGGCGGCGACGAGAACAAGGCCAAGGACTTCGTCGGCAAGCTGTTCAAGCAGGCGCCAGTGCTGGACACCGGTGGCCGTGCCGCCACCACCACCTTCATGACCAACCAGATCGGCGACGTGCTGGTGACCTTCGAGAACGAGGCCGAGATGATCGCCCGCGAATTCGGTCGTGATCAGTTCGAAGTGATCTACCCAAGCGTTTCTGCCGAAGCCGAGCCGCCGGTGAGCGTGGTAGACAAGGTCGTCGACAAGAAAGGCAGCCGCGCCACCGCCGAGGCCTACCTGAAATACCTGTGGTCGCCGGAAGCCCAGGAAATTGCCGCCAACAACTACCTGCGCCCGCGTGACCCGGCGATCCTCGCCAAGTACACCGACCGCTTCCCGAAAGTCGACTTCCTCTCGGTCGAGAAAACCTTCGGTGACTGGCGCACCGTGCAGAAGACCCACTTCAATGACGGTGGCATCTTCGACCAGATCTATACCGGTAAATAACCGGTAGGGTCCCTTATCGCTGGCAAGCCAGCTCCCACAGGTACTATGCACTGCTGACCTTGTGGGAGCCGGCTTGCCGGCGATGAGGCCTTCGAACCCGCCAGAAATCCCTCGCAGTAATCCCCCGCCGATCATTGTCTACCCTTTCCGTCACCCCCGGCCGAAGGAGTACCCCGTGATCCGATCCGTACTCATGCTGCTGTTCTGCGCCCTGCTCGGTACTTCCGCGCTGGCCGCCGGGCCGCTGTCTACTCTCACCGAAGAAAAACCCGCCGAAGCCGAACCCGTGGTCCAGGGCGGTCTGCTCGGTGCATTGGCCAATGGCCTGGACGATGTTTCCCAGGAACTGAACATCGACAACCACCTGCTCGACGCCTGGCGCCTGCGCGCCGACCGGGCCGCCAATGAAGTCGATCAACTGGTCACCCGCCACAACGGCAGCGACGCGCTGGAGATGATCGGCGACTTCCTGCTGCTCACTGTCACCTGGGCCCTGACCTTCGCCATCCTCTGCTACCTCGGCCGCCTGGCCACCCGTTACGTCCAGCACACCCGCCTGCTGCGCGAACGCCCCCGCCCGCAAAAACTGCTGGCCTACCTGCTGCCCTACACCCTGCCGGCAATGATCAGCCTGCCGATGACCCTGTTCATCAGTCGCCAGCTCGACCCGTCAGTGGGTCGCGCGCTGGGCATGAGCCTGGCCTACGCCACCAGCAGCGGGATTTTCTCCACCTCGATCATCCTGTGCCTGATCACCCTGTTCGACGTTGGGCACAAACGCGCAGCGGTGCGGATCATTCGCCAGGCGGCCCCGCGCCCACTGTTCCTGATCGGCTTCCTCGCGGCGTGGAGCGACGCCCTGACCAGCCCGCAGATCGCCCGGCAACTGGGCGGCAACCTGACCAGCAGCGCCGCCGTCATCACCGGCCTGCTGGCCACTGTGGCCTTCGCCGTGCTGGTGCTGCGCTCGCGTCGCCCGGTGGCGCACCTGATCCGCAACCGCAGCCTCAAGGACCGCCTGCAGCACCGCGCCGTGCAGGAAACCCTGCGGATCTTCTCGGCGCTGTGGTACCTGCCAATCCTGATGATGATCCTGGTCTCGGCGATCAACCTGATCGGCGCCGGCGAAGAGAGCCAGCGCGCCTTGCAAAAAGCACTGCTGACCACGGTGCTGCTGATCGGCACGGTGTTCCTGAGCATCACCCTGCAGCACCTGTTCAAGCCTCACCGCGCCAACGCCGAACAGCATCTGAGACCCTACAAGGAGCTGCTCTACAGCCTGGCCCACGCGCTGCTGCGGATTGCCATGGCAATCGCCTTCATCGAGCTGCTGGGACGGATCTGGGGCATTTCGGTGCTGGAGTTCGCCCTGCGCAACACTCTGGGCCGGGCGATCAGCGACTCCTTGAGCAGCATCGGCCTAATCCTGCTGGTGACCTGGCTGCTCTGGGTAGTGATCGACACGGCGATCCAAGAAGCCCTCAAACCCACCCCCGGCCGCCGCGCCTCGCGCCAGCCGAGCACGCGCCTGCGGACCATCCTGCCGATGTTGCGCAACGCCATCAAAGTGGTGCTGGTGGTGATCTGCACCATCACCACCATGGCCAACCTGGGGATCAACGTCGCGCCGTTCCTCGCCGGTGCCGGGGTGGTCGGCCTGGCCATCGGTTTCGGTTCGCAGCAACTGGTGCAGGACGTGATCACCGGGCTGTTCATCCTGATCGAGGACACCATCGCCATCGGCGACTGGGTGGTGCTCGACTCGGGCCACGCCGGCACGGTGGAAAGCCTGACCATCCGCACCCTGCGCCTGCGCGACGGCAAGGGCTTCGTGCATTCGGTGCCGTTCGGCCAGATCAAGGCGGTCACCAACCAGTCACGGCAGTTCGCCTACGCGTTCTTCTCGGTGCAGTTCAGTTACGAGACGGATGTGGACACGGCGCTGAAACTGATCCGCGAAGTGGGCCAGTCGATCAGCGAAGACCCGATCCTGCGGCACAGCCTGCAAGGGCCACTGCAAGTGTTCGGGGTCGACAGCATGAACCTCAACGGCATGACCCTGACCGCGCAATTCCGCACCACCTCGGGCGGGCAGTACGCGGTGAACCGGGCGTTCAATGAGCGACTGAAGAAGCTGGTGGACCAGACGGATGATGTGAGTTTTGCGCAGTACAACCCGGTGCCGGCCAGGGTTGGGGATCCGGCTCAGTAGGTTTTGGTGTTTCTGAGGGCGTAATCGCTGGCAAGCCAGCTCCCACAGGTCCGGTGCACACAGTCCCTGTGGGAGCTGGCTTGCCAGCGATAGGGGGCCCTAACAGTCACCGAAAAACCAAAGCCTTCAACCCACCCGCCACATCCGCATCCGGAAACTCCGGCGGATTCTCCAACCGCTCGATAAACGTCAACTGCGGCGCCTGCTCGGCCATCCCCTGAATCAGAAACTCCGGCCCGATCGCCGGATCATTGACGCAGGCCAGCACCGTGCCGCCCTCGGTCAACAGCTCCGGCAGGCGCCGCAGGATCTTCGCGTAATCCTGGGTCAGGGCGAAGCTGCCTTTCTGGAAGGTCGGCGGATCAATGATGATCAGGTCATACGGCCCGCCCTTGCGCACCTTGCCCCAAGACTTGAACAGTTCATGGCCGAGAAAACCGACCCGCGCCAGGTCGTGGCCATTGAGCCGGTGATTGTCCCGCCCCCGCGACAACGCCGCCCGGGACATGTCCAGATTCACCACCTGCTCCGCGCCGCCAGCGATGGCCGCCACCGAAAACCCACAGGTGTAGGCGAACAGGTTCAGCACCCGCTTGCCCGCCGCCTGCTCGCGCACCCAGCGCCGGCCGTAACGCATATCGAGGAACAGGCCGCTGTTCTGCTTCAAGCCGAGGTCCAACTGATAACGCAGGCCGTCTTCGTCGATCACCCGGGTTTCGCAAACCTCGCCCAACAGCCACTGGCCCGGGCTTTCCGGCAGATACCGGTGCTGGATCAACACCGCCGCGCCCGGCCAGTCAGCGCTGGCGGCAAGTGTGCGCAGCAGGCTTTCCAGCTCGGTGAGTTGACCTTCGGGCGGCTCGCGGAACAGCGACACCAGCAACACACCCTGCAGCCAGTCCACGGTGATCTGCTCCAGCCCTGGCCAGCAGCGCCCACGACCGTGGAACAGCCGCCGGGTTTCGGTCGGCGGCGGGTTCAGGGCGGTGAGCAGGTGTTGATGCAGGGTGTCGATGGCAGCGGTCATGGCGGGCAGTCGTTGAGCTAAAGCGGCGTATTCTACGCCCTCGCACCGCGCCCGCGGGTGGCGGATTTGAACCACCAGCCACGCTGCATCCCCGCAGCCGCCAGCAGGATCGCCGCCACGCCCAGCCATTGCAGCGGTTGCAGGCGGTGGCCGAAGGCGACCCAGTCCACCAGGATCGCGGCGATCGGGTAGATGAACGACAAGGCGCCGGTCAGCGCAGTGGGCAATTTCTGGATCGCGCCGTAGAGCAGCACATACATCACGCCGGTGTGGACGATCCCCAGGGTCACCAGGCTGCCCAGCTCCGCTTGCCCGCTGGGCAGCCCGCCGAGGTTGGCGAACGGCGCCAGCAACAGAATGCCGGTGCTGACCTGAATCAACGCGATCAAGTGCGGCGGCGTACCGCTCAAACGCTTGATGACCAGCGCCGCCACCGCATAGAGAAACGCCGCACCCAGCGCCAGCGCGATGCCCAGCAGGTACTCGTCGCCGCTCTCGCCCTGGCTGCCGTGGGCACTGACGATCGCCAGCATCCCGGCGAAAGAAACCCCTAGCCAGAACAGCTTGGGTACGGTGATTTTCTCTCCGAGGAACAACGCCGCCAGTCCCACCAGCATGAACGGCTGAACGTTGTACACCGCCGTACCGATGGCGATGGACGCCCGCGAATAGGACGCGAACAACAGCACCCAGTTACCGACGATGGCCACCCCGCTGAGCACCGCCAGCGCGAATGTGGCGCGGGTGAGAATGCCCGGACGCAGAAAACCCATGGCCGCACAGATCAGCAACAAGGTGCCGGCGCCAAACACGCAGCGCCAGAACACCACATCCAGCACCGGTTGCCCGGACACCAGCACAAACCAGCCAATGGTGCCGGAAATCAGCATGGCCCCGATCATTTCCAGCGAACCGCGACGTATCGAACTGTCCATCACTCACCTCCGGGAATATGTGACAAAGTATGCCGAGGGTGTCCGGAGCCATTCCATGGGATTAATCAGGCTGAAGCCGACGCCGACCTTTTTTATCAAGGCGATTTACGAAGATTGCCTAACGAGGGATTTTTCATGACCGACGCCATCGACCAACTGCTGCTCAACGCCCTGATGGAAGACTCGCGACGCTCGCTCAAAGCGCTGGCGAGCCTGACCGGGCTGTCCTCCCCCAGCGTCAGCGAACGCCTGCGCCGCCTGGAAGAGCGCGGCGTGCTCAAGGGCTACACCGTCGAAGTCGATCCGCGCAGCTTCGGCTACCAGTTGCAGGCCATCGTGCGCATTCGCCCGCTACCGGGGCAGTTGCATGAAGTGGAACGGCAGATCATCGCCATCCCGGAGTTCACCGAGTGCGACAAGGTCACCGGTGACGACTGCTTTATCGCCCGCCTGCATGTGCGCTCGATGGAGCAACTCGACACCCTGCTGGACAAGCTCAACAGCCACGCCGAGACCAGCACCGCAATCGTCAAGAAGACCCCGGTGAAACGCCGCCTGCCGCCGATGGACTGAAGGATTGCGAACGGCCGCGATCAGACAAGACCCGGCAACTCCAGCGCGGACGGCCCTCCGGCAAGGGTCCGCGCCAGCAGTTGCCCGCTACCGCAGGCCAGGGTGAAACCCAGGGCGCCATGGCCGAGGTTCAGCCACAGATTGCGGTACGGGCTCGCTCCCAGCAGCGGCACTCCGGTCGGCGTGGCCGGACGCATGCCGGCCCACTCCTGCCCGTGGGCGTAATAACCGGCGTCGGGAAAGCTGACGGCCGCCTGACGACGCAGGCTGGCGAGGCGCAGCGGATCCGGTGTTTCATCGAAACCGACAATGTCCACCATGGCCGCCACCCGCAATTGCTGGTCGATGCGGGCATACACGATCTTGCGGTCGTAGTCGGTGACACTCACCTCGGGCGCACGCGCGCCGACCGGCACGGTCAGGCTGTAGCCCTTGAGCGGATACACCGGCAATCGCAACCCCGGCAAGCCCAGTTGCGTAGCTCGATAGCCCGCGCAGAGCACCAGGTTTTCCACCGCCAGCACCTCGTCGCCCAACTCCAGGGCCTGGACCACACCCTTGCTGTGGCGGATCTTGCTGACCCGCTGGCCCAAGCGAAAATGGCAGCGCCCCGAGGCCTGCAAGCGCGCCGCCAGGGCCAGGCAGAAGCGATGGCAGTCACCGACCTCTTCGCAGGGCGTGAATACGCCCCCCATGAACGGCACACCGGCCAAGGCCGGCTCCAGCCCCGCCAGCTCATCGGCACCGAGCGCGTGCTGGTGGTCCGCATCGAGCCGCTGTCGGGCCTGGGCAAAGCTGGCGGACTCACGGAAAACCACCAGCTTGCCATTGCGCCGCCAGGCAAAACCGTCCAGGCCGTCTTCCTCGCGCCAGCTGGTCAAGGTGTTTTGACTGTGCAGCGCCAGCCGCAACAGGCGCGCGGCGTTGGCACGGTTAACCGAGCCCCGGCACGCGGCCATGAACGCCAATAGCCAACGCCACTGCGCCGGGTCCATGCGCGGGCGCAAACGCAACGGCGAATCGCCGCGCAACATCCAGCCGAGCGCGTGCCACGGCACACCGGCATCCGCCAGTGGCGCGACATAGCGATAAGAAAGTTGCCCGCCATTGGCGAAGCTGGCGCCGCTGGCCAGCGCGTCACCGGCTTCGATCAGCTCCACCTCGAAACCTTCGCGCACCAACGCGTAGGCCGTGGCCAGGCCGATCACACCGCCGCCGATGACTGTTACCCGACTCGTCATGCCCGCAATCCATTTGCCAAAACGGGAGTCAGAGTAAGGGTGTTCTACCGCAGCGCCAACCCGGAAGACTCATGTGCCGTCCCCGGGCATTGCACATCCCCACCGTCCAGCCCCTGCTTCACATTGCGACTGAGCATCGTCGCCTTGCCATCGCGCCAGGTCAGGGTCAGCACGTACAGCGAATCGAAGTCGCTGTTCTCCCAGTCCTCGGTAATCACCCGATCCTCGCCCAGGGCCTTGCCGGCCACGGTGTTGATCAGTTCGGGCAGGTAGCCGTGGGACCAGGCGGTGTACACCGTGGCGTTGCGGTACTTGTTACTCAACAGTTCGCGGGCCAGGGCGCCGGTGTCGTTGGCGCCATACTCGATGTTCACCGGCAGGCCGAGCTTGATGGCGCTGGGGCTGATAGTCATCAGCGGGCGGAGGTAGCTGTAGCTGTCGTCGTTGGCGCCTTCCTCCACTTCGCGGGAGGGGTTGGCGGCGAACACGTAATCGGCCTTGCCGAATTTTTCCGGCAACAGCGTGGCGAGATCAAGGGCGCGGTTCAGGCCCTGGCAGTTGAGTTGACCGAGACCTTCACCGGGCTTTTCGGCATGGCGCAGGAAGATCAGCGTCTGGGTGCCGTCCACCGGTTTGGCGAAACTGTCGAAGGTAGTGAAACCGAGAAGGGCCGCGCTGGCGGCGAGCACGGCGCAGAACAGCGCCTGGCGACGAAAAGAAAGCGTCATGGGCAACTTCATGATGAACCCTTGGCGGAAAGAATCGAGGTTGACCCGTCAGTGCTGCCCCGCGGCCGAAGCCGCGGAGCATCCCTGTCTGTCGCTCCTTCCGTGGAAGCGGGCATCCTTGAGAGTGCAGCAAGCCCGTTTGGTTCTGTCCCTGGGTGCTTATCCGTAAGCAGAGTCGAATGTAGTCCCTGGCTGTTACGAAATTAAGACGATGTCTCAACCGCGATAAACCATTTCGGTTTCATGCTTCGGAAATCGATCCAGTGGTAGGTGTTGAGCGCTTCTTGGGCGCATCTGGCGCCTTCAGTCGTCGCGGGTCAGCACTTCCAGCAGCTCGATCTCGAACTGCAGGTCTGAGCCCGGCGGGATCGAGCCCATGCTGCGCTCGCCGTAGCCCAGGTGCGCCGGCACGAACAGCGTGCGCTTGCCGCCGACTTTCATGCCCATCAGGCCCTGGTCCCAACCCTTGATCACGCGGCCGGTGCCGATCACGCACTGGAACGGCTTGCCGCGCTGGTGGGACGAATCGAACACGCTGCCGTCGGCCAGCGTGCCGGTGTAGTGCGTGGTGATCAGGGCGCCCTTGACCACTTCCTTGCCGTCGCCCAACAGGACGTCGGTGATTTGCAGTTCGCCGCTCATAGTGACCTCATTCAAGCGCGGTAATCGTAGCCGCAGCCTTTTCGCAGGATTGCCCTGGTTTTGCAAGGAGCAGGCGGCTATTGGTTATCGGTCTTACACTGGGTAGCTCTGACAACCACCTACCAGCGGCAGGAAGCGACATGAGCAAGGAGCTATGTAAAGAACTGGGGATCAGTGAAGACCTGTTGCTGGCGCGGGGTTTTGTCGCCTACCCCGAAGCACGGGTGCTGGCGATTGCCGAGATCAACGCCGACGCGCGCCGGTTCGAGCTGGAGCCGGACGCCGCCGCAGCCTGGAGGCAGATGAAGGCTGATGCCGCGGCTGACGGCGTCGAGCTATGGCTGATGTCGGCGTACCGCAGCGTCACCTACCAGGCCAATCTCATTCGCACCAAGCTCAAACGCGGCCTGTCGCTGGAGCAGATCCTCGCGGTCAACGCCCCGCCCGGCTACAGCGAGCATCACACCGGCCGGGCGATCGATATCAACTCGCTGGAAATCGACTTCGAACACAGCCACGCCTATCAGTGGCTGAGCAAACATGCGCAGAGGTTCGACTTCCATTTGTCCTACCCGCGAAACAACCCGCTGGGCTACCAGTTCGAGCCGTGGCACTGGTGCTACGGCACAACCTTGCTGGCGGTCAACTGAACTGCGCGATGACCTCGGCGCCGGTCATGTTCTGGGTCGGGTCGGAGAAGCAGTAGAAGGCTGGTTTCTCGTCGATGTAGACCTGCAGGTCGAAGGTCCAGGCGGTGTCGCCGTCGAGAACGCCGACCGGACCCGCATCGAAGCCACCGGCCTTGAGGCGGTAGAACAAATGGGTGCCGCAGCTCGGGCAGAAACCGCGCTGGGCCCAGTCGGAGGAATCGTAGACCGCCGGTTGCGCGCCGCTGAACTGCAGGGGCTGCGTGCTGTGCGCCACCAGCAGAGGGCCACCGCTCCATTTGCGGCACATGCTGCAATGGCAGGCGCTGACGCGGGTTTCATCGAGGGTGACGGAGAGCTGGATGGCGCCGCAGAGGCAGGTGCCTTGGTGGGTTGGCATGAGGGGTGCTCCTTGCGTTTATGAGGTGGCGAGGGAGTCTAGCAGTGTGGATGGAAGGCGCAGGCCGAATGTTATCTGGCGCTCTTGAGATCGAGCGCCGCTCGCGCGGCGCATCGCGAGCAAGCTCGCTCCTACAGTGGTTACAACGTGCCATGGCCATCAGATAGGCAATTGGCGAGCAATCGCGGGGGATGTTGTTGAGACAAGCATAGGCACGCTCAAACCACCGTAGGAGCGAGCTTGCTCGCGATGCGCCGCGCGAGCGGCGCTCAATCTCAAGGACCCTGAAATGTCCTAACCAGTCACCGGCGTCAACACCTGCTCCCCGGCAAAAAACGCCTGCAGGTTCTTCAGCACCAGCGCCACCGTATCCCGCGCCGCTTCCGGCGACTGCCCAGCCACATGGGGTGTCAGCACCACGTTGGGCAGCGTCTTGAGTTCATCCGGGACATTGGGTTCGTCATCGAACACATCCAGCGCCGCGCCGGCAATTCGCCGCTCACGCAACGCCGCAACCATATCCGCCGTAGACACCACACTGGCCCGGGCAATGTTCACCAGAAAACCCTCCGGCCCCAGCGCATCGAGCACCGCGCTGTCCACCAGTTGCCGGGTGTTGGCGCCACCGGGCGTGGCGACGATCAGGAAGTCCGACTCCCGCGCCAGCGCCAACGGGCTGTCGCAATACGAATAAGCCACATCTTCACGCCGGGAACGGTTGTGATAGCGCACCTGCATATCGAACCCGAGGGCACCGCGCCGGGCGATCGCCAGCCCCACCGCACCCAACCCGAGAATGCCCAGGCGCTTGCCCGAGATGGACGGGCTGATCACCCGGTTCCATTGGCCCTGGCGGGTAGTGGCATCGGCCTGGGGAATATTGCGCACCACGGCGAGCAGCAAGGCCATGGTGTGATCTGCCACCGCCACGGCATTCGCGCCAGCGCCGTTGGTGACCGTGATGCCCCGCGCCGCAGCGGCGGCCAGGTCGACCTGCTCGTAGCCAGCGCCGATCACGCAAATGATCTGCAAGGCCGGCAACGCGGCGATTTCAGCTGCGGACAAGCCCAGCGGGCCACGGGTCAGCACCGCGTCGATCTCACCGCCGTGGCGGGCGATGGCCTCGGCGCGCAAGGCCGGGGTCTGCGCGCGAATCAGGTGATAACCGTTGTTTTCCAGCAGGGGCAGGTAATCGTCGACCGTCTCGACCAGCACCAGTACCGTCTTTGTCATTTCAGGCTCCCAGGCATTTCAGCGAGGCAGCATTATGCTCCGGTCACTGGCCAAAAGCCCGTCCCAGACCGCCCGGTACACCACTGCTGTCGGTGTCCTGCCACGGGCCATCAGCGCTGGTCGCCCAGCTCCAGCCGTTGTTCCAGCGGTAGTAGGTGCGCTGGCGGTAGAAGGTGTTGGTCTTGCCCTCCAGCACGTAGACGCCCAGGCGCGGGTCCCAATGGCTGGCACCGCCCGGTGGCGGGGCGAAGCTGGCGGAGGTACGCGGCATGGGCTTCTGCGATGGGGTGACCGGTTTGGTCGGGACTGGCTTGGTCGGGCCCGGTTTGATCACCGGGCCCGGCGGGGGTGTGGTCTGGATCGGCGGCAGCGGCTCGCGCTCGGGCTGATGCACCGTACATGCGCTGAGCCCCAGGGCCAGTGAAATCAGGGTCAGGCGTACGGTGCTGTTCATGAGGGCGCTCTCTTACGGGTCCGGGCTGTCGATAGTCAGGTGTTGCGGCGCCTCGGTGCTGGTAGCCAGCGGTGAACCGCTACCGATCCACTCACCCTTGGTGGGCTGGCCGGAGCGTGAGATGCGCGCCACAAGTTGGACTTCGGCGAAGCTCGACAGTTTCATGTTCGGCATCATTGCGTCGCTGTCACTCAGTTCCACCTCGATGGGCAACTGCGCCACGGTGACCCGCTTGGCCGCCAGCGGCATCGGTGGACCAGACGCGGCGCGGGCGAAGATGAACACGGTATCGTCCGGCTTGACCTTGTCTTTCAGCGCCGCCGCCAGCTCGACGCGCACCGTCAGCCTGGCGCCGCTGGCTGCGGTGGCCGGTGCGGACGCCTTGCCTTCGCCGGCAGCCAGTTTTTCCTTGGCCTTGTCGATGCCGCCCAACAGCGCGGTGCGCGAGGCGTCACCTTCCGGCAGTTGCACCAGCAGGCGGTTCCAGTAATCGACCGCTTCCTGGTAGCGCTCGCCCTCGAAGGCGGCGATGCCCAGCAGGCCAAGGCTGGTGACTTCGTTCGGATCGGCTTTCAGGGCTTCATCGGTGATCGCCTGGAACTGCGGCGTCCACTGCTTGTTGTTGGCGAAATACAGCGCCTGGGCCCATTGGCCCAGCAACTCCGGCTGACGACCCGCCACGCCGACGGCGCGTTCGAAGGCCTTGGCCGCGTCCGCCGGACGCTCCTGGGCCATGTAGGCACGGCCAAGGAAGTACAGGCCCTCGGCATTCTCGGGCTGGGCGGCGACGGCGCGCTCCAGGCGCGAGGTCATTTCGTCCAGCGATTGCGGCGCCTGGGAGAATTCCTGGGCCAGCTTCACTTTGTCGCTGGAGCCGAAATGCAGGTACAGCCCGACCGCCATCAGCGGCACCAGGAACGCCGCCATCACCGGCAGCGCCTTGCCCAGCCGGGCGCTGCGGGTCGGCTCGGCATTGTCGGTGTCGGCCAGCAGTTCGCGGGCCGCTTCGTCGCGACCGCGGGAGAGTTGGTCAGCGTTGAGTACGCCCTCCTCGCCCTGGGCCTGCAGTTCGGCGACACGCTCCTGATACAGGGCGACGTTCAGGGCGGTACGGTCTTCTTCCTGCTGCGCACGACGGCCACGCAACACCGGAATCAGCAAAAAGCTCAGGGCTACCAGCAACAGCAGGCCTGACGCGAGCCAGAAATCAGTCATGGGTCTGTTCTTTGTCCAGCAGTTTGGCGAGGCGCTCACGCTCCTCGGGAGAAAGGTCGGCCGAACCAGCGGCCGCCGGTACGCGGCGTTTGCGGACAATCACCACCAGCACGCCGAAGCCACCGGCCAGCAGCAGCGCCGGACCGAACCAGAGCAGCCAGGTGCGGGCGGTCAGGGCCGGCTTGTAGCGCACGAAGTCGCCGTAGCGATCGACCATGAAGTCGACGATCTGCTGGTTGCTCTTGCCTTCGCCGAGCATGCGGAAGATTTCCCGGCGCAGGTCGGCGGCGATGGGCGCGTTGGAGTCGGCGATGTCCTGGTTCTGGCACTTGGGGCAGCGCAGTTCCTTGGTCAGCTCGCGGTAACGCTCGCGTTCGGCCTCGTCGGCGAACTGGTAGGTGTCGATTGCCGCCTTGGCCACGCCGCACAGGCTCAGGCCGAGGACAGCGGCTGCCAGCCAGCGCTTCATGGGCGAGCCTCATCGACCAGGCCTTGGTACAGCGGCGCCAGTTGCTCGCGCCAGACGGTTTCGTCGACAACACCGACGAACTTGTGGCGGATGATGCCTTCGGCGTCGATCAGGAAGGTTTCCGGCGCGCCGTACACCCCCAGGTCCAGGCCCAGGGTGCCCTGCTCGTCACGGATATCCAGTTGGTAGGGGTTGTGGAACTCGGCCAGCCATTTCAGCGCGGCGGCATTGTCGTCCTTGTAGTTGACGCCGTAGATCACCACGCCCTGCTCGGCCAGCTTGTTCAGCACCGGGTGTTCGACCCGGCACGACACGCACCAGGTGCCCCAGACGTTGACCAGCGCCGGCTTGCCGTGCAGGTCGTTCTGGGTCAGCGTGCGGTCGCCCTGCACGTTGGGCAGCGAGAACGCCGGGAACGGCTTGTCGATCATCGCCGACGGCAGCTCGGCCGGGTCCAGGTACAGACCGCGGTAGAGGAACACCGCCACCAGCAGAAACACCGCCAGTGGCAGCACCATGATCCAACGCTTCATGCAGTTGCTCCTTCCAGACCGAGTACGTCACGTACCTTGCTCTTGACCTTGACCCGATAACGCCGGTCCGTCGCCGCCAGCAAACCACCCAGACCGGTCAGCAGGCCGCCGAGCCAGATCCAGCGCACGAACGGTTTGACGTGCACCCGCACGGCCCAGGCGCCGTTTTCCAGAGGCTCGCCGAGGGCGACGTACAGATCGCGGGTGAAACCGGCGTCGATGCCGGCCTCGGTCATCATCGACTGCTGCACGGTGTACAGGCGTTTTTCCGGGTGCAGCACGCTGATTTCGCGGCCGTCCTGGAGCACGCGCACGGTGCCTTTGTCGGAAGTGAAGTTCGGCCCCTCGAAGTGCTTGGCGCCTTCGAAGACGAACTGGTAACCGGCCAGTTCCACCGACTCGCCCGGCGCCAGGCGCAGGTCGCGTTCAGCGCTGTTGTTGCTCGACAGCACCACGCCCAGGGCGCAGACCGCCAGGCCCAGGTGCGCGACGTGCATGCCCCAGTAGCTGCGGTTCAGGCCACGCACGCCTTTGAGCAGTCCTTTGTGACGGGTCTTGTCGAAGATGTCGCGCACGCCGCCGAGGACGATCCACGCCGCCAGGGCGAAGGTGGTCAGCACGGCCCAGTCGAAATCATCCACCAGCAGGCCACAGATCGGCGCCAGCACCGCGCTGCCGATCAGCACCGGGGTCAGCATGCCCAGCAGCCAGCGCACGGGGGTGTCTTTCCAGCGCACCAGCACACCCACCGTCATCACCACCATCAGCAGCGCCATCAACGGGATGAACAGTGCGTCGAAGTACGGCGGGCCGACTGACAGCTTGGCGCCGCTGAGGGCGTCGAGCACCAGCGGATACAGGGTGCCGAGCAGGATCATCGAAGCCGCCACCACCAGCACCAGGTTGTTGGCCAGCAACAGCGTCTCGCGGGACCACAGGGCGAAGCCGACCTGGCTCTTGACCACCGGCGCGCGCAGGGCGAACAGGGTCAGCGAACCACCGACCACGAACAGCAGGAAGAACAGGATGAACACGCCGCGCTCGGGGTCCGAGGCGAAGGCGTGGACCGAGGTCAGCACGCCGGAACGGACCAGGAAGGTGCCGAGCAGGCTCAACGAGAATGCCGCGATGGCCAGCAACACGGTCCAGCTCTTGAACACACCGCGTTTTTCCGTCACCGCCAGCGAGTGGATCAGCGCGGTGCCGACCAGCCAAGGCATGAACGAGGCGTTTTCCACCGGGTCCCAGAACCACCAGCCGCCCCAGCCGAGTTCGTAATAGGCCCACCACGAACCGAGGGTGATGCCGATGCCGAGGAAGGCCCAGGCGACGATGGTCCACGGCCGCGACCAGCGCGCCCAGGCGGCATCAAGGCGACCGCCGAGCAGCGCGGCGATGGCGAAGGCGAAGGCCACCGAGAAACCGACGTAGCCCATGTACAGCATCGGCGGGTGAACGATCAGGCCGATGTCCTGCAGCAACGGGTTGAGGTCGCGGCCATCACCTGGCACCTGCGGCAGCAGGCGCATGAACGGGTTGGAGGTGACGATCAGGAACGACAGGAAGCCGACGCTGATCATGCCCATCACCGCCAGCACGCGGGCGAGCATCACTTGCGGCAATTGCCGGGAGAAGATCGACACGGCGAAGGTCCAGCCGCCGAGGATCAGCGCCCAGAGCAGCAGCGAACCTTCGTGGGCGCCCCACACTGCGCTGAACTTGTAGTACCAGGGCAAGGCGCTGTTGGAGTTGCTGGCGACATAGGCGACCGAGAAGTTGTCGGTCATGAAGGCATGGGTCAGGCAAGCGAAGGCGAAGGCCAGGAAGGCGAACTGCCCCCAGGCCGCCGGCCGTGCCAGGCTCATCCACAGGCTGTCGCCGCGCCAGGCGCCGAGCAGCGGGACGCTGGCCTGCACGCAGGCGAAGCAGATAGCCAGGATCATCGACAACTGGCCGAGTTCGGGAATGATCAGCGAGGCGTTCATTGTGCAGGTGCTCCAGAGGCCGTCTGCCCGCTTTCCTTGAGAGCCTTGGTGACTTCCGGCGGCATGTATTTTTCGTCGTGCTTGGCCAGCACTTCATCGGCCACCACCACGCCGTCGGCGTTCAGCTTGCCCAGGGCAACGATGCCCTGGCCTTCACGGAACAGGTCCGGAAGGATGCCGCGGTAGGTGATCGGCACGGATTTGGCAAAGTCGGTGACCACGAAACGCACATCCAGCGAGTCGCTGGAACGCTGCACCGAGCCCTTCTCGACCATGCCGCCAGCGCGAATGCGGGTATCCAGCGGCGCCTCGCCGTTGGCGATCTGGGTCGGGGTGTAGAACAGGTTGATGTTTTCCTGCAGTGCGCTCAGGGCCAGGCCCACGGCGACACCGAGGCCGGCGAGCAGGCCGAGGATGATGAACAGGCGCTTCTTGCGTAGCGGATTCACTTGGCGTTCTCCCGGCGCAGACGGCGCGCCTCTGCTTGCAGGTAACGGCGCCGTGCCAGCAGCGGCGAAGCGACGTTGACGGCCAGTACCAGCAGGCAGATGCCATAGGCAGACCAGACATAAAGGCCGTGACGGCCCATGGCGAGAAACTCGCCGAAGGATGCGAAGCTCATCGTGCGTTCCCCAGGCTATTGAGTACTTCTTCCCGGACCCAGCTTGCGCGAGCTTCGCGCTTGAGCACTTCGAGGCGCATGCGCACCAGCAGCACGGCGCCGAAGAAACAGTAGAAACCGAGCACGGTCAGCAGCAGTGGCAGCCACATTTCCACCGGCATCGCCGGTTTCTCGGTGATGGTGAAGGTGGCGCCCTGGTGCAGGGTGTTCCACCACTCCACCGAGTACTTGATGATCGGGATGTTGATCACCCCGACGATAGCCAGCACCGCGCAGGCCTTGGCCGAGCTCTCACGATTGCTGATCGCGTGGCCGAGGGCAATGAGACCGAAGTACAGGAAAAGGAGGATGAGCATGGACGTCAGGCGGGCATCCCAGACCCAGTAGCTACCCCAGGTGGGCTTGCCCCAGATGGCGCCGGTGACCAGCGCCAACGCGGTCATCCAGGCCCCGATGGGCGCAGCGCTCTGCAGGGCGACGTCGGCGATCTTCATCTTCCAGACCAGCCCGACTACCCCGGCCACCGCCAGCATGACGTAGCAGGACTGCGCCAGCATCGCCGCCGGTACATGGATGTAGATGATCCGGAAACTATCGCCTTGCTGGTAATCCTGCGGCGCGAAGGCCAGGCCCCAGACCACGCCCGTGCCGATCAACAGCACTGCGGCGATGGCGAGCCAGGGCAGCATGCGACCGCTGATGCCGTAGAACCATTTGGGGGAACCGAGCTTGTGAAACCATGTCCAGCTTATTGCGCTGCTTTTCATCACGGTACATCCAGGGTCTTTGCTGGGCAGGGGCCCAGACCTCGTTATTCGCCGACGCTGATTTTCAGGCCGGCGGCTATTGCGAAAGGTGCAAGGGTGATTGCCAGGGCGGCCAGACTACCGAGCCAGAGCAGGTATCCGGTTGCAGGCATAGCTTGCACTGCTGCTTGTAAGGCGCCACTGCCCAGGATCAACACCGGGATATATAGCGGCAGAATCAGTAGCGCCAGAAGCAGCCCACCTCGTTTCAATCCGACCGTCAGGGCCGCACCCACGGCACCCAACAGGCTCAGCACCGGAGTGCCGAGCAAGAGTGATGCCAGCAAGACCGGCAGACATTCCACGGGCAATCCGAGCATTACCGCCAGAAGCGGCGACAACAATACCAGTGCCAGCCCGGAAAACATCCAGTGTGCCAGCACCTTGGCCAGTACCAGTAGGGGCAACGGGTGCGGCGAAAGGACCCACTGTTCCAGCGATCCGTCCTCGAAATCACTGCGAAACAGCCCGTCCAGCGAGAGCAGGACGGCTAAAAGCGCAGCCACCCAGACTAACCCTGGAGACAAGTTTTGCAACAATTGTGTCTCAGGTCCGACCGCAAGTGGAAACAATGCGATGACTATCGCGAAAAAAACCAGCGGGTTGGCCAACTCCGCCGGACGGCGGCAGAGCAGTCGGGCTTCGCGACGCAACAACAGGACAAATACACTCATGCGGCCCACTGCCCCAGGTTGATATCACGATAACCGGACGGCGTACGTTCCAGCGTGTGGTGGGTGGTCAACACGACCATGCCGCCGTTCTCGCAGTGCCGCGCCAAATGCGCTTCGAGCTGCGCGACGCCTTGTTTGTCGAGGGCGGTGAAGGGTTCGTCGAGGATCCACAGCGGCGGGCTGTCCAGGTACAGCCGGGCCAGCGCCACGCGGCGCTGCTGACCGGCGGACAAGGTGTGACAGGCGACGTCTTCGAAACCGCGCAGGCCCACCGCTTCCAGCGCCTGCCAGATGGCGTCGCGACTGGCGGGGCGATGCAGGGCACAGAGCCAGGTGAGGTTTTCTTCCGGGGTAAGCAGGTCCTTGATCCCGGCCGCGTGGCCGATCCACACCAGGGAACGGGCGAGTTCGGTGCCCTGCCCGGCCAGCGGCTTGCCGTTGAGCAGCACCTCACCGTGGGTCGGTTGCATCAGGCCGGCCAGCAGGCGCAGCAGGCTGGTCTTGCCGCTACCGTTGGGACCGCTGATCTGCAGCATGTCGCCGGCCGACACCTGCAATTCGAGGTGTTCGAAGAGCATCCGCCAGTCGCGCTCGCAGGCCAGGCCCACGGCTTGGAGTTGAGGAGTCACAGATTCGCCTTATGGTTTCGCAGACTGTCTCAAGTCGGTACAGGCCTGGCCGTTATAGTGACAACGAAAACCTGGCCGACCGGTCTGGTCGCGAGCGCCGCCGGATCCTGCGCTCGCGGAAGAAATCGGCCGGCATTATACATGCCATGTCCTACTGTAAAGAGGGCTATTTGAACAGGTCGCAACGCGAATGACAGGCGAAATAAACAGCCTTGGCCCACAGGTTCCCGCCAATGCGCAGGTGCGTGCTGCGGCAATGACCGGCGAGTTGGTAAAGCTGGTGCAAGCCCAGCCCGACCTGGTGCCCGCCGGCGAAACGACCAAGGGCGAAGTGCTGTCGCTGCGTCAGGTGGGCCAGGAGTTTCAGTTGCTCCTGCGCTTGTTGCAGGCCAACGGCCAGCAAGTGACGGTGCAGACCACCGCCAACCAGCCGCTGGCCCAGGGCACTCAGTTACTGATCAGCCAGCCGACGTCGAACCAGTTGAGCCTGACGCTGCAACAAGCCATCGCCAGCAATGTCGCCACCCTCACCCGCCTCGACAGCCGTGAATTCCCGGAAGGCACGCTGGTGCAGGGCAAGGTGCTGACCACCCAGTTGCAGCCGCAGGCAGGCAACCTGCCAGCGGTCTACCGTTCACTGGTCAGCCTGCTCAACACTGCCCAGGCGGGTGCGACCCTCGCCATCGACTCCCCTCGCCCGCTGCCGCTGGGCAGCCTGCTCAGCGCGCGGGTGCAGGGCGACCAGGCGCTGAGCTTCGTGCCCCTGAGCGGGCGACAAGATCAGATGGCCATCGCCCAGAACCTCAGCACCCAGCAAAACCGCCAGGCCTCGCTACAGGGCATGCTCGCGGCCATGCAGCGCATCGCCAGCGACGACGGCCAGCCGGAACAGGTGCGCGCAGCGGTGGACAAATTGCTCGCCAGCCTGCCGGATATCCGCCAGTTCAGCGACACCCGCCAGGTGGCTCAGGCACTCAGTAACAGCGGCTCGCTCCTGGAAGCGCGGCTGTTCAACGGCGCCACCGGGCAACTGGCACCCGACCTCAAGGCGCAGATGGTGCGACTGGTGGCACAACTGCTGCCCAACGTCCCGGGCGGCACCCTGTTCAGCCCGAGCACTGCGGCGATCGTGGCCCAGGCCCTGCCGGGCATGGTGCGCAGCGCCCTCGGCGCCCTCGGCCAGGTAGCGCCGAAACCGCACCCTGGCAGTTTCCCGCTGCCCACCCGGCTATTACAGAACCTCGAAGAAGAAGGCGACTTGCAACACTTGTTGCGCCTCGCCGCTGCGGCCATTTCGCGCGTGCAGAGCCACCAACTGGCAAGCCTGGAGCAAACCGGAACCACCCCCGACGGCAACCTGCAAACCACTTGGCAACTGGAAATCCCTCTGCGCACCGGGCCGGAATTCATGCCCATGCAGGTCAAGGTGCAGCGCGAAGAAACCAAGGAGCAACAAGCCGACCCCGAGCGCGAACGGCGTGATCCGCTGGAAATGCTCTGGCGTGTCGAACTGGCGTTCGACCTGCACCCACTGGGGCCTTTGCAAGTCCAGGCGCAGATCACCCAGGGCAACCTGTCCAGCCAGCTCTGGGCAGAACTGCCGGCCACCGCGCAACTGATCGAAAGCCAATTGGGCGACCTCCGGGCACGACTGGTGGCGCGTGGCGTCAACGTCAGCGAATTGCACTGCCACCAGGGCGTACCGCCGCTGGGGCCGCGCACGCATCTGGAACAACGCTGGGTGGATGAAAACGCATGAGCAAGAAGACACCCCGCCAGGCCATTGCCCTGAACTACGACGGCGCCCGCGCCCCGACCCTGACGGCCAAGGGCGACGACGAACTGGCGGAAGCGATCCTGGCGATCGCCCGCGAGCATGAAGTGCCGATCTACGAAAATGCCGAACTGGTGAGGTTGCTGGCGCGCATGGAACTGGGCGACAGCATTCCGGAAGCGCTGTACCTGACCATTGCCGAGATCATCGCCTTTGCCTGGCAGTTGAAAGGCAAGATGCCGGTGGGGTTCAACGATGAGGGGCCGGGGGAGCGGGATATCACACCGGATTTGAAGCGGTTGCCGGCTCCCGAATGATCATCGCTGCGGTTCGGCGCCCCGACAAGCCAGCTCCCACAGGTTTTGTGCCAGCCCCACGATCCCTGTGGGAGCCGGCTTGCCGGCGATGAGGCCGCAAAACGCGACAAAAAACCTTCAGCCCTTGTGCAGCTTGCTCATCAACTCCGCCTCGGCCTGGGTCAAACCGCAGGTCTGGGTCAGTTCGTCGACACTGGCGCCCATGCCCACCAGCCGCGCCGCCTGAGCAAACGACAGGCTGTTGGGGTCACGCTGCTCCAGTTGCAACATTTTCTCCGGCAGGGGCGCGACCGCCGCACGCAGTTCGTGCAACGCCTCGCCCATCGCCACCGAGCTGTTCTGGTAGTCGTCCAGGCGCTTGCCCAGGTCCTTGATGCGCTGGTCACGCAACGCATCGCCCTGAGCCTGCTGCGTGGCCATTTCACGCTGGCGCTTGCTGTAGCCGATGAACAGCCACACGCTCAACGCCCAGAGCATCGCCAGGAATACAACCGCAACCTCCAGGATCAACTCAGATGTTCTCCAGCTCGGACCACTCTTCCTCGGTCATCATCTTGTCCAGCTCGACCAGGATCAGCAGTTCGCCGTTTTTGTTGCAAACGCCCTGGATGAACTTGGCCGATTCTTCGTTACCGACGTTCGGCGCAGTTTCCACTTCGGACTGACGCAGGTAGACCACTTCGGCCACGCTATCGACGAGGATGCCGACCACTTGCTTGTCCGCCTCGATGATGACGATACGGGTGTTGTCAGTGACGTCGCTGGGCGCCAGGCCGAAACGCTGACGGGTGTCGATCACGGTGACCACGTTGCCGCGCAGGTTGATGATGCCCAGCACGTAGCTCGGCGCACCCGGAACCGGCGCGATCTCGGTGTAGCGCAGCACTTCCTGGACCTGCATCACGTTGATGCCGTAGGACTCGTTGTCCAGGCGGAAGGTTACCCACTGCAGGATCGGATCTTCGGAACCCTGTCCAGACGTCTTTTTCATTCCCCTAACCCTCAAAAACCGCCGTCGGCGGAGTGCTCAGTGCGATCGCGCCGGTGCGCGACCGATCATTTATGGTTTAACTGCATTTTCTTGACCGCACCGCTGGCGATCAGCTCGGCCAGCTCGGCGACGTCAAGCAATGCGCACATGTGTTCGATCACCGTGCCGGCCAGCCACGGCCGCTGGCCGCGCTGGGTACGCCACTTGATCTCGCTCGGATCCAGACGCAACGAGCGGCTGACCTGATGCACCGCCAACCCCCACTCATAGCCCTGCACCGAAATCACGTACTGCAGACCGTCGCGGAAATCGTCGCGATAGCGCTCCGGCATGACCCAGCGCGCGGTATCCAGCACCTTGAGGTTGCCCGCCTGGCTCGGCAGGATGCCCAGGAACCAGTCTGGCTGGCCGAACAGCGGCGTCAGCTCGTGACCGTGCAGCGAATAGATCGACCCGAGGCACACCAACGGCACCGCCAGGGTCAACCCGGCGACATCGAACAGCAGGCACTCGAACGGCTCGGCGGCCCAGGACGGACGACCATCCACTGTCTTCGGCGGCTGCGGCACATCCGGAGCCAGGTGGACGTCCACCAGCGGCTCGATCCGCGCAGGCGCTTCGACAACCGGCTCGATGACCGGCGCAACGATCTTTTCGACCACCGGCTCTACGACCGGTGCAACCTTCAGGACCGGCGGTGCGACCACGATCCTGACCGGTGCCGGCTCGGCGAAGGTGGTCGGTACGGCGGTGGTTTCGCGGCGCGCATCGCGGGCCTGCTCTTCCAGCACCGCCGCCTGGAACTCATCCAGCACCTCGGTGGAAACCGGTGGCACCGGCGGCTCGGCCACCACCGGGATTACCGGCGGCAGCGTTGGTACAACCACAGGTTCCGCGTAAGGCAGCTCTTCAGTGGCTTCATGCAGCAAGCCGTCGAGGTACGACTGCAAGGCCATTTGTGGCCGGGTGGCGAGGTTTTGCGGACGGTTCATCAAGCCACCTGCGCCACAGACTTCTGCGTCAGCAGGTGCTTGAGCAAGGCGCGGTAAGCCACCACGCCGCGGCTCTTGGCATCGTATTGCGACGGTGTCACCCCAGCCCGGCTGGCATCACGCAGGCGGGTATCAACCGGGATGTAACCTTGCCAAATGTCCTCCGGATAGCCATCACGCAGCACTTTGAGGGTGCCCATGGACGCCTGGGTGCGACGGTCGAACAGGGTTGGCACGATGTGGAATGGCAGCGCCTGGCGGCGCGAACGGTTGACCATCGCAAGGGTGCTGACCATCCGCTCGAGGCCTTTCACAGCCAGGTACTCGGTCTGCACAGGGATCACCAGCTGCTGGCTCGCCGCCAGCGCATTGACCATCAGCACGCCGAGCAGCGGTGGGCTGTCGATCAGGGCGTAATCGAAATCCTGCCAGAGTTGCGCCAGACTCTTGGCGATTACCAGGCCCAGGCCATTCTGCCCGGGCGACTGGCGCTCCAGCACCGCCAGCGCAGTACTGGACGGCAACAGCGAAATCTTTTCGTGGCTGGTGGGCAGCAGCAATTGCCCCGGCAAGCCGTCAGGCACCGTGCCCTTGTGCTGGAACAAGTCGAAGTTGCTGTGCTCCAGGGTGTCGGGGTTGTGCCCGAAATAGCTGGTCATCGACCCATGCGGGTCGAGGTCGACCACGACCACGCGCCGCCCGGCATCGGCCAGCAAACCTGCCAGGGCGATGGACGTGGTGGTCTTGCCGACGCCACCTTTTTGATTGGCTACTGCCCAGACTCTCATGCGCTGCTTCCTCCCGGTCCGACCGTAGCCAGCCGGGATCGATTAAAAGGTCGACGACGGAGAATTGACGGGATTGCTCCCGGCCGTCGGTGATATCACGGGCGGTGCAGTTTGTGTGCCAGCGCGCTTGAGCGCGGCATCCGGACTCGCATTGGCGGTGCCGGTTCCGGTCAGGCTGCGGCGCACTTCCAGATTGCGCGAGATCACCAGCACGACGCGGCGGTTCTTCGCCCGCCCTTGCTGGGTGGTGTTGCTGGCGATCGGCTGGAACTCGCCATAGCCGACGGACGCCATGCGCGCCGGATTGACTCCTTCCATGGCCAGCAGACGGACAATACTCGCCGCCCGCGCCGACGACAGCTCCCAGTTGGTCGGGTACTGCGCGGTACGGATCGGCTGGTCATCGGTGAAGCCTTCAACGTGCACCGGGTTGGCAAACGGCTTGAGGATGTTCGCCACCTTCTCGATGATATTGAACGCCACATCGCTGGGCATGGCGTCGCCGCTACCGAACAGCAGCGAGGAGTTCAGCTCGATTTCGATCCACAGTTCGTTACCGCGCACGGTCATCTGGTCGGACTTGACCAGGTCACCGAAGGCCTGCATCACCTCGTCGGTGATGGTCTTCAGCGGATCTGCGCTGGTCTGGCTGAGACCGGCATCGACCTGCTCGCTGTCCTTGATCAACGGCTGGGCCGGACGCACGCTCAGTGGCCGCTCCTCACCGATGGGAATCACCTTGGTGCTGCGCTCGGCATCGTTGAACACGCCGATAAGCGCCTGAGACATGATTTTGTACTTGCCCTCGTTGATCGAGGAAATCGAGTACATGACCACGAAAAACGCGAACAGCAAGGTGATGAAGTCCGCGTAGGACACCAGCCAGCGTTCGTGATTCTCGTGTTCCTCGACTTTGCGGCGACGGGCCATGGTTACTCCATGAAGCCCTGAAGCTTCAGTTCGATCGAGCGCGGGTTCTCGCCTTCGGCGATCGACAGCAGGCCCTCCAGGAGCATCTCCCGATAGCGCGATTGCCGCATGACTTGCGCCTTGAGCTTGTTGGCCACGGGCAGGAGAATCAGGTTGGCACTGGCCACGCCATAGATGGTGGCGACGAACGCCACGGCGATGCCGTTACCCAGTTGCGACGGGTCGGCCAGGTTGCCCATGACATGAATCAGGCCCATGACCGCACCGATGATGCCGATGGTCGGCGCGTAGCCGCCCATGCTTTCAAACACCTTGGCAGCCTGGATGTCGCGGCTTTCCTGGGTAAGGAAATCCACCTCGAGAATGCTGCGGATAGCTTCCGGCTCGGCGCCGTCCACCAGCAGTTGCAGGCCCTTGCGCGCATACGGATCGGGTTCGGCATCCGCCACGCCTTCCAGGCCGAGCAGGCCTTCCTTGCGCGCGGTGAGGCTCCAGTTGACGACACGGTCGATACCGCCAGCCAGGTCGACTCGCGGCGGGAACAGGATCCAGCCGAAAATCTGCAGGGCGCGCTTGAACGAACTCAACGGCGACTGCAACAGCGCCGCCGCCAGGGTGCCGCCCAGCACGATCAGCGCTGCAGGGCCGTTGAGTAGCGCACCGACATGACCGCCTTCGAGCAGGTTGCCGCCAACGATTGCGACGAAGGCGAGGATGATTCCGAGAAGGCTGAGAACATCCATCAGACGCAGGCCTCGACCAGGTGACGACCGATGTCGTCAAGACCGTAGACCGCGTCAGCCAGGTTGGCTTTGACGATCGCCATCGGCATGCCGTAGATCACGCAGCTCGCTTCATCCTGAGCCCAGACCTGGCTGCCGCCCTGCTTGAGCAGGCGCGCGCCTTCGCGGCCATCGGCGCCCATACCGGTCAACACCACCGCCAGCACCTTGTCACCATAGGACTTGGCAGCCGAACCGAAGGTGATATCTACGCACGGCTTGTAGTTCAGGCGCTCGTCGCCCGGAAGAATTTTCACCATGCCACGACCGTCGACCATCATCTGCTTGCCGCCAGGCGCCAACAGGGCGAGGCCAGGGCGCAGCATATCGCCGTCCTCGGCTTCCTTGACGTTGATCTTGCACAGCTTGTCCAGGCGCTCGGCGAACGCCTTGGTGAAGGCCGCCGGCATGTGCTGGATCAGCACGATCGGCGCCGGGAAATTGGCTGGCAGCTGAGTCAGCACCCGCTGCAGCGCGACCGGGCCACCGGTGGAGGTGCCGATAGCCAGCAGTTTGTAGGCTTTGCGCTTGGGCGCTGGCGAATTGCTTGCCGCCGGCGCCTGGGCCGGCTGACGGGTCGGCAGCGGCGCACTGGCGCGGGCGGCACCGAGGGACGACACCGGGCTGGATGAGGTGGTGGTCACCGCCGGCAGCGTGCTGGCGTAGCTGCTGAAACGACGGTTGCTGCGGGAGATGGTGTGAACCTTCTCGCACAGCATCTGCTTGACCTTGTCCGGGTTGCGCGAGATGTCTTCGAAGTTCTTCGGCAGGTAATCGACGGCGCCGGCATCCAGCGCATCGAGGGTTACCCGGGCGCCTTCGTGGGTCAGCGAGGAGAACATCAGCACCGGGGTCGGGCAGCGCTGCATGATGTGACGAACTGCGGTGATGCCATCCATGGTGGGCATCTCGTAGTCCATGGTGATGACATCGGGTTTGAGCGACAGTGCCTGGTCGATCGCTTCCTTGCCATTGGTGGCGGTGCCGACGACCTGGATGGTCGGGTCCGCCGAGAGAATTTCCGAGACACGGCGGCGGAAGAAACCGGAATCATCCACCACCAGGACCTTGACTGCCATAAACACTCCATTAGGCAGCGCGACCGCGAGGCCGCGCCACCGGGATCAAATTCGCCGTGCGGCGTAACGCTTGAGCATGCTCGGGACGTCGAGGATCAGCGCAATGCGCCCGTCACCGGTAATGGTCGCGCCCGACATGCCCGGGGTGCCCTGGAGCATCTTGCCCAGCGGCTTGATGACCACTTCTTCCTGGCCAACCAGTTGATCGACGACGAAGCCGATCCGCTGAGTGCCCACCGAAAGGATCACCACATGGCCTTCATGCTGCTCTTCATGAGCGGCGGAACTGACCAGCCAGCGTTTGAGGTAGAACAATGGCAACGCTTTGTCGCGGACGATCACCACTTCCTGGCCGTCGACCACGTTGGTGCGCGACAGGTCGAGGTGGAAGATCTCGTTGACGTTGACCAGCGGGAAGGCGAAGGCCTGGTTGCCCAGCATCACCATCAGGGTCGGCATGATCGCCAGGGTCAGCGGCACCTTGATGACGATCTTCGAACCCTGGCCCTTGGCCGAGTAGATGCTGATCGAGCCGTTGAGCTGGGCAATCTTGGTCTTCACCACGTCCATGCCAACGCCGCGGCCAGACACGTCGGAAATCTCGGTCTTGGTCGAGAAGCCCGGAGCGAAGATCAGGTTGTAGCAGTCCGACTCGCTCAGGCGGTCGGCCGCGTCCTTGTCCATCAGGCCTTTTTCCACGGCCTTGGCGCGCAGCACGCCAGGGTCCATGCCCTTGCCGTCGTCGGAGATCGAGAGAAGGATGTGGTCACCTTCCTGCTCAGCCGACAGCACCACCTTGCCACCGCGGGACTTGCCCGAGGCTTCGCGCTCTTCCGGCGTTTCGACACCATGGTCGACGGCGTTGCGCACCAAGTGGACCAGCGGGTCGGCCAGGGCCTCGACAAGGTTCTTGTCGAGGTCGGTCTCTTCGCCGACCAGCTCCAGGGTAATGTCTTTCTTCAACTGCCGCGCAAGGTCGCGAACCAGGCGCGGGAAGCGCCCGAAGACCTTCTTGATCGGCTGCATGCGGGTCTTCATGACCGCGGTCTGCAGGTCGGCGGTGACCACATCGAGGTTCGACACGGCCTTGGACATGGCCTCGTCGCCGCTATTCAGGCCCAGGCGGACCAAGCGGTTACGCACCAGTACCAGTTCGCCCACCATGTTCATGATTTCGTCCAGCCGCGCGGTATCGACCCGCACGGTGGTTTCCGTCTCGTTGGCCGGATGTTTGTCGGCGGCAGCAGCAGCGGCAGCCGGAGCGGCCTGACGTGCCGGCGCAGGCGCGGCAGGTTTGGCAGCAGCGGCAGGCGCGGCGGCGGCAGGTTTGGCTGCCGGCTTGGCGGCGACTGCAACGGCCGGCGCGGCGGCGCTGACGCTGTCAGGCACGAACTTGCCTTTGCCGTGCAACTCATCGAGCAGTGCTTCGAATTCGTGCTCGGTGATGTGATCGCCCGAGCCACCGGCAGCCACGGCGGGCTCGCTGACTTCTGGCGCGGCGGCCACGGCACCTGGCAATGCATCTACGGCGAAGGAGCCCTTGCCATGGAGTTGGTCGAGCAGCGCTTCGAATTCGGCATCGGTGATTTCGTCGCTGGCGGCACCCGCCACTTCGGCGACCGGCGCGGACGCGGCAGCGCTTGGCAGGCTGTCGGCAGCGAACTGGCCTTTGCCGTGCAATTGATCGAGCAGGGATTCGAACTCGGCGTCGGTGATTTCGTCGCTGGCAGCAGCAGCCGATTCGGCCTCCTCCTTGACCGCACCCAACGAGTCGAGCAGTTGCTCGAACTCACTGTCGGTGATGTCGCCGGAAACGGCGGCCACTTCAGGCACCGCTTCGGCCACAGGTTCAGCCTCTGCCGGAGCAGCGGCACCGCCCGGCTCGGCCAGACGCGCCAAGGCGCCCAGCAGCTCAGGCGTGGCCGGGGTGATGTCGGTACGCTCGCGAACCTGACCGAACATGCTGTTGACGGTATCCAGTGCCTCCAGGACCACGTCCATCAGTTCGGAATCGACCCGACGCTCTCCCTTGCGCAGGATGTCGAATACGTTTTCGGCGATGTGGCAGCACTCCACCAGCTCATGGAGCTGGAGGAAGCCGGCGCCCCCTTTTACAGTGTGAAAACCGCGAAAGATCGCATTGAGCAGGTCGGAATCATCCGGGCGGCTTTCCAGCTCGACCAGTTGCTCGGACAGTTGCTCAAGAATTTCGCCGGCCTCTACCAGGAAATCCTGAAGGATTTCTTCATCGGCGCCGAAGCTCATCAAACGTGCTCCCTAAAAACCCAGGCTGGACAGCAGATCATCGACATCGTCTTGACCGGACACGACATCTTCACGTTTATCGGCATGAATTTGCGGTCCTTCACCCCGGGTCGGATGTTTATCTTGGTCTTGCTCGGCACGAAGCTGCTGGTGGTCATGTTCGATACCGGCGAAGCGGTCGACCTGACTGGCCATCAGTACGAGCTTGAGCAGATTGCTTTCGACTTCGGTGACCAACGAGGTCACCCGTTTGATCACCTGGCCGGTCAGGTCCTGATAGTCCTGTGCCAGGAGAATATCGTTGAGGTACCCGGTTACGGTGTGGGTACCCTCGGCGCTGCGCGCCAGAAACCTGTCGACACGCTGGACCAGCTCACGGAACTCCGGCGCTGCGACTTCCCGGCGCATGAAGCGCTGCCAGTCGTCGTGCAGTTCACGGGCTTCGTTGGTGAGATCGTGGAGCACGGGTGTACCCTGCTCGACCAGGTCCATCGTGCGATTCGCCGCCGCCTCGGTCAGCTTGACCACATAGGACAAGCGCTCGGTGGCGTCGGTGATTTGCGAAACTTCCTCGGCCTGCGGCATGTGCGGATCGATCTGAAAACTGACGATCGCACTGTGCAGCTCTCGCGTGAGCTTGCCGACTTCCTGATACAGGCCGCGGTCACGGGTCTGGTTCAGCTGATGGATCAGTTGCACCGCGTCGCCGAAATTGCCTCGTTCGAGGCTTTTCACCAGCTCCTGGGCGTGTTTCTTCAGCGTCGACTCAAAGTCGTCCAAAGATGATTGTTTATGCTCCATAGCGCCCCCGTGCGTACATCAGCTATTGACGCGCTCGAAGATCTTCTCGATTTTTTCTTTCAGCACCTGGGCAGTGAAAGGCTTGACCACATAGCCGTTAACGCCGGCCTGGGCAGCTTCGATGATCTGTTCGCGCTTGGCTTCGGCGGTCACCATCAGCACAGGCAAGTGTTTCAGACGTTCGTCCGCGCGGACTTTGCGCAGCAGGTCAATACCGGACATGCCAGGCATGTTCCAGTCGGTCACCAGGAAGTCGAAGTTGTTGCTTTCGAGCATGGGCAGCGCGGTGTTGCCGTCGTCGGCCTCGTGCGTGTTGGTGAAGCCCAGGTCACGCAACAGGTTCTTGATGATCCGCCGCATCGTCGAAAAATCGTCAACGATGAGGATTTTCATATCTTTGTTCAATTAGACCTCCAAGCAGTCTTTAACGCGCTCAGCGCTGAACGCGCGTTCAATCAATTCCGGCACCACGGTATTACGACTGCATCGAAGCTGTGCTCAACGCGCCCGCCATTCCCCCAGCCGGCTGCGCAGACGCGCCGCACACTGGCTATGCAACTGGCTGACGCGTGACTCGCTGACCCCCAGGACCTCACCGATTTCCTTGAGGTTCAGCTCTTCGTCGTAGTACAGCGCCAACACCAGCCGTTCACGTTCAGGCAGGTTGGCGATTGCATCGGCCAAGGCTGCCTGAAAGCGCTCGTCTTCCAGATCGCGCGAAGGCTCGAGCTGGGCACTGGCACCGTCCTCGTGCAGGCCTTCATGTTCGCCGTCCTGCAACAGGTCGTCGAAACTGAACAGGCGGCTGCCCAAGGTATCGTTCAAAATCCCGTAGTAATCATCGAGACTCAATTGAAGTTCGGCAGCAACCTCGTGATCTTTAGCGTCACGACCGGTTTTTGCCTCAATTGCACGAATCGCGTCGCTTACCATGCGGGTATTGCGGTGCACCGAACGCGGCGCCCAGTCACCCTTGCGTACTTCATCGAGCATGGCGCCGCGGATGCGGATGCCAGCGTAGGTCTCGAAACTGGCGCCCTTGCTCGAGTCGTACTTGTTGGAGACTTCGAGCAGGCCGATCATCCCGGCCTGAATCAGGTCTTCCACCTGCACGCTGGCCGGCAACCGCGCCAGCAGGTGGTAGGCGATACGCTTGACCAACGGCGCATAACGCTCGATCAGCTCGTACTGGGCGTCACGCGAGGCCTTGCTGTACATCCGATAACCGCTCGCGCTCATAGCACAGGACCCGCGCTGGTAGGCTGCACCAGACGCTCAACGAAAAACTCCAGATGCCCGCGCGGATTGGCTGGCAGCGGCCAGCTATCGACCTTCTGGGCGATCGCCTTGAACGCCAGCGCGCACTTGGAACGCGGAAAGGCTTCATAGACCGCTCGCTGCTTCTGCACAGCCTTGCGCACGCACTCGTCGTAGGGAACTGCCCCGACGTATTGTAGGGCCACATCCAGGAAGCGATCCGTGACCTTGGTCAACTTGGCGAACAGATTGCGCCCTTCCTGCGGACTCTGCGCCATGTTTGCCAGGACGCGGAAACGGTTCATGCCGTAATCACGGTTGAGCAGCTTGATCAGGGCGTAGGCGTCAGTGATCGAAGTCGGCTCGTCACAGACCACCAGGAGTACTTCCTGGGCTGCGCGGACAAAACTCACGACCGACTCGCCAATCCCCGCGGCGGTGTCGATCACCAGCACGTCGAGGTTGTCACCGATCTCGCTGAATGCCTGGATCAGGCCCGCGTGCTGGGCAGGCCCCAGGTGCACCATGCTCTGGGTGCCGGAAGCGGCCGGCACGATGCGCACGCCGCCAGGCCCCTGCAGGAGCACATCGCGCAGCTCGCAACGACCTTCGATGACATCAGCCAGGGTGCGTTTGGGGGTGAGCCCGAGCAGTACGTCGACATTGGCCAGGCCAAGGTCGGCGTCCAACAGCATGACGCGACGGCCGAGTTCAGCCAGCGCCAGCGACAGATTCACTGACACGTTGGTCTTGCCGACGCCACCTTTGCCGCCGGTCACGGCGATCACCTGTACGGGATGCATGCTACCCATATTTGTTCTTTACCTTGTCTTGCTTAGACCGAGGCCACATGACTGGCTGCCCCTGGAACAACTGAAAAATGCCCGGCAGACCCTGTGATGTAGGTACTTTGCAACTGAAACATATCCACCTCAGCCGACGCGTTTGCCGTCACTGTGGTACAGGTCGGCGAACATATCGGCCATGGCCTCTTCGCTCGGCTCGTCCTGCATCTGCACACTGACCGCACGGCTCACCAACTGGTGACGGCGCGGCAGGTGCAAGTCGTCAGGAATGCGCGGGCCATCGGTGAGATAGGCCACTGGCAATTCGTGACTGATGGCCAGGCTCAGGACTTCGCCCAAGCTGGCGGTTTCATCGAGTTTGGTCAGGATGCAACCGGCCAGGCCGCAGCGTTTGTAGCTGTGGTAGGCGGCGGTCAGCACCTGCTTCTGGCTGGTCGTTGCCAGCACCAGATAGTTCCGGGCGTGGATACCGCGCCCGGCCAGTGTTTCAAGCTGCATGCGCAGGGCCGGATCGCTGGCCTGCAGGCCGGCGGTATCGATCAGCACCACGCGTTTGCGCAGCAACGGTTCCAGCGCCTGGGCCAGGGACTGGCCAGGATCGACGTGGGTCACCGAAACGTTGAGGATGCGCCCGAGCGTCTTGAGCTGCTCCTGGGCACCGATACGGAAACTGTCCATGCTGACCAGCGCCAGGTTCTGCGCGCCGTACTTGAGCACGTAACGCGCGGCCAGCTTGGCCAGGGTGGTGGTCTTGCCCATGCCGGCCGGGCCGACCATGGCAATTACTCCACCCTCTTCGATCGGCTCGACTTCCGGCACATGGATCATGCGCGCCAGGTGAGCGAGCAGCATCCGCCAGCCGTGGCGCGGGTCTTCGATATCGACGGTCAGGTTGAGCAGGTCGCGGGACAGCGGGCCGGACAGGCCGATCCGCTGCAGGCGGCGCCAGAGGTTGGCCTGGTGCGGCTTGCTGCCTTGCAACTGGGTCCAGGCCAGCGAGCCGAGCTGGACTTCCAGCAGTTCGCGCAGGCCGGACAGCTCGGAGCGCATGGTGTCGAACAGGCGCTGATCGATCGGCGCGGCTACCGGTGCGACAGGCGCCGGTGGCAGCTCTGCCGCGCGGGACTCGACCAGCGGCTCGGAGGCGGTCAGCGGCAGGCCGGCGAACAACTGGCGGTTGCCCGTGTCACTTTCGTTGCGGGTGGTCAGCTCGGCCTGGGCGGTAGCGATGCGCGACTGAGTCTTGCGCAGTTCGTCTTCCAGCTCGACGTTCGGCACCCGCGGCGACAGGGCAGACAGCTTGTAGTCCAGCGCAGCCGTCAGCTCGACACCGCCAGCAATCCGTCGGTTGCCGATGATGGCGGCATCAGCCCCCAGCTCATCACGAACCAGCTTCATGGCTTGACGCATATCGGCGGCGAAAAAACGCTTAACTTGCATAACCCACTACCTCAGCCGTTGGGGCCTACTGTGGCAACGATGGTGACTTGCTTGTTGTCAGGTATTTCCTGATACGCCAAAACATGCAAATTCGGTACAGCCAGGCGACCGAAGCGCGACAGCATGGCCCGGATCGGTCCTGCAACCAGCAGGATGGCCGGCTGACCCTGCATCTCCTGACGCTGGGCTGCCTCGATCAACGAGCGCTGAAGCTTTTCAGCCATGCTTGGCTCAAGAAGAACACCGTCTTCCTGACCTTGCCCGGCCCTTTGCAGACTATTGAGCAAAATCTGTTCCAACCTTGGTTCAAGGGTGATCACAGGAAGCTCGGACTCAGTCCCGACAATGCTTTGCACGATAGCGCGACACAATCCGACGCGGACCGCAGCGACCAACGCGGCGGTATCTTGACTCTTGCTGGCGTTGTTCGCGATTGCCTCGGCGATCGTACGGATATCCCTGACAGGAACCTGTTCCGAGAGCAACGCCTGCAGCACCTTGAGCAGCCCCGACAACGGCAGCACGCCGGGCACGATTTCTTCGGCCAGTTTCGGTGAACCCTTGGCCAGCACCTGCAGCAGTTGCTGGACTTCTTCGTGGCCGATCAGCTCATGGCAGTGCTTGTAGAGAATCTGGTTGAGGTGGGTGGCGACCACAGTGCTGGCGTCCACCACGGTGTAGCCCAGCGACTGCGCCTGACCGCGCTGACTGACGTCGATCCACACCGCCTCCAGGCCAAAGGCCGGATCCCGCGCGGCGATCCCGTTGAGGGTGCCGAACACCTGCCCCGGGTTGATCGCCATCTCCCGCTCTGGATAGATCTCCGCCTCGGCCAGGATCACCCCCATCAAGGTCAGGCGATAGGTACTGGGCGCCAGATCGAGGTTGTCGCGGATGTGCACGGTGGGCATGAGGAAGCCCAGGTCCTGGGACAGCTTCTTGCGCACCCCCTTGATCCGCGCCAGCAATTGCCCGCCCTGGTTGCGGTCCACCAGCGGAATCAGGCGGTAACCCACTTCCAGACCGATCATGTCGATCGGGGTCACGTCGTCCCAGCCCAACTCCTTGGTGTCAGCGGCGCGCTGTGGCGACGGCAGCAGGTCTTGCTGGCGCTGGACTTCCTGGGCGGCCTTGACCTTGACCTGATTCTGCTTCTTCCACAGCAGGTAGGCGCCACCCGCGGCCATCGCGCCGAGGCTGAGGAAGGCTATGTGCGGCATGCCCGGCACCAGGCCCATGACGATCATGATCGCGGCGGAAACCGCCAGCGCCTTCGGCGAGTCGAACATCTGCCGGTTGATCTGCTTGCCCATGTCTTCCGAACCGGAAGCACGGGTCACCATGATCGCGGCGGCGGTGGACAGCAGCAGCGATGGCAATTGCGCCACCAAACCGTCACCGATGGTCAGCAGCGCGTAGACCCTGCCGGCGTCGCCGAAGGTCATGCCGTGCTGGACCATACCGATGGCCATACCGCCGATCAGGTTGATGAACAGAATCAGCAGGCCGGCGATGGCGTCACCGCGAACAAACTTGCTCGCGCCGTCCATGGAACCGTAGAACTCGGCTTCCTGGGCCACTTCGGCACGGCGGGCCTTGGCCTGGTTCTGGTCGATCAGGCCGGCATTGAGGTCAGCGTCGATGGCCATTTGCTTGCCGGGCATCGCATCGAGGGTGAAGCGCGCGCTCACCTCGGAGATACGGCCGGCACCCTTGGTCACCACGACGAAGTTGATGATCATCAGGATCGCGAAGACCACGATACCAACCACGTAGTTACCGCCGATAACCACGTCACCGAAGGCCTGGATCACCTTACCGGCGGCGCCGTGACCGTCATGGCCGTGGAGCAGCACGACCCGGGTGGACGCCACGTTCAGCGCCAGGCGCAACAGGGTCGCCACCAGCAGGATGGTCGGGAACGCGGCGAAATCCAGGGGACGCAGGGCGTACACGCAGACCAGCAGGACAACGATGGACAATGCGATGTTGAAGGTGAAGAACACGTCGAGCAGGAACGGCGGGATTGGCAACATCATCATTGCCAGCATGATCAGCAGCAGCAACGGCACCCCGAGGTTGCCCTTGCCCAGGCCGCTGAGATTGCTCCGCGCGCTGTTGATTAACTGAGTGCGATCCACCGGTTGTCCTCATCAAGCAAAACTTTTGACGCCACGGAGGCGCTTGGCGCTGCTCTCTGCAAGAACCTTTCCAACTTTGCAGGGGGGTGCTGCTCTCCTGGACGCTATCGCTGGCAAGCCAGCTCCCACAACGCGTCTCACACAGGACCTTGTGGGAGCTGGCTTGCCAGCGATGAGGCCCGCGAAGGCAGCCGAAAAATCAGGAATCGCGGCGCAAATCCGGGGGAATCGGCAGATCCTTGAGCGGCTCCGGCGGCTTGCCCTTGCCTGCCTGGTGCTGGCGGATCTGATAGACGTAGGCCAGCACCTGGGCCACCGCCAGGTACAACCCCGCGGGAATCTCCTCTTCCAGCTCGGTGGAGTAGTAGATCGACCGCGCCAGCGCCGGCGACTCCAGCAACTGGATATTGTGCTGCACCGCAATCTCGCGGATTTTCAGGGCGATGAAGTCGGTGCCCTTGGCCAGCAACAGCGGCGCCGAGCCCTTGTCCGGGTCGTATTTGAGCGCCACGGCGTAGTGGGTCGGGTTGGTAATGATCACGTCGGCCTCGGGCACGGCGGCCATCATCCGGCGCTGCGACATCTCGCGCTGGACCTGACGAATACGCTGCTTGACCTCCGGTTTACCCTCGGTGTCCTTGTATTCGTCGCGCACTTCCTGCTTGGTCATCATCAGCTTCTGCTTCGCCTGCCAGAGCTGGATCGGCACATCCACCGCCGCGATCAGCAACAGCCCGCAGGCCATCCACAAGGCGCTCCAGCCCACCACCTGAACACTGTGGATGATCGCCTGATCCAGCGGCTCATTGGCGATCGCCAGCAGGTCATCGCGGTCCGAGGACAACACCGCCAACGCCACCAGCAGAATCACGAAGAACTTGGCCAGGGCCTTGAGCAACTCAGCCAGCGAGTGCATGGAGAACATGCGCTTGATCCCCGCGAGCGGGTTCATCCGGCTGAATTTGGGCGCCATGGTGCCCGCTGCGAACAGCCAGCCGCCGAGGGCGATCGGCCCGAGCAAGGCGGCCAGCAGCAGCACCAACAGCACCGGCTGGGTCGCAAGGATCGCCAGCTTGCCCGATGACAGCAGGAAGATACCCATGTAACGCTCATCCATCAGCACTTCGCGAGACAGGCTGAAATTGCTGCGCATGATTTCCATCAACGCCTCGGCCAGGTAACCGCCGAACGACAGCAGCCCACCCGCCCCGGCGAGCATCACCGCCACGGTGTTCAGCTCTTTGGAACGGGCAATCTCGCCCTTCTCCCGCGAGTCGTTCTTGCGTTTCTCGGTGGGGTCTTCTGTTTTGTCCTGACCGCTTTCGCTCTCTGCCATGCTCAGCGCGCCCGTGCCAGTTCACGCAGCCATTGCAGCGCCTCGGACGCCATTGACTGGTAGTGGGAAAGGATATCGGCCAGGCCGATCCAGAAAATTGCCATGCCCAGCACCAGGGTCATGGGAAAACCGATGGAGAAGATGTTCAGTTGCGGCGCGGCGCGGGTCATCACACCAAACGCGATGTTGATCACCAGCAGCGCGGTGATCGCCGGCAGCACCAGCAGCAGCGCCGCCCCCAGCACCCAACCGAGGCGCCCGGCCATGTCCCAGAAGTGATTGACCACCAGGCCGCCACCCACGGGCAACGTGGTGAAACTTTCGGTGAGGATTTCCAGCACCACCAGGTGCCCGTTCATCGCCAGGAACAGCAAGGTCACCAGCATGGTCAGGAACTGGCTGATCACAGTGGTGTTGACGCCGTTGGCCGGGTCGACCATCGAGGCGAACGCCAGGCCCATCTGGATCGCGACGACTTGACCTGCGATCACGAACGCCTGGAAAAGCAGTTGCAGGGCCAGGCCGAACAGCGCGCCGATGATGATCTGCTCGGCGATCAGCAGCAGCGCGCTGAGGTCGAGCGCCTGCACCGGCGGCATCGGCGGCAGGGCCGGGGCAATGACCACGGTGATGGCCACTGCGAAATACAGGCGCACCCGCGTCGGCACCAACGTGGTACCGAACACCGGCATGGTCATCAGCACCGCCGCCACGCGAAACAGCGGCAGCATGAAGCTGGCCACCCATGTGGCGATCTGCGTGTCCGTCAGTTCGAGCACGGGCCGCTCAGCCGATCAACTGCGGGATGCTGCCGTACAACGACAGGATGTATTCCATGAACTTCTGCACCAGCCAAGGCCCGGCGACGATCAGGGTGGTCAGCATCACCAGCAGGCGCGGCAGGAAGCTCAGGGTCTGTTCGTTGATCTGGGTGGCGGCCTGGAACATGGCCACCAGCAGGCCCACCACCAGGCTCGGAATGACCAGCACGGCGACCATCATGGTGGTCAGCCACAGCGCATCGCGGAACAGGTCGACAGCGACTTCAGGGGTCATGTTCTTCTCCAGGGCTTGCGGCCGCTACACGCCGCCGAAGCTGCCCGCCAGGGTGCCGATGATCAGCGCCCAGCCGTCCACCAGCACGAACAGCATGAGCTTGAACGGCAGGGAAATGATCAGCGGCGACAGCATCATCATACCCATGGCCATCAGCACACTGGCCACTACCAGGTCGATGATCAGGAACGGGATGAAGATCATGAAGCCGATCTGGAACGCGGTCTTCAGCTCCGAGGTCACGAACGCGGGGACCATGATGGTCAGCGGCACTTGATCGGGGCTGGCGATATCGGTCCGTTTGGACAGGCGCATGAATAGATCAAGGTCGCTCTGCCGGGTCTGCGCGAGCATGAAGTCCTTGAGCGGCACCTGGGCCTTTTCGATGGCCTGCGGCGCGGTCAGGGTTTCAGCCAGGTACGGCTGCAAGGCGTCCTTGTTCACCCGGTCGAACACCGGGGCCATGATGAACATGGTCAGGAACAGCGTCAGGCCGATAAGGATCTGGTTCGATGGCGTCTGCTGCAGGCCCAGGGCCTGACGCAGGATCGAGAAGACGATGATGATCCGGGTGAAGCTGGTCATCAGGATGACGAACGCCGGGATGAAGCTCAGCGCCGTCATGATCAGCAGAATCTGCAGGCTGACCGAGTACTCCTGCTGGCCGTTGGCCCCGTTGGACAGGGTGATCGCCGAGATCGACAGCGGGTCGGCCGCCATCGCCAGCGGCGCTGCCAGCAGCAACAGCAGCGTCAACATCGTTCGCAATGCGGCCATTACGGCTTGTCCTTCTGATCCTTGCCCAACAACTCCATCAGGCGCTGGGCGAATTCTGGCGTGGTCGGGCGGGCGTTGGCCGGCGCCGCGACGGGCTCGTTCATCACGTGCAGGGTAGTCAGGCTGCCGGGGCTGTGACCGATGAGCACTTGCTCATTGCCCACCTGCACCAGCAGCAGGCGGTCACGCGGACCGACCTGACGGCTGCCAATCACCTGGATCACCTGATTGGCGGCCGGCGCGGCGTTCTGCATGCGACGCAACAGCCAGGCGAGGAAGAAAATCAGCCCCAGCACCAGCAGCAGGCCGAGCACCAGTTGCGTCAGTTGCCCCGCCACGCTACCGGTGGTGGCCGGCGCCACCACCGACGCCGCCGGCGTGGCACCCACTTGCGCGGCGCTGACCAGCGGCAACCAGAGCAGGCCGGCCGCAGCAATCCCCAGGGAGAAGAGCCGTTTCACTCAGCGCAGCTTCTTGATGCGTTCGCTCGGGCTGATCACGTCAGTCAGGCGGATACCGAACTTCTCGTTGACCACCACCACCTCGCCATGGGCGATCAGCGTGCCGTTGACCAGCACGTCCAGCGGCTCACCGGCCAGGCGGTCGAGTTCGATCACCGAGCCCTGGTTGAGCTGCAGCAGGTTGCGGATGTTGATCTCAGTGCTGCCCACTTCCATGGAAATGTTCACCGGAATATCCAGGATCACGTCCAGGTTCGGGCCTTCCAGGCTGACCGCCTCGTTGGAACGCGGCGAGCTGCCGAACTCTTCCATCGGCAGACGGCTCGCGCCGCCGGATGCTCCGCCGCCCGCCATCAGGGCGTCGATGTCGGACTGGCCATCACCGGTTTCACTCAGGGCTGCAGCCCACTCATCGGCCAGAGCCTGCTCTTCCAGGGAAGTAATATCGTTTTCGTCAGCCATCTTGTCCTCGACGGGCAATCAAATCGGTTAATGAAGGGTCGGCGCTCAGCGCCGGCCGATCGGCTCGCGGATCTGCAGAGCCAGAGTACCTTTGTGCGAACCCAGCCGGGCCTTGAACGACGGCACGCCGTTGGCGCGCACGATCAGGTCTTCCGGCAGTTCCACGGGAATCACGTCGCCCGGTTGCATGTGCAGGATGTCGCGCAGTTTCAGTTGGCGACGAGCCACAGTGGCACTGAGCGGCACGCTGACGTCCAGCACGTCTTCGCGCAGGGCCTTGACCCAACGCTCGTCCTGGTCGTCCAGGTCGGACTGGAAGCCGGCATCGAGCATTTCCCGCACCGGCTCGATCATCGAATACGGCATGGTCACGTGCAGGTCACCGCCGCCACCGTCGAGTTCGATGTGGAAGGTCGACACCACCACCGCCTCGCTCGGGCCAACGATGTTGGCCATGGCCGGGTTGACCTCGGAGTTTATGTACTCGAAGTTGACCGGCATGATCGCCTGCCAGGCTTCCTTGAGATCGACGAAGGCTTGTTCCAGCACCATGCGCACGACCCGCAGCTCGGTCGGGGTGAATTCGCGGCCTTCGATCTTGGCGTGACGGCCGTCGCCGCCAAAGAAGTTGTCCACCAGCTTGAACACCAGCTTGGCGTCGAGGATGAACAGCGAGGTGCCGCGCAGCGGCTTGATCTTGACCAGGTTGAGGCTGGTGGGGACGTACAGCGAATGCACGTACTCGCCAAACTTCATCACCTGCACCCCACCCACCGCCACGTCGGCGGAGCGGCGCAGCAGGTTGAACATACTGACGCGGGTGTAACGGGCGAAACGCTCGTTGATCATTTCCAGGGTCGGCATCCGACCACGGACGATCCGGTCCTGGCTCGTCAGGTCGTAACTCTTGACGCTACCGGGTTCGGCACTGGCTTCGGTTTGCACCAATCCATCGTCGACCCCATGCAACAGGGCATCGATTTCATCCTGGGACAGCAGGTCCTGCACGGCCATCTTCGGCTCCTACTGCAATACGAAATTGGTGAACAGCAACTGGTCCACGACCAGCTTGCCGACTTCCTTCTGGGCCACTTCCTGAACGCTGGCGGTCGCCTTCTGGCGCAGCATCTCCTGGCCGACCGGGGTCGCCAGCGATTCGAACGCCTGACCGGAGAACAGCATCACCAGGTTGTTGCGGATCACCGGCATGTGCACTTTCAGGGCATCCAGCGCAGCCTGGTCGCGCGCCTGCATGGTGATGCTCACCTGCATGTAGCGCTGACGGCCGTTCTGGTTGAAGTTGACGACGAAGGCGGGCGCCATGCTTTCGTAGATGGCCGCCTGCTTGACGTTGGCCGCCGCAGCAGCGGCGGCCGGATCGACTTCCGGTTTGCTGTCGGACTTGTGCAGGAAGAACCAGGTCGCGCCCACCGACAGACCGATCGCCAGCACCAGGGCCAGCACCAACAACAGGATCAGCTTGAGTTTGCCTTTTGCGGCGGGGTCTTTTACTGCTTCGCTCTTCGCCATGCCAATAATCCGTCACTCACAGGAGGTTTGTTCCACTATGGCGAGTGGGCGAGCAAGTGTTATGCCAGATTCGGGGCCACGCTTCGCGGCAAGATCATCCGACGATCCCGACCGCGCCAACACGGCACTGACGGGACCGTCGCATGCCGGTCAGGCGAAGTAATCCACCGTACTGGAACCGACCACCACCTGCTGCTCCACGGCCGCGGTGGCACCGGCAACATCGGTGTCCGCGCCCTCGGCATTGCGGCGGGCTGCCACGCCACTCATCTTCGGCGTGTCATCCTCGCGGCCGTTCTGCTGCTCGCGGGATTGATCGGCAACGTTGACGTCCGGCTGGGCCAGGCCCTGCTGGTTGAACAGCTCGCGCAGACGGTGCACCTGGCCTTCGAGGGCATCGCGCACCCCGGCGTGGCCGCTGGTGAAGGTGATCTGCGCCGCCTGGTCCGACGCCAGGTTGACGCGGATGTCGAGACGACCGAGTTCGGCAGGTTCGAGCTGGATATCCGCCGACTTGAGGCTCTGACTGGAGAGGTACATGACCCGGTTGACCAGGCCCTCGGTCCAGCCGCCCTGGTTCATTGCCAGCGGCTGGTGCAGCGGCGCGGGCGCCACGGCATTGGCGGTCTTCGGTGTCGCAGCCTGGGTCAGGGAAGCCAGGCGGTTGGCGAAATCGTCAACACGGGTGTCGCTGTTCGCGCCCTTGAGGTCCTTCAGGCCATCGTCGATCAGCCCGGCAAAGGCTTTCTCGCCGCCTTCGGATTTCCCACCCTCGGCCTCGCTCGGGTCAAGCATCTGCGCCAGTGTATTGACGGCAGGCTGACCGGACGCTGTCTCCGGCTGAGCATTGGGTTTGGCGGCATGGGTGGAGGTCGTGCCTTGAGCCTGGGCATTCTGCTCCAGAGCCAGACGCAGCACCGGCAGGTCGGCCAGGGGATCGCTGTCGGGATCGAATGCTTCTTCGGCCGGCGTCGCCGGCAGTGCCGCGGCAGGCTGCTGAGCGGCAGCCTGGATCACCGGGGCCATGGTCTGGGCCTGCGCCTGCAACAACTGCGCGCCTTGCGGTGCGTCGGTGAGTTGCCCGGCCACCAGATTGGCGTCCAGCGACTGGCCATCGGCGCTCGCGGTGCCGGAGGCGTCGTCGACCTTGTCCGCGCTCTGCGCCTGGGCGTCCTTGTCGTCAGGCAAATCGTTGCCGCTATCGGCAACCTTGCCGTTGTCCTTGTCGTCAGCCTTGCCGGTGTTTGCCGCCGGCTTGTCGACGCCATCGCGGTCGCGAACCGGCGCATCGGCCTTGACGTCGACCTTGTCCCGCGAGTGCTGCGCATAGACCTTGGAAAAGTCCGGCCCCTTGTCGTTGAGGGCTTGCGAGGCCTTGTCCAGGTTGCTGGCCTGGGCGCGTGCGGTTTTGGCCGCGACACCGGTTTGCAGCAATGGGTTTGAAGCGACGGGCATGAAAAAGGTCTCCGCTACAGAAGCTCGTCATCACGAATAGCGAAGCCTACGCAAAAGTCGCGCCAGGTTAGCCAGCCTGGCGCGACTTCATTGGGTCAGCCAACCAGGACACGCTCCCGTTCGGCGCGATAGAGTTGACGAACCGCGGTGAATTCGCGGTCGATGCGATTGATCAGGTCCTCGATGCCAAACAGCGATTGCTTCCTGACGCGCTCCTCGAGCTGCCGGCACAGTTCGGCCAGTTCGACCGCCCCCATGTTACTGCTACTGCCCTTGAGGCTGTGCGCGGCCTGACCCAGTTGCTCGGCGTTACGGGCTTTGTAGAGCTGGCGCAAACGCTCCTCGGAGTCGGCGAGAAAGGTTTCGAGCAGGTTGAGGTAGCCACCTTCCATGACCTCCTGAAGGTCGCTCAACACCTTGCGGTCAATATGAATATCGGACACTTGTTCACTCCTTGATCAAGTTGGATTATGCCAGAGCGCCCCACGCGAACTCCACGCGTGCGCGGCGTCCGCCATCGGCCCACTCGGCCTGCCGGCCAAGGCGGCGTACCAGGTTCAGGCCCCGGCCACACAGACGCTGCTCCACTTCGGGCGGCCCGCGTACTTTACTCACATCGAAGCCATTGCCGCTGTCCTCGACTTCAAGAATGAGACGCCCGCCTCCTTCCCAGGGTTCCACCTTCAAATGAAGGCGGATATGACCGCTGTCGAGGGCCTGCAAACGCCGGTTGCGCTCGTGGTAGTACGCGGCGAAGCCATCGGCGTCGCGCTTGAGCGCCGAGTCCAGTCCCAGCACGCCATGCTCGAGCGCGTTGGAATACAGTTCGCTGAGCACACTGTGCAACGCACCGCTTTGCCCGCGCAGACCATGGATCTCCTGCAGCACCTGCATCAGGTAAGGCAAGGGATTGAAACGCTTGAGGGTCTGGGCACGAAATTCGAATGACAGCGACCAATCCAGCGGACTGGACTGGCCGCTGTCGGAATACACCACGGGCGGCGGGGCCAACTGGCCCGGAGCGACCACGGTGATTTCCAGCATGCTGACGTCATCCCGCGAGCGTCCGCGAAAGCGCTCCAGCGCTTGCAGCACGTCCTCGAACAGGTGCTCGGGCTCTCGGTTGTCGGCGAACACCTGCTGCAAACGCTCGACGCCGAACAACTGGTCGCTCTCGTCGCAGGTGTCCACCACACCATCGGACAGCAGGAACAAGCGGTCACCGAGCGTCAACGGCAAGACATCGGTGTGTTCGTCGAACTGCTCGGAGGGCAAGATGCCCAGCGGCAAATGCCGGGACACCAGCGGCATGGCCTGGCCGCCGGCAGCAGGCAGCAAGTAGGCGTCGGGCATGCCGCCGTTCCACACCTCCACCATGCGCCGCTCGAAACTCAGGTTGAGCAACAACGCGCAGCAGAACATGTCCACCGGCAGGATGCGCTTGAGCTTGGCGTTCATCTCCCGCAGGGTCTCGGCCAGGCCATAGCCCTTGGCGGTCATGCCGTAGAACACCTCGGCCAGCGGCATGGCACCGACTGCCGCCGGCAAACCGTGGCCGGTGAAATCACCGAGCAGCACGTGCATCTCGCCGGTCGGGGTGAACGCCGCCAGCAGCAGGTCGCCGTTGAACAGCGCATAGGGTGATTGCAGGTAGCGGATATTCGGCGCGCTCAGGCAGCCGGCGTGGGCCACCTGGTCGAACACCGCCTTGGCTACCCGTTGTTCGTTGAGCAGGTGATTATGGTGCCGGGAAATCTGGTCGCGCTGCTCCAGCACCGTGGCCTGCAGGCGGCGCAGGCGATCCATGGCCTTGATCTTGGCGGCCAGCACCACCGGACTGTAGGGCTTGGCCAGAAAGTCGTCGCCGCCCGCCTCCAGGCAGCGCACCAACGCTTCATCCTCGGTCAGCGACGTGAGGAAGATGATCGGCACCAGCTCCTCGCCGGCCAGCGCCTTGATCCGCCGCGCCGCCTCGAAACCGTCCATCACCGGCATGACCGCATCGAGCAACACCAGTTGCGGGCGCTGCTCGACGAACAGCGCCACGGCGCGCTCACCGTTCTCGGCGGTGAGCACCCTATGCCCCTGCTTGCGGACGATGGTCGCCAGCAGGAGACGGTCAGTTGCACCGTCTTCAGCAATCAGGACGGTGAGCGCGGGGGAACTGCTCATGGTCGCACTCAACTGATATTGAACAGTTTTTCAAAATTGGAAATGGCGAGGATCTTGCGCACGTCCGAGCTGGCGTTGACCACGCTGACGTTCGGCTCCTCGCCGCCAACGTGATCCCTCAACAACAGCAACATGCCCAGCGCCGAGCTGTCCAGGTAGGTGGCATCCCTCAGGTCCACCTCCACGCTCTCAGGCTTGACCGCCTGGCGCTCGTAGGCGTCACGAAAGGTCTGGTGGGTGCCGAAATCGAAACGACCCTTGACCTTGATCGTCAGCTTGTTCTCATCCCTTGAGTACACGGATTCAACGGCCATATGCGCGTTCCTTCGATGATGGCGAGTGCAGACTGTATTTAGGTTTAGCAGTCCGCCAGCGGCCCGGCAACCCGCGCCGACCAATGCCTTCAGCCTCAGAAACGGTCGTGTCGGGGGAGGCGCTGGGACAACTCGTCGAGCAGTTTCTGCTCGCGCTTGTCTTCGATCAGACGGGCTTCTTCGATATAGCGCTGGACCAGCTTGCGCAGGCCTTCGACGCGCGCGTAGGCCTCCTGCCAGGTCGCGCGGGCGCTATTGAGATTGTTCTGGTGCCAGATCAGGCTCTGGTTCTGCTGGGCCACCGCAGTGTCGAGCTGGCCGAGGAAGCGCTGGAAACCCACCAGCCAGTTACTGCTCACACCCTGCCCGCCCCGCTGCATCCACTGCTGCTGGTAATCGGAACGGAACTGGTCGAGTTCGGCGAGCTTGGCCATGGCCATATTGACCTGCTGCTGGAATTGCCCGAGGCGCTGGGCGGCCTTGCGCTCGGCGTCCTCGGCCATTTCCACCACCGGAACCAGGCGGGCGGCTCGACTGGGCTGGGCCATACGCTATCAGCCCGCAGCCAGCGGCGTGAAGACGCTCGCCAGGTGCTCGCGACTCTGGGCCAGGCCAACGTTGTCGTTGAGCCCCTGACGCAAGAAGTGCACGAGCCGAGGCTGCAGGGAAATCGCCAGGTCGGTTTCCTTGTCGCCACCGGCGACATAGGCGCCGACGCTGATAAGGTCGCGGCTTTGTGACAACCGCGACCAGAGCTGCTTGAACTGCTGGGCCTGGGTCATCTGCTCAGGCGTGACCACCTGCGGCATGACCCGGCTGATGGACGCCTCGATATCGATGGCCGGGTAATGCCCTTCCTCGGCCAGGCGGCGTGACAGCACGATGTGGCCATCGAGCACGCCCCGCGCCGAGTCGGCGATCGGGTCCTGCTGGTCGTCACCTTCGGACAACACGGTGTAGAACGCGGTGATCGAACCACCGCCCGCCTCACCGTTACCCGCGCGCTCCACCAGCTTGGGCAGCTTGGCGAACACCGATGGCGGATAACCCTTGGTCGCTGGCGGCTCGCCGATGGCCAGGGCGATTTCCCGCTGGGCCTGGGCGAAACGGGTCAACGAGTCCATCAGCAGCAGGACGTTCTTGCCCTTGTCGCGGAAATACTCGGCGATCCGCGTGCAGTACATCGCCGCACGCAGACGCATCAGCGGCGCGTCGTCCGCAGGTGACGCCACCACCACCGAGCGCTTGAGACCCTCGGTACCCAGGATGTGCTCGATGAACTCCTTCACCTCGCGGCCCCGCTCGCCGATCAGGCCGACGACGATGATGTCGGCCTCGGTGAAGCGGGTCATCATGCCCAGCAGCACACTCTTACCCACGCCGGTACCGGCGAACAAACCGAGACGTTGTCCACGGCCGACCGTGAGCAGGCCATTGATACTGCGGATACCCACGTCCAGCGGCTGGCTGATGGGATCGCGGTTGAGCGGGTTGATGGTTGGACCATCCATCGGCACCCAGTCCTCGGCCTTCATCCCGCCTTTGCCGTCGAGTGCCCGGCCAGCGCCATCCAGCACCCGCCCGAGCATGCTCATGCCCATGGGCAGACGACCGCTGTCATCCAGCGGCACCACCCGCGCGCCAGGCGCGATACCGGCAACACTGCCCACCGGCATCAGGAATATCTTGCCGCCGGCAAAGCCCATGACCTCGGCCTCGACCTCCACCGGGTGATAACTGTCGTCGTTGATCACCAGGCAGCGACTGCCGACCGCGGCGCGCAGACCTTCGGCTTCGAGGGTCAGGCCGACCATACGCAGCAGGCGACCTTCGACCACCGGCTGGCTCGGCAGGCGGATGGCATCGACATAGGTTTCAAGGCGCTTGCCGAAACTGGTTCGCTCAAGGCGCATCGCTGGTTTCCGTTTCTTCGACCGGCGCCTCGGTTGGCGCCTCCAGCTCGACGTGCAAGTCCGGCGCGGCCGGGTGCAGGCCCTGGTCGTGCAATTGGTCGAACAGCTGCTTCATGGCTTTTTCGATACGGGTTTCCACCGTGGCATCGATGCGGCTATGGGCCGTTTCGATCCAGCAACCGCCCGCTTGCAGACTGTCGTCTTCGAGCAGGCGCCAGTTTTCCTCATGACGCTCGCGCAGGGCCTTGGCCAGGGCGAAGTCTTGCGGATTGACGTGGATGCGGATGTTCTCGGCGCCCATGGGCAGCAACTTGAGGGCTTCACGCAGGACATGGGTGATCTGGCTGGAGTCGGTTTGCAGCTCGCGGCCGATCACCTCGCGGGCGATATGGCTGACCAGTTGCACCAACTGTTTTTCGATCTGCGCATCCTGCTCGGCAATCGGTTCCAGCAGGTTGCCCATCAGTTGCTCGAGGCTGACCAGCTTGGCAGTCAGCGCCACTTCGGCTTCCTGGCGGACCTTGAGCTGGGTACTGTGGAAACCTTCACGTTCGCCGGTGGCGAAGCCTTCGTTGTAGGCCTCCTGGCGGATACTCTCGAGTTCTTCGAGGGTCAGCGGCTGGACTTCTTCCAGCGGCACTTCCTCGACTTCTTCGACCAGTTCCGGCTCAGGCTCGGGTTCGGCCTGGGGCTCCGGTTCGGGGTCGAAACTGGGCAGCGCCCAGCGGTCGAAATCCTCTACGTCGCGGGCGCGGATCAGTTCACTCAAATGCTCGTTGGTCGACATGATTCCATGCGCTCAAAAGTCGGGTTACGGATGATCAGGCAGCGTCGGCGGCTTGTGCCGCCTGACGAAGCCCCATCGGGGCCGGTGCAGCTTCGCGGGCGCGAACTGCACCGGGGCCGACGGGTCAGATCATCTCTTCGGCACCTTTGCCGCCCAGCACGATTTCGCCGGCTTCGGCCATGCGGCGGGCGATGGTGAGGATTTCCTTCTGCGCGGTCTCGACGTCGCTGACGCGGACCGGACCCTTGGCCTCGAGGTCGTCGCGCAGCAGTTCCGAGGCACGCTTGGACATGTTCTTGAAGACCTTGTCCTTGACCTTCTCGTCCGCGCCCTTGAGCGAGACGACCAGGACGTCGGAGGAGACTTCTCGCAACAGCGCCTGGATACCGCGGTCATCGACATCGGCCAGGTTGTTGAAGACGAACATGAGGTCTTCGATCTGCTCGGAGAGATCGCCGTCGATCTCGCGGATCGAATCCATGAGCTGGCCTTCGACCGAACTGTCGAGGAAGTTCATGATGTCCGCAGCACGCTTGATACCACCCAGGGTGGTACGCGCGGCGTTAGAGTTGCCGGAGAACTGCTTCTCGAGGATCTGGTTGAGTTCCTTGAGCGCGGCCGGTTGCACGGTGTTCAGCGACGAGACGCGCAGGATGATGTCCAGACGCACCTTGTGGTCGAAATTGCCGAGGACTTCGCCTGCCTGGTCCGGATCAAGATACGCCACGACGATCGCTTGAATCTGCGGGTGTTCGTAGCGGATGACGTCGGCCACCGCACGCGGTTCCATCCATTTGAGGCTGTCCAGACCGCTGGTGTTGCCACCCAGCAGGATCCGGTCGATCAGGCCGTTGGCCTTGTCCTCGCCCAGGGCCTGGGTGAGCATCTTGCGGATGTAGCCGTCGGAGCCGACGCCAAGGCTGGTCTGGTCGCCGACGATCTCGACGAACTCGCTCATGACCTGCTCGACCTGCTCGCGGTGGATATTGCCCACCTGCGCCATGGCCACGCCTACACGCTGGACCTCTTTCGGGCCCATGTGCCGCAGCACTTGCGCGGCATCGGTCTCGCCCAGCGACAGCAGCAGGATCGCGGCCTTGTCGACACGGGTCAGTTTCGCAGTCAGGGCTCGATTGTCACTCATCGGCGTTGATCCACTCTTTCACGACCTGGGCCACACGACCCGGATCTTCTGCTACCAGACTCTTGATAGCGTTGAGCTGGGCGTCATAGCCCTCGCTCGGACTAGGCAAGAGGATGCTTTGCGGACCACCCAGGCTCACGCGGTCGTTGGCCAGTTCACCGTCCAACCCCAGCATGCCGCCCAGTTCCATGTCTCCGTCGCTTGTCGACTGTTTGCCATTGCCGGTGATGTTGTTGAGCACCGGACGCAAGACACCGAACACCAACACCAGGATGAACAGGACGCCGAGCACTTGCTTGACGATGTCCCAGAACCAGGGTTGTGAATAGAACGGAATCTCGGCGATGGTCTCGCCACGGTCGGCGGCGAACGGCACGTTGATCACGCTGACGCTGTCGCCACGGCTGGCATCGAAGCCCACCGCGTCCTGGACCAGCCGCGTGAAGCGGGCCAGGTCCTCGGCACTCCACGGCACGCTGGCAGCGTTGCCATTGGCCGGGTCGAGCTTCACCTGATCGTCGACCACCACGGCCACCGACAGACGCGTCACACGACCCTGCTGCTGACGGGTATGGCTGATGGAGCGGTCCAGTTCGAAGTTCTTGGTGGACTGCAGGCGTTTGTCCGCAGGATAAGGCGCGAGCATCGGCTGGCCGGTGGCCGGATCCATGATCTGCTGGCCGTTGGCGTCGAGCAGCGGCTGGCCGGGCTGGATCGCAGCGGCCGCACCTTGCGCGGCACCACCGGTGGTCTGCGGCGCCGAAGCCGGACTTGGCGGCTGGTTGCTCAGCGCGCCGGGAACGCCCTGCGGGCCCATGCTGCTGGAGCGTTGTTCGTTGACCGACTGCTCGCTGCGCAGCGCCGGTTGATCAGGGTTGAACTGTTCGGAAGTGGACTCGACCGCGCTGAAATCGACGTCGGCGGACACTTCGGCCTTGTAGCGATCGTTACCCAGCACCGGTTGCAGGATGTTGTGCACACGCTGGGTGAGCAAGCCTTCCATGCGGCGACTGTAATCGAACTGCTTGCCGGCGACGGTCAGCTCACTGTTTTGCAGTTGGTCGGAGAGCAGGTTGCCCTTCTGGTCGACCACGGTGACCTGGGACTTGTCCAGCTCAGGAACGCTGGTCGCCACCAGATTGACGATGGCCATGACCTGACCGGGCTCGAGGTTGCGACCGGGGTACAGCTCGACCAGCACCGAGGCACTTGGTTTGCGCTCATCGCGGACGAAAACCGAGCTTTTCGGGATGGCCAGGTGCACACGGGCACCCTTGACGTTGTTCAGGCTGGAGACGGTGCGGGCCAGTTCGCCTTCGAGGCCGCGACGATAACGGGTGGCCTCCATGAACTGACTGGTGCCCAGGCCCTGCTCCTTGTCGAGGATTTCGAAACCGACGTTGCCATCGCTCGGTGCAACCCCGGCGGCGGCGAGCTTCAGACGGGCACGGGAAATGTCCTCGGCCTTGACCAGCAAGGCACCGGAATTGGGCTCGACGTTGTAGGGAATGTCCGCGGCGGCCAGGGTTTCCATGACCTGCTTGGTGTCCATGCCACTGAGGCTGCCGTAGAGAGGACGGTAGTCCGGCTGTTGCGACCAGAGCACCACGGCGAAGCCGATGGCCACGCTGGCAGCCAGGCCGACCAGCAGGCCGACCTGACGCAACATGGGCATCTGTGAAATATTTTCCAGGAACGAAAGGCCGAACAGCGGCGGTTTTGGCGCTGGCGGACCGCCCTTGGCGGGCACGTTATCGACGACTGCATCGGCCATGAATCAAATCCCGCCCTTAAACCGGCATCTGCATGATGTCTTGATACGACTGAACCAGCTTGTTGCGCACCTGGGTCAGCGCCTGGAACGAGACGCTGGCTTTCTGCGACGCGATCATCACGTCGGTCAGGTCGACGCCGCTCTTGCCGATTTCAAATGCGGTGGCCAGTTGGTTGGAGGCCTGCTGGGTGTCGTTGACCTTGTTGATTGCCTGCCCGAGCATGTCGGCAAAATTGCTCGACCCCAGCTCAGGAGCCTGGACAGCCTTCGGCGCCGACATCGCGTCCATTTGCATGGCCCGCATGTCCAACATCAATCGATTAAATTCAACACCTTGGCTCATGGTCTTCTCTCTCCGACGGCCCGCATTTTTTTGACACTCACGCAGCGGGTGAACAGGACTTAGCAACAAGAGTGCCAGCTACGCCCGACAATTTGACAAAACGCTGATCCTGCACCTCAAAGCCCCGTAGCATAAAGGCTGGCCTCGACATCCATCCCGGCATCCCGCATCTGCGCCAATTTGTAGCGCAGGGTCCGCGGGCTGATACCAAGTCGCTCGGCGGCTTCCTTGCGACGTCCGCGTTCGGCACGAAGGGTGTCGATGATCATCTGGAACTCGTGCCGACGCAAGTCATCTCCAAGGCCACCCGCCTCCTGCGTGTCGCACGCCACCGGCGGCGTTGCAACCCGCACAGGCTGTGGCGTCAGGGCTGGCAGCACGCCGGCGAGACAAAAGTCAGCAGCAGCAATGACCCCACCCTGTTGCAAAATCAGCGCCCGCTGGATGGCGTTGTCCAATTCCCGCACGTTGCCCGGCCACGGATAACTTTGCAGGCAGGCCCTGGCCTCCTCCGACAGTCTGACGGGTGCGTGCTTCATTTTATTGACGTGGCGCAATAGCAAACGCTCGGCCAGTGGCAGAATATCGGCGCTCCGTTCTCTCAACGGACGCCATGCCAACGGAAAGACCGACAGGCGATAGAACAGATCCTCGCGGAAACGTCCCGCCGCCACTTCGCCCGCCAGATCACGGTTGGTAGTGGCCACCACGCGGATATCCAGGGCAATCGGCTTGCGCCCACCAACCCGCTCCACTTCCCGCTCCTGCAACACGCGCAGCAGCTTGGCCTGAAGGCCCAGCGGCATTTCGGAAATCTCATCAAGCAGCAGCGTGCCGCCATCGGCCTGCTCGAATTTGCCCGCCTGCGCGGCGATGGCGCCAGTGAACGAGCCTTTTTCGTGGCCAAACAGCGTGGCTTCGAGCATGTTGTCCGGAATCGCGGCACAGTTGATCGCCACGAAAGGCTGGCTGGCACGCAACGATTGCTGATGGATATAGCGCGCCAGCACTTCCTTGCCGGTCCCGGATTCGCCGGAAATCAGCACGGTAGATTCGCTGCGAGCGACCCGCGCCGCCAATTCCAGCAACTGCGCACTGGCCGGTTCGCAGGCGACAGGCCCCTCGGCATCCGCGCCACTGGCGGCACCCAGCGCATGGCGGGCAACCAGTTCCAGCAAGGCACGCGGCTCGAACGGCTTGACCAGATAGTCCGCAGCGCCCTGGCGCATGGCATCCACCGCGCGCTCCACCGCCGCGTGAGCGGTCATCAGCAAGACCGGCAACTGCGGCTGAGTGGCGCGCAGGCAGGCGAGCAACTGGTGACCGTCCATGCCTGGCATGTTGACGTCACTGACCACCAGGCTGAAGGTTTCTTTCGAGGCCGCATCAAGGGCCTCCTCCGCCGAACCCACCGCGCAATAGGTGAAACCACCAAGCTCCAGGGTGTCACCGAGGGCCTGACGCAGTGAACGGTCATCCTCGACCAGTAGCACCTTGATCCCGCTCATGCCAAAACCTCCGTCGACGCACCCATCAACGGCAAGGTAATCATGGCGCAGGTGCCGCGCCCCCGACGTGAACTCAGGTACAACTCACCGCGATGGGCTCGTGCAACCGCCTTGACCACCGCCAGGCCGAGGCCGGTGCCGGTGGATTTGGTGGTCAGGAAGGGTTCGCCCAAACGCTGGAGCAACGCGCTGTCGATCCCCGGACCCGCATCACTGACACACAAACGCAGGCTGTCATCACGACGATAGAGATGCACCTTGATCCGCGCCGGACCTTCGCTGGCCTGCAAGGCGTTTTCCACCAGATTGAGCACAGCGCCCACCAGAGTGTCGCGATTGCACAGCAGCTCACCCAGATGGCTGTCGCACTGCCAGCGCACGTTGTGTCCCTGCACTTGAACCTGCGCGGCCTGCTGCAACGCCTGGAACAGTGCCTTGGGCGTCAGGCGATCGGTCAGCGGCAGTTCGCCGCGCGCGAACACCAGCATGTCGCGCACCTGGCGCTCCAGTTCGTGCAGGCGCTCCTTGAGATTGCCGGCAAAACGCTGCTGGGTTTCCAGCGGCAAAGCCTGCTCGGCAAGGTGGCTGGCATACAGCAGCGCCGCCGACAGCGGCGTGCGGATCTGATGGGCCAGCGAAGCGACCATCCGGCCGAGGGTCGACAGCCGCTCATGGCGGGCCAGTTGATCCTGCAGGCGGCGGGTTTCGGTAAGGTCGTTGAGCAACACCAACTGGCCGGGTTCGGCATCGAGGGAACGGGTAGCGATGGACAGCCGCCGGCCGTCACGCAGCGACACTTCGTGACCATCGTCCTCGCGCGGCGCGAAGCTGCGAGCGATCACCTGCCGCCACAACTCGCCCACCAGCGGTTCGCCCAGCAGTTCGCCAGCAGCCGGGTTGGCCTCGCGGACCTTGCCTTGACCATCGATAACGATGACCCCGCCAGGCAACAGAGCGAGCAGATTCTGCAAACGATTGGCCAGCCGCTCTTTCTCCGCCAGCTCGGCCATGCGCTGCGCGCTGACCACAGCCAGCTCCCCTTTCAGCTCGGTAACCCTCGCTTCAAGCAGGCTGTAGGACTGGGTGAGCTGGCTGGACATCTGATCGAACAGGGCAAACGCCTGCTCCAGACCTTCGCGACCCTGCTGTTCGGCAACATCGGGGCGTGGCGGCTCAAGGGAGGTAGTGGCTGCGTGGGGCATCGTGCTCTCTCGCGTGGCTCACCGTCATAAAACGGTATGTTGAAAGCGGTATAGCAATAGCCATGCCGGAAACTTTTCCGTCATGAAGGGAGTGAGCGAGGGGGTGCCGACAAAGCCCGCAATGACGGGCATTTACCTCACAAAAAGAAAGGTTGCTTGAAGCAGAGCGCCCAGACGGAAGCCGGGCGGTGGGTGAGCAGGCGTCAATCCTCCGCCTGCTCGTCCCCTTCGCGACGGCTCATGCCGTACTTGCGCATTTTTTCCACCAGGGTGGTCCGACGAATCCGCAAACGCTCGGCGGCGCGTGCCACGATACCGTTTGCGTCGTCCAGCGCCTGTTGAATCAGGCCCTGCTCGAGACTGCCCAGGTAATCCTTCAGGTCCAGGCCTTCCGGCGGCAGCATGGCATTGGTCGGGAAGCTCGGCGCGTGGCCATTGATCGCTACGCGCTCTTCGAGGTCGGAGCGCAGGCTGTCCACCAGTTGCTCGTCTTCGTCGTCCACATAACGGAACTTCTTTGGCAACTCGGCCACACCGATCACCCCATACGGATGCATGATCGCCATGCGCTCCACCAGGTTGGCCAGCTCGCGAACGTTGCCCGGCCAGCCATGCCGGCACAGCGACATGATCGCCGCCGAATTGAAACGGATCGAACCACGCTTTTCGTGTTCCATCCGAGAGATCAATTCGTTCATCAGCAGCGGAATGTCTTCGACCCGCTCACGCAGCGGCGCCATCTCGATCGGGAAGACGTTGAGGCGGTAGTACAGGTCTTCGCGGAACGAGCCCACCTCGATCATGCTCTCGAGGTTCTTGTGGGTCGCGGCAATGATCCGCACGTCGATGCTCTGGGTCTTGTTGCTGCCCACGCGCTCGAAGGTGCGTTCCTGCAGTACGCGCAGCAGCTTGACCTGCATCGGCAGCGGCATGTCGCCGATTTCGTCAAGGAACAGGGTGCCGCCATTGGCCAGTTCGAAACGACCGGCACGGCTGGTGATAGCGCCGGTGAAGGCACCCTTCTCATGGCCGAACAGTTCGCTTTCCAGCAGCTCGGCCGGGATCGCACCGCAATTGACCGGCACGAACGGCGCTTCGCGGCGCTTGGAGTGGTAATGCAGGTTACGCGCAACCACTTCCTTGCCCGTGCCGGACTCGCCAAGAATCAGCACGCTGGCGTCGGTATCGGCCACCTGCTGCATCATCTGGCGGACATGCTGGATCGCCCGGCTGGTGCCGACCAGACTGCGGAACAGGTTGGGCTCGCGCTGCCGGCCACGCTCGCGCGCCTGGTCGTACATCTCGCGATAGACCTGGGCACGGTGGAGCGAATCCAGCAATTTGCTGTAGCTCGGCGGCATTTCGAGGTTGGAGAGCACCCGGCGACGCAAGTCTTCGGGAAGCTCGGGCAAAGAATTTTCGCCCAAAAGCAGAACCGGAAGGAACTCATCCCAGGCAGCCACTGTCTTAAGCAAGCCCAACAAGCCTGCCGGAGCATTTACTGTCCCGAGAAGAACGCACAGTACTTCACGGCTCGACGACAACGATTCGACAGCCTGCTGCCAGTCTTCACTGGAGCACGCCAGATTTTCTTCCCCAAGAAAATTCAGCACCACCGCCAGGTCACGGCGGCGAGCACTATCGTCATCGATCAAGAGAATTTTGGTTTCACGCCACATGCAATAGCAACTTCCCTAGTCAACTCGAGGCCCAGCGAGGGCATGCTCGACATCATTCCGACTGAACGGTCAGTGTTCCGACGTCTGAAATTAGAAAACAGCCACTAGTTAAGTCAAAAAACACTTCACAGTCAAATTTATGGCGCGCAACTGATTTTCGATCAACCGTCAGCGGTACAGATGGTATACCTTCGACGCCTGCTGCGCTTGCTTGATCTTCGACATCTCGTCAGCGATCGCCTGGCGTTCTTCGGTCGCCACATCGATCAATTGCCGATACACCCCGAGCAGATCCTGAAGGTTATCCCGCAGCGCTTCTTCGTCGGACGGCTGCGCACTCAATACTTCATCCATGCAGGCTCGGCAAGCCTGATCCAGCTCACCGACCGCCTCCCAATCCCGATTGGCCAATGCACCGACCAATGCGTCACGGGTTTCCTCGATTCGCTTGAGCACAGCACTCATCACGACATCCTCATTGCAACTGGTTATTGTGCGACAACCGCGTCCCACCCTTCCTTGACCGTAATCAACAGATCGGTCACCTCATCGAGCGCGGCGATGTCGTTCTTGAGGTTGGCATCGATCAGGCGGCGATTCATGTACAGGTAGAGCCCATCGAGGCGCTCCAGTTCCGGCGTCATGTTGTCGCGATCCAGACCTTCCCGAAGACCGCCGATGATGCCGATGGCCTTGCCGATGGCGATGCCCTTGCCTGCGATGTCATTGCGCTCGAGCGAGCCTTTTGCCTGGGCAACACGATCCAGGCCACCCTCCATCAGCATCTGCACCAGGCGGTGCGGGCTGGCTTCAGAGGTCTGGGCCTGTGCACTGATTTTCTGATACTGCCGAAGGGCCAACATCGGATTCATGCGTGTACCTCACCACAATTGCTGTATGACCGGGCTATCGACCCCGCGTCAAAAAACTTTAAGGAAGATGCAAAAAGCCCGACATGCTGCTATGGCACTGCCGGGCTTTTGGCGTCAGTCAGTAGATCAGGACGACTTGGACTGAGCGGCCATCGCCTCGAAGATCGAAGTGATGTTGTCGCGCTGGGCGTTGAGTTTGCCCACCAGGGTGTCCATGGTGTTGTACTTCTTGGTCAACGATGCGGTCATCGCAGTAACCCGGGCATCCAGCGACGATTGCTGCAAGGTCAGGCTCTTTTTCGCCTGTTCGAGAATCTTGGAGCGGTCGTCCAGCAGGCCGCCGGATTTCGAATAGGGGTCCAACGCCGAGGTCATGCGGGTCAAAAGACCGTCATCTCCGCCGAACAGCGCCTGAATACCACCACCCAGCTTCTGCACTTCTACAGCCTTGGTGAACTTGGTGGAGTCCAGTTCAAGCAGGCCGGTTTCCTGAACAGTGTTGATGCCCAACTGCGACAGCACCTGCAAGTTACCGCCACCTGCTGCCGGCACTACCAACTGGTCACGCAGGGTCTTGAGCATGTTGCGAGCCGCCGAGTCACCCGACAGCGCAGGCGCGGTGCCCATCGTGCCATCGGCGTTCTTGGTCGCCTGGCTGAGGCTGGTGACCGTCTTGACCAGCGTGTTGTAGGCATCCACGAACGACTGCACCGACTTCTTCAGGCCTTCGGTGTTGGTGCCCACGGTGACGGTGGTTTCACCCTTGGCAACCAGGTCAATCGTCAAGCCGCTTACCGCATTTTCGACCTTGTTCGACTTGCTGGTGAGCTTCATGCCATCAACTTCGAAAATCGCATCCTTGGCCAAAGCAGTGATGAAGCCCGCGCCGGTGCCGGACATTTGCTGGGTGCCGTCGATTTTCAGCTCGGGAATGCCGTCAACGGAAATATCGGAATCCAGGCCGGTATTGGTCGAAGTCAAAACCAGGCGAGAGCCAGTGCCATCATTGATGATGTTGGCCATGATGCCTTTGTTGTTGACCTGGCCATTGATGGTGTCGCGCACCGATTGCAGCGTGGCATTCGGGCCGATCTCGACCGTGTAGTCCTGGTCGCCCTGCGAAATGGTCAATACACCTTCGCTGATCGCGTCGGCACTGGAACCAAAACGCTGGCTGGCAACTTTCGAAGCCGTTGCCAGCTCGGTCACCTTGACGTTGTACATGCCGCCGACAGCGCCGTTACCGGCGGTTGCCTTGACGGTCTTTTCATCCGCGCTGGTGGCGTTGTAGGCAAGGAACTGTGGCGAAGTGGTGCTGTTCAGCTTCTCAAGGGCGGTCTTGTAGGCAGCCAATGCGCTTTTCAGGCTGCCGATCGCCGAGATCGTCGCTGTGTTGGACTTGGTTTGCCGGTCGATCTGGCTTTGTTTGGGCGTTTTTTCGGCGTCAACCAAGGCCTTTACAATCGCACTGGTATCCAGGCCACTACCCAGACCCAGGGCCGGCAGAATTGGACTTGCCATGTTTCTCTCCTTTTTTGGTTCACGCCAAACGCTTGACCATTACCGCACGAGCCGCAAACCCTTCAATTTTCGTACCGCCTTCAGACCTTTTCGTCGAATAGAAGGCTGTTTACGTCATGCAGGCTTTTCGCCAATTCCAGCGCCGTTTGCGATGGAATCTGTCGAATGACCTCACCGCTGTCGCGAGCAACTACCTTCACGACGACGGTTCCGGTGGAGTCATCCACCGAGAATTCCAGGTTGCGTTGCAACGACTGGACAAAATCCTGGATTTCCTTGACCGCTGACTGCAACTCAGTGGCATCGGATTCTTTTTCTGTCGCTACGGCTGACAGGGACGGCTTGTTGTAGACCTTGTCGGACGCACCTTGTTCAGCAGTCTTGTCGTGCTGAGCCGCGGTCGTCGAGGCCGGATAAGACGCATTCAATCTGACGCTTATGTCCATCGCCCATCACCTCCAAAGTAAAAGGCGAGGAAATGCTCACGCACCCCCTCGCCGAACTTCATCGCGCTATTACTGAAGCAGTTTCAGTACGGCGGATGGCAGTTGGTTGGCCTGGGCCAGAACTGCGGTGGACGCTTGCTGCAGAGTTTGCTGCTTGGTCAGCTGAGCAGTTTCTGCGGCGAAGTCGGTGTCCTGAACGCGGCCTTGAGCGGCGGTGGCGTTCTCAGCCATGCTTTGCAGGTTGTTGATGGTGCTCTGGAAACGGTTCTGAACAGCACCGAGTTCCGATTTCTTGTCGTCGATCTTCTGCAGAGCAGCGTCGATGGCGGTGATAGCAGCATCAACCGAGGTGTGTACAGCGGAGTCGGAAGTACCCGAGATCGCCAGAGTACCGGTACCGACCGCCAGGGTCGAAGCGGCGAAGCTGGTGCTCATTACAACGCTGATGACCTGGTCAGTACCGGTCATTGCACCGACCTGGAACTGCATGGTGCCAGCACTGGCGTCCAGCAGGTGTTTGCTGGTGCCGTAGGTGGTGGACGAAGCGATACGAGTGATCTCGTCGGACTTGGCCGCGAACTCTTTGTTCAGAGCAGCGCGTTCAGTGGTGCCGTTGGAGTCGTTACGCGATTGCAGAGCCAGTTCACGCATACGCTGCAGGATGTTGGTCATTTCAGACAGAGCGCCTTCAGCGGTCTGAGTGATCGAAACACCGTCGTTGGCGTTTTTGATGGCTACGGCCGAACCGGTAACCATGGTTTGCAGCTTGTTGGCGATCTGCTGACCAGCGGCGTCGTCTTTAGCGCTGTTGATGCGCAGGCCGGACGACAGACGAGTCATGGAGGTGCTCAGGCTGTCGGAAGCGCGGTTCAGGTTCTTCTGGACGGCCAGGGAGGTAGTGTTGGTGTTTACGGTTAATGCCATGACGAATTCCTCGTTGGATGGATACTGCGGCTTCCGGCCCTGGCATCCGCCGGGTGTGGCCTAGAGAACCTTCGTAATGTTTATCGTCGGGTTTTCAGGTTGCTTGAGGGTTTTTTCAAAAAAAAGTGCCATCACCCAGCCACCCCTTGCAAATCAGGCACTTGCCGGAAGCCATCAACGCCGCGGGCAGCGAACGCAATGTGATGGCCATCACACTTTCAGGTAGAAGCTGTCCGTTCGATCAATTCCAGCAACTCGTATTCCAGGTTATCGGCTACACAAAGCCAGTCCTGGCGCTGCTGCGCGGCAAGGATCTGCGCCAGCAACGTCGCGGATTGCGCTTGCAGCGCATGCGGCGCCCGCTCGAACTCCGGCATCACCGCCTCGAACAGGCTGACCATTTCCACCGCCGCCTCCACATCCCGCCCTAGACGGAACAGCCCTGCGCACTGACGCGCTGCTTGTTGATGGGCGGTCATGGGCAGAACTCCGGGTCGAAGCGCGTGCCGGCGATCAAGGCCCCGGCACGGCTGGTATTGAAGAACGCCACCTCAGGGTGACGGGCAATGAAGCGCTCCAGCTCGATCAGGTAGCCGCGGAAATTCAGTTGCGTGCGCACCCGCTGGCCGTGCCCGTCCAGCACCCAGTGGCGTGCCACGGCCAGTTGCGGGCCGAGATCGCCGTCATTCCAGCCGGTATGAGTGCGGTTCATCGGGAAGGCGAAGTCGGCGCCAAACAGGGTGATGCGGCTCACGCCCATCTTCACCGCCAGGTCCACCGCCGGATGAATGACGCTGCCGCCGACGAACAGGTGCCCACGGGGGATATCACCGCGCACCCGGTCGTACAGCGCGCTGTCGGAATAGGCGGCATAACGAGGCCCCTGCCACGCCGCCAACGTGTCGACGTCGAGCATCGGCATGTACACCAGCGCAGTGCGCGCCGAGGCCTCCGGCGGCAGGTGATGAAGACGGATCTTGTGATCGACACTGACCACCACGTCCGGCTCGATGCCGGCCGCCAGCAACGGTTTGTAGGCGGTGTCGACGCAGATGAACAGTGGCCGTCCTGGCTGCTCGCGAAGATGCCGCAGTGCCGGCAGGTGGCCCTGCAGGGTCGGCCCGGTGGCGATCACCAGGACGTCCTCCCCCGCCCGGCTATCGAACAGCTCGGCAACGTCGTGGTCGGCCCGCAGCAGCGGCAGGCTCTGATCGAGCAACGCCACCAGCGCCGGGTCGGCCACATCGAAATTGCGGTTGTTGTAGGTCAGGTGAACCTCGCCGATCAGGCGGTCACGGACCTTGGCATTGAAATCGTCGGCCAGCACCAGCTCGGCCGGCAACGCGAAGAATGGCAGGGCGATTTCTGCGGCATCACCGGCATACACCAGTTCGACACGCGGATCGGCAAGCCACGCGCACTGGTCTAGCAGTTGCAGGACCAGCTTGAACACGGCGCCATTGAGAATATGAACATGCAGATGGCGTAGCGAAGGACGCCGCAGCAGCTCGGCCTGGAGATCGCCAAGGCCGGTTCCGTAGAGGTGCAGCGCAGGGCTGTCGTCGGGCAGGCTGGCAGCCTGGAAACGCGCCTCGGCGAGGCGGTCATGGCGACTGGTGAGCTGGACGCCGTCAACCGTCAGGGTCGAGCCCAGCCCTTCAGTCAGTACGGCGTCGACCTGATCGCTGTCCTCACGCACAAGGCGTTCGAACAGCGACGGCCAGCGGGACTGGATAATGTCGGCGTTGCGCTGGAAAAATTCGCTCATTGGTTGAGCATCCCTTGCCTGCGAAACGCCTGAGATTACCCCAGCAAGCGGCTTTAAGCAGCCACCACCATCAAGGCCGGTGGAGAATCGCCGAGCCCCACGACAGGCCAACCCCGAAGCCGCTCAGCGCGACCCGCTGCCAGGTGCTGTCCAGCGCATGCTTTTCCAGCAGCAGGGGAATGCTCGACGACACGGTGTTGCCGGTCTCGACCATGTCCTTGACGAATTTCTCCGGCTTGTCTTCGAAGCGACGGGCGACCGCGTCGACGATGGCCGCGCTGCCCTGGTGGATGCAGAACGCATCGATATCGTCCGCACTGAGGCCGGAGCGCTCAAGCAACTCGTGCAGGTGCGCCGGCACCTTGAGCAGGGCGAAGTTGAACACCTGGCGGCCATTCATGAAGAACACGCCATCGCTGACCTTCAGGTGCGGCGCGCCGGAACCGTCGGTGCCGAAGGCAGACTTGCCCAGCGCCCAGACCGGGTCTTCGCCCATCCAGGTGGCGGTGGCAGCATCGCCGAACAGCATGGTGGTGTTGCGGTCTTCCGGATCAACGATCTTGGAGTACGGGTCTGCGGTCACCAGCAAGCCGTTCTTCAGGCCGGTGGCTTCCATGAAACCCTTGAGCGCGTAGATGCCGTAGACGTAGCCGGAGCAGCCGAGGGAAATGTCGAACGCCGCGACATGGGTCGGCAGGCCGAGCTTGTCCTGGACGATTGCAGCGGTGTGAGGAAGACCTTCGGCGTCACCGTTCTGGGTGACAACGATCAGCGCATCGATGGAATCGCGCGACAACTCAGGGTTCGCGGCGAACAGTGCGTTGACCGCTTCGACGCACAGGTCGGAGGTCTCTTGTTCGTCGGATTTGCGCGGCAGGAAGGCCGAGCCGATCTTGCCAAGGATGAAGTCCTCATCCTTACCGAATTTGGCGCCTTGTGCGTAGTTGTCCAGGCCCGCAGCCGGAACGTAGCTCGCAATGCTTTTTATGCCAATCATCATGGCTTCCCAATAAATAACCGCTAGATATCACCGCTCGCACGATTCGAGGGGCGCCAGAAAACAGGGATTCCCGCTGCCCGATCACTTGGACAGCAGTGGAAATGGTGGTGACACGGCCCGCCACTCCCATTAACGATAGAGACACAGATGCCCGGTCTGACTGATAGGTCACGGATTTTCACAGACAATGGCATATTTTCCTAGGGCGTGCCGCCCCAGGCTGCGTGGCAGACGGGCGGCAGCCCTACTCCACCAGCGACCAGTCCAGCGCGGTTCCACGGGCAAGTGGCTGCCGGGCCTTGCGCCCGAGCAGGGATTCCAGGTGCTTGGGCGCAAGGCCGAGCCCCGGACGAATGGCGCGCACATTGCTCTGATCGAAGACCTCACCGGCCACCATGTCCCGCACCACATACAACGAACGTCGATAACGCCGCGAGGCCTCTTCAGCCTGGCTCGCGCCATAACGCACCTGACCCAGCGACTGCCAGGCCCGCTCAGTCTCCTGCACCAGGCAGGCCAGTTCCGCCGGTTCCAGCGAGAACGCCGCATCCACCCCGCCCTCGGCGCGGCTGAGGGTGAAGTGCTTTTCCACCACACTGGCCCCCAGCGCGACCGCCGCCACCGCCGCGCCCACACCCAGGGTGTGATCGGACAGCCCGACTTCGCAGCCGAACAGTTCGCGCAGGTGCGGAATGGTCCGCACATTGCTGTTTTCCGGGTTTGCCGGGTAGGTGCTGGTGCACTTGAGCAACACCAGATCACGACAACCGGCCTGGCGCGCCGTGCGCACGGTTTCATCCAGTTCGGCAAGGCTGGCCATGCCGGTGGAAATGATCATCGGCTTGCCGGTAGCGGCCACCTTGCGGATCAGCGGCAGGTCGGTGTTTTCGAAACTGGCGATCTTGTACGCCGGCACGTCGAGGCTTTCGAGAAAGTCCACGGCGCTTTCGTCGAACGGCGTGGAGAACGCCAGCATGCCTAGCTCGCGAGCCCGGCGGAAAATCGGCGCGTGCCACTCCCACGGGGTGTACGCCTGCTGGTACAGCGAATACAGCGAGGAGCCGGCCCAGAGGCTGTTCTTGTCTTCGATGAAGAACTCGCCGTGGCTCAAATCCAGGGTCATGGTGTCGGCGGTGTAGGTCTGCAGCTTCAATGCATGGGCACCGGCTTTGGCGGCAGCCTCGACGATCTGTAAGGCGCGCTCCAGCGACTGGTTGTGATTGCCGCTCATCTCGGCAATCACCAAGGGCGCAGCATCAACGCCGACACGACGCTGACCGATGTCAAAACTGCTCATGCTGAGAATCCTTCAATACCTGTTCGAAATGGCCCGCGGCCTGTGTATAACCCGCCGCCTGGAACAGCGCCAGCGCCACCCGCTGCGCACCCAGGCCATCGACCAGCGCCATGCCGCGTGCGGCAAAATGTTGACGCTGCGGCGGATTGCCCAGCAACCCGGCGATTGCCTGATGCAGCGCTGCCACCGTGACCTGCTCTGCCGGCCCCAGGTACAGGTGCATACCCGCCTGCGCCAGCGCCTCGGCGTTGGCGTACTGGTTTTGCGCGACACCGACACACAGGCTCGGCAGGCCGATGGCCGCACGCTCCCAGGTGGTCCCGCCGCCAGCACCGATGAACAACGTAGCCGCGGCCATGCGCTCAGGCAGGTCGCTGACGAAATTCAACAACGCCCAGCCAGGATGGCGGGCGACCAGTGATTGCAATGCCGCGAGATCCGGGCTGGAGTGCCCGGCAATGCACTGCACCTCGACGCCTTCGAGCCCGTCCAGCGCCTGCAACGTGCGCAAGGTCATGCCGGCCTGATCGAAGCCACCAAAGCTCACCAGCACCCGGCTCGGGCCTGTTTGCGCAGCCGGACGAAGCTGGCGGAACGCCGGGCGCAGCAACGCATGTCGCGGCCCCGCCAGTATCTGGCAGGCCGGTGGCACCCACCCGTGGTACAGCGCCGCGCTGGCAGTGAAATTCTGATCCAGCAGCAGGTCGCAGTCGTGCGGACGGTCGGCCAGGTCGTCGATGGCCATGACCCGCCGCCCCCAGCAACGCGCCGCGGACTCCCAGCGGGCATCGAGTTGGTAATGATCGACAAGAATCCAGTCGAAACAGGCCTCGGCCCGCAGCAGCGCCTGCAACGCTGAAATCTCGTCCGGCGTGTCGACGGGCAGGCTGAACACCTCATGCCCGGCCGCGGCGATCCTCTCCATCTGATGCCCCGGCAACGCGCGGCAGGCGAAGCTGATCTGTGCGCCCCCGGACGCCAGCACCTGCGCCAGCGTCAGGCATCGGGCAACATGTCCGATACCCAGGTGGCTGCCAGCATCGGCGCGAAACAGTACCTTCAACCCTGCAGTTCCCCCGCCGCCAACAACGCGGCGTACAGGTACTCGACACGTCGCCAGTCGTCTTCGGTATCGATGTCCTGGACCAGATGTCGCGGCAAGATCACCGGCAGGCTCTGCTCGGAAAACGGCCCGTTTCCACGCAGCCAGGCGTCGGTTCTTCCCCAGTAGAACTGGCCGGCATCCTGATAGGCGTGGGGCAAGTCCTGGGAACGGGTGTCACGGTACTGCGGATAAAGGGGCGTCAACGCGCCCTCTTCGGTCAAGGTCAACGCCCGCTGAACCGGAAAACCCGCACTGCACACGGAAAATGCGAAGGAGCCCTCGGGCTGATCCAGCAGCGCCTCGTACCCGGCTCTCAGGTAACGCTGCTGCAACAAGGGTGCGGTGGCGTAGATACAACACGCCAGGTCCACTTTTTGCCCTTGCTCAGCCAGTGTCTGCACGGCATGGACGATGACCGATGCGGTCGTGGCATGATCATCTGCCAGCGCTTTGGGACGGGTAAACGGCACCTCGGCGCCGTAGCTCAGCGCGACGTCAGCGATGCGTGGATCGTCGGTGCTGACCACCACACGCTCGAACAGACCACTGCCCAGAGCAGCCCGGATCGAGTAAGCGATGATGGGCTCGCCCCTGAACAGCTTGAGGTTCTTGTACGGAATGCGCTTGCTGTCACCACGGGCGGGAATGATCGCTACTGCAACGTCACTCATGCCCGGTCTGCCTCTGCGAGCAGCAATGCGCGCAAGGTGTCCACCACGCGGTCCTGCTGCGCTTCGCTCAATTGCGGGAAGAGCGGCAAGGTAATGGCCTGACGGTAATAGCGTTCCGCTTCGGGGAAATCACCGGGCGCAAAGCCCAAAGCCTGGTAATAGGGCTGCAGGTGAATCGGAATGTAATGCAGATTGACCTGGATACCGGCCGCACGCATGCCATCGAACACGGCGCGATGGCTCCCTTCCAGTCGGCCATCCAGGCGCACGACATACAGGTGCCAGGCCGACTCGGCCTTCGCCTGGGCCACCGGCAACTGCAGCGGTAAATCGGCAAGCAGTCGTTGGTAACGGGCAGCCAGAAAACGCCGCCGCTCCAGGAATTCATCCAGCCGGCGCAATTGCGACAGCCCGAGGGCAGCCTGCACATCGCACATCCGGTAATTGAAACCCAGGTCGACCTGCTGGTAGTACCAGTTGCCATGCGCGGGCTCGGTCATCTCCTCAGGGTTGCGAGTGATGCCGTGGCTACGCAAGGAGCGCAGTTGCCGCGCCAGCTCCGGGTCGTTGCACAAGACCATGCCACCCTCACCGCTGGTGATGATCTTGACCGGATGGAAACTGAAAACCGTCATGTCGGCATAACGACCACTCCCCACGGGTTCACCGCCATAGCTGGCACCGAAGGCATGCGCGGCATCCTCGATCACACGGAAGCCATATTTGCGGGCCAACCGGGCAATTTCAGCCATGTCGCAGCTCTGCCCGGAAAAGGCGACTGCCACCAGCACCTTGGGCAGCCGACCGGCAGCCTCGGCCTGTTCCAGCTTGGTCGCCAGTGCGCGGACATCGATATTCCAAGTCAGCACGTCGATGTCGACGAAATCCACCTCGGCACCGCAATACCGTGCGCAATTGGCCGAGGCGACGAAACTGTTCGGGCTGGTCCACAGCCAGTCACCCGCGCCAAGCCCCGCCGCCAGGCAGGCCAAATGCAGCCCGGCAGTGGCATTGCTCACCGCTACCGCGAAGGTAGCCTGACAACGCTCGGCGACTGCCTGCTCGAAGCGCTCGAGCACCGGCCCCTGGGTCAGCCAGTCGGAACGCAAGACCTCAACGACTGCGTCGATATCTGCCTGATCAACATTCTGCCGCCCGTAGGGAATCACCTCTGTACCCGCAAGCGCTGCCAGCCCACCTGGATTGGCGACCGCGGCGGCTTTCGGATTTTTCCCGGTCCGTCCTTTGAGCCGGTCGTGGAGGTCCGCGCCGAGGTCCACATCAACCTCGGCAGCACTGGGCGTCGTCTCGTGAACAAGGCGCTCGGTGAACTCCAGGGACATTCGGGTGTTGACCAAAGGAATCATTGTGTTCTCGGAGCAGAGGTTCGGATTGTCATGAAGCACGGGGGAGACCAGGCTGTCCGTCAGTTCGGCGGGCACAGTGATGAGCGTGCGATTGAAAGCACCAGCACTGCTGGAACTGAGGGGTGACTTGTCGTCGAACATGCCTGGATCCTTGCTGGGTCGTCGCCGGCATGCGCTGGCGACGACCTGGACTTGCTGTGGTCAGGGACCGGGATCAACGTTTTTCTGACCCCTGCCCTGTTTATGCAAGCCCGAAGCAAGATACAGGCCATTCGCTGGCCACGACGCGGGCTCAGCCGACCAGGCTTTTCCAGTCGAAGGCGGCGCTGGCCGGCTTCAGGCTGCGGCCATGGGCAGCGCTCTGCCACAGGCCGGCCCACTTCTGTCGCAACGCGGCAAGCGCGGCGGCATCGTCCGGCAAGTGGCCCGGATGGAGCACCTGAACCTGCGGCGTCCACACGGTCAGCAAGCCGGCGTCGGCGACTTTCAGGCACAGGTCGACATCGGCATAGCTGTCGGCGAACGCACCTTCGTCCAGCCCGCCCAGCGCCCGGAAGACCTCGGTCCGCACCATCAGGCACGCGGCCGACACCGCCGGGTAGTTCTGCTCGACACCCGCCTGGCCGAGGTAACCGGTTTCATCCTTGGCCAGCCCGACATGGGCCGCCACGACCTGACCTCCTGCGGCGAGCAGCAGGCCGCCCTGGGTGACCTTGCCTTCGCCATCCACCAGCTTGGCGCCGACCACACCGACCTCCTGGCGCTGGGCCTGGTTGAGCAGTGCTTCCAGCCAGTTGGCATTGACCACCTCGGCGTCGGCCGACAGCAGCACCAGGTATTCACCGCTGGCTTCGGCGCTGGCGGCGTTGACCAGCGCCGCGGCGCTGAGACGCTGCGGGCTTTGCAGCACGCGCACGCGGCCGCCGGCCTGCTGCAATTGCTCCAGCCATTGCAGGTGCTGCGGCGACTGGCTGGCGTTGTCGGCGATCAGCACTTCGTAGCGCAGGTAGCGGGTGCGTTGCAGCACGCTGTCCAGGCAACGTTGCAGCGCCGCCTGGTTGTCTTCGCTGTGCAGGATGATCGACACCTGCGGCCGCTCCATGTGGCGGTAGTCGATGCGCAAGGCGCCCGGGAAGGCCGAGCTGACCTGGGCCTTGTAGCCGCGGGTGGCGAGGTGCCGGGCCAGTGTCTGGCGCGCGTGTTCATTGTGCTTGAGCTGCGGAGCGTTGCTGACCAGCACCGGTTCGTCCAGGTGCGCCAGACCGTTCAGGCCACCCTGTTCGATCAGACGCAGCAACAGGTCGTACTCCAGTGCGTCGCTGTACTCGCGGGCAAAGCCACCGGCCTCGACCAGTACTTCGCGGCGCACCAGCCAGTGCCGGGCCATCATCAGCGGCAGGCTTTGCAGCAGGTCGAGGTTGATGCCCGGACGAAGCAATTCGCGCCACGCACCACCGACCAACTGCTGGATTTCATCCACTGCCACGGCGCGGCACTCCGGCGCGTCGAGCAGTTCCAGGCCTGCCCGCAGCAGGCCAGTGGAGGTGAACTCGTCACCGGCCTCGGCCAGCATCAGCCACTCGCAAGAGGTCTGCCGGGCGATCTGGTTGATCTTGTCGACGTAGTCGTCCTGACTGACCCGGACGAAGTGCACGGTGTTGTGCAGCGACGTCACCGCCGGCAGCGCCGCGGTGGTGAACACCACCACGCGGAACGACCGGCTCAGGCCGCTGAGCAGGCTGTCGAAGGTCGCCTGCAACTTGCTCTCGTCGTGGTTCAGGTCCAGCAGCAGGATGCCGAACTGCGGCCCGCCCTGATGCTGCGCCAGGTGGGCGCTGATCGCCTCCTGGCTGGCGTCGTCGGGGCGCCGTGCTTCCAGCCAGTCGAGCATCTGCCCGGACGGCTGGGCGCTGAGCAGCGCGCGACCAGCATCACTGGTAACCGACTCCAGGCGGCGGGCCCAGGCGGACAGGCGCTGCACCTCGTCGGCCTCACCGTTGTCCTGCAGCAGTTCGATCAGGCGCTTGACCACCTTGAGGTTGTAGGCGCCGCAATCCAGCGCTTTGCGTGCACGGTCGATGACCACATCGATGTGCTCGCCAGCGTTCACCCGCAACAGGCGCTCCTGCGTCAGCCAGATCGGCTCCAGTTCTTCGAGCTGCAAGCGGCCGGCCGGCATGGCATGGAGGAGGAATTCGATTTCGCTCAGGTGATCGAAGAACGGCTTGTTGTAGAACGGCAGGTCGACGTACTGGGTCGGCAGGAAGTGCCGCTTCGAGGGTTCACCCATGCCCATCAGGATCGACGACAGGATCGGCTCGATGATCAGCGAACGACCGGCAGCCAGTCCCTCGTACATGTGCGCGAAGGTCTGCAGGGCGAAGGCACGAATATCCTCGCGCTCACCTTTGAGCGGCGTATCCAGCCCGGCCAGGACATCGGCGAACTCCTCGCGGCTGGCAACCGAGGCCGGGTCCGGCAAGGCCAGGGCGTAGGTCACTTCGGTGTTGTGCTCGGAGGTGCCGTAGTTGGCCTCGCGCACCGCGTAGGGAATCGGCAACATCCGCGCCTTGGCGCTGGCCAGCAGGAAGTACACGTGGCTGACTTCCAGCCATTCGAAGCGCAACGCGTCGGGAATCTGCGCGGCCCAATCCTGCAACAGCGAGGTGCGGGTCACGGCGTAGAACGGCGGGATAAAGGCGTACAGGTAATCGAGCACGCGCTGGCGCGGGTCTTCGCTGTCGAAGTCTTCGCGGGCGATCTTCTTGTCGCGGCGGTAGTAGTTGGTGTGCCCGGACTCGGCCAGGTACATCATGCTGTAGCCCTGGCACATGCCGTAGTCAGGGTGGGCTTCGAGGAAGTCCAGGGACTCGGCGATGGCCTCGGTCAGGATGAAGTCGTCGTCGGCCACCAGCGCCACGTAAGGCGTTTTCACCAGGCTCAGGCCGTGCTTGATCTTGGCCTGGAAGCCGCGGTAGTTGAACTGCGGCAGGTGCTGGTAATCAACCCGCGGGAAGCGGCTGGCGATGCCCGCGACAGGCTCGGGGGACGAGTCCAGCACCAGCAGGGTGCCGGGGAAATCCTTGTAGTACTGCAAGGCACGGCGCAGGAAGGCCGGGCGTTTGTGGGTCAGCAGAACGAGGGTGAAGTGCTCGCGCAGGGCGGTGCTTTGCATATCTGTACCTACAGGGATTCTGTGGTGATCTTTTGGGCCTTATCGCTGGCGAGCCAGCTCCCACAGGTGCGGTGTATGCCGCTGTACTGTGGGAGCTGGCTTGTCGGGGCGCCGAACCGCAGCGATGAGGCCGAGAGTTCAGTAAAAAATCAGCGAACCCGGCGCAGATACCCGTCCGGCGCCACGCTCAGTAGCAGTTTGTCCTGCATCTGCTGGTCGATTTCGAAGTCGGTGTTTTCCTTCAGGTACTCCCAGACTGCGGTCTTCGGGTTGTCACCCGGCCCCCACGGACGGTCCGGGAAGAATTCCGCCGGCATGTCCTCGACCACGGTGTCCATCACCACGCAGTAGCTGTCCACCGCCACCAGCGGCGCGTAGGCGCGCAGTTCGGCGAGGACGTGGTCGTGGGTGTGGTTGGAGTCCAGTACCAGGATGACTTTCTTGCCTTCGGCAATCGCGCGTACCTGGGCGATGGTCGCCTCGTCGATGCTCGAACCTTCGATCATGGAAATGCGCTTGCTCATCGGGTGCGACTCGATGGCCTCGCGGTTGTGCGGGCGAATGTCGCGGTCGATGCCCAGCACTTCGCCGTGGCCCTGCAATTCCAGCAGCGAGGCGTAGTAAATGATCGAGCCACCATGGGCGATGCCGCATTCGACGATCAGGTCCGGCTTGACCCGCCAGATGATCTCCTGCATCGCCAGCATGTCCTGCGGCAACTGGATGATCGGGCGACCCATCCACGAGAAGTGGTAGCTGTACTTGTGCTTTGCCGACTCGTTGAAGAAGTCCCGGGCCAGGCCCTTGAGGTTTTCATCCTGGCCCTGGGCGGCGATTTCGGCCTGGCACTCGGCTTCGAAGGCTTTGTTAACGTCGGTCATGGTGCTGTCTCTTCGGATAGTCATTGAAATGCGGCGCTGTCGACGGCGTGATAGACAAAACGGCCATCGGTCATGCGGCGGATTTCTTCGAGGTAGTTGGAATTCATCACGAACAGGTGGGCGCCGTCGGGCAAGGCGGCCATGGCCTCTTGCGGCGAGGACACCCGCGCGCCGCTGAGCGGCAGGTAGCGGCCCTGCTTGGCCGGGTTGATATCGACCACTTGATCGACCGCAACCCCGGCACGCTGAAGGAACAGCGAATAAATAACGCCCTTGGACGACGCGCCCCAGATCGCCGAGCCGCGCTCGCCGTCACGGCGCACGATGTCCACCGCGCGGGCCAGGCTGGCGCTGAAATCGTCCGGCAGGCGCAGCGGCTCGACGCTGCTGGCGTCCAGTTCGCGCAGGCTGGCGAGGTCGGCGACGATGTACAGGTACTGCCCGCCGAACAGCCGCCCAGCCTCCAGCACACGGCCGAAGGCACGCTTCAGGTCGGCAAGACGGAAGTAATTGACGTGCTCGTAGAACAGGTCGAACCAGGCCTTGTGCTCGATGATCCAGTCCAGGCACGGCACTTCGATGTAGATCAGGCCGCTGCCACCGTTGGCCTTGGCGATCTCGCCGAGGAAGCTCATCGGATCCTCGATGTGCTCCAACACATGGCGCAGCACGATGGCCTCGGCGCGCAGGTCCAGTTCAGCGGTGAACGGGGCCTTGATCACATCCTGGTTGGCGCCTTCGTAGGCCGGGTCGATGCCGGTCACCGCGTAGCCGCGCTCGCGCAGCAATTCGAGGAACCAGCCCTTGCCGCAACCCACTTCGATCAGGCTGCACCCGCTGAAGTGACGGGCGACCACCGCCTCGACGTCATCGAGATGGCGCTGGAACTGCCCGGAATGGGCCTGTTCGTTCTGGTAGTCGCTGTCGTAGCTGAGCTTGTCGGCATCGAAGGCGTCATTGAAGACCAGACCGGTGCGGCTGTCCTGCACCAGGCGCATGTCGGCGCCGGCACTGGCGCGGGCGCTGGCGGCATCGGCGAAGGTGCGGTTCTGCAACACCGGCAGGTCGGTGGCGCGGTACAACTCATGCTTCATGTTCTGCTCCCAACAGGTCGCGCAGGCGTCGGGCATCACCCCAGAACGCCATCGGCTCGTGCGCCGGATAAGGGTAGTGACCGAGGTTCAGGGCGATGCGCGACCCGCGTGCGGCGCAGTGGCGTTCCACCAGGTTGCGCACAGAGACGGGCTGGCCGCTGCACACATTGACCACGCCGCTGAAGTCGCGCCGTTGCAACAGTGCCGCCAGATGGTCTGCGGTGGTTTCGATGGGCAGGAAATCGCGCAATTGCTCGCCGCCAGACATGTCGAAACGCTCGGCACCGCTGTCGATGGCGCGGTCGAGCGCCGCCAGCAGGCTGTTGGGGTTCTGCCCCGGCCCGTACAGGTAGAACAGCCGCGCCCACTGCAAGCTGAACGGCACCTGCTGGCGCAAGGTGTCGAGGAACAACCGCAGACTGTGCTTGGCCAGGCCGTAGGCATTGGCCGGCCGGCATTCCACGGTTTCGTCCAGCGGCCCGCTTTGCAGGCCGTATTCGAAGCAGGTGCCGGTGACCTGCACCTGCCCTACTCCGCTCTCAACCGCGCGCTTGATGAAGGCGTAGTCGGCCATCAGGTTGTGTTCGAGATGGAACAACCCCTGGTAGTTGGGCAACCCCGGCCAGGCCAGGTGGACCAGCGCCTCGACGCCGTCGCACAGCGCGGCGACATCCAGCAGCGGATCATGGATATCGGCGGCGACGAATTCGACCCGATCGAACCACGCCAGGCGCTTCGCCGGTGCCTCATGTCGCGCCACCGCCCGCACCTGGAAACCCCGCGCCAGCAGCGCCGCGACCAGGTGCTGGCCGACGAAGCCACTGGCACCGGTCACCAGTACCGTCGGCGCACTCACAGAACGGTCAACTCCGGCACGGCAATGACGAAGCGGCCGCCCCACTCGCGCACCAGCGCTTGTTGCTCGCTGACTTCGCTGAGCAGGTTCCACGGCAGCACCAGCACGTAGTCCGGTTGCTCGATGGCCAGGCGCTCCGGCGCGACCACCGGAATGCGGCTGCCTGGCAGGAATTTTCCCTGCTTGTGCGGGTTGGCGTCGGCCACCCAGGCCAGCAGATCAGCGCGCACCCCGGCGTAGTTGAGCAACGTGTTGCCCTTGGCAGCAGCACCGTAACCCACCACCCGCTTGCCCTCGGCGCGGGCCTGCAGCAGGAAGCGCAGCAACTGGTGCTTGATGCGCTCAGCGGCCGGGGCGAGGGTCGCGTAGAAGTCCGCAGTGGTCACGCCGACCTTGTCTTCGATGTCCAGCAAGCGCTGCACCGCTGGCAGGGTCGCCTGGGGTCCGCCGGCACGCTGGACGAAGACCCGCAGCGAGCCGCCATGGGTCGGCAATTCCTGCACGTCGAAGATCGCCAGGCCGTTGCGTGCGCAAAGCGTCTGCACGGCGGTCAGCGACAGGTAGGAATAGTGCTCGTGATAGAGCGTGTCGAACTGGTGCTCGGCCATCAGGCTGAGCAGGTGCGGGAATTCGAAGGTGGCGACGCCGCCCGGCTTGAGCAAGGTGGCGAAGCCGCGCAGGAAATCATTGATGTCCGGGACATGCGCCAGCACGTTGTTGGCCGCCATCAGATCGGCGCCCCAACCCTCCTCCAGCAGTTGGCGGGCGCTCTGCTCACCGAAGAACAGCTCGCGGATTTCCAGCCCCTTTTCCCGCGCCGCCAGGGCGGTGCTGCGGGTCGGTTCGACACCGAGGCAGGCAATGCCGCGGGCAGCGACGTACTGCAACAGGTAGCCGTCGTTGGCGGCAATCTCCACCACCCGGCTGTCCGCGCCGAGGGCGAAGCGTGCGGCCATGTCTTCCACATACTGGCGGGCATGGGCCAGCCAGGAGCTGGAGTAGGAACTGAAATAGGCGTAGTCGGCATCGAACAGGGTGTCGGCGCGGGTGTAATCCTCGGTCTGTACCAGCCAGCAGTGCTGGCACACGCCGACTTTCAGCGGCACCCAGGCCTCGGCCTGTGCCAGTTGCTCGGCGCGCAGGTAGGCGTTGGACGGCGGCGCGGTGCCCAGGTCGATCAGCGGCAGGCTCAGCGCTGTGCCACAGCCACGGCAGTTCATGCATGCACTCCGGTGAAATGGTGATCCAGCCAGGGATGGGCGGCATCCCGGGCCGACAGATTCTTGACAGGTAGCGGCCAGCCGATTGCCAGCCGCGGGTCATGCACCGACAGCCCGCCTTCGCGGCCCGGCGCGTAGTCGGCGCTGTGCAGGTAAAGCAACTCCGCTTCCTCACTCAGCACCTGGAAGCCGTGGGCGAAACCCGCCGGGATCAGCAGGCTGCGGCCATCGCCGGCGCTCAGGCGCTCGGCATGCCACTGCAGGAAGGTCGGCGAGCCGCTGCGCAGGTCTACCGCCACGTCCCACACCTCGCCGCGCAGGCAGGTGATCAGCTTGGCTTCCGGGGTGTCGCCCTGCTGGTAATGCAGGCCGCGCACGGAGCCGGCGCCGAGGGTCTGCGAATGGTTGATCTGGCGCACGTGAAACGGCGTGCCCAATTCGCTCAGGCCGCCTTCGCAGAACAGCCGGGCGAACTGGCCACGGGCATCGCCGTGGCGCTTGTGCTGCACGCTGAACAGCCCCGCCAGCGGCAGGGATTGCAACAGCAGATCGCTCACGACAGCTCCGCGTACAGGTTCAGTTGATCGAGGGTGACGGCCCTCAAGTCATCGCCGCGCTTCCACGCCAGGTGCCACTCCAGGGTGTGCTCCAGGCATTCACGCAGCGACCAGCGGGTGCGCCAGCCGAGCAGTTGCCGGGCACGGCCACTGTCCAGGCGCAGGACGCCGGCTTCGTGCAACTCGCTTGGCTCGACCCGCATACCCGGCGCGTCCGGCCATTGCCGGGACAGGTGAGTGACGACATCGCCAACGCTGCACATATCGCCTTCGTTCGGACCGAAGTTCCAGGCGCCGGAAAACTCCGGGCCGTTGCTGTACAACCGGTGCGCCAGCAACAGGTAGCCGGCCAGCGGCTCCAGGGCGTGTTGCCACGGGCGGACCGCCTGTGGATAACGCAGGATCACCGGCTCGCCGGCGGACCACGCCTTGAGCACGTCGGGAATCAGCCGCTCTGCGGCGAAGTCGCCGCCACCGAGGACGTTGCCGGCCCGCGCCGTGGCCAGGGCCAGGCCGTGTTCGGCATGGCTCGCCGGCGGGAAGAAGGACGCGCTGTACGACTGCGCCAACAGTTCGCAGCAGGCCTTGCTGCTGCTGTAGGGATCGTGCCCGCCCAGCGCTTCGTTCTCACGGTACGGCCACGGCCATTCCTGGTTGGCGTAGACCTTGTCGGTGGTGACCAGCACTACCGAGCGCACGCCGCCGATCTGGCGGATCGCTTCCAGCAGGTTGAGGGTGCCGATGACGTTGCTGGAATAGGTACCCAGCGGATCGCGGTACGCCTCGCGCACCAGCGGTTGCGCGGCCAGGTGCAGGACGATTTCCGGCTTCGCCTCGGCCACCACTTCCAGCAGCGCGCCGAGATCACGCAAGTCACCGCGGACGTCCTTGATGTCGCGGCCGACGTTGGCCAGTTCGAACAGGCTCGGCTCGGTGGCGGGGTCAAGAGCAAAGCCGGTGACCTCCGCCCCCAGCTCACGCAGCCACAGTGCCAGCCAACTGCCCTTGAAGCCGGTGTGGCCCGTCAGCAGGACGCGCTTGCCTTCCCAGAATTCACGACTCACGCCCACTGTTTCCATGGTGCCTCCCCGCTCTGCCAGAGTTGTTCCAGGTGATTCTTGTCACGCAGGGTGTCCATCGGATGCCAGAAGCCGTCGTGCTGGAACGCCTGCAACTGGTCTTCGGCGGCCAGTTGAATCAGCGGCTCGGATTCCCAGGAGGTCTGGTCGTCGGCGATATACGGCAGCACCTTCGGCGAGAGCACGAAGAAGCCGCCGTTGATCCAGCCGCCATCACCGCGGGGTTTCTCGATGAAGCCGCTGACCTTGTCGCCGTCACGCTCCAGCGCGCCGTAGCGTCCGGGCGGCTGCACTGCGGTAACCGTGGCGAGCTTGCCGTGCTCCAGATGGAAATCCACCAGCGCGCCGATGTTGATATCCGACACGCCGTCGCCGTAGGTGAAGCAGAATGCCTGTTCGCCTTCCAGGTAACGCGAGGCGCGGCGCAGACGGCCGCCGGTCATGGTTTCTTCCCCGGTATCGACCAGGGTGACGCGCCAGGGCTCGCTGTAGTTCTGATGGACGTCCATGCGGTTGTTGCACATGTCGAACGTGACGTCGGAGGTATGCAGGAAGTAGTTGGCGAAGAAGTCCTTGATCGCGTAGCCCTTGTAGCCGAGGCAGATCACGAAGTCGTGGATCCCGTGGGCCGAATACTGCTTCATGATGTGCCAGAGAATTGGCTTCCCGCCGATTTCGATCATCGGCTTGGGTTTGAGGTGCGACTCTTCGCTGATGCGCGTGCCCAGTCCACCGGCCAGTATTACCGCCTTCATGTCATCCCCTCTTGTTCGTCACCGGCTCGCGCGCGGCGGGCCGTCCTTATAAATCACGCGCGACGTGGCAGCGCGGGATTTATGGCGATATCAGAGGGGACTTGCAGGAAACGCGCCAAGCCGGGGGCGGTGTGAGGCCGGCGGATTGAGGCAGGTCAGTGAAAGATTGGGTTCGTTGGTGGCCTCATCGCTGGCAAGCCAGCTCCCACAGTGAGGACCGAGAATCCTGTGGGAGCTGGCTTGCCAGCGATGAGACCCGAGCCTCACCACACCTCTCAGCTCGGCATCCACCCGTCATACCAGACCTGAATATTCTCCGGCCGCAACACGTAGTTGCGCATCACCTCGTCATGCAACTGGTCGCCCATCCGGTAGCTGGCATCGGGGTCAGCCAGGTGCATGCGGATTGCCTCCAGCCATTCTTCGGTGGAGTTGCTCTTGACCCGGGTGCACGGCAGGTAGCCGCGATAGGCCGCGGTGTCGGTGACGATCACTGGATAACCGCAGGCGCCGTATTCAAGCAGGCGCAGGTTGCTCTTGCAGTCGTTGAAGATGTGGAATTCCAGCGGCGCCAACGCCAGGTCGAGGTTGAGGCTGGTCAGCTTGGCCGGGTAGGCCGACAGGCCCACCGGTGGATGGAACTCATGGATGTACGGCCGCAGGTCCGGCGGGCACATGCCGAAGAACACCCACTCGACCTCGTTGGCCAAGGTCTTGACCACGTCGGCAATGACTTCCAGGTCGCCGGTGTGGCTGGTGCCGCCACCCCAGCCAACCCGTGGCTTTTTCGAAGTACGGCGCTGGCCACGACGGCCGACCCACAGTTCTTCTGCAAGCAGGTTAGGCAGCACGCGAATGTCGTGGTGGGTGTCGCGCAGGGCATCGGCCAGCGGTTCGGTGGAAACCACCAGACGGTCGCAGCGGGCGATGCCACGACGCAGCGAGCCTTCGAGGTCGCGCGGGGTATGCTTGAGGTGGCCGTTTTTCTTCGGCACCTTGATCACGTAGTCATCCAGTTCGTAGATGACGAAGCCCTTGGAGTAGTTCTTCAGCCGCTCGATTTCCTTGATGAAACCTTCGGTGTAGCGTCCCTGGAGAATCACCACATCCGGCGAACTGCGTTCCAGCTCGACGCTGGTGGGAATCTCGAAATACTGCTGCTGGGTGACCCAGCCCGCCGCTTCCAGTTCGGTCAGCGGCTTGGTTACCCGGTAATGGCCGACCGCGGTCTTGTTCATCGGCAAGGCCAGTACGTGGGGCAGCGAACGGCCGAGGAACGGCAGCCAGCCTTCCTTGAGCCCGGGCTCCAGGCGGAAGGCCGAGCCCTTGAGGGTCAGGTTGATGTTGTAGGCCGGATCGCGGGCGATGATCGGCATCCAGTCACGCTGGAACGCCTCATGCTGTTCGGCCAGGACCACCTGCCGCGCCGCTTCCTTCTGCGGATCCGGCGCAGGTCCCGGCGGGGTGTCCAGCACCAGTCGCGCACGCGGCGTCCAGACGCTGAGGTAACCGGCCTGGCGCATACGCAGGCTGAGGTCGACATCGCTGAACGCGGCGTTGAAGCGGGCGTCATTCAAGCCGCCCAGTTCCAGGAACAGATGTTTGCGCAGCAGCACGCATTCAGCGCTGAGCACCGTGTAGTTCTGCGCCACTTGCAGGCGTTGCATGTAGCCGCCCGCCTGAACCATTTCGCCCACGAACGGCGAATACACCGAGCCGCGCAAGCCCAGCACGCCCCCCGCGTTGACCACCAGACCTTCGGCGTTGCACAGCTCGGCGCCGACCATCCCCACTTCCGGACGCTGGCCGTGGGCAAGCAAGACGTCTAGCCAGTCGCCGTCGGTGACAACGGTGAACGGGTTGAGCATCAGCAAGTAATCGCCACGGGCATGCTGCGCGGCCAGGTTCTGCTGTGCGGCGAACGAGGTTTCCTCGTCCAGCGACAATACCCGCAGGCGCTCGCCACCCATCTGCGCCATGGCCGCCAGCCAGACGCGGGATTCCTCGCGTTCACTGGCGTTGTCCAGCACCAGTACTTCGTAGTGAGGGTACGTGGTCTTGCCCAGCACGCTTTCCAGACAGCGCTCCAGCGCGGCCACCTGGTCGCGGAAGCTGATGATCAGGGTCACCAGCGGCTGTGAGGCGTGCAGGTAGCGAATCTGGTTGATCGCACCGCCCGCTTCATTTTCCAGGCGGTAGTCCAGGCCCAGGCGCTGCAGGTGAGCCTGTAGCACACGCGGGTTTTCCGCGACCACCGGCGCCGAGGACAGCCAAGCGGCGTAGCCAAACGCAGACTCCACCAGCACTTCGGGAATGTGCTCGATGGTTTGCGGGCCCTGGCTTTCGACCAGACGCCACAGCAGGTCATGGGGTGCCAGTTCGCGATAGCCCGCAGCAAAGCCGCCGGCCGCGAGGAATTGCGTGCGGGAGAACGCCAGCACTCGGCCGGTGAAGGGATAGGCCCGCTGCAGGTCGAGGTTGAAGTCAGGCTTGAACACCGGATCCTGCGACTCGCCCTCCAGCAGCCCGCCCTCGTCGCCATAGCAACAGGCGATCTGCGGCAAGCGCACCGCGCGCTCGGCCAGCAGCATCAGGCTGAACTCGCTCAGACGGTCACCCGCGCGCAGCAGATAGAACCAGTCGACACCTTCCAGTTCGGGCAGCAGCTCATTGAGTTGCTGCCCCCAGTCCGCTTGCAGCGGGCGGCCGATCAGGGTGTCGTCGAGACTGGACGCAACGCGGGCGCTGGACAGCACCAGTGTGCTGGCCGCGCCGTAGCATTGACGGTTGATGCTCTCCACGGTGCGTTGCAGCGCCGGGCTGTCGCCCTCGGCATCAATCACCACCACGGCGATTCGCGGGCGCCAGTCCCAGTGTTCGCTCAGGCGCATCAACCGGCGCAGGACAAGGGGATCCTGACGGCAGCCCAGCCACTTGCCATAGAGGTCGGCAAAGGTGTCGCTGTCGAAACCCACCTGCGATTCCTGGATCGCCTGCAAGCCGCGCAGTACGTGAACCAGGAACAGGTTTTCCCATGTCCGCGGCACCACCCGGCCATCCACCGGCAACACATGAATCCGCGCCCAGCCAGTAAAACTCTCGGTGGCCGGCGGGCGCGCGGCGAGCATGCTGCGCAGCCACTGCAACTCGGCGACACGTGCCGCCACCATCTGCGGTTGCTGGCGCAACTGGTCGGGGTGGATGCGCTCGATGCAGTGCATCTGCGCCGTCACCACCAGATTGCCGCGACGCAGCAGGCAGATGAACAGCGCGAAGTCGAGCAGCGCAACGAAGCCCGCCTGCACCAGTGCCGGCAGCAGTTCGTTGAGGTCGCTGGTGCGCATCAGGGTATTGCTGAAACCACCGATGAAGTTCAGCGGATTGCTGTCGAAGAAATCCAGCAGGTCGTCGCCGTTGTAAACCGTGGCGCCCCAACTGAACCAGCTGTTTTCCAGGCGCTGAGACAGCGCGAAGTCCTGACCGTCGGCGAGGTTGCGGCGAGTGGTGACCAGGCTGACGTCGTCGTTGGCGAGGAACAGGCGCATCTCGCTGCTGATGCAATCGGCCATCAACCGATCGTCGTCGCAGAGGAATTGCACGTAGTCGCCCCGCGCCAGTTCAAGCCCCGCCAGCAGGTTGCCGCCCAGGCCCAGTGGCTGTGGGTTGCGCTGGTAGTAGAGCGGGCAGCGGGCGAGCGGGTCCAGCTCATCCACCAGCGCCTTGATTTCGTCGCCTTCGCTATCGTCGCAGACGATGACTTCGAGGTTTTCGTAGTTCTGGGCCAGGGCACTGACCAGCGCCGCACGGAAGAAACGGGGATTGCAGGCGGGAATGACGAGACTGACAAGAGGCGCTGGGTTCACGACGAAGACTCTCGACCGGTGACTGCCCTCGGAGGAAATTCAGAACAGTCTGGACCGTGGGGATAAGGAAGGCGAGCCGCCGTCCCGAACCAACGGGACAGCGGGCATGCAGCAGTTACAGAACCTTGAACAGGCTCAACTGGCTAACGCGGCTGAAGGCCATTTGCGAGGCTTCAAGCATGGTCTTTTGCAGGGTCAGGCGGGTCATCACCTCGGCCGGATCGGAATCACGAATCGACGACTGGGTGGTGGAGTTGGCAATGCTCAGGCTTTCGTTGGCCAGCTCTTGCAGGTCCAGCGCCTTGCCCCGTGCACCGATCGAGGTGACGGTGTAGGCCACTTGGTTCTGCCCGCTGCCGATGTTGGCGATGGCCGAGTCGAGTGCAGCGCGCAGTTCCTGCGAGGCCTTTTCGCTGCCGTCGATCGGTTTCTCCAGCGCCTGGCGCAACTGGCTGACGGTGTCGAGGATGTTCTGGGTATGGTGCTTGTTGACCGTCACGCTGTACTGCTCGCCGTCGACCGGCGTAGCGCTGAAATCGAACTTGACCCCGGCGGCGGTGACGGAGGTAGCACCCGCCGCCACCGTACCGTTGGCGACCGGACGGCTGCCGGAGGACAGCGGTTGGGCATAGAGCTCATAGTTGCCGCCAGTGGTGAACTTGATCACCGCACCTTCCGGGAAGGACTTGGCGTAGAGGTCCGCGTCGACCACCGAGGTACCGGTCATCTGCACGCCGGAACCGTTGCCCGGGCTTGCGGTGCCGGTGATGGTGTCCGGCTTGGACTGCAGGGTGAACTGGTGTCCCGTGATCAACGCGTCGGTCTCGCCGCTCTTCAGGTTGAAGTTCAACTTCAGGTCGACACCGCGGAAGCTCACGGCGACCCCGCCGGCAGTGGTTGAGTTGAACACGCCGTTGCCGCTGGCCTCGGAGGTGTAGTCGTTGCCAGCCTGGTCCTTGATCGAGAACTGGGTCGGGCTGACCATGGTGATGACGTACGGCTCGTCGGCACGGAAGGCATCGTTGTAGTTGATATCAGCGGACACCTGGCCATTGGACAGCGCCACCCGTACATCCGCAGCGTTGGTCGGTGAGGTGACGGTGGTCTGCGTGCGGCTGGTGTTCAGCGCTTGCTGGAAGGTCGCCCAGCCGCTGTCGTTGCCTGCCATGGTCAGCATGTCGCCAACTTGCAGTTGCAGTTGGGTCTGGTCGCCCTGGTAGCTGTAGGTGCCATCGGCGTTGCGCACGAACGGCTGGGTATCACCCTTGGAACCGGAGAACAGGTACTGACCGTTCTCATCGCGGGTGTTCATCAGGCTCAGCAACTGCTCTTCGAGCTTGCCCAGTTCAGTGGCAGTGGCTTTACGCTCGGTGTCGGTGAAGCCTGCGTTACCCGCGCCCAGCGCCAGTTCGTTGACCCGCTGCAGGATGGTGTTGATCGAGTTGAGCGTGGTCTCGGACTGACTCAGGCTGTTGCGAATCATGCCGGTGTTGGTGTCGTACTGGGCCAGCATCGAACTCTGGTGATCGAGTTGCAGCAGACGGGCCGCGCCCACCGGATCGTCAGCGGCGGTACGCACGCGGATCAGGTCGCTGGCCTCTTCGCCGGTCTTCACCACGTTGGAGTAGTTCCGCTGATAGTTGGAAGCGCTGGTTTCGTAATACTGGGAAGTAGAGATACGCACGGTCTACGACTCCTTAAAGAGCACTGATCAGCGTGGAAAACATTTCCTGCGCCGCTTTGATGATCTGCGACGAGGCGGTGTAGTACTGCTGGTACTTGACCAGGTTGCCGGCTTCTTCATCCAGCTGCACACCCGACAGCGAGTCGCGGGAGGCCTTGGCCTGGGTCAGGATGGCAGTGGTCGCCGAGCTGTCCATCTGCGCCTGCTTGGTCTTGGCGCCAACGCTCTCCACCAGCTTGCCGTAGGCATCGGTCAGGCTGACGCCCTTGGTGGCGCTGCCGACATCGACGGTCTGGGCTTTTTGCAGTTCGAGCAGCGACAGGCCGTTACGGTTGTCCGAGGAGCCTGCGCCGGTCAGGGCAATGCTGTAGCTGTCGTTTTTCTTCGGCGAGCCGGCGACATCCATCTGGAAGCTGAAGGTCTTCTGGACGCCGTTGGCATCTTCGATTGCCGCACCGTTGGCATCGACCATCGGTACGTTGATCTGCAGGGTGTTGTTCTGGCCAGGCACGAACGTGCCGCTGCCGATCGGGTCACCCTTGGAGTCGACCACCGAGTAGGTCTGCGGAGTGACAGTTTCATCACCGAACACCAGGCGCACCGGCGTCGAGTACTTGATGCCGGTCTGCAATTCCAGGCGCTGGGCCGGGTCGGCGATATCGAGCACCGATTTCAGCACCGGCTGGGTGATCACGCCGGTACCAGTGTTGCTGCCACCGGTCGTCGCCGTCAGCGGCGCGGCCACGGCCAGGCGCTTGGAGTCGGTCATCACCACTTCGAGGGACGCAGCAGCGTTACGGGTCGGGGTGATCTTGAAACTGTCGCCGGCTTTGACCGTACCGCCGTTCAGGTCGAGGCTGAAGCCGTCGATCACTGCGGGCGGATCGTCATTGATGTTGAAGGTGCCCATGTTGGTGTTATCGGGCAGCTTGCGAACGATGAAGCTGCCCGCGGTCGGCTGGTCGGTGATGGTCACCTGGTAGTCGCTGGTGGTCAGCCGGCCAGTGTCCTTGATCACCACGTTGAGGTTGGTCGAGCTGGCATCGTTGCCGGTCATGGCAATGCTGCGCCCGACCATCGCCGCCGCGCTGTTGATGTCGCTGAACAGGGCCGCACCGAATTCGCCGTTCTTGTCGATGCCCTGGGCCAGCTGCGAGTTCATCTTCTCGGCCATGACCAGCGCGATACGACCAATCTCGTTCTGGGCAGGCACCAGGGTCTCGGTGCGATAACGCAGCAGACCGCCGATTTCGCCGCCGGTCAGGGAGTTGGTCACATCGACGAAGGAGTTGTTGTAGCTGAGCTTGATCGACACCTGGCTCGGGTCGGTGGTGCTGGTCACGGTGCTGAGGGTGTTGACGGAGGTACCCAGTACCAGCGACTGGCCGTTGGCCAGGGTGATGTCGATATTGCCGTTGCGCTGGCTGGTCTGCACGCCTACTAGCTCGGACAGTTGGCGAACGGTCTCGTCGCGCTGGTCCATCAGGTCGTTGGGCTGGCCATTGAGGGCCGCCACCTTGGCGATCTGGTCGTTGAGCGAAGCAACGGTCTTGGCCAGGTTGTTGACCTGTTCGGTCATCGACTTCAGGTTGCCGTTGATGTTGCTGTTCTGTTCCTTGAACTGCGCGGCAATGGTGTTGAAGCGGTTGGCCAGATTCTGCGAGTTGGTCAGCAGCAACTGCCGCGAGGCATCGTCGTTGGGCTTGGCGGAAAGGCCCTGCAGCGACGTGAAGAAGTTGGTCAGCGCGCCGGTGACGCCGGTGTTGGCATCGGACAGCAGGTTGTCCACCGAGGTGATCTGGCTCAGGTACGACGCGGCATCGCTGTTGAGCGAGGTGCTGGTCTGCAACTGGTTGTCGAGGAAGGCGTTGTACACCCGGCGCACGTCAGCCAGGGTGGTACCGGTACCGATGAACACCTGGCCATAGCGGACCGAGCCGTTAGTGGTCTGGACGTTCTGCTGGCGCGAATAGCCCGCCACATCGGCATTGGCGATGTTGTTACCCGTGGTATGCAGCCCCGATTGAGCGGCCCCAAGCCCCGACATCCCGATACTGATCAAACTCGCCATGGTTCAAACCTTATAGTTTCGTAGTTGCGCCAATCGCCGCGTAGCTATCGTACGACTTCATCTGTTTTGCGATCTGCGAGATCTTGCTGGCGTAGTCCGGGTCGGTTGCGTACCCGGCTTTTTGCAGCTCTCGCACAAACTGTTCTGGGTTATCGGCCGACTTCACTGCTTCTTGATAGCGGCTGTTGTTCTGCAACAGGCTGACCAGATCGTGGAAGCTGTCCTGGTAGGAATCGTAGGAACGGAACGCCGCCGTTTCCTTGACGAACTGGCCGTCGCGGAATTCGCTGGTGATCGCCCGCGCCGAATCGCCCTGCCAGTTGCCGGTGGCCTTGATGCCAAACAGGTTGTGGCTGCTGCTGCCATCGGAGGAGCGCATGACCGATTTGCCCCAGCCGGTTTCCAGCGCAGCCTGGGCCACCAGGTAGCGCGGATCGATACCGATGCGCTTGGCGGCCTGCTCGGCCATCGGCAGCATGGTGCTGACGAATTCGTCGCTCGACGAGAACGCTTTCTGCGCCGGCGCCAGCGGTGGCTGAGCCACGGCACGACCATAGATGCGCATCGCGCCGGGTGCGGCGAATGTCTGCGCCGGCTCCCAGTCGCCCTTGATCACGGCATCGGTCATCGCCGTGGTGCGCTGCGGCAATGCCGCGGTATTGGTGGTTGCCGCGGCGGCATCGGCCGACGGCACGATACCGGCCAGCAGGCGGTCGGTCAGCTTGCCCGGCAACGCCAGGCGCCGGGAGTTGAGCGCAGCCACATCGTTGCGGGTGGTGCCGGTTTCTTCGGCATTGCGCACCGGTTCGGCGACCTTGCTCGCCCACAGCGCACGCTGCTGCACATCAACCCGCGGGAACGGACTGGTGTTGACGCTCACGCCCTTCTGCTTGGACAACTGACGCATCAGCACGTCCTGCAGACCAATGCCGCCGCCCTCGCGGGACAGACTCACCGACAGTTGCTGGTCGTACATCTGTTGGTACTGCTTGGTGGTCTCGGTGTTGAGCGGGTTGTCCTTGGCCAGCACATCGGTGGCCGAACGCACTGACTTGAGCATTTCGTTGAGGAACAACGACTCGAATTCCTGCGCCACCTTGCGCAGGTTGCCTTCGCTGTCGCGGTCGCCGACCTTCATCGAGTTGAGGCGATTGAGGTCGGTATAGGCACCGCTGTCGGTGGCGCTGTAGTTGGTGCTTTTAGGCATGTCCATACGCGCGAGGCCTCAGATCACGATCAGGTCGGCCTGCAAGGCGCCGGCCTGTTTCAGGGCTTCGAGGATTGCCATCAGGTCGCTCGGCGCGGCGCCGACCTGGTTGACGGCACGGACGATCTCGTCAAGCGTGGTGCCCGGGCCGAACTTGAACATCGGCTTGGCTTCCTGCTCGGCATTGACCCGCGAACGCGGTACCACGGCAGTCTGGCCGTTGGAGAACGCGCCCGGCTGGCTGACGATCGGGTCTTCGGTAATGGTCACGGTCAGGCTGCCGTGGGTTACCGCAGCCGGCGACACTTTGACGTTCTGGCCAATGACGATGGTGCCGGTACGCGAGTTGATGATGACCTTGGCCACCGCCTGACCCGGATCGATTTCCAGGTTCTCGAGGATCGACAGGTAATCGACCCGCTGCCCCGGATCCAGCGGCGCGGTGACCCGCACCGAACCGCCATCCACCGCCTGGGCAACGCCCGGGCCGAGCAGCTCGTTGACCTTGTCGACGATGCGCTTGGCCGTAGTGAAGTCCGGACGATTGAGGTTCAGGGTCAGGCTGTTGCCCTGGTTGAAACCGCTGGGCACGGCGCGCTCCACCGAGGCACCGCCTGGAATGCGACCGGCCGACGGCACGTTGACGGTGATCTTCGATCCGTCACGACCCTCGGCGTCGAAACCGCCCACCACCAGGTTGCCCTGGGCGATGGCGTAGACGTTGCCGTCGATACCCTTGAGCGGCGTCATCAGCAGACTACCGCCACGCAGGCTCTTGGAGTTACCGATGGAGGACACGGTGATGTCGACCACCTGGCCCGGCTTGGCGAACGGCGGCAGGTCGGCATGAATCGACACCGCAGCGACGTTTTTCAACTGCACGTTGCCCGAGCCGGCCGGCACCTTGATGCCGAACTGCGAGAGCATGTTGTTGAAGGTCTGCAGGGTGAACGGGGTCTGGGTGGTCTGGTCACCCGTACCGTTCAAGCCCACGACCAGGCCGTAACCAATCAACTGGTTGGAGCGCACGCCGGAAATACTGGCGATGTCCTTCAGGCGCTCGGCGTGGGCGCTGAACGCCGCACTGAGCAGAAGGGTCGCGGCAAGCAGTTGCTTGAAGTTGAACATGGGCATCCGGACCTAGAACGGGAAAAGCGGGCTGAGGAAGAAGCGGTCGAACCATCCCGGCTGGCTGGCGTCGGCGAAGGAACCGGTTCCCGAATAGGTGATGCGCGCATCGGCGACCCGGGTCGACGGCACGGTGTTGTCGGTGGCGATGTCGTCGGCGCGAACCATGCCGGCGATGCGGACCAGTTCGTCACCGGTATTGAGCGTCATCCATTTCTCGCCGCGCACGGCAATGATGCCGTTGGGCAACACGTCGGCCACGGTGACAGTGATCGAGCCGGTCAGGGTGTTGCCCTGGGCCGCCTTGCTGTCGCCCTTGGTGGTGCGGTCGCCGCTGTAGCCGGCGCTGAGGCTCAGGTCGTTGCTGCCGATCGGGTTGTTGGTGGTCAGGCTCGAACCGAACAACGAGGTCAGACCCAGCTCGGCATTGCTGTTCTTGGCGATCTGCGAGTTGGCGTTCTTGCTGGCCTGGGTGCGCTCGTTCAGGGTGATGGTGATGATGTCACCGACCCGGAACGCCTTGCGGTCGCTGTACAGGTTCTGCTCGAAGCCCGCCTGGTAGATCGAGCCGTTGTTGGCCGCCGCCGGCAGGGGCGTACGCGGTAATACCGGCGCGTAGTACGGATCGTTGGGCTTGGGCGTCGGCGCGACGCAACCAGCCAGCAACACCGCCCCCCCCAGGGCGAATACGGATAGCAAACGGCTCATGACTCTGACCTCACGGTGTAACAGCTACTTCAATTACAGGTTCTGGGTAACGTACGAGAGCATCTGGTCGGCGGTGGAAATGACCTTGGAGTTCATTTCGTAGGCGCGCTGGGTGGTGATCATGTTGACCAGCTCTTCCACGGTGCTGACGTTGGAGTTTTCCAGGGTCTGCTGCAGGGTGGTGCCGAAGCCGTTGAGGCCCGGGGTACCAATTTGCGGCGCGCCGCTGGCGGCGGTTTCCAGGAACAGGTTGCCACCCATGGCCTGCAGGCCGGCCGGGTTGATGAAGTCGGCGGTCTGGATGTTGCCGATGACCTGCGCAGCCGGGCTGCCGGCGGTGGTGATCGACACGGTGCCGTCCTGACCAACGGTGAAGGTCTGCGCATCCGGCGGCACGACAACAGCCGGTTCCAGGGCGAAGCCGTTGGCAGTAACGACCTGACCATCGGAGTTCAGGTGGAAGGTGCCATCACGGGTGTAGGAAACGGTGCCATCCGGCTGCAGAACCTGGAAGAAACCACGGCCGTTGACCGCGAGGTCCAGCGGGTTCTCGGTGGTTTGCAGGCTGCCGGTCATGAAGTTTTTCTGGGTGCCGACGATGCGCACACCGGTACCCACCTGCAGACCCGACGGCAGTTCGCTGTCCTGGGTCGACTGGGCACCTGGCTGGCGCTTGACCTGATAGAGCAGGTCCTGGAACTCGGCGCGATCACGCTTGAAGCCGGTGGTCGAGACGTTCGCCAGGTTGTTGGAGATGACGGTGAGGTTGGTGTCCTGGGCGGACAGACCGGTTTTACTGACCCAAAGAGCCGGAAGCATGCTGTTCTCCTCGTACGCCTGTTTTACGGCGCTACGCCTGTGTAATTAGCTGATTTGCAAAACCCGAGCCATGGCTTCGTCGCCTTCCTTGGCCGTGTTCATCATCTTGACGTGCAGTTCGAACTGCCGGGCCAGGGCGAGGACCGAGGTCATCTCTTCCACGGCATTGACGTTGCTTGCTTCCAGAAAGCCGGACACCACCTGCACATTGGCATCGGCGTCGGCAGGCTGGCCGCTCTTGGTATGGATCAGGCCATCGAGGCCTTTGGTCATGGTCTTCAGGTCCGGATTGACCAGCTTGATCCGGTCAACCTCAGCCATCACCCGCGGACCTTCGCCCATGGCGCGGATGCTGATGGTGCCGTCCTGGCCAATCTCGACCTTCTGCTCTGGTGGCACGGCGATCGGACCACCGTTGCCCATCACCGGCATGCCGTTGCCGGCGCGCAGGACGCCAACGGCGTCAATGTTCAGGCTCGCGGTACGCACATAGGCTTCGCTGCCGTCGGGCGCCTGTACGGCAATGAAGCCGTCGCCGCCGATGGCAACGTCCATGTCACGGCCGGTTTCCTGCAGCGCACCGGGGCTGAAATCGGTCGCCGGGCGCTCGGTCATGGCATAGGCCCGCGCCGGAAAGCTGTCACCGAAAACCGGCATCGAACGCGCCTGCTCCAGGTCACGCTGAAAACCGCTGGTGGAAATGTTCGCCAGGTTGTTGGCGTGGGCCCGCTGGGCCAGCGCGTTCTGGCTGGCGCCGGTCATGGCCACGTATAGCATCTTGTCCACAGTCATCCTCCGCTGCGCTGGCGAACACTTGCCGTTCACCGCTGCTCTGGCACGGTGAAGCAATTTTCGAACCAATTAATGAAGTGCGTGCAAAAGCCCAGTGTTTTCGGGCTTTTGTCGATTGAGGGTGATTTCAGCCAAACAGAGAAAGACAAATTATCGGCGGCGAGCTGCCGCCAGCGGCAAGATCCCGCCCCCGGACAATCAGGGACGGCACCCGGCATTGTTAAAGGGCCCGGCAAACTGCCGCCAACCCTCTCCCGGCGAATGCTGCGAACACACCAGACGCCCATCGGCCTGGCTTTCCCAGCGGTACCAGGGCGCCATTGCCGCCCAGGACTGGGCCGCCAACAGTACCAGCACAAGACACAGGGATCGCTTCATCACACACCTCCGAAAACAACGAACCCCCGCCCGGATCGGGAAGGGGCTCGCGTAACGCTCAGGGCACCGGATCGACCGGCGCCACCGTCATCAGGTCATCTGGATGATGGTCTGCATGATGGAGCTCTGAGTGGAGATGGTCTTGGCGTTGGCCTGGTAGTTGGACTGCGCCTTCACCAGTTCGACCAGCTCCTGGGTCAGGTTGACGTTGGACTCCTCCAGGGAGTTGGACTGGATCGAACCCAGGGTGCCGGTCTTCGGCGTATCGACACCAGGAATGCCCGACGCGTAGGTCTCTTTCCAGCGCGTACCGCCCTGCTGCTGCAGACCCTGCTCGTTGGCGAAGCTGGCGATTGCCACCTGGCCAATGGCGCGAGACTGCTGGTTGCTGAAGCTTGCGAACATGACACCGGTGGAGTCGATGCTCAGGCTCGACAGGATACCGGTGGCATAGCCGTCCTGGGACTGCGACAAGCGCGCGGTCTCGGTGTTGTAGGAGGACGTCGAGTTCATGTCCACGCGGATGCCGTCGGCATTGCCGACGGAACCGTTCGGGCTCCAGGTACCGGTAGTAGCGTTGTACGCCGACGGAATCCAGCCCTTCAGGGTGAAGACGTTGTTGACCACCGCGAAGCTGTCATCCGGAGCGGTCGTACCGGTCATGGTGTTGATGGTGCCGTCGGACTTGAAGGTCATGCTGCCCACCAGCGGCGTGGTGCTCGCCGGGTTCTGCGGGTTGCGACCGTCGACCAGGGTGTACATGGTCCAGGTGTTCTGATCGGTCTTGCGATAGTACTGCTCCATGGTGTGTTTATTACCCTGGCTATCGTAGATCTCGGTCGAGAACTTCTTGTTGTACGTGGTCTCGTCGGTTGGCACGAAGGTCGGGCCGGCCGGCGTTGCGGTCGGCAGCGGAATGCTGTCGGCCGAGGAGTTCAGGTTGATGCCCTGGTCGATCAGGCTGGTGGCCTTCGGCGCCAGTGCGGAGGTATCGATCTTCAGGTCGGTCAGGCCGGACTTGAGGATGGTGCCGTTTTCGTCCGCGGCATAACCCTGCAGGCGTACGCCGTCGTTAGTGACGACGTAGTTGTCCTTGTTGGTCTGGAAGGCGCCGGAACGGGTGTAGCTCAGCGAACCGTTGTCGCTGAGGATGAAGTAACCCTGACCCTGGATACCCATGTCCAGCACGTTGCCGGTGTTGTTGATGTCACCCTGGCCGAACTGTTGCGAGACCGCAGCCAGACGCACGCCGTTACCGACGGTCTTGCTGCCGACGCCCAGCTTGCTGGCCGAGTAAACGTCTTCGAACTCCGCGCGGGAGGATTTGAAACCGGTGGTCGCGACGTTGGCAATGTTGTTGCCGGTAACGTCGAGCTGCTTGCTGGCTGCATAGAGACCGCTAAGGCCGATATTGAAAGACATCTTTCCACTCCTGTGCCGCGTTAGCCGGCTCTATATACCGATGGTTTGGACTTTGGACAGCGCGACGCTGCCCTGACCGGCGAGGTTCAACATCATCTCGCCCCCTGTCTGACTGATGGTGACGCTGCTGACCGTGGCCGGCAGCAAGGTGTACATTTCCATGGCCTTGCCATCGACGGTGGTGGTGGCCTTGAAGTTGTAGGTCCCCGGCGAAAGCACTTCGCCACTTGCGTTCTTGCCGTCCCAGACGAACGCGGCGTTGCCGGCCGCTTGTGCACCCATGTCGATGGTACGCACGACGTTGCCGTCCTTGTCGGTGATGGAGAGCGTGACACTGCTCACCGACTGCGGCACCACGACTGAACCGCTCAGGCTCTTGGTGGTATCAACCACGGCCTTGTCGGTCTGGGCGATCACCGAGCGACCCACCAGCGACGACGCCTGCAGCGCCTGCGACGATTTGTAGTTGCCGGAAATCGCGGTCACCGACTCGTTCAGCGAGGTGATGCCTTCCAGGCTGCTGAACTGCGCCAACTGAGCGACGAACTCGCTGTTGTCCTGCGGATCGAGCGGGTTCTGGTGCTGCATCTGGGTAACCAGCAACTGCAGGAACGCATCCTTGCCCAGCGTCTTACCGCCGGTCGAGCTGTTGGTAGCGGAGGCGACACCCGTTTGAGTCGTCGTGGTCTTCGCCGACGCCTTGATGACGTCGTTCAGGTTAACCCCTGCGGTTGTATCGTTGACGCTGGCCATTGGCGCGGTCCCCTATCACTGACCCAGGGTCAGGACTTTCTGCATCATGGTCTTGGCCGTGTTCATCAACTCGGCGTTGGTCTGGAAGGAACGACTGGCCGAGATCATGTCAGCCATTTCCTCGACGACATTGACGTTCGGGTAGTAGACGTAGCCGTCCTTGTTCGCCGCCGGATGGTTCGGCTCGTAGCGGGCTTCGAGATTGCTCTGGTCCTCGACCACGCCAAGCACCTGCACGCCCTGCCCTGCCGCATCCTGGTCCTGGAACAGCGACTGGCTGCCGTTCTGTGCCTGCTGGAAGGTGGTGGCGAACACCGGATGACGGGCGCGGTAGGTCTGGTCGATGCTCGACGAGACGGTCTCGGCGTTGGCGATGTTCGAAGCGACGGTGTTCAGACGGGTGGTCTGGGCGCTCATGCCGCTACCGGCGATATTGAAAACACTGGCGAGGGACATGGATTACTCTCCGCGCAGGGCCGAAACCAGCCCTTTGAATTTACTGTTGAGCAGCGTGAAGCTGGCCTGGAAACCGACCGAGTTCTCGGCATAGCTCGATTGCTCAAGCTGCGCATCGACGGTGTTCTGGTCGATCGACGGCTGCATCGGCGTGCGGTATTGCAGCGCTTCGTCGCTGAGGGTCACGCCTTCGGCTTCGATGTGCTTGGAATTGGTCCGGTCCAGGGCGAAGTGGCCGTTCTTGACCTTGTCGGTCTCGGCCTGCAGGACGGACGAGAAGTCCATGTCCCGCGCCTTGAAGTTCGGCGTATCGGCGTTGGCGATGTTGTTGGCCAGCACTTCGGCGCGCTGGGCGCGGAAGCCGAGGGCCTTTTCATGGATGCCAAGCGCTTTGTCGAAACTGATGCTCATGTCGGGGAAACCTTCGAAGGTTGGCCGGATGGTTCGTTGCCGATGAAAGAGCAAGTCCCATGCCAAAACACTAAACCCCAGTAAAACCGGGGCTTTTGCCGAAATGCCGCACGCGGCAATGCCAGAAAAGCGGCAATGGATTTCCGCTTGCCGCCAGCAAAGCGGCAATGCCGCGAGTTGCCGCTTGCCGATGGCCGCCGCTGAAAGGGTTCTGTTGTGGCAACCGAGCGCACGGAACGCTGGCGTCAAAAGGATGTCATTTCAATGGCAGGTTCGTTACCATCCGCCGCGCTCGTTGCGTGGCTCTAGCGCCGCCATTACCAGCCAGGCCTGTACCACGCAAGGACGCACCGTGAATCCCAAGACGTTTAAGGAATGAACTGTGGCCTCCCCGATTTTCCGCAAAACCCTGCTCGCCCTGGCGGTAACCGCCACCACCCTGCCTGCCTGGGCACAGACCGTGCAGTTGACCAATGCCGGTTTCCTCAGCGAACGCCAGACTTACAGCGAAAACCTCGAAATCACCGGCACCTACACCGGCGGTAGCGACGAGGACGCCATCGAATTCAATGGCAGCCACCTGCAGAAAGACCTGATCCTCAACGCCACTATCAATAGCACCGGCGACTTCGCCGGCGGCGTGGACATGGATGTCTACGAAGACGGCAATATCTGGATCAACAACCGCATCGACGGCAGCGTGATCAACAAAGGCAGCATCAGCGCGATCGGCGGCGGCGCCAACGCTCTGATGATCGACCCGGCCATCATCGGCGGCAGTGTGATCAACGAAGGCCTGCTGCTGGCCAAGGGTGAACCCCTGACCGACGATGGCGGCACCGACGTGGCCCGCGCCATCGATATGAGCGGCTCGACCACCATCAAGGGCGATCTGGTGAACGCCGCTACCGGCCGTATCATCGCCGAAGGCCGTGACGCCAAGGGCATCAACCTGGAAGGCGGCGAAATTGTTGGCAAGGTCATCAACCGCGGCCTGATTCAGGTCACCGGTGCAGGCGCCACCGCCATCGACGTCACCTCGAACGAGCGCTGGCAGCAGGTCGACATGACCGACCTGGCCGGTATCGAGAACCACGGCACCATCATCGCCAGCGGCGACGACGCCGAAGGCATCCGCATCGATGGCGCCAGCTTCACCAGCGAAGAAAATCATCTGATCAACACCGGCACGATCCAGGCTACCGACGCCGCTATCGTTATCGGCGGGTTTGACGTTGACCTGGAAAACGACCCCACCGGTCAACGCGGTCAATACGCTCCGCTGCGGATCATCAACAGCGGCAAACTGATCTCCGAAGATGAAGCCGTCGACGCCAGCGAAAGCCGCGGCCGCGTTACTCTGGAGCTGCGCAACGGCAGCCAGGTCGTCGGCAACCTGATCGACCTGTCCAACGTAGGTGTGACCGGCAACGTCGACTTCACCGGCACCAGCGCCGAAGCCGATGGCTACAACATCCGCATGAAAGACACCGGCAGCTGGTTCGAAGTGGGTGATGCGCCAGGCAATCCGACATCGCAACTGAACCTGCTCGGCACGCACACCAGCCTCTACGGCAACCTGTACATGGCCACCAACTCGACACTGGGCCTGAACCTGAGCAGCGCCACCAACCCAGATGTCGCGGTGTTGAGCGTCACCGGCATCGCCGAGTTCGACAAGAATGTGAAGGTCCTGCTGGCCGCCCAAGGCGCAGACTTCTCCGCCAACGGCAGCACCTACAAGTTGATCGAAGCCGGCCGGATCGATTTGCTGGACGAAAACGACAAAATCGACCCGAACGCCAAGTTCAACCTGGCCAGCTCCTCGGCCCTGCTGAAAATCGACAGCTACAGCGTCGAGAACAACACCCTGGTAGCCACCGTCACCGGCAAGGGCAAGGAAGAAGTTGAGCAGATCATCGTCGGCAACGGCGGTTCGGCTAACAGCCAGAAAGCCATTGGCAGCCTGGTCAACGATGGCGTGATCAACCGCATCCGCGCGCAGAACCCGAACGACCCGCTGCTGCAGGCCCTGCTCAATACCGACGAAGCGCAACTGACTCAACTGGCCGAGCAACTGTCGCCAGAAGTGAACGGCGGCGCCACCCAGGCTGCAACCACCAGCCAGAGCCTGGTCAGCAACGTCACCGGCAGCCGCACCAGCAGCCTGCGCGGCGCATCGTCCGGCGAAGGCTTCAAGGAAGCTGGCGTCTGGGTCCAGAGCCTGTACAGCGACGCCTCGCAAGACCTGCGTGACGGCGTGGCCGGCTACAACGCCTACAGCCGCGGTATCGCAGTGGGTGCGGACGGCAAGCTGAACGACCAGCTGACCCTGGGCCTGGCCTACAGCTTCATCAACACCGACGTGAACGGCAAAAGCGGCAACAAGACCGAAGTCGACAGCCACGCCTTCACCCTGTACGGCGGCTACGAGCTGGGCAACTACTTCGTCGATGCCAGCCTGACCTACGGCGTCAACGACAACGACAGCAAGCGCAGCATCGCCGGCACCCAGGCCAAGGCCAGCTATGACAGCGACCTGCTGGGTCTGAACCTGGTCGGCGGTTACACCTGGAAAATCAGCCCGCAAATACTGGTCGAACCACGTCTGGCCGCGCGTTACAGCCAGGTCAACATCGACGGCTACCGCGAGAAGGGTTCTTCGGCCGCATTGAAAGTCGAAGACCAGCGCTACGAAGCCATCGAACTGGGCGCTGGCGTCCGGGTAGCCGGCAGCTACGCACTGGGCGCAGGCACGCTGGAGCCGCAGGTCAAGCTGATGGCTTATCACGACTTCGCCGCCGACCAGTCCAGCAGCACCTCGACCTTCCTGCTGGGCAACACGCCGTTCGTGACCACCGGCGCCAAAGCCGTACGCAACAGCTACGAAGCCGGTATCGGTACCGACTACAAGCTGGGCGCAGTGACCCTGGGCGTGAACTACGACTACGTCGGCAAGTCGGGCTTCGACGCTGACGTGTTCAGTGCCAAGGTACGTTACGACTTCTGATGCCGGTTGCGATCAGTTGAAATGAAAAAGCCCCCGGTCGCGAGACCGGGGGCTTTTCATTTGGTGCGGTTCAGAACAGCAACCGACAATCCCGCTTACTTGGCCTGGTAGATGATCCCCGGGCTGCACTGGACCATCTGGTAATGGTCCGGCAGGCCGTTCAACGCCTCGGAGGCGCCGAGGAACAAGTAGCCACCTGGTTTCAGCGTTGCGTGGATACGGGTCAGGATGTCTTTCTTGACCTGGGCCGAGAAGTAGATCAGCACGTTACGGCAGAACACCACGTCGAACTTGCCCAGCGCAGCGTAGCTGTCGAGCAGGTTGAAGGAGCGGAACTCTACACGGCTGCGGATCGGTGCCTTGATCGCAAAGCGGCCTGCGCCCTTGGGATCGAAATAGCGTTGCAGGCGTTCCTGGGACAGGCCGCGCGCGATCGCCAGGCTGTCGTACTCGCCGGTCTTGCAGTTGGCCAGCATCGCGCCGGAAAGATCGGTCGCAACAATCTGCGCGCCCGCTTTCATTTGGCCGAGGTTGCCACGCTCGAACTCGTCGAGGGTCATGGAAATCGAATACGGCTCCTGACCGGACGAGCAGGCCGCCGACCAGATGCGCAGGCGCTGACCCGGATTGTTGCGGACCAACTCCGGCAACACCTTGTTCTTCAGCACTTCAAAGGGATAGGTATCGCGAAACCAGAGCGTTTCGTTGGTGGTCATGGCATCAACCACCTGCTCGCGCAAACCGCTGCGCGGCTGGTTCTGGATACGCTGTACCAGTTCGGTCAGCGTCTTGATGCCCTGCTGTTCCATCAGCTTGTTGAGACGGCTGGAAACCAGGTACTGCTTATTTTCGCCCAGCAGGATGCCACAGGCTTTTTCCAGGAAGACCCGGAACTGCTCGAAATCCAAATTACCCGTAGACAATGGTGCCGCCTCTTAAATCATGCACAACACCAGGGGCCGCGACCCCTGGCCGTTATTAGTGTGTGGCCTTGATCCGGTCAACCACGCGCTGAGCCAGGTCGTCAGGCCTGAACTTGGCGAGGAAGTCGTCTGCACCGACCTTCTTGACCATCGCCTGGTTGAAAACACCAGACAGTGAAGTATGCAGGATGATGTGCAGTTTTTGCATGCGCGGGTCGTTGCGGATTTCCGCGGTCAGCGTGTAACCGTCCATCTCCGGCATCTCGATGTCGGAAATCATCATCAGGAACTCTTCTTCCGGACGCTTGCCTTCATCAACCATCTTGCGCAGGTACTCCAGCGCCTGACGACCGTCGTTGAGCGCAACCACCTCGACACCGACAGTCTGCAGACAGCGACTCACCTGCTTGCGCGCCACCGACGAGTCGTCGACGGTGAGCACCCGCAACGACACCGCCTTGCTCTGCACCTCGGGATCGATCACGCCGGAAGACACCGATTCGGAACTTGGTGCCACTTCGGCAAGGATCTTCTCGACGTCGATGATCTCGACCATCTTGTTGTCGACCCGGGTCACCGCCGTGAGGTAGTGATCGCGGCCGGTTCCCTTGGGTGGCGGATGGATCTCTTCCCAGTTCATGTTGACGATGCGTTCGACCGAATGCACCAGGAACCCTTGGGTCTTGGTGTTGTACTCGGTAATGATGACGAAACTCTTGCTCGAATCCTCATTCAGACCGGGCAAGCCGGTCGCCATCGCCAGATCCAGAATCGGGATGGTCGCCCCACGAATATTCGCAACACCGCGCACAACCCGGCTGGATTTTGGCAGAAGCGTCAGGCTCGGGCATTGCAGCACTTCCCGGACCTTGAAGACGTTGATCCCGTACAACTGATTGCCATTAAGGCGAAACAGCAGCAGTTCAAGACGATTCTGACCAACCAGTTGCGTGCGCTGGTTCACCGAATCCATAACACCAGCCATGCCAGACTCCTCAACCGAAGCTCGGGGCAGCGCACCAGGTCGGCACGCGCCTTGCTTTTTTAACTGTATGAAAACGAAAACGACATTTTTCCGACGCCTGCACCGCCATCTGCCCGGCTTCCTTGCTGCGCTGTGCTTTTTGACTCCCGGCGCTCGAACTCTGGCTGACACCTTCACCTTGCCTGAACAGCTTATCGGTGTCACCCAGGGGTTTCTTGAATTCACTGTTGAAGACTATCTGGAAAAGAGCCAGACCGAAGGCCGCTACGAGATCCAGGTCAACAACCTCGACCCGCGTCTGCGCATGCCGCTGTGCAGCGAACAACTGGGCGCCAACCTGGAAAGTCCGGCGCAGCCGCTGGGCCGGGTAACCGTGCGGGTGCGCTGTGATGGCAGCTCGCCTTGGACGGTGTTCGTTCCCGCCCAGGTCAAGCTGTACCGCGACGTGGTGGTGGTCACCCGCCCCCTCAAGCGCGAAGCCGTGGTCAGCGAAGAGGACATCGCCCTGCGTGAGCGCGACGTCGGCCTGCTTGGCCAGGGTTTCCTCGCCAGCCTCGACCAGGCACTGGGACAGAAGGTTATCCGACCAATGGTCATCGACCAGGTCATCACCCCGGTTCACCTGGAGCAGGCCGAGGTGATCCGCAAGGGTGACCATGTCGTCATCACCGCCCGCAGCGGCACGTTGAGCGTGCGCATGCCCGGCGAAGCCTTGACCAAAGGCGGCATAAGCGAGCAAATTCGCGTGCGCAACCTCAACTCCAAGCGCGTGGTGAAGGCCAGGGTAACCGGTCCCGGCCAGGTGGAGGTTGCCATGTGACCTTGTGCCGCATCGCACGCACGGCTGATGAAAGCTGGCGATCAGGAACTGCATTTCCTAAACTGTGTCCCAGTACGGGCTGATGGACCTGCCGCGAAGGATCATTCATTCGCGCCTAAAGTTTTTTTCGGGTCGGCCGAAAAAAGGGCAAGCGTCCAAATTCCCAGAGGTTTTCTGATCATGGTCATCGACTTCAGTCGTTTGAATAATTCCCCGTCAGTGACGGGCGGCCTGCGCACTGGCAATAGCCAGGAAAGCGCCGCCAGCAACCGCGCAGGCCAGTCCGAAGCAGTTGCCAGCACCGCCCAGAGCGGGGAAACGGTACACCTCAGCCACGAGGCACAGCAGTTGCAACAGGTCAGCGACAAGCTGCGCGACCAGCCTATCGTCAACAGCGACCGTGTGGCCGCGTTGAAACAGGCGATCGCCGACGGTAGCTACCAGGTCGACGCCAACCGTGTCGCCAGCAAACTGCTTAATTTCGAAGCTCAGCGCTAGCCCTCTGGCGCGCTGACTTCAAGGACGCTACGACTCCAAGAGCCAGCCATGCACGACACTACCCTGCTGCAACTGATCGAAGACGATATCGGCCCGGCACAACAACTGCTCCAGCTCCTGCAGGACGAATACGTCGCCCTGCACGGCCGGGACATGCCGGTGCTGGAAAATATCCTGGCCTACAAGCAATCGCTGGTAGTGCTACTTGATCAGCAGGGCCGTCGGCGCAGTGAACTGCTCACCAGTCTGGGCCTGCCCCCAGACCGCACCGGCGTCGAGAAACTGGCCAGCCAGTCGCACCTGGGTGCGCAATTGCTGCAGCAACTCGATGTGCTGGGCAATCTGCTCAACGAATGCAAGACCATCAACGAACGTAACGGTCAATCCATCGTTCTGCAGCAGGCCACCACGGCCAACCAGATCAGAATCCTCATGGGCGGTGAAGCCCCTTCGCTCTACGACAGCCGGGGCTCCACCTCGCCACTTGCCAAGCCTCGTGCGCTCAGCCAGGCGTGACCCTCTATCAAGGCACAACACATGCTGGCAGAATGCTGGCTGCGTGTGTCGTTTTTGCCTGGAGATTCATCAACCGTGTTCAATGACGTAGAAGCTCCGCAGCCTCCGAAGGTCTTCACCACGCCTTTGGAAATTGCCGCCAACTTGCGGATGCTGCAAGAGAGCCATGATCCGCTGATCATTACCTTCCATGAGCGCAGTCAGCGTTTCCAGAGTTACGTGGTCGACGTAGACCGCGACAACAACGTCCTGTCCCTGGACGAAATGATTCCTCGCGACGGCGAGCGTTTCCTGGAAAACGGCGAACCCTTCCGGGTCGAAGGCTTCCATGACGGTGTACGGATCGCCTGGGAATGCAACGAGCCACTGACGGTCGTGACTGCCGATAATGCCCGTTTCTACCGCGGCTCCCTGCCTGCCGAAGTGACCTATCACCAGCGTCGCAACGCTTTCCGCGCCGCGCTGAAACTGTCGCAACTGGTGGACGTCGTACTCGACGGCGAGAAGCTGAAGGGCGCTGGCGCCATTCGCGGCAAGCTGCTGGACGTTTCCGCCACCGGCTGCAAGCTGCGCTTCGAAGGCAATATCGAAGAGCGTCTGCAATTGGGTCAGGTCTACGAGAAATTCGCTGCGGGCAGCCCGCTGGGCCTGAGCAATATGTCGGTCGAACTGCGCCACCTGCATTTCGAAGAGCGCCTGGGCGCCACCTTCGCCGGTATCCGCTTCCACAACGTCACCGGCCAGATGCAACGCAAGATCGAAAGTTTCGTCTATCAACTGCAGCGCGAAGCTCGCCGTTTCGACAAAGACGACTACTAAGTACCCCTTGGGACCGCGATGCGGTCCCAGTCTTTCCAGATCACACCGGCTTCTGTTCTTCCCCTTCCTTGCCGGCATCTTCCTCTTCTTCCTCGGTATCCTCCGCCGCCACTGGCGTCTGCATCTGATCCTGCACCACCTGCTCCGTCACCCGTGGGTCCAGGGCCGCGGCAAGGGGCGAGCTGGCGGCTGGCATGGCCACGTGGGACAGCGGCGCATCATCGACCTGATGCAGCCCGGTAACCGCCTTCGGCCGAATCCGCCAGACCAGCACCAGCGCAAAGAAGGTGAAGAAGGCGTAGAGCATCTGCTCGCCGAAGGCCTTCATCAGCACACCCGCAGCCAGCGGCCCGATGCTCGCGCCAACGCCGTAGGTGACCAGCAGCATGGCGGTCAGCGACACGCGCCGCTCGCTCTCCACATGGTCGTTGGAGAACGCCACAGCCAGCGGGTACAGGCAGAACTGCAACAGCGACACCACAAACCCGGCGACGAACAGCACCACCATCGGCACCTCCGGCAGCACGGCAAGCGGCAACGAAGCCACCGCCAGGCCCACCGCGACACTGCGGATCAGCACCGCCCGGTCATAGCGATCGGACAACCAGCCCAGCGGCCATTGCACCAAAAGGCCGGCAAAAATGCAGCAGCCCATGAACAAACCCACTTGCTCGGTGCTCAGGCCCTGCCGCGAGGCGTACAACGGCGCCAGACCATAAAAGGACCCGACGATCAACCCCGAACCCAGCACTGTGCTCAGGGACTGCGGTACGCGCTTGATGAAGAACCGCGGCTCCATGGCGGCCGGCCGCAACGGCGCCGGGTGGATGCGCCGGGTCAACGCCACCGGCACCAGGCACAGGGCGAAGCACATGGCGACCAGCATCAGCAGTTCAAGGCCCAGTTGCGGATGCGCCACCAGAATCAACTGACCCAGCACCAGGCCGAGGTAGGAGGCAATCATGTAGCCGCTGAACACCGCGCCGCGCTGCTTGGCGTCGGCCTGTTCGTTCAGCCAGCTCTCGATGACCATGTACTGGCACATCATGCCGAGGCCGACGATGACCCGTAAAAACAGCCAGGCCGGCAGCCAGCTGACCAGGCCATGACCAAGCACCGCCGCGCCGACGATCCCCGCACAGGTGGCGTAGGCGCGAATATGACCGACCCGGGCGATCAGCCGGTGGCCGATCTTGCCGCCAAGGGCCAGGCCGAAATAGTTGGCCGCCATCAGCGCACCGACCCAGAGACTGTCCACATGGTCGGCACTCAGGCGCAGGGCCAGGTACGTACTCAACAGACCGGAACCGATCAACATCATCAAAGCGGCGAAGTACAACGCGCGAAAAGACTTCCAGATTGTGCGCATCAGCGTCCCGAACGGCCTCTTGAGCAGATGGAAAAACTGCGTGAAAGCATAAGTGATTATTCCTGCCACAGGCTCGGGCACGGAGAAAAAAACAAGAGGCCGATCACGTTACCGGGATCGGCCTCTTTTACTGGGTGGTTCTACCGCAACCTGCGTTCGGTCAGGCCTGGGCGGCCAGCACACGTCGCTCCCACGGGGTGATTTCATCGAAGAAGCTGGTCAGCTCCATGGTCTTGGTGGCGTGGTAGCCCTCGATGAACTCCTTGCCGAACAACTCGCGCGCTAGGTCGCTGCGCTTGAGCCGGTCGAGCGCCGCATGCAGGGTGCATGGCAATGACAAATGGTCCGGCACTTCGAACTCGCCCTGGATCGCCGGCGCCGGTTGCAGACGCTGCTCGATGCCGTGCAGGCCGGCGGCAAGGCTGGCGGCAATCGCCAGGTAAGGGTTGGCATCGGCACCGGGCAGGCGGTTCTCGACCCGCCGCGCCACCGGCGAACTGGCCGGAATCCGTAAGCCCGCAGCACGATTGTCCTCGGACCAGCAGGCGTTGTTCGGCGACGCATACGGGTGGCACAGGCGCTGGTAGGAGTTGACGTTGGGCGCGAACAGCGCAGTGAAATCCGCCAGACAAGCCTGCTGGCCGCCGATGAAGTGGTAGAACGCATCGGTCGGCTTGCCGTCGGCATCGCTGAAGGCATTTTTGCCGCTGTCGATGTGCACCACGCTCTGGTGGATATGCATCGAGCTGCCCGGGGTTTTCGCCAGCGGCTTGGCCATGCACACCACGGTCAACCCGTGCTTGAGCGCAACCTCCTTGAGCAGGTGCTTGAACAGGAAGGTCTGGTCGGCCAGCAGCAGCGGATCACCGTGCAGCAGGTTGATCTCGAACTGGCTCACGCCCATTTCGTGCATGAAGGTATCGCGCGGCAGCCCAAGCGCCGCCATGCAGCGGTAGACCTCCTGGAAGAACGGCCGCAGGCCATTGTTGGAACTGACGCTGAAGGCCGAGTGACCGTCCTCGCGGCGCCGGTCCAGTCCAACGGGGGGCTGGAATGGCTGAGTGGGGTCGCTGTTGGGCGCGAAGACGAAAAACTCCAGTTCAGTGGCCACCACCGGCGCCAGGCCGAGGGCGGCGTAGCGGGCGATCACCGCCTTGAGCTGGCAGCGGGTCGACAGGCCGGAGCCTTCGCCGCTCAGTTCGCTGGCGTCGCAGATGGCCAGGGCACGGGGTTGATCACTCCAGGGCAGCAAGTGGATCTGCGTCGGATCGGCGACCAGCGCCAGGTCCCCGTCATCACTGCCGTAGAAGCGGGCCGGCGGGTAGCCGCCCATGATGCATTGCAACAACACGCCGCGGGCCAATTGCAGGCGTCGACCTTCGAGGAAACCCTCGGCGGTCATCACCTTGCCGCGCGGTACGCCATTGAGGTCTGGCGTGACGCATTCGATTTCATCAATGCCCGTCAAACGCTCGGCCAGGGAGCGCTGGTCATTGGTCGTCATGACTCTATCCTTGTTGTTTTCGCATGCCGGAAACGGCGACCCCCACAACATACTCAGCCACTGTTAAAAATATCAAGCATATAAGTGGCCAATTGATCGTGATTTTCTACACTCCCCGGAGACTGATCGCTGCTGGCTCCTGCTCAGAAACCTAGCGAGCCTCACGCAACGTCAACCCATTCGCCGGCAACGGCAGCGCCGTCTTGTAGCGCACCTGCTTGAGGGCAAAGCTTGAACGGATATTGGCCACGCCCGGCAGCCGGGTCAGGTAATCGAGAAACCGCTCCAGCGCCTGGATGCTCGGCAGCAATACCCGCAACAGGTAGTCCGGGTCGCCGGTCATCAGGTAGCACTCCATCACTTCCGGGCGCTCGGCGATTTCTTCCTCGAAGCGGTGCAGCGACTGCTCCACCTGCTTTTCCAGGCTGACATGGATAAACACGTTCACATCCAGCCCCAGCACTTCCGGGGCCAGGAGGGTCACTTGCTGGCGAATCACCCCCGACTCCTCCAGCGCCTTGACCCGGTTGAAACACGGTGTGGGCGAGAGGTTCACCGAGCGCGCCAGCTCGGCGTTGGTGATGCGGGCATTTTCCTGAAGGCTGTTGAGAATGCCGATGTCGGTCCGATCCAGTTTCCGCATGAGAATAATTACCCTGCCGATTGTTATTTTGCAGAATATTTATCCGCGTACCGTGGCAAAGGCAACCAACATCAGAAAAATATTCTTTCGGGGGCGGAATATCATGTAGCCAAGACTGACTCTCTGGTCACAAGCCGGGTTCAGTAGCGACCGCTTCAAAGCTCAACAAAAACACAAGACAGAGCGAGCGTAAAAAAGCATGAACGAGTACGCCCCCCTGCGTCTGCATGTGCCCGAGCCTACAGGCCGGCCAGGCTGCCAGACCGACTTTTCCTACCTGCGCCTGGCCGATGCCGGCCTGGTCCGTAAACCCGCTATCGACGTCGAACCTGCCGACACCGCCGACCTGGCCTACAGCCTGATCCGCGTGCTCGATGACAAGGGCAATGCCCTCGGCCCATGGGCCGAAGACATCGACCCGCAGGTGCTGCGCCGCGGCATGCGCACCATGATGAAAACCCGGCTGTTCGACAGCCGCATGGTGGTCGCGCAGCGCCAGAAGAAGATGTCCTTCTACATGCAGAGCCTCGGCGAGGAAGCCATCGGCAGTGCCCAGGCGGCAGCGCTGAACCGCACGGACATGTGCTTCCCGACCTACCGCCAGCAAAGCATCCTGATGGCCCGCGACGTGTCGCTGGTGGAAATGATCTGCCAGTTGCTGTCCAACGAGCGCGACCCGCTCAAGGGTCGCCAGTTGCCAATCATGTATTCGGTGCGCGAGGCCGGCTTCTTCACCATCAGCGGCAACCTCGCCACCCAGTTCGTCCAGGCTGTCGGCTGGGCCATGGCCTCGGCCATCAAGGGTGATACCAAGATCGCCTCGGCCTGGATCGGCGACGGCGCCACCGCCGAATCCGACTTCCACACCGCCCTCACCTTCGCCCACGTCTACCGCGCGCCGGTGATCCTCAACGTGGTCAACAACCAGTGGGCGATCTCCACCTTCCAGGCCATCGCCGGCGGTGAGGCGACCACCTTCGCCGGCCGTGGCGTCGGTTGCGGCATCGCGTCGCTGCGGGTCGACGGCAACGACTTCATCGCGGTCTACGCCGCCTCGCGCTGGGCCGCCGAACGCGCCCGTCGTGGCCATGGCCCGACCCTGATCGAGTGGGTCACCTACCGCGCCGGTCCGCACTCCACCTCGGACGATCCGTCCAAGTACCGTCCCGCCGACGACTGGAGCCACTTCCCGCTGGGCGACCCGATCGCCCGTCTCAAGCAGCACCTGATTGCCGCCGGCCAGTGGTCCGAAGAGGAACACCAGGCGGTCACCGCCGAACTGGAAGCCGAGATCATCAAAGCGCAGAAGGAAGCCGAGCAGTACGGCACCCTCGCCGGTGGGCAGATGCCGAGCCCCGCCTCGATGTTCGAGGACGTCTACAAGGAAATGCCGGAGCACCTGCGCCGGCAGCGCCAGGAACTGGGGATCTGAGATGAACGATCACAACACTTCAATCCAGTTGGAAACCGCCATGGCGACTACCACCATGACCATGATCCAGGCCCTGCGCTCGGCCATGGACATCATGCTTGAGCGCGACGACAACGTGGTCATCTACGGCCAGGACGTCGGTTACTTCGGCGGGGTATTCCGCTGCACCGAAGGCCTGCAGACCAAGTACGGCAAGTCGCGGGTATTCGATGCGCCGATCTCGGAAAGCGGCATCGTCGGCACCGCCGTGGGCATGGGTGCCTATGGCCTGCGTCCGGTGGTGGAAATCCAGTTCGCCGACTATTTCTACCCCGCCTCCGACCAGATCGTTTCGGAGATGGCGCGCTTGCGTTATCGCTCGGCCGGCGAGTTCGTGTCCCCACTGACCCTGCGCATGCCCTGCGGCGGCGGTATCTATGGCGGCCAGACCCACAGCCAGAGCCCCGAGGCCATGTTCACCCAGGTCTGCGGCCTGCGCACCGTGATGCCGTCCAACCCCTACGATGCCAAGGGGCTGTTGATCGCTTCGATCGAATGCGATGACCCGGTGATCTTCCTCGAACCCAAGCGCCTGTATAACGGCCCGTTCGACGGCCACCACGACCGCCCGGTTACCCCCTGGTCGAAACACCCGGCCAGCGCCGTGCCGGACGGCTACTACAACGTGCCGCTGGACAAGGCGGCGATCACCCGTCCCGGCAACGACGTCACCGTGCTGACCTATGGCACCACCGTCTATGTCTCCCAGGTTGCCGCCGAGGAAACCGGTATCGATGCCGAAGTCATCGACCTGCGCAGCCTGTGGCCGCTGGACCTGGAAACCATCGTCGAGTCGGTGAAGAAGACCGGCCGCTGCGTGGTCGTCCATGAAGCCACCCGCACCTGCGGCTTTGGCGCCGAACTGGTGGCGCTGGTGCAGGAACATTGCTTCCACCACCTGGAGGCGCCGATCGAGCGCGTCACCGGCTGGGATACCCCCTACCCGCATGCACAGGAGTGGGCGTACTTCCCCGGTCCTTCTCGGGTTGGCGCGGCATTGAAACGGGTCATGGAGGTCTGAATGGGAACGCACGTCATCAAGATGCCGGACATTGGCGAAGGCATCGCACAAGTTGAACTGGTGGAATGGTTCGTCAAGGTCGGCGATACCGTCACCGAAGACCAGATTGTCGCCGATGTCATGACCGACAAGGCCACGGTTGAAATCCCTTCGCCGGTCACCGGCAAGGTCCTGGCCCTCGGCGGCCAGCCCGGCGAAGTCATGGCGGTGGGCAGCGAGCTGATCCGCATTGAAGTGGAAGGCGCCGGCAACCACCAGGAAGGCGCCAGCAAACCGGCGGCCGCAGTAGTCCCCGAGGCGAAACCCGCCACACCGATCGAGACGCCTCCACCCGTGGCAGCCGCGCCTGTCGCCGCTGCCAGCCCGGCCCGCAGCAGCGCGCCCGAAGCGGCGATCGTCCCGCGTGCGGCCAATGAACGTCCGCTGGCTTCCCCGGCCGTGCGCAAGCGCGCCTGGGACGCCGGCATCGAGTTGCGTTATGTGCACGGCAGCGGCCCGGCCGGGCGCATCCTCCACGAAGACCTCGACGCGTTCCTCACCCAGCCGACCCGCAGCCAGGCAGCACCGAGCGGCTACGCCAAGCGCGAGGACAGCGAGCAGATCCCGGTGATCGGCCTGCGCCGCAAGATTGCCCAGCGCATGCAGGACGCCAAGCGCCGCGTCGCGCATTTCAGCTATGTCGAGGAAATCGACGTCACCGCGCTCGAAGAGCTGCGCGTGCACCTGAACAAGAAATGGGGTGACAGCCGCGGCAAGCTGACCCTGCTGCCGTTTCTGGTGCGGGCCATGGTGGTGGCCCTGCGCGAATTCCCGCAGATCAACGCGACCTATGACGATGAAGGCCAGGTCATCACCCGTCACGGCGCGGTGCATGTGGGCATCGCCACCCAAGGCGACAACGGCCTGATGGTTCCGGTGGTGCGCCATGCCGAAGCCGGCAGCCTGTGGGACAACGCCAGCGAGATCGTCCGCCTGGCCAACGCGGCCCGCAACAACAAGGCCAGCCGCGAAGAACTGAGCGGCTCGACCATCACCCTGACCAGCCTCGGCGCCTTGGGCGGGATTGTCAGCACGCCGGTGGTCAACACCCCGGAAGTGGCGATCGTCGGCGTCAACCGCATCGTCGAACGGCCAATGGTGGTCAACGGCCAGATCGTTATCCGCAAGATGATGAACCTCTCCAGCTCGTTCGATCACCGGGTGGTCGACGGCATGGATGCCGCGCTCTTCATCCAGGCCATCCGTGGCCTGCTCGAACAACCCGCCAGCCTGTTTGTGGAGTGACCATGCAGACCCTCAATACCACGCTGCTGATCATTGGCGGCGGCCCCGGCGGCTACATCGCAGCGATCCGCGCCGGGCAACTGGGCATTCCCACGGTACTGGTGGAAGGCCAGGCACTGGGCGGCACCTGCCTGAACATTGGCTGCATTCCGTCCAAGGCGCTGATCCACGTAGCCGAGCAGTTTCACCAGACCCAACAGCACAGCGAGCACTCGAACCTGGGCATCAAGGTCCAGCCGCCAACGCTGGACATCGGCCAGAGCGTTGCCTGGAAAAACGGCATCGTCGACCGCCTGACCAGCGGCGTCGCAGCGCTGCTGAAAAAGAACGACGTGAAGGTGATTCACGGCTGGGCCAAGATCATCGACGGCAAGCATGTCGAGATCGACGGCCAGGACCTGCGCATCCAGTGCGAGCACCTGCTGCTGGCGACCGGTTCCAGCAGCGTCGAGCTGCCGATGCTGCCGCTGGGCGGCGCGGTGATCTCGTCTACCGAAGCCCTGTCACCGAGCCAGTTGCCCAAGCGCCTGGCGGTGGTGGGCGGCGGTTATATCGGCCTGGAGCTGGGTATCGTCTACCGCAAGCTCGGGGTCGAGGTCAGCGTGGTGGAAGCGCGCGAGCGCATCCTGCCAACCTATGACGCCGAGCTGACCCAGCCGGTGGCCGAGTCGCTGAAAAAGCTTGGCGTAAAGCTGTACCTGGGACACAGCGTCGAAGGCTTCGACGCCGCCGAAAAACGCCTGCGGGTGCGCACGCCGGACGGCGCAGAACTCTCGCTGGAAACCGATCAGGTGCTGGTGGCGGTGGGCCGTCGTCCGCGCAGCCAGGGTTTCAACCTTGAGGCCCTGGCGCTGAAAATGAACGGCGCCGCCATCGCCATCGACAACCGCTGCCAGACCAGCATGCGCAACGTCTGGGCGATTGGCGACCTGACCGGAGAGCCGATGCTGGCGCACCGCGCCATGGCTCAGGGCGAGATGGTTGCCGAGCTGATTGCCGGCAAGCAACGCGCGTTCACACCGGCGGCAATTGCTGCGGTGTGCTTCACCGATCCGGAGCTGGTGGTGGCCGGCAAGACCCCGGAAGCAGCGAAAGACGAAGGGCTCGACTGTCTGGTGGCGCAATTCCCGTTCGCCGCCAATGGCCGGGCGATGACCCTGGAGTCGAAGAGCGGCTTCGTGCGCGTGGTGGCGCGCCGCGACAATCACTTGATCGTCGGTTGGCAGGCGGTGGGGGTTGGCGTGTCGGAACTGTCCACGGCGTTTGCCCAGTCACTGGAAATGGGCGCGCGGCTGGAGGATGTGGCAGGGACGATCCATGCGCATCCGACGCTGGGTGAGGCGGTGCAGGAAGCGGCGTTGCGGGCGCTGGGGCACGCGTTGCATATCTGATCGGCGTTTGCTTGAAAAAGCCGGGGCCGCTGTGCGGCCCTTCGCGGGTAAACCCGCTCCTACAGAGGCATGTGCTGTTGTAGGAGCGAGCTTGCTCGCGAAGGGCCGCGCAGCGGTCCCGGCTTATTTGATCTGGAATAGATCAGACGCGGAAGTAACCCACCGAAGAATCAAACGGCAGGCGCTTCAGCTCGACCTTGTTCAGGTCCAGCACATCGCGCAGCGCAGCGGTTTCGCCAGGGAAGTTGCGGTAGGCGACTTCGTCCAGCACCACGATGGCGCCCTTCGGCATGTACGGCAGGAAGGTTTCCAGCGCAACCTTGGTCGAGGAATACAGGTCGGTGTCGAGGATCAGCATCGCCACCACCAGGTCAGGACGGGTCTTGACGAAGGCCGGCACGGTTTCAAGGATGTCGCCCTTGACGATCTCGCAACGCGGGATGCGGTTGACCGGGCGAACCAGGTCGTTGGCGTCGATCATGTCCTGGATCAGGGTCTCGTCGGTATCGGAGAACATGCTCTCGTTGATATCCGCCGGGTCTTCCTTCTGGTCGATGCTGGCAAAGCCCTGGAAGGTGTCGAAACCGATGATCGAACGGTTGATCGCATACGGCTCGAGAATCATCGACAACTGCATGTACAGCATCAACGAATTGCCCTTGTAGACGCCGCACTCGACGATGGCGCCAGGAATGTCCTGGACCATCTTGAACAGCTCGATGCGTGACAGGGCCGCGGTCACCGCGATGCGGTTGGCGAACACGAAGGGGGCGTCAGCCACGTATTGGGCATCGACGCGGCTCAGCACGCTGGCGCGCTTTTCGTTGTACTCGACCTCGGCAGCAGTCAGGCGACGCTTGGTCATGGGTTAACTCCCTGGAATTGCGAAAAGTCGCTGGCATGGAAAAGGTCTTTGAAGCCGGCCTCGACGTCGAAACAGCCGTTGTCGACGTTCGGCGCGCCGCGCTTCTGAATCAGGTCCTGCAGGTGGATCAGGCGGAAGTCCACGCTGAACCGGATCCTGTCGGTGTGGTTGGCCACGGTGCCGTGCAGGTGCGAGCCGGAGAACATCAGCATCTCGCCGCTGTTGGCGGCGACGCGGATTTCCGCGCTGTTGTCGATGTTTTCCAGCGGCACCGGGTGCACCCGGGCTTCCTCGGTGATGTTGTCCTTGGCCTTCAGGCGCTGGTTGTTGATCCAGTCGGTCAGGCTCCAGGTGTGCGAGGAGTTTTGCACCGGCTTGGTGAAGTAAGCCGGGTTGATCATCATGGTCTGCTCGGGCTCGATGCTGTAGATCGGCATCCAGGTGTTCAACTGGCAATCGACGCTGCCGTACCAGGTGTCGCGGTGCGCCTTGTAGGCGTAGCTGACGCCGGCGTGCAGGTAGTCGTAGTTCGGCACTACGCGCACCCGTGGCACGTCGAAGATGTAGTCGCTCGGATCGGCACCGATTTCAAGGATGTAGTCGCGGATCAGCGCCTTGGCCTGCGGGCCATTGGTGAACTTGCGCTTGAGCCGGGTGACGTGCTCGACGAAGGTTTCCACCGGCATCTTCTTGTGCAGCGACAGGTGATCGAGCTCGCCGTCGAAGGCTTCGGTGATGCTGTGCCGGGCCAGCGCACACAGTTCGTGGGCGCTGCGCAGGTTGGTATCGAGGAAGATGTCGCCCGCGTAGACGCGCTCGCGGAATGCCGGCTTCTTCTGCAACTGGTTGATGTAAAGATTCATACGCCTCTTCCTCATAAAGACCAATGCCCGCCACTCAGGACGGACCATGAATTGAAGTGGACGCAAGGCGACGTCACTCTGCCTGTCCGGCAGGGAACTTCAACCCCATGGGGGTCCGGGTCGTGGCCCGGATGTAGTGCTCTTTGGATCGGCACCGGGTGCGCAAACTTTAATGCCGCCCGGCGGTACAAGACTTGCCGCAAGCGGCAAACGTCTTCCGCCGTACAACCGCACCGCACGGCTGAAAGGCCCGTGCTGCGGGGACTCTCCAGACTGGCACAGCAATTGCGATATCGCGCCTGATCCAGTGTCCCACTCCAAGGAGAATGATCCCGTGAGCATCATCAATGGCCATGGCTGGCAGAATATCGCGGTGAGCCAGCACCGCACCCTCGCTGCCATCCCCGGCGCCGACGCGCAAGCTTACCAGTCGGAAACGGCCACCGCGTCGGCGGTTTCCACGGTCAGCAGCGCGACCGCCTCCGGCAGCGCTTCGAACTCGACGTACCAGGACGCTCAAGATGCCCAGGACGAGGCCTTCGCCAAGCTCAAGGTGATCCTGCAGAATTCGGGGTCCAGCGAGTCTGACGAATCCACCGGCGTGACGGCGTCCGGCGCCAGCACCACGAGCAGCAGCGCCGCCCAGGAGTTTCGCGATTACATGGCCCTGTCGCCGGCCGAGAAGATCCGCCTGAAGATGCTCAACGAGCTGGGGCTGACAGAGGACGACTACGAGGCGTTGCCGCCGGAGAAGAAAGAGAAGATCGACCTGGCGATTGCCCAGCGCATCAAGGATGAAACCGAGCTGAAGTCCATGGGCCAGGCAGAACCACAGATGCAGGCGGCGATGGCAGCACAGAACCTGAGCGCGTCACTGAGCGAACGACCGCAGGACGCAGCCGATCCGGCGCAGGCGCGCAAGGACAAGGAGGATCGGGAGGATCCGTTGAATATGTGATCGGCGGAGTGGTGATGGCCAGAAACCGGACCATGACCACCTGGCACATGTCTGAAGTTTTCCAGTGCTCTTGAGATCGAGCGCCGCCCTCGCGGCGCATCGCCGGCAAGCCGGCTCCCACCTGTACCGATGAAATCTGTGGGAGCCGGCTTGCCGGCGATGCGCCGCGAGGGCGGCGCTCGATCTTGAAGGCGCTTAAAAACTGTCGGCTGACACCGTGTTGCCGTCACCCGCCTCAGGCAATCGGAATCAACGGATCCGCCGCCGCCAATGCCACCGCCCGCTCCGCTACCGGCGGGTAGATCCACACGGTGTTGATCTGGGTCTTGAGCTGCTTGCCCTCCTCTTTCACCAGTTTCACCTCGCGCCCCCAGCCTTCGGTGAACACCGCGCCCCAGGCGCCGAGGTCCAGGCAAGTCACGTACTTGGGCTGGCTGTAGATGACCGGCGCTACACCCAGCAGGTCCGCCGCGACGTTGTTGCCGGCATGGCGGCCCAGCGGAATAGCGTGCTGGCAGGTCATCAACGCATGGTTACCGAGGTCGTCGCTGGCTGCGTAGGCAGTATCGCCGGCGGCATAGATATCGGCCTGCCCTACCACCTTCAAAGCGCCATCCACATGCAGCCGGCCCTGGCGATCACGCTCGCCGGGAATCTGCGCGGTCAGGTCGCTGGCCCGGACGCCGGTGGTCCAGATCACGGTGCTGGCCTCGATGCGCTGGCCGTCCGACAAGGTCACGCCCTCGGCATCCACCGCTTCCACCGACGACTTCAAGCGCCACTGCACACCCAACTCGGCACTGGCCTCGGCGATCGAGCCGGCAATTTCGTTGCCCATGGACGCGCCAATGGCCTCGCCACGGTCAACGATGATCACGTTCACCTCGGCGTCTTCGCCCAGCACCGCACGCAGGCGGGCCGGCATTTCGGTCGCGGTCTCGATGCCGGTGAAGCCGCCACCGGCGACCACCACGGTATTGCGCGCCGCCGAAGCCGGGCGCTGCGCCAGTGACTTCAGGTGCGTTTCCAGGCGCAGCGCTTCTTCGAGCTGATCAACATCGAACGCATGCTCGGCCACACCCGCCAGGTCCGGCCGGGCCAGGACGCTACCGGTGGCCAATACCAGCTTGTCGTAGTGGCTGACCGCGGTATTGCCCTGGGCATCCCGGTACTCGACGCGCTTGCCAGCCACATCGATGCGCTGTGCGGCGCCCTCGATGAAACGCACACCCACCGCGTCGAACAACGCGCCCAGCGGCGCCACGGTGCGGGCGACATCCGCTTCGTAGAAACGCGGGCGGATGCGCAGTTCGGCCTGGGGTGCGAGGACACTTACGGCAACGTCCGTGCGGCCATGGATGTCCAGCAGGCGCGTGGCGCTCAGGGCACTCCACAGTCCACCAAAACCGGCACCGAGAATCAGGATGTGCTGTTGCATTGTTCTGCTCCGCTTGTAGAAGGGTTCGAATTCACAACTACGACTTTATTGGTCGTAGTTAATAAAAACAAGCCGCCACTCGTCGCCAGCCGCCGGGTTGCGCCGTGGAAACCGCCTTAAAGCCACAGAATCAGCGGCTATAGGCGCTCTGAAAAATTTTCGGGCAGACGGAAGGTGACCGCCGGCTTTGCTCGGCAGCCACAGAGACTGGTAACATTTGCGACCAGTTCAGTCGGAGATAACGTGATGTCGCTTTACAGCGCGGGTGTCGAATACGGCATTCACTGCCTGATATTCCTGGTGGGTGACGGCGGCGAGAGCCGCGAGGCCAGCGTGCGTGATCTCGCCGAACTGCAAGGCGTGCCGCTGGACTACCTGGCGAAGATTTTCACCAAGCTGGCCAAGGGCAAGCTGGTGGCGGCCACCGAAGGCGTCCGCGGCGGCTTCCGCCTGGCCCGCCCCGCCGACGAAATCACCTTGCTGGACATCGTCAACGCGATCGACGGGCGCAAGCTGATCTTCGATTGCCGCGAGATTCGTGGTCGCTGCGCGCTGTTCGACGGCGAGCCGCCTGAGTGGGCGACCGAAGGGCCCTGCGCGGTTCACGCGGCGATGATCACCGCGCAGAAACGCATGGAAGAAGCGCTGGCCCAGCAGACCGTGCTCGACCTCGCGCGCAAGGTCGGACGCAAGGCCCCCGCCGGCTTCGGGGCGAAAGTCGGCGACTGGATGAGTGAGCGGCGCGAGAAGAAAAATGCGGGCGACATCCCGCTGACCGAAGTCTGATCAGAGACTCCGGTCACGCAGGTACTGAATCAGAAGCGGTATTCCACGCCCGCCCCCGCGTACCACGAGCGGCCCGGCGCCGCCTCGTAGTACCGGCCATTGCCGTCACCGACAATCACCGAGCCGACATACTGCCGGTCCAGCAGGTTATCCAGCCGCACCATTTCATAGACCGTGAAGCGGTCCAGTTGCTGCTCCATCCGCGCCCGCCAGTTGAACACGGTGTACGCCGGCGCAGCCTTCTGGTCATTGCTGTCTTCGACATACACCTGGCTGCGGTACTGGCCTTCCAGCGCAGTGCTCAACCCCGCCACCGGCTTCCACACCAGTTCACCGAACAGGCTGTCCTTCGGCACGCCCGGCAGGCGGTTGCCTTTCTCGATCTGGCTGGTGCCGCCAATGACGTCGTCGCGGTAGGTGGCATCGAGGTGGGTGTAGGCCAGGTTCAGTTCCCAATCCGCCGCCAACTGCTGTTGCAAGCCGACTTCCAGGCCGCGACGCAGGGTCTTGCCGGCGTTGGTGTAGCTGGTCCGTCCGGAATTGGAACCCGCGACCACGAGTTCATCGTCGGTGTGGATCTCGAAGACCGCCACATTCAAGCGGCTCCGCTCGGTGAGCCGGGCCTTGAGACCGATCTCGTACTGGGTGCTGGTGGCCGGTGGCCGGTTGCAGGCCGAAGTTGAAGGTCTCGGAAACGCCAGGCGCATAGGCCATTTCCGCCTGGGTCGGCGTTTCGAAGGCTTTGCCGGCGCTGACATAGCCGTGCAGGTCCGGGGTGAAGGCGTACATCACCGACAGGCTCGGGGTGGTGCGCTGGTATTTCTTCGAGCCGCTGGAATCGCCATTGGACAGGTAGTGGTCATCCACCTCCATCTCCATGCTGCTGCGGCGCAGGCCGGCATCCAGGGTCCAGCGGTCCAGCTCCCAATGGGCCTGGACATAGGGATCTAGGCTCGTAGCGGTATCGACTTCGTCGCGACGCAGTTCGCCCTTCACGCCGAGCTGGGTGCCGCTGTAGTTCTGGTAGCCACGGCGGTCATCACGGCTCTGGTCGTAGTCTGCGCCGAAGGTCAGGGTCAGCGCACCCGGAACGGCCGTGATCGGCTGGATCCAGCGCAATGTGCCGCCATGGAACTCGCGGTCGAAGTCGACCACGCCGCCGCCCCGCTCGTTGGCCGGGGTGCCCTTGGGAATCGACAGGTACTGGATCACGCTGCGCTTGCCGGCGTAGGCGTTGAACTGCAGGGTCGCGTCGCCGAAATCGCGTTCGTAGTTCAAGCCCACCTGCTGGTGGTGGATGCTCTTGCGGGTGTTGTATTGCTCGGCCTGCGGGATCACCGAACGCGGATCCTGCTTGTAGCCGCTCCAGGTCTGACCCAGCGGATCCTGGGTGCCGTTCTGCTCCAGGGTGTTGAAGATCAGCGCCAGACGACTGTCCTCGTCGGGGCGGATGTGGACCTTGGCGAACGTCTGGTCACGCCGCGCCGCGCTGTGGTCGCGGTAACCATCGGTGTCCATGCGCGACGCATCCAGCACGAAGCCGGCCTGGTCGTTGCCGCCCTGGCTGTAGAGGCGGTTCTTGAGAAAACCGTCGCTGCCTAGCAAGGTGCTCGCGCCGATCGTCGCCGGGCCACTGCCATCCTTGCTGAACATCTGGATCACCCCGCCGGCATTGCTGCCGTAGAGGGCGGACGCGGGGCCGCGCAGGACTTCGACGCGGTCCGCCACATCCAGATTGAGCGAGGCCGCCTGCCCCTGCCCGTCCGGCGTGCTGGCGGGAATGCCGTCGCTTAGCACCTTGATACCGCGAATGCCGAACGCGGCGCGGGCGCCGTAACCGCGGGTCGACACTTGCAGGTCCTGGGCATAGTTCTGGCGGTTCTGCACCACCACGCCGGGCACGCGGGAAAGGGCTTCGGAAAGATTGACGCCGGCCTGCCCCTCGGCGAATTGGTCACGGGTGACGATGTCGAGCGAGGCCGGCACATCGAAGGTGGAGGCCGGGACGTAGGTGCCGGTCACAGCCAGCGGGTCGAGGGTGACGGTCTGTTCCTGGGCGAGCGCCGGAACGCTGGCGGCCAGGCAGACAAAATAAAGGGAAGCGCGGACGCTGCGGTCCTGAGGTTGGATCGACATGGAAAAAAATCTGCGAAAACGACATCGGAAAAGCCCGCCGGGGCGGACGGGCTTCAGAGAACGGCCGTGACTCGAAAACACTGAGCCACGGCCGGATTGGCATTCTACTTCGTCGCGCCGGGCAGCGCGTAGGCGATCACGTAGTCACCACGGTTGTCGTTGGTGCCGGTGCGGGTTGCGCCACCGACAGTGACGACGATGTACTGCTTGCCATCGCGGCCGACGTAGGACATCGGCGCACCTTGCCCGCCGACCGGCAGGCGGCCGCGCCAGACTTCTTCACCAGTCTCGTTGTCCAGCGCGCGGATGTAGTAATCCAGGGTGCCGTGGAAGAAGGTCAGGCCACCCTTGGTCACCAGCGGACCGCCCATGGTCGGCATGCCCAGCGGGATATGCACACCCGGGACGATGCCTTTCACCGGTGCATCTTCGATGCTGCCCATCGGTACCTGCCATTTGGTCTTGCCATTGTTCAGGTCGATGGCGGTCATGGTGCCGAACGGCGGCTTGAAGCACGGAACGCCCAATGGCGAGACGAACATCGAACGCTCGACGCCCCACGGCGTACCCAGTTGCTCGGAGTACTCACCCTCGGTGCTTGGCTTCAGGCCGGTGCGCCTGGCGTCTTCACGCTTGATGAAACGGCCCCATTGCGCCATGCGGATATCGTTGACGATCAGGGTGCCGGTGGAGGCGTCGAGTGCACCGCCGCCCCAGTTGAAGCCGCCGTAGTAACCCGGATAGATCAGGGTCGCCTGGCCTTCCACCAGCGGGGTGAACTCGCCTTCCCAGCGCATGGCCTTGAAGTCGATGCGGCACATCAACTGGTCGAAGACGGTGCCACCCCACATGTCCGATTCCTTGAAGCGCTCGGTACCGACGGAGAGCTGCGAGTACGGCTGGGTTGGCGAAATGCGCATGCCCGGGACACCGTCGGTGGCAACCTGGCGCTGCTCCACCGGGAACACCGGCGTGCCGTCACGACGATCGAGCACGAAGATCTGGCCGCGCTTGGTCAGGGCAATCACCACGGGGATCTTGCCGCCTTGCTTGTTGGGCAGGTCGTAGAGGATCGGCTGAGCCGACACGTCGTAGTCGAACATGTCGTTGTTGGCGGTGCGGAAGTGCCACTTGTCCACGCCAGTGTTGACGTCGATGGCCACGATGGAATCGTTGTACTCATCGGAGCCAGGGTTGCGATCGCCGTTCCAGAAGTCCGGGGTCTGGTTGCCGGTCGGGATGTAGGCCAGACCCAGCACCGGATCGTAGGACGCAGTGCCCCAGAAGTTCGGCGAGTCGCTCGGGTAGTTCTCGCCTTCCGGCAGCGGCACGCCGCGCTTCGGATTCAATGCGTCCCAGGCCCACAGCAGCTCGCCGGTACGCACGTCGAAACCACGGGTCACGCCCGATGGCTCGCCGGTCTTGAGGTTGTCGTTGATCTTGCCGCCGACGATGACCACATTGCCGGCCACCAGTGGCGCCGATGTCAGGTAGTAGGAACCGTCGGTGTTAGGGCCGATGCCCTTGAGCAGATCAACTTCACCGTGCACACCGAAGCTTTCGCACGGCTTGCCGGTTTGCGCATCGAGGGCGATCAGGCGCGCATCGACGGTGGTGGTGATGATGCGACGACGGCACTCGGCAGGCTCGGCCGCGGCGGTGGCGACGGTCGGTTCGGCAGGCGTCGAAGCGTTCTGCGGCGCCTTGTCGGCATCGTAGTAGCCCACGCCACGGCAGCGCTTCCACGCCTTGTTGGACGGTGTGTCCTTGACCTGCGGATCGTATTTCCACTTCTCGGCACCGCTGATCGGGTCGAGGGCAAATACCTTGTTCAGCGGCGTGCACAGGTAGACGGTGTCGTCGACCTTGAGCGGCGTGCCCTGATATTCAGCGCCGTTGATAGCCATGTCGCCGGTACGGAAGGTCCAGGCCACCTGCAGGTCTTTGACGTTGCCCTTGTTGATCTGGTCGAACTGCGCGAAGCGCTCGCCATGGGTGCCACGGCCGTAGGCGGTCCAGTCCTGGCCATCGGCCTCACCGGCGTCCGCCGCCACCACGGGCGAGGTGCTGCCCTTTTCGGCCACCACGGTCGGGTGCGGCTTGAACATGCCAACGCCGAAACCGACCAGGCTGGCGATCAGCGCCAGGCTGATGCCGGCGCGAGTACCGCTGCCCAGGAACGCGCGGTTGCCGTCCAGCAGCGGCACCAGCAAGGTGAGCACCAAGGCAATGACGATGAACGTCACCAGGCGGGGTACCAGTTGCCAGAAGTCGAGCCCGACCTCGGCGAACGCCCAGACGGCGGTGATCAGCAACAGCGCCAGCGCGATCCAGGTCGCCGCGAGCTTGCGTCGTACCAGGCAAACACCGGTGGCGGCCATCAGCACGCCGGCCAGCAGGTAATACCCACTGCCTCCCAGGGAGATCAGTTTGCCGCCGCCCAGGGCCAGGCCGGCCCCGAGCACGGTCAAGATCGCGCCGATGGCTATCGGGACGATGCCTTTCAATTTCATATTCATTCCTACGTTCTTGCGGCCTCAGCCATTCATTCAGATCGATGCCCAGCCGCTACAGCGAACGGGCATCCCCAGGAAGCCTCTGCCGTACAAGCAGCCGACCGGTCCTTGGCCTAAGCGCCGCAATCCATGAGAGCGCTCTCATTTTGTGTGGGATTACGACACGCAACGCCTGTTGCAGACGTGTCGAAACAAATGAGAGCGCTCTCATAATCGAGGCAAAAAATGGCGACCGGTCCTGGTCGCCATGCAAACGGGCGGAATGTTATGGATTGTTACATTCTGAGTCAATCTGACGCAGGGAGAAAATGAGAATAATTATTGACTGAGTGCTGGCGCGGCTGTGGAGGTCCGCACGATCAGCTCGGCCGACATGTCTACCCTGCGCTTGCGCGCGGCAGTGCCGGCCAGGATGGTGCGCAGCGATTCCACCGCGGCCTTGGCCTGCGCCTCGGTGTCCTGCTTGAGCGTGGTCAGGGAAAACAGGGCATTGGCCGCATCGGGAATATCGTCGAAACCCACCACCGACACATCATTCGGCACCGACAGCCCCATGCCCTTGAGCCGGTCCAGCACGCCCAGCGCGATGAAGTCGTTGGACGCGAAAATCGCCGTGGGCGGAGTCTGACTGGCGAACAGCGCATCCACCCCTGCCCTGCCGAAAGCGGCATTGTGCTTGCCGCGAATCAACACCGGCTCAAGACCGGCTTCGCGCATGAAGCGGCTGTAGGCGTTGGCCCGCTCTTTCGAAGACGGCTCGCGGCCACCGGCCAGGTGCGCGATACGCCGATGGCCCAGGCCATACAGGTGTTCCATGGCAAGGCGGACGCCGCTGTCATCATCCACGGCAATCGAAATGACCTCGGGATGCGCCACCCGCTTGCTGCCGATGAACACGCACGGCAGCTTGTCGGCGATTTCGCCGATCACCTTGGGATGGTGGGCCGAGCCCAGCAGGATAATGCCCGCCGCTCGCAGGCTGAGCAGCCGCTCGACTTCCTGCAAGGCGGCACCGTCGTCCACCGAGCGCAGCGAGGTGATCGCGTCGAAACCGGCGGCCAGCAAATGCCGGTCCACTGCCTGGGCCAACTGGATGTGAAAGGGATTGTTCGGGTCGCCGATGATCAGGCCGACAATCGACGAACGCGACTCCGCCAGGCTGCGCGCCGCGAGGTTGGGCCGGTAGTTCAGGTGGGCGGCGATGGCATCGATGCGTTCGCGGGTTTCCGGACGCACCCCGGGATCGCCTCGCAGGGCACGGGAGACCTGGGCGCGGGACATCCCCGCGGCCTTGGCAACGTCATCCAGGGTAGTGAAGGGTTTGGCCATTTTTCTCGACGACTCCAGCGCAAAGCCCCTGGCACCGCGGGGCGGCGGGAGGATAGCACAGCAGGCCGCGGCGTCCGCCGTCAGCGCCTGAGCATCCGGTCAAGTTCGGCAAGCCTGTACTCCTGCAGATCAGCCCGGATAAGGTATTCGCCCATGACCGATACCGACACGAAACACATCCCCGTTTTCAAAGAGACGGCCGAGATTCTCAGCGTTACCGCCCGGGTCTACGCGGATGGACAACGGCTGCCCGAGCACTGGCACGAAGGCGCCCAGCTCATCTACGCCAGCGAAGGTGTCATGGAGCTGACGTGCGCTCGCGGGTTCTGGGTGATCTCACCGAATCAGGCCCTGTGGATGCCCACTGGCCTGCCCCACAGCCTCAAGGCACGGGGAACGGTGCGCTTGCGCACGGTCTACCTGAAGACCGAAGCGCTAGGCGTACAACTGCCGGAAACACCGCAAAGCCTGATGGTCAGCCCGCTGCTGCGTGAGCTGGTGCTGCGTGCCGAAAGCGTGACATCGGCGTCGCCACCGGACAGCCGGGAGGCGCACCTGATGCACCTGCTGGTGGATGAAATCCGTCTGGCCCATGAAGTGCCGCTACGGCTGCCCATGCCGAAAGACGCGAGGCTGCAGAAGGTATGCCTCGCGCTTCTGCAAGCCCCCGGTGATGCTCGAAACCTGGAGGACTGGGGGCATTGGGTCGGCGCATCGAGCAGAACCCTTGCCCGCCTGTTTCAGGCGGAACTGCGTTCGTCCTTCATGCTGTGGCGACAGCACGCGAGGATATTTGCGGCGATCCCGATGCTGGACCAAGGGCTTTCCATCTCGCGGATTGCGGCCGATCTGGGCTACGAGTCCGCCGGCTCATTTTCCACTGCATTCCGCCGACTGATGGGCGTCGCACCGCGTGAGTACCGCCGGCGATCTGGCTGATGCGCCAAGCAATCTGTCTGTCTGGCGAATATGTACTGCGCCTTTGCTGATTAGGATTTCCCTGGCTCGATGACCTTCAGGAGGTAGCCATGGTTTCTTTTGTCCGCGAAACCCATCGCATCAGCGCCAATGGCGTAGCGCTCGATGGATGGTTGTATGTGCCCCAGGCACAGGGCCCCTTCCCGGCCATCGTCATGAGTCATGGCTTTGCCGCCGTCAAAGAGCTGTACATCGACACCTTCGCCGAGGCGTTTGCCCAGGCCGGTTTCGTGGTGGTGCTGTATGACCACCGGAACTTCGGCAAGAGCGGCGGCGAGGTTCGTGGGGAAATCATCCCGTCCGAGCAAGTGGACGACATGCGTGAGGTGGTGACCTGGCTTTCCTTGCGACCGGAAGTGAACGCCGAGCGGATTGGCGTGTGGGGATCGAGTTTCAGCGGAGGGCATGCGATCACCCTCGGTGCGCTGGATCGCCGGATTCGCTGCGTCGTTTCCCAGGTCCCGACAATCAGCGGCTATCAGAACCTGCTCCGCCGCGCGGGCGTTCATATTCACAGCGCACTGGAAGGTTTCGAGAATGACCGGGCCGCCCGCTATCGCGGAGAGCACCCCGGCTACCGCCATGTAATCGCCCAGGACGGTGAGCCTGGCATCTTCTCCAGCGATGGCGCAGAGGCGTTTTTCAGTGCTGCCTGGAGATTGGCGGAGGGCTGGCAGAATCGGGTCACGGTGCGGTCCAGTGAGAAAGCCAGCGAGTATGAGCCGGGGCTGCTGATAGAGCGCGTCAGTCCAACCCCTCTGCTGATGCTGGTGGCGGAAAAGGACACCGTCACCCCCACCGACCTGGCGCTGGCCGCCTACGGTCGCGCACTCGAACCCAAGCGGCTGTGCATGCTTGCGGATGCTCACTTCGATCCTTATGTGAAGCATGCGGCGCTGGCGAAGCGGGAAGCTCTGGACTGGTTCGTGCGGTTTCTGGGCTGAAGGATTGGGCATGCAACGGGGGTCCGAGCATCAACGCCGCACTGAAAAACATATGTCGTACGACAACATCGCTTTTTTACAGGCCACCACCAACCGCTCTAAATCCTGACTTAGCGCCAATAATTCTTTGCCACCCCTCCAATTTCCTCAGAAAATCCCTGATCAAGTTCTAGCAATCTGGCAAGTTGTACGATAACGTAAGACAACAGTTCAGCCACACCCCTATTTACCCGACCCGAGGTTTTCAAACAATGACGCCACAAGAACTGAAATCCGTCCTGTCCCACGGGCTGTTGTCTTTCCCGGTCACCGACTTCAATGCCCAGGGCGACTTCCATCGCGCCGGCTACATCAAGCGCCTGGAATGGCTGGCCCCGTACGGCGCCAGCGCGCTGTTCGCCGCGGGCGGCACCGGTGAGTTCTTCTCCCTGGCCGCCAGCGAATACAGCGAAGTGATCAAGACTGCGGTAGACACCTGCGCAGGCTCGGTGCCGATCCTCGCCGGTGTCGGTGGCTCGACCCGCCAGGCCATCGAATACGCTCAGGAAGCCGAGCGCCTGGGCGCCAAAGGCCTGTTGCTGCTGCCGCACTACCTGACCGAAGCCAGCCAGGACGGCGTCGCCGACCACGTCGAAGCGGTGTGCAAATCGGTGAACATCGGTGTGGTGGTCTACAACCGCAACGTCTGCCGCCTCAACGCCAGCCACCTGGAACGCCTGGCCGAACGCTGCCCGAACCTGATCGGCTACAAGGACGGTCTGGGCGATATCGAACTGATGGTGTCAATCCGTCGCCGCCTGGGCGATCGTTTCAGCTACCTCGGCGGCCTGCCGACCGCTGAAGTCTATGCCGAGGCTTACAAGGCCCTGGGCGTGCCTGTGTACTCCTCGGCGGTGTTCAACTTCGTGCCGAAGACCGCGATGGACTTCTACCACGCTGTTGCCCGCGACGATCACGCCACCGTCTCCAGGCTGATCGACGACTTCTTCCTGCCGTACCTGGACATCCGTAACCGCAAGTCCGGTTACGCAGTGAGCATCGTCAAGGCCGGCGCCCGCATCGCCGGCTACGACGCAGGCCCGGTCCGCACGCCACTGACCGACCTGACCGGCGAAGAGTACGAAATGCTCGCCGCGCTGATGCACAAGCAAGGCGCTCAGTAAGGGTTTGCCGCCCGGCCGCGCCTGCGTGCGCGAGCCGGCGGCACAGGCATTGTCCGCGGGCTGCCGCGCGTCACGTCAGGGCGCGCTGCGGCCCGAACCCACTGGCTGTGATAACGAAAATGGCCAACTCATACAGTTGACCGAACATTACGACTCACCGCGCTCATACGCCTGCCGCAGGCGCTCGCGACTATTGCCCAGGTGCAGGTACATGGCCGCGCGGGCCGACTCCGAATCCCGGGAGGCGATGGCGCTGTAGATCTGCTCGTGTTCGCGCTCAAGCCGCTCCAGGTACTGACGCGGGTCGTCAGCACGGATATAGGTGCGGGTGTTGAGACGGGCCCGCGGAATCACCTTGGCCCCCAGATGGCCGAGGATATCGGTGAAGTAGCGGTTGCCGGTCGCTTCGGCAATCAGCAGATGGAAGGCGAAATCGGCGCCCGCCGAATCGCTGCCGCTGGCCATCAAACCGTTGAGCCCGTCCAGCGCCTCGCGCAGGCTGGCCAGTTGCTCGCTGGTGCGGCGCTGCGCCGCCAGGGCTGCGGACTCCACTTCCAGACTGATCCGAAATTCCATGACCGCCAGCACATCGGCCAGGGTCATCACGGTGTCGCTCGGAATGTTGAACAAGCCCGAACTCGGCGACTCCAGCACAAAGCTGCCGATGCCGTGGCGGGTTTCCACCTGGCCGGCAGCCTGCAGACGGGAAATCGCCTCGCGCACCACGGTGCGACTGACGCCGAAATGCTCCATCACTTGCGCTTCACTCGGCAACCTTTCGCCCGGTTTGAGCAGGCCGTCGCGAACCTGCCCGGTCAGGGCAGCCACCAGTTCTTCGGCCAGGCTACGGCGTCTGCGCAAGGGTTGCGAGAAGGTGCTGTTGTTACTCATAGAGTGCGCGGCTAACGGGAACGAGGGGGCGCATCATAGCCAAGGCAAACGCGGGCGGTCATCACCGCTGTCAACTAAAAACGCTCAACAGCTTGATCGCCGCCAGGTGCAGTGGATAAAAGGCATAGCCCCAGCGTCCGACAGGGCGCACGGCGCGGCGCACATCCAACTGCAAAAGCCCCAGCCCGAACGGTGCACACAGAAACGCCGTGGCCAGGACCACGATCGATATCGGCTGCAAAGCGTTGTGCAGAATCCAGCCATTGGTGAGGTTGCCGCCCACCGCCAACGCGCCGGCCAGCCACACGTAGCGCCGGTGGTGCAAGGCCAGGACGAACGCCGCCGGCAGCAACACCCCCGGCCATCCGTACATCAACCGGTCGCTGGCGAATACCGCGATCAGCAGCGCCGCCAACGCCAGCAGTCCGGCCTGCCGCGTGCGGTGGTGCACACCCCAGGCGACCAGCAGGCCGAGGGTCAGGGTTGGCATCACGTTGAGGGTCTGCGAGCCGCTGTCCAGCCAGCGGTACGGCAGCTCCGACAGCAGCGAAAAACCCAGGCACCAGCCCAGATAACGCAGGTTGGCGGGGGTGAACAGCGCGCCGGGAAGCGCGCGGGCGACATTGGCGGCAATCGCCAGGCAGAAAAACGGAAACGCCAGCCGCCCCACCACGAACAGCCAATGCTGCTCGGGCCAGAGGTAGCGCAGGTGATCGCCGACCATGGTGACGATCGCCAGCCACTTCAGCAGATCAAGGGAGGCCGAGCGGGCGGGTCGAACCAATGAATGCTCCTTCGCGGGTTGGCCATCAGCGCTGTAGCATACGCGACCCTTCGTGCTGATCGAGACCCGACATGGACCGTCCACCCCGCCTCCTGCCCATCCTGACGCTCTGCCTGCTGCCGCTCGCCGATGCCGCGGCGCGAGAAGCGCAACCTTGCCCCCAACCACTGCTCGATTCGCTGGCCGCCCAACTGCAGCAGCAGGGCTGGACCACACCGACCGATGACAGTGACGGCCCAGTGCTCGCGGCGGCCTGCAAGCGCTGGCCGGATGACCCGGCGCTGTCGGTGGTCGCGGTGGCCTACCGTGACGCCGACGATCACCAGCCACCCGGCGAACGCAGCCCGCACCTGCTGGTGGCGAAAGTCGATAGCGACAGCGGGCGACTGCGCGAGCGCCTCGACCAGGACATGGCGGAAGATGCCGCGCTGGAGTTCGGCGCCAGCAGCCTGTGGCTGGACACCGCCCGCTATCGCCTCGCCCCCGAGGTACGCGCCTTCGGCGTGGTCATGACCAGCACCGCCCGCGGCGCCAGTTGCCCCGATGCCGGCTACAGCAACCTGCTCACCCTCGTGGTGCCCGACGCCGATCGGTTGCGCCCGGTACTCACCACCCACCTGAGCAACTGGACCACCCTGAAAGGCGTCAGTTGCAGCGAAGGTTTTGAAATGGAGCAGGCCACCCTGACCTTCCGCGTTGGCACGCAGCGCTCGCAGGGTTATGCCGACCTGATCGTCCAGGCCCAGGTCAGCAGTGGCTACGCCAAGCCGGTGTCGCGCACGGTCAGCAAGACCCTGCAGTACGACGACAACCGCTACCCGCTCGACGAATACCCGTCCTTCTGGTGGAGCAATCCGCAGCCATGAGCATGACCCGACGGCTTATCTCGCGGCGCGAAACAGGCCGTCGCGAAAGGCCTTCGGCGTAACTCCGACGACTTTCTTGAAGGCCCGCGCCATGTGGCTCTGGTCGAAGAAGCCGCACGCCACCGAGGCTTCCGCCAGGTCCATGCCGGCACGCAGCAGCGCCTGCACCCGCGCCACCCGTTTCTGGATCTGGTAGCTGTGCGGCGCCACGCCCACCTCGCGTTTGAACACGCGGATCAGGTAGAGCGGGTCCATGCCCGCTTCCAGCCCGAGGGTTTCCAGCGACAGGTTGTGCTCCAGCTCGCTGTCCAGCCGGCTGCGAATCCGTCGCACCGCGTCGCGCTCGGAGCGCCCCTGCCCGGCCAGCTCGACACCGTGACGCTGGAACAACCCGGCCAGCGCCTCGATCAGCACCGTCTCGCGCTCCAGCGGCATCGCCGAGGCCGCGAGGGTGCTGTGGGCCGCGAGCAGGGCGTTGGCCAGCGCGGGATCATCGGCCATCGGCTCGCGGAACAAGTGCACATGACTGGCACCGTCACGCCCTTGCAGCACCACATCGTTCAGCCAGCTCGGCTCGATATAGAGCATGCGGTAGACCCAGCCGGCGTCGTCCACCGGCACACCATCGTGGATTTCACCGGGCGTGAGGGTCACCACCGTGCCGGCCGTGCCGAAATGGTTGGTGCCGCGGTAGTAGAGCTTTTCCACGCCCTGGGTAATTACCCCCAGCGCGTAACGGTCGTGGGAATGACGGCCAAAGTGCTGATTGCTGTAGCGGGCGCTGAGCAGCTCGCAGCGGCCTTCAGGGATGCGCAGGAATCGGGAGAAGTCGCCGGTGGGCTCGACACTGCGGTTGTGCGGCCTGTCATTCATGTCGCTGTCCAGTTTCGTACAATCGCCGTGTGAAACAGCTTGTTAAGTTTGCTTTCCATTCAAACCTAACAGGCGGCTCACTCCCATGGCAATCAAGCTGGCAATCGGTGATTTCAACAAGTCTTCCTGGTCGTTGCGCGCATGGCTGGTGCTGCACGCGGCCGGGGTCGAGTTCGACACCCAACAGGTCCTGCTCGACCAGAGCGACACCCACGCCAATATCCTCAAACTGTCGCCGTCGGGCAAAGTCCCGGCGCTGCAGGTCGATGACCTGGTGATCAACGACAGCCTGGCCATCGCCGAGTACATCGCCGAAATCCATCCGCAGGCCAACCTCTGGCCCGACGACCGTGCACTGCGCGCCCTCGCCCGGGCCGCCGCTGCGGAAATGCACTCGGGCTTCGTCAACCTGCGCACGCAGATGTCCTTCGGCCTGAACACCGGCGACACCAGCGAAGCGCTGCTCGACGCGACCCGCGAAGAAATCGCGCGGATCTTCCAGATCTGGGGCGACCTGCGCGCCCGCAGCGGCCACGGCACTTACCTGTGCGGCGAGCACTTCGGCATCGTCGACGCTATGTACGCGCCGATCGTGTTTCGCTTCCGTCGTTTCGGCATCGCCCTGCCGGCACCCTTGCAGGCGTACGCCGATGCGATCCTCGCTTACCCGCACATCCGCACCTGGCTGCAACTGGCCTCCACCCGGCCCTGAGCCGGATTGAATGACGCTTAACGTCGAGTCACTGTCATGCACAACAAACGCGCTTTACTTGAACTGACCCTGGGCGGTCTGATGCTCAGCCTCTCGGCGCTGGCCGTGGCTTTCGCCAACATCGGCGCGGGCGGTGCGGGGTTCTACCGCATGCTGTTCGCCTCGATGCTGTTCTACCTCAGCCTGAAATGGCGCAAGGTCCCGGTGCGCCTGCCCAGCCGCAAGGCCGTGACACTCACCGCACTGGCCGGGGTCTTCCTGGCCATCGACCTGATCCTCTGGCACCACAGCATCTACATTGTCGGCCCCGGTATTGGCTCGATCCTGACCAACTGCCAGGTGTTCTTCATGACCCTGCTCGGCCTTTATCTGCTGAAGGAAAAGCCGTCGCTGAACTTCGCCATCGCCATCGTCCTGGCCTTCTTCGGTCTGTACTTGCTGCTGGCCCCGGAAATGAGCAGCAGCCTCGGCACCAAAGGCGTGATCTTCGGCATCGCTTCGGGCCTGGCCTACGCCATCTGCGTCTACTACCTCAAAGCCGCCAGCAACCTGCCCGATGGCGGCGGCGACAAGATCGCGCAAATGCTCAACCTGAGCATCTGGGCCGGCCTGGTGATGCTCGGCTACGCCCTGCTGACCGGGGAAAGCCTGGCCATCGTCGACGGCCAGACCCTGCTCATGCTGGTGATCTACGGCGTCATGGTGCAGTTCGTCGGCTGGCTGATGGTCAACCGCTCCATCGGCTTCATCAGCCTCGGCCTGGCCGGCCTGATTCTGCTGCTGGAGCCGGTCATCACCTACTTCGTCGACGTGGTATTCCTGCACAAACCCAGCTCCGCGGTGCAGATCGGCGGGGCGCTGTTGACGGTGGTGGCGGTGTACATCGGCTCGTTGAAGCCGCCGGAAAAGGTGCGATCGGTGACAGGGGAGGTCTGACGCAGGTCTGCGATCAACTATGCAGGGAGCCTGTTCATGGGGCCGCGCCTGATCTGCGCAGCGCGCCCGATGACAGGCTATTATTGCGCCCGGCCCCCAGGACCTATTCGATCATTCAAGGAAGTGCTTCATGCAGATCAGCCAAGGACAACGTGTGCCGTTGTCGAGCCTTATCCAGGATCACAGCCTGTCGTTCTCGATCCAGATCCACTCGCCGCACACCATCGACCTCGCCTGCTTTGGCCTGGATACTCGCGGCCAGTTGTCAGATGATCGCTACATGACCTTCTTCAACCAGCCCACCACGCCGTGCAACAGCGTGCGCCAGACCGGGCCTGGCGATTTCGCGCTGAACCTCGGCAGCCTGCCGCCCTCGATCGACCGTCTGGTGTTCACCGCCGCCATCGACGGCCATGGCGCGATGCGTGACATCCAGCCAAGTTCGTTCAGCATCAAGAACAGTGGCGGACAAGTGGTTGCCACCTGCCCGTTCAGCGCCAGCACGTTCAGCGGCGAGAAAGCCATCATGGTGGCGGACATCTACCGCAAGGACGGTCAATGGCGACTCGCGTCCAACCTGCAAGGCTTCAACGAAGGCCTCGGGGCGCTAGTGAAGCACTTCGGTGGAGAGGTCGCTGATGAACCTGTCGCACCGCCTGCCGTCATCCAGTCCACCGTGTCGCTGGAGAAAAAGGTCGCGGCCGCGGCCCCGCAACTGCTCAGCCTGGCGAAGAAGGCGCAGGTCAGTCTGGAAAAGGCCAAGCTCACCCATGTAAAGGCTCGCGTGGCACTGGTACTCGATGCATCAGGCTCGATGAACGGCCAGTACTCCAAGGGGCGGGTGCAGGAAGTCGTCAACCGTCTGCTGCCGCTGGCCGTCCACTTCGATGATGATGGCTCCATCGATTGCTGGGCGTTCGCGTCCAGGCCGCAGAAACTGTCCGAGATCACGCTCGCCAATTACAAGGACTTCATCGCCCGTGACAAGGGTGGCTGGCGCGATTGGGACTTGGGCAGCCGGGTCAACGACGAGCCCAAGGTCATGGAGCAGGTGATCCAGCATTACTTGGCGTCCAACGACCGCTCCCCGGTGTATGTGCTGTTCATCAGTGATGGCGGCGTGCACGAGAATCGCAAGATCACCACACTGATGAGCGAAGCGGCAAAGCTGCCGCTCTATTGGCAGTTCGTCGGCCTGGGCGGAAACGGTTACGGCATCCTCGAAAAGCTCGACGACATGAAGGGGCGCGTTGTCGATAACTGCGGTTTCTTCGCGCTGGACGACCTCCAGCAAATCTCGGAAGAGCAGCTTTACGACCAGTTGATGGCAGAGTTCCCCGGCTGGCTCAAGGAAGCCACCGCGAAAAACATCATTCGTTGACCAGGTGAGCGGACATAAAAAATCCGATACCAGGAGCTGGTATCGGATTTTCTGGAAACTCCGGTTTTGACTCAAATCACCAAGTAAACAGCACTGCTGTAAAACCGGGACTCAGGCCAATCGGGAGCATCAGCCAATGCTTACGCCATGGGCTTCAGCCAGCGGCTTCAGGCCACCGACGAAACCTTGACCGATTGCCTTGAACTTGAACTCGTCGTTGTGACGATACAGCTCACCGAAGATCATTGCGGTTTCGGTGGAAGCGTCCTCGGACAGGTCGTAGCGCGCGATTTCCTTGCCATCAGCCTTGTTCAGCACACGGATATAGGCGTTGGAAACCTGACCGAAGGATTGCTTGCGACCATCGGCATCGTGAATGGTGACCGCAAAGACCAGCTTCTTCACTTCAGCAGCCAGGCTGGTCAGTTTCACGACAACCTGTTCGTCATCGCCTTCGCCCTGACCCGAGCGGTTGTCGCCCAGGTGCTCGACGGAACCGTCGGCCGACTTCTTGTTGTTGTAGAAGATGAAGCTGCTGTCATTCAGCACCTTGCCGCTTTCACCGGTGATGAAGATGGAGGCATCGAGGTCGAACTCGGTGCCGTCGGTGACGCGAGGGTCCCAGCCCAGGCCCACGATGACTTCGCTCAGGCCTGGCGCCTCTTTCGACAGCGAGACGTTACCGCCCTTGGACAAACTTACAGCCATGATGTGATTCCTTGTTCAGTTGAGGAGACGATTAGAAGTTCAGACCGTAGCCGTTGGCCAGCGCGCGCAGGCCGCCGGCGTAACCCTGACCGACTGCACGGAATTTCCACTCGCCATTGTTGCGATACAGTTCCGCGAAGATCATCGCGGTTTCCACCGAAGCGTCTTCTGCCAGGTCATAGCGAACCACTTCGGCGCCGGTGACCTCGTTGACGATGCGGATGAACGAATTGCTGACCTGGCCGAAATTCTGCTTGCGGGCTTCGGCGTCATGGATGGTGACAGTGAACGCGATCTTGTCGATGTCAGCCGGAACGCGGCTCAGGTCAACCTTGACCACTTCGTCATCACCCTCGCCGAGACCGGTGCGGTTGTCGCCGGTGTGCTCGACCGAACCGTCCGGGCTTTTCAACTGGTTGTAGAAAATGAAATCGGATTCGCCGCGAACCTTGCCGCTGGCGCCCAGCAGGAAGGCGCTGGCGTCCAGGTCAAACTCGGTACCATCGGTAGCACGCGGGTCCCAGCCAAGGCCGACCAGAATCTTGGTCAGGCTCGGATCGGTTTTCGAGAGGGACAGGTTGCCGCCTTTTTGAAGAGTCAGTGCCATGAATACAACTCCTTGTGATTGCTACTGATTACTGCTGTCAGCCGACGCATCTTCCTTTTCGGGGAAGGCTACGCTGGCCAGGATGCCGATGACCAAAACGGCCATCACGATAAGCAAGCTAGTGTTCGGATCGATGCTGATGCCGTGGTGGAACAGGTGATCAGTGGCGTTCAGGCCGAGCTTGGCCGCGATGAAGAACAGCAGCACGATAACCGCTTTTTCCAGGTGTACCAGATAACGCTTCAGCGCTTCCAGAACGAAGTACAGGGTCCGTAGACCGAGGATTGCGAACAGCATGGCGGAGTAGACGATCAGGGGCTCGCGGCTCACGGCGATGACCGCCGGAACCGAGTCGAACGCGAACAGAACGTCCGAAACCTCGACCACTACCAGACAGAGGAACAGCGGGGTCGCGAAAATTCCGCCCTTGGCTGCCAGGCTCATGCCCTTGTTCTCGGGCTTCTGAATTTCCACTTCGAGCGCTTTGCGACTGACGAAGAAGTTGTGACCGTACAGCTTTGGCCATACCGGGAACAGCTTCTTGGCAAAACGGTAGGCGATATGCTGGGAATAGTCTTCCTCACCTTCATCGTCGCCGCCACTTCTGAGCATCATGACCGCGGTCCAGGCGACGATCAGCGCGAAGACGATTTCCACCCACGGACCGAAGGCCAGCAGCCCCGTACCGATGGCCACGAACACACCACGGAAAACGATGGCGCCGATGATGCCCCAGTAAAGGATGCGGTGACGCAAGCCATCCGGAACCTTGAACCAGGCGAAAATGGCCATGAACACGAACAGGTTGTCCACGGACAGCACCTTCTCCAGCGCGTAGCCGGTAACGAAAAGGCTGGCCGCTTCAGGGCCATGCTGGACGTACAGAAAGCCGGCGAAGGCGAGGGAAATCGCGACCCAGAACACCGACCAGATCGACGCACCGGTCAGGGTGATTGGTTTGTCATTACGGTGAGTAACCATGTCCAGCAATAGAGCGCCGAGCGCGATGCCGACAAAGACCGCCATGGTCAGCGGCGGGAAGCCAATATGAGATTCCACGTTTCAGCTCCTCAGAGTTCGAAATCGGCCGGGTTCAGACCCAGCTCAAGGCAGATCAGGCGGCAGGCAGCCTTTTCCTTCGCATCGAAGTCGCCATCGGATGCTCCGATGGCACAGGCAACGCGAACCAGCAGACGTGCCTCGGCATCCTTACCTTTGATCTTGCCGATGCTTTTCAGAGCTTCAGCCTGGCCAATCTGGAAGTCGAACTCGAACTTGCCACAGGCATCGGTAAATACCTTGATCACATCGTTGAGGTTGAAGACTTTCAACTCAGGCGAATTGTTGATGAAGCCCGCCATCTTCGCCTTTTCTTCAGACTTGATCTCTCCATCCGCTGCGGAAATCAGCGCACAGGCATTGGCGGCGGCTTCCATGAAGGACCGGTTCTTGATCTTGCCGACTTCGGTCGTCAAGGTTTCACGGGCTTTCGCCGCGTTGGTTTTGAGCCACTCGAGCATTGCTTGTTTCCTCGTTCAGCGCAGCCAGATGGCTGCGCCGGATCAGTTGTTCATTTCGAGCCGGCGGACCAGCGCATGCCCCAGCCGTAGGCTTCGTCCATTTTGCGGTGCCCCTGGTGGAAGTCGACCCGGCGGGTAACCTTGACGCCTCCACCGACGTTCTCGAGCATCGCGATCGCGCACATGCCCAGGCTGCCGCCTTCTTCATTGAGACGAACCTCGATTTCCGGCTGACCGGGGACGAAGATCGTGACGACACCGTCAGTAGCCCGCCAGTTGGGCGCACCTTCGTAGATGAAGGCGTAGATCAGGATGCGGCGAATCTCGCTCCACTTCTTGCCGTTGATATGCAGCCATTCGCCACCGGCGACCGATCCTGTGCGGTCGTCCCCCATGAGCTGGATGAAGGGGGCGTAGTCCAGATCGCCAAAGCTGTTGCCGAGAGCCTGGACCGCTCCTTTTTCACCATCCTGAAGTTCGTAGAGACAGCCCACGTCCAGGTCGATGGATTTGTTGCGACTGAAGAAACCGCCGCCGCTGCCACGGTGCCAGTTCAGGTTGACCTTGATTTCGCCGAAACCGGCAGCGGTTTTCTCCAGGCTGATGCTGGAGCGGGTTTTATCCAGGGTGACCTTGCTGAGACTGACCGAGGACTTCGGCGCGGCAGGTACCGGCGGGACCGGAGCCGGAGCCGGAGTCGGGCTCGCAGCCGGCGCGGGGCTCGCCGGCGCCGCGACCTCAACGCCAAAATGCTTGGCCAGTGGTTCCAGGCCGCCGGCAAAGCCCTGGCCCACGCAGCGGAATTTCCACACACCCTGGCGCAGATAGAACTCGCCGAGAATCAACGCCGTCTCGCTCATGCCACGGGTAGGAATCTGTGCTTCGATACCACCGCTGACCGCCAGCGACAGCGTGGACACACGATCGAAACTCGCCTTGTTCTCGTGGATGGTCGCCGTCAGCGCGACTTTTTCCACGGACGTATCGAGACGTGCAAGATCCAGGGTAAATTCGGCCCGCCCCGGCGAGGTCGCACTCAACTGGATCGCCCCACCGAGAATGCCGGTCTGCCCATAGAAGCACATGTCACCGTCACCACGAACCTTGCCCGCACTGCCCAGCGCGAAGGCGGAAACATCGATATCAGCGCCAGGAATGGGCGAATAATTGATATCGACACGCAGTTGGCCGGAGGCTACCGGCGCATTACCACCAGGCGTCAGGGTAGTCATCCGCGCACCGCCCGGATGGCCAGGTCGACCAGCTCTTCGGCAGTACGGCCATTGGTGGACTGGCCGATGGCCTTGAACTGCCAGCCACCGCTGTCACGGCTGAGGCTGGCCATTACCACACCGGTATGCCCGCCTTTCTCGGCCAGGTTGAAACGCGCCAGTTCCTTGCGGGTGGACTGGTCCAACACGCGGCAGTAGGCGTTCTGAACCTGCTCGAAGGTCTGCCCGCGGAAGCTGTTGACGGTGAACACCAGGTACTGAACGGTGGCGGGCAGGCGCTGCAAGTCGACGTAGATGGTTTCATCGTCGCCATCGCCTTCGCCCGTGAGATTGTCGCCGGAATGGTTGATCGAGCCGTCCCGGGACTGCAACTGACGGAACCAGACCACATCAACCGGATTCAGGCCAGCGTCCAGAACGATGCACGACGCATCGAGATCGATCGATTCGTTACCACCCAATAGCTTGGAAAAGAAGCCTGTCGGTTTCACGGGATCCCAACCCAGCCCCAGGCTGACCGAGGTCAAGCCAGTGCCGGCAGTTTTCTCCAGCGAGATGCTCTGATTTTTGCTCAGGGTGAGTGCCATGCTTACGCTCCATGTTGATCTTTGGTGTTCCGTTGAGAGTCGGGTAGGTTCCCGGCTTTGCCAAATTGCGCGCGGGATCGCCGCCACGCAGGGTGAAAATGACGCCAGTGGGGATCCTGGGCTGCGGCCAGCAGTTCGTGGTCGCCACGGGTATCGCCCCAGGCCCTGAGACGGTATTGGGTCAATGGGCCATAGACCGCTTCGAGCCGAAGGACCTTGTGTTCACAGCGGCAGTTGTTGCCGTTGATTCGGCCGGTCAGGCGGTCATCAATCACTTCAAGCTCGGTGCCGATCAGCTTGACCCCAAGGCGATTTGCAAAGGGCTGCAGCACCAGCGCGGGCGACGCCGAGCACAGCGTGACCTCGGCCCCGGAGGCCAGTTCGGACTCCACCGCGCGCAGGCCGGAGGGGCGCATGAGCCGGGACCAACTGTGTTCACAGAACGCCACGGAACGGCTTCTCAACCAGGAAGCCTCCACACCGGTCAGGAATGCACTGATCAGATGAGCCTTGAGTTCATCCCGGGTCATGCCTCGAATGACATACCTGAGGCCGGGCAGCACCAGCTTGAGGACGCGGCGCAAAAACTCGCGCTTGCCGAAGGCGAAGCGCAGAAACGGGACGAAGCTATCGTGCCGGGTCAACGTGCCATCGAAGTCGAACACCGAGAGCACCTTTGCTCCTTCAGGGCCGGCTTCGAGCATATCCAGACTCATCCATTGATCTCCGCGAGACGGAACCCGGGTTCGCCGCCACTCGCTTCCGCGGGCTTGACCCCATGCCATTTGGCGCGTTCGAGAATGTTCGTCGCCCACTTGTAATGAGTGGCCGGCTCGCACATGGCATCGTTGTGCCGAAAAACGGCAGGAGCCACGTCATTGGCGATCAACCGGGCGCAATTGAGATCCTCGAGGCTGACTCGGAGCGCGTCTTGAATAAGGCTGATCTGGCTGGGGTGGATGGCGGTTTTTCCGACTAACCCATGAGAAATATCCAGTTCCAGCTCCTCCTTCAATAACAGCGGCGTCGCCAGTTGCTCGAACACCGGTGCCGTCAGCGCGAAACCTTGCGCCCCCATAATTCCGGCGAGCATGGGAATGACGTAGCTCATCGGCGTGTTGTACAGCGTGGTCAAAGGATTGCGACGCAGTCCCAGACAACCCATCAGGTCGTTGCCACCGATCCGCAGCGCGATGATCCGCTGGTTGAGGCTGGACTTGAGCGCTTGGCCCAATTCCACCATGGCACCGGGGTTATAGACGTCTGCGGTTTCCAGGGTTGGCATCAGGTACAGGTCCGGATTGCTGATCGCCTGCTCCCATGCCGGGAGCGATAGCAGGGTCAGCTTCGGCACGACGAAACCATCGACATGCTTCATCAATGGCCAGTCATTGAGGATCGCGGCCATCGCTGCGTCGCGTGGTCGAACGAAGAGCAACGGCCCATGCTCGGGACGCCCACCACAGGCATTGATAGCCAGGAGCAACGCCTTGAGGTTTTCCAGCGCGCTTTCGACGTCGATTGACGATACGGCATCTTCAAGGCAAACAACGAGAGAACGCAGCTCGGGATACTTGACGCCGAAAACCACCTCGAGCATGTCACCACGAGTGGCCGGCATATAAAGCGTCGCTCCCAGAGCGAACGGGGAAATCGCCCTCATCAGCTGACGCTCCGGATAATGGTCACCGCGCGATAAGGCCCCAACTCCGCACCCGCTTCCTCGACCGTCACTCCGGCGCTGTCCGTCAGGTGCATCAGCAACTGGACATCCTCATCATCGCGGCTGCGTACCAGCACGTGTTCGGGCACGCGGCGCAAGACCGCCCGGGTAGCCTCGGCGATACCCGGTTTGATTCGATTGAGGTTGCTGATGGCGAACCGGGCGGCAAGGGCCGTCACCACACCGTCCGCGCCGAGTTGCAACTCCCGCCTCTGTTCAACGGTCCAGGCTGTTGCAGTCAACGTTTCACCCAAGGTGCGGCGCTCGCCCTCGATCTGGTCGACGAACTCACGGGTCACGTCATGCGCTTGCAGGTGGTCGTAGACGATGCAGCCATGCAGGCCGCCCTGCGCTGGCCAGATGGAGCGAGATACCAGGCCGGAGACCGTTGCCCCAAGGATTCCCGAGGGGATGAGCCAATCATCCGAGGACGACGCCAACCAGGCACGCCCGCAGGGATCAGCCAGAACCACAAGGCGAGGCTCTGGCGCAAAGCGCTCGTCCCCGGCAAGGGTTCGCTTGAGCTCGCCCGAAATGGCTCCCTTTCCGGTCCAGCCATCGACGAAGACGATATTCTCGGCACCATGCGCCTGGATGATTGCCTCCAGGGCCACGCGATCGATCCCGCGGTCACGAATGATACTGACGCCATAGTGATGGGCATCGCGGCCGATTCCCGTCAGTGCACGACGCAACAGGACGCCCAACGGCAGGCCGGCACGAACGAAGGAAACCAGGGCAATGGACGGACCATGGCAAGCGGCATTCAGTGCCTGGGCCAGCGCCTGAACATCCGTTGCCATGCGTTTGCCGTTCTGGGCCAGTGCTCGCGCATAAAGCGTCATATGCATGGCCGTCGGCACGGGCTCCATGCCAATCATGTCTGAATAGTGTTTCTGCTTGGTCTGGATCAGGCGCTCCTTTTCCTCGACGTCTGTAACCTGCATCTGCATGGCCTGCAGAAGAAAATGCACGTCCGCCGACGCGTAACTACCGCTGCCCACGGTCATCAGGCTTGCGAGAAGGTCAGTCACGGATCAGTTTCTCCACGGCATCCGCCAGCTGGCTGCGCGACGGAGTTGCCCACCAGTGACAGAGGTCCATGAATCCAAGATCGGTGATGCTGTCACCAAAACCCAATACCGGTCGCTCGCCATTCACATCGCGGTCACGGCGCAACCATTCCTCGACAGCCACACGCTTGGCCAGGTGCTCAGGCAGGAACGCAAGGTTGTTGCCGTTGCCATGGACATGCATGCCCTTCAGCAAACCCCGGGACTGGACGTGAGCCAGCACATCAGCCAGCACCGCGTCATCGGATTCGTTATGTTTGGTCACCACGTAGTGGCGCAGCCCCTCCTCTTCCACTACCCAGCCACGCAGGGAATGGCCAAGTTCTTCGCCGATCTGCAACGTCGCCTCACTCAGCAGCGGCAAGCGGTCCTGAAATGCTCCCAGGGTATCGCTCATCCGCGTGTGCCAATCCTGATCGAGCGAACCGTCGCGGTGCAGCATGGTGCCGCCGTGCGAGCAAATGGCCCCCTGGGTGAAAGGCAGGCTCACGCGGCTGTACGCCTCGACACTGCGTGCCGTTACCGGAACGACATCGGCGCAGTCCAGCAACCAGTTGACGAACGCGTGCTGGACGGGGTTCATGTAGCCGTTGGGTTGGCCGTTCACATCGAGCGTCGCCGGCGTTCTCGGCGCCCCTTCCGGCATTTTGCGCGCGGTCTGAAACAGCGTGTCATCGAGGTCAACGAAGATCAGCGGGCGATTATTGGCCATCGACGATAACCTCCGCGCCCAGCGCAGCCACCAACTCCGCCGAAACCGCCGGAAGTGGTGTTTCCGTACATATCAATACCCGGTCGAACTGGCCGGGCTCGACGTTGTAGAGGAAGTTCGGGATACCCAGGCCATAGTTGTCGGAAAACGACAGCGCATGTTCGATGGAGTGGCCAATGGCAATGGGGGAGCGTGTGGTGGAACTGAAATGAACATCGGCGCCCGCGCGCTCCAGGCGCTCAGCCAGCAGGAAAGGACGCCAGACGAATTCGCTGGTACCAATCACGATGATGCGTTCACCGGCACGAACCTGCAGATCTGGCGCAAGGCTATCTTCCACGTGGCTCACGCCCAGACGCCCCCAATCGCGATCCGGCGACAGCGGCCAGTCGCCCATCGACACAGTGCCGACGTCCGGCATATCCGGCAAAGGTGCATGCAGATCCTCATGAAACTGGTAGGAACCTTTCATGAGTGCGACCGAGCTTGCCGATGCTCCGATGATTTCCTGCGCGGCGCCTGCCGACCAGTCCGTCAGCACGCAGGTCACCACCCGCTCGATATGACTCAGGCCAGCATCGACAAGAGCACGATGCAGGTTGACGAACGTCTTGCCGGTTGAGGCTTCGTCATCAACCAGCACGAGGGATCGAGCCTTGAGCATGCGCTCACGAAGATCCGGATCGACGGGCAGGTGGATGAGGTGGGCACTGGCGTGGCTGTGCTCTTCCTCGAATCGGGTGAACAGTTCGGTGCCCACCGGATGACGGGTGCTGACCAGATACACCGTGTCAGCACGTGTCGCACTGTAGGCGCGGTGCACACCGGCGCCCAGGCCTACCGCCGTTTCGGCCATGCCTATTACCAGCACCGGCCCCGGGAGATCGGCCGGAATTTCAGCTGCCAGGCTTTCGAAAGAAGCGCGCATGATGGACGGACGCACGGGTATATGACGCCCCAGCACCTTTGAAACAAAAAGAAATGCCCGCTTGGGATTTCGGCGCTCCGCAAAGCCGAACAACTCGGCCGGAGTCAGGACAGCGTCGTCAACATTGACTTCGAGCACTCCCCGCTTGAGTTGAGCGCTAAGGGATGTGGGTACTACGTTGCTTTCCATGACTGCTTCCTGATCTGGTGCGAGGTCGGTGACCTGACACCGCTTTCCTGGGGTTCAACTCAAGTGTTGCTACGGGTTACGCGCTTCGATTTTCCATAGGCCATGCTGCACCTCGCGGGTGATCTGCGCAGTGGTGAAGGTGGCGCCGGAGTCAGATCGAAGAGCCTGGATGCCGCACGCATCCAGGAAAGCCAACGTGAGGCCGGCCTTCACCGCGAAATTCATGTTCTGTGCGTCAGGCACCGTGGAAGTCACCATGCCGATGACAGCACCCGAAGTGTCAAAAAGCGGACTGCCGCTGGAGCCTGGCTGAATGGGGGCTGTGAACTGCAATACGCTCGCATCGTTATGCAAGCCGAATAGCGCAGACACTCCGCCCTGAGTCGCATGGATACCGCCACCGGCGAGCCCCGCCAGGGGAAAGCCCAGTGCCACGACCGGTTCTCCCAGATCACAACGGGCACTGTCACGGAACGAGACTGGCTTGAGCATTGGCGAGTTCTGCACCCGTAGCAGTGCCAGGTCATTGCGGCGATCCACTACCACCGGCTCGGCACGGTGTCTTCCCTCGAACGAAGAAACATGAATTTCCTGCATGTTTTCAATGACATGTGCGCAGGTGAGGATGTGTGTGGTGGTTACTGCAAACCCGGTCCCGGTTGCGCTGCTGCCTGCCCGGTTCGCATCGGAAGGCGACGGCCGTCGGTGAGGATGGGCATCGTCGATTTCCAGGCCGATCCTGCGCCCCAAGGCCGCCAGCCCATAAGCGGAGCCTTCCGCCAACGCACGAAACTTCCAAGCCTGATTACGAGAATAGAATTCGCCAATGATGATGGCTGACTCACCATTCGCGCTGAGATTCAGATGGGACTCGATTTGACCGTCGAGCTGCAGCCGCAACGAGCGAAGCTCGCTGACCGGGCCGGCAGCAGAGAAGGTGTAGACCACAAGGAGCAAACGGTCCGCACCAGTTGGCAGCGCGGCGAGATTAAGCGTACAACCCGGGTGCTCAGGTCTGCCGACCCAATCCATCCAGGGCTGCTCAAGGTGGAACAGTGCGGGCTCACCTTTGGGGAGGCGCTTATCATCCGTAGGGAGCAGCGCGATCGCAGCATACTCTCCAAAACCGGAGGTATTCGCACACTCAATAGTCCACGAACACTGAGGCGATCCCAACGAAGTATTCGCGCCAAGCGCTAGCGCTATCATGCCTGAATCGCTCCTTGATTTTGAATCAGTCCAACTCATGCCGAAATGATATCGAGGCTGAGTTGGGTTAAATATCAGTTCGCCACCGGCACCGCAACGGTCACGGCTTTGACTCTGACGTTTGCCTGCCAATCGGTTGCAGGCTCGGGCAACCCAAGTTGACGAGTGGCGAAGATTCCGGGGAGGTTGATACCTGTGTGGCGCGTATACCCAATGCCCCCGGAATAACGCGGATTGATTTCCAGCAGATGCGGAACGCCATCAGCATTATCCCGCGTCTGAACATTGACCAGCCCATCGCATTTGAAGTGAGCAGCGGCACTCAGCGCGAGTTCAACTGCGGCGGAATTTCTCTCAAATGTCTGATGCAGGCCTTGCTTGCGCCGGCCAACATAGGCAACGGGACGCCCAGACTCACACACCATATCGACAGAACACTCCGCGCCGTTCATGTAAGGCATCACAAGCATGGGGGGCCGGTCGGCCTGGGTGCTGTACGCCGCGAGATAGGTCTCGAAATTGACATCCCGTGCGTCAGGGTTGGCGAAGCAGCGGAACGGGTCGACCGACTCCTTGAACCGCCAGAAACCTTGACCATAGATGCCCACCGCCGGCTTCACGCACACCTCGCCCTGCGCCCGAAAAATCTCATAGGCATCCACCAGTTCACGGGCATTGTTCACGGTGATCGCCGGAACACAGTTCAACCCGGCTCTCTCGGCCTCGGCCGTGAACCTGCTCTTGTCGTCAACCAGATCAAATGTTTCCAGGGACAGACCTCCAGTGACGAGCTTCAAACCGGCGGACTCGAAACGGTGTCTCTCAGCCTCAAGGATACGCCCTGCCCTTCCCGTCAGAATCACCTTGATGCCATGGGCTTCAGACGTCTGGATAATCCAGTCGATACGTTGCTGATCGTCCTTCGGTTCCACAAAGGCGACATCAGCAATACTGGTGATTTCCGGACGATCCTGACGATGGGATGCAAAGATTTTCACTTCAGAAGGAAGCGCATCACGGGCGCCCAGAATAATGTCACGCTGGCTGGACTGCCCTTCAAGGAACCAGATCAAGATGCAAATCCTCAATGTTTTGTTCTGAACAACGGCAGCCGCTGATTCAAGCCGAGGAAAAAGCACTGACTGGCGTCAGCAGCTCTTTACCGGCGAGCATTCTACTCAACCTGTCAACGCGGTGCGCCTGGTTGGGCAGGAACACTTTGCCACTGAATGTGTACAACCACGACCACGGCATGCTGGCGATTACCCATCACCGCGACAATCGACTGTTAGATGGATGTGAGTGGGAAAGTTCTACTGGTACTCAGTAAATAAATACCGAGATAAAGAAGTCGCGAATGAGCAATGAGCCAAGAGATGGCGTCTCTGAGCAGAGTTGAACTGCCGCGTTCCCATCACCAGAAGAAGTCTTTCAAATCAAACAGGTCAACGCGACCTGAAACGGGAGGAGTGTAACCGCCCTTGTGTGACGTAATTACGGGGCTCTGCCTGACTTGGCTAAAGCCCCATCACAAGGGTGCGGCAAGGTTGGACAGACAGGCTCAGGCATGAACCCACAGATTGAGATTGTCATCAGCTTTCACCGTCAGTGCCTGCAACGCCTGCCCCAGGCAAGGCCCGAGCAGGCAGGCGCCGTCGGCGGGATCAAACAACGCACCGTGGGCAAAACAGACAATGTGACGACCATCACCCGACATGAACCGGTCCTTGCGGTACTGCATGGCAACGTCGAGGTGGGGGCAAAGATTGCGGTAAGCCTTCACCTCACCCTGCCACAGCAGCCCGATGACCGTGTCGCGCCCCTGCTGCCAAGGATCAAAGCCACGGGCCTGGCCTTCCAGCAGTTGCTCACGGTGGCAAAGAAATGTGGCCACGGCTGACCTCTCGCATCTGACGAACAGAAAAGCGGCACTGCCGGCAGTGCCGCGCTCAGGATCAAATAGGCTCGGCAGTGCGCGCCAGCATGGCCTTGGTCAGGCCGATGCGGTCGAAAGCGGCATCCTTCGCCATCTCTCGCTCACCCGCCATGATCGAGTTTTCGGCAATGTATTTGCAGCGGTCGAAACGACGCATCATGAACCGTTGCAGGCGGGTGCGCAGATCCCCCTCGCCGAACAATTCCTCAGCCAGGACCAGCGCGTCCTCGATCGCCATGCCGGCGCCCTGCCCAAGGTGCGGCGTAGTGGCGTGGGCCGCGTCACCGATGAGCACGACGCGGTCCTTGAACCACGGATCATCGACGAACAACACTTCCATCGGTTTGTAGATCACCTGGCTGTTGTCGGTGATCTGCTCGCGCAACTCGCCCACCAGCCCGCCGATACCGGCAAGGCGGTCACGCATGGTGGCGGCCAGTTGATCCTGCTCGTACCAGGGGTTGTTCGGCTCGTGGGAGGTGGAGAACATGTACATCAGGTTGTCGGCCAGCGGTACCAGCCCGGCGTTGCCTTCGGCACCGGTGTAGCTGGCGAGGTGGTCGATGGACGGGTGGCGCGGGAAGTTATAGCGCCACACGGCCTGGCCGGTGAAGCGCGGGGTGTAGGTATCGCCGTAAAGCATGCCGCGAACCTTCGAATACACCCCGTCGGCGCCGACCATCAGGTCGTAGCGGCCTGAGCTGCCATCGGTGAAAGTGACGTTCAGATCACGCGGGAATTCCTCGTACGTCTCCACTGTCACACCGAGGCGCACCTGGGTGCCCAGTTCGATGGCGGTATCACTCAAGACCTGATGCAGGGCCAGCCGGGAGATGCCGACGTTGGCGGGGTATTGCGGCCCTGCGAGGCGTTGCCCGGGGATGCGTGCCAGAGCCTTGCCCTGCAGGTCGTAGATACCGACGTCCTCGAAGGCATAGGCGGCATCGAGGTACCGGTCCAGCACCCCGAGGCGGGCCATTTCCCGGACCACGTTGCTCTGCTGGATGATGCCGACGCCGTAGACCGTCCACTCGGACTTGATTTCCACCAGATCGACCTCGACCCCTTGGCGGCGCAGTGCAATCGCCGCGCAAAGGCCACCGATGCCTCCGCCCACGATCAGTACTTTGTTGATATCGCTCATGCGTGAATCCTTTGTTCTTGTTGTGTGGACCGGCCCTCCGGGCCCGTCGCCACAGCCTTTTCCGGCTCACGCGACGGCCACCATCGGGAGCCTGGAAGCACAGGCTAGAAACACGCGAACAATTTGACTAATCGTTACTGGGGATGCAGGGTATCGCGAAAATAAATACAACAAGAGATTGCCTGCCATGCGCTTCAAACACCTGGATCTGAACCTCCTGGTGGCGCTGGATGTATTGCTCGAAGAGCAGAACATCACGCGTGCCGCCGAGCGTCTGCACATGACTCAATCAGCCACCAGCGGCGTACTCGGTCGCTTGCGGACCTACTTCGAAGACGACTTGCTGGTGCAGGTCGGACGCAAAATGATGCTCACGCCCCTGGCCCGCGACCTGGAGATTCCGGTGCGTGAAGTGCTGCTGAAAATCCAGACCTCGATCACCGCCAAGCCGGTGCACGACATCGCCGAGAGCAAGCGCCATTTCCGCATCATGGCCTCGGACTATTTGATCAGCGTGTTGTTCGCCGAAGTGATCCGCGAGATCAACCAGCAGGCGCCCATGGTCACCTTCGAACTGATCAGCCCCGGCGAAACCGCCCGGGAAATGCTGATGCGCGGCGAAGTCGACCTGATGATCGCGCCGGAGCACTACATCGCGAAGGAACACCCGTCACAGTTGCTGTTCGATGAGCAGCATGTCTGCGTGATCTGCCAGGACAACCACGTGGTGGGTGAGCGCCTGACGCTGGAGCAATACCTGGAACTGGGGCATGTCTCGGTGGTGTTCGGACGCACCCGCACCCCTGGTATCGAGGAGTGGTTCATGAGCGAGTACGGCTGCAAACGCCGCATCGAAGTCATCACCCACGACTTCAACACCCTGCCGCAACTGGTGATCGGCACCCAGCGGGTCGCCACGGTTCACAGCCGCCTCGCCCATCTCTACGCGCGCAACCTGCCGCTGCGTATCGTGCCGCCACCGGTCAATCTCCCCGTCATGCAGGAGTTCATGAGCTGGCATCGCAGCCTGGACCGTGACCCCGTGCTGGCCTGGCTGCGCGAAAAACTGCTGGACATGGCCAGCCGTCCGACCACGCCGCTGGCCGCGTGAACACCTGCGCTATGCGCCACGCCGAAATGCCCCCAGCGCCTGCCCCAGGCTGGCGCTGAGGCGCTGCAGGCTGCCGCAGGCCTCTTCGAGACGGGCGCAATCTTCGGCATTCTGCTCCACCACCCGCTCCACCTCTCCCGCCGCACCGTCTACGCGACCCGCCAGATGATGCTGGGTCCGCGCCGCCTCGGCGATGTGCCGGCCGGCGTTCTCGACGTCGACAATGCTGCTGGTGATCGCCGCCAGAACCGCGCTGGCCCGCGCGGTCAGCTCGACGCCTTCGCCCGTCAGGCGCTGGCTGTCATCCAGGCTCGCCGCAGCGTCCCGGGTCACCTGCCCCAGACGCTGGATCATGTCGTCGATTTCCCCCGTGGAAGCGCGGGTGCGGCTGGCCAGCCCGCGAACCTCGTCCGCCACCACGGCGAAACCACGGCCATGTTCACCGGCCCGCGCCGCTTCGATCGCCGCATTGAGGGCGAGCAGGTTGGTCTGCTCGGCAACCGCGCTGATCACATCAAGGACGCCCGTGATGGCCTCGCTCTGGCTTTGCAAAAGCTGCATGGCAACGCTCCCGGCGCCCATTTCCCGTGACAGACGCTGCAGGCTCTGACTGGCCTCGCGCACCAGGCGGTCACCCTCATGAATCAAGGCACTGGCCTCGCCCAGACTGGCCTGGCTGCCATCCACCCGCTGGTTGACCTGAACGGTCGCCTGGGTCATCGCCTGCATCGCTTGCAGCACATCGCCCGTCTGCTGGCGCTGGGCCCGCACACCCCGTCCGGTACGCTCAACCATTTCGGCCAGGGTTTCAGCGGCAGCGTCGAGCTGATCGGCATCCTCGCCGATCCGCCCGACCAGTTCGCGCAAGGCCTGCAACATCACACCAATCGCTTCGTTCAATTGCCCCAGTTCATCACTGCGCCCCAACCGCGGCGGTCGCCCCTGCAAATCCCCCGCAGCAACCCGCTGGGCCAGCGCCAGCATCTGCCGCACCGGCACGGCGATGGAGCGGCGGATCAGCACACAGGCCCCCACACTCGACAGCAATGCCAGCACCAGCATTGTCGCCAGTTGCAGGTCCAGGCGTCGGCGCTGCGCATTCCAGGCGCTGGATGCCCGCACGCGCTCGTCATCCAGCGCCTGGATGGCCTGCTGCGCCGAGGTGTTCATGCTGCCCTGCTGCGTCAGTGCCTGCTCACCGCTGCTGATGTAGCGCAGAAACGCCTGTCGGTATTCCTCCAGCGCCGTGGCGGCTTCGCCCAGGCTTTGCCGGCGATCGCCCTCCAACTGCGCGGCCAGATTGTTCAAGGCGCTGCCGAGCTCACTGACTCGGTTGACCCAGTCATCGCGATAGCGCTGCTGCGGATCGAGGATGAAATACAGCTCGCTGTCGCGCAGATTGGCCAGGCGCTCGCGCAACGTCGCGGCATCTTCCAGAAGCTGCATGGCGGTCGCGCCTGGCGGTCGATCCAGCTCCAGTCCGGTATTGATATCGTCCAACTGATCGATGAACAGCGCGGCAAAACGCTGCCCCGCACTCTGCGCCAGCGCCTGCATGCGCAGCCGCGCGTCCTGGGCTTGCAGCCGCGCAGTTGCATAGGCCCGGAAGCCTTGCAAGTAGTCGTCGCTACGCTCACGCAGGGTGCGCTCGAACGCTTCCCCGGACTGAGCCTCGGACACCTGGCCCTGCAACAGGTGCAAAGCCGCCTCCAGGTGATCGGCTGATTCGGGGCTGGCGAGCAGCGCGAATTCCTTCTCGGCTTGTCTCGCCTGCGCCAGGTGATTGTGCAGGCGCTCCAGCGCACTCAAGCGGGCGCTACTGGCCTGATTGACCTGCAGCGCATACCAGGCGGCCAGCCCCATGCCCAGGGTGCAGAAAAGTACCAGGGCAAAACCCAGCGACAACTTGCCGCCAACGCTGAGCCGGCCCAGCGTGGCACCAATCGTCGTGGTCGGGAGCGTTTCGAATACGGTGGTAACAGACAAGGGCATCCTCCTTGGGAACCTGCGCGTCGTGCACGGCCGCGTACCCTAGCCTCCCCCTCCAGCAGGCAACCAATCGAGACTGGCGATGTGAACCATCGGCAATCGCCATGCCTGCGACCGCCCCGCCCGCAGGTATCGCCGCTCCAGATAGCTGGCATCCGAACAAGCGATTTGTCCACTTCCTGACCCCATGCGAGCTTGCAATCACCGCCCGAAGGGTGGTCGTCGCCTGCTTCGCGTCATCAGCGGTGGCCTGACGGCGTGCCGTCGATACCTGCCTTGCGCGCCCGAAGCTGCTGGCGATCCGCATAACAAGAAGGAAAACACTATGTTCCGCTACTTCCCGACCAACTACGTTTGGAACCTGTCGGTGAACCTGGCCCTGGAAATGGGCGCACGCATCGGCGAGATCGTCGAAATGTGCGAGCCCCTGCTGGAGGCCGCCAAGCAACCCGACGCCGAAGGCACACGGGCCTTTCGTCAGACCTGGGCCGAAATGGCCGACAAGCTCTGCGACATGGCCCGCGAGGATGAAGCGCTCGGGCGGCTGCTCTCCGCCGGCGAAAAATACAACCGCGCCGCGACCTATTACCTGACGTGCGAACGCCTCCAGGCCCACGGCGCCCCCGGGCGCATGGCGCTCTATCAGCGTTTTCTCGACACCTTCGCCCGTGGCGTGGCGCTGTCGAAAGAGAACTGCGAGCGCGTCGAAATTCCGTACGAAGGCAAGGTGATCTCCGGCCTCTATGTCCGTGCCGAAGGCGTCAGCGGCCCGGCGCCGATCCTGGTTCAACTCAACGGCCTGGATTCCACCAAGGAGATGAAGTACCGCGTCGGCCTGCCAGCCTGGCTGGCCAAGCGTGGCGTCGCCTCGCTACTGATCGACCAGCCAGGCACCGGCGAGGCGCTGCGCCTGCACGACCTCAAGGCCCGCTACGACGCCGAGCACTGGGCCAGCCGCGTGGTCGACTGGCTGGAAGACCGCCAGGACATCGATCCGCGGCGTATCGGCTGCGAAGGCGTGTCGCTCGGTGGTTACTACTGCCCGCGCGCCGTCGCCTTCGAACCGCGCTTCGCCTGCGGCGTGGTGTGGGGCGCCAACCATGACTGGCGCGACGTGCAGAAGCGCCGCCTGGAGCGCGAAGGCAGCTTCCCGGTTCCGCACTACTGGGAGCACGTTCGCTGGGTCTGGGGCGGCAAGGACATCGAAGAATTCATGCAGATCGCCGAGAACGTCCACCTCGACGGCGTGGTGGAAAAAATCCGCGTGCCGTTCCTGGTGACCCACGGCGAACAGGACTCGCAAATCCCGCTCAAGTGGGCGCACCGCACCTACGAACAACTGGTCAACAGCCCGAAACGCGAACTGAAGATTTTCACCTCCCGCGAAGGCGGCGTGCAGCACTCCAGCTTCGACAACTCCATCAACGCCGGCCAGTTCATCGCCGACTGGGTTGCCGAGAACCTCGGCCGCCGCACCGCCTGAATGCAGAGAAGACAAAAAATCATGAACATCATCGGACCCGATTACCTGGTGTTCGGCGTCGACAACGTCGCCGACTGTGTGCAGTACATGACCGACTACGGCCTCAAGCCTTGTGACCTGGATGAAAACGGCGGCTACCTCGAAGCCCTGGATGGCACCGGCGTGCTGATCCGTCCCCGCAACGACCCGCGCCTGCCGGCGGCAATGGAAACCGCCACGACCCTGCGCGAAACCGTTTATGGCGTGGCTGACGAAGCCACCCTGCAGGCTATCGAGGCCGAGCTGAGCAAAGATCGCGCGGTGGTGCGCGGCGAAGACGGCGTGCTGCGTTGCGTGGACGACATGGGCTTCGCCCTGGGCTTTCGCATCACCCAGCGCCGCACGCTCGACCTGCCTGGTGAAGCCAGCCATGCGCCTGGCGCGCCTGCCGCACGGCCAATCAACGCGCTGGGCGCCAGCGACGACATGCCAGCGCTGCCGCGCAGCCTTTCCCACGTGGTGTATTTCGTTCCGGATCCGGCCAGGGCGGAGGCCTTCTACCAGCGCCTCGGTTTCGTCTGCACCGACCGTTTCGCCGACACCGGTCCGTTCCTGCGCCCGGGCGGAACCCAGGACCACCACACCCTGTTCCTGATCCAGACGCCACCGTTCATGAAGGGCATCGAGCACTTCACCTTCCACATGGGCGGCCCGACCGAAGTGCTGGTGGCCGGGACCCGGTTCGTGGAAAAAGGTTATGAATCGTTCTGGGGACCGGGACGCCACCAACTGGGTTCCAACTGGTTCTGGTACTTCAACAGCCCCATGGGCTGCCATGTCGAATACGACGCCGACATGGACCTGCATGACGAACACTGGACCGCCCGCACCGCCGCTCCTGGCGCGGACAACTCGCAGTATTTCCTCTTCCACTATCAGGAGAAATGGTTCCCTGGCGGGCCGCCAGCCAAGCATTGAATCGGGGTTTTAACGTGGTGAATCGGGGCGTCGGATGACGCCCCTTTTTTTGCTTGCCCAGGTGTCGTGGCTGTGCACTTATCCATTCGGCTACACCGCGGGGCCCGCCCCCCCTGTGGGAGCTGGCTTGCCAGCGATGGCGGTGGTGAAGTCACCGACGTCATCGCTGGCAAGCCAGCTCCCACAGGGCCGGCAGTGTCGCCATTTCAAGTGGAGAAGCCTGCACCACCGAGGTGAAGAACCGCTCCCGTTCAGCTCACGGCCCCTTGGCCTGAGGTGGAAACACCACCCCGACCTCCTTCGCATACACCTGCCATGCACGCTTCAGCCGCTCGAACGTTTCCGGCTCGCGCGCGGCAAGGTCCTCGACCTCGCCGCGGTCACGGGCGACGTCGAACAGTTGCCAGCGCAAAGGCTGCGGCGCTTCGCCCGGCATGGCCCAGGGGCGCAGTCCCAGCAGTTTCAGGTTGCCTTCGCGGTAGTACAGACTGCCGAACAATTCACCCGCCAGTACAGGCGATGCCGGCGCCTTGCCTTCCAGCATCGGCAACATCGAGCGGCCGGTGATCGGGTGTTTCGGCTGCCCCTGGTAACGGTCACCCGGGTCGGGCAGGCCGGCGAGCGCGAGGAAGGTCGGCGCCAGGTCATCGACCCGCGCCACGCTACGCTCCAGCCCTTGGCGAGCCAGCGCCTGCGGCAGATGGATAATGGCCGGCACGCTGATGCCGCCCTCGGCGGTACTGCCCTTGAACAGGCGCAACGGCGCGGCACTGACCTCCGCCCAGCGCAGGCCGTAGTCGACCTGCGAACCGCGTCGGCCAAGGTTCTCCAGGCGGTTGTCGGTGTCCGGGCCCGCCGGGTAGAACTGCTCATGCCGTTCGCCAGCAGCGCCGTTGTCCGACATGAACACGATCAGGGTGTTGTCGTACTGCCCGGTGCTTTTCAGATAATCCAGCAGCCGACCGATGTTGTGGTCGAGGTTGCCGACCATCGCCGCGTAGATCTCCATTTTACGCGCCTCACTGCGGCGCTGATCCGCGCTCAGTTGTTCCCAGCCAGGCAGGTTCGGCGCGACCGGTAAACGCTGCGCCGCAACAAAGTCCGCCGGTAGCAGGCCCTTCTCCCGCAGCCGCTCGATCCGTGCCTCGCGGACCTTGTCGTAGCCTTCGTCGTAACGCCCGCGGTAAACATCACGCCAGGCATCCGGCGCCTGCAACGGCCAATGCGGCGAGGTGTAGGCGGCGTAGGCGAAGAACGGCTTGCCGCTGCCCTGCCCCTGGCGCAGGTAGTCGATCAGCTTGTCGGTGTAGAAGTCCGAGGAGTAGAAATCGTCCGGCAGTTCCACCGGCTTGCCGTTCTCGCGATAAGTGATCTGCTCGATTTTCGCCATGGGCTGCGCCGGTGGCTTGAAGTGCACACCACCGCCTTCGAGCAAGGTGAACGACTGCTCGAATCCGCGTCGGTCAGGGCCCTGTTCAGGCGTCAGGCCGAGGTGCCATTTGCCCACCATGCTGGTGCGGTAGCCGCCGTCGCGCAACAGCTCGGCAATCGAATGGGCCTGCTGGTTGAGGTAGCCCTCATAGCCCGGTTTGCCCTGCTGGAACGGCTGGATGCCCTCAGCCATGGTGCCCAGCCCGACCAGGTGATTGTCGGTGCCGGACATCAGCATCGAGCGGGTCGGCGAGCAAGTCGGGGCCGCGTACATGTTGGTCAGTTGCAGCCCTGTGGACGCCAGTTGATCCAGCACCGGCGTGTCGATCTCGCCACCGAAGGCGCCGAGATCGGAATAGCCGAGGTCATCGGCGACGATCAGCAGGATATTGGGCCGCTCGGCAGTCGCAGCAAAGGTCGGCGCCGCGCATGCCAGCGCGGCGAGGAGAAAGGGAAAGCGCACGCGAACCTCACTTTTTATTCTTCGAAGATGGCAACGGCACGGACAAACCCGGCGGAGGCGTGTTTGATCTTGTACGGGAAGCACGACACCAGAAAACCATTGGCCGGCAAGCTGTCGAGATTGGCGAGCTTTTCCATCTGCCCGTAGCCGATATCGCGACCCGCCTTGTGCCCTTCCCAGATGATCGAGGCATCACCGCTTTCGGCGAAGCGCTGGCGGGTAAAGCTGAACGGCGCGTCCCAGCTCCAGGCGTCGGTGCCGACCACGCGTACCCCGCGATCGAGCAGATACAGGGTTGCCTCGCGGCCCATGCCGATCCCCGCATCCAGGTAGCCCGGCTGGCCGAACAGGCTGCCGGCGCGGGTGTTGATCAGCACGATATCCAGCGGCTGCAACCTGTGACCGATGCGTTGCAGTTCGGCCTCGACCTCGGCGGCGCTGACGATATGGCCATCCGGCAGATGCCGGAAGTCCAGCTTCACCCCCGGTTGCAGGCACCAGTCCAGCGGCAGCTCATCGATGCCGAAGGCCGGCTTGCCGCCGTCGGTGGTCGAGGCGTAATGCCAGGGCGCATCCATGTGCGTGCCGCTGTGGGTGGTGATGGAGAGGCGCTCGGCGGCCCAGGATTCCTGGCCGGGCATCTGATCAAGGGTCAGGCCGGGAAACATCGCGGCCATTTCCGGCCAGCCTTGCTGGTGGTCCATGTAGTCGATTTTCGGCAGCAGCGGCGGTGGGTCGGTGTAGGGGTTGTTGTCCAGGGTTACCGACAGATCGACCAGGCGGCGCTTTCGGGTCTGGAGCGGGTTCAGGGACAAAGTCATCGCAGTTCCTCTCAAGCGGTTGCAGCGGTCACGCGGGAAACGCGCGGGCGCTGAGTAAGGTCAAGCGCGTGGCGAACCAGCGCCCGCGCCGTGCCGTCGTGACGAAAGCCACGCTCGCGGGCCAGCGGGGTTCGCAAAGGTGGAAAACGTCCGAACAGGGCTTCGAGGGCCGCATCCGGCTGGAAGCTGATCAGCGACCGGCGCTCCTCGCCGAACACCTCGGCCAGGGCATCCACCACATCGCCAATGGACAGGTGCAGGACCGGCAGTTGCCAGACCCGCGACGGCGCGTCCGTCGCGAGGTCGAACCCGGCGGCATGCAGCAGGTTATCCACGCAGCAGGACGCGGACATCCACCAGGACGTGGCCTCGGCTGACACCGGGCACTGATAGGGTTCACCCGCAGCGAAACGCTGCAGAAGCACGCTCATGAAGGCCGAGCGCAGGCCGTTGCCGTCACCCGGCCGGGCGACGATGCCGGGCAGGCGCAGGGCGCGGCCATCGACCTCGCCGCGACGGCCGAGATCGTTCAGATGGTTTTCGATCATCAGCTTGTGGGCGCCATAGGACAGCGCTGGTCGCGGCCGGTGATGCTCGTCCATCCGCGCCGGCAGATCGCCGCCGTAGACCGCCACGCTGCTGGCGTACACCAGTACTGGAAGCTGCTGCGAGTGACGCAACAGGTCCAGCAACTGCAGGGTGGCGAGCAGGTTCACCTGCCGGCCCAGCTCATAATTTTCCTCGGCGGCGCCACCGGCAATGCTGACCAGATGGAAGACCACATCGACGCCATCGGCCAGCCCCCGGCGCAGCAGCGCGGGGTCGGTGATGCTGCCGCTCAGATGGCGCAGGCGACGATCATCCGGAAAACCGTCGAGGCGCTGATCAAGCAGTATCAGCGCCTCGATGCGACGCCCTCGCAGTTGCCCGACCGCCAGCAGCCGCTGCACCAATTGGCGACCGAGAAAGCCCGCGGCGCCAGTGACCATCACGCGCATGCTGCACCCGCCTTGACCACCTGCTGGTCAATGCTGCCGAACAGCGCCGTGCCGTCAGCGCCGCGAACCTCCATGCGCACCCGTTCGCCAAAGCGCATGAACGCCGTGCGTGGCGCGCCGTGCTCGATCATTTCCACCGCGCGGCGCTCGGCAATGCACGCCGAGCCGACACTGCGATCGGCGTTGGAGACCGTGCCGGAACCGATCAGGGTGCCGGCGCTCAGGCGGCGGGTCAGGGCCGCATGAGCGATCAACCGGTGAAAACCGAAATGCATCGCGCCGCCATGGGGATGACCGAACCACTCGCCGTTGCGCGTCACGTTCAGCGGCAGGTGCACGCGGCCGTCGCGCCAGTCCTCGCCCAACTCATCCGGGGTCACCGCCACCGGCGCAAAACTGGAGGACGACTTGGCCTGGATAAAGCCGAAACCGGTCTTCATTTCCCGTGGCGCCAAGGCCCGCAAGCTGACGTCGTTGACCTGAAGAATCAGCCGCACATGCGCCAGCGCCTCGGCGGCGGAACAGCCCATTGGCACTTCATCCACCAGCACCGCGAACTCGCCCTCGAAATCGATGCCATGGGCTTCGCTGGGCAACGCGATGTCCTGCCGCGGCCCGAGGAAGTCATCGCCCGCACCTTGATACATCAGCGGCGTGTCCTCGACACCTTCGATGGGGTCGAGCTGGAATGCCCGCTGCATCAGCTCTCCATGGCTGAGAAAACACGAGCCATCCAGCCATTGCCAGGCCCGCGGCAACGGCGCCATGACCTGCTCGGGATCGAAGGCGAAAGCGCCCTCGACATCGCCGTGATTCAGGGCCTCGTAGCGCGCCTGCAACACCGGTTCGACGCGGGCCCAGTCGTCGATGGCCGCCTGCAACGTTGGGGCGATATCAGTGACTTGCACCGCCCTCTCCAGGTCTCGGGACACCAGCAGCAGGCGACCGTCGCGGCTGCCATCGGCCAAGGTTGCCAGCTTCATGGCAGCACCTCGCGCAGGCTGTCGGCATAGCGCCCGTCGAGCAGAATGAAGACCATCCGCGCCATCGCCTCGGTGCGGTTGCTCCAGGCGTGATTGGTGCCGCGCTGGACCACGATGTCGCCGCGCTTGAGGTGCACGTCTTCATCGTCCAGCACCAGCCACACCTCACCTTCGGTGACGATGCCGTAGTCGAGGGTTTCGGTCCGGTGCATCAGCTTGTGCTTCGAATCGCGCTGGCCGGTGCCGGCATGGGCTTCGCCGATTTCGGCAAAGACCGCCGCGGCGCTGGCGTCGCTGACCTGGTTCTGCACGCTGTCGGGCGGGATGTCCACGACGCGGATCAGGCTGCCCAACGTAGAAGGGCTGAGCACCAGCGGCTTGAGCGTCGGGTCCGCGCCGTTGTCCAGGGTGGCCGGGCTCGTGTCGCTGTTCCAGATTTCATGGAAAACCGTACCGGGCACGGCCTTGAGATCGAAGCTGTTGGGCACCGCGCCGACCAGCGCCGCAAGCGCTGTGCCTTCGGCGCTGTGGCCCGTGACAACGCGTTTGAAAGGGGGAAGTGATTGCATGGGTACTCCGTTCAATTGCCATCGCCGATGGTGGTTCCACCATCGACTATCAGGTTCTGTCCACTGATGAAGGCGCCGCCGGGGGTGGCGAGCAGCAACGCCAGTGCCGCCACCTCATCGGCGGTGCCGACACGGCGCAAAGGGGTGAGCGCCAGGCGGCGCTGCATGATGTCCGCGTTGTCAGTCATTGGCCGGGCAAAGGCGGTTTCGATCACGCCCGGGCTGATGGCGTTGACCCGGATATTGGCCGGCCCCCACTCCACCGCCAGGTTGCGCGCCAACTGCACCAGCGCCGCCTTGGTCAGCCCATACGCTCCAAGCGCCTTGTTACCGCGCACGCCGGCAATACTCGCCATCAGCACCACGCTGCCACCGCCGCGCTCGGCCATGGCGGGCAACAGGGCAGCACTCAGCCACAGAGCACTTTCAAGATTGACGCCGAGAGTGATGCGCCACTGCGGCTCATCGAGGCTGTGCAACGGGCCAAAGTGCGGCGCCACGCCGGCATTGCACACCAGCACATCGACGGCGCCGGCGTGATGGGCCAGGGCGAGGACCTGTTGACGATCAGTGAGGTCGGCCGCGAAGGCGCTGACGGCAATGCCTTCCTCGCTCAGTTCGGCAGCAACCCGCTGGCAGTCATCCTCGCGCTCGCTATTGATCACCAGGCGGGCGCCGGCCTGTCCATACAAGCGCGCGATGGCCAGGCCAATGCCGCGGGTGGCGCCGGTCACCAGTGCCCGTTTGCCTTCAAGGGAAAACAGCGAATGAATGCTCATGTTCGCGTCCTCACGGCAAGGTCGGCGCAGGCGCGGCCTGCGGCGCTATCCAGCGCGGCAACAGCAGGCAGCTCAGGGCCAGGAGCAGTTGCGCCAGGCCCACCAGCGCCAGTGCGTCCGGCAGGGCCTGGTGATTGCCGCCGGTCAGTCCGAGTACCAGCAGCGGGCTGGCGAACTCGCCGGCGAACAGCGCGGCGGTGAAGCCTCCGGTCGCCCGCCCGCGCTGGGCGAAACTGGCGCGCGACATGATCCAGGTGATCAGCGTTGGCAACATCAGTCCGATGCCCAGGCCGTTGAGGGCGACCGCCAGGGTCAGCAACGCTGGACTCCCGGCCCGCGCCATCAGCCATCCGCCAAGCCCGGCTGTGACGAACGCCAGAAGCAGAAGGTGCTGCCGGGCACAGCGATGGAACAGACGGAAACTCAGGGCGCCAAGCATCACACCCAACTGGTTGGCGCCCATGACCATGCCGATCTGCTGCGGTGAATCGACCTGCAACAGTCCCAGCAGAAAGCCCGCCTGCACCGGCACGATGAACAGGCTGGCACCGGCCAGCAGGCTGAACAGGTACAGCGGCAACAAGGTGCTCCAGGGAAACCCGCTGCTTTCGGCCTCGACCTGAATCGCCGATGCCTGACGCTCCCACAACAGCCACGCCATCAGCGGCAAGAACAGCAGACCGACGCCATACAGGGTGTAAGGGGTGCGCCAATCGTCCTGCCCCAACGCGCCGCCAACGCTGATGAACACCGCCGCCGATAGCGAAGTGCAGACCATCTGCAAGGCGAACAAACGCTCACGCCGGGCGCCCTGGTAATAGTCGCCAATCAGGGTGGTGCAGCAGGTCATGATCCCCGCCTCCGCCAGGCCCAGACCGGCACGGCTGGCGACGATCGCCGGCAACGATTCCAGCCACAGCGGCAGCAGACCGAACAGGCTGTACAGCAGCATCGAGCCCAGCAGCAAAGGCTTGCGCCCGAGGCGGTCGGCGATCAGTCCGGCGAACGGCGCCAGTAACGCAATCACCAGCGCCGGAATGGTCAGGCTCACCGGCACCAGCACGGCAACCAGCGGATCGTTGGCGAAGTGCTCGTGCATGCGCGGCAGCACCGGCGCCAGCAACACGGCACCCAGCACCGGCAGGCAACTGCCGAGCAACAGCAACAGCGATTGCGGCAAGCCCGCCTGGGTTTGATTACGCATGGGTCACCTCCTGGGCGGCGGGCGTTTGCACAGTGTCTGCGGCGGACCGCTCGCGCACCGGCAACAGAAAACGCGCCAATGCCGGCAGCAGCACCAGCGCGCCGACCATGTTCCAGACGAACATGAAGGCCAGCAGCACGCCCATGTCGGCCTGGAACTTGATGGGCGAGAACATCCAGGTGCCGACGCCGATGGCCAGTGTCACGCCGGTCAGCATCACCACCTTGCCGGTGGACACCAGGGCGCGGTAATACGCCTCGGAAAGACTGGCGCCCTGGCGCAAATGGCCGAGCAGGATGCTCATCACGTACAGCGCGTAATCGACCCCGATACCAACACCCAGGGCGATCACCGGCAGCGTGGCGACCTTGACCCCGATACCGAGCCAGACCATCAGCGCCTCGCACAGAATGGACGTGAGCATCAGCGGGATCACCGCACACACGGTGGCGCGCCAGGAGCGGAAGGTCACCAGGCAGAGCAGGATCACCGCCCCGTAGACCCAGAACAGCATCTCGCGGTTGGCCTCGCGCACGACGATATTGGTGGCCGCCTCGATCCCGGCATTGCCGGCGGCGAGCAGGAATTTCACCTCATCGGTGTTGTTGGCCGCAGCGAATCCTTCGACATGCTCGACCAGCCGGGTCAGGGTTTCGGCCTTGTGGTCGCTGAGGTAGACGTACAGCGTCAGCAGGCTGCAGGACTCGTTGTACAAACCGCGTGGCGCGCTGGCGGTGATCATGTTGAGCATCGCCTGGTTGTTCTGCAGCTCGTACCATTTCGGGTTGCCTTCGGACAACCCGACCAGCATCCGTCGATTGAGCAGCGCCAGCGAGTTGGTCGAGTCCACGCCCGGCAGGCTGCGCAGTTGCCAGTCCAGTTCATCGACCTTGCGCAGCACGTCGTAGCGGGCGCAGGCACCGGCAGGCGTCTGCACCATGACCGCGAACAGGTCGCTGCTGGCACCGTAGGCCTGGGTCATGAAGGCGTCGTCACGGTTGTAGCGCGAGTCGGCGCGCAGCTCCGGCGCGCCGGCATCGAGGTCGCCGATGGCCAGGTGCAGGCTGACCAGAAAACCGAGCACGGCCATGACCAGGCTGACGCCGATGCACAGCGTCGCCCACGGCTTGCGGGTGAACAGGTCGAGAAAACGCCAGAACGGATGGCGCGCCTTGCCGCTCTCCTCGGCACGTTCGCTGCGCAGGCTGAGTTCGGCGGCACGTGGACTGACGCCGACATACGACAGCAGCACCGGCAGCAAGATGAGGTTGGTGAAAATCAGCACCGCCACGCCAATGCTGGCGATGATCGCCAGGTCCTGGATGACCTTGATCTGGATGATCATCAGCACAGCAAAACCCACGGCATCGCAGAGCAACGCGGTAAGCCCGGCCAGGAACAGGCGGCGGAAGGTGAAGCGCGCCGCCACCACGCGGTGCATGCCGCGACCGATGTCCTGCATGATGCCGTTCATCTTCTGCGCGCCGTGGCTCATGCCGATGGCGAACACCAGGAACGGCACCAGCACCGAATAGGGGTCGAGCTGGAAGCCCAGCAACGGCAGCAAGCCCAGTTGCCAGACCACCGCCACCAGCGAACAGGCCACCACCAGCAAGGTGCTGCGCACGCAACGGGTGTAGGCGTAGAGCACCGCGGTGGTGATCAGGATGGCCACGGCGAAGAACAGCAGAATTTGCTGCAGCCCTTCGATCAGGTCGCCGACTTTCTTGGCGAAGCCGGTGATGTGGATGTCGACGCTATCGCCCTGGAACTTCGCCCGCAAGGCTTCAAGGCGCTCGGACAGCACCGCGTAGTCCAGCGCCTGGCCGTCAGGGGTGCGCGCCAGCAACGGCACATAAATGATGCTGGAGCGCTGGTCGAACGCCACCAGTTGGCCGATCTCGTTGGACACCTGCACATTGCGCCGCAGTTCGCCCAGAGACTTCGGGCTGCCGTCATAGTCGTCGGGGATCACCGGGCCGCCGTCCAGGCCGTCCTCGGTGACCGAGACCCAGCGGGTTGCCGGGGTCCACAGCGATTTCATGTAGGCACGGTCGACACCCGGCAGCAGGTAGATCTGCTCGCTGAGGGCCTGCAGCGTGCGCAGGTAGCCGGCGTCATAGATATCGCCCTTGGGATTCGCCACAGCAATGCGCAAGGCATTGCCCAGGCCCGACAACTCCTGCTGCCGTTCCAGGTAATTGGCGATATAGGGATGCCCGGTCGGGATCATCTTTTCGAAGCTGGCATTGAGTTCCAGGCGTGCCGACTGCCAGCCCAGCAGGACGGTGGTCAGCAGGCACAGCAGCAAGACCCAGTGGCGATGGTTGAACAGGGCCCGCTCGACCAGCGAGCCGGAGCGTGGATCGAACGCCTCCGGGCCGCTGGGGGCGGGAGGGCGACTTGCGCAATTCATGAGGGTCACTCCGAAGCGGAAACAGCGGGCGGCGCGACGCGCGAAAGCCCGGTAAAGCCGGCGAACACCAGGCTGCCATCGGCGGCCTGGATAGCGGCCGACACCGGTTTGCGCAGCGGCTCGAAGACAGCGGCAAAGCCGTCGGGCGAGCTGGCGAACAAGCCGCCCGCCTGGTTGGCCAGCAGCACGCTGCCGTCGCCCAGGGTGATGGCGTCGCTGAAGGACACCGCGGCCAACGCCGGCAGGGCTTCAGCCTCTGGCGCATCGGCGGCGAGGACGAAGGCATTGCCCTTGAGCCCACCGATCAGCAGTGCGCCATCGCCCCGGGGGGCCAGGGTGAACAGGCTGCCGCTGTAGGGGCTGGGCAGCGGATGGAAGTCCTCGCCGTCGGCGGAACGGGCCAGGTAACCCTGCTCGCCGGCCAATACCCAGGCATCACCCTGGCGAGCGACCGCGTACAGGTGCAGGCCCTCCGGGTTGTCGATCCGGCCCATCAGCGAATGCCAATGGTTGCCGCCGTCGGTGCTGCGCATGGCCAGGCCATAGGCACCGACAACCAGCACGTTGGCGGCATCGCTGGCAGCGATGGCCAGAAACGGTTTGTCCGGTTGTTCTGCGGCGATGCGTTGCGCGGTGTCCAGGCGCAACTGCGCCGCCGCCTCATCCGCCGCGCCGGGCAAGGCACGGCTGGCCTCTTCCAGCTCCAGTCGAGCGGCTTCCCGGCCGTCCAGTTGCAAGGCCCAGCTTTCGCCGCCGTCGCGGGTCGCCAGCACCACCCCGGCATGCCCCACCGCCCACCCACTGCGCGCATCGGCGAACTGCACGGCGGTCAGGCCCACCGAGACCGGCACCGGCACCTGCCGCCATTGCCGGCCATTGTCATCGGACAGCAGGACCAACCCGCGCTCGCCCACCGCCACCAGCCGTTCGCCAGCCCGGGCCAGCGCGGTGTACACCGCCCTTTGCGGGTTCGGCACCTGGCTCGCCGGGCTCTCCAGCACATCGCCTACCTTCAGGCGGTGCACCGACGCCTGGGCGAAGCACTGCGACGCCATCGGCAAGGCGAGGGCCAGCAACAGGCCGCTCAACTGAAGCACTCTGTTCATATCTACCTCGAATCCAGTCCTGGGCGGGAGAGCGACGCGCGCCCTCCCCTCGGCTCATCAGCGCACGCCGCGTCCGGCCATGGCTGCCGGGGAAAACTCGGCGGCCTTGTAGCGATCGACGATGGCGTATTGCTGGTCCTTGCCGGTGTAGAGGTTCTGGATAAACCAGGCCCCGGACACCAGGTCGTAGAAGCCCGAGGACAACTGCGCCACGGCCGGCAGGTCAGGCATCACCGACGGCAGCGACCAGAGGGTCTTGGCCAGTTGGCCATTGGCGTCCCAACGATCGCCGAGCATCGCCTGCCAGGTGTCCTCGTCGAGGTAGTAACGGCCCTTCGGCAACTGGTGGCGCTTGCCCGGTGCCAGGTCGGCTTCCACCACCCAGACGCGGTGCAGTTCCCAGCGCACGTAGTCGGGATTGAGGTGGTGCTTGGCGAACAGGTCTTCGGGCTTCGCGGCGGTCTGGATCTTGTTGGTGTTGTAGGGGATGTACATCTCCTGCTTGCCCACCAGCTTCCAGTCGAAGCGGTCCATACGGCCCTGGAACACGCTGAGTTCATCGAACGACATGACCCCGGCGGTGGCCGGCGTCGGCGTGTCGCAACAGGCGTTGGGCAACTTGCGCACACGGCGTTGGCCGGTGAGGTAGACGTGGGCCTGGGACTTGTCGCCGTTGATGTTGGTGCGACCCATGATCTGCTCGCCCGCGCGCAGCGCCGGACCGACGTTGAGCAGGCGGAACAGCCAGTAGTCGCCATCGAAACTGGCGGCGTTGCCATCCGGGTAGTAGTACGGCATCTCCTGGATGGCCTTGCCGTCAGTGGTCATCACCTGGGCGCCGTCGGCGGTCATCAGGTAGTGGCGGAAGTCCATGGCCAGCGAGGTGCCGCGCCAGTTCAACAGGTGGTTCCACATCGCTTCCGCGCCATTTTTCGGCAGCGGGAACGGAATACCGCCATAGGCGTTTTCCGGTACCGGTCCGGCGCTGCTGTCCACCAGCCTGGCCTCGCGGGCGTTCTTCAGGGTGTTGTCATAGACCCATTGCGGCGCGGCGGCAGTGCGGCGGGTCGGGTAGACGTCAATGCGGTAGCTTTCCGGGTAGCGCTTGAACATGGCCTTGGTGCCATCGCTGAGCTTGCCGGCGTACTGGTCCAGGTTCTTCGCGGTGATGCTGTACAGCGGCTTGTCGGCGGTAAAGGGATCGCTGCGCTTGCCGCCCTGTTTGAAGGACGGGTCCACCTTGGTGTAGCCGCCGTCCCAGGCCGGAATGCTGCCGTCGGCGTTGCCGGCACGCTCGGCGCCCATGGGCGTCAGTTGCTTGCCGAGGTCATCGGGGCTGGCGGCCTGGGCCGGTTGCAGGCTCAGGGCCGCGGCGCCGAGCACGGCGACGCAGAAGGTCTTGAGAGAAAAAGGCAAGGTCATGAACGTCCCCTCAGAATGTTGTTTTAACCGAGAAGGCCAGGTAGTCCCGGTCTTTCAGTGCTTGTTTGAAGGTGAACTGCGACAGCGAATTGAGGTTGGTGTCCTCGGGGCCGTAGTAGTGGGTGTAGGTCAGGCCGAAGGTGACCCGGTCGAGGTAGGTGGCGGTGACGCCGATATTCATATCGCCACCGCGGTCGGGGCCGAAACTGCCGACCACCGCCGACTTGCCCATGGGGAAGTAGCTGATGCCCAGCGGTACGCTGAGGTCGATGCCGGGGAACAACTGGCGATACGTCGGGGTGTAGACCAGCTTGAGGCCGACGCCATCGTCGGTGGCGCCGGGGTCCAGCGCGGCGCGGTTCTTGGTCACGCTGAGCAGACGGTTCCAGGCGACCTCGCCCACCAGACTGGCTTCGTTGGCGACAAACGACGGGCCCAGCGAGGCGATCATGTTCAGGTTCAGGTGCGCGGTGCGGCCGACGGCATACAGCGGATGGTCGTCGTTGTCCGCGACCATGCCCGGCGTGACGGTCTGGCCGTTGGACACCAGCGGCATGTTCCAGCGCATCGACGCCTCACCGGCGAAGCTGAATTCATCGAGGCTGGTGGCGAAGCTGGCGCCCAGCGCACGGATATTTTCCGGGTACACCCAGTAGTACTCGCCGATCTGCCCGGTGGCGAAGTTCGGGCCGGTGGCGTTGGGTTTCAGGTACAGCTTGGGCGACTTGTCGTGGTACTGGATCGCATACAGACCGTACTCGACGGTATCCGCGGTGTAGCGCAACTGCAGGCCGCCCTGCCCCGAGCTTTTCGCTTCCTTGTCGTTACCGTGGAAGAACGCCGCCGGGCTGTTCGGGTTGCCACCGAGGAACGCCGGGAACGGTGCGCCGGTAATCAGCCGCTCGTTGCCTTGGCCGATGGTGTCGCTGACCGAGAAATAACTGCCAGCCCCCGGCAGCCGGGTTTCTTCCCACTCGAACTGGTAGTAGGCGCCGAGCGATAGCGCGTCGGTCAGTTGGAAGGTGCCGGAGAGCTGGCTGACCGGGCGAGTGATTTCCTTGAACTGGGTGTTGGGCACCGACACGGCCTTGACCACGTCCACCGGCGCCATGCCGCCGGCAATGCCGTTGGCGCCGAAGAACAGGCTCTCGCCCCAGATCAGCCCGTGACGACCGAGCCGCACCGAGGCGGCGCGGTCCGCCACATCACCGTTCCAGTACACGAACGCATCCAGCAGTTCGGCATCGCCGCCGTGCAGGTGACGGGTGTCGTCGCTGAACTGGTCATACGCCACCGAGCGCACGTTGGCCCGGGACGGATCATTGTTGTCGTTGTCCTTCTGGTACTCGTTGTCGAACCAGCCGGCGCCGCTGAACCGCGCGCCGAAATCGCGGTAACCGATATCCAGTTCGGAGAGGATGTCCAGGCGATTGGAGATCAGGCCCTTGTTGAAATTGCGGTCACCGTCGTCCTGGTTCAGGGCGACCTGGCCAGTGGTGAGTTTGCTGCTCTGGTCCTGGGTGCGCCAGGCGGCGCTGTACTTGAGTGTGTTGTCCCAGCGCAGGCTCAGGTCCGGGTTGCCGGTCTGGATCTCGAACGCCTGGGCGGACGGAAGACCGACGACCAGCGCCGCTGCGAGCGTCAGGGTGAAGGGCGCACGCCGCGATGCGGCGATGGAGCGAATAGCCATCGAACTAACCCTCTTTTATTGTTTTTGTTGGCATTTTTTCTCTGCCACCACCGGCCGGTAAGGCAGCCGGACCGGTACGGTCGAAATGCCGAGGTGGCGCCATCCGGCGGGATAGACCGGGCGACGGGCACAGGTTGACTTGAGCCGCGGGCTCTGACTAATCGCTTGTCGGGATGTGACCTATCGAGCAGCGCGATACCTGAAACGCGCTGTTACACCGGGCGTGAGCGGCCGGATCCATCACCAACCGGGATGCCTGGCATCGGCAATCGCGATACCTGTGCGGCGGGCCATGGCGCCGGGCGTTTGCCGGTTTTCAGGAGAGGACGGGGATTGACGCCGCAAGGGTGCGACGGGAAGGTATCGACAAAACAACTACAAGAACCGTGAGCCATCACCATGCGTTTTCACCACCTGGATCTCAATCTCCTGGTCGCGCTAGATGTGCTGCTGGAAGAGCAGAACATCACCCGCACCGCCGAACGCCTGCACATGACCCAATCGGCCACCAGCGGTGTGCTGGGCCGCCTGCGAACGTTCTTCGAAGACGAATTGCTGGTGCAGGTCGGGCGCAAGATGCAGCCCACACCCTATGCGCTGGAACTGGCGGGGCCGGTGCGTGAAGTGCTGCTGACCATCCGCTCGTCGATCACCGCCAGACCGGTGTTCGACCCTGCCAGCAGCAAGCGGCATTTTCGCCTGGTGACCTCGGATTACCTGATCAGCGTGCTGTTTGCCCAGGTCATTCAGAAGATCCACCAGCAAGCGCCACACATCACCTTCGAGATCATCAGCCCCGGCGACAACAGTGGCGAGCTGCTGATGCGCGGCGAGGTGGACATGATGATTGTCCCCGAGCGCTACATCATCGATGACCATCCCGCGCAGTTGCTGTTCGAGGAAGACCATGTCTGCGTGGTATGGCGCGATAACCCTGCCGTCGGCGACAGCCTGACGCTGGAGCAGTACCTGGAGATGGGGCACATCTCGGTGGGCTTCGGCCGCAACCGGCACCTCAGCATCGAGGACTGGATCATGAACCAGTACGGCGTCAACCGCCGGCTGGAGGTAATCAGCAACGACTTCAACACCCTGCCACAGTTGTTGGTGGGCACCCCTCGCCTGGCGACCATGCACCGCCGCCTGGCCCGGCTCTATGCGCGCTACCTGCCGCTGCGCATCCTGCCCACGCCGATGGAAATTCCGGTGATGCGCGAATTCATGCTGTGGCACCGGAGCATGGAGGGCGACCCCATGCACCGTTGGTTGCGCGAGCGCATTCGCGACTGCATCCAGCGCATCGACCAGCAGGAAGGCGACTGGCTGGCAACCGGCTGAACTGCACTGATCACGGCGCCAGCGTCGGACTGGCGTTCGCCTATCCCGCGGTGCGGGTGCCGTGGAACGACGCGATTCGCCACCCCGCCTCATCCCGTGTCCAGACTTGCGTGGCAAACCCCTCGGCGCGCACCGGCTCGCCACCTCCGCGCTTTTGCAGCAGGTTGCATTGCGGCCCGCTCATCAACGCCAGGCTGTCGCCAAACAGACGCACCACCAGCTCACCCCGCTCCACCGCCAGGTAGCGCACCGCCTGGCGGGCATAGTCCAGGTACTGCGCCTTGTCCTGCACCAGCCCGGTGGTGTGGACATACAGCAGTTCATCGGCAAACAGGCTGTCGAGCCGGGCATGGTCTTCTTCGACCAAGGCGCGCTGGCGTTCGGTTTCCAGACGCAGGAGGTCATCAACGGTATTCATGGGCATTTTCCTTGCGGGGTGATTGGGAGGCGCATCCTCACCTCACCCTCGCCCTGGGGAAAAATCGCCAATCCCCATGCCTGCCATCGCCACTCCCGATACCTGCTTCGGTCCGCCGCTGTATTTCTCCCTCGCCCAGGCGCTGCGCGGCTTGTCGCCAGCTATCAACGGCGTCGATGGTTGGCCATCGACAGCATCTGATGGTGCACCCAAGGACTGGCGCCCTAGCCTGCGGAAAAACAAGACGAGGAGATTCCCAACCATGAGCGCCCTGCACCTGCACTGCTCCACCCTGTTCGATGGCACCGGACTGGACGTCCGCCAGCAGCAGACCCTGATCATCGACAACGGCGTGATCCGCCATGTCGGCCCGACGGCCCAGGCGCCACGACCAGCGGCGGGCGATCGGGAAGTCCGTGGCGATTTCGTCATGCCGGGCCTGGTGGACGTCCACACCCACCTGGCGTTCGGCAACGCGCAGAGCGAGGAAGACATCGACATCTGGACCAGTGACGAATTTCGCGCCTTGCGCGGGCTGTTCTTCTCTCAGCACGTGCTGGCCGCCGGCGTCACGTCCATGATCTGTCCCGGCGACAGCGGTCAACTCAGCATCGCCGTGCGCAACACGGTCAACGCGGGCCTGTTTGACGGGCCGCGGATTGCCGCCAGCAGCCGTGTGATCACCAACCGGCAGAGCCTCAACGACTGGTTCCCGAGCCGCGTCGGTGCACCGGAATATTTCACCGCTGCCCTGGTCACCAGCCGTACCGACGCCATCGCGGAAATCCGCAAGCAGGCCAAGGATGGCGTGGACCTGATCAAGATCGCCATGGACGGCACGCAGCGTCGTCCCAACGGCGAAATCATCGCCGCCTTCACCGCCGACGAAACCCGGGAGATGGTCGAGGAAGCCCACCGCCTCGGTTGCCGCGTGGCCACTCACGCCTACGGCCGCGAGGCCGTGATGTATGCGGCCAAGGCAGGCGTGGACCTGGTCTTCCATGCCTTCTACATGGACGATGCCTGCATCGAGGCACTGCTCGAAGCCGGCACCGTACTGGCTCCGACAATGACCTTCCCGCAGAACACCGTGGACTTTTGCCAGCCCCACGACCCGGCCATCACCACCGGCTACGCCGGTTACTGCGCACGCACTCTGGAAGTCGGTACACCGGTGCTCAAGCGGGCCAAGGCCGCCGGTATCCCCTTTGCCTGCGGCAGCGACAGCGGCTTTGCGGTCACGCCCTACGGCGAATGGCATGCCCGTGAGCTGGAACTGCTGGTCCGCCGCCTGGACTTCACTCCAGCAGAAGCACTGTTTGCCGCAACCAACGTCGGCGCTCGCCTGATGCCCCGTGGCGAAACGCTCGGCACCCTGGAGCCGGGCAAGCAGGCCGACCTGCTGATACTCGACGGCTCGCCGCTGGATGACATCCGCATCCTGCAGGACCGCAACCGCCTGCTGGCCGTCTACAAAGCCGGGGAGCCGGTGAGCCTGCAACGGACCGCCTACAACCCCAAACAAGTGTCGGACTTCAACACCTTGAAGTGGACCGATCTCTACACCCGCAACCGCGTCGCGGAACTCGGCAAATGGAGCCAATGAACATGACCTGCCTCGACGTCGAACACGCCGCGCGCCTGGCCGCGGCCACCCTTCGCCATGCCCGTAACCTGGGCCTGCGCCCAGTGGCTGCGGCGGTACTCGATAGCGCCGGCCACCCGCTGGCGGTGCTGCGCGATGAGCACGCCAGCTTCCTGCGCCCGCAAATCGCCACCGGCAAGGCACGCGGTTGTCTGGGCATGGGCATGGGCGGCCGGGAACTGGCACGCCGGGCCCAGGCGATGCCCGCGTTCTTCGATGCGATCAACAGCCTGACCGATGGCGAGGTGATCCCCGTCGCCGGTGGAATATTGCTGCGCGATGCCGAAGGCCACTTGCTCGGTGCCCTCGGCGTCAGCGGCGATACCTCGGACAACGACGAGCGTTGTGCGCTGCTGGCCATCGCAGAAGTCGGCTTGCACGGCGAGACCGGCGACCCTCAGCCCTGACTCAGCAAGGCGGCTTGCTCCACCAGCACCTGGCGGAACCAGGCCAGCGTCGGGTCGCACGCCTGCTGCGGGTGCCACTGCAGCGCCTGGGAGGCTGGCGGAAAGTCGATGGGCGCCGGCAGCACGCGCAACGGATAACGCCGCGCCAGCGCCTCGGCCTGACGGCGGAAAAGCGTGGCGACCCGTGGGGTTTCAATCACGAACTCCGCCATCAAGGCGAAGCTCTGCACCGTCGCGACCACCCGCCGCTCGATACCGATGTCCCGCAGGTGCTGGGTGTCCAGCGAAAGGCTCTGTCCGTCGGCGAACTCTCGCTGCACATGCTCGGCGGCGCGGTAACCGGCGAGGTCCAGGTCATTGCCCTGTAGCCAGTGCTCGGCGCAGACGATGCAACAGAGTTCGTCATCGAGCAGCGGAATATGGGGATAAGCGGGATTGACCCGCCGTTGCGGCACGATCACCAGATCACTGCGGCGATACTCCAGCGCTTCGGCCACCTGGTCGCCGTCGCGCGGCAGTGACAAGTCCCGCACCACCAGCGATGCGCCGGGCGCCAGGCGGCGTAATTCGCGGCTGACAGCGGGTATCAGCGTCGCCGCCACATAGTCCGACGCCACCAGGGTGAAACGCCGTTCACAGCGGGCAGGATCGAAGTCGGCGGTGGTTTCCACGAGTTCGCCGGCCAGGTCGAGAACATCGCGCACCTTGGGTGCCAACTGACGCGCCAACGGGGTGAGCTGCAGGCCACGACCGAGGGGAACCAGCAACGGGTCCTGAAAATGCTCGCGCAGCCGCGCCAGTGCGGCACTGGTTGCCGACTGGCCGAGGTTCAGGCGCTGGGCCGCTCTGCTGACGCTGCATTCTTCCAGCAGCACATTCAAAGCGACCAGCAGGTTCAGATCGAGACGACGGTAGCGCATGGGCGACTTATACCCTGACGGTTAGCCGCGCGCGCGCCTGTTTCGCGCTGCCAGGTATCGCGACAGGCGATACCTGGGCTCAGCACCGCCAGCCAGGACTCACCAGATTTTCAGGGTGTAGTCGATATTGATCCGGGTTTCGTTATCACTTCTGAAGGTCGAACCCGCGTCCTGCTGATTTCGGTAGAACGCTTCCCTGACCCGAAACACCAGGTCTTTGGCCGGCCCGGACTGTATGACATAGGCCAGCTCGAAATCCTTCGACGACTCTTTGAGGTCGCGGCCGCCCAAGGCCGGCAGGTCGATGCTGTCGCCGTGCAGGTAACGCATCATTCCGGTCAGCCCCGGAATGCCGACGCCGGCAAAGTCATAGTCATACCTGACCGCCCAGGTGCGTTCGCCAGGGTTGACGAAGTCCGCGCTCATGGTGCCGTCGCTGAGCACGGCAGGCTCTCCGCCGGCGATATAAGGGAACGCACTGTCGCCAAACTGGCGCATGTGGCCCACTCCCAGGCTGTGAGCGCCCCACCGATAACTGAACATGCCGCCAACGTTCAGGTTGTCGATGCTGCCGGCCTTGGCCCGACCATCCTCCCGACTGTTGAAGACCCGGATATCAGACTTGAACGTGCCCTCTCCCATCGGTGCCAGGTGGAGCACGCCGAGGAAGTCCTGGGTGTAGATGTCATCCAGTTCGGCCCGCAGCAGGCGCAAGGTGAGATTGGTCGCTGGCCGGTACTCCCCGCCATAGAAATCGAAACGCTCGGAGGTGGCGCCAGGGCGGAAGCGACCGTTCGGCGAGGCCAGCCCGATAGGCCCGTAGTCGGTGGAGTCGCGCAGGTTCACCCGGTCCATTCGCCCTACGTGAATCGTCACTCCGTCCCACTCATCGGAGATCAAGTACGCACCACGGAAGGATTGGGGCAGCAGACGAGCCGGGCTCGCGGTTATCACAGGCAAGGACGGAAACTGAGTGCCTATCGACAGCTTGCTCTTCGAAACCTTGGCTTTGAACGTAATGCCCAGTTCGGAGTATTCATCCCGGGCCTCTCGCGTTACCGGGTTGTAGGAGAGCAGTTGGGTTGCCGTGCGATCAGGCGAGGAGTCGAGCTTGAGCCCCAGCAGGCCGGTCGCATCCAGGCCGAAACCCACGGTTCCCTCAGTGAAGCCGGAGCTGGCTTTGAGGATGAATCCCTGAGCCCACTCACGCGCAGCCGGGTAAGGCGATTCGCCCTTGTAGTCGCGGTCCAGGTAAAAATTGCGAGCAGTGAGCGTCGCACTGCTGTTGTCGATGAAACCGGCGCTCGCACTTTGCGCCAGCAGGCCCAGGAGGATGCCCCAGCCGACAGGCATGAGGGCAGAAACGGGAGTATTCATTCAGCGTCACCTTATTGTTGTTATTGGTGATGGACTCAGGAGGCGAGCGGGTGCACAGCGGGTAGCGGCGAACGCCTTTGCATCAGCCACACGGCAATGGCCGCGACAAGGAATGCGCTGGCGAACAGAAGGTAGAGATCGGCTGGCTGCCAATGGGCGTCGATCAGTCCGCCCGCCACCAGGGGAGACAGGATGGCCCCGATCCTGCCCACGCCGATTCCCCAGCCAAGCGCCGTGACGCGCTGTTCGGGCCCGTAGATACCGGGGGTAAGCGCGTAAAGACCGGCGACACAGCCATTCACCAGCACGCCGATCATCAGCACCAGAACAAACGCTACGTTGAGGTTGGACGTGAAGTGAACGAAGACCGCAAGCAAGAGTGCGTTGAGTATCAGGTAGCTCATCAGGACCCGGGACAGTCGATACCGCGCCGCCAGCAGTCCGATCAGGGACGTTCCGACGATACCGCCCAGATTCAGCAGCACCCCGCCGGTGATGCCCTGCTGGTTGGACAGCCCTGCGGAAACCAGCAGCTTGGGCGTCCAGCTCATGACGAAGTAAAAGCCGAACATGACCAGGAAAAAGCCCGCCCAGACCAGCAAGGTCGAACGCAACAGCTCTTTCGAGAAAAGCGCCGTGAAGCCTGACGAAGCCAGGGCAAGCGCGGCAGGCTTGGGCAGATCCTCGACCGGTTCGATGCCAGTGCGGCGCAGTAGCCGGTTGACCCTGCTCCACGCATCACGGGGCTGGCGTGCCAGCAAGTAGGCGATGGACTCAGGCAGCAGGAAATACATCACCGGCAACGTCAGCAATGTGGCGATGCCGCCATACAGGAACACCGAGCGCCAGCCTGCATCGGGAATGATCTGCGCAGCGAAGATCCCGCCTAGCGTGGCACCCAGTGCGTAAGCCGTGGATTGCAGGCTGATGGCCAGGCTTCGCCATTTCTTGTTGGCGTACTCGCCGGCGATCACATAGCTGCTCGCAAGGATGCCGCCGATTCCCAGCCCGGTGAGCAAGCGCAGCGCACCCAGCATGGTCACCGAAGATGCCTGGGACGAAGCCAGCATTCCGATGCCTGCGACCGAGATGCACAGCAGGATCAACGGACGGCGCCCAAAGCGGTCGGCCCAAGGCGCGATGAACAACGAGCCGAGTGCCATTCCGACCAGCCCGGCACTCAGTAGATAGCCTATTTCGATCCCGCTGAGCCCCCATTCGCTGGACACTGAGGACGCGGTAAATGCCATGACCAGCACATCGAACCCATCAAGCATGTTGATCAGAAAACACAGGGAAACGACCAGCCACTGGAAGCGGCACATGTCCTTACTGTCCAGTTGTTCGGCGATAGGCTGATTCATTGTTTTGCCTCCCGGTTACGAGAGCCGAAGGGATTGTTGCGGGCGACCGTAATCACCCTGCGATGGAGGGAACGTGAGATTTGCATTGGAGACCTTCTTGTTTTTCTTATGTGTGCAACGCAAGGGCTCGGCCTGGATCGCCGAGCGTGGATGGCTGCCGGTCAATGCCACATCTGATCGACAGCCAGAGACGCGGATCAACCCGAACCCGGCATCCTGTGCGGGTCGATCCCCATCAGGCAGACGCCTGGCGTAGCTGCTCGATGATCTTGCGTGCGCGGTTGGCACCGACATCCACATGGATATCGATCATCGGCCGAGGGCCGAAACCGAGCATGTTCTTGTACTGGGCCTCGATCACCACCTTGTCTTCGTCGAACGTCATCTCGGTCTGCTCTACGACCTTGGCTTTGATCGCTTCGACATTGCTTTTGGGGTTGGTCGCAATGGTCCAGAAGTAATGGCTGGTCGTCTCGGTCTCTGGCGTCACACCATGGAAACCGCGCATGTGGAAACCGCCACGACGCGGGTCGTCGAGGGCCTCCGTTCCGGCATCGACCGCGCCGGTCCAAATGCGCAGATGCGTGACCAGAAATTCGATCTCCTGCCAGCGATCGACCTTGTCCTTGAAGGGATACGCCGCACTGTAGGTCGGTGGCGGCTGCGACCCGGGCATATGGCGGACCACTCTCACCGAGGTGTCATCGCTGTCAACCCGCATCTGCGCATTCATGTGCACGCTGGCGTTGCCGCCGATGGTCCGCAGATGCACGTAGCCCAGGTGGCTCAGGTCCAGCAGGTTGTCGTGGATCAGTTGATACGGCGCATCGTAGTGATAGATGCCGCCTTCGAAGACGTACTCACCGCTGCTGTGAACCTCGTAAGCCGGTGGCTCGATCGTTGGCTGTGGCTGCGAGGCACTGCCGAACCAGATCCAGATGATCTGGTCGCGCTCTTGAACGGGATACGCCAGGACCCTGGCCTTGCTCGGAACCTTCGCCTGGCCCGGCACTTCAAGACACTGCCCCATGGCGTCGAACAAAAGGCCGTGATAGCCGCAACGCAGGCCTTGTTCCTCCAGCGTTCCACTGGACAGCGGAAGCGCCCGGTGACAGCAGCGATCCTCCAGTGCGGCGGCCTTGCCATCAGCGGTGCGGAACAGCACCACCGGCTTGCCCAGCAACGTCCGGCCAAGCGGTTTGTCCTTGAGTTCCCAGGCGAAGCCGGCGACGTACCATTGGTTCAGCGGGAACTTCGGTTCTTCGGCGGTCGCGCCAACCTCATAGGCAAGGGCCTGAGCATGCGATGCACTCATAACGATTTCCTTCATCGGTTTCTTGTTGGGGTTCACAGGTCCAGCACCAGGCGCGGACTGTTCGAGCGTGAGCAGCAAGGGGTGAAACTGTCGTTGCGGGCGTGTTCCGCAGCAGTCATGAACTGATCGCGATGGTCAGGCTCACCAGCCAGCACCCCTGTCATGCAGGCGCCGCAGATGCCCTGCTCACAGGAGCTTTCAATTTCGATAGCGTTCTCCAGCAGCACCTCAAGGACGGTCTGCTTGGCAGGAATGGTGAGCACACGACCGGAACGCGCGAGTTCGACTTCAAATGCACGGTCGCCCTCAAGCACTTGGGGTGGTGCGGCGAAGTCCTCACGATGGATCTGCTGATCGCTCCAGCCGCAGGACTGAGCCGTGGACTGCACATGCGCCATGAAGCCCGCGGGGCCGCACACATAAAGCTGGTCACCCGCCGAAGGGCACGCGAGCACTTGCGCCGCGTTGAACCGCTGCTCGACAGGGCCGTCGTCCACATGCAACCGAAGGTGGTGACTGAAAGGCGGACTGCTCAATAACTCAACAAAGGCCAGGCGTTGCGCCGAACGCCCGCAGTAATGCAGTTCGAAATCCTTGCCGGCGGCAATCAGGGCATGGGCCATGGCCAGGATCGGCGTGATGCCGATGCCGCCCGCAAACAGCAGATAGCGCTCCCCCGTCAGATCGAGGTCGAACAGGTTTCTGGGCGTGCCGATTGTGAGCCGGGCACCCTGCCCCACCTCCAGGTGCATGCCCCTTGACCCACCACGCGATTCGGCCTCAAAGAGCACGGCAATCATGTAACGACCTTGCTCCTGCGGGGAATTGCACAGCGAATACTGCCGAACCACACCTGGCGCAACGTGAACATCGACATGCGAACCCGCAGTGAACGCGGGCAATGCGGCCCCATTCACGGCGAGCAGTTCGAAGCTGCAAACGCCGTCGGCTTCGATGATTTTCTGTGACACACAAACTTCGAGCATGAGCCTGCCCTCACCACGGTTATGCAGTGTTTGAAAAATGAGTACGGAAATGCCGGGCACACCGGCGAGAGAGCGGGGGTTTACGGATCAGGCAGGAACGAAGGGCACAGGCGAGTCATGACACGGAACCTCTGGTTTTTGTTGTAGTGTCGCGTGCGCTTATGATGCGGACGCGTAATCCTCAGGTGATTTTCATCCTAGCCATTTTAGTTGCGGTGTCAACTAATTTCATTTCACTGCACTGCACGGGTACCTTTCCTGCCATGCCACACACGCCACTGAATCTGGATCGCTACGTACCGGCGCTGCTGACCTTCCTGACCAACAAAATGTCGAGCGGCGCATCAGCCTGCTACCGCAAGCATTTCGGGATTGGCATCGTCGAATGGCGACTGCTGGCGATGCTCGCGGTTGAAAACAACATCAGCGCAAACCGCATGGTTCAGGTCATCGGACTGGACAAGAGCGCCATCAGCCGGGCGCTGCAAACCCTGGAACGGGATGGGCACGTATCGACTGAGGTGGATGCAAAGGATGCGCGCCGCTATACCGTCTCGCTCACGACTGCGGGACGTGAGCTGCATGATCGGGTACTGGTCACCGCGCTGGAGCGGGAGCGCTTGTTGCTGGGGGATCTGACAGAAACAGAGGTGGAAACACTCATCGGTTTTCTGCACCGGATGACTGCTCAGTTGGACAAGGTGAATGCGGTGGAGCCGGAGGAGTGAAATCGAGATGGTGTCCCAGGGCCGGTTCGAACGGCCAACCTTCCCCTTAGGAGGGGGATGCTCTATCCAATTGAGCTACTGGGACACAAGCCGGCAGCGGACGCCGCGCGGCGGAAGGCGTGCATGTTAACCAGCAGGGAGCTATTTGTCATGCCGTGAATCGGGCTTTTTGCCTGCCGACGTCACGTCGCGTGCAGGACGGATCGTGCATTCTGCAACAAAGCATAAAGCCATCATTGCAGGATGCACGAAGCCTTCAGCCAGAAAATCAATTAACTCATTGATTTAAAAGGAAAAATTTAAACATTTCGATTGGCACGACAACTGCTGGATCAACCACAATGGAATGTATTGATCCCACAGCCCCGGAACCCACGCCATGAATCACGTCCTCATTGCCTTGAACGCCCTTGCCCTGACGGCCGTGATCGGGTTGAACCTCATGCCCTCGACAACCTCTGTCGACACGGTGAATTACCAAACCTCGATGCAGCCGAGCCGTGCAGTTCTGGGTGAGACGCCGCAGCAGTCCGCTACTCCGGTCGCGGAACACACGCTCTCCTTCTAAGCGGCGCCGATTTCCACCTCTCGCAGTATCGCGACCAGGCGCTGCACGGCAGCGTCCAGCGTTGTCGAATTATCCAGCAGATAAATGCCCTCATCGAACTGACCTGCAATCCGCAGGTTGCGCGCCAGTCGATCCTCGATTTCTTCGACGCCTTCCCGGGCGCGGCGCAGCAGTCGCTCTCTCAAGACTTCTGCAGACACCGCCAGAAGAATCGGCACCAGGTCAGGATACTTCGCACGCGCCGCCAGCAAATGGGCACGGGACCCGTTGACCAGTACCGACCGGCCTTCAGCAAGCCAGGTATCGATCTCCACAGGGATGCCGTACGAAAGGCCATTGGCCTGCCAATCCAGCGCGAAAGCCCCATTCGAACGTAGCGTGGCGAACTGCCATGGCGATACACTATGTGCCACTTCGCCCACCGCCTCGGCGGAACGAGTAATGACGCGTCGGGCGACAGCCACCCCCAACGCCTGCAACGCAGGTCGTGCGTGATCAATCACACTGTCCTTGCCAGACCCGGAGGGTCCCATCAGGTAGATCAACCTGCCGTGGGCGGCCAACGGGTCGTCGCCCCTTGCGTCATGCTGCATAGCCACTATGCTCATAGATAGGAAAGCCCGCGCATTCTAGGCGCTTTCCATGACCTTTTCGCCTGTTGCTGATGGCAGGTAAAAAGGTGTCTGAAGCGGGTAAGTGGCCGACACAAAACTTTTCAAACCAGTACTCATTTCTGATAATTGGTACTGGCAAAAAGCCTCCACCCGGTTCAATATTTGTCACAGAATTGACGCCAAGGAACCGGCGACAATGAGGCATCATAACGGCCTCATTCACAATTCAGGTTGAACATTTGACCGTGATGATGGTCGTAGTCTCATCGCGCGGCCAATTTCAAGAACCGCTTCCCCTGAACTAAACCGGTCAATTATATGCGCCCAATGAAACAGGCTATCTACTCAAGCCGCACCGCAGACAAATTCGTCGTCCGCCTACCCGACGGAATGCGTGAGCGCATTGCCGAGGTTGCGCGTAACCATCACCGCAGCATGAACTCCGAGATCATTGCCCGCCTGGAACAGAGCCTTATCCAGGAAGGCGCACTGGGCGACGAGCTGAGCATGCGCCTGGACAGCCCGGAACTGTCCCTGCATGAACGCGAGCTGCTGCAACGCTTCCGTCAACTGTCCCATCGCCAGCAAAACGCCCTGGTTGCTCTGATCGCCCACGACGTAGAGATGGCAGCGGACGCTTCCTGACCCTCTTTCTTCCTGAACCCGCTTCAGAACAAAACGCCCGGCGCACTGCATCGGGCGTTTTGCTTTTCAGCGCTCACAAAAAAGCCAGCATTTCTGCTGGCTTTCTTTTGCTTCAGTTGGGCGTTACAGCAGGAACACTGTGGCCAGACCGAGGAAGATGAAGAAGCCGCCACTGTCGGTCACTGCGGTAATCATCACGCTGGAGCCCATGGCAGGATCTCGTCCGAGGCGTACCAGGGTCATCGGAATGAGTACACCCATAAGCGCCGCCAGCAACAGGTTGAGCGTCATCGCCGCCATCATCACCAGGCCCAGCGACCAGCTGCTATACAGCAGGAAGGCGACTACTCCGATTACCCCGCCCCAGATCAGGCCGTTGAGCAGCGAGACCGCCAGCTCCTTGCGCATCAAGCGCGTGGTGTTGCCGGGGCTGACCTGATCCAGCGCCATGGCCCGCACGATCATGGTGATGGTCTGGTTACCGGAGTTACCACCAATACCGGCCACGATCGGCATCAATGCCGCCAGTGCCACCAGCTTCTCGATCGAACCCTCGAACAGGCCAATCACCCGCGAGGCAAGGAAGGCAGTGATGAGGTTGATCGCCAGCCAGGCCCAGCGGTTACGCAAAGAACGCCAGACCGATGCGAAGATATCTTCTTCTTCGCGCAGACCCGCCATGTTCAGCACTTCGCTTTCGCTTTCTTCGCGAATCAGGTCGACCATCTCGTCGATGGTCAGACGGCCAATCAGGCGGTCGTTCTTGTCGACTACGGGCGCCGATACCAGGTCATAACGTTCGAACGCCTGGGCCGCGTCATAGGCGTCCTCGTCCGGGTGGAAGCTGACCGGGTCGCTGGCCATTACTTCGGAAACCTGCTTGTCCGGGTCGTTGACCAGCAAGCGCTTGATCGGCAGCACGCCTTTGAGGATGCCGTCGTAATCGACCACGAAGAGCTTGTCGGTATGTCCGGGCAACTCCTTGAGCCGGCGCAGGTAACGCAGAACCACTTCCAGGCTGACGTCTTCGCGGATGGTGACCATCTCGAAGTCCATCAACGCACCCACCTGCTCCTCGTCGTAGCTCAGGGCTGAGCGCACACGCTCACGCTGCTGGCCATCGAGGGTTTCCATCAACTCATGGACAACGTCGCGGGGCAGTTCAGGGGCGAGGTCGGCGAGTTCGTCGGCGTCCATTTCCTTGGCGGCGGCGAGCAACTCATGATCGTCCATGTCGGCGATCAGGGTTTCACGCACCGCGTCGGATACTTCGAGGAGAATGTCGCCGTCTCGCTCAGCCTTGACCAACTGCCAGACCGTCAGGCGATCGTCGAGGGGCAATGCTTCGAGAATGTGGGCAACGTCGGCGGAGTGCAGGTCATCAAGCTTGCGTTGCAGCTCGACCAGATTCTGCCGGTGAACCAGGTTTTCTACCCGGTCTTGATGATGGCCTTCCTGGCGGTGAGTGAGATCCTCAACCACGCGCTGGCGGTGCAGCAACTCGACCACTTGGGCCAGGCGATCCTGCAGGCTATCTTGCGTCTTTTTTACTTCGACTTCAGTCATAGGCGAACTCCACTCCCAGCAGCGGAGCACGCCGGGAGATCAATCAGTCACATCGTGATTGGCAAAACGAGCTATTGAGTAACTACTGGGTAAGTCCATGGTGGTATTCCACAAGCCCCGGCGGGGCTGACGGGCGCAATCATACACCGCTTGAGCTGCCAGGGGCTGAAAATATCGGCGAAAACAATCGTTTGCGAAAATGACCGAAGCAAACGCCCGAATCCATCAATGCGACGGCAGGCACCCGAAAAAGAGCACATGCGCTAACTAAAAATTAGCACGCCCTATCGACTGCTCGATGACATTTTATTAATCGGAGAAATAATCGCGGAAAACAAAAAGCCCGCCATTAAGGCGGGCTCTTCGTTATATGGTGCACTCGACAGGATTCGAACCTGTGACCGCTCGGTTCGTAGCCGAGTACTCTATCCAGCTGAGCTACGAGTGCAGGGTGGTACTTGATGGACCAGATCACCTCTGGTTGAAGCAGAAGCAACTTCCTGCTGGAAACCGCTTCTTTATATGGTGCACTCGACAGGATTCGAACCTGTGACCGCTCGGTTCGTAGCCGAGTACTCTATCCAGCTGAGCTACGAGTGCATTTGAAGCCGCGCATTATAGTTCGCTTAATCGTTTTTACAAGTGCTTTTTCGTTTAATTTCAACGACTTAGCAATTTGAATCAGATTACAGCGCCCTACATTAATAATGGCGGAGAAGGGGGGATTCGAACCCCCGATACCCTTGTGAGGTATACTCCCTTAGCAGGGGAGCGCCTTCGGCCACTCGGCCACCTCTCCGCAACACGGGGCGTATAATAACCAGAGCTTTCCCCGTTTGCAAACTCTTTTTTGAAAAAAAATCGATAAAAATTAATGGGTTGGTTCTTCGTCCTTCTCTTTCTTGATCCGAAGGTAGATTTCCTCACGGTGTACGGCCACTTCCTTGGGGGCGTTCACGCCGATCCGCACTTGATTTCCTTTGACGCCGAGCACGGTCACGGTGATTTCGCCATCGCCAATAATCAGGCTCTCTGCGCACCGACGAGTCAGAATCAACATACCTTTCTCCTCACGCAATTCAGTTCAGGGACAACAGTCTGCAAAAAAAAGGGCTTCAGCCCACAACCAGGATGGCTATCGACCTACGCCTAAGTATTGACCAGTGCGGACAAAAGAACAGATTCCACACCAGCCAAAAAAGAAGGGGCGCGGCCTGGCCGCGCCCCTGGGGACCAACGCTTACTCGCCCTGACGGGACGGTGCGTCCAGCTCGAAAGCCGTATGCAGCGCGCGTACGGCCAGTTCCAGGTACTTCTCTTCGATGACCACGGAGACCTTGATCTCGGAAGTAGAGATCATCTGGATATTGATGCTCTCCTTGGCCAGCGCTTCGAACATGCGGCTGGCAACGCCCGCGTGAGAGCGCATGCCGACGCCGACGATCGACACCTTGGCGATCTTGGTGTCACCAATGATCTCCCGAGCGCCGATTTCACGTGCGGTGTTCTCCAGCACTTGCTGCGCCTTGGCGTAGTCGTTGCGGTGCACGGTGAAGGTGAAGTCGGTGGTGTTATCGTGCGAAACGTTCTGCACGATCATGTCGACTTCGATGTTGGCGGCGCTGATCGGGCCGAGGATCTTGAAGGCAACGCCCGGAGTATCCGGCACGCCACGGATGGTCAGCTTGGCTTCATCGCGGTTGAAGGCGATGCCGGAAATGATCGGCTGTTCCATGGATTCCTCTTCATCAATAGTAATGAGGGTACCCGGACCCTCCTGGAAGCTGTGCAGCACGCGCAGCGGAACGTTGTACTTGCCGGCGAACTCGACGGCACGAATCTGCAGCACCTTGGAACCGAGGCTGGCCATTTCCAGCATCTCTTCGAAGGTGATCTTGTCCAGACGCTGAGCCTGGGACACGACGCGCGGGTCGGTGGTGTAGACACCGTCCACGTCGGTGTAGATCTGGCACTCATCAGCCTTCAGCGCTGCCGCAAGGGCCACGCCGGTGGTGTCGGAGCCGCCACGACCGAGGGTGGTGATGTTGCCGTGCTCATCGACACCCTGGAAACCTGCGACCACAACCACGCGGCCGGCCTTGAGGTCGCCACGGATCTTCTGATCGTCGATTTGCAGAATGCGCGCCTTGTTGTGCGCGCTGTCGGTGAGAATCCGCACCTGGTTGCCGGTGTAGGAAACCGCCGGAACGCCACGCTTCATCAGTGCCATGGCGAGCAAGGCGATAGTCACCTGCTCACCAGTGGAAACGATCACATCCAGTTCACGTGGAACCGGCTGATCGCTGATCTGCTTGGCAAGGTCGATCAGGCGGTTGGTTTCGCCGCTCATCGCCGACAGCACAACCACCAGGTCATCGCCAGCTTCGCGGAATTTCTTGACCTTTTCGGCAACCTGCTCGATTCGCTCGATTGTGCCGACCGAAGTACCGCCAAATTTCTGTACGATCAACGCCATTTCAAAGCCGCCTCAGCCCGTGAAGGGCACCCAATAAACAATCACAACGCCCGCGGCCCGCCACTAGACGACGGGCCGCAGGCGCCTCAGACACCCTGCTCTACGAATGGCACGGTCAGGGCCAGTGCGCCGTCCAGCGCCGCGGCGTCCACGCCACCGCCCTGCGCCATGTCCGGACGACCACCGCCCTTGCCGCCCACCGCCGCAGCGGCTTGCTTCATCAAATCACCGGCTTTGAGTTGGCCGGTAAGGTCCTTGGTCACGCCTGCGACCAGTACGACCTTCTCTTCGTGGACACTGCCGAGCAGGATCACTGCGCGGCCGAGTTTGTTCTTCAGTTGATCGACCAGCGCCAGCAGGGCCTTGCCATCCTGACCGTCGAGACGCGCTGCCAGCACCTTGACGCCCTTGACGTCCACCGCGCTGTTGGCCAGGTCGTCACCGGCGGCACTGGCGGCCTTGGCCTGCAGTTGCTCCAGTTGTTTTTCCAACTGGCGGTTGCGCTCGAGCACAGCCGACAGCTTGTCGATCAGGTTGTCGCGACTGCCCTTGACCAGTTGCGCGGCTTCCTTCAACTGCTCTTCAGCACTGTTCAGGTAAGCCAGCGCCGCAGCGCCGGTGACCGCTTCGATACGACGCACGCCAGAGGCCACGCCGCCTTCGCTGATGATCTTGAGCAGACCGATATCACCGGTGCGCTTGGCATGGATACCACCGCACAGTTCAACCGAGAAGTCGCCGCCCATGCTCAGGACGCGCACATTGTCGCCGTACTTCTCGCCGAACAGCGCCATGGCGCCTTTGCGCTTGGCGGTTTCAATATCGGTCTCTTCGGTTTGCACCTCGGAGTTCTTGCGCACTTCGCGGTTGACGATCTCTTCCAGCGCCTTGATCTGCTCTGGCTTGATCGCTTCGAAGTGGCTGAAGTCGAAACGCAGACGCTGGCTGTCCACCAGCGAGCCTTTCTGTTGTACGTGATCGCCGAGGACCTGGCGCAGCGCAGCGTGCAGCAGGTGAGTGGCAGAGTGGTTGAGCGAGGTGGCGTGCTGGACGTCGGCATCGACCTTGGCTTCAACCTGGGCGCCAACGCTCAGGCTGCCGCTGGCAACGATGCCGTGGTGCAGGAACGCGCCACCGGTCTTGGTGGTATCACGCACGTCGAAACGCACGGCGCCAGCCAGCAGGTAGCCGGTGTCGCCCACCTGGCCGCCGGATTCGGCGTAGAACGGTGTGCGATCGAGGATCACCACGCCCTCCTCGCCTTCACCCAGTTGCTGGACGGACTGACCGTCCTTGTACAACGCGACGATCCTGGCGCTGTCTTCTGTGGTGTTGTAGCCGGTGAACACGGTGTCCACATCAACCTTGACCAGGCTGTTGTAGTCCAGGCCGAAGGAGCTGGCGGAGCGGGCGCGCTCGCGCTGGGCGTCCATTTCACGCTCGAAGCCTGCTTCGTCGATGGTCAGCTCGCGCTCGCGGGCGATGTCGGCGGTCAGGTCCATCGGGAAGCCGTAGGTGTCGTACAGCTTGAACACCACGTCGCCCGGCACCACGTTGCCTTTGAGTTCGGCCAGGTCCTGCTCGAGAATCTTCAGACCCTGCTCCAGGGTCTTGGCGAACTGCTCTTCTTCGGTTTTCAGCACGCGCTCGATGTGCGCCTGCTGGGATTTCAGCTCAGGGAAGGCTTCGCCCATCTCGCCCGCCAGCGCGGCGACAATCTGGTAGAAGAAGCTGCCCTTGGCGCCGAGCTTGTTGCCGTGACGGCAAGCGCGGCGAATGATGCGACGCAGCACGTAGCCGCGGCCTTCGTTCGATGGCAGCACGCCGTCAGCGATCAGGAAACCGCAGGAACGAATGTGGTCGGCGACAACCTTGAGCGACGGCTGGGCGTCGTTGCTGCAGCCGATGGCCTTGGCCGAAGCGGCCAGCAGGCTTTGGAACAGGTCGATCTCATAGTTCGAGTGAACGTGCTGCAGGACCGCGCTGATGCGTTCCAGGCCCATGCCGGTGTCCACCGAAGGCGCCGGCAGCGGGTGCAGGACGCCATCCGCGGTGCGGTTGAACTGCATGAAAACGTTGTTCCAGATCTCGATGTAGCGGTCACCGTCTTCTTCCGGCGAGCCGGGCGGGCCGCCCCAGATGTCGGCGCCGTGGTCGTAGAAGATCTCGGTGCACGGGCCGCACGGACCGGTATCGCCCATGGTCCAGAAGTTGTCGGAGGCGTAAGGCGCGCCCTTGTTGTCGCCGATGCGGACCATGCGCTCGGCCGGAACGCCGACTTCCTTGGTCCAGATGTCATAGGCTTCGTCGTCGGAGGCGTAGACCGTGACCCAGAGCTTTTCCTTCGGCAGGTTCAGCCACTTGTCCGAGGTCAGGAAGGTCCAGGCGTAGGTGATCGCGTCACGCTTGAAATAGTCGCCGAAACTGAAGTTGCCCAGCATTTCGAAGAAAGTGTGGTGGCGCGCCGTGTAGCCGACGTTTTCCAGGTCGTTGTGCTTGCCGCCGGCACGCACGCATTTCTGGCTGCTGACCGCGCGGGTGTAGGCGCGCTTTTCCTGGCCGAGGAAGCAGTCCTTGAACTGGTTCATACCGGCGTTGGTGAACAGCAGGGTCGGGTCGTTGCCCGGAATCAGGGAGCTGGAGGCGACTCGGGTGTGTCCCTGCTCTTCGAAGAATCGAAGGAAGGCTTCACGGATTTCTGCGCTTTTCATAGGTTCTTCCACGGAAACGGCGGCCTGAGGCAAATGTGCGCGTCAAATAGACGAAACGACGGCAAAGGGCCGCATTATATCTAGCCTGATTGCCAGTTGCAGTGTGTTTATACGATGGAAGCATGCATTCAGGATGAAATGCCGTTTATCCAGGCGATTTAGTTAGCAGGCTATACGTTCCGCCAAAAACTATGTTACAAACGGCGTCGCCATCACAGGTGATGGCAACGTTCTCAGGGCGGGGTGCAATTCCCCACCGGCGGTAATTGCGCGCAATGCGCATAGCCCGCGAGCGCTTGCAGGCACAGCCTGCAAGGTCAGCAGACCCGGTGTGATTCCGGGGCCGACGGTCATAGTCCGGATAAAGAGAGAACGGGATAGACACCGCTGTGTCCGTTCGTCCACGCATTGGCAGGACGACCATCCCATTCGATCCATCTGCCCTGTTTCTCATACAAACAGGAGTCCGTTTCAATGCAACCAACCCCAATCGACAGCAAATCCCACGGCAACGAACGTATCGCTTTCGTCCAGGCATGCTGGCACAAAGATATTGTTGATCAGAGCCGTAAAGGTTTCGTCGAAGAAATGGCCAAGCACGGCTATCAGGCCGGTGATATCGATTTCTATGAAGTCGGCGGCGCCTTCGAGATCCCGCTGCACGCCAAGCTGCTGGCCCGCAGCGGCCGCTATGGCGCCATCGTCGCCGCCGGCCTGGTGGTGGACGGCGGCCTGTACCGTCACGAGTTCGTCGCCCAATCGGTGATCAGCGGCCTGATGCAAGTTCAACTGGAAACCGAAGTGCCGGTGTTCTCGGTGGTGCTGACCCCGCACCACTTCCATGCTGGCGACGAGCATCAGAAGTTCTTCTTCGAGCATTTCGTGCTCAAGGGCCAGGAAGCGGCGACCACCTGCGCTGATACGCTATTGAAATTGCGAGCCCTGCGCCGCAACGAAACACCGCAGAAGCTGGCGGTATAAATGAAAAAGGCCGCGGATTACTCCGCGGCCTTTTTCGTTGTCCTGACTTGATCGCTGGCAAGCCAGCTCCCACAAGGTAATGCAGCCCAAACGGTTCTGGTGGGCGCTGGCTTGCCGGCGATTACTGCCCCAGGTCCTCAGCCGAGGCCGGAACGATCAGGATTCCGGCCCGAAGCCCATTCTTCACCTTGGGGTTGGGGAAGATGATGCGAGCCCCCTCCTCCTCCACAATCCAGCGCATCCCGGCCAGGTCTTCGGCCAGCAGATAGCCCTTGGACAACTCCGAAAAGTTCTCGATGTCCGCTGGCAAGTGCAGGTGGAAGCTGTCGCTGTGCTTGATGATCTCGCGGGCGACGCTGAACAGTTGCAACCCATCAAGCCCGTCCGCCTGCTCAGGCTCGACGCCCTCGATGATCTGGATCAGCCGCGCCTGGAGCCGATCGAGATTGACCTGCTCGTTCTGCCCGAAAGGCCGCGCCTTGCCAAGCTCCAGGGTGAAGGCCTCAGCTTCGAGCTGCTCGTAGGTGAAGGCCGTAAAGGTGATGGAGGTCTTGCTCTGCAGCAGCACCGCTTCCATGCCGGCGGCGCGCAGGCGGGCCAGTTCGCGGCGGGAGTGCTGACGCCCTTCCTTATAAGGATAGAGGGCGAACTGCTCGATCTTCGAACCGCGAATGGCGGTGTGCAAGTCGTAGTGCAACCGGGTACGCCCCGGCAGACTGAAAAAGGTGGTCGCCAGGCGTTCCAGCTCGCAGGCGCGCAACGCCTCCGATCCGCTGGACAGCTCATGGCGGCCGTTGAACAGGCGATTGACGTCCTGCTCAAGGTAACGCTCACCCCGCCGAATCGCCTCGGGGTTGCCGAACAGGAACAGCATCCGCGCCCGGGGCTTCACGTCACCGCGGGCAATGCCGTGCAGCAGCTCATCGAGCAGTTCGATGGGCGCGGTTTCATTGCCGTGGATGCCGGCGGACAGCAGGATGTCCAGGCCGATATCCCGCGACTCGGGCGGGCGGACTTCAAGCGCCCCCTCGGCGAGCCAGCGCAAGCGCACGCCCTCGACCGTCAACTGGGTCTTCTCTGCCGGTTCACGACCGGCAAGGGTCAGCTCAAGCAGTTTGCCGAGGGCGAGCATGGTGTCGTTCCTTAGTGATGATGTCCGCAATCGGGACCGTGGACGTGATCGTCATCGTCGCCGGCATCGGCCGGCTCCATTTCCAGTTCCAGGCTGACCAGATTGGTGGCCAGTGGGCGCAGCAGCAGCGTGGCGAACTCAGTGTCGCCCTCGTCCACGTCGACGCCGATCAGCAACTGGCCGCGGCCATCCTGTTGAATCCAGACTTCCTTGCCTTGCCAGATCACCGCAAAGCGGCTGGTGGAGGCTTCGCGCTGGTTGCCATCTTCATCTTCAAGGATCAGTTGCAGGGCGTCAGACATGTTCGAGTGCTCTTTCAGGGTTGGAGTTGGAACGGATAAACCGAGCCCAGTTGCAGAATCCGGGTCAGTTCATCCAGTGCCGTACGACACTCCACCAGCAGTTGCGGATCGGCCAGGTCGCTTTCGACAAGGCGGTCGCGGTAATGCTTGTCGACCCATTGGGTCAGGGTGTCGTACAACGGCGCCGTCATGATAACCCCTGGATTGACCGCCGCCAGTTCCGTTTCATTCAGCGCCACGCGCAGGCGCAGGCAAGCCGGACCACCGCCGTTCTGCATACTCTGCTTGAGGTCGAAGACCCGCACCTCGCTGATCGCGCCGCCCTGGCCGGCCAGCGCCGACAGGTAAGCCCAGACCCGTTCGTTGTTGCGGCATTCTTCCGGCACCACCAGCAGCATCGAACCGTCATCGCGGGACAACAACTGGCTGTTGAACAGGTAGGAACGCACGGCGTCCTCCACCGAAACCTGGGCACGCGGCACGCAGATCGCCTTGAAGTCACCGCCACGCGCGGCCAGCTTGGCCTTCAGTTCAGCCAGTACCCGCTCGGTCTCGAGGAAGGCGTCTTCGTGGTAGAACAGCACTTCGCCGTTGCCGACCGCGATCACGTCGTTATGGAACACACCTTGGTCGATGACCGACGGATTCTGCTGAGCATAGACCACGCCGTCATCGCTCAAGCCATGCAGACGGGCAACGGCCTGGGACGCTTCGAGGGTCTGCCGCGCCGGGTATTTTTGTGGCGCCGGGTAGCGGGTATCGAAGGCACTGCGGCCGAAAACGAAGAACTCGACGCCCGGCTCGCCGTAGGCACGGCAGAAGCGGGTGTGGTTGGCCGCGCCTTCATCGCCGAACTGCGCCACCGCCGGCAACGCGGCGTGGTGGGCGAAGTGCTGCTGGTTGGCGAACATGGCGCCCAGCACGCGACTGGTGGTCGGGTGCTCGATGCTGCGGTGGTATTTGCAGTTCAGGTTGGCGGCGGTGAAATGCACGCGGCCGTCTGCGGTGTCGGCACTGGGGCTGACCGTCGCGGCGTTGGCCACCCACATGCTCGACGCCGAGCAACTGGCGACCAGCAGCGGCATGGCTTCTTTCGCCGCACGCTGGATGACTTCGGCATCGCTGCCGCTGAAGCCCAGGCTGCGCAGCGCGGCCACGTCCGGACGCTCTTGCGGGGCCAGCACGCCTTGCTTGAAGCCCATGTCCGCCAGCGCTTTCATCTTCGCCAGGCCCTGACGCGCCGCTTCACGCGGGTTCGAGCCCTGCTGGCTGTTGCTCTGCGAGGCAACGTTGCCGTAGGACAGGCCGCCGTAGTTGTGCGTCGGCCCGACCAGACCATCAAAATTCACTTCAAACGATTTCATCGGCTAAGGCTCCGTGAACCTGTTGTTATAGGGCGACGCCGGGCGTCAGCGTGGCAGGCAGGACAAGGCTGGCGGATTCCAGCGACGCCACCGGGTAGGCGCAGTAATCCGCCGCGTAATAGGCACTGGCGCGGTGATTGCCGCTGGCGCCGATGCCACCGAACGGCGCGCTGCTGGCGGCGCCGGTCAGTTGTTTGTTCCAGTTGACGATACCGGCGCGGCTTTCCAGCCAGAACTGCTGGTAACGCGCATGGGAATCCGACAACAAGCCTGCGGCGAGGCCGTACTGGGTGTTGTTGGCTTCGGCGATGGCTGCCGGGAAATCGCTGTAACGGATCACTTGCAGCAACGGGCCGAAGAACTCTTCGTCCGGGCGATCAGCCACGGCGCTGACATCGACAATGCCCGGGGTCAGCAACGCGGCGCCGGCTTGCGGCTGGGTCATTTCCAGCAATGCAGTGGCGCCGTTGGCGAGCAGGTGCGCCTGGGCATCCATCAAGGCTTTGGCTGCCGCCAGGGAAACCACCGAACCCATGAACGGCGCCGGTTGCTGGTCGAAAGCACCAACCGAAATGTTCTTGCTCACTTCCACCAAGCGCTTGAGCAGCGTGTCGCCCCAGGCGCCTTGCGGCACCAGCAGGCGGCGCGCGCAGGTGCAGCGCTGGCCGGCGGAGATGAAGGCGGACTGGATGATGGTGTAGACTGCGGCGTCCAGGTCCTTGACCTCGTCCACCACCAGCGGGTTGTTGCCGCCCATCTCCAGCGCCAGGATCTTGTCCGGGCGGCCAGCGAACTGCTGGTGCAGCAGGTTGCCGGTGCGGCTGGAGCCGGTGAAGAACAGGCCGTCGATACCCGGATTGGCAGCCAAAGCCACGCCGGTTTCCCGAGCGCCCTGGACCAGGTTGAGCACGCCCGCCGGAAGGCCGGCGTCGTTCCAGCACTTGACCGTCAGTTCAGCGACCTTGGGCGTCAGTTCGCTGGGCTTGAACACCACGGCGTTACCCGCCAACAGTGCCGGCACGATGTGACCGTTGGGCAAGTGGCCCGGGAAATTGTAAGGCCCGAACACCGCCACCACGCCATGCGGCTTGTGGCGCAAGACGGCCGTGGCGTCGGCCAGCGGGCCGCTCTTCTCGCCGGTACGCTCGCGGTAGCTCTGCACCGAGATCGCCACCTTGTTGACCATGCTGGTCACTTCGGTCGTGGCTTCCCACAGCGGCTTGCCGGTTTCCTCACCGATGCAGCGGGCCAGCTCGTCGGCATTGGCCTTGAGTTGCGCGGCAAAGGCTTCGAGGACAGCAATGCGCATATCCAGCGACTGCCGGGCCCAGCTCGGGAACGCCTGGCGTGCCGCCGAAACGGCCTGCCCGACCTGTTCCGCAGTGGCGCCCTGCCCTTGCCAGACCACGGCCTGACTGACCGGGTCCAGTGATTGAAGGGCCTCGCCCTGACCGGCCAGCCATTGGCCTGCGATGTAGTGAGTGCTCATTATTTGGCCTCCCGGGCAGCGGACAGCGGAACCGCACGAACCTGGTCGCCAACGCTCAGACGCAGGCGCTTGGCAGTCTGTGGATCGACCACCAGGGTGCCGGCCGCCAGCCGCGCAGGTGCTGCGGCGATGCGGCAGTCTTCACGCTTGCGGTTGTGGATGATGTAAGGGGTGGCATCGTCGCCCGGCGTACCAACGGCCAGCACCAGGGTCTGGCTGTCCTGCACCGCACGGATCTTGCTGGTCTGGCACTCGATGGCCGGGCCGGCGTCGAAGATGTCGACGTAGCCCTGATAACTGAAACCTTCGCTCTTGAGCATCGCCAGCGCTGGCTCAGTGTCGCTGTGGACACGTCCGATAACGTTGCGCGCCGCTTCCGAAAGGAAGCAGGTATAGAGCGGGAACTTGGGCATCAGCTCGGCAATGAACGCCTTGTTGCCGACGCCGGTGAGGTAATCAGCCTGGCTGAATTCCATCTTGAAGAAGTGCCGGCCCAGGCTTTCCCAGAATGGCGAACGACCCAGCTCGTCGGACATGCCACGCATTTCGGCAATGATCTTGTTACCGAACAGCTCGGAGAACTCGGCAATGAACAACATCCGCGCCTTGGACAGCAGTCGGCCATTCAGGCCTGTGCGGCTGTCGGCCCGCAGGAACAGCGAGCACAGTTCGGAGTTGCCGGTCAGGTCGTTGGCCAGGAACAGCGTCGGGATCTCCCGGTAGATGTTCAGTTCCTGGGACGCGCTGACGGTCAGGCCGACCCGGTAGTTGTACCAGGGCTCGCGCAGGCCGACGGCACCGGCAATGGCGGAAATGCCCACGACCACGCCGTCATCGTTTTCCAGCACGAACAGGTAGTCCGCGTCGGCACGCTCGGCCTCGCCGCGAAAGGTCTTCTCGGCCCAGCCAACCCGGTGGGCCAGGCGCTCTTCGTTGGCCGGCAAGGTGGTCAGGCCGGTGCCAGTGCTGCGCGCCAGCTCGATCAGCGCCGGTAGGTCGCTGCTGCGTACGGGACGAACGATCATGCTATCTCCTCGGGCAGGCGCCTGCTGGCACCTGCGAAACTCGGCCGAATTCTTGGTATCAAACCGCGACCAGGCGCACGCTGGCGCCCTCGCCAACGCCCAGCGCTTCAAGGGCGTCCGGACTCAGGTGAACCGGTTTGCCCGGCACCCAGTCCAGTTCCAGCAGTACCGCGCGGTAATCCTGCAACTGGCCGTTGGATACCAGGTACTGACGACCGCCCTTGGTCGGCTGCTCCTGCAGCTTGACCGGTACGACCCGGCTCTGGGCAATCGAACGGATGCCGGACACCCGTGCATGCAGGGTCGGGCCGCCGTCGAAAATGTCGATGTAGTGGTCGGTCTCGAAGCCTTCGCGCATCAGGATGTCGAAGGTGATCTGCGCCCGCGGATGAACCTGGCCCATGGCTTCCTGCGCCTCGTCCGGCAGCAGTGGCACGTAGATCGGGTAATGCGGCATCAGCTCGGCGAGGAAGGTACGGCTCTTCAGGCCGCACAGGCGCTCGGCCTCGGCGTAGTTGAGATCGAAGAAGTTGCGGCCGATGGCGTCCCAGAACGGCGAGTCGCCGTTCTCGTCACTGTAGCCGACGATTTCGGTGACCACCGAATCGGCGAAACGCTCGGGATGGGCGGCCATGAACAGCAGGCGACCACGGGAGTTCAGCTCGGCCCAGGCGCTGTTCACCAGCTCCGGCAGCACATAGAAACTGGTCAGCAGGCTATTGCCGGTGAGGTCGTGGCACTGCGAAAGCACGTGGATCTTGTTGTGGATCTTCAGCTCGCGGGACGCATGCACGAAGGTCTCGTTGCGAAAGCTGTAGAACGGCTCGGAATAACCGGCCGAGGCGACGATGGCCGAACAACCGACCAGCTTGCCGGTGGCGCTGTCTTCGAGGACGAAGAAGTAGCTCTCCTCGCCATTGAAACTGACTTCGGCGGCGAACGAGGTCTCGGAGGCGGCGATCTTGTCGCTCAGGCGACCGGCATCATCCGGCAGGGACGTGACACCAATGGGACTGTCCGCAGCCAGACGCTGTACTTCACCCAGGTCAGCCATTTGCGCGGGGCGCATCACCAGCATGGTGTCACTCCTTTCGGGTATACGGGCCGACAACGGTCGGCGCAAAAAAAGCGGCGTGTGCACGACAGGCACAGGCCACATGAAATCGGTTCGCTGGCCGGTGACGGCCAGCGACGGTACAGCAGAGGCTTATCAGGCCTGGGTCAGCTTGGCGGCAGCGCGCTCGAAACGGTCGAGGCCTTCATCGATGTCAGCATCTTCCACCACCAGGCTCGGGGCGAAGCGCACGACATCCGGGCCGGCCTGCAGGACCATCAGGCCCTCTTGCTCGGCGGCGTTGAACACGTCCTTGGCCTTGCCTTTCCAGGCATCGGTCAGCACGCAACCGATCAGCAGACCGCGACCGCGGACCAGGCTGAACAGGCCGTATTTCTCACCGATCTGTTCCAGACGGGACTTGAAGCGTTCGTGCTTGGCCTTCACGCCTGCCAGCACCTCAGGAGTGTTGACGATGTCCAGCACGGCGTTGGCGACGGCGCAGCCCAGCGGGTTACCGCCGTAGGTGGTGCCGTGGGTGCCGACGGCCAGGTGCTTGGCCAGGTCTTCGGTGGTCAGCATCGCGGCGATCGGGAAGCCGCCGCCAAGGCTCTTGGCGCTGGTGAGGATGTCCGGGACCACGCCGTAGTGCATGTAGGCAAACAGATCGCCGGTCCGGCCGACGCCGGTCTGCACTTCGTCGAAAATCAGCAGGGCGTTGTGCTTGTCGCACAGTTCACGGGCGCCTTGCAGGAAAGCCTCGTCAGCCGGGACCACACCGCTTTCGCCCTGGATCGGCTCGATGACGACAGCGCAGGTCTTGTCGGAAATCTGTGCTTTCAGCGCTTCCAGGTCGTTGTACGGCACATGGCTGATACCAGTGATCTTCGGGCCGAAGCCGTCGGAGTACTTCGGCTGGCCGCCGACGCTCACGGTGAACAGGGTGCGACCGTGGAAGCTGTTGACGGTGGCGATGATCTCGTTCTTTTCAGGACCGAAACGGTCGTGGGCAACGCGACGGGCCAGCTTGAACGCGGCCTCGTTGGCTTCGGCGCCGGAGTTGCAGAAGAACGCCCGGTCGGCGAAGGTCGCGTCGACCAGCTTGTGGGCCAGGCGCAGGGCCGGCTCGTTGGTGAACACGTTGGACACATGCCACAGCTTGTTGGCCTGTTCGGTCAGTGCCGCGACCAGTGCCGGATGGGCATGCCCCAGGACGTTTACGGCGATGCCGCCGGCGAAATCGATCAGCTCGCGGCCCGACTGGTCCCAGACTCGGGAACCGGCGCCACGCACGGGAATGAACGCTGCTGGCGCATAGTTGGGAACCATTACCTGGTCGAAATCGGCGCGTTGCACCGGAGCTTGCTCAACGGACATCGGAGTCTCCTGAAGAGGAACGCCTGCCTGAAACTGGCGAGCGATGGGGGGATTGTAAGGAGAGATGAACACTCGGCCTTGCCGCCAAGCGACAACTTCTTATAGCGCCAAACCCTGTTTTTCCAAGGCTTTCGGCAATGCGACAAATAGGGTCGCAAAGGCGCAGTTTAAACGGTGCGAGGTGTTGGCGGGGAGAAGCGATGCGAGGGATAGAGGGTTTTTCTGTGGGGAGATGACCAGGTGGTCATGAGGTTGCCTGCCGCGACCTCATCGCTACATGGGTATCTTCACATCTCGTAGGCAAGACGCGGAACCTGTAGGAGCGGCCCATCGCGGCTATTGGCCGCTCCCACAAGATCGCAAGGGGCAAACGGTTTTGCGATTGCCCGCGATGAGACCCTGACAATCAACCCCGCTCGGCAGGCACCGAGGACAGTTCGAACGGCGAGCTGTTGCGGCGCTGGTTGCGATCTTCACGCGGCGTGGCGCCGAAGAAATTGCGGTACGCGCTGGAGAAGTGCGGACCGGAAGAGAAGCCGCAGGACAAACCGATCTGGATGATCGATTTGCTGGTCTGCATCAGCATCTGCCGCGCCTTGTTCAGGCGCAGCTCCAGGTAATACTGGCTCGGTACGCGATTCAGGTACTGCTTGAAGATCCGCTCCAGTTGCCGACGCGACACACAAACATGCTGGGCAATTTCATCCGTGGTCAGCGGCTCTTCGATATTGGCTTCCATCAGCAGCACGGCCTGGGTCAGCTTCGGATGGCTGGAACCAAGGCGATTCTGCAGCGGAATGCGCTGACGCTCGCCGCCTTCGCGGATGCGCTCGACCACCAGTTCCTCCGACACCGCCCCGGCCAGCTCGGCGCCGTGATCCCGCGCCAGCACCGCGAGCAGCAGGTCCACCACCGACATGCCACCACATGCGGTCAGGCGATCACGGTCCCAGTCGAACAAATGACTGGTAGCGATCACCTTGGGGAAACGCTCGGAAAAATCATCCTGCCAGCGCCAGTGCACCGCAGCGCGGTAGCCGTCCAGCAGCCCAAGTTGCGCCAGCGGATAAACCCCCGCCGACAAGCCGCCCACCACACAACCGGAGCGCACCAACTGCTTGAGCGCGCCAGCCAGTGCCGCGCCCACCGCCGCCGGCGGCTCATCAGCCAGCAAAAACAGCTTCTGGCAGTTTTCCAGGCGCCCGGTCCACGGCTCGCCCGGCAGACGCCAGTCACCTTCGGCTGGGGCTTCGGCCTGGAGAAAAGCCAATTCGTAGGTCACGTCCGGGTGCACCTTCTGCGCCACACGCAGCACCTCTTCGGCCAGCGCAAGGGTCAGCGCCTTGGTGCTGGGCCAGATGAGAAAACCGATTCGCTGGTTGGTCATGAAGTGCGGTCCGAAACCTGAAGTGAGTCTGGCGCCCGTCAGCGTAGACGGGCGGGAGAAAGCCTGGTGCAGGCTGCGCGGGTGGCGCAGCATGACCTATTTTGGTGCAAAGCGGCAGTCTGATAAACCGCGCGCTTATTTCAGGCTACCCGAAAGGAACTGCTGCAGACGCTCGGACTGGGGATTGACCAGCACTTCGCGCGGGTTGCCGGTTTCTTCCACCAGGCCCTTGTGCAGGAACACCAATTGGTTGGAAACCTCACGGGCGAAGCCCATTTCGTGAGTCACCACCACCATGGTCCGGCCTTCCTGGGCCAGCGACTGCATGACCTTGAGGACATCACCTACCAGTTCCGGGTCCAGTGCCGAGGTCGGCTCGTCGAACAGCATGACCTCCGGTTCCATCGCCAGGGCACGGGCGATCGCCACGCGCTGCTGCTCGCCGCCGGACATATGTCCAGGATAGGCATCCTTGCGATGGGCAACGCCGACCTTGGCCAGGTAGTGCTCGGCCTTTTCCAGCGCGTCCTTCTTGCTCATGCCGAGCACGTGCACCGGCGCTTCGATGATGTTTTCCAGCGCAGTCATGTGCGACCACAGGTTGAAATGCTGGAACACCATCGACAGCCGCGAACGCATGCGCTGCAACTGCTTGGGATCGGCCGCCTTGAGCGCGCCGTCCTTGTTGGGCACCAGCTTGAGTTCTTCGTTGTTGAGCAGGATCTTGCCGGCGTGCGGCTGCTCCAGCAGGTTGATGCAACGCAGGAAAGTACTTTTGCCAGAACCGCTGGAGCCGATGATGCTGATCACGTCACCGGCCTTGGCGGCCAGCGATACGCCCTTGAGCACTTCATGGCTGCCATAGCGTTTATGCAGGTCTTGGACTTCGAGTTTGTACATGCTGTCGGTTCTCACAAAGCGTTCAGTCGTGAACACACGCCAAGGGCGAAAAATTTGCCGCGGGCCTCAGCCCTTGCGCGGCGCCAGGTAGCCGAGCCAGCGGCGTTCGGCAAGCTTGAACAGGCGGACCAGGATGAACGTCAGGCACAGGTAGAACACGCCGGCGGTGATATACGCCTCGAACGGCAGGTAGAACTGGGCATTGACGGTCCGCGCCGCACCGGTGATGTCGATCAGGGTGACGATCGAAGCCAGGCTGGTGGTCTGCAGCATCATGATCACTTCGTTGCTGTACTGCGGCAGCGCCCGGCGCAGGGCCGATGGCAGCAGGATCCGGCGGTACATCTTGTAGCGCGACATGCCGACCGCCTTGGCCGCCTCGATCTCGCCGTGTGGCGTGGCCTTGAGGCTGCCGGCGATGATTTCTGCGGTGTAGGCGCTGGTGTTGATGGCGAACGCCAGGCAGGCGCAGAACGTCGCGCTGGACAGCCATGGCCAGAGGAAGCTTTCCCGCACCGCCTGGAACTGGGCCAGGCCGTAGTAGATCAGGAACAACTGCACCAGCATCGGCGTCCCGCGGATCACGTAGGTGTAGAGCCACGCGGTGAAGTTCACCACCGGCTGTTTCGACACCCGCATCAGCCCCAGGGGAATGGCCGACAACAGGCCGAACAGCAGGGAAATCGCCAGCAGCTTGAGCGTGGTCAGCAAGCCACCGAGGTACAGCGGCAGAGCTTCCCAGATGACGTTGTAGTCGAAAATCATAGTTCAGCCGCCTTTACGCCAACCGAGTAGCGTTTTTCCAGGTAACGCAGGGCCAGCAGCGAAACACTGGTGATCACCAGGTACAGCGCCGCCACTGCCAGGAAGAAGGTGAAAGGCTCGCGGGTGGCGTCGGCCGCCTGCTTGGCCTTGAACATCATGTCCTGCAGGCCCACCACCGAAATCAGCGCGGTCGCCTTGGTCAGGACCAGCCAGTTGTTGGTGAAGCCAGGAATCGCCAGGCGAATCATCTGTGGCACCAGCACCCGGAAGAAGATCTGCAGGCTGCTCATGCCATAGGCCATGCCGGCTTCGGCCTGCCCCTTGGGAATGGCCATGAACGCGCCGCGGAAGGTTTCCGACAGGTAGGCACCGAAGATGAAGCCCAGGGTGCCGATACCCGCCATCAGCGGATTGAGGTCGATGTAGTCGTCGAAACCGAACAGCGGCGCGACACGGTTGAGGAGATCCTGGCCGCCGTAGAAGATCAGCAGGATCAATACCAGATCGGGAATGCCGCGAATCACCGTGGCATAAAGATCGCCCAGCCAGGCCAGCCAGCGCACTGGCGACAGGCGCAAGGCCACGCCAATCAGGCCGAGCACGATGGCCAGGGCCATGGACGACAAGGCGAGCTGTAGCGTCAGCCACGCTCCATCGAGGATGACTGCCCCGTAGCCTTTCAACATGATGAGGTCCTCGACCTTAGGGATGAAAAAATGGTGCAAGCCTCAGCGCTTCTGCTGCTTGCACCATTGAACAGGTGACACGACGACGGTTACTTGCTTTCCGGGCCGTAGATATCGAAGTTGAAGTACTTGTCCTGGATCTCTTTGTACTTGCCATTGGCACGAATACCGGCGATGGCGGCGTTGATGCGCTCCAGGTTTTCCTTGTCGCCCTTGCGTACGGCGATGCCGATGCCGTCACCGAAGTATTTCGAGTCGGTGAAGGCCGGGCCTACGAAGCTGTAGCCCTTGCCGGCGTCGGTCTTCAGGAAACCGTCTTCAAGAAGCGTAGCATCGGCAACGGTGCCATCCAGACGGCCGGCGGTGATGTCCAGGTAGATTTCGTTCTGGGTGCCGTAAGGAACGATGGTGGCGCCTTTCGGAGCCAGGACTTCCTTGGCGAAGCGGTCATGGATCGAACCGCGCTGCACGCCGATCTTCTTGCCTTGCAGTTCGGTCAGGCCTTCGCTGATGGCGGTACCGTCCTTCATCACCAGGCGAGCCGGGGTCAGGTAGTAACGGTTGGTGAAATCAACCGACTTCTTGCGGTCTTCGGTGATCGACATGGACGACAGGATGGCGTCGATCTTGCGGACCTTCAGGGCCGGGATCAGGCCGTCGAATTCTTGCTCGACCCAGGTGCACTTGACCTTCATCTCGGCGCACAGGGCGTTGCCGATGTCGTAGTCGAAGCCGACGATGCTGCCGTCCGGTGCTTTCGAAGCGAACGGTGGGTAGGCGGCCTCAATGCCGATTTTCAGCGGTTTTTCGTCAGCCAGCGATGCCAGGGAAAACACGGACAGCGCCAGTGCGCCAAGCAGTGCGAGTTTTTTCATCTGGGAACTCCAATCGGTAAAGGGCAATGCCAGGCAGTTCGACTGCCCACTATGCGAATGAGTACAACGCAGAGCTGCGCGGGGCCTGACCACCGGTCCGGTGCCACGAGCGAGTGATCGGCATTTTAACGACAGCTCGGAAGCCGATATTTCTTCAAAGCGACAAGTAGTTACAGAAGCGCTGGAAGAATGGCCGGGGGATATTGACAGTTTTCGAGGATTATGCAAAAGCGAAAAACAAATAACCTTTAACCGAAGCAATAACCGGGCCCATTATTGGCAAAGCCTTGTAATACGGCAAGTCCAGCCGATTGAGTGTGGGAAATTTCATGAAGTAACGCACCAATAGCGCACATTCACGTTTCCTAACGCCCCGTTTTCGTACGAATCCAGCGACAGAAAGGTTACCGATGAAAGTCGAAGTAACAAAAAACCCAAGGCCCCGCGCAGCTCATGCTGGCGGGGCCTTGGGTTGTCTTCGAAAGATCGCGGGGCAAGCCACGTCCGGGAGGTACTACACAGCTCTTCCGCGGAACGACTGCTGACTTACCCTGCGAAACATTCGGCGCCTCAGGCGACGTTCATGGTCTTGTGGGTCTCGACCAGGTGAGCAACCACGCCCGGATCGGCCAGGGTGGAGATGTCGCCCAGCGCGTCGTACTCGGCCGTGGCGATCTTGCGCAGGATACGGCGCATGATCTTGCCCGAGCGGGTCTTCGGCAGGCCCGGCGCCCACTGGATGACGTCTGGCGAAGCGATCGGACCGATCTCCTTGCGCACCCAGTTTTTCAGCTCCAGGCGCAGCGCCTCGGTTGGCTCCTCGCCACCGTTGAGGGTGACGTAGACGTAGATGCCCTGCCCTTTGATGTCGTGTGGCACACCGACCACCGCCGCTTCGGCGACTTTCGGGTGGGCGACCATGGCGCTTTCGATCTCGGCAGTACCCATACGGTGGCCGGAAACGTTGAGCACGTCGTCGACGCGGCCGGTGATCCAGTAGTAGCCGTCTTCGTCGCGACGGGCACCGTCACCGGTGAAGTACATGCCGCGGAACGTCTTGAAGTAGGTGTCGACGAAGCGGTCGTGGTCGCCGTACAGCGAACGCGCCTGGCCCGGCCACGAATCGAGGATCACCAGGTTGCCTTCAGCGGCGCCCTCGATCAGGTTGCCCAGGTTGTCCACCAGCGCCGGCACCACGCCGAAGAACGGACGGGTCGCCGAGCCTGGCTTCAGTGCGGTGGCGCCTGGCAGCGGGCTGATCAGCACGCCGCCGGTCTCGGTCTGCCACCAGGTGTCGACGATCGGGCAACGCTCTTTGCCGACCGCCTGGTGGTACCAGTTCCAGGCTTCCGGGTTGATCGGCTCGCCGACCGAACCCAACAGACGCAGGCTGGAGCCATCGGCACCGGCAACAGCGGCCTGACCTTCGGCCATCATGGCGCGGATGGCGGTCGGGGCGGTGTAGAGGATGTTGACCTTGTGCTTGTCGATGATCTTCGACACGCGGGTGATATCCGGGTAGTTCGGCACGCCTTCGAACAGCAGCGTGGTCGCGCCGTTGGCCAGCGGGCCATAGACGATGTAGCTGTGGCCGGTGACCCAGCCGACGTCGGCGGTGCACCAGTAGACTTCGCCCGGACGGTAGTCGAACACGCGCTCATGGGTCATGGCGGCGTAGACCAGATAACCACCGGTGGTGTGCAGCACGCCCTTCGGCTTACCGGTGGAACCGGAGGTGTAGAGGATGAACAGCGCTTCTTCGGCACCCATTTCTTTCGGGGCGCAGACGCTGCCGGCAACCTTCATCAGGTCTTCGTACCAGATGTCACGGTGCTGGTTCCACTTGATGTCAGAACCGGTGCGCTTGCACACGATGACTTTCTGGATGCTGTTGGTTTCAGGGTTGGTCAACGCGTCATCGACGTTGGCTTTCAACGGCGTGCGGCGACCGCCACGCAAGCCTTCGTCGGCGGTGATCACCACCTTGGATTTGCAGTCGATGATGCGGCCGGCCAGAGCTTCAGGCGAGAAGCCACCGAAGACCACGGAGTGGATCGCGCCGATGCGGGCACAGGCCAGCATGGCGACCACGGCCTCGGGGATCATCGGCATGTAGATGGTTACCACGTCGCCGCGGTGAACGTCCTGGCCACGCAGGGCGTTGGCAAATTTGCAGACCTGCTCGTGCAGTTCGCGGTAGGTGATGTTGCGGTGTTCGGAAGGGTCGTCGCCTTCCCAGATGATTGCGAGCTGATCGCCACGCTCGGCCAGATGACGGTCCAGACAGTTGTAGGAAACGTTCAGGGTGCCATCGGCGAACCACTTGATATCGACGTGGTGATCGTCGAACGAGGTCTGCTTGACCTTGGTGAACGGCTTGATCCAGTCGAGGCGCTGAGCCTGCTCACGCCAGAAGCCGTCCGGGTTGATCACCGACTTCTGATACATGGCCTTGTAGGTAGCCTCGTCAGTCAGGGTATTCGCCGCAACCTCGGGACGAACGGGGTACAGGGAAGCCGCACTCATCTTTGTTACCTCGGTGTAATAGTTGTTTTTGTATGACCTCGTTTTAACTGTAACAGAGCCTCTCAGGCCATTCGACGTTGGTAGTAACAGGGCGGTCTTTTCGGCCACACGGTGGCCGGAACCGCTCTAGAACGGGCGTCGCCATCTACTCCCAAAGAAACAGAAGGCCCGCCGAGGGCGATTGTTACAAAATTTGCCAACAGTGTTTATCAAAACATCGACTGTTTCAGTTTCATGTCCAGCCCTAAAATTCACCTCGCCAGCAACGGCAACGAGATTAACTCAGGTAACAGCCCCCACGAAGGCACGTTAATCCCGAAATAACTTTCCGGTTTTACTTTTGCTGCACCGTAGCGCCACAAGCGCTACGCCCCCTCTTTCGACCCTGGACAGGTAAATTGAAGATGAAAGCTTTACTGGTATTGGCACTCGGTAGTTTTTGCGCAGCGGCAATGGCCGACGAAGTTGCAAACTCCACCGCCGAGCAGATCCCGGTTGAACAGTACAGCTACTCGCAACATCTGGACATCGCCAAAGTCATTTCGATGAGCGAGATCCCGAACGTCTGCGAAGTGGTTCCAGCCCGCATGACCTATGAAGATTCCCAAGGCCAGAAGCACATCCTCGAATACCGCGTCATGGGTAACGGCTGCTCTAACGGCTAATCAACCTTGCGTGGCTGTCGCGCCTCTTTTACCCAAAAGAGGCGCCACGTCCTGATAACACGCCCTTAATAAAACTCTCGCCTTTTTATAGTTCCGCGAATTATTCGCCGGACTTTCCAATTGCATAATCACGCAACTTGTTGGCAATTGTCGTATGGGAAACGCCCAGCCGTTTACCCAATGCCCGGCTGGTTGGATAATCGCCCTGCAAACATTCCAGCACCGCCTTTTCAAATCGTCCGACAATTTGTGCCAGATCGCCTTCCAACGAGAACTCACCCAATGGCTGGCGGGCGCCATAGTCCGGCAGACGAATATGTTCTGGCTTGACCACCCCGCCCTCGCACAGTGAAACCGCCTGAAACAACACGTTCTCCAGTTGCCGGACGTTGCCCGGCCAGTGGTACTGGCTCAACCGCTCCAGCGCCGCCGGCGCCAGGCGCGGCAAGGGGCAGCCGATCTGCCGGCTGGCCTGGTCGAGGAAGTGCTCAACCAGCGGCGGCAGGCCATCAAGGCATTCGCGCAGCGGCGGGATGTGCAGCGACAGGACATTGAGTCGGTGATAGAGGTCCTGGCGGAATTCGCCACGAGCACAGAGCTCGGACAAATCCACCTGGGTCGCACAGATCACCCGTACATCCAGGTAAACCTCTTCGTCGCTACCTACGCGGCGGAAGCAGCCGTCCTGCAGGAAGCGCAGCAACTTCACCTGCAAACGCGGACTCATCTCATCGACACCATCGAGAAACAGCGTGCCGCCCGCAGTCAGTTCCAGCAGCCCGAGCTTGCCTTCGGCGCGCGCGCCCTCGAAAGCGCCGGGGCCGTAGCCGAACAGCTCGGTCTCGGCCATAGACTCAGGCAATCCGGCGCAATTGAGCGCCATCAACGGTGCTTGGCCGCGCGGGCTGGCCAGGTGACAGGCGCGAGCGAGCAGTTCCTTGCCGGTGCCGGTTTCGCCCTCGATCAGCAGCGGTGCGTCCAGTGGCGCCATGCGCCGCGCCTCGCGCACCACCGCTGCCATCACCCGCGAACTCTGGAAAATGCTGTCGAACCCGCGCAGCTCCTGCTTGCGCACGTTGTAGATGCGTTCGCCGATGCGGTCGGCGCGGTGCAGGGTCAACACCGCACCGGCCAGCGCCTCGCTGTCATCGTGTTCGGATTGCAGCGGCGCGATATCCGCCAGGAACACATCACCCTTGACCTTGACCCGCAGCCCATTGATCCGTGACTTGTTGGCCCGCACCAGTTCCGGCAGGTCGAAATCCTCGGCATAGCGTGACAGCGGAATGCCCGGCACCTCATCGACGCGCACCCCGAGCAACTGCGCCGCCGCACGGTTGGCAGCAACGATCGAGCCGCCCATATCGATCGACAGCACCGGGAAATCCAGCGCGCCGAGCAGTGCATTCAACTCCATGTGCCGACGCTCACTCGGCATCAAACCCACGCGCTTGACCCCGAAGACCCCGGTGATCGCCTCGAATTTCGGCCGCAGCGCCTGGAATTGCAGATTGATCAGGTTCGGGCAGTGCAAATAGATGGCGTTGCCGTGTTCGCCGCCCACCTCGCCGCGGGCGACGTTGATGCCATAGGCCACCAGCAGGTTGAGGATGTCCCGCAGGATGCCGATGCGGTTCTGGCAATGCACTTTGATACGCATGAAAGGTCCTACAAAGCAGTGAGACCGACGATGTTTCTGCTTGAGCGCCGGAAAATTTGTAAATAATACGTTACAAAAACCGACTTTCACAGGGTCACAGCGCCGCGATTTTGCGGATCATGGCCAGATTCGTAAAATCTGCGTTACAAAAACCGCCTGCTGGCGCGGACCTTCACCTACGCAGGTAGCTGAAAAATTCAAAGCCAGCGGCTATCTCTAAGGGCACGGCGCAAGCCTTCAAAACAATAAGAGCCCTCATCAGGAGAGCAGCATGAAACAGACGCAATACGTGGCCCGCGAGCCCGATGCGCAAGGTTTTATCGATTACCCGCCGCAGGAACATGCGGTGTGGAACACCCTGATCACCCGGCAGATGAAGGTGATCGAGGGGCGCGCGTGCCAGGAATACCTGGACGGCATCGAACAGCTCAACCTGCCCCATGACCGCATCCCGCAGCTCTCCGAAATCAACGCCGTACTGGGCGCCACCACCGGCTGGCAAGTTGCCCGGGTGCCGGCGCTGATTCCCTTCCAGACCTTTTTCGAACTGCTGGCCAGCAAGCGCTTCCCGGTGGCGACCTTCATTCGCACCGAAGAAGAACTCGACTACCTGCAAGAGCCGGACATCTTCCACGAGATCTTTGGCCACTGCCCGCTGCTGACCAACCCCTGGTTCGCCGAATTCACTCACACCTACGGCAAGCTCGGCCTGGCCGCCACCAAGGAACAGCGCGTGTACCTTGCCCGCCTGTACTGGATGACCATCGAGTTCGGCCTGATCGATACACCGCAAGGCCGCAAGATCTACGGCGGCGGCATCCTGTCTTCGCCGAAAGAGACGGTCTACAGTCTCTCCGACGAGCCTGAGCACCAGCCATTCGACCCACGTGAAGCGATGCGCACGCCTTACCGCATCGATATTCTGCAGCCCGTCTACTTTGCCCTGCCGAACCTCAAGCGCCTGTTTGACCTGGCGCACGAAGACATCATGGGCATCGTCAGCCAAGCCATGCAGCTCGGCCTGCACGCACCCAAATTTCCACCCAAGGTGGCCGCTTGAGCCGCCCTGCACACCTATAACAATCCACTTGCGGAAAACCTTATGAACGCCTTGAACCAAGCCCACTGCGAAGCCTGCCGCGCCGATGCGCCGAAAGTCAGCGACGACGAACTGCCAGCACTGATCGCGCAGATTCCTGACTGGAACATCGAAGTCCGCGACGGGATCATGCAGCTGGAAAAAGTCTTCCTGTTCAAGAATTTCAAGCACGCCCTGGCCTTCACCAACGCCGTCGGCGAAATCTCCGAAGCCGAAGGCCATCACCCAGGCCTGCTGACCGAGTGGGGCAAAGTCACCGTCACCTGGTGGAGCCACTCGATCAAGGGCCTGCACCGTAACGACTTCATCATGGCCGCGCGCACCGACGAGGTCGCCCAGACCGCCGAAGGCCGCAAGTGATGCACTTCGAGGCCATCACCCGGGTTCCGGGTGACCCGATCCTCGGCCTCATGGAGGCGTACGCCAAGGACAACAATCCCGCCAAGTTCGACCTGGGTGTCGGCGTGTTCAAGGACGCCCAGGGCCTGACGCCCGTGCCGGCGGCGGTGAAACAGGCGGAGCAGCGTCTGGTCGATCGGCAGGCCAGCAAGAGTTATGTCGGCGGACACGGCGATGCCGCGTTCGGCCGGCTGCTCTGCGAACTGGTGCTGGGCAGCGCCTCGCCGTTGCTGACCGAACAGCGCGTCGGCGCCACCCAGACCCCGGGCGGCACCGGCGCCCTGCGCCTGGCTGCGGAATTCGCCCGGCAGTGTCTGCCGGGCCGCGGCATCTGGCTCAGCGACCCGACCTGGCCGATTCACGAAACCATCTTCGCCAGCGCCGGCCTCACGGTCAGCCACTACCCCTATGTCGGCGCGGACAACCGTCTGAATGTCGCCGGCATGCTCGCTGCGCTGGAAACGGCGCCGGAGGGCGATATCGTCCTGCTGCACGCGTGCTGCCACAACCCGACCGGCTTCGACCTGTCGCGGGATGACTGGCAAGCGGTGCTGGAGGTGGTGCGCCGTCGCTCGCTGCTGCCGCTGATCGACTTCGCCTACCAGGGCTTCGGCGACGGGCTGGAAGAGGACGCCTGGGCCGTGCGGCTGTTTGCCGCCGAACTGCCCGAGTTGCTGATCACCAGTTCCTGCTCGAAAAACTTCGGCCTCTACCGCGAACGCACCGGCGCCCTGCTGGTGTGTAGCCACGATGCGCAGAAGTTGCTGGATGTGCGCAGCCAGTTGGCGTTCATCGCCCGCAACCTGTGGTCCACCCCGCCGGACCATGGCGCGGCAGTAGTCGCGGAGATTCTCGGCGACCCGGCGCTGAAAAGCCTGTGGGTCGAGGAAGTCGAAGCCATGCGCCAGCGGATCGCCCGGCTGCGGGTCGGTCTGGTGGACGCGTTGAAGCCACACGGCCTGGGCGAGCGGTTTGCCCATATCGCCGAGCAACGCGGGATGTTTTCCTACACCGGACTGTCGCCACAACAAGTGGCGGCCTTGCGGGAACGGCACAGCATCTACATGGTGAGCACCGGGCGGGCGAACGTCGCCGGCGCGGACGAGGCCCGGCTGGACGTGCTGGCGGCGGCGATCGCGGACGTCTGCGGCTGAGGGCATCTGCTGGCTGAACCGCCATCGCGAGCAAGCTCGCTCCTACGCACACCCGGTGCGCGGGAGCGAGCTTCACAGCTCAAATGTTGTAATTTTCCTACCAAACAGCAGGAAAATTCATTCTGTCACGCAGACTGCTGTATCCTGCCCCCGGCTTCTCAGGAGCCAACCAAGCGCCATCGCGTAATCTTTCAACTATCGAACTTGCGAGGAACGACGAGATGCATGAAATCCCGAATCTTCCCTTCCCAAGCCTGAACCCCGTCGAACAGACGCCCGCCACTCACAGCGCCGAAACAGCCCAAGCGGCTGAACCACAAGGCGACGAAAACCCGAGCGCCGACCAGGAATAACCGCGCACCACAGGACGTGTGAAAACCTCGGTTAACGGGGGACCACCCCACCAACCGGTTTTCACACGCTCAAGAACGACCTCCCTCGCGCACTCCCCTCAGCGCATCAGCAGAGTCTCCGGCACCGCTCATCGTCAAGTGCTGCTCCGACTCCGATCCAAAGCCATGCAAGTACGTTCACGTATCAGTAGTCGATTTTTCCGCGGCCTGCCTTGATCGCCCCGCGCTTGCTCTTGGTGTCCAGACGCCGGGTCTTGGAACCCAGGGTCGGGCGCGTGGGTCGCCGTTTCTTTTCCACCTTGACCGCCGCAAGAATCAGCTCGCGCAAGCGCTCGAGGGCATCGGCGCGGTTCTGTTCCTGGGTGCGGTGTTGCTGGGCCTTGATCACGATCACACCGTCGCGGGTGATCCGGCTGTCACTGATCTGCAGCAGGCGCTCCTTGTAGAACGGCGGCAAGGAAGACGCCTGGCTGTCGAAACGCAGGTGCACGGCGCTGGAAACCTTGTTGACGTTCTGCCCGCCCGCGCCTTGCGCGCGGATGGCATTCAACTCGATTTCTTCGTCGGGGATGTGGACAGTGTTGGAGAGGACAAGCATGGAAACGCCCAGATCGGTGGCTGGGCGTCAGGATACTCGGTGTTGCCGGTTTTGGGGCTTCTCGCGGCGGTTCGGCGCACCGAACCGCCGCGCCCGGGCTTACTTGACCGCGGTACTCACGGCAGGCGCCGCCGCGGAACGCTTGCTCTTGAGCACATAGCCCACCCACATCACCAGCAGCCAGACCGGAATCGCGTACACCGAATTACGGATGCCAGGGATCAGCAGCATGATGCCGAGAATCAGCACCACGAACGCCAGACAGATGTAGTTGCCGTAGGGGTACCACAAGGCCTTGAACAGCGCCTTCTGACCAGTGCGGTCCATGTGCTGGCGGAATTTCAGGTGCGAGTAGCTGATCATCGCCCAGTTGATCACCAGCGCCGCGACCACCAGCGACATCAGCATTTCCAGCGCGTGCTGCGGCATGAAGTAGTTGAGCAGCACCGCCACCAGGGTCACCGCCGCCGAAGCCAGGATCGAACGTACGGGCACGCCGCGCTTGTCGATCTTCGCCAGGCCTGCCGGGGCATCACCCTGCTCGGCCATGCCGTAGAGCATGCGGGCGTTGCAGTAGGTACCGCTGTTGTATACCGACAGCGCTGCGGTCAGGACCACGAAGTTGAGGATGTGCGCTGCGGTGTTGCTGCCCAGCATCGAGAACACGTGGACGAACGGGCTGCCGCTGTAGGAACCGCCGGACGCGTCGATGTTGGCCACCAGGCTGTTCCAAGGGGTCAGCGACAGCAGCACGACCAAGGCACCGATGTAGAAAATCAGGATGCGGTAGATGACCTGGTTGATCGCTTTTGGGATCACGGTCTTCGGCTTGTCGGCCTCGGCTGCGGTGAAACCGAGCATTTCCAGGCCGCCGAAAGAGAACATGATGATCGCCAGGGCCATCACCAGACCGCCAACGCCATTGGGGAAGAATCCGCCGTGTTCCCACAGGTTGCTGACCGAGGCCTCAGGGCCGCCGCTGCCGCTGACCAGCATGTAGCTGCCCAGGGCGATCATGCCGACGATGGCCAGGACCTTGATGATGGCGAACCAGAATTCGGCTTCGCCGAACACTTTCACGTTGGCCAGGTTGATCGCGTTGATCAGGATGAAGAACGCCGCGGCCGAGGCCCAGGTCGGGATCTCCGGCCACCAGTAGTGAATGTATTTGCCGACCGCTGTCAGTTCGGACATACCCACGAGGATGTACAGCATCCAGCAGTTCCAGCCCGACAGGAAGCCGGCGAATCCGCCCCAGTATTTATGCGCGAAGTGGCTGAAGGAGCCGGCGACCGGCTCTTCGACGATCATCTCGCCGAGCTGGCGCATGATCATGAAAGCGATGAAGCCGCAGATGGCGTAACCGAGAATCATCGACGGACCGGCCGATTTCATCACCCCGGCCGAGCCGAGGAACAGACCGGTACCGATTGCACCGCCGAGGGCGATCAACTGGATGTGGCGATTTTTCAGGCCGCGCTTGAGCTCACCTGAATGTGGGTTTTGTCCACTCATGAACGAAGTCACCTGTTGTTTTTATCTGTGACGGGATCGGACCCACCACGCTCGTGGCGCAGCGGAATTGACAAGGTGGTTACCTTGGCGCTTGAAAACGGGCGGTTCGACGCGGGCAACAGGGCCCGGTCGCTCAGCCTGGCATCAGCAAGGTTGCGCGGTACGCAATAGGGTCACAGGTAAAACGCGGCGCACTGTATACCCTTGCATTGACGTAAGGGTCAACACATCGCGTAACGTTCTGTTGACGGCACGCAGCGGTCCAGCGGGAGAAATGAAGCCTGGGATGGTGAATGGCGTACATGGCGCCCTCCGTTTTTGTTGTTTTTTTCTGCCCCACTCTGCGGCGGGTCAGGCACATGGCAATGGCGCACATAACACCGTGCCACGGGGGCTGGAGCAAGGTGTTGACGCGAACGTAAAGCGGGTCGGAAGGGGATTTTCGGCACGGAATGTTTACAAGACGAATGGCGCTGCGGATTGGCTGGAGAAGCGGCCCAAGCTCGTAACAAATTATTTACAAAGTGGTTCAAAAAATTGCCAGGCAGAGATTGTTTGGGTGGCCAACGGGGGCGGTCATCGCTGCACGCCTATGCGCTACAAAAAATCGGGACAAAAAAAAAGCCAACCCGAAGGTTGGCTTTTTTCACACCCGGCCCTTACTCAGAGCGAGGCTTGCCCCGACCCGAGCCGCCGCCACCTGGACGCTTCGGCGTGCCAGCCGGCTTGCGGCGCACATCGCTCGGACGTTCGGCAACAGTGCTGCGGCCTTTACGCGCGGAATCGTCGCGCGGCTGGCGCGGCGAACGCTCGGTGGCACCGTCCTTCGCCGGACGCAGGGTCCGCACGCGCTCGCCACGGCCCACAGGCTTGCTGGATTTACGCTGCATGCGCTCCAGCTTGTCCTTGGTCTTGGCGTTCATCGCCGGCATCGCCACCGGGGTCAGACCCACTTCGGCGGCCAGGATGTCGATTTCGCCCTGGCTCATTTCGCGCCAGCGGCCCATCGGCAGGTCGGAATTGAGGAACACCGGACCGAAACGCACGCGCTTCAGGCGGCTGACCACCAGGCCCTGGGATTCCCACAGGCGGCGAACCTCACGGTTACGGCCTTCCATCACCACGCAGTGATACCAGTGGTTGAAGCCTTCACCGCCCGGCGCCTGCTGGATATCGGTGAAGCGTGCCGGACCGTCTTCCAGCACGACGCCTTCCTTGAGGCGGGCGATCATGTCGTCGTCGACTTCACCACGCACGCGCACGGCGTACTCGCGGTCCATCTCGTAGGACGGGTGCATCAAACGGTTGGCCAGTTCACCGTCAGTGGTGAACAGCAGCAGGCCAGTGGTGTTGATGTCGAGGCGGCCGACGTTGATCCAGCGGCCTTCTTTTGGCCGCGGCAGGCGGTCGAACACGGTCGGACGGCCTTCCGGGTCGTCACGGGTGCAGATCTCGCCGTCAGGCTTGTTGTACATGATGACGCGGCGTACGGCTTCGGCTTTTTCTTCGCGCTTGATCAGGCGACCGTCGACGGAAATGGCGTCGTGCAGGTCGACGCGCTGGCCGAGGGTGGAGACAACACCGTTGACCTTGATGCGGCCTTCGCCGATCCAGGCTTCAACGTCACGGCGCGAACCCACGCCAATGCGCGCGAGTACTTTTTGCAGTTTTTCGCCGGACGGACGTGGCGGGCTATCTTGCAGGTCTTGTTCACTCATCTGGGCACCTCCCGGTGTAGAGATTCAAATCTGGGCTTCTGGTGCGCCAAGCACCAAAAAGGTCGCGAATCATACGCTGATCCCGGCGCAAACGCATCAGAGCGTAGCGTTATATCGCCATCGGCGCCGCGCTTTTACGCCGGACGGTGGATCAGTCGCGGGTTGCTTCGGGCAACGTGTCGTGGCTGTCGTCTTCGCCCAGTGCTTCATCCACCGCCTCTTCAGACGCTTCGGGCAGGTCACGCAGCAGGTCGTCGAAGTCGGTTTTCAAGCCTTCCTCCATTGCGTCCAGCTCCACCAGCAAGGTGCGGAAGCTGGTTTCTTCCACCGGTGCCTCGCCATCAGGCTCAGCACTGGCATCGGCCAGGGCCTGCAAATGCGCGGGCACGGGCAGGTCGTCCAGGTCCATCGGCGGCATCGGCGCCGGCTCCATTTCCCGCAATTCAGCGAGGGACGGCAATTCGTCGAGACTCTTCAGGTTGAAGTGGTCGAGGAACCCCTTGGTGGTGGCGAACATCGCCGGCCGGCCAGGCACCTCTCGGTAGCCGACGATCCGCACCCACTCGCGCTCCAGGAGCGTCTTGACGATGTTGGTATTGACCGCAACGCCACGCACATCCTCGATCTCGCCGCGGGTGATCGGCTGGCGATAGGCGATCAACGCCAGGGTCTCCAGCAATGCCCGGGAATAGCGCTGCGGACGCTCTTCCCAGAGCCGGCCGACCCACGGCGCGTACGTCTCGCGAATCTGCAGGCGATACCCGGAAGCGACCTCCACCAGTTCAAAGGCCCGTCCGACGCAGGAGGCGCGCAGCACCTCGAGGGCTTCCTTGAATACGCTGGAGTCAGGGCGCTCGGCCTCTTCGAACAACTCGAAAAGCCGCTCCAGCGATTGCGGTTTACCCGAGGCCAGGAGGAAGGCTTCGAGCAGGGGCGCCAGGTCGCGCGGGTCGTTCAGGTTCATGCGGTTGCTCTTGAATTCATTCTGCCCGGGCCCGGACGTGGATCGGCGCGAAGGGCTCATTCTGCACGAGTTCGACCAGCGATTCCTTGACCAGCTCAAGAATCGCCATGAAGGTCACCACCACACCGAGCTTGCCCTCCCCTGCGGTAAACAGCTCGACGAACGGTACGAAGCCGCCGCCTTTGAGGCGTTCAAGCACTTCGCTCATGCGCTCGCGGGTCGACAGGGCCTCGCGGCTGATCTGGTGGCTTTCGAACAGGTCACTGCGGCGCAGCACCTCGGCCATGGACATCAGCACTTCTTCGATGCAGACATCCGGCAGCAGCTTGCGCGCCTTGGCCTGCGGAGCGTCGAGGCGCGGCACGATGATGTCGCGACCGACCCGGCTCAGTTGATCGATGTCCTCTGCCGCGGCCTTGAAGCGTTCGTACTCCTGCAGGCGACGGATCAGTTCGGCGCGCGGGTCGTCTTCTTCTTGCTCAGCCTGCTCGGCCCGCGGCAGGAGCATGCGTGACTTGATCTCGGCCAGCATCGCCGCCATCACCAGGTACTCGGCGGCCAGCTCCAGGCGCACGGTTTTCATCAGCTCGACATAGCCCATGTACTGGCGGGTGATTTCCGCCACCGGGATATCGAGGATGTCGACGTTCTGCTTGCGGATCAGGTAGAGCAGGAGGTCCAACGGGCCTTCGAAGGCTTCGAGGAACACTTCCAGCGCGTCCGGCGGGATGTACAGGTCCACCGGCATTTCGGTCAGGGCCTGGCCATAGACCATGACCAGCGGCAGTTCCTGTTGGGCGCCAGCCTGGGGATCGACCGGAGCCTCTACCTCTTCGACCATGCTCACGCTTCGACCATGAAAGGCGCAGGGTCGCCGCAACCGACCCGTATGACTTCCGGCTCGTCTCCGGACAAATTGATCACGGTGGAGGCTTTCAGGCCGCCGAAACCGCCGTCGATGATCAGGTCGACGTGGTGTTCGAGCGCTTGACGCATTTCATAGGGATCGGTCATCGGCTCGGACTCACCGGGCATCACCAGGCTGACGCTCATCAGCGGCTCGCCGAGTTCTTCCAGCAGCGCAAGGGCGATGGGATGGTCCGGCACGCGCAGACCGATGGTGCGGCGCTTTTCGTGCAACAGCAGGCGCGGCACCTCGCGGGTGGCATTGAGGATGAACGTGTAAGGCCCCGGCACATGCGCCTTGAGCAGGCGGAAGGTGCCGGTGTCGATCTTGGCGAACAGCCCCAGTTGCGACATATCGCAGCAGATCAGCGTGAAATTGTGGTTCTTGTCCAGCTTGCGCAACTGACGGACCCGTTCCACCGCGTTCTTGTCGCCGATCTGGCAACCCATCGCGTAGGACGAGTCGGTCGGATACACCACCACCCCGCCCTTGCGGATAATCTCGACGGCCTGTTTTATCAGGCGCGACTGCGGATTCTCCGGATGTATCTGGAAAAATTGACTCACGTTGTCTTCCTGTTCAGACGGCCGCGGATGGCTGCTCATGTTTGAATCGACGCCACAGAGGTGGCAGATCCTCCGGCAGAGGCCGGTAGACACCGATTTCGGACCAGGTGCCCGGGCCATGGAAGTCGCTGCCAGCACTGGCCAGCAGACCGAACTCACGGGTCAGGATGGACAACGTGCCGACCTGCTCGGCCGGCTGCATGCCGTTGACTACTTCAAGCGCCTGTCCCCCTGCTTGAATATAGTCGGCAATCAGCCGGCGGCGCTTGCTGCGGGTGAGTTCGTAATGCATCGGATGGGCCAGGCTGACCCAGGCACCGGCCGCGCGCAGGGTCTCGACCGTGTCGTCGAGGGTCGGCCAGTGCAGCTTGACGTCACCCAGCTTGCCGGCGCCGAGCCATTTGCGGAACGCTTCGGCGCGGTCCTTGACGTAGCCGGCGCTGATCAGGAAGTCAGCGAAATGCGGGCGCGCCGGCGCGTTGCCGCTGTCGCCGAGGGCCTGCTGGATCGCCCGCGCGCCTTCCAGCGCGCCGGGCATGCCCTTGGCCGCCAGGCGACGGCTGATTTCCTCGGCGCGCAGCCAGCGGCCACGGTGCAGAGACTCCACCGCCTCCAGCAACGGCGGGGCGTCCAGCGGGAACCCGTAACCCAGGACGTGGATGGTGACGCCCGACCAGGTACACGACAGCTCGATCCCGCTGACCCATTGCATGCCGCGCGCGTGCATCGCCTCGCGGGCCTCAAGCTGGCCTTCGAGGGTGTCGTGGTCGGTCAGGGCCATCGTCCGGACACCCTGTTCATAGGCGCGGGCAACCAGATCGGTGGGAGTCAGCGAGCCGTCTGACGCGGTGCTGTGGCAGTGCAGATCAACATTCATGGGGTGACGCTTTCCCTCTCATTGAGGTTTGTTATTATGCCGACACATCCCGCTCCTGGCTGCCACCGTGAAACAATTCATCGATTTCATCCCGCTGCTCCTGTTTTTCATCGTCTACAAACTCGATCCCCGCGTCGTCGACGTCGCCGGCCAGAGCTTCAGCCTGGGCGGCATCTACAGCGCCACGGCGGTGCTGATCATCAGCTCGCTGGTGGTCTACGGCACCCTGCTCATCCGCCAGCGCAAGCTGGAAAAAGGCCAGTGGCTGACTCTGGTCGCCTGCCTGGTGTTCGGCGGCCTGACGCTGGCCTTCCACAGCGAAACCTTCCTCAAGTGGAAGGCCCCGGTGGTCAACTGGCTGTTCGCCCTGGCGTTCCTCGGCAGTCACTTCGTCGGCGACAAGGTGCTGATCAAGCGCATCATGGGCCACGCACTGACCCTTCCGGACCCGGTCTGGACCCGTCTGAACCTGGCCTGGATCGCCTTCTTCCTGATCTGCGGCGCGGCCAACCTGTTCGTCGCCTTCACGTTCCAGGACTTCTGGGTCGACTTCAAAGTGTTCGGCAGCCTGGGCATGACCGTACTGTTCCTGGTCGGCCAGGGTGTCTACCTGTCCCGTCACATGCACGACAGCGACCCCACCACTCCCAAACCCGAGGAATGACATGCTCTACGCCATCATCGCCACCGATGTTGCCAACTCGCTGGAAAACCGCCTGGCCGCGCGCCCGGCGCACCTGGAGCGTCTGCAACAACTGAAGGCTGAAGGACGCATCGTCCTGGCCGGCCCGCACCCGGCCATCGACAGCAACGACCCGGGCGCCGCCGGTTTCAGCGGTAGCCTGATCGTCGCCGAGTTCGACTCCCTGCACGCCGCCCAGGCCTGGGCCGATGCCGACCCGTACATCGCCGCCGGCGTCTACGACAACGTCATCGTCAAGCCCTTCAAGCAAGTCCTGCCGTAACACCCACGGCGCGCCGGCCCAGGCTGGCGCGCCGTGCCCCGTTTTTAATCGGGACAGTTGCTCATTATTCTCATCGCGCGGCCGACAACACCCTGAACACTCGACTGGAATTACAGGAGTTCCGATGCGTCAAGGTCCGTTGTCCATGCTGCTGTGCCTGTTGTTGCTGAGCCCGTTCACTCAGGCCGAAGAGGCCACGCCGCTGTCGCTGAGTGCGGGCAGCCAGATCACCGAGTTGCAGCAGCGACTGAAAGAGAGCGAGCTTCAACGCGAAGCACTGACCCAGCAACTACAAAATACCGACAGCGAGCGCGAAAACGCGCAACTGGGCCGGCTACGCCAGGAAAACCAGCGCCTCAAGCTGATGCTCAAAGAGTCCCAGGCCAGCACGCCCCCTAAATTGCTGACCGATCAGCAGCAATGGTTCGTGATCGGTAGCGCGGTCACCCTGATCGCCGTGCTCTGCGGTATCTTTGTCAGCGGTAGCCACAGAAGGCGCAAGCAATGGTTGAATTGAGTGAGACATGAGTGAGCTGTTACTGATTGACGACGACCAGGAACTCTGCGAACTGCTCGCCCACTGGCTGAGTCAGGAAGGGTTCCAGGTCCGTGCCTGCCACGATGGCCAGAGCGCCCGCAAGGCATTGGCCGAACAGGCTCCGGCAGCCGTGGTGCTGGATGTGATGCTGCCCGACGGCAGCGGCCTGGAGTTGCTCAAGCAGTTGCGCAGCGAGCACCCCGAGCTGCCAGTGCTGATGCTGTCGGCCCGTGGCGAACCACTGGACCGCATCCTCGGCCTGGAACTGGGCGCCGACGATTACCTGGCCAAGCCTTGCGACCCTCGCGAACTGACCGCCCGCCTGCGCGCCGTGTTGCGCCGCAGCCATGCCCCCGCAGCGCCGAGCCAGCTTGAAATTGGCGACCTTAACTTCAGCCCGGCGCGCGGCGTGGTCGAGATTGACGAACGCGAGCTGACCCTGACCCTCTCCGAAAGCCGCATCCTCGAAGCCCTGCTGCGCCAACCCGGCGAACCGCTGGACAAGCAGGAACTGGCGCAGATAGCCCTGGGCCGCAAACTGACGCTCTACGACCGCAGCCTCGACATGCACGTCAGCAACCTGCGCAAGAAGATCGGCCCCCACCCTGACGGTCGTCCGCGCATCGTCGCGTTGCGCAGCCGCGGCTACTACTACAGCCTGTAAGCGCTGTGTCAGTCAGGTTCCCGGCGGTCTTTACCCAGGCTTTACCCTTGGCTGACCGCCGCTGACCTTGATCTCCATAAACTGGCCACATCCGGTAACGACCGGCCTACAGATAGGAGAGACACCATGCGCAAGACCCTTATCGCCCTGATGTTCGCTGCCGCCCTGCCAACCGTCGCCATGGCCATGCCCGAAGGCGGCCCAGGCCCTGGCCCACGCCACGGCGAGCACCACCGCGGTGACGCGCCTTTCGCCCAACTGGACCTGAGCCGCGAACAGCGCCAGCAAGTTGGCAAGCTGATGGGCGAAGAAATGAAGAACCGCCGCGAGGTCACCCAGCACTACCTGGAAAAACTGCCGGCCGCCGAGCAGAAGGCCATGAAGGACGAGCTCAAGGCCAAGCAGGACAAGACCCAGGCAGACATTCGCGCCCTGCTCAAGCCAGAGCAGCAGAAGCAGTTCGACGAACTGCAGAAGAAACGCGAGGAACGCCGCGCCGAATGGCAACAGTTCCAGGCCTGGAAAGCTGAACACGGCAAAAAGACCCAGTAAGCTGTCACACCTCCCCCGCCCGACCTGCTCATGCAGGCCGGGCTTCCGTCATTAGAGGGACTGCCCTTGCGTTCACTGTTCTGGCGTATCCTGGCCAGCTTCTGGCTCGCCATCGCCCTGGTCGCCGGTCTGTCGATCCTGCTCGGGCACACACTCAACCAGGACGCCTGGATTCTCAGTCGTCATCCGGGCCTCAACGTCCTGGCGAAAAACTGGGCCGAGCGCTACGAGCAGCAAGGCCCGGAAATCGCCCAGCGCTACCTCGAACAACGCAAACACCGCTACCACATCGATACGCAGGTGCTCAACGAGGCCGGCGAAGCCGTGGTACCGGGAACGTTCCCGCGTCGGGCGGCGGTGTTCGAAGCACGGCAAGGCAATGACGATCGCCCGCTGCCCTGGCGCCGCCTCACCGAGGAATACACCAGCCCCGGCAGCGGCACGACCTACCTGTTGATTTATCGCATCCCGCATCCCGAACTGGATGCCTGGCACCGCGAGAGCCTGATCTGGCCCCTGAGTGCACTGGGCATCACCTTGGTGGTGCTGACCCTGTTCAGTTTGCTGGTCACGCTGTCCATTACCCGCCCGCTCAGTCGCCTGCGCGGCGCGGTACATGACCTCGGCCAGGCCAGCTACCAGCAGAACAGCCTGGCGCGGTTGGCCAGCCGTCGTGATGAATTCGGCGTTCTGGCCAATGACTTCAACCGCATGGGCTCGCGACTGCAAAGCCTGATCGGCAGCCAGCGCCAACTGTTGCGTGACGTTTCCCACGAGTTGCGTTCGCCGCTGGCACGGTTGCGCATCGCTCTGGCTTTGGCCGAGCGAGCGGAACCGGAACAGCAGGAAACCTACTGGCCACGCCTGACCCGCGAGTGCGACCGGCTCGAAGCCTTGATCAGCGAGATCCTCGTGCTGGCGCGGGTCGATGCCGAGCATGCCCACGCCGAGCCTGTCGACCTCAATGCGCTGTTGAACAGCGTGTGCAAGGACGCGCAACTGAGCGCGCCGGAGCAAGAGATCCAGATCCAGGAAACCCCGGGCCTCATGCTTCAGGGCTGGCCCACGATGGTGGAACGTGCCCTGGACAACCTGCTGCGCAACGCATTGCGCTTCAGTCCGGAAGGTCGACCGATCGAGGTCACGGCATTACAGGAGGGCGAGCGGATCGTCATCAGCGTGCGCGATCACGGGCCGGGCGTGGCGCCGGAGCATCTGGAGCAGTTGGGCGAGCCGTTTTTCCGTGCACCTGGGCAGAGTGCGCCGGGACATGGTCTGGGCCTGGCGATTGCGCGGCGGGCGGCGGAGCGTCATGGCGGGAGTTTGCAGTTGGCCAATCACCCGCAGGGCGGGTTTGTGGCAACGCTGGTGTTGCCGGTTCAGGCGGGTGGGGGTGCCTGATTTGTAGCCTTATTCGCGAGCAAGCTCGCTCCTACAGAATGAGCCCTGTAGGAGCGAGCTTGCTCGCGAATGGGCCGAGAGGGCGACGACAGACTCATCGCTGGCAAGCCCCACAGCGGATTCAGCCCCAGGCGCTGACAAAGTCCTCGGTCTTCAATACCGGCGCAGTCCGCGGCTCACCCATTGGCGTGCCGAGGTACAGGAAGCCAATCAACTCTTCCCCCGCCTCCAGCCCCAGGCCCTTGGCCACATGCGCCGAATAGGCCATCTCGCCGGTCCGCCAGACCGCGCCGATGCCTTGCGCATGGGCCGCCAGCAGAATCCCGTGGCCGGCACACCCCGCCGCGAGCACCTGCTCGGACACCGGCACCTTGAAGTGTTCCTGAGTCCGGGCAATCACCAGCACCAGCAGCGGCGCCCGCAGTGGCATGGCGCGCGCCTTGTCGAGGGCGGCTTCGGTAGCATCGCCCTTGAGCGCCACCACTTCGGCGAACAGCTCGCCCAGACGGGCCCGCGCCTCGCCTTCGACCGTGAGGAAGCGCCAAGGCCGCAACTGGCCGTGATCCGGTGCACGCAAGGCCGCCTGGAACAGGCCTTCACGCTGGGCGGCGTTGGGCGCAGGGTCCGTCAGGCGCGGAACGGAAACACGGTTGAGCAAAACGTCGAGAGCCTCCATCGGCTACCCTCCAGGTCGAAAAATGAGGGCCCATTCTAGTGCCCTGCCGATCAAACACCACAGCGACGTTTACTTAAAAAGGCCCGCAGGTAGAATGGCGCCCTTCCGTTTCGAGTCAGAGCAGATCACATGGCGTTGCCGACCTTAAGGATCATCGGTTTCATTATCGGCATCTTCCTGATCACCCTGGCGGTCAGCATGGTCGTACCGATGGCGACGCTGGTCATCTTCGAACGCACCAGCGACATGCCGTCGTTCCTCTGGTCCAGCCTGATCACATTCATCGCCGGCCTTGCGCTGGTGATTCCCGGCCGGCCGGAGCACGTGCATCTGCGCCCGCGGGACATGTACCTGCTGACCGTCAGCAGTTGGCTGGTGGTGTGCATCTTCGCTGCATTACCGTTCCTGCTGACCCAGCACATCAGCTACACCGACGCCTTCTTCGAAAGCATGTCCGGCATCACCGCCACGGGTTCCACGGTGCTCAGCGGCCTGGACAACATGTCACCGGGGATCCTGATGTGGCGCTCGCTGCTGCACTGGCTCGGTGGTATCGGCTTCATCGGCATGGCGGTGGCGATCCTGCCGCTGCTGCGTATTGGTGGGATGCGCCTGTTCCAGACCGAATCGTCGGACCGCTCCGAGAAAGTCATGCCGCGCTCGCACATGGTCGCCAAGTCCATCGTGCTGGTGTACATCGGCATTACCGCGCTCGGCGGCCTGGCCTTCTGGCTGGCGGGAATGAACGCGTTCGATGCGATCAACCACGCCATGTCGGCAATTTCCACTGGCGGGTTCTCCACCTCGGACCTGTCCCTGGCCAAGTGGCACCAGCCAGCAGTGCATTGGGTCGCGGTGGTGGTGATGATCTGCGGTAGCGTGCCGTTCACCCTGTATGTGGCGACCATGCGCGGCAACCGCAAGGCGCTGATCAAGGACCAACAGGTCCAGGGCCTGCTGCTGTTGCTGGTGGTGACCTGGCTCGTACTCGGCACCTGGTACTGGGCCACCACCAAGCTGCACTGGCTCGACGCCCTGCGCCACGTCGCGCTGAACGTCACCTCGGTGGTCACCACCACCGGCTTCGCCCTGGGGGACTACAGCCTGTGGGGCAACTTCTCGCTGATGCTGTTCTTCTACCTGGGCTTCATCGGTGGCTGCTCAGGCTCGACCGCCGGCGGCATCAAGATTTTCCGCTTCCAGGTCGCCTACATCCTCCTCAAGGCGTCGCTGAACCAGTTGATCCACCCGCGGGCAGTGATCAAGCAGAAATACAACGGTCACCGGCTCGACGAAGAAATCGTCCGCTCGATCCTGACCTTCTCGTTCTTCTTCGCCATCACCATCTGCGTGATCGCCCTGCTGCTGTCACTGCTCGGCGTCGACTGGATGACCGCCCTGACCGGCGCCGCCAGCACGGTGTCCGGCGTCGGCCCCGGCCTTGGCGAGACCATCGGCCCGGCGGGCAACTTCGCCACCCTGCCAGATGCGGCAAAATGGATCCTTGCCGGCGGCATGCTGCTCGGCCGCCTGGAGATCATTACTGTGCTGGTTCTATGTATGCCGGCGTTCTGGCGTCACTGACCGGCGCTGGCGTTGCCTCGGGCTGGTTCAGTCCGTGGCGGCGGGCGCGGTATTCGCCGGGGGTGACATCGAACCAGCGGCGAAAAGCCCGGAAGAAATTGCTCGGGTCGGCGAATCCCAACAAATAGGCCGTTTCCAGCAGGGTCATGCCCGGCTGGGCCAGGTACTGCTCGGCCAGTTCGCGCCGGGTATCATCCAGCAGGGCCTGAAAACTGGTGCCCTCCTCCTGCAAACGACGCTGCAAGGTGCGCTGGGACAGGTGCAGCGCCTGGGCCACGAGTTCGCGCTTGGGTTCGCCCTGCGGCAGCACCCGACACAACACCTGTCGGGCGCGGTGGGTCACCCGGCTTTCGGAAAAGCGCGCCATGTATTCCCCGGCGAAACGGTCGTGCAGGGTCGCCATCGCCTCGTTGGCGGTGGGCAGCGGCGCCTGCAGGTCTTGCGGGTCGAAGATCAGCGCGTCGTAGGGCGCGCCAAACACCAATGGAGAATGAAAAGCCGCTTTATAGGGTTCGATATCGTGCGGCTGCGGGCCCTGGATCAGCACCCGCCGCGGCTGGATCACCCGCCCGCTCAACCAGGTGCACAGCGACAACGCGCAGGCCAGCGACGCTTCAGAGCTGTGGCGGGTCGGCGGCAGATGGTCGCCGTGGACGGTGAGGATCAGGGCATGGCCTTCCGGGCCGAGGTGAAAACTCAGGTCCGAGCTTTCGGCAATGATTCGCTGATAGCGCACCAGACGCTCGAAACCTTCGGCCAGGGTCCGGCTCGACATCAGCGCATAACCCACCACATGAAACGACGCTGGCCGCACCACCCGGGCCATGTTCAGGCCGATGGCGTGGTTGCCGGACAAGTCCTCGGCCAGTTGCCAAAGGCGGGTCATCGAGTCCTGGGTGAAGCGTGCGTCAGGATCGTCCAGCGCGGTGAAATCCAGGCCAAGCTTGCGAAACAGGGCCGGACAGTCCAGCCCCTCAAGCTCAAGCGCTTTGACAATCCCGGAGGCCCAGCTTGCTGACGTGGTTCTCTCGTTCATGGCGGGCTCAGGTTCTGGGGAGACGCAAAGGATACTAAAGTGGCGCCTATTGTCACTTGCTGATACAGCTACTGACTCTAGACTCAGTTCAGGCTCCACGCCCTATAGGTTGCAAACTTACAAGAACAGGGAGGCTAAAGCCGTGGACAATCTGCAGCGTTTCAACAGCTTCGCCCAGTTCTATCCCTATTATCTGGGCGAGCACAGCGACCCTACGTGCCGTCGCCTGCACTTCGTCGGCACCACGCTGGTGATCGCCCTGCTCGCCTACACCATCGGCAGCGGCAAGTGGCTGTTGCTGCTGGCGGTGCCGTTCGCTGGCTACGGATTTGCCTGGGTCGGGCATTTCTTCTTCGAAAAGAACCGTCCGGCCACGTTCAGCTATCCGCTCTACAGCCTGTTGGGGGATTTCGCGATGTACCGCGACATGCTGCTGGGGAAGGTGAGCTTCTAGACACGTGACCGAAGTCAGCCCTGCACGGACTCCGCCAGCCGCGCCGCTTCCGCTTCGGCCTGGCGGGCCTGGTCATCTGCCAGCCGATACAACTCGATCTGGCCATCCCAGTGTTCGATCAGCGCCGTGCATGACTCCACCCAGTCGCCGCAATTGAGGTAGTCGATCTCGCCGACCTTGCGGATCTCGGCGTGGTGGATATGCCCGCAGACCACCCCGTGAAAGCCCTGCTTCACACACTCGCGGGCGATGGCTTCCTCGAAGTCACTGATGAAGTTCACCGCGCTTTTGACCTTGTGTTTCAGGTACGCCGACAACGACCAGTAGCCATAGCCGTAGCGCGCCCGCCAGTGGTTCAGCCAGCGATTGAGGGTCAGGGTGAATTCGTAGGCCGAGTCGCCGAGAAAGGCCAGCCAGCGGTGATAGCGGGTGATGACGTCGAACTGGTCGCCATGGATCACCAGCAGGCGGCGGCCGTCGGCGGTCAAGTGCTCGGCCTGGTCCACCAGATGAATGTTGCCCAGCACCAGTTTCGAGTAGCGCCGGAGGAATTCGTCGTGGTTGCCGGTGACGTAGATCACCTCGGTGCCGCGCTTGCTCATGGTCAGCAGGCGGCGAATCACGTTGGTGTGGGCCTGCGGCCAGTACATGCCGCCGCGTAGCTTCCAGCCGTCGATGATGTCGCCGACCAGGTAAATGCGGTCGGCGTGATAGCGCTTGAGAAATTGCGACAGGTGCTCGGCCTGACAGTCGCGTGTGCCCAGGTGTACGTCGGAAATCCACAGGGTGCGTACGCGCTGCTTGCGCGAGGGTTTGATCAACGCGGCACTGTTCATGGGCGGGGCTCCGGCAGACTTTGGGCGAGCTTGCCAGCCGGCGGTTAATCGAACATGACAGCCATACGGCAGTCCCATGACAGCCGCAGCGGAGTAAACTGGCGCCTTTCACCCGCTTGGACCCTCGCCATGAGCTGCGGCCCGATCCTCTCCCTGCGTCACTACCGCGATGACCTTATCGCCCACAGCCACGAGCACCCGCAACTGGTGTTCGGCCTGCGTGGGCGCCTGGACTTCGAAGTGGACGGGCGCGGCGCGCGGGTCGAGCGCCAGGACCTCATGGTGGTGCCCGCCGGCGCACATCACACGTGCGGCAGCGACACCGGCAGCCATTGCCTGGTGCTGGATGTGCCCGCCGACAACTGGCTGGCCAGCAGCCTCGGCGCACATGCGGTCGACTGTCACCGCTTGCTGGAACGACCCGGCCCGCTGCTGCTGGACACTCGTCAGCAGCAATTGGTGGACTGGCTGGCCCACAGCCCCGTGAGCGACCCGCTGATTGCCCGCCAGGGCGCGGTGTTGTTGCTCGCCAGCTTGAATGCCGCTGCCAGCGCCAGCCCGATCCAGCGCGAACTGCCCTACGCCAGCTTCGACGCCCATATCGAGCAGTACGCGGCCTATCCGTTGCAGGTCGCTGACCTGGCGCGGCTGGCCGGACTGTCCAGCGCACGCCTGCACGCCCGCTTCATCGCCGAGCGCGGCATCACGCCGATGGACTACATTCGCCAGCGCCGCCTGCTGCGCGCTCGGCAATTGCTGCAAGCCACGTCCTTGCCGGTCGGCGAGATCGCCAGCCGGGTTGGCTACAGTTCCCAGAGCGCCTTCGCCGCCGCCATGCTCAAGGCCTTCGGTCGCAGCCCCGGTGCGCTGCGCCGCGAGTCTGGCGACAACTGACGCGAGGACCGCGACAGACGCCCCGGCGTAGGCCGCCTTACACTGGCCACGCTGTCGCCTGCTCATCAAGGACTCCCATGAACCACCGCACCGCCCTCGGCGCCCTGCATATCGGCGCGCTGTTTTTCGGTTTGACCGGCGTTTTCGGCAAGCTTGCCAGTGCCGCGCCCTCGATCATCGTCTTCGGTCGCGCCGCCTTCGCGGTGCTCGCCCTCGGCCTGTTCGCCCGCCTCGCCGGCTCGGCCTGGCGGCCGCTGCAAGCCCAGGACTGGCGCCGCCTGGCACTGGGCGGCGTGCTACTGGCCGGGCATTGGGTGAGTTTCTTCATCGCAGTCAAGGTCGGTGGCGTGGCCATCGCCACCCTGGGCTTCGCCAGCTTCCCGGCCTTCACGGTGATCCTCGAAGGCCTGTTGTTCCGTGAGCGCATTCGCAGCAACGAACTGCTGTTGGTGGTGCTGGTGAGCATCGGTCTGGTGCTGGTCACTCCCGATTTCGACCTCGCCAGCGAAGCCACTGCGGGCCTGCTCTGGGCGCTGCTTTCGGGCTTGCTGTTCTCGCTGTTGTCGCTGACCAACCGCGCAGGCGGCGGGCGCATCCCCGCAGTGCAGGCCGCGTTGTGCCAGAATCTGGTGGTCGCCCTCTGCCTGCTGCCGGTCGCGGCCCCGTCGCTGGCAGAGGTCCCGGCGATCGACTGGCTGTGGATCGGCTTGCTCGGGGTGTTCTGCACCGGCGTCGCCCACAGCCTGTTCGTCGCGTCCCTGGCGGTGATCAAGGCGCGTACCGCAGCGGTGGTGTTCGCCCTTGAGCCGGTCTACGGCATCACCATGGCCTGGCTGCTGTTCGCCGAGACGCCCACCCCGCGTATGCTGCTGGGCGGTGCGCTGATTATCCTGGCGATCGTGGCGTCCAGCCGTCTCGCCGCCAGCGCGGAGCCGCGCAAGGCCGCCGCCGGCCAAAGCTGAACCTCAGCGATCGTTGTGACCGAGGTCGCGCTCGGGGTCGATCTGGTCGCGCACCCGCTGCTTGAGCACCTTGGCTTCCGGGAAGCCGCCGTCGGCCTTGCGCTCCCAGATCTGCACGCCATCGCAGGTGATGCGGAACGTGCCGCCGCTGGCGGGCTCCAGCGCCACTCGGCCCAGTTCGTCGCTGAACGTGCTGAGCAGTTCCTGGGCCAGCCAGGCCGCGCGCAGCAGCCATTGGCACTGGGTGCAATAGGTGATGACAATTTCCGGCTTCGGCGCGCTCACGGTAACAACCTCAAACAAAATGTGTGGCGCTTATACTAGCGGTCTTTGCCCTTCGCTCCGAGAGCCACGATGCGCCGCCTGCTGCTCTGTCTGCTGCTGTTGTCCACCTCCCTTTCCCTGTTCGCCGCCGAGACCGCCAAGCCTGGCGCTACCCGGCCCAAGGTCGGCCTGGTGCTGTCCGGCGGTGCCGCCCGCGGACTGGCCCATATCGGCGTGCTCAAGGCGCTGGAAGAACAGGGCGTGAAGATCGACGCCATCGCCGGCACCAGCATGGGCGCGGTGATCGGTGGCCTCTATGCCTCCGGCTACAAGATCGAGGAACTGGAGAAACTGGCGCTGTCGATCGACTGGCAGCAGGCCCTTTCCGATGCGCCGCCGCGCAAGGACGTCCCGTTCCGCCGCAAACAGGACGACCGCGACTTCCTGATCAAACAGAAAATCAGCTTCCGCGACGATGGCAGCCTCGGCCTGCCGCTGGGGGTGATTCAGGGCCAGAACCTGGCGCTGCTGCTGGAAAGCCTGCTGGCCCACACCAGCGATACCCGCGACTTCGACAAACTGCCGATTCCGTTCCGCGCCGTGGCCACCGATATCGCCAGCGGCGAGAAGGTGGTGTTCAGCCGAGGCCACCTGCCCCAGGTGATTCGCGCCAGCATGTCGATTCCGGCGGTGTTCGCCCCGGTCGAGCTGGAAGGTCGGCTGCTGGTCGACGGCGGCATGGTGGACAACATCCCGCTGGATATCGTGCGGGAAATGGGCGTGGACATCGCAATCGTCGTCGATATCGGCACGCCGCTGCGCAACCGCAAGCAACTGGCGACGGTGGTTGATGTGCTCAACCAGTCCATCACCCTGATGACCCGACGCAACTCCGAAGAACAACTGGCCGCCCTCAAGCGCGACGACATCCTGATTCAGCCGTCACTGGCCAGCTTCGGCGTCACCGACTTCGGTCGAGCGCCGGAAATGGTCGAGGCCGGCTACCGGGCGACACAAATCCTCGGCCCTCGCCTGGCCGCCCTGCGCCACGTCGAAGGCAGCGGCGCCGAGCTGGCAGTGGCCCGCTCGCCAGGGCAGCGGACCCCGATTATCACCGCGATCAAGGTGGAGAACGACTCCAAGGTCAGCGACGACGTGATCCGCTACTACATCCGCCAACCCGTCGGCCAGCCGCTGGAGCTGGACCGCCTGCAGACTGACATGGGCACCCTGTACGGCCTGGACTACTTCGACCGGGTCCAGTACCGCGTGGTGCACAAGGGCCAGGACAACACCCTGGTGATCAACGCCCGCGGTCGCCGCGGCGGCACCGACTACCTGCGCCTGGGCCTCAACCTCTCGGACGACATGCGCGGCGACAGCGCCTTCAACCTCGGCGCCAGCTACCGGGTCAACGGCATCAACAGGCTCGGCGCGGAATGGCTGACCCGAGCACAGATCGGTGATGTGCAGGAGCTGTACAGCGAGTTCTACCAACCGCTGGATACCGGCTCGCGCTATTTCGTCGCGCCGTACCTGAACCTCGGCTCGCAGAACATCGAGGCGACGCTGGACAACGACCCCGTCGCCGAATACCGCCTGGAGCGCTACGGCTTCGGCCTGAACCTCGGCCGGCAGATCGGCAACAGCGGTGAAGTGCGCTTCGGCGTCGGCCAGGCCTGGGGCAAGGCCGAGGTGCGAATCGGCGACCAGGACCTGCCCAAGGTCAATTTCAACGAAGGGTTCTACGAGCTGAAGTACTCCTTCGACACCCTGGACAACGTCTATTTCCCCCACAGCGGCGAAGACATCCGCCTGACCCTGCGCCAGTTCGAACCGGGCCTCGGTTCCGATCAACGCTACCGGCAATGGGACTTCAAGCTGGACAAGGCACTGAGCAACGGCCCGAACACCTGGGTGCTGGGTGGACGGTACGGGCGGACCCTGGACGATGCCGACGTGGTGGTGTCGAGTATGGTGATGGGCGGGCCGCGACAGCTTTCGGGTTTCCGCCAGAACTCACTGTCCGGGCAGAACCTGAGCCTGATGCGCATGGTCTATTACCGCCGGCTGACCCCGCGCGCCTATCTGCCGCTCGACTTCCCGCTGTACCTGGGCGGCTCGCTGGAACGCGGGCGGATCTGGAACAACGACAACGAGTTCGACAGCGGCTATGTCAACGCGGCGAGTGTGTTCGTCGGTTTCGATACGCCATTGGGGCCGCTGAGCTTCAGTTATGGCTTCAATAGCGAGGATGAGAAAGCGGTTTATCTGAATTTGGGGCAGACGTTCTGAAGGGGGGTTGGCTGTAGGAGCCATAAAAAACCGGCACACAATGCGTAATGCCTGTCAGTTAAACCGATTGGGGCCGCTTTGCGGCCCTTCGCGAGCAAGCTCGCTCCCACAAACTGCACCTTGGCTAGGGATCCTGTGGGAGCGAGCTTGCTCGCGAAGGGCTGCAGAGCAGCCCCAACATCGACACTGAAACGCTAACTGACTGACATTACGCACAACACGTCGGTTTTTTTGTCTTGCCAGATCCGGTCAGACCTTGGACTTTTCCAGGTTCGCCAGAATCCGCGTATGAACCCGCATGCACACTGCCAGGTCCTCTTCATCCACGCCGATGAACAACTCCAGCCGCAGGGCGTTGGCGATGGTTTCGATCTGGTCGATCAGTGGCTTGGCCGGTGGGCAAAGAACAATCTTCTTCGCACGGCGATCTTCCACCACCGCCTGACGCCGCACCAACCCCTGGGCTTCGAGGCTGTCGAGCAGCCGGGCCAGGGTGGGACCTTCGACTCCCACGCTCTGCGCCAACTCGCGCTGAGTCGGTGCTTCTTCGAAACGGGCCAGGTGCAACAGTACAAGCCAGCGCGCCTGGGACAGGTTCAGGCCCGCCAGGCGGCGGTCCAGTTCGGCACGCCAGCCCCGGGACATATGGGCCAGTTGCATCCCGAAGCGGTGTTGATCGGTCAACGGCATAAAAAACTCATAATCAGAACTAATTATTAGCCAGCTAACCATGGCCATTGCCCTTAGGCAAGGTTCATCTGGACGAGGCGTCACGGCAAACGTAAAAAATCATGACAGATGCGCCGGTCACATCTCGAATTCGGACGCCAGTGCGGCGCGAACGCAATACAGCACGCCTTCCGGCACCCGCGCGCCAAACAGCGGGCTGATCTCCGACACTGGCGGCAGTTCGCCCTCTCCATCGAGGAACGCGTCCTGCACTTCCGCCATCAGGTCTTCCGGCAGGTCCAGGGCCTGCTCCAATGACAGCTCCTGGCGACCGATGGCCTCGGCGAGCAGGCTGTAGACGTTCTTCTCGCTGCACTGCAACTGCCCGGCGATCTGTGCCGGCGTCATGCCGGCGCGGGCCAGGGTGACGAGTTCGTGGCGCAGATCGGCAACCACCGGAGGCGCCTCGGCAGCGCCGCCCAGCACTTCGAGGAAGGCCTGGCCATAGCGCTCCAGCTTGCGCGCTCCAACGCCGCTGACCTGGGCCATCTCGCTGAGGCTGGTCGGCTGGCTGCGGAGCATTTCCAGCAAGGTGGAGTCGGGGAAGATCACATAAGGCGGTACACCGTGCTCCTCGGCCAGCTTGCGGCGCAGGGCGCGCAGGGCTTCCCACTGCTCGCGCTCCTCGCCGCGCACCAGTTGACTGGCCGGGCTGCCGCCGCTGCTGCTGGACTTGCTGCTGGTCTGCGGCTTGAGGTCCCGGCGCAGTTCCAGACTGACTTCGCCACGCAGTAAAGGCCGGCAACTGTCGGACAGGCGCAGCCCGCCATAGCCCTCCAGATCGATATCGACCAAGCCGCGCGCCACCAACTGGCGGAACAGCGAACGCCATTCGCCCTCGGCGCGGGCCTTGCCGACGCCGTAGACCGCCAGCTTCTCGTGACCGAAGTTGCGGATTTTTTCGTTGTCCTTGCCCAGCAACACATCCACCAGGTGACCGACGCCATAACGCTGGCCGGTGCGATAGACCGCCGACAGCGCCTGACGCGCCGACTCGGTGGCATCCCAGGTTTGCACGCCGTCGACGCAGTTGTCGCAATGGCCGCAGGGCTGCGGCAGCTCCTCGTCGAAGTAGCGCAGCAGGGCCTGGCGGCGGCAGCGGGTTTCTTCGCAGAGGGCAAGCATGGCGTCGAGCTTGTGCTGCTCGACGCGCTTGTGCCGCTCATCGCCCTCGGAGTTCTGCAGCATCTGCTTGAGCATCACCATGTCTTGCAGGCCGTACGCCATCCACGCATCGGCGGGCAAACCGTCACGGCCGGCGCGACCGGTTTCCTGGTAATAGGCTTCCAGCGACTTGGGCAGGTCGAGGTGGGCGACGAAGCGCACGTTGGGTTTGTCGATACCCATGCCGAAGGCGATGGTCGCCACCATGATCAGGCCTTCCTCGTTGAGGAAGCGGCGCTGGTTGGCGGCACGGGTCTCGGCCGGCAGCCCGGCGTGATATGGCAGCGCCGGGAAACCCTGGTCGCAGAGGAACGCGGCGACCTCATCGACCTTCTTGCGCGACAGGCAGTAAACGATCCCGGCGTTACCGCGGCGCTCGCCGAGGAACGCCAGCAACTGCTTGCGCGGCTGCTCCTTGGGCACGATACGGTAGAAGATGTTGGGCCGGTCGAAGCTGGAGAGAAAGCGTTCGGCGTCTTGCAGGTGCAGGCGCGTGACGATTTCTTCCCGCGTACGCATGTCCGCCGTGGCGGTCAGGGCGATACGCGGCACATTGGGGAAGTACTCGGCCAACTGGCCCAGTTGCAGGTATTCGGGACGGAAATCATGGCCCCACTGCGACACGCAGTGGGCCTCGTCGATGGCGAACAGGGCGATATCGAGTTCACGCAGGAAGTCCAGCATGCGCGGCTGCACCAGGCGTTCCGGCGCGAGATAGAGCATTTTCAGCTCGCCCCTGCGGATCCGCCCGGCCAGTTCGCGCTGTTGTTCGGCGCTCAGGGTGGAGTTCAACGAGGCGGCGGCTACGCCCAACTCGTCGAGGGTCGCGACCTGGTCTTCCATCAGCGCGATCAGCGGCGAAACCACCACCGCCAGGCCATTGCGCAACAGCGCCGGAACCTGGAAGCACAGCGACTTGCCGCCGCCCGTGGGCATCAGCACCAACGCATCGCCGCCATTGGCCACGCGTTCGATGATCGCCCCCTGGCGTCCCCGGAAGCTGTCGTAGCCGAAGATATCCTTGAGGACGCGCTGAGCCTGTTCGAGCATAACCACTCCAAAAATCGTGAAACCATCCCGGCCACAGGCTGGATGAAAACCGTCCGCGACTCACGCAAAAATGCGCAAGCAGCTTTTACCGGGGGAAATCCGCACCCACCGGAAAAAAGCCGGCAGTATACCCGAGCGCCCAACGCCAAAGGGGGTTGCACGATAGACCGTCATCCTTTGCGTTGCAGGTGCTGCAAAATGCTAGAATTCAGCATCGTTATATTTCCAAGGTAGCCCCTAATGTCCTTCGCTGAGCAATTGACCCGCCTGCAAGCCTTCCTCGACGCCGACGAGCTGCACGAAGAGGCGCTGGACTACGTTGCCGCCCACGGCTACCTGACCGCGCTGTCGATCAGCGCCGAAGAGGTGACCGACCGTGAGTGGATCGACGCCCTGTTCGCCGAGGAACCTCACTACGCCAACGACGCACAGCGTGCCGACATCGAAGCTACGCTGATCCAGCTCAAGGCCCACATCGCCCGCCAACTGGCCAGCGACGAGGAGTTCGAGCTGCCATGCGACCTCGACCTGGGCGACGAGCCTGATGATTCCGACCTGCGCGGCTGGTGCATCGGCTTCATGGAAGGTGTCTTCCTGCGTGAGGAAGCCTGGTTCGAAAGCGCCGAGGAAGAAGTCAGCGAAATGCTCCTGCCGATCATGGTCGGTTCCGGTCTGTTCGATGAACAGCCAGAGTTCGCCGATATCGCCAGCGACGCGAACCTGATGGACGACATGATCGTGCAGATTCCGGAAGCGCTGACCGCGCTGTACCTGCTCTGCCACGCACCAGAAGAAAAGCCGGCCCTGCTCAAGCCGCGCCATCACTGAGTTCGCGTTCGTGCGCTACCTGCTGCTGGCCATCGGCTGGCTCAGCGTCGCGCTGGGGGTGATTGGCATCTTCCTTCCGGTGTTGCCAACCACCCCTTTTCTTTTGCTCGCGGCCGCCTGTTTCGCCCGCAGTTCCCCCCGCTTCCACGACTGGCTGGTGTATCACCCGCGCCTTGGGCCGTGGATCCGCGACTACCTCAGCGGCGAAGGCATTCCCCTCAAGGGCAAGGTCTACGCCATCGGCCTGATGTGGGCCAGCATCAGCTTATCGTGCTACCTGGTGCCCTCGCCGTGGGCCCGTGGCTTCATGCTGACCAGTGCGGTGCTGGTGACGATTTACATCCTGCGACAGAAAACCCTTCGCCGGCCGCTCTGAAAAAAGTCGGGAGTGGCGCAGCGTGCTACGCCACTCCCGCGGTCCCCGCCCTTAAACCGTATCCACCTTCAACGAATGGTCATTGATCATGCCGTTGATGATGGTCGCCGTGTCCGCCCCCGAGGCAATGACCCCGCCCGCCCCCGCCGTCACCCCGTAATGCTGGGCAAGGTCCACACCGGCAAGATCGATGGTCTGGGTCGGCGTCGCCCCGGCCACCGAACTGACCTCGATGGTCGAAACAACGCTGGCCCCGGCGCCGGTCACCTTGAAGTGCAGATAATCATCCAGCGACGCCGACGTCGTGTTTTCCCCCTGGAGCAACTGCGACAGGTCCAGACGGTCGGTGCCCGGCGTGAAGTCGGTCACCACGTCGTGACCGGTATCACCCAACTGCCAGAGGAACGTGTCGCTGCCTGGCCCCCCGGTCATTGTGTCGTCCCCGCGCCCGCCAATCAGCACATCATCGCCACCACCGCCGTTGAGCGTGTCATTGCCCAGGCCGCCCTCCAGACGGTTCGCGCCGGCGTCCCCGGTGAGAGTGTCGTTGTAGTCAGAGCCGATCAGGTTCTCGATCGAGACCAGCGTATCCAGTCCCGCGCCTATGGTGTTCTGCTGACCGGCAAGGCTCAGATTGACCGTCACAGCGCTGGTGGCGCTGGCGTAACTCGCCGTGTCGATACCGGCCCCGCCATCGAGCAGGTCGTTGCCAAGGCCGCCGATCAGCAGGTCATTGCCGTTGCCGCCATACAGCGAGTCGTTGCCGGCGCCGCCCACCAGTACATCATTGCCGTCCCCACCATTGAGCGTGTCGTTACCGCTGCCGCCGAGCAAGGTGTCGGCATTGGCGGTGCCGGTCAGGGTTGAACTGTCCTGGTAGGTGATATCCAGAGCGCCGGTGGCGGTGCCGCCGTGTCCGTCGTTGACGGTGTAGGTGCCGTTGTACTGCGGGGTATTGTTGGCCGCGCCCGAGTAATCGACGGTCATGGTCAACTGGTAGTTCTCGGCGTTGTTGACGCCGCTGCCGCTCGTGTTGGTGAGGTTGACCACATGGATGCTGTAGACCCCGTCATGGCTGGCAACAAAAGAGCTGCCGTCAGCAATCGTCTGATAGCTGCCAGACGCATCCTTCCACTCCATCAGCACGTTGCCGGCAGGCCGGTCATGGTCGAGTTTGAGGCTCTCGCCCGTTTTCAGGGTGACCGTGATCACGTCTTCATCGTTGGCGTTGGTGTTCGAGACCGCCCCCAGATAGCCGCTGACGATCAGTGCCGCGGTCATTGAACCGCTGGTGCCGGTGAACGTGCTGCGGGCAATGTCCTTCAACTGATTCGCCGGACTGTCCCCGTTGCCATTGAACAAGACCGTCGGCGTGGTACTGCCTACCGTGAAGTCGGCACCCCGGGCGCTCCAGCCGGTATTGAAGGTGATCGGCGAGGCGCTCAGGCGGTCGTTGTTGGCATCGGTGTCATTGGCCAGCAAGGCCTCGGCCGGCACCGTGATATTGGCCGAGAGGATATTGGTGATGACGTGGTCGGCCCCCGCCACTGGCGCGGCGTTGGTATAGACATTGATCACCAGGCTGGCATTGCTCAGGTCGCCGTCGTTGTCGCTGACCACGAAACCGACGTTCTCCACCTGGCTGCTGCCATTGTCCTTCGGCGGGGTGTAGGTGAAATCGCCGGTGTCCATGTCCACCACCAGCGAGCCGCCCATGACCGTCTTGACGGTGATGCTGTTGGTCACAGTGTCGAAGGTGCCGCGGTCGGTACCACTGGTGGCGTAGGAACCCTGGTTGGAATTGCCTTTCGGATCGTAGGTGTAGGTCGTGCCGTCCACCACCAGAGACTTGATAAAGCCGCCATCGGCGCCGAAGTACCCGCCACTCATCAGGCTGCCGGTGATCGGCGCGCCCTGAACGGTGCCCGACAGGACCGAGTTCAACTGGTTGAGGTCGGTCACTACGGTCGCGTTGGTGTCGGTATGGGTACTGCCGTCGTAGGCCAGCGGATTGAGGTTGCTGGCGTTGACCCCGGTGCCGAGACCAATGGCGTAGGACTTGATCCCATTGGCATCAAGGAAATTGGTCCAGGTCGTTTCCCGGGTGCCGGAAATAGCGTGCCCGGAGGTCGGCTCACCGTCGGAGAAGAAGTAGGTAATGTTCTGCGCACCCACGATTTTTCCGGCAGTGGTGTAGGCGCTCTGCGCCGAGGCAGTGGCCGAGTCGTAGTACGTCGACCCGCCGGCACTGAGACCATTGACGATGGTCTTGGCCTGGTCGACGGTGACCCACACCGCGGACTGCCCGGTGGCGCCGCTGGAGAAGGTGACGATCTGCACTTTTACATCGCCCAGGTCATCGTACTTGTCGAGCAATGCGGCAATGGCCTGTTTCGCCAATTGCAGGCGCGTGAGCCCGGGCACGCCGGAGGCATCGTTCATGCTGCCCGACACGTCGATGACCAGCAGCAGGTTGGAGTCTACCTGCCCCGGTGTGACGGAGCGCGTCGCGCCTACAGCCTTCGGCACATCGTCGACGATGTTGATCAGGATGGTGCTGGTGGTGAAGTTGCCCAGTGCATCCGTCGCCTTGTAGGTGAAGGACTCGGTCATCACATTCGCGCCATCGTTGGCGCCACCCGGCGTTTTCGGTGCCGAGGTCAGGGTGTATTTGTAGGAACCGTCGGCATTGAGCAGGAGCTGGCCGTAGGCGCCAGTCGAGCTGCCCAACAGGCTGTAAGAAATAGCGCCGGATCCGCCCGACACCGAACCTACCAACGTCCCACTGCCGGTTTCCGTAGTCGCACCTGGATCGCTGCCAACCACCGTACCGGCGGCCAGGTCCTGGCCATCCTTGATAAGGTCCAGGGCTTTTTCATACACCGTCACGTCCTGGTCCTGACCTGCAATCAGCGCACAATCCTTCACATTGACGGTGAGGGTCGTGGTGCTTTCGTCACCGTCGGCATCCCGAATGGTGTAGGTGAACACGTCCTGCGCACCGGCCGCCGCCACCGAGTTCGGATTGGCGTGGTACACCGCATTCCCTGCGGCATCCAGGGTCAGGGTGCCGTAGGTGCCGGCGACATTGGTGTTCAGCGAGCCAATGGCCGACGTTGCGGTATTGGAGCCAGCGCGGACACCCACCACCACATTGCTGCCCGGGTCGTCGGCACCCTTGGTGTCGTTGGTCAGGACATTACCGGTCACCGTATCGCCCTCGATGACCGAGACCGCATCGGGGCGCGCCGTCGGCACATCGTCGATGATATTGACGTCGAGG
>NZ_QKVL01000050.1 GCF_003231275.1 Pseudomonas huaxiensis
AATCGAGCGCGCAACTGACAGAAATATCAGGTCGGGCCTGTCTTTGTGCAAAAAGGACAGGCGGGGGCGCTGTACTGGATGTGTTCGCGAAGGTCAGGCAAGGCGAGCTCGGATACATTTCGTACCGCGCCTAATCGCCCTCACCGAGCTGGGGAAAATGCCGGCAGCTCTTGCGCTCGGCCATCTGCCGGTCGGTGGGACGCTCATCGACGAAACGCGGCGGTCCATCGCTATGGATTTCCAGGAAGCCCCAGCGCAGGTCGGCTTCGGTCTGCCCCGGCTTGGGCGGTTCGAACCACCAGACTTCGCGGCTGATCAGGGCCATGATCGATATCCTCGAGTGACAAAGTATTGCTCAAACCATAGATAACTATTTGCCACCTCTCCATCTACGCCGCGCAGTGTACTTGCGCTCCATTACATGGAGTGCACGTGATGCCACGCCCCCCTTCCAGCGTTTCCAACACCTACGACTTCCATCAACACGTGATCAAAGAGCGTCTACCGGGCTGGGTGAGCCAGCTGAATGCCGATCAGCTCGATCGCCTGCAGTATTTCAGCGATGTCAGCCAAAAGCCCTGGGTGCTCAACGCCCTGCCCACGCTACGCGAAGAGTTCGAGCAGACGCAGCACAGCCTGCGTGCCTCGACCTTCGCCCTGGCCAAGGCGATGCAAGACCTCAAGCCAATCCCGGACTTTGCCGCGCCTTTGCTTGAAGAACGCCTGCACAGTGCGTTTGGCGTACAACGCGAATTGGGCCAGTTGAAGCTGGTGCGTTTCAGCCGCGACTGGAACTGGATGCTGACGCAGGCCGAGCTGAACCATCAGGTCGAACCGCTGTTGCAAGCAGCGCTGCAAAACTTCCCGCAGGACCTGGAGTGGCAACCGGAAAGCGTGGCAATCGACGGTGAGTTCTCCGTCGGTTCACATCTGGGGTACCCGCGCTATCACTACACCGCACTGCCGTTCAGTGCGCAGCAGTTCGCCAGCGAATGCCACGCCCTGGACCTCGGTCAACGCTATCAGCAACACCTCGACGACCTGCTGGGCCGGGAGCAGGTGCGCAGCCTGGCAATCGAAGCGCGCAAGCAACAATTTCATCTGGACCTGCTGATCGCCCGCCTCTGTTACAACCTGCGTGATGATTGTGAACGGATCCATTCTCTGCTCAGTGAAAGCCCCCCACAACCCGGCCAGGATTGGCCGCGCTGTCACAATCTGAGCCTGTTCGGCATTGATATTCTCGACGCGGTACTGATCCATCCGGCCCGCGACTCGGTGGCCGTGCTGCTTTATCTGCCGGGGGTCGAGGACGGCGCCCTGACCCGCTACCCCACACCCGGCGCCTGCCAGCGCGCCCTGGTGCGGCGCCTGTGCCAGCCAGCCTTTCGCCGCCGCTTCATGGGTTTCATCCAGCAGGACAAGGCGCAGCATTTCGCCAGCGTCCTGCAGCGCAATCTCACCGGGCAAACCCTCGCCAGCGAACGCGAGACCCTGTGGCACGCCGACGTCGATACGGATCTGCACTGGAATCAGGGGGCGATCGACGACGAATTGTTCGGCTACCTGCAGGACCGACACCACCGGCGCCTGCTCAACGAAGCCCGGCAATTGGCGGTCCCCAGCGCCGATACCGACGAAGCGGCGCGCAAGCAACGCCTGCAGCACTGGGAGTCGCTCGGGCTGGACCTGCTGGGCGCCGCCGCGTTCTTCATCCCTGCCGCCGGGCAATTGATGACGCTTGTGTTCGTCGCGCAAGTCCTCGATACCGTCTATGAAGGCGTGCAGTCGTGGCGCCAGGGTGATATCGACGCCGCCCTGTCCAGCGTCAAGGCGGTAGCTATGGACGGCGTCATGGCAGTGGCCGGCGGCGTAGGGTTTCACTATGCCAGCAGCTTCACCGGAAAACTCCTGGAAGTCGTGCGTCCCGACGGCGGCATCCGCCTGTGGAATGCCGACCTCACTCCCTACAAGGTGCAAGCGCCCAGGTACGATGCTGGCCTCGACTCACTGGGCAAGGGCGTCGTCGACGGCCGTCACTCTATGTCGCTGGAGGATGCGCATTACCAGATCACCCCGCATGCAGACGGCGAGCGCTGGCGGATCGTCCATCCGGACGACCCGCATGCCTTCCAGCCGATCCTCGAACACAACGGCCAGGGCGCCTGGCGTCTCGCCCACGAGACACCGCAGAACTGGTCGCGGGCCACGCTGCTGCGACGCATCGGTCATCGGCTCGATGGCTACAGCGATCAAGAGCTGGAAATCGCCAGCCGGATCAGTGGCATCAGCCGCGATGACCTGCTGGACATTCACCTACGGAAAAAACCTGTTCCTGTCCGCTTATTCGACACGTTGCAGCGCTTGCGCGGCGGCAAACCGGCCGAGCACCCGCTCGACGCCGCCCTCGACGGCCTTTACCTGTCGCAGCGTCGATGCATATCCAGCGACCGCCTGGCCCTCTGGAGCCTGCCGCGGGACAGCGCCTGGCCCGCCGATGCCCGGCTTGAGTTGCGCGGCGGCGACATCTCCGGCCCGTTGCTGGAACGGGCCGGCGAGCGCCAGGCCGGCGACCTGCGCCTGATCGTGAAAATCGCCGATGGCTACCGTGCTGTGCTGGACGGCCAGCCACAGGCGGTGACCGAGGACGTGTTCGAAGCCTTGGCCCAGGCCATGCCCGAATTCAACGGTGATACCGAGGCGCTCAAAGAGCGGATTGCCGAAAACGCCCAGAGGGACCGTGAAAGCACCCAGCGCTGGCTGTGGTCCGGGCAGGATTACGGCTGGGCTGACCAAGGTCGCCTGCTAGGCGGTTTCGACCGACCGGGGGCCTACCCGCCGCCCAACGTGACCAACGACCCGCTGATCGCTCGCTACCGCCAGTTGTACCCACAGGCCAGCGAAGCATCTGCCCGGGCGCAACTGGCGCAATGGCACGCCGCTGAGCGGTATCCACACTTGGAGATACGTGCCCTGGAACGACAGCTCGAATACCTGCGCACTACACTGGGGCAATGGGCGAATGGCCTCCCGGGGCGCACTCAAATCCGGGAAAACCTCCTTGCCAATTGGCAGCACCTGTCCAATGCCCCATCAACCCTTGATCTCGCCGGCCTGGGTCTGGTCGATGCCGACTTCGCTGACTTTCCTCATCTGAGCGAGGCCTACACGCATATCAATGAGCTAAACCTGGGCAGCAACGAACTCAACGAACTGCCCGACCTGCTGATCCGCCAGTTGCCTTCGCTACACAGCGTGTGGGCCGTGGCCACCCATCTGAAGCAGTTCCCGGAGGGTCTGGGCCGGCAATTGACCGAGGTGGATTTCACCGACAACCAGATCGCCTGGGGCCCGGCTTCGCAACGTGCCCTGGAACAATGCCCGGCGCTGCAAGCGCTCAAACTTGCCGGCAATCCCCTTGGTAGTCCACCAGACATCAGCAGGCTCCCGAACCTGCGTGAGCTAGGACTGTTCGATACCGATCTACAACACTTTCCGCCCGGCCTCGGCCTGGCGCAGCAACTGGAAAACCTGGAACTTTCGGCCAACCTGATCACTGAGTTGCCCACGCCACTGGACATGAGCCGTGCGGCGCAAGAGGCCTTGAACCTTGAGTACAACCCGCTCAACGCGGATGCACTGATACAGATCGAAACGCACTTCCGCGTCACCGGCATCGACTTGATGGTGCCGGAGAACCACTATTCGGAACTGCTGCAAAACGCCGATGCGCAGACCCTGGAGTGCTGGCAGCGGGTCAGTCGCACCTTGCCCCTGCAGTATCGCCGCGACTTGCGGTTGTTGGCAGAATCCGCCACCTTCCGCGTGAGTCCTGCCTGTACCCGCCGTCGATTCTGGTTCATGCTGCGCTGGCTGCAGACCCCTCTGGCACAGGAATCTGCGACCTCGATCCAGGCACAGAACCTGCTGACGTTCGAGATGGCCGCCGACCTCAACGAAGCGGTAGTGTTTCCGGGGATGCATCCCACCGCTCGCCAGCAGACAGAGCACCTCCTGGGTGTGGCTGTGGCTGCCATTCGCTATCAGACCGTCTCCGAGGCACTACGGCTGAAGTTCCCGGTCATGACCGATCTCGAACTCGAAACCTTCCGCGCCCGCACGCTGCAACGCATCGCTGCCGATCCGCGAATCCCCCTGCGTCTCGCGCCTATGGAAAGCGAAGCGGTATCTACCCAATTCGGCGGCGGGCGTTTGCAATCACTCGACGCTCAGTGGACCACACAACTTCATGAGCGCCTGCTGGAGCTCAATCCGGGTACCGTAGCCGGGCGCAATGCCTTGTGGGGCGAACGCCCGAATGGCGATTATGTCTACGCGTTCTGGGTCGACCACTTGCGTCAGCGCTATGCAGACGATTTCACTCAGTTGCAGGAACACGCCGAGGCACTGTTGCAAACGGCCGAAGCCCAGATGAACGAGGGTGACTACCTGATCGAAGCTAACCGCCTCCACCGCCAGTTCAACCTGGACCAAGTGCGCCTTATGGACGATCTGACCCGCAGCATTGCCGACGGTACCCAGACCCGCTGGTAACCCGTCCCCGGCCAGCCGCACTGGCCGGGCACTCAATACTCCACAGCAGTGAAACGCTCTCCCGCCAACCAATGCTCGAACAGGTCGGCCGGCATCGGCCGGCCGATCAGGTAGCCCTGGCCGTGATCGCAGCCGGCATTGCGCAAGAACTGATGCTGGGCGTGAGTCTCGATACCTTCGGCAGTAATGCGGTAGCCCAAGGCATGGCCGAGGTCGATGATTGCGCGGGTGATCGCCACATCGTTGACGCCGTGGGGCAGGTCCTTGATGAAGGCGCGGTCGATCTTGAGGTGATTGATCGGCAGCGATTTCAAGTACGCCAACGACGAGTAACCGGTGCCGAAGTCGTCCACCGCCGTGGCTACGCCGAGGGCCTGCAAGCGTGCCAGCACATCGCACGCATGCTGCTGGCTCTCCATCAGCAGGCTTTCGGTGATCTCCACTTCCAGCAGGTTCGGGCTCAGGTCATGGCGCTCCAGGGCCTCGGTCAGACTGCGCACATAGTCGCTGCGTTCGATCTGCAAGGCCGCCACGTTGATCGCGATGGGCCCAGGCAACAACTCGCGGTCGCGCCACTTGCGGACCTGCGCGCAGACCAGTTCCAGCACGTGCTCACCCAGCGGAATGATCAGCCCGGTGCGCTCGGCCAGGGGAATGAAGTCCAGCGGCGAGATCAGCCCCTTCTGCGGGTCACGCCAACGCAACAGCGCCTCGGCGCCTTCGACCCGACCGCTGAACAGGTCGATGCGCGGCTGGTACCAGAGTTCGAATTCATGCTGCTCCAGCGCGCGGCGCAGCGCCCGTTCAAGGGCCAGGCGCTGTTGCAGGCGCTCGGTCATATCGCCGTGATACAGGCGCCAGGCATTGCGCCCGCTTTCCTTGGCCGCATACATCGCAGTGTCGGCATGGCGCAGCAGGCTTTCGGCGCTGTGCCCGTGTTCCGGGGCCACGGCGATGCCGATGCTGCCGGTGACCAGCGCGGCGTTGCCCTTGAGGTCGAACGGCTGCTGCAAGGCGCGCAGCAGGCCATCCACCACCTGGCAAGCCTGTGCCGGCGCGCTGATGCGGGTGAGGATAAAGGCGAACTCGTCACCGCCAAGCCGGCAGATGGTGTCATCGATCCCGACACCGTCCTTCAGCCGCTGCGCGGCCTGCGCCAGCAACAGATCGCCAAGGTCATGGCCGAGGCTGTCGTTGACCAGCTTGAAGCCGTCGATGTCCAGCACCAGCACCGCCAGTTGCACCTTCGGCGCGGCCAGCGCCTGTTGCAGACGGTGCTGGAACAGCACGCGATTGGGCAGGCCGGTGACCGCATCGAAATGCGCCAGGTGTTCAAGTTGCGCCTGGGAATGCTTGAGTTCGCCGTTGCGCAAGTTGATCAGGCGGTTGCTGCGGTTCAACTGGGCGACGAACAGGCTGAACAGCCCGGTGGTGGCCAAGGCGAACAGAAACAGCGGCGAACTGAACAGGCTCATGGACGACCAGCCCTCACGCGGGGTCGCCGCCAGTTGCCAGATGCCACCGGGTACATCGACATTGAGTGTCACTGAAGGCTGTTTGAACATCGCCGGCTCGCCCCAGATCATCGCCCCGGCCGCGCCTTCGCCGTCACCACCACGCAATGCCAGGTGGAAGCTGGCGTCCTCGCCAACCCCGGAGGCGCGCAGCAGGCTGTCGATATCCGCCACCACCGAGACATTGCCCCAGTACAGGCGCACACCTTTGTGGCCCTTGAGGAATACCGGACGCCGATAGATCAGCGCCCGTCCTCCCTGATAAAGCTGGACCGGCCCCGCCAGCACCGGTTCGCCACTGTCGCGGGCGCGCTGCACCAGCGGGTATTGCTCCGGCAGCGTCCGGTAGTTCAGGCCGAGGATGCTTTCGTTGTTGTGCAGCGGGTAGACGTCGGCGATGACGTCATTGGGCGCCAGCGAGATGTGGCGGATATAGCGCACCGACTCCATGGCCTGACTCGCCATGTCGTGAAAATGCCCGGGCGAAATATCCCCATCGGCACTGAGCAACTGTGCTATCCCTTCAGTCTCGCCAAACGCCGAGCGCATCTGCGCCTCGAGGCTCGCGCGGATACCGGACAGGCGCATGCTCGCCGTCGCGATCATTTCGCTTTCCTGACGCTGCACGTCCAGTCGGCCGAGGGCGATGGACAGACCGATGCCAATCACGGCAAAGCCAATGGGAAGCAGGCGATAAGCGGTAGAACGCACGCTGGTGGGTAGGCTGCGGGGGGCTTCGAGGGCGAGAATTCTTGTCGTCATACGCCGAACTGCTTGCATCTGATTACTGCTTATCGGCGGACGAACGGCAATGTTGAGGCGGGCTGGCTTTTTTTTGCGGCCTGGGTTTATTCTCGGCTGAAACGCTTCATCTATCCGTTTCACCCTACGAAGAACAACGAGGTGTTGTGCCATGGATCGTCTGCTGGATTCGCTGTTTCCCACTGCCGAGGACATTCCCGAGGCGTACCGCCTGGGTGAGCCGCTGGAGCAGCGCGATTACCTGGTCAACGGCGAACTGCGCCGTTGGGACGGCCCGCTGGCCACAGTACGCAGCCCGGTCTGGCTACGCGAAGGCAATGAAGAGCGTCAGGTGATCCTCGGCAGCGCCCCGCTGCTCGATGCCGACACCGCCCTCACCGCCCTGGACGCCGCCGTGCACGCCTACGACAAGGGCCGCGGCGCCTGGCCGACGATGCGCGTGGCCGAGCGCATTCGTCATGTCGAAGGATTCCTCGGGCGCATGCGCCTGCAACGCGAGGCGGTGATCAAGCTGCTGATGTGGGAAATCGGCAAGAACCTCAAGGACGCCGAAAAGGAATTCGATCGCACCTGCGATTACATCGTCGACACCATCGGTGCCCTCAAGGAACTGGACCGCCGCTCCAGCCGCTTCGAACTGGAACAGGACACCCTCGGCCAGATCCGCCGCACCCCGCTGGGCGTGGCGCTGTGCATGGGCCCTTACAACTACCCGCTGAACGAAACCTTCACCACCCTGATCCCGGCGCTGATCATGGGCAACACCGTGGTGTTCAAACCGGCCAAATTCGGCGTCCTGCTGATCCGGCCGCTGCTCGAAGCCTTCCGCGACAGCTTCCCGGCCGGAGTGATCAACGTCATTTATGGCCGTGGCCGCGAAACCGTCAGCGCACTGATGGCCAGCGGCAAGATCGACGTGTTCGCCTTCATCGGCACCAACAAGGCGGCCAGCGACCTGAAAAAGCTCCACCCGCGCCCGCACCGTCTGCGCGCCGCCCTCGGCCTCGATGCGAAGAACCCGGGCATCGTCTTGCCCGACGCCGACCTCGACAACGCGGTCAGCGAGTCGATTACCGGCGCGCTGTCGTTCAACGGCCAGCGCTGCACCGCGCTGAAGATCCTCTTCGTCCATGAACAGGTGGTCGACAGCTTCCTGGAAAAATTCCAGGCCAAACTCGCCGCCCTCAAGCCCGGCATGCCCTGGACCCCGGGCGTGGCCCTGACACCGCTGCCAGAGCCGGGCAAGATCGATTACCTAAACGGCCTGGTGAGCGACGCCGTCAGTCATGGCGCGCAGGTGCTCAACCCCGGCGGCGGGCAGAGCCGCGGCTCGTTCTTCTACCCCGCGCTGCTCTACCCGGTGAACCCGGCGATGCGTGTCTACCACGAAGAGCAGTTCGGCCCGGTGGTGCCCGTGGTGCCCTACAGCGACCTGCAAACGGTGGTCGACTACGTGCTGGACTCGGATTTCGGCCAGCAATTGAGCCTGTTCGGCAATGACCCGGAGGCTATCGGCCGGCTGGTGGACACCTTCGCCAACCAGGTTGGGCGGATCAACATCAACGCCCAATGCCAGCGCAGTCCCGATACGTTCCCGTTCAATGGCCGCAAGAACTCCGCCGAAGGCACCCTCTCGGTCCACGATGCACTGCGGGTGTTTTCCATCCGCACGCTGGTGGCCACGCGCTTCCAGGACAACAACAAGCAGTTGATCAGCGAAATCATCCGCAACCGCCAGTCGAGTTTCCTGACTACCGATTACATCTTCTAAGGCTTGAGTGTCTACAAACTGTGGGAGCGCAAGCGGCTGACGATCTGCGATTGCCTGCGAGATATGTAGATACCGTTTCCAAAGACCGTTTGGCGCATCGCTAACCATCCGTCCAGCGCAAGCGGCGACGGATTTGCGCTTTTTCCATTCCTGTACAAACATACAGCGATACGCCCGGGCATCTTGCCCGGGTCGTCCGTTGGCATTGGCTACAGGAGGAACACGCAATGACCGCAAAACCCATTCCCGAAGGTGCCCACAGCATCACGCCGTACCTGGGCATCAAGGACGCGCACAACGCCATCGATTTCTACAAGGCCGCCTTCGGCGCCGTCGAGATGTTCCGTCTCGAAGGCCCGGACGGCCGCATCGGCCATGCCGAACTGAAAATCGGCGACTCGTCGATCATGCTGGCCGAGCCGTGCGACCAGGCGGCGCTGGTCAGCAGCCAGTCGCAACCGGGTGTTTCCGTAGGGCTGCACCTCTACGTCGAAGACGTCGACGCCCGTTACGCCCAGGCGATCAAGGCCGGCGCCACCGAGGTCAATCCAGTGCAGGACCAGTTTTACGGCGACCGCAGTGGCACCTTGAAGGATCCGTTCGGTAACCTGTGGTTCATTTCCACCCACAAGGAAGACCTCACGGTGGAAGAAATCCGGGCCCGGGCAGCGAAGTTGTTTGGTGGCTGATCCCCGGCTTTTTGATAGTGTGCCGGGACCGCTTCAGCGGCCCATCGCGACGGTTAGGCGCGATGGGCTGCAAAGCAGTCCCTCATGGAATGGGCAATGCGAATAATCGAAAAAAACGCCACCCTGGTGCGCACCCTCACTCCCGCTGAAGACGACCTTCTGCGCGGTTTCAACCGCGGCACCCTGGAAGGCCCGCGCCTGTTGCAGGCCAACCAGATGCTGATGAAGGTCCGCGCCGCCGGTCACTGGCTGGCCTGTGACTGTCAGGCGAAAACCATGCCGGTGCTCAATGTCACCCTCAACAGCCACACCGGCACACTGTTCCTGAAGAACAACCCCGGCACCGCCGAGCACGCCGCTGACTGCCCGTTCAGCAAGGACGAGCGCGAAGCCGGCGATAGCGAGAATCCCGATACCCCGCCCGCCGCCTGGCTGGCCCCGGATACCCCGCTGCGGCTGATTGGCGATTTTCGCCGCGCCGGCAGCGATGAGTCCGGCAACGGCAGCACTGGCGCGAGCGACAAGCGCGAGCAGCATCGCGTGCTGTCGCTGCTGCTGACGCTGATCGAGGCCAGCGGCCTGAACGTCTACGCCACCCACCTGAAAAAGGACCTCACCGGCCAGTTCGCCGAGCTGCGCGGCGTGGCCGGACGCTACCCATTGATCGACCGGGTGCCGGCCAGCAACTACCTGGAAACCCGCCTCGACATGAAGCACATGATGATGCTCAAGGCGCGCCTGCGGGAGTCCACGGTGTTCGGCAACCACCGTCGCCACGGCCTGCTGCTGGACTGCGTCAGCCAGATCAAGGGGCGCAAGGTCTACAACGAACGCAGCGAAGACGGCTTCGACTTCCAGGGCCACCACCTGCTCTGGGGTGGCAGCCGCACGCCCGGCCCGCTACTGGCCCTGGCGATCTACTCGCCGGCCAACGCCGGTAGCCATTTCTACGAACTGATCCATGTCGCCAGCGTGCCGGTGCTGTCCCGCGGGCACCTGTTTCCGGTGTACCGCGACGAAGAGCGCGAGCCCCTGAAAATGCTGGTGTCACTGATCGACTGGATGGCCAGCAAGGGCGTGCGGGTGATCATGCGCCGGCCGGTGATTGGCGGTCAGGTGATGGATGAGCTGGTGCTCAGTTCCGACCAGGACCGGGTGCTCTCGGTGTCCCTGACCGAACAGCCGCTGGGGCCGGAGCCAGAGGTGGAGAACTTCCGCCGCTATGCCGACTTCAAGAGCCTCGAAACCTTCCGCAAGTACGTAGCGGGCTTTTTCATGCGCGGGCGCGAGTAAGCGCCGCTGGTCGCCGCGGGGATAATCCGGATCGCACCCTTCTGTGAGGGAGCGGCCCAATGCCAGGTATCCCCGCGAAAAGGAGTTTGACCATGAAGCGCTCTGCCTTTGCCGTATTGCTGTTCAGCGCCGTGCTCGGCACCCATGCCCTGGCTGACAACGGGCCTACCAATCCGAATCCGCCGTCTTCGGGCGTTGGCACCAACGCCGCCGACGTGCCGATGCCCAACGGCACCGATCCCCGAACCCAGGGCAGTGATCCGGGACGTCAGGGTGGTGCGACTACTGACGGTACCGATCGCAGCAAGCCTAACGCCATTGATGGCACCGGCGCGGAAAATGGTGTGGGCAAGGGTGGGATCAATGGGACGGGTGGTAGTAATACCGGTGGTGGTGGGGCCGGTAGTGGGCAGTGATGGTGCAATCGCCGGGGCTGCTTTGCAGCCCTTCGCGAGCAAGCTCGCTCCCACATTGATCTGAGCGGTGTCTCATACAAATGTGCCGTTTGGCGCGACCCTGTGGGAGCGAGCTTGCTCGCGAAGGCCTGCGAAGCAGGCCCAAAAGACAGCTCGCTCCCACAGCATAAGATCTTCACCACTGCCGCTTATCCGGCCGGGTCAGCCCCAGTTTTTCAATCCGGTAACGCAACATATCCCGGCTCAACCCCAGCAACCGCGCCGACTTGGTGACATTCCAGTCGGTGCGGTCGAGCATCTTGCGCACCATGTCGCGCTCCACTTCCGGCAGGTTCATCGACTCCATCGGATCCGCCGGCGGCCGGGCGTTGAAGGTCGGCGCAGCAGGCATCGCCAACGGCTCTTCCACCAGACTCGGGCAGACATTCAGTTGCTGCGGGCCGATCACGTCGCTGCCAGCCAGCAACACCGTCTGTTCCAGCATGTTGCGCAACTCGCGCACGTTCCCCGGCCAGCCATAACTGAGCATCAAGTCCTCGGCTTCACCGCTGAAACGCAACGATCCCTTGCCGTAGCGCTTGGCGTGTTGGGCGAGGAAATGCCGGGCCAGGATCAGGATGTCTTCGCCACGGTCATACAGCCGCGGCACCTTGATCGAGATGATCCGCAAGCGGAAGAACAGGTCACGGCGGAACCGGCCCTGCTGCACCATCTGCTCCAGATTGCAGTTGGTCGCGCTGATGATCCGCAAATTGACCTTGCGCTCCTTGACCGCGCCGATACGGCGGATAGTGCGGTCTTCCAGCAGTTTCAGCAGCTTGGCCTGCAGCAGCAGGTCCATTTCGCCGATCTCGTCGAGAAACAGTGTGCCGCCGTCGGCCGCTTCGACCAGGCCGACCCGGCGCTCGCGGGCATCGGTGAAGGCGCCTTTCTCATGGCCGAACAGCTCGGCTTCCAGCAGGTTGGCCGGAATCGAGGCGCAGTTGAATTCGATAAACGGCCCTTTGCTGCGCGGCCCGTCGAAATGCAGGGCGCGGGCAACCAGTTCCTTGCCGGTGCCGGTTTCGCCCTCCACCAGCACCGGCGGCAGGTCGCCGCCGGTCATGCGCTGCTCGGCATCGAGCAACTGGCGCACGGTGTGCTTGAGCCCGAGCATCGCCGGCGACTCGCCGATCAACGCCTGGATTCCGGACTTTGACGCCTCGCGCTCCTGATAGAACGACAGGGTCCGCTCCATTCGCTCGGTAGCCAGGGCCTTGTCCAGCATCAGCTTGAGTTCGGCCAATGCCACCGGTTTGGTCAGGTAGTGGAAAGCGCCCTCCTTCATCGCCGCCACCGCGTCTTCGACGTTGCCGTAGCCGGTCATCATGATGACTTTCAGCTCCGGGGCCTGGGCGACCAGAGTTCGCAGCAACTCGTGGCCGTTCATGCCGGGCAGCGAGTTGTCGGTCAGCACCGCGTCGGGCTGAATATGTTGCAAACGCTCCAGGGCGTCTTCGGCGCTGTGGCAGACGGTTACTTCGAATTGCTTGCGTTCAAGGTAGGTCTGGATGTTCTGCGCAAGGAGTTCATCGTCCTCGACCAGCAGGATGCTGTGTTCCATGGTCCCCTCCGGCAACATTGAAAATCAGGCTGACACGGGTTCCTTCCTCCTCACGGCTGGTCAGGCTGACCGAGCCACCGAATCGTTCCATGATGCGTTTGACCAGTACCAGGCCGACCCCGAGGCCGCCCTGTTTGGTGGTGAAAAACGGCTTGAAGACCATCCGTTCCTGCTGCTGGCTCATGCCCTTGCCGCTGTCGCTGACGACCATCCGCCATTGCCGGCCGCCCTGCTCCGGCGTCACCTCGATACCTAGCCGGCCGCCCTTGGGCATCGCTTCCAGGGCGTTGGCGAACAGACTGTTGAGAATCTGCGTCAGCAGCATCGGCTGGATCGACACGCTGGCGGCCAACGGTGTGTTGACCATCACCTCGACCCGATAACGCTCGATTTGCCCGGAAAAACTCGCCAGGGCATCGTCGATCGCGCCCAGCAGGTCTACCGCTTCGGCCTCATCGCTGGCTGGGCGCAGTGACACCAGCAATTCACGCACCCAGCGCGACATGCGATCGACCTGACCAATGATGTCGGCGATGTTCTTCTGCGCCGGCTCGCTGGCAACCTCGTGGGCCAGCTCGGCGCTGGAGCGGATGGTGGCCAGCGGGTTGCGCAGGCTGTGGGCCACCGCCGAGGACATTTCGCCCAGTGCAGCGAAGGTCTCGCTGGCCACCAGCCGGCGTTGCTGCGAGGCGAGCATGGCGGCGCCACGACGGACGATCCAGAACAGCCCGAGGTAAATCAGCACGCCGCCGATAATGCTGCTGCTCCAGATCAGCACGTAGCCGCGCTGGATTCGCCGCACCAGGTCCTGGGGTTCCTTGTACACCTCGACCATCGACACCACCTGACTGCCCGAAGCGTCGAACATCGGGATGTAGTTCTCGATGAACAGGTAGCGCGGCTCGCGCTCGAACTGCTGTTCCTCGCGCTCGTCGGCGGCCTTGTGGTAGCTGGCCGACACCGGTGTGCGCGAGGCAAAAGACTCATCGAGGTCGTCATCGCCCTCGATCTTGCGGCCGATCAGTTGCGGGTTGGTCGACCAGACGATGGTCCGGTCCATGGCGTAGACATTCGCCAGCAGTGTGTCGGGCAGGTGCTCGACATGGTCGAGGAACTCGATCCGCGCATCTGCCACCACCGACGCGTCCAGGCCCGGGTGCAGGGCATCCAGGCGCGGGTCGAGCAGTTCGCCCATGGTCACAGTGGCGGGAATCCGCGCATGGCGCACTTCGGCCTGGGCCATGGCCTGGATGAACTGGGCGGTGAGCATCGCGTCGCGCTCGACGCTGTCGTTGACCACGAACCGGGTGGAGACATAACCCAGCGCAGCGGCCACGGAAGCGATGATCAACAGACTGACCAACGAAAACCAGCGCAGCAGGTTGAACGGCTGCTGGTGCCGGGCAAGGCGTGCATCGGGCGGGCCGCTCGCGGCCGCGTCATCGCTGTTCAGCACCATCGGACTGCTTCCTCGCAGGATGCCCGTGTCAGGAACTTATAGCCCAGCCACTCCGTGGCGCGTATCCGTCGTGCCGCCAGTGCGACGCACGGTGATGCCCATTTGCCTTTGCGCTCAGTGCAATCACCCTTTCACCCGCCGCAACGCCACTGTCACCCAGGTCCCCTGCCCCTCGCGGCTGCCCAGTTTCACCGTGCCGCCAAAGCGCTCGACAATCCGCCGCACCAGCACCAACCCCACGCCCAGCCCACCGCGCTTGGTGGTGAAGAACGGTTTGAAGGCCATGCGCAGTTGCTGGCTGCTCATGCCCTTGCCGGTATCCGCCAGACGGATGCTCACCAGCCGCCGCGTGCGGGCCTGAACCCGTACGCTGAGCCGCCCGCCCTCAGGCATGGCTTCCAGGGCGTTGCTGATCAAACTGTTGAACACCTGCGCCAGCATCACCGGCTGGCCCAGCACGCGAATACCGCTAAGGTCGTCCAGTTCCACCTCGACCCGCGCCCGGATGATCTGCGCGGCATGCGCCTGCACGCACTCGCGCAGGATGCCGTCCAGCGCCACCGGCTCGGCCTCGTCGCTGAGCGGGCGCAGCGATTGCAGCAGCTCGCGGACCCAGTGCGACATGCGATCGACCTGGCCGATGATGTCGGCGATGTTCTTTTGCGCCGCGCCGTCATCGAACTCCTGGGCCAGTTCGGCGCTGGAACGGATGCTCGCCAGCGGGTTGCGCAGACTGTGGGCCACCGCCGAAGACATCTCGCCCAGCGCCACGTAGGTTTCGTTGTTCACCAGTTGCTTGTGCTGCGCCGCCAGCACCCTGGCCGCACGCCGCACGATCAGGAACAACCCGATATAGACCGCGCCGGCGCCCAGCGCGGTGCCGAGCCAGAGCAGCAGCAAGCCGCGTTCGATCCGCGCGATCAGGTCGCGGGGCTCCTTGTAGATTTCCACCATGGCGGTGACCTGCTCGCCGCTGGTGTCGAACAGCGGAATGTAGTTCTCGATGAACAGGCGTTGCGGCGGCACCAGGAATTTCTGCTCGGAGCGGGCGTCGTCGATGTCGTGGTAGCTGGCCGAGACGCGCATCTTGTAGTCGAACGCCCGTTCGAGGTCGTCGTCGGACTCGATCATGCGCCCTACCAGCGCGGGGTTGCTGGACCAGATCACCATGCGGTCCGGTGCGTAGATATTGGCCAGGAGCATGTCCGGCAAGTGGGCGATATGGTCGAGAAATTCCCAGCGGGCCATCTGCCGGACCTGCGCCGGCACGTTGCTGAACGAGGCGTCCAGCCGCGGGTCGAGCAATTCACCCATGGTGCGGATGTTCGGCACCGCGACGTGGCGCACCTCCGCCTCGGCGATGGACTGGATGAACTGCGCGGTGAGCAACGCGTCACGTTCGACGCTCTCGTTGATGATGAAACGGCTGGACACCAGGCCCAGGCCAATCGCCACGCTGAGAATCACCGCCAGGCTCACCACCGCGTACCAGCGCAGCAGGTTGAATGCCGGGCGCTCGCCTTCGCCGTCGAGGACGGTATGTTCCAGCGATTGGGCGGCGGGCGGCTGCAGGGTCATGGTGAATCCCCGGACGGATGCCTTTAGGTATAGCGCAATGCCATGAATGCGGAATCTGCCCCACGCCACATTCCCCAATGCTGGGGCCAGTGCCCCGCCAGGCGGCAGTGGGGAAAATCGGGAAAATTCGCTGCAAGCCACGCCCGGCAAGGCTTTCGGCGCGCTGGTACGGATGTTGCCGATGCTCGTGCAGACGACCCAATTTCCTGGGCCCGCTTGCAAGAGGAATACGCTCATGCACCGTCCAACGCCCCATCCGCTGGCTTTGCTGGTCTTGGCCGGCCTGCTCCAGGCGCCCGCTCAGGCGGCGCTGTTCGATGTCGACCCGGGTCCTTACCTGCACGCCACCGGCGGTTTCGCCGCCTGGTATCAGGACAGCCATGGCCGGGTCCTCGACCTGTGCCTGTCCAAGGCCGTCAGCTCGCGGGTGCCCGGCACCGCCGCAGCGCCTTCGTACATGTGCACCTTGTTGCCCACCCCCGGGGTGTTCGACGACACCCAGGCGATCAACTTCCCCAGCAACTTCCCCGATGAAGCCTTCTGGTTCACCGCCGATGCCACCCTGGTCGATGCCGCCCGCGGTATCGATCTGAGCTTCGGCACGGCAATCGAAGCCGCTTTTGCCGCCGAAGAGCCGGTGGACGGTGATCAGGTCAGCTTTGCCCGGGTGCGTATCCGCGTCGATGTGGCCACGCCGGGCACCTACGTGATCACCCACCCCTACGGCGTCGATGTGTTCGATGTACCGGTCGCCGGACGCCGGGCAATCAATATGACCCGGGACATCGGCATCGGCGCGCCGCAAACCTACAACGGCGCGCTGAAAGGCGATGTCGGACCGTTCCTGCGCAGCGTCAACGGTCCCTACAACGAAACCAACCCGCTGACCGGCGCCAGCGAGCGCTTCATCGGCGACCCGAATCTGGAAGAAGCCGTCACCGGCAGCCCGTTCAACACCAACTACGTACGCATCGAAGGGCCCAACGGCCTGGACCTGCGCACCGAGGTGTTTTCGGTGTCCGGCAAGCTGTCCAGCGTCAACCGGCCCACCCCGCTGATCCCGCAGCGCAGCACCTACTCGCGGCGCACGGTCAGCGGCAACCCGGTGGCCCAGCAAGACGTGTTCGTCCAGGCGCCGCCGCAGCCTGCCACGGTCACCTTGACCAGCCAGAGCCCCAACCTGTCGCTGAGCGAGGCCAACCACACCGGCGCCTGGTACGCGCAGTCGGCGCTTAACCCGACCTTGCCGGCGCTGCTCACCGTGGTGGCCGACAACACCCCGGCGATCCCCAGCAGTACGCCGACCACTGCCAGCCTGGCGCTGGTGGACCTGGTCACGATCCAGCGCGCCGAGTACAGCCTCGGCTCCGGGCAACTGACCCTGATAGCCGCGACCAGCGATGAAGTCACCCCACCCACCCTCACCGCCCACACCGGCCATGGCGCCGCCATCGGTGCGCTGGGTGGCGAAGGTGCGGTGAAAACCCTGACCACCGGCCTGTCGCCGATCCCGCCGGCGACCGTCACGGTCACCAGCAGCAATGGCGGCAGCGACAGCGAAGAAGTGGTGATCCTGCCATGAACGCATTCACGCCAAGACCCGCCGCAGGAGGCAACATGAACAGATGGCCCCGCCTGGCGCTGTGTGCCGCCGGACTGACCCTGACCCTCGGCAACAGCGCCTGGGCCGGACTCGCCGCGGTCGATCCCGGCCCTTACACCCTGGCCACCGGGCGCTACCCGATGTGGTACCAGGACGATGGCGACCTGTCGCTGGAGCTGTGCCAGTCGCGCGCCGCCAGTTCGCGGCTGCCGGCGGCCACCCCGCCCAACTACATGTGCACCCTGCTCCCTGAGCCGGGCATTTACGACGACGCCCTGCCGCTGGTGTTCCCCGACAACTGGCCACCGGAGATGTTCTGGTTCCTGGCCGAGACCTCGATTCCCGCCGTGGGCAACAGCGGGTATGAGCTGGAGGTCTACGTCGCCGGTATCGAAGCCGCGTTTGCCGCCGAGAACCCGGTGGACGGCGACCAGCAGAGCTTCGCCCGCATCCGCATCCGCGCCTCGGTGCCCACCGCCGGCACCTACACCGTGACCCACCCCTACGGCGTCGAAACCGTCACCGTGGCCAACGGCGGGCGCCGCGCGATCAACATCACCCGCGATATCGGCATCGGCGCGCCGGGCGATTTCAGCGGCGCCTTGAATGGCGCGATCGGGCCGTTCCTGCGCAGCGTCAACGGGCCGTACACCGAGATCAACCCGGACACCGGGGCATCGGAAACCTATGTCGGCGACCCGAACCTCACCGAAGCGGTGATCGGCAGCCCCAACAACACCAACTTCGTGCGTATCCAGGGCCCGGCCGGGACGATCCAGACCAACCTGTTCAGCGTCTCCGGCAAAGTGCTGGATGCCCGCACCCAGACCGCCGCCGAACTGGACCGCGCCACCTACCGGCGCACCGCCGCCGGCAGTCGCGTCGAAGTCTTCGCCCGCTCGGCCAACAGCGCCAGCCTGTGCCTGCGCGAAAGCGTCGCGCTGGTGCCCGGCACCCCGCCGTCGCCCTGCCAGTACAACCTGCTGGCGGACAACAACGGCCTGTTCTTCAGCCAACGGCTGATGCCCGGCGCCCCGCCTGCCGTGGTGGTCCTGACCGCCAGCAGCCCGACCGGCGCGACCCGGCCGACCTCGCTGTCGAGCAAGCTCAGCGACGTGGTGAAGATCCAGACCGCCCGCTATGACTGGGCCAACAAACGCCTGACCCTGCAGGCCAGCTCCAGCGACGAAGTGCTGGTGCCGGATCTGGTCGCCCAGGGCTACGGCCGCCTGTCCAAGTCCGGCACCGTGCAGACCCTGACGGTCAACGACCTAGCGCAACCACCGGCCAGCGTGACCATTAAGTCCGCCGCCGGCGGCAGCGACAGCGAGCCGGTGCAGGTGGTCGGCAGCGCACCGGCGCCGGTGGCCAATCAGGCCCCGCTGGCGGTAGCCGACAGTGGCAGCACCAGCTTCGGCGTGCCGCTGACCCTCAATCTGGTGGCCAACGACAGCGACCCGGACGGTGACCTGCCGCTGAGCATCGCCGACCTCACCCAACCGGCCAACGGCCAGGGCAGCGTGGTGCTGAATGGCAGCACCTCGGTGACCTACACCCCGCCCGCCGTGGTCAACGCGCCGATGCAGGCCACCTTCAGCTACCGCGCCCAGGACAACAAAGGCCTGAAGTCAGCGGTGGCCACCGTGACCATCGCGGTCGCGCCGAACCAGCCTCCCGTGCCGGTCAACGACAGCGTCGCCACCCTCGGCGTGCCGCTGGCCATCGACGTGCTGGCCAACGACGGCGACCCGGAAGGCAACCTGCCACTAGCCATCGCCAGCGTGACCCAGCCACCCGCAGGACGCGGCAGCGTGGCGATCACCGGCAATCAGGTCACCTACACACCACCGGCCACCGTCACCACCGCGTTCAGCACCAGCTTCAGCTATGCCATCCGCGATTCGCTGGGGGCGTTGTCGGGGCAGGCGACGGTGAGCGTGCAAGTGTCGCCGCGACCAGCCCAGGAAACCTTCGCGGTCACCGCCGCAGTGGTCCAGGCCCGCTCCAACAACCGCTTCAACTGGGATATCTCGGGAACGTCCTCGGTGACCACCGGCAACACCATCACCGTGCAAGTGACCACGCCGAGTGGCCTGGTGACCCTCGGCACCACCACGGTGCCGGTGACCGGACGCTGGCGGCTGGTGGTGGCCAACAGCACCACCGTCGTGCCGAGCGCCAACCCGACCGCCACCATCCGCAGCAGCCAGGGCACGGTGCGTACCGTCCCGGTTGCCGTGCAGTAACCCGGAGGATCGCCGCATGCCGCGCCTGACCCCACTGCTGCTGTGCCTGGCCCTGCTTGGCGAGGCCACGCAGGCCGACGACCTGATGGACAACGCCGACCTGGCACCCGGCGTCGACCTTGGCGAATCGCTGCTGCCGCAGATGGCACCGTCAGGCCAGCATGCGCTGATCGAACAGAACGGCCAGATCAACCGCGCCGCCATCGAGCAGAACGGGCAGAACCTGCTGGGCACCATCGTCCAGTCCGGTAGCGCCCAGGAAGCCTGGATCCTGCAACAGGGCGCTGACCTGATGGCTGCCATCAGCCAGCAAGGCCAGGGCAATCAGGCGGCCATCGTGCAGAACGGCAGCAACAACCGCGCCGAGATTTCCCAGGCCGGCAACAGCAACAACGCGACCATCCAGCAGACCGGCACCGGGCTCTCCAGCGCGGTGGTCCAGGCCGGCAATGGCCAGAACGTGTCCGTCAACCAATACCGCTAAACCCTGGAGGCATCACCATGTTCAAGCTCGCTCCTTTAAGCGCCGCCATTGTTCTGGCCCTTGCCGGCCAGGCCATGGCCGACGACAGCGTGTCGAACCAGAACCAGCTCGGTACCGAGAACATCGCCGAGGTCAAACAACTCGCCGCGCCCAACAGCACCAGCAGCCAACAGCAGACTGGCCTGGGCAACAACGCCGCCAGCCTGCAGGACAGCGCCACCGGGCAAATCCTGCAGCAGCACCTGGGCGAGTACAACGCCGGTTACGCCGAGCAGTTGTTCGAGTCCGGCAGCCAGATCAACCAGCAGCAGACCGGCAGCCTCAACACCACCCACGCCAGCCAGTCGATCGGCTACGAGAACCAGGCCACCCAGATCCAGTCCGGCAGCGGCAACTTCTCCTTTATCTACCAGGACACCCAGGAAGGCAGCCAGGCCGTGACGCAGCAGTTCGGCAATGGCAACCGCGCCTACGCCGAGCAACTGTTCGGCGGCGTCGCCAACCAGTCGCAAACCCTGCAAATGGGCAACGACAACGACAGCGCCGCCGAACACATGCTCCACGAAAACGGCCAGATCAACATCCAGCAGTCCGGCGAAGGCAACTGGGCCTACGGTGAGCAGAGTTCGGGACAGGGTGGCGAGGTCAACATCGGTCAGAGCGGCGGCTGGAACAGCGTGCAGGTCTGGCAGGACACCCAGGTGTCCAGCCAGGCCAACGTCGCCCAGTACGGCCAGACCAACGAAACCGTGGTCGACCAGACATTCGGCGAAAGCAACCTGGCCAGCGTGATCCAGGCCGGCGACCTCAACGCTTTCTACGTCGATCAGTTCGAATCGCTGCAATCGGTGGCGACCCTGTATCAGACCGGTTCAGGCAACGTCGGCTTCAGCTACCAGAGCGGCGACGGCCACCAGCTCAGCGTCAACTCCACCGGCAGCGGCAACCGCATCCTTGCCAGCAACTGGAAAGGCGAGCGTCTGGGCGGTCAGTTCGGCACCCAGCAACGGGCCCAGCTCAACCAGAACGGCACCGGCAACAGCGCCAACCTGACCCAGAACGGCGGCAACCAGTTGGCCCGCCTCAACCAGAACGGCACGGACAACGAAGCGCGGATCGACCAGGCCGACAGCAACAACGAGCTGTATTTCGAGCAGAACGGCAGCGACAACCTGCTGATCGCCGACCAGCGCGGCACGCTCAACTACGCCACCGGTAGCAGTACCGGCAGTGGCAACAGCGTGACCCTCGACCAGAGCGGCAGTGGTAACCAGAGCTACACCTGGCAGCTTTATGGGCAGGGCAACGAGGCGAGTATCAAGCAGACCGATGGGGTCAATGTCGCCTATGTGACCCAGGGTGGGACGGCCAACCAGGCGACGGTGGACCAGAGCGGCATGAACCAGACCGCGACCCTTCAGCAGTTCGGCACTGGCAACCAGGCCAGCGTGCTGCAGCAGTGAGATTCCCGCTTGGCCGCGGCTGGCGATGGGCTGGTCGCGGTCTTTTTTTTGCCGTGTGGTGGGTGGAAGGCGCTAGCCGGAAGTTTTCTAGCGCTCTCAAGATCGAGCGCCGCCCGCGCGGCGCATCGCGAGCAAGCTCGCTCCTACATTTTTTGCAACGTGCCATGGTCTGTGAGAGTTGAGTTACCCGCCTTTGGCGTTTGGCGATGAATCGTGGGGAGGCTGTTGAGGTCGACTCGTTACCGCGCCTTGCAAACAAGGCGGTCAACCATGGCCTGACAGACATAGGCTCGTTGCAACAAATGTAGGAGCGAGCTTGCTCGCGATGCGCCGCGCGGGCGGCGCTCGATCTTGAGAGCGCCGAAAAACTATCGGCATGCGCCTGGTCGCCATAACCCGGTCTCCTGGCTGCCGTCAGACCCAACAACATCGTTGTCCATGCTGACCAATTCGCTGCCACGCCACACAAACACCCAACAACAACCTATCTACCGCAAACTCGGCCACCCCTGAAACGACGCCACCACACTGACGCAACCCGGCATCTGTCGGCAGGCCTTGACGCTGCGTGGCTCTGGCGGCACCGACACCAGCACCGTCAGCACCACGAAAAACAGAATGGAAAGAGGAACACTGTAGGCAAGAAGGCTTTTTATTTTCATTGTCGGCATTCTCCGGACCTGTGGTTCGGTCAGGCCCGCCGGCGTGGCGGCGGGCCCTGGGGTCACTCAACGCTCGTCGACGGTGACGATCTCGCGACGCTCGGCCATGCTCGCCGGCACCTGTTCTTCGTCGGTGAAGAACTGCTCATACCACTCGCGCAACTGGTAGACCGGGCCATCCGTCTCGGCCAGCACCGGTTTGTCGATACGGATCTTGTGCTTCCAGATGTCCACGTCCTGGTAGAACGAGGCGCGGTTGCCCATGACGTAGGCCTTGGCCACTTCCTGGTTCTGCTCTTCGGTCCAGCCCGGCACGCGCTGGACCATGCAGCCAAAGCGCAGCTCGAAGCTGTTCGGGCCAACCGGCACGTGGCTGTTGAGCAGGATGGCGTGGATACGCACTTCGCCGAACATCGAGCTGAGGTGGGTGAAGTGGGTCGCCGGGCCGTAGTAGGCCGATTCGGCGATCAGGTCGCCGCCCAGGCGCTCGGAGTCACCGTGGAAGATCTGGTGGCCGATATGGCCTTCGAAGATGTTGGAGAAGAATTTGGTCGGGGTGCCATGCACCGGGCCGAAGTGCTGGGCATCCACCAGGTTGTCGACCAGTTCGCGCGGGTTGGTCTCGATCAGCATGGTGTCGATGTTCCAGTCGTGGATCCAGTCGGGGCTGTCCATCACGTCCAGGTGCGGGATGACCACGCCTTCGCTCGGCGCCTTGCCTTCCGGGTTGTTCCAGATGAACAGCAGGTTGTTTTCTTCGCAGGTCAGCCAGGCGCGGGTCTTGGCTTTCGGCGGGATGCGCTTGCAGTACGGGATTTCGACGCACTTGCCGGCGGTGTCGTATTTCCAGTGGTGGAACGGGCACACCACGCGGTCGTTCTCGATGGTGCCCTGGGACAGGTCGGCACCCATGTGCGGGCAATAGGCATCGAGGATGCTGATGCTGCCTTCGCTGGTGGCGAAGGCCACCAGGCGGGTGCCAAAGATGTTCAGCGTGTGCAGCTTGCCATCGCGGTAGTCAGCAGCGTTGCCCAGGCAATGCCAGCCACGCGCATAGCGGTGAGTGCGCTGGGCATTGTCGAGGGAGATTTCAGCGAGTTTGGTCATTTTGTTGTTGTCCTCGGTCCTGGGGGTCGGCTAATACCCCCTTTCTGAATGGGTGAATTCATGACCGCCATGATTGGGCAGATGCGCCAGGGGCTTCATCCTCCAATTGGACTAGGCGGTTTGGCAGCGTTCTCATCGCCGGCAAACCGGCGATGAGACCCGGGAAAATCAGGCGATCACTGCCCGAAACGTCGCGCCGCTTCCGGTCCGAAATCCTTCGGACTGAAGCCTGGCTTGTTCAACTGGTAGCCATTGCGCTGTTCGTTGATCAGGTTGAACGCCAGGTAGCTGCCGGCGTTGAGGTCGTGGTACAGCCCTACCCCGGCCTGCTGACCGAAGGACTCATAGGCGTAGAAGTAGTTGACCATCGAGGTGCGCCACAACTCGCCACGGTTGTCGTAGTTGTCGGCGAGCATCGGGAACCAGGTGTCTTCGTCGATGTACAGCTTGCGTTTGCCGTACAGGTGGCGATAACCGGGCTTGAGGGTGCCTTCCAGTTCCCACACCCGGTGGCGCTCGTAGCGCATGGCATCGGGGTTGATATGCCCCGGGGTCAGCAGGTCGGCGTATTTGAGTTGCGGCGAGTGCAGGCGGTAGGCGTTGTAAGGGATGAACATCTCGCGCTTGCCAACGATCTTCCAGTCGTAACGCTGGCCGGAGCCGTTGAACAGGCGCACTTCGTCGACGGTGATCGAGCCACCGCTCCCCGGGAACGACATGTCGAAACCGTAGCCCGGCGACTGGCGCACGCGACGGGTGCCGGGGTCATAGCGCCAGGCCTGGCGTGGCTCGGTCTTGTCGTTCCAGAACTCGGTGCCGGTGTTGATCTCGCCCTTGTCGCGCTGCGGCAGCAAGGTTTCGTTGAGGTAGAACGACGAGTTGCCGGTGGTTTCGCCGATCCGGCCTGGTTCCAGCGCCGGCGCCAGGTTGCGCGAATGCACGCGGCCCCAGTTGATATTGCCGTCCTTGAGCACGTAGGCGTTGTCGGAGATGTATTCCTCGGTCCAGGCGCGCAGGGTGAAGGTCGAGGCGTTCTTCAGCAGTTCCAGGCCGCTGCGCGGTACCGGGAACGGCGTGCCGCCAGTCTTGCCGACCACGCCTTCACCGTCGTCCACCAGCTTGGCGATGGCGGCGTTTTCCTTGGTGGCCTGGCACACCGTGTCGCTGGGGCGGAAATCCCGGTGGCTGGGGTAGATCGGCATCTTGAAGGTGGCCGGGTACAGCTTGAACAGGGCTTTCTGGCCGTCGGACAACTGGTCGGCGTACTGCGCCAGGTTGGCGGCGGTGATGACGAACAGCGGTTTTTCGTCCGGGTACGGGTCGATCGGGTGGTTGCCGGTACCCTTGAAGTCGACCTGAGGCGGCACGCCCAGCCACTTGCCGGAATACGGCGGGATGCTGCCATCGGCGTTACCGCGCTTGTCGGCGCCCAGGCACGTCAGTTCGGTGCCCAGGCGAGGCACGTCTTCAGGGGCGGCGCTGGCGGGGGCGATGGCGGTGCAGCCAAGCAGGGCCGCAAAAGTCCACGAAGCCAGGCCACGGGGGGCCAGGTTACTGCCGGTCATTGTTGTTCTCCTTGGGATACCGATAGCGGGGAGCCCAGTATCGGCAGGGGCCGGAGACGGCAGCATCGTCCGTGCGGACTAACGCATTTTGGTTCCCTGGAGAGGGTTCGGGTTGGGTGTCGGTTTCATCGCTGGCAAGCCAGTTCCCACAGGGACTGAGCCGACCTTCGCGAGCAAGCTCGCTCCGGCGGTTTTGTAGGAGCGAGCTTGCTCGCGAAGGGTCCTCCAGACTTACCTCCCGTAACCCCTCACACCACGCTAGCCGGCAACGGCAGCGTCCCCGGCTGACCGAGCGCCACCACGCTGTTGAGCATGATCCGCACCAGCTCGGTCTGCCGCCGCACACCGGTCTTGGAGAAGATCGAACGCAAATGCGCCCGGGCAGTATTGCGACGGATATTGAGCAACTCCGACGCTTCTTCCAGCGACAGGCCGTTGGCCAGTTCCAGCGCCAGTGCGGTTTCCGCCGGCGTCAGGTGATAGAGCTGGGAGGTCACCACCGTGCTGACCAGGGATTTCCCCACCGCATCGCGCACGTAGACCATCACCGTCGGCTTGCCCTTGCCCTCCAGTAGTTCCTGTGACGGGATCAGCTCAACCACCACCCCCAGGTTGACCTGCCCGGACGGTCGTGACACCGACATCGCCTCGGCGCCCTGCCGGTTGCCCTCCCCCTGTTTGGCACGGGTGAACGCATTGCGCACCAGCCGGCTGAGTTCGCGGTTGTCGCTCGGGTAGGTCGCCTCCAGCCGGCCGCCCACCAGTTTGAGGCCGTCATTGCTGTCGAGGATTTCCCGCGCCACCGGGTTGAGTTGCAGCACGCTGCCGCTTTCGTCGAGCACGATGGTGGCGACCGCCAGGCGACTGATGGTCTGGCAATACAGGCTGCCCAGCGACTCGCTGCGGTCCAGCAGCGAATGCATGTGCAGGGCCCGGCGCAGGTGCGGGATAAGCATCGCGCACATGGCCCGCTCGGTGTCGCCGAAACCGGCTTGCTCGCGGGTGCGGTTGATCCGCAGGCGCAGGATGCCGCCGTCCGGCATGCTGATATCGACGCCGAGCATCTGGTGGCAGCCGTAAGGCTCGCAGTACAGCAGGTAGAACGACGAGCCGAGCCATTCAGCCTCGGTCATCAGGTCGTCGATGGTGAACACCTGATCGGTGGGCAGCCGGTCGAACAGGGTCGATTTGGCGTAGTAGGCGTAATGGTTGACGCCGCCCTCGCCCAGTTCGATATCGCCGGCGACCATCATCGGCGACAGGAACGGCTCATCCGCCACCCGCAGGATCAGGGTGACGAAATTGGCCTGGAACAAGGCGCGGACCTGTTGCAGCGACTCGGTCATGCAACGGGTGTCCATTGCCGCGTCGTACATGTTGCCGATCAGCCGCTCGTACTCGGCCAGCTCCAGCCCCATTGCGTCCAGGACCCGGGCGTTGGGCATCACGGTTTGCATGGTCAATCCCCCAACGGGCCCGGCCCCCCGGAGCCCGCAACAGTATTTTTATTGTGGTGGAGCAGCACGCCGGCACTGGCGCACGGGAAACGCCAGGCGGGTCATCACGGTGGGTTTACTGCACGGCGGCAAGCGCATTGTCGCCACTGCCCTGGAACACGCCGCGCTCGCCAGCCACCAGCAGGTGGCGAGCATTGAGCACCAGCGCCGAGGTCAGGGTGCCGAGGCCCACGCGCTGCGAGCTGTCCAGCAGAGTGCCCTTGGCATCCAGGCGGATCAAGCGACTGCCGGCGCCCACCAGCACCAGGCCCTGATTGTCGGGCAACAGCGCGTGACCGTAGATCGGTTGAGTGCTGCCGACATCGACCGGCTTCCAGCTCTCGCCGAAATCGCTGCTGAGGAATACGTTGCCGCGCATGCCGTAAGCCAGCCAGCGCTCGGCAGACAACCGCACCACGCCGAACAGCGAGCCACTGTAGAACGGCGTCAGGCTCTGCCAATGCTGGCCGGCGTCGCTGGAGCGCAGCACCAGGCCTTGCTCGCCCACCAGCATCTGCCGGCCGTCGACACCGCCATCCAGGCCGTTGAAGTGCGCGCCGTCGCCGGGCATTTCGCGGGCGCTCCAGTGCTGGCCGGCGTCGCTGGATTCCAGGTACTTGCCGTAGCTGCCGTAGGCCACCACGTGCTGACCGTCGCTGCTCCAGACGCCCAATAGCGGCTCGCCCAGTCCGGCGTCGTAGTGCATTTCCTGCCATTGCTGGCCGCCGTCGGTGGAACGCAGGATCCAGCCGTCATGACCAACCGCGATCAGCAGACCGGGCGCCAGGGCGGTGACTGCGGTCAGTGTTGCTTCACGCTCGCCGCCGACCTGGCGGGCCTGCCACGACAGACCGCCGTCGTTGCTGGTGAGGATCGTGCCGCGCTCGCCGACGCCCAGCAGTTGCGGGCCGTCGGCCAGCAAGGCGTTGACCTGGACGCGGTCGGCGTTGATCTGCGAAACCGCCAGCGGCGCTGGCGGGCGTGGAGAGAAAGCCAACGCGACGGCGGCGATGACGATGGCGCTCATGGCGTATCCGATCAGATTGCGCATGACGGACTCCATGACGACAGGTGCGGGCACGGTGCAGGCTTCATCGGGTGATCCTCTGGTTTTTTCTTGTCAGAGGATCATCTGACCGGGTGGTCGCGGGGGCATCGTCCAAATGGCTTAGCCGGGGGAGCTGCAAGCTTTAAGCGGCAAGCTGCAAGCAAATGCGGCGGTGATGCAGGACCACTTTTTCTTGCCGCTTGTAGCTTGCAACTTGCGACTGCAGTCAGGGGAGCTCGAATAAGCCCGCCGCCCCCATCCCGCCACCAATGCACATCGCAATCACCACATACCTCACCCCACGCCGCCGCCCTTCCAGCAGGGCATGCCCGACCATCCGTGCCCCGGACATGCCAAACGGATGGCCGATGGCAATCGCGCCGCCGTTGACGTTCAGGCGCTCCGGCGGAATCTCCAGGGCATCCCGGCAATGCAGGACCTGGCAGGCAAACGCTTCATTGATTTCCCACAGGCCGATGTCCGCGACACCCAGGCCAAAGCGTTTGAGCAGTTTGGGAATCGCCACCACCGGGCCGATGCCCATTTCTTCCGGCGCGCAGCCGCCCACGGTGATTCCGCGGTAGATGCCCAGCGGTGTCAGCCCGCGACGCTTGGCCTCGGCGCTGCTCATCAGCAGGCTGGCAGCAGCACCGTCGGAGAACTGCGAGGCGTTGCCGGCGGTGATGAACTCGCCCTGCCCGACCCATTTGCCGTCTTTCCACACCGGCTTGAGCGCAGCGAGGTCATCCAGGGTGGTGGCGGGCCGGTTGCACTCGTCGCGGCCGACGATCACCCGCTCGTGGCCAGCCGGCTGGCCGTCCTTGTCGAAGAGCAGGCGGTCGGCGGCCAGCGGCACGATCTCTTCATCGAACAGCCCGGTCCGCTGCGCTGCGGCGGTACGTTGCTGGCTTTGCAGGCTGTAGTCGTCCTGGGCAGCGCGGCTGATGCCGTAGCGGCGCGAGACGATTTCGGCGGTTTCCAGCATCGGGATGTAGGCGGACGGCATCACCTCCAGTACCGCCTGGGATTGGGCGCGGTAGGTGTTCTTGTGTTTGGTCTGGGTCAGCGACAGCGATTCCACACCGCCGCCAATGGCGATGTTCATTTCCCCGGCCATGATGCCCTTGGCCGCCACGCCGATGCTCATCAGGCCGGACGCGCACATGCGGTCCAGGGCCATGCCCGGTACGCTGTCCGGCAGACCGCCGGTGTAGGCGCACAAGCGGCCGATGTTGTAGGCCTGGGTACCCTGCTGCACCGCCGCGCCCATGATCACGTCTTCCACCGCGTCGGCCTCGATGCCGGCGCGCTCCACCACCGCCCGCACCACATGGCCGCCCAGCACCGGGGCCTCAGTGTCGTTGAAGGATCCACGGAAGGATTTCGCCAGGGCGGTACGCGCCGTGGCAACGATTACGACTTCATTCAGGCTCATGACGGACTCTCTCAAACAGGATTGAAGGTGTAGCGGCTGATGGTGTCGACCACGCAGCCCGGGCGGCTTTCGCCCTCGATTTCGACGCTGACGCGGACCACCGCCTGCACCGCCTCGCCCAACGACTCGACGCGCAGGATCACGCCATGCCCGCGCACCCGCGCACCGACCCGCACCGGCGCCGGGAAGCGCACGCGGTCGGAACCGTAGTTGACGCCCATGGCCATGTTTTCCAGGGTCATCAGTTGCGGCAGAAACAGATTGGCCAGCGACTGGGTCAGGTAGCCGTGGGCGATGCACACGCCGAACGGGCCGCTGGCGGCGCGCTCGGGGTCGACGTGTATCCACTGGTGATCGCCGGTGGCTTCAGCGAACAGGTCGATGCGCGCCTGGTCGATCTGCAGCCACCCGGTGCGGCCCAGGTCCAGGCCCTCGGCGTCGAGCAGCGCCTGGGCACTGCTGAAGGTATGGCTCATGGCGGACTCCTCAGGCCTGTTGCGAACTGACGGACAGCACTTCGCCGACCATGTATGAGGCGTAGTCGCTGGCGAGGAACATCATCACATTGGCCACTTCCCAGACTTCCGCCGCGCGGCCAAAGGCTTCGCGCCCGGCGAGGCTGGCCAGCAGTTCTTCGCTGGAGGCTTTCTTGAGGAAGTCATGCAGGGCGATGGACGGCGACACCGCGTTGATCCGCACGCCGTGTTCGGCGGCTTCGAGCGCGCTGCAGCGGGTCAGCGCCATGACCCCGGCCTTGGCTGCGGCGTAATGGGCCTGCTCCTTCTGCGCGCGCCAGCCGAGCACCGAGGCGTTATTGACGATGACCCCGGCGCCGCGCCGCTGCATGTGCGGGAGGATGGCGCGGGTCATGCGGAAGGTGCCGGTGAGGGTCACGTCGAGCACCCGCGACCATTCTTCGTCGCTCATCTCGACCACGGTTTTCTGGCCGCCGAGGCCGGCGTTGTTGATCAGTACATCGACGCCGCCGAGCTGGTGTTCGGCGGCGTCGACCAGCGCCTGGACCTCGGCTTCGACGGTGACGTTGCACAACTGGCCGTAGATCGCCTGCAGGCCGGTTTCCGCCTTCAGGCGCTCGACCGCCTCTTCCAGGCGGCGCGGGTGGATGTCCGAAATCATCAACGCCCGGCAGCCTTCTTCGACGCTGCGCCGGGCCGCCGAGTAACCGATCCCGGCGCCGGCAGCGGCGGTGATCAACACCGATTTTCCGGCCAGCAACTGATGGCCGGGTACATAAGGGGGAGCTTGTTTCACAGCGGTTACCTCCAGGTAAATAACCCTGAGAGGTATACGGGGGCGGGATTAGCTGGGCATCGTCAAAACGGGGTATGGAATGGGGGCTTCATCGCTGGCAAGCCAGCTCCCACAGTTCAAACCTGTGGGAGCTGGCTTGTCGGGGCGCCGAACCGCAGCGATAAGGCCCTCATGAACACAAAAAAATTACTGCTCCACTCTACTCATCACCGCCTTTTCATACCGCGGATACAGATGCGTCACGCTGCGAATCAACTCGTACTTGCTCAACTTCACCGACGCAAAACGCTCGGGAATCGGCGTCGCGATCACTTCGTTCATGTCCAGGCCATGCACCGCGCTGTCGCGCAGCAGGTCGTCCAGCCAGCCGAGGTAATCGACCATCTGGTCGAACGGCGCACGGTCGTGGCTGACCGGGCCATGCCCCGGCACCAGCACTTTCCACGGCAAACCCTGCAACTGTTGCAGGTCATCGACCCACTGGTTCAAGCCCGGGCTGTGCGGTGTGGTCAGGGCGCGCTGGTAGAACAGCAGGTCACCCGCAAACAGCACGCCGGTCTTTTCGTCGAGAATCGCCAGGTCCGCGCCGCTGTGCCCACTGAACGCCAGCAACTTCAACGGATGCGAACCGAAGGTCTTCACCCCCGGCTGCATCGTCTGGTCCGGCAGGCGCACCTGGGTGCCGCGCATCCAGTCGCCGACCATGCGGTACATGTTCTCGCTGAGGGCGTCGCCCTCTTTCTCCAGTTGCTCGCGGGTGCCCGGCAAGGCGCCGATCGGCACGTCGGTGAACGCCTGGTTGCCCAGCGCGTGGTCGGGGTGATGGTGGGTAATCAACACCTGCACCACCGGCTTGTCGGTGACTTTGCCGATGGCCTGGCGCAGGGCCTGGCCATAGCGCAGCGAGGGGCCGCTGTCGATCACCACGACGCCGTCCTCACTGACGATAAACCCGGTGTTGACGATGTTGCCGCCGTTGTCGCGGGAGAAGTTGTCGGTGCTGCCTTCCAGCACGTAGGTATCCGCCGCCACCTGGCGCGGTTCGAGTCGGTAGTCCAGCTCCGCCAGGCTCGGCAGGCTGACAAGGCTCAACAGGCACAACAAAGCACGCATCAGCGACCTCATTCGATAGCGGCGTCGAACGCATTGCCGTTGTTGTCACGCAGGCTCAGACGTACCGGGCCCGGACGGCGCAGGTCGAACGACAGGCTGGGGTTTTCACTCACAGCCGGGAACAGTTCCAGGGTCGCCAGCGACTGGCCCTGGGCGTCGAACAGTTCGGCGTGTTCGATGAAGAATTCCGGAATCCCGGCCATCAGGCCGTTATCCATGGGGTGCGAAACCGACAGACGCAGGCGGCTGTAGTCTTCGCGCGGGTAGCGACCACCGAGCACCTGGCCCAGCCGCTGTTCCCAACCAGGCTGGCTGCGCGCCACGCTGGGCGCAGTACAACCACCACCGGCGGCTTCGATCAGGGTCGAGCCGACATGCCAGACGCCATCTTCGGTCTGCACCGCAGCCCGCAACGCCGTGGCCTGTTCGATACGCACACGGATCGCCAGCCAAGGCAGTACCTCCGGCCCTGGCGCAAAATCGACAATTTTAGGTATCGGGTTGAGCTCGGCCCACACCAGCATGCGCTTGACCTTCCCCGGCAGGCCGCGTGCATCGATCTGCAGCGGTACCTGCCGGGCGTCCTCGGCGAACGGCGGTGCGATGACCTTGATCCGCTCGTCGAAGCGGTAAGGCTCATCGCCAATCCATTGTTTTCGGTAAAACTCCCACATCACCGAGGGCACCGGGTCGGGGCCCGGATCCAGGGCGTATGCCGGGGCGCCGACGAGCAGCGCCATCAGCAGGAACGGCACCCGGCTCATGGCATCACTCCTCGACGTGCACGCTGTCGAGGTAAGTGCGGATCGCCCAGAGCGCTTCCTGGCTCAGGTAGTCCGCCATTTTCGGCATGTACACGCGACCGTCGCGGACCGAACCGTGACGCACGCGCTCGACGAACCATTCATCACCGACCGCACCTTCGTCCAGCATGCGCAGGTCAGGTGCGATACCGCCGGACTTGGCTTCCAGGCCATGGCAGGCCGCACAGTTCTGGTTATAGGCCGACGCACCGATGCTCAAGGCTTCATCGTGGTTCTTGCCCGTGCGGTACGGGTTTTCCGTACGCCATTCTTCACCCAGCTTCTCCAGGTTCCCGGTATTGACCGCCGTCGGCGTCACGTTGCCGTGGGCCATGACCGCCCCTGCGCTCATCAGACCAGCCATGAAGATGGCGCTCATCCAGGCGTTCTTAACTGTTGTCATTGTTTTGCCCTCGACTACTTGGTTGCACGGTTGCACGCGAAAACCTCTCTGGCGAAAGGTTCTGCCGGCCATCTTAGGAAGCGCGCCGTACAGCCCCCATGCTGCTTTGGTGGTCGCGACCCAGTCCTTTGGTAGTAGCGCTTGTGAGGCAGTGCCAAATCATGTCCGGACCGGGAAGTTTTCCCGGCAAGGGCGGGAGTTTTTCCGTTTCTCGAAGGGCGCTGGCGTTCCAGTCTATGCAGGCCAAAACCTCCATTGGGAAACACCAACATGACAATAAGATCGTTACCCGCCGCACTCTCTCCCCTGTCCGTGGCCGTCCAGGCCGTGCTGCTGGTGAGCACCCTGGCCATGGCGCCTGCCCAGGCCAAGCCTGTGACCTGGGAAGACATCGCCGACGACCACAAGACCACCAACAACGTGCTGCAATACGGCATGGGCACCAACGCCCAGCGCTGGAGCCCGCTGGCTGTGGTCAACGACAAGAACGTGTTCAAGCTGACCCCGGCCTGGTCGTACTCGTTCGGCGACGAGAAGCAGCGTGGACAGGAGTCGCAAGCGATCATTCATGACGGCGTGGTCTACGTTACCGGTTCCTACTCGCGGGTCTTCGCCCTCGACGCCAAGACCGGCAAACGCCTGTGGACCTACAACCACCGCCTGCCGGACGACATCCGTCCATGCTGTGACGTGGTCAACCGCGGCGCCGCCATCTTCGGCGACAAGATCTACTTCGGCACCCTCGACTCGCGCGTCATCGCGCTGAACAAGGACACCGGCAAGGTCATCTGGAACAAGAAATTCGGCGATCACAGCGCCGGCTACACCATGACCGGTGCGCCGACCCTGATCAAAGACCAGAAGACCGGCAAAGTCCTGCTGATCCACGGCAGCTCCGGTGACGAATTCGGCGTGGTTGGCCAACTGTTCGCCCGCGATCCGGACACCGGTGAAGAAGTCTGGATGCGTCCGTTCGTCGAAGGCCACATGGGCCGCATGAACGGTAAAGACAGCACCCCGACCGGCGATGTGAAAGCACCGTCCTGGCCGGATGATCCGACTACCGAAACCGGCAAGGTCGAGGCCTGGAGCCACGGCGGTGGCGCCCCTTGGCAGAGCGCGAGCTTCGACGCCGAGACCAACACCATCATCGTCGGTGCCGGCAACCCTGGCCCATGGAACACCTGGGCACGGACCTCGAAAGACGGCAACCCGCACGACTACGACAGCCTCTATACCTCCGGCCAGGTCGGCGTTGACCCAACCACCGGTGAAGTGAAGTGGTTCTACCAGCACACCCCGAACGATGCCTGGGACTTCTCCGGCAACAACGAACTGGTGCTGTTCGACTACAAAGACAAAGACGGCAAGCAGTACAAGGCCACCGCCCACGCTGACCGTAATGGCTTCTTCTATGTGGTCGACCGTACCAACGGCAAATTGAAGAACGCCTTCCCGTTCGCCGACAACATCACCTGGGCCAGCCATATCGACCTCAAGACCGGCCGTCCGGTCGAGAACGAAGGCCAGCGTCCGCCCAAGCCAGAGCCTGGCGAAACCCGTGGTAAGTCGGTCGAAGTCTCGCCGCCGTTCCTCGGTGGCAAGAACTGGAACCCAATGGCCTACAGCCAGGACACCGGCCTGTTCTACGTGCCGTCCAACCAGTGGAAAGAGGAATACTGGACCGAGACCGTCAACTACAAGAAAGGCTCCGCGTACCTGGGCATGGGCTTCCGCATCAAACGGATGTACGAAGACCACGTAGGCTCGCTGCGCGCCATGGACCCGACCACCGGCAAGATGGTCTGGGAACACAAAGAGCGTCTGCCGCTGTGGGCTGGCGTGCTGGCGACCAAAGGCAACCTGGTGTTCACCGGTACCGGTGACGGCTACTTCAAGGCGTTCAACGCCAAGACGGGTGAAGAGCTGTGGAAATTCCAGACCGGTAGCGGCATCGTTTCGCCACCGATCACCTGGGAACAAGACGGCGAGCAGTACATCGGCGTGACCGTCGGCTACGGCGGTGCTGTTCCACTGTGGGGCGGCGACATGGCTGAGCTGACCAAGCCAGTGGCACAAGGCGGTTCGTTCTGGGTATTCAAGATCCCTGCCTGGGATACCAAGACCGCACAGCGTTGATCTGAGCTGAACGAGGGGGGCCTGACAGCCCCCCTTTCGCTTTCGACTTCAGGGCTCGCCACCCGCCACCTCTGTAGGAGCGAGCTTGCTCGCGATGGCTATCGACAGACAGCCACGGTTGTTGCGTCTGACGCCATCGCGAGCAAGCTCGCTCCTACAGGGAAGGCATGGGGCACGCCTCCTCAGGAGATGTCCATGAAATACCTTCCACTACTGCTCGCCATTGCCATTTCCCCCGCCTTCGCCGCCATCGCCAATGACGACGCCGGCGACGACAAGCCGCTGACCATCAACGGCTGTGTGATCCAGTCGGGCAGCCAGTGCCCCAACGCCAACCTCGAAGGCGCTGACCTGAACAACCAGGACATGAGCAAGATGAACCTGGCCGGCGCCAACCTGCGCAACGCCAACCTGCGTCACGCCAAGCTCGACCTGGCCAACCTGGAAAAAGCCCAGTTGCAGGGCGCCAACCTCAACCGCGCCAGCCTGCAACAGACCAACCTGCGCATCGCCGACCTCACCGGCGCCAGCCTGGTGGCCGTCCAGGCCTGGGGCATGTTCGCCCAGGGCGCCAAGTTCAACGACGCCAACCTCAGCGCCGCCTACCTTGAATTCGCCCGCCTGGCCGGGGCCAAGATGCACAACGCCAACCTGCAGGCCGCCGACCTGGAAATGACCTGGCTGAGCCGCGCCGACCTCAAGGGCGCCATCCTCGCCGACGCCAATCTGCAAGAGGCCAAGTTCGGCGAAAGCAACCTGGAAAAGGCCGATCTGCGCGGAACCCGCAAGCATTACGCGAATTTCCAGGATGCCAACATGGAAGGCTGCGAGGGCTGCCCCAAGACCTGGGACTGAAGCGGCAGTTGCAAACGGCAAGTTTCGAGCTGCAAGCGAAGCGTTATGTGAAACGCTCCTAACTTGCAGCTTGCAGCTTGAAGCTCGCGACTTCGCGAAGCAGCCCGGTCTGGATCGCCAGATGCACCAGTTCCGCATGGGAACTCACCTGCAACTTGCTTTTGACCAGGGTTAGGTAGTTGGAAACGGTCTTGCCGCTCAGGCACAGGTGTTCAGCGATCATGCGCATCGAGGTGCCCTTGGCGAGCATCAGGAAGATTTCCGTTTCCCGCTGGGTCAGGCCATTCAACCGCGCATCCTTGTCCTGCGCCCGCGGCGGTTGGGTCGCCAGTTGCGTGGCCAGAGCCTGTTCGATATAGGCGTGGCCGGACAACACCCGCCGCACCGCTTCGAGCAGCGTGGCCGGCGTCACCGACTTGGACAGAAAACCGCAGGCGCCAGCGTCCAGCGCCTGGCGCACCAGACCCAGTTCGGTATGTTCACTGAAAAACAGCACGCGCAGTTGCGGCAGGCGCTGACGTAAGCGGCGGGTGGTTTCCAGGCCGCTGATGCCGGGCAGGTCAAAATCCATCAGCACCAACCCCGGCACCTGTTCATGAACCCGTTGCAAGGCCTCTTCGCCGGAGCCGGCTTCGCGCACCGGCAGTTCCTCGGCGAGCACGGCACTGAGGCCCAGGCGCAGCATGGGGTGATCGTCAACCAGCAGAATGTCCATCGGCGTCGTTCTCGTTGTTGTTCGCCAAACCCCATGCTAGAGCCCTGCCCGGCCCGTCCAGCTACTACTTTGGTAGCGCTTTTGCTGTCGATGGTCGCATTCACAAAGCTGCGCTACTGACCTGTAATACCGGCATAACAAAAATGAGACTGCCGACTATGCTGCCCCGCGTCCTGTCCGCCCTCGCCTGCCTGACGTTTTCAGGCCTGCTCGCCAGCACTGCCCTGGCTGACACCCCGTTGTTTTCCGCCGACGGCTACCGCGCCACCCTCTACCGCAGCCCGACCCCGGCCAGCGCCGAAGGCGCGCAAACCCTCGACACGCCCGGCGTCCAGGCGCTGCTCGCGGCCCAGCCGCAGCCGTTGCTGATCGACGTCTACAAACGCCAGTGGCTGCACGGCCAGTTCATCGACAGCGAAGCCCACGCCAACCTGCCCGGCAGCCACTGGCTGGCCAACACCGGCGACGGCGAGCTGGACGCGCAGTGGTCGCAGTACTTCAGCCGTCACCTGCAACGCCTCAGCAACGGCGACCGGCAGCGGCCGATCGTGTTCTATTGCCGCTCCGATTGCTGGCTGAGCTGGAACGCGGTCAAGCGCGCCACGGCGCTGGGCTACACACGCCTGTACTGGTACCGTGACGGCCTGGATGCCTGGGAAGCCGCGGGCCTGCCCGTGGTTGCCGCCACGCCCGAGGTCTTTCCCTGAACGACGACTTCCTTGCGGTCAACGCCAAAAACAATAAGGTGCAAAGCCATGTACAAGATTCTGATCGCCGACGACCATCCACTGTTTCGCGAAGCCATCCACAACGTCATCAGTGACGGGTTCCCCGGCAGTGAAGTCATGGAAACCGCCGACCTCGACAGCGCCCTGGCGCTGACGGGCGAGCACGACGACCTCGACCTCATCCTGCTCGACCTGAACATGCCCGGCATGCACGGCCTGGGCGGGCTGATAAACCTGCGCAACGAAGCGCCGACCATCCCGGTGGTGATCGTTTCCGCCGAACAGGACAAGCAAGTGGTGCTGCAAGCCATCACCTACGGCGCGGTGGGCTTCATCACCAAGTCGTCGCCGCGCTCGCAGATGACCGATGCCATCGAGCAGATCCTCAACGGCAACGTCTACCTGCCACCGGACATCATCCGCACCCAGAAGAGCGGCAGCCGCCGCAGCCAGAACGAAACTCAGGGCTTTGCCCCGGAACTGCTGCAAGCGCTGACCCGCAAGCAACTGTTGGTGCTGGAACGCATGACCAAGGGCGAGTCGAACAAGCAGATCGCCTACAACCTCGATATCGCCGAAACCACGGTGAAGGCCCACGTCTCGGCGATCCTGCGCAAGCTCAATGTGCATAACCGGGTGCAGGCGATCCTCAGTGCCGGTGATATTGACTTCACGGCGTACCTGCGACGTTAGCGGTTCTTCAAGGAATACGGGGGGTTGGACTTGGGTGTTGGGAGCTTATCCATTCGATGTGGCA
>NZ_QKVL01000051.1 GCF_003231275.1 Pseudomonas huaxiensis
TTGTCCTTGTTGCTGTGCTACGAACCGCGCTTCCCCAAGTCCATCGAGGACGCCGGGCGCTGATGACACCACCACCCGGCGCCCGTCCAAGCACAACCCCCAGCCTCTGCTACCGTGGAAAGACCCGGGCCACATCTCTCGGCCCGTTCTTCCCTACTTGCATGAAGCACGGGTGACCCCTCATGGCGCGCACCACTCCCATCGAGCTTTACCGCAATATCGGCATCGTTGCCCACGTCGACGCGGGCAAGACCACCACCACCGAACGCATCCTCTTCTACACCGGGGTCAACCACAAAATGGGCGAGGTGCATGATGGCGCCGCGACCATGGACTGGATGGCCCAGGAGCAAGAGCGCGGCATCACCATCACTTCCGCCGCGACCACGGCATTCTGGCAAGGCTCGACCAAGCAGTTCCCGGACAAGTACCGCTTCAACATCATCGACACCCCCGGCCACGTCGATTTCACCATTGAGGTGGAGCGCTCGCTGCGGGTGCTGGACGGCGCAGTGGTGGTGTTCAGCGGCGCCGACGGCGTCGAGCCGCAGTCCGAGACGGTCTGGCGCCAGGCCAACAAGTACCATGTGCCGCGCCTGGCCTATGTGAACAAGATGGACCGCCAGGGCGCGGACTTCCTGCGGGTGGTCAAGCAGATCGACCAGCGCCTGGGCCACCACCCGGTGCCGATCCAGTTGGCCATCGGCGCCGAGGAGAACTTCCTCGGCCAGATCGATCTGGTGAAGATGAAGGCCATCTACTGGAACGAAGACGACAACGGCACCAGCTACCGCGAGGAGGAGATCCCCGCCGAGTTGCTGGACCTGGCCCAGGAATGGCGGGCCCATATGATCGAGGCCGCCGCCGAAGCCAATGACGAATTCATGACCCTCTACCTCGACGGCACCGAACTGACCAACGAACAGATCAAGGCCGGCCTGCGCCAGCGCACCCTGGCCAATGAAATCGTTCCGGCAATTCTCGGCTCATCGTTCAAGAACAAGGGTGTGCCGCTGATGCTCGACGCGGTAATCGACTACCTGCCGGCGCCCTCGGAAATCCCGGCGATCCACGGCACCGACCCGGACCACGAAGACAAGCACCTGGAACGCCACGCCGACGACAACGAACCGTTTTCGGCGCTGGCCTTCAAGATCGCCACGGACCCCTTTGTCGGCACCCTCACCTTCGCCCGCGTCTATTCCGGCGTGCTCAGTTCCGGCGACGCGGTGCTCAATTCGGTCAAGGGCAAGAAGGAACGGGTTGGCCGGATGGTGCAGATGCACGCCAACCAGCGCGCTGAAATCAAGGCTGTGTGCGCCGGCGATATTGCCGCGCTGATCGGCATGAAAGACGTCACCACCGGCGACACGCTGTGCGACCTCAACAAGCCGATCATCCTCGAACGCATGGACTTCCCCGACCCGGTGATCTCGGTAGCGGTGGAGCCAAAAACCAAGGCCGATCAGGAAAAAATGGGCGTCGCCCTCGGCAAGCTGGCCCAGGAAGACCCGTCATTCCGGGTCAAGACCGATGAGGAAACCGGACAGACCATCATCTCCGGCATGGGTGAGTTGCATCTGGACATCATCGTCGACCGCATGCGCCGCGAGTTCAGCGTCGAGGCCAACATCGGCAAGCCACAGGTGGCCTACCGCGAGAAGATCCGCAACACCTGCGAAATCGAAGGCAAGTTCGTCCGCCAGTCCGGCGGGCGCGGCCAGTACGGTCATTGCTGGATCCGCTTTTCCCCCGGAGAGGACGGCAAGGAAGGGCTGGAGTTCATCAACGAAGTGGTCGGCGGCGTGGTGCCGCGGGAGTACATCCCGGCAATCCAGAAAGGCATCGAGGAACAGATGCGCAACGGCGTCGTCGCCGGTTATCCGCTGATCAGCCTCAAGGCCGCGGTGTTCGACGGCTCGTACCATGACGTCGACTCCAACGAAATGGCCTTCAAGGTCGCCGCGTCCATGGCCACCAAGCAACTGGCGCAGAAAGGCGGCGCGGTGCTGCTGGAGCCGGTGATGAAGGTGGAAGTGGTGACGCCTGAGGAGTTCATGGGCGACATCATGGGCGACCTGAGCCGCCGTCGCGGCCTGATCCAGGGCGGCGAAGATACTCCGATGGGCAAGGTGGTGCGGGCTGAAGTACCGCTGGGCGAGATGTTTGGCTACTCCACCGAGATGCGCTCAATGACCCAGGGTCGCGCCAGCTATACGATGGAGTTCATCCGGTATGCGGAGGCGCCGGCGAGTATTGCCGATGCGATTATCAAGAAGCAGGGGTAGTTTTCCGGGGCCTCATCGCTGCGGTTCGGCGCGCCGACAAGCCAGCGATGAGGCCCTTCGATCACTCCATAAACCTCAGTGATCCGCCCCAGCCCGCTTCAACAGTTGCTTGCACCGCTCCGATAAATGCACCACCCGCAGATGCTTGCCGGCCTTGGCATAGCGCTCGCGCAAGGTCTTCAACGCGGCGATCGCCGAATAATCGACAAAGCTCAAATGCTGGCAATCCAGCGTCACCTGCGCCGGATCATTGGCCGGGTCGAACTGGTTGAGAAACGGCGTGCTGGAGGCGAAAAACAGCGTCCCGTGAATCCGGTACAGCTTGCTGCCGTCGGCTTCCAGATGACTGTCGGCATACAACTCACGCGCTTGCTGCCAGGCAAAGTTGATCGCGGCAATGACGATGCCGAACATCACCGCCATGGCCAGGTCGGTGAACACCGTGACCACCGTCACCGCGATGATCGCCAGTACATCGCTCAGCGGCACTTTGTGCAGCACGCGCAGCGAGGCCCAGGCAAAGGTCTGCTGAGCCACCACGAACATCACGCCCACCAACGCCGCCAGCGGAATGCGCTCGATCAGCGGCGAGAGGAACAGCACGAACAAGAGGATCATCACTCCCGCCACCACCCCGGACAGCCGCCCACGACCACCGGAGCTGAGGTTGATCACGGTCTGGCCGATCATCGCGCAGCCGCCCATGCCGCCGCACAGGCCCGAGGCGATATTGGCCGCGCCAAGGGCCACGCACTCGCGGTCCGGATGGCCACGGCTTTCAGTGATTTCATCGGTGAGGTTCAGGGTCAGCAGGGTTTCCAGCAAGCCAACCAGGGCCATCAGCACCGCATAGGGCGCGATGATCCGCAGCGTCTCCAGGTTCCACGGCACCTGCGGCAGGGCCAGCGACGGCAGGCCGCCGGCGATATGGGCCATGTCGCCGAGGGTGCGGGTCGGCAGGTCGAACAGGTAGACCAGCATGCCGACGCCGAGGATCGCCACCAGCGCTGGCGGCACGGCGCGGGTCAGGCGCGGCAACACGTACACCACCGCCATGGTCAGCCCGACCAGGCCGAGCATCAGCCACAACGACGGCCCTTGCAGCCAGGTGTCACCGCTCTTGAAGTGCTCCAGTTGAGCCATGGCGATGACAATGGCCAGGCCGTTGACGAAGCCGAGCATCACCGGATACGGCACCAGCCGCACCAACTTGCCCAGGCGCAACAGGCCGAACGCGATCATCAACAGTCCGCCCAGCAACACCGTCGCCAGCAGGTACTGCACGCCCTGCTGCACCACCAGCGCGACGATCACCACCGCCATCGAGCCGGCCGCGCCCGAGACCATGCCCGGGCGACCGCCGAACAGCGCGGTCAGGGTGCAGATGATGAACGCGCCGTACAGGCCCATCAGCGGATTGAGGTGGGCGACCAGGGCAAAGGCGATGCACTCGGGCACCAGCGCAAAAGAAGTGGTCAGGCCGGCCAGGACATCACTGCGCACGCGCATAGCCCGGGATTTGGGGTGTGTTTGAGACATCGGGGATTCCGTGGGGTGAGGCGAGGAAAAAGCGCTGGCGAGCTTACCGGATTCACAAGAGCGCCGCGAACCCTGCAGGCACCACTCAATTCCCTACACCACCTACGGCTATTGACCATTCAAACCCGCCACCCCATGCTCGCCCGCTCCACCCACGCTCAAGGAATGACTGCAATGAAGCTGGAAACACTGGCCATTCACGCGGGTTTCAGCCCGGACCCGACCACGAAGGCCGTCGCCGTACCGATCTACCAGACCACCTCCTTCGCTTTCGACGACACCCAGCACGGTGCCGATCTGTTCGACCTGAAGGTGGCCGGCAATATCTATTCGCGGATCATGAACCCCACCAACGATGTGCTGGAACAGCGCATGGCCGCCCTCGAAGGCGGAGTCGGCGCGCTGGCCGTGGCGTCGGGCATGGCCGCCATCACCTACGCCATCCAGACCGTGGCCGAAGTCGGCGACAACATCGTCTCGGTCGCCAAGCTCTACGGCGGCACCTACAACCTGCTGGCCCACACCCTGCCACGGATCGGCATCCAGACCCGCTTCGCCCCGCATGACGACATCGCCGCCCTCGAAGCGCTGATCGACGAGCGCACCAAGGCGGTGTTCTGCGAATCCATCGGCAACCCGGCGGGCAATATCGTCGACCTCCAGGCCCTGGCCGACGCCGCGCACCGTCACGGCGTGCCGCTGATCGTCGACAACACCGTGGCTACGCCGATCCTCTGCCGGCCGTTCGAACACGGCGCCGATATCGTCGTGCACTCGCTGACCAAGTACATCGGCGGCCACGGCACCAGCATCGGCGGCATCGTCATCGACTCGGGCAAATTCCCCTGGGCCGATCACAAACAGCGCTTCGCCCTGCTCAACACCCCGGACGCCTCCTACCACGGCGTGACCTACACCGAAGCCTTCGGCCCCGCCGCGTTCATCGGCCGCTGCCGCGTAGTGCCCCTGCGCAACACCGGCGCCGCACTCTCGCCGTTCAACGCCTTCCTGATCCTGCAAGGCCTTGAAACCCTGGCGCTGCGCATGGAACGCCACACCGAAAACGCGCTCAAAGTCGCCCATTACCTGCAGCAGCACGATCAGGTGGCCTGGGTGAAATACGCCGGCCTGCCGGACCATCCGGAACACGAACTGGCCAAGCGCTACACCGAGGGCAAGCCCGCGTCGATCCTGTCGTTCGGCATCAAAGGCGGCCAGGAAGCCGGCGCACGCTTCATCGATGCGCTGAAGCTGGTGGTGCGCCTGGTCAACATCGGCGACGCCAAGTCCCTGGCCTGTCATCCGGCCTCCACCACCCACCGCCAGTTGAACGACGAAGAACTGGAAAAAGCCGGCGTACCGCGTGACATGGTGCGGCTGTCCATCGGGATCGAACACAGCGACGACATCATCGCCGACCTGCAGCAGGCCCTCGACGCCAGCCGCCTGTAAGCCTTTTCGACCCCAGGCTGCGCCCCTCCCAATAATGACGGCGGGCGCGAGCTTGAGCGGCTCGCCGCATTACCTTGCGCGCATACCAATTTCCCCATCAAAGCCCCGGTTTCATTGGCCTACGCCATATCCGCGATCACCTGCAAAAAAATCAGTGATAGCAGATTGGCATTGTCACTTGGCTCGTCAATACTGCCTCCCGCATGGAAATCCTTGCCCACACAACATAGGGATATAGGCGATGAGTCAGACCCAGCCATTGGATGTCGCCATCATCGGCGGCGGTGTATCGGGAACCTACAGCGCGTGGCGCCTGCAAGAAGCGCAAGGCGATCATCAGCGAATCCAGTTGTTCGAATACGGCGACCGCATCGGTGGCCGGCTGTTCAGCATCACCCTCCCCGGTCTGCCCAATGTCGTCGCTGAAGTCGGCGGCATGCGCTGGATGCCGGCCACCGAAGACGATACCGGCGGCCATGTCATGGTCGACAAGCTGGTCGATTACCTCGAACTGCCCAAGAAAGACTTCCCGATGGGCAACGAGCAGCCCGAGGGTGATCCGGTCGGCGCCAAGAACAACCTGTTCTATCTGCGAGGCCAGCGCTTCCGTTTCCGTGACTTCACCGAGTCACCGGACAAGATCCCCTACAACCTGGCGTGGTCCGAACGCGGTTTCGGCCCCGAAGACCTGCAAGTCAAAGTGATGAACAGCATCTATCCCGGCTTCGACCAGCTCAGCCTGGCCGACCAGATGCAGGTCAAGGTGTTCGGCAAGGAAATCTGGCGTTATGGCTTCTGGGACCTGCTCTACCGCGTGCTGAGCAACGAGGGCTACCAGTTCATGAAGGACGCCGGTGGCTACGAGGCCAACGTCGCCAACGCCAGCGCCGTGACCCAGTTGCCCGCAACGGAATACAGTGACGACACCAAATTCCTGACCCTGAAAACCGGCTTCCAGACCCTGCCGTTGACCCTGAACGAGCGCTTCAAGGCCGTCCCCGGTGGCCTGATCCCGAGTGACCAGCGCGTGCAGTTGAACCGCCGTCTGGCCTCGCTGCAATACAGCGATGACACCGAATACCCATACCGCCTGCATTTCCAGCCGACCCAGACCATCGACGGCACCACCACCGATATCGTCGGCGCGCCGGAAGTCATCGTCCACGCCCGCCAGGTGATCCTGGCCATGCCGCGCCGTTCGCTGGAGCTGATCGAGTCGCCGTTGTTCCAGGACCCGTGGCTGAAAGAAAACCTTGGCTCGGTGCTGGTGCAGTCGGCGTTCAAGCTGTTCCTCGCCTACGAACAACCCTGGTGGCGCAGCCTCGGCCTGGTGGCCGGCCGTTCGGTCACCGACCTGCCGATCCGCCAATGCTACTACATGGGCACCGAGTGCGAACAGGAAGGCGGCCAGCCAAGCCTCAACTCGCTGCTGATGGCCTCGTACAACGACATCGGCACCGTGCCGTTCTGGAAAGGCCTGGAAGGCGGCCTGCCGTTCCAGGGCTACCAGCCCAAGAGCCTGCTCGGCGAGGTCGATGCCAACGAAATCGTGCCGAAAACCCAGAACCAGGTCAGCGAAGAGATGGTCCGTATCGCTCAGCGCCAGGTCACCTCGCTGCACGATCAGGTCGAGCTGCCGGCACCGTACTCCGCCGTCTACCACGCCTGGGACGCCGACCCCTATGGCGGCGGCTGGCACGAGTGGAAGGCCAACTTCCGCCTCGACCTGATCATCCAGAACATGCGCCATCCGGTGCAGGAGCAGTCGGTGTACATCGTCGGTGAAGCCTATTCCTACGGCCAGGGCTGGGTCGAAGGCGCACTGACTACCGCGGAATCGACCCTGCAGGACTTCTTCGGCCTGGCCCGGCCAAGCTGGCTGCCAGCGGCCTATCAATTGCTGCCGGAGCCCGGCCCCACCGATATCGCCGACCCAGCGCCACTGGCGTGCAAAGACTGCGCGGGCACCCTGGAAGCCGTCACCGAGTTCGCCTACACGGGGATCAAACCATGAGCGTCGAGTTCAGCGTTGCCGACTACCTGCTGACACGGCTCAAGCAACTGGGCCTGGCCAAGGTGTTCCAGGTGCCGGGTGACTATGTGTCCGGCTTCATGGATGCCCTCGAAGCGTTCGAAGGCATTGATGCCGTCGGCGAAGTCTTCGAAATGGGCGCCGCCTATGCCGCCGATGGCTACGCGCGGGTTCACGGCCTCGGCGCGGTGTCGTTGCAGTACGGCGTGGGCACCTTCAGTGCGGTCAATGCCATCGCCGGTGCGTTCGTCGAGCGCAACCCGGTGGTGGTGATTTCCGCCAGCCCGTCCACCAAAAACCGCGAACTGGCGAAAACCCAGAACGTGCTGTTCCACCATTCCACCGGCAACTTCGAAGCCGACCGCAATGTGCTGGAACAGGTCACCGTGGCCTGCGAGATCCTGTCCGACGCCCGCCAGGCGCCGTGGCAGATCGACAGCGCGCTGATCGCCGCCATCACCCATCGCCAGCCGGTCTACCTGGAAGCCTGGCAGGATGTCTGGAGCCTGGAATGCGCCCGCCCCCACGGCCAGTTGTGCCCGGAGCCGCGGCCTTCCAACCCGGACGCCTTGCAGGCGCTGGTGGACAACACTGTGCAGCGCCTGGGTCAGGCGAAAAAACCACTGGTGCTGCTGGGCGTGGAAGTCATGCGCTACGACCTGCAAGGCCAGGTGCAATGGCTGATCGACGGCCTCGGTCTGCCGTTCAGCAGCACCCTGGACGCCAAGACCGTGCTCGACGAAAGCCAGCACGCTTTCATCGGTACCTTCGCCGGCCCGGCCTCGCGTCTGGAAACCTCGCGGGCGGTGGCCGAGTGCGACTGCATCCTGGCGATCGGGGTGATCTTCACCGATGACTACCTGGACCTGCTCAACACCCGCTTCGACCAGATCATCCAGGTCAACTGCGACCTGGCCCGCACCGGCCCGGACTACTACCCCAACGTGCGCCTGCCGGACTACGTCGACGCGTTGCTCAAGGCGCTGGACCTGGACGGACGTTTCCCGCGCCATGACGTTCCGCTGGCTGCGCTGCAAAACCGGTTGGGCGCGAGCAACCCGGATGACGCGCTGAGCTACGCGAGCTTCTTCGACAATCTGGTGGAGTTCGCCCAGGAACACCGCATCTGGGAAGACAGCACGCTGATCCTTGGCGAAAGCTCGTCGTTGTACGTGTCCAGCAACATCCAAGGCATGCCCCGCGACAGCTTCCTCTCCGACGCCATCTGGGGCTCCCTCGGCCATGAAACCGGCTGCGCGCTGGGCGTGGCCCTGGGCAGCGGGCGGCGGCCGATCGTGGTGGCGGGCGACGGCGGCTTCATGATGGTCACCCAGTCGCTGGCGGCGCTGACGCGCAACAAGATCAATGCGCTGGTGTTCGTCATGAGCAACCAGGTGTATGCCATCGAGCAGGCCTTCGTCGATATCGACGCGTTCGATCCGGATGGCCAGTTCGCGCCGTTCGACATCCTGCCGAGCCTGAACTACCCGGCACTCGCCGAAGGCTATGGCGCACTGGGTTATCGTGTCGGTACCGTCGCAGAGTTGCAGGCGTTGCTGCCGACACTGTTGGCGCTGGAGGACCGTCCGGCCCTCGTGGAAGTGAAAATCAGCGAGAAAGACCTCGCCATCCAGATCGACCGGCTGGCCAGGCCGCCGAAAAAACCGAGCAAGTAAGGAGTTCGTTTCATGGATCGAAACACCAGCGTGCGCACGGCGATCGCCTGCGCACTGCTGGCTGCGTTGCCGCTCAATGCCAAGGGTCACGGCATGCATGGCAACGACAGCCAGTCCGACGCACAAGAAGTGTTCTTCCCCAAACTGCCCATCGACACCGACCTCAAGCAAGCCTTGCAGCAATGCGTCAGCGCCGCGGACACCGACAAGGACCATCTGCTCTCCGGCCTCGGCGGCGCCCGCTATGACCTGGTGGCGGTGAAAGACGCCGAACAGGTGCAAGCCTTCTACAGCCAGGGCATGGCCCTGCAATACGGCTTCAACTTTGGCGAAGCGATCCGCGCCTTCTATCAGGCCTATCAGCTTGATAACGGCTCGGCGATGCCGCTGTGGGGCGTGGCCCTGTCAGCCAGCTCCAACATCAACACCGACGCCACCCAGGGTTGCGACCAGCTCGCCAACCTGAGCGCCCGGCTGGCGTTGCAAAACGCGCAGAACCGCCTGACCCAAAAGCCCGCCGGCTTCACCGACGATCAGTTGAAGCGCGAGGTGGCCTATGCCGAGGCTTTCCTTAGCCAGTACGACGAGAAAGGCGAGCAGATCGGCCTGTCCCTCGAAGGCAAGAAGCGCTACGCGGCGAAGATGAAAGTGTTGTCCGAGAAATACTTCGACGACCTCGACGCCGCCGCCCTGTACGCCGACGCCCTGCTCAACATCGCCCCATGGAAATGGTGGAAAGGCGTCGAGGCGACCTCCGACAAGGTCGACCCTACCAACGAGGCCTACGAGGCGCTGCAGGTGCTGAACCGCATCCTCGTGGCGGACGAGAACCACTCCGGCGCCAACCACTTCTACATCCACGCCATCGAAGAGTCGCCGTTCCCCGACAGCGGCCTGCCCATGGCCGATCGCTTCCGCACCCTCAACCCGGCGGTGGGCCACCTGATCCACATGGCCTCACACATCTACCAGCGCACCGGCAACAACGCGCTGTCGAGCGCCACCAACTACGCGGCGGTGTCGGTGGACCGGGCCTATGCCAACCAGGTACAGCCGCAGAGCCCGTACCTGCTGCACTACCTGGGGCACAACATCCACTTCCTGACCTGGACCCTGTCCATCGAAGGGCGCAAGAACGAAGCCATGAACATGGCCAGCGAACTGGTGGACAACACCACGCTGAATGCCTCGTCGGAATTCCTCTGCAAGCAGTACCCGCAGGAGCTGAAAACCAAATCCGACTACTTCTACGCGGTGCCCTACTACTACGCCGTGCGCTTCCAGGACTGGGACGCGCTGGAGCGGATCAAGCCGAACATCAGCAGCGGCCTGGCGAAGATCAACGAGACCTGCGCCAAGGCTGATCCGAAGTGGGTGGCGCTGACCATGCCGTACACGCGGATCATGGAAAGTTATGCCGCGGCGTACCAGAAGCTCGGCGCCAACCTGGACAGCGGCAAGGCCGTCGAGGCATTGGGCGATTTCTGGGGCAAGGTCGGCAGCGTCCTGCAAGAAGACGGGAACGCCGCGCTGAAATATGGCAACAACGACGCCATTCAACTGCTGCGCCTGGCCAACCTGATCCTGTTCACCAAGGCCCAGGACAGCACCGCCGGCAAGTTGGTGCTCAAGGATGTCCAGCAGGCCAGCGCCAAGGCGCTTGGCGAGCACGGCAAAGTGCTGGCCGATGACCTCGGTGCGCTGCAGGACGACAACAAGGCGCAGATCATCGCGGCCTGGCGCAAGGCGGTCGAGGTGCAGGACGGGCTCTGGTACAACGAGCCGCCGGACTGGTACTACACCGTCCGCGAATCCCTCGGCTATGCGCTGCTGGCGCAGGGTATGGCGGCGGATGCGGAGAAGGTGTTTAGCGAAGACCTCAGTGAAAACCGCTTGAGCGGGCGTTCGCTGAATGGCCTGAAGCTGGCGTTGCAAGCGCAGAAGGGCAAGACCGTCAGCCTGGAGCTGGAGCAGAAGCTGCAGAATGCGTGGCGCAATGCGACGGTGAACGCGGCACCCTGAAGCCTTATCGCCAGCAAACCCAGCTCCCCTGTGGGAGCTGGCTTGCCAGCGATAAGACCAGAGCTGTACATCCATACAGATAAAACTTGCCTCAACCGCACTTCCTGAGCATCCTAGGGCCTTCTTTCCCCCAGGACTCCGCCCCGGCACATGCGCCTGTTCCTCTGCGAAAAGCCTTCCCAGGCCAAGGATATTGCCAAGGTCCTCGGCGCCAACCGCCGCGGTGATGGCTGCTGGGTCGGCACCGGAGTCACCGTGACCTGGTGCATCGGCCACCTCCTGGAAACCGCCCCGCCCGACGCCTACGACGCCCGCTATAAACGCTGGGTGCTGGCCGACCTGCCGATCGTCCCGAGCCAGTGGAAAATGCAGGTCAAGCCCAAGACCGCCAGCCAGTACAAGGCAGTCAAGCGCCTGCTGGGCGAGGCCGCAGAACTGGTGATCGCCACTGACGCCGACCGCGAAGGCGAGATGATCGCCCGGGAACTGGTAGAACACTGCCGCTACCGCGGGCCGATCCGCCGCTTGTGGCTGTCGGCACTGGACGACGCCTCGATCCGCAAAGCGCTGGCCAGCCTCAAGCCCGGCGCCGAAACCTTCAGCCTGTACCACTCAGCCCTCGGCCGCTCGCGCGCCGACTGGTTGATCGGCATGAACATGAGCCGGCTGTTCACCCTGCTCGGCCGCCAGTCCGGCTACCAAGGCGTATTGCCAGTGGGCCGGGTGCAGACCCCGACCCTGCGTCTGGTGGTGGACCGCGACCGCAGCATCGCCGACTTTGTGCCGGTGCCGTTCTGGGCCATCGATGTGCAGCTGGACAGCGCCGGTACCGTCTTCACCGCGCAGTGGCGCGCACCGGACGACGCCTGCGACGACCAGGGCCGCTGTCTCAAGCAGGAACTGGCGCAACAGGCCGCTGCTGCAATCAATGGCGCAGGTTCGGCGCAGGTGGTGGCGATCAAGACCGAGCGCGTGCGCGAAGCGGCGCCGCTGGCCTTCGACCTTGGCACCCTGCAGGAAGTCTGCTCGAAGAAACTCGGCCTCGGCGCCCAGGAAACCCTGGACATCGCCCAGGCGCTGTATGAAACCCACAAGGTCATCACCTACCCGCGCAGCGATTGCGGCTACCTGCCCCTGAGTCAGCACAGCGAAGCCCCGGCAATCCTCTCCGCCCTGGCTCGCGCCGACTCATCGCTGGCGCCGCTGCAGCCGTACCTGGAGCCGCAACGCCGTTCCCGGGCCTGGAACGACGCGAAAGTCAGCGCCCACCACGGCATCATCCCCACCGCCGCGGCCATCGACCCGAACCGCCTGCCGGGCAAACACAAGGCGGTCTACACATTGATCCGCGCCCGCTACCTGGCGCAGTTCCTGCCCAACCATGAATACGACCGCACCCAGGCCGACTTCGATTGTGGCGGCCAGGCCCTGCGGGCGGTGGGCAAGCAGATCGTCGAACCGGGCTGGCGCCGCGCCCTGCCCGAGGCCCTGACCCCGCCAAAGGGCAGAGAGGCGCCAGCACCGCAGGTGTTGCCGACGTTGAACAAGGGGCAATGGTGCGAGGTGCGCGAGGTCAACCTGAAAGACCTCTGGACCCAGCCACCCAAGCCCTTCACCGAAGGCGACCTGATCAAGGCGATGAAAAACGTCGCCAAGCTGGTGGACGATCCGCGGCTCAAGCAGAAACTCAAGGACACCACTGGTATTGGCACCGAAGCGACCCGCGCCGGAATCATCCAAGGCTTGCTGGACCGTGGCTACATGGTGAAGAACGGCAAGGCACTCAACGCCACACCGGCCGCCTTCGGCCTGATCGACGCGGTGCCCCGCGCCATCGCCGACCCCGGCACCACTGCGATCTGGGAGCAGGCGCTGGACATGGTGCAGAGCGGTGAGATGACACTGGAAACCTTCGTCGCCAAACAGTCGGCGTGGATGAGCAAGCAGGTGGAACGCTGTGCCGGCATGAGCCTGACCATCTCCGGCCCGGCGACACCGGCGGGCCGTGGCGGTTCGCCGTGGAAGAAGAAGCGCAAGAGCAGCAGCACTGCCGCAACATCCAAGCGGCCACGAAAACCTCGGGCGAAAAAGGCCTGATTCCCTCTTACCGACTCAAGGAAGATCCTCATGAAACTTGGCTACACCATCGCCTATGTGGCGGACGTCCCGGCTTCGCTGGCCTTCTTCGAAACCGCCTTCGGCCTGACCCGGCGTTTTCTGCATGAAGGTGGCGACTACGGCGAACTGGACACCGGACCGACCACCCTGGCGTTCGCCTCGCTGGAACTGGGCAAGGCGAACTTCGACGGCGGCGTACTGGCCGCCAGCGAAAGCCAGCGACCACTGGGGATGGAAATCGCCCTGCTGACCGATGATGTGGCGGCGGCGCATGCCAGAGCGTTGTCTGCCGGAGCGGTGGAGCTGAAGGCACCGCAGGTCAAGCCTTGGGGCCAGACCGTGTCCTGGGTGCGTTGTCCGGCGGGGATTCTGGTGGAGTTGTGTACGCCGGTGGGATAAATCCGCGTGCCGCTACTCGTGATGCGGTTCGCCAAGGAACGTCAGCGACGTGAACAACCCCTCCTCCGCCACTGGCGCATCCTTGGCCAATGGCCGGGTCACACTTGCGGCAATGACGTTAAGCCCTTCATTGCGCACCATCACACTGGCCCGGCCCTCCGCATCGGTGGTCGCCACCACCTGATGCGGTGCCCCGCGATAATCGCCATACAGCTCGACGCCGGACACCGGTTTGCCGTCCAGCAATACCTGGACCGGCAGGGCCTTGCCCGGGCCGACCTTGAGCGGATCGGCCTGCGGTACGATCACCAGACGCAGGGCCTTCAATGATGGCAGTCGGGCGCCCTCCCGGTAGACAGCCAGGCTGTACTTCCAGGTGTGGATCGAGCTGATCGCGTCACGGACCTTGCTACGGTCTTCATTGACCCACTGCTTGTCCGGCGTCTGCGACCAAGCGCCATTGTCCAGCACCACCGCCAGACTCGCCGGGGCGCGCAGCGGTTGCAGGCGGGCATGGTCGCTCAGCCGCACCACGCTTACCGGAATCTGCCGGCCCTGCCCGTCCCAGGCCCAGGCACCCTTGATCTTCTGTGCCTTGAAGGCGTTGTCCTCGGCGCCATGGCCATACACCACTTCGATCGCGCCACGGCGTTGTTCGGTCCACAGCCCATGGCCATGGGCTGTACCGGTCAGGCCGGCGGTGAGCAGGCCGGCCAGCAGCATAGGTGTCAGTCGTTTCATTGTGAGGTCCTTGTCGATATCAGAGGCTGAAGGTCAAGCTGAGGCTGAGATTCCGCGGATCACCCGGCATGTTCCAGGCAGCGTTGTACCCCCGCTCGTAATACTTGCGGTCGAACAGGTTGTTCAGGTTGAGGCCGAAACTGAGCTGGTCACTGGCCTTGTAGTGAGCCAGCAGATCAACCGTGCTGTAGGCCGGCAAACGGAAGCTGCTGCCCGCCTGCCCGGAACGCTCGCCAACATAGTTGGCCGAGGCGCCGACATCCGAACCCCGCAGCGCGCCGTCCTGAAACTCATACACCGCCATCAGACTGCCGCTGTGCCGGGGAATGCCGAGCAAGTCACTGCCCTTGGGCAGGGCCGCGTCGCCCTTGGTCACTTCGGCGTCGATGTAGGCGTAAGCGCCAATCACCCGCACCGCATCGCTGAGCTGGCCACTGAACTGCAGGTCCACACCCTGGCTGCGGGCTTTGCCAGCAGCGATGCTGTCGCCAAAGGCGTCGGTGGTGATGACGTTTTCCTTGTCGATATGGAACAGCGCCAGCGTGGCGCCGAGCCGGCTGTCGAACAGGTCAAGCTTGAGTCCGGTCTCGTAGCCGATACCCTTCTCCGGCTTGTAGACCTGGCCCCGGGTGCCCATGCTGTTGGGCTTGAACGAGGTGGACGCGTTGGCGAACACGCCGACTTCGGGCGTGAGTTGGTAGAGCAAGCCCAAGCGCGGCGTGGCGACGTCCTTTTCCTGGCTGTTGCTGACCCCTGTGGCGCGGTTCTGCGCGGTCTGCTCGATCCGCTCCAGGCGCACGCCCACCAGCCCGCGCAGGCGCTCGGTGAAGGCGATCTGGTCTTGCAGGTTCAATGCGTAGCTTTCCGTGCGCTCGAAGAAGTCGTTAGGGTTGACCAGCGCCGGCTTCGGCTGGCCATAAACCGGATTGAAAATATCCAGGCCATAGCCGAAGCCAGTGACGCTCTGCGGGTATTTCTGGCTGTTGCGGTAGTTCTCGTACTCCAGGCCGATGAGGCTCTGGTGCTGCCAGCCGGCGAGGTCGAACTGGCCGTGCAGCTCGGCCTGGGTGATGTTGTCGTTCCACTCGAAATTGCGTTCGCGGTAGAAGCGGCTGATCTGGCTGCCCACCACTCGCGACGGCTCCGAGCTGTTTCCGCGCAGCGTGCCCTGGGTGTAGTGGTTGGCCAGACGCAGCTTCCAGCTGTCGTTGAGGTGATGCTCCAGTGCCAGGTCGAGGGTCTGGTTGTCGTTGCGGATGCGGCCGTCGTTGGGCTCGCCGATGAAGGTGGAACGGGCGACCGGGCCCAGCTCGTTGTTCACCGCCGGGATGCCACGGTCGAACACCGATTCGGTACGGGAGAATTCGCTGTCGAGGGACAGCAAGGTATCGGGATTCAGTTGCCAGCTCAGCGATGGGCTGACGATCTTGCGGCGACCGTCCACGTGGTCACGGAAGCTGCCGTTGTCTTCGATCGCCAGGTTGACCCGCGACAGCACGCTGCCGTCGTCGCTCAGCGGGGTGTTCACGTCCAGGCTGCTGCGGTAACGGTCCCAACTGCCGGCGCTGGCCTTGAAGGTGGTGAAGGCATCGGCCTGGGGTTTCTTGCTGACGATATTCACCAGCCCGCCCGGATCGCCACGGCCATAGAGACTGGCGGCCGGGCCCTTGAGCACTTCGATGCGCTCGATGGTCGAGGTGTCTGGCGCGCTGTAGCTGCCACGGTTGATGGCGAAACCGTTCTTGTACAACTCGCCCGTGGTGAAGCCGCGGACGCTGTAGTTGAGGAAGGTCAGGCCACCGAAGTTGTTCTGCCGCGAAACACCGCCGGCGAAATCCAGGGCGCGGTCGATGCGGGTGCTGTTGAGGTCTTCGAGCACCTGCGCCGGCACCACGCTGATGGCTTGCGGGGTGTCGCGGATATCGGTGTCGGTTTTGGTCGCGGTGGCCGAGCGGGTAGCGCGATAGCCTTGCACCGGGCCATCGGCGCGCTCTTCGATACGGCGCTCGGTGACGCTGACGGCGTCGAGCAATACCGTGTCCTGCGCCGTCGCGGGCAGGCTCAGCAGGCCGGCAGACAGGCCGAGGTACAACCTTCCAATGGGGTAGTTCATGGGGGCTCCTGAATTATTGATGTAATAACATAACAATTCAAAAGCGAAATGACACCATCGGGTTTGTGGGGGATTGGGTTTCAGTAACTCACTTCAGGGCCTTATCGCTGGGAAGCCAGCGATAAGGCCCTGAAGATTCAACCGCGGATCACAGCCTTGAGCACCGTCTTGAACGTCTCGATCTGCTCTTCGCTGAACTCACCAAACACCTTGTCCTGCTGCTCGCGAGCGATGGTCCACAGCGCTTCGGTCTGGTCGATGCCGCCTACGGTCAGGCGCACATTGCCGCCCTCCTCGCTGCCGCTGACCAGGCCCTTGCGGGTCAGGTTGGCCACGGCTTCATCGATTTCCCGTGACGGCATCGCCACTTCGCGTTGCAGGTCGGTGAGGCTCAAGCCGGCATCGTTCTCCAGCACCATCAGCATCCGCGCTTCGCTGGTGCGCAGGCCGCTGGACAGTTGCCGCGGCTGGTAGCTGGTCTGATAAGCACGCAGGGCCTGGGTCATCAGGTAGTACAGGTTGTGGCTCAGGCGCCCCTGGAAGTTGCTGCTCGGTGGCTGGCCTTCTTCGCGGCGGGTCATGCGGGTGTGTGGCAGGACCATGGAATACGCGCCCTGGTGATACAGCAACGGCGAACGCCCACAGTCTTCGAACGCCACCACCTTGCCGATCATGATCCAGTGATCACCACCGTCGAGGATCTGGTACTTCTCGCACTGGAAGTTGGCCGAGCAGTCCAGCAGGATCGGCGCGCCGCCCGCACCCGCTTCATGCGCAATGCCAGCGAAACGATCATCCCGCGGCTTGGCGAAGTTGTTGGACAGGTCGATCTGGTCAGCGGCGAGAATATTCACCGCGAAATGGCTGGCCGCCTCGAAGGTCGCAAGGCTCGTGGAGCGCTTGTCGAGGCTCCAGAGGATCAGCGCCGGATCGAGAGACACCGAGTTGAAGCTGTTGGCGGTAACGCCGACCTTGTTGCCAGCACCATCATCGGCGGTGACCACGGTGACGCCGGTGGCGAAGTTGCCCAGGGCGCGGCGGAAGGCACGGCTGTCGAAGGCCGCAACGGTTTCATTGGACATGCAAGACTCCCCGGCTGCCCGCAACGGGCAACCGTGATTTGTTTTTATGTGAGAGAGAGAAGATCGAGCGTCAGACCATGCTCGGATCAGGCTCGAGGCCCATCAACTCGCGACCCAGAATCTGCGCGCAAACGTCGTAGTCGGTGTAGGCATGCGCACCGGTCATGTGCGAGTCACGCCACAGGCGCTGCAGTTCGTTGCTCTCGAACCACGAGGTGCCGCCGGCAGCTTCGTAGAGACGGTCCACGGCCTGGATGCACATCTTCACCGCGTAAGCCTGATTGGTACGCCAGAACGCCAGGGTCTCGCGGTCCGGGTATTCCTTGCGAGCGCCGTGATCGGCGTGGTCCTGCCAGGTCTTCTCGAGGAAAGCACGGGCGGCGGCGACCTGATGGGTCGATTCGGCCAGACGCATCAACGCCGGGGTCGCGGCACCGACACTGACACCGGTGTAGGCGCGCACGCGGTTCTTGGTCTTTTCGCGGAAGGCTTCGAGCATGCGCTCGGCGATGCCCAGGCTGATGGTGGCGAAGCCCACGGCAAAGTACGGACGGTACGGGGAGTAGAAAATCTTGCTGTCCGGGTACAGACCGAAGCCCGCGGACTTGCCTTCCATCATGTCCTTGGCTTTCTGAATACGGTGCTCAGGGACGAAGGCTTTGTCGATGATCAGGGTCTTGGTGCCGCTGCCTTTCATGCCGGCGGCGAACCAGTCGTCACGGATTTCGTAATCGCTGCGCGGCAGCACGGCGAAGCAGTAGTCCTGGGTGCCTTCGGCATTGGCGCGGCGGCAGCCGACGATGGCCCATTCGGCGTGGTCGCAACCGCTGCTCCAGCCCATTTCGCCGCTGAACAGCAGACCGCCCTCAACTTCTTCTACGCGACCGAAGGGCGCGATACTGCTGCTGGCGGTGTGGTCCGGGTTCACGCCCCAGATTTCTTCCTGCAGCTTGGCAGGGAACATCGCCAGTTGATGGTTATGAGTACACAGCAGGCTCATGGCCCAGGCAGTGCTCGCGCAGGCGCCGGCCAGCAGTGCGATGCAATCGGTGAACTCCGGCAGGGAGATTTCCATGCCGCCGTAAGGCTTAGGCAGAAACGCACGGTGCAGGCCGATCCCCTTGAGCAGGGCGATGTTTTCGGCGGGGACCATGCGTTCTTTTTCGGCACGGGAGGCATTGGCGGCGATGGTCGGCAGTACCGACTTGAGGTCTTCGAGCAGCGGGTTTGGCTTTTTCATGAGTGGCCCTGCTTATTATTGGATGTCCATCGGGCCTGGTGACTACACAGGCCGCTGCGGATTCGGGGCCAGTATGGGAGGCGTCCGCCAAGCTGAAAATGCACCTTCCAGAGACAAAATTGTACTTTCCATGGTCAACCCTACCCCGCCGTCGGACAACCGCCGAACGCGCTGGCAGACCCGGTCATGTAGGGCTGGCAGGCTCAGTCAAGTCACCCGCGCGAGCCTGCGCTAGGGTGCCGGCTTTGCCTATTTGCACAGGTACACCTCATGACCATTTCTCTCCTGCCTGCCGTCCAGGCTTTCTTCCAGCGCGACCACGGCCTGTTCATCGACGGCCGTGCGCAGGCCTCCGGCAGCGGTCGTCACCTGGACGTGATCGACCCGGCCAGCGGCGAAGTCATCAGCCGCGTCGGCGAAGCCAACCAGCACGACATCGACAGCGCCGTGGCCTCTTCCCGCGCAGGCTTCGCCCAGTGGTCGCAAGCCGCGCCGGCGGTGCGTGGCAGCGTGCTGCTGAAGCTGGCCGACCTGATCGAACAGAACGCTGAAGAACTGGCCCAGATCGAAACCTGCCAGTCCGGCAAGCTGATCCAGATTTCGCGTCACTTCGAAGTCGCCCAGGCCGCGCACTTCCTGCGTTACTACGCCGGCTGGGCAACCAAGATCAGCGGCCAGACCATCACCCCGTCGCTGCCCTCGTTCAACGGCGAGCGCTACACCGCCTTCACCCTGCGCGAGCCGATTGGCGTGGTGGTGGGCATCGTGCCGTGGAACTTCTCCACCATGATCGCCATCTGGAAACTGGCCTCGGCGCTGGTCACCGGCTGCAGCGTGATCATCAAGCCCAGCGAGTTCACCCCGCTGACCATCCTGCGCATCGCCGAACTTGCGATCGACGCCGGCCTGCCGGCAGGCGTGCTCAACGTGGTGACCGGTGCCGGCGGCGTCGGCAAGGCGCTGATCGAGCACCCGCACACCGACAAAGTCTCCTTCACAGGCTCAGTACCCACCGGCCTGGCCGTGGGCCAGACCGCCATGGCCGCCAACCTGACCCGCGCCACTCTGGAACTGGGCGGCAAGAATGCTGCGGGCTTCCTGCCGGACGTGGATGTGGAAACCGCGGTCAACGGCATCATCGAAGCAGGCTTCCTGCACTCCGGGCAGATCTGCGCCGCCGCCGAGCGCTTCTACGTGCACCGCTCGCAGATCGACGCGGTCACCCGCCGCCTGAGCGAGCGCCTGAGCCAGTTGAAGATCGGCTCGCCACTGGATGAAGCCAGCGAATTCGGCCCGGTGACCAACAAGCAGCACCAGGCCAAGCTCGGCCAACTGTTCGCCAAGGCCCGCGCCGAAGGCAGCACCATTCTTCATGGCGGCAAGCTGATCGACGGCCCGGGCTGCTATGTCGAGCCGACCGTGATCCTGGCCAACTCGGCGAAGGACAGCCTGATGACCGAAGAAACCTTCGGCCCGGTGGCAACCTTCCTCGCCTACGACGACGAAGAGGAACTGGTAGCGCTGATGAACGACAGCCCCTACGGCCTCAGCGCCAGCCTCTGGACCAACGATCTGGGCAAGGCGATGCGCCTGATTCCGCGGGTCCAGGCCGGCACCTTGTGGGTGAACATGCACACCCTGCTGGACCCGGCAGTGCCGTTTGGCGGGATCAAGGCCTCAGGTGTCGGGCGTGAATTCGGTGGGGCGTTCATCGAGGATTACACCGAGCTGAAGTCGGTGATGATTCGCTACTGATCCACGCCGCCCAGCCTTGAGTCTGGGAGCGCACTTGCCGGGGCACCGAACCGTCGCGGGGCACCAGAAATAACAGGGGTGCAGGATTTACGACGGCTTCGCCGCCGTTCGCGAGCAAGCTCGCTCCCACAGGGTAGAATGGCCAGCTCGCCCCCAATCTGGTGCCCCATGGACATCGAGCTGGCCCGAACCTTCCTCGAAATCGTGCGCAGCGGCAGCCTCGTCGCGGCCGCCGAACACCTGCACGTCACCCAGACCGCCATCAGCGCGCGAGTGCAGAAACTCGAACAGCAACTCGACTGCCAGCTCTTCATCCGCAGCCGCAACGGCGCCAGCCTGACCAGCAATGGCGAGGCCTTCGTGCCCTATGCCAACCAACTGCTGCAAACCTGGGAATCGGCCCGCCGCGACCTGCCACTACCAGACGGTTGTCGCGAGGTGCTGCGCATCGGCGGCGAGGTGAGTCTGTGCAACCCGCTGGTGCTGGACTGGGTGCGGGTGCTGCACGAGCAGCTACCCAGCCACGCCATCCGCAGTGAAGTCGGCGAAAGCGCCGCCCTGCTGCGCAAACTGGAGATGGGCACGCTCGACGCGGCGCTGCTCTACCAGCCGATCTACAGCCCCGGCCTGCAAGTCGAACAGTTGCTGGAAGAAAAGCTGATCCGCATTCAGTTGAGAAGAAAGCCGGAACCGTACGTCTACATCGACTGGGGTGATACCTTCCGCCGCCTGCATGACGAAGCCCTGCCGGAACTCACCCGTCCGGCCCTGAGCTTCAACCTCGGCCCGCTGGCTTTGCAATTCATCCTCGAACACGGCGGTAGCGGCTATTTCCGCACGCGGGTGGTGCAGAGCTACCTGGACCGCGGGGTGCTTGAGCGGGTGCCGCAGGCGCCGGAATTCCCCTACCCCACGTGGCTGGTCTATCCACGGGAGCGGGATTCGCAGGCCCTGCAGCAGGCGTTCGAACTGCTGCGTCAGGTAGTGGCGGGTGATAGCGACTGGTCGCAGCGCTGGGATCCGTTGATCTGACTCAGGCTGCTTCGGCCAGCCGCTCCTGCGCCAGCAAGTGCTGGCTCAGCGCGGCAATCAGATCGGTCTGGGTGACCACGCCAACCACCTTGCCGTTCTCCAGCACCGGCAGGCAGTGCAGGCCCTGATCGCAGAGCAGCGAGATCAGTTCGACGGCCTGACGATCGCTGTCGACGGTGATCACCGGCTCGCTCATGATTTGCCCCAGGCGCACCTGCTTCTGCCGGCCAAACAGCGCGCGCCAACTGAAACGGGTCGCGGCCATGGCCGGAGCGACCAGATCGCTGAGGCTGATGATGCCCGCCAGTTTCCCGCTGTCATCCAGCACCGGCAGGTTTTTCAGGTGGTGGCTGGCGAGTTGTTTCCAGGCTTGTTCCAGCGTGGTGTCGGGCGTGGCGAACTGCACGTCGCGGGACATCACCTGCGCCGCAGTGATCCCGCCGAGGCTGCGCTGCACCGCGTGGCGCTGGGTGGCGAGGATGATCCTTTCGAGGTCGTTGCGGGTCACATCGACGAACTCGCCGATTTCTTCCAGCGCCTGGTCCAGATCGCTCGGACTGACCCCGACCCGCTCGCTGGCCGGCTGGTCGGCAGTGGCGTGGCTGGCTTTGTGTGACACGTTGATTTTCGGGTAGCGCACGCCAGTCAGGCGGTTGTACAGCACCGCCAGCGCCAGCACGATCAGGGCATTGAGCATCACCGGCTCGATCACCTTGATACCCATCGCCGCCAGCGACGGATCGGCCAGCGCCAGACTCACCGCCAGCGCCGCGCCTGGCGGATGCAGGCAACGCAGCAGGCACATCAGCAAAATCACCAGCAGCAGCGCCGCGCTCGCCACCATCAGGCCCGGGCCGAACCAGTGGTGCAGGCTGATCCCCACCGCCGCCGCGCAAACGTAACTGCCCAGAAACGGCCAGGGCTGCGACAGCGCACCGGAGTGCACGGCAAACAACAACACCGTCGACGCCGCCAGCGGCGCCATCAGGTGCAGCGTCGCCGCGCTGCCGAACAGGTAACTACAGGCACTGCCGGCCACGACCAACGCCAGCAGCGCACCGATCGCGGCGCGGAACCATTCTTGAGGGGGAATATGCAAAGCGGCCGGAATGAAGCGATCGAACCAGTTGAGACCACGGTTAGACATGTGACGGACCAGGCACCTGTTTGAAGAAAAGAAGCCCGTCCAACAGCGGACGGACTTTGTATCGCGAGGGGGCAATACGCAAAGGGCTCCTTCCTTGGAGATGGAAAGATTGCCCGGCAGTCTGAGGAAATCTGACCGCCAGCTCAAATTCAAAAAAGTGCTGTTTCAGTGCATTTTTTTTGCAGTGTCACAAAATGGTGCGAAATCAGAGCACCTTCACTGCCCTGCCGATGAACTGAACCGGCCCGCTAGGCTTGCCGCTGGCCGAGCCGGTCGGGCTCTCCAGGGTCAACTCGAAAAGCTGGTTGTCCTGCAACGGCGGCAAGGCATCCAGCGGCACTTCCACGGTTTGCCCCGGCGCAATCAGACCCAGTGACACCGGGCCGCTCCAGCCATCGGCCTTGGTCCAGAATTCCAGCGCCTTGTCCGCGGGCACTTCGGCCATGCCCAACGGAATCAGTTGCACGGTGCGGTGATTGCTCGCCTGCACGACCCAGCCGGGCGATTTGTCCTGCGGCGCGACCAGCACCACCAGATAGGTCGGCGTCGCCGCTGGCGGTTCGCGCACCAGCAACACCGCCAGCAACAGACTGGCCGCCAGACCCGCCACCGACGCCCAGCGCCAGGGTGTCGGGCGCTGCCACCAGCGCTCGGGACGGGCGACGGACAGCGATGACGGCAGATCGCCAACGCTGCGCTCGATGCGTTGCCACAGGTACGTGGACGGTGTCTGAGCCGGAGCCTGCGCTTGTAACGACTGCAAGCGGTGCTCCCAGGCATCGACCGCTTCACGCAACGGCACATCGTGTTCCAGACGTCGGGCAACAGCCTGACGCTGGTCGAACGGCAGCGTGCCGAGAACATATTCAGCGGCCAGGGCGTCACTGTCGTCGGGGCTTGATTCGCTGCTGTCGTCGAGGTCGCCGGTCGTCATCCCATGCACTCGCGCAAGGCAGCCAGGCTGCGTTTGACCCAGGCCTTCACCGTGCCCAGTGGCGCCCCGAACGTGCGGGCGATCTCGGCGTGGGAAAAGCCATCGACATACGCGTGGACCAGGCAGGCCCGGCGTACAGGTTCCAATTGCTCCAGACAAGCGGCCATGCGTCCGCTGCGCAGCGGGCCGTCCACCTCGACGGCGCTGTCGTCCGGGTCAGGCTCATCGCCCAGCGGCACATCCCGCTCCCGGCGACGGAGAAAGTCCAGCGCCAGGTGCCGGGTGATGCTGAACATCCAGCCACGGGCACTGCCGCGTGCCGGATCGAAGGTGGCGGCGCGGGTCCAGATGCGGATAAAGGCGTCGTGCACCACGTCTTCGGCCAGGGCGGTGTCCTTGAGCAGACGCCGGGCAACGCCCAGCAGCCGCGCGCCCTCCTCTTCGTACAAGCGCTGCAGCGCCTGGCGGTCGCCGCGTGCGCAGGCCGCCAGGTGGGCTTCATGGTCGAACGAGGACAGAGGTAAGGTCACAGGGCTTGCCGTCGACGAGTGGTTACCGCTAGCAGCGTAGACCACCGTCGAACAGGCAACCGTGGCTTAGCGGGCGGTCCAGAAAATATAGTCCGCCTGATAACTCACCTTCTCCTGCTTGCCCTTGTCGGCTGTCGTGCAGGCGCTACCCGGCGCCACACCACCCTTGAGCGCCACACGCTGGATGTAGGTCACGCCGTTCATGGCGCCGGCACCTTCAGCCGGGTTGGCCTTGACCAGTTGGTACGGCAGGTTGCCCGGGCTGGAAGGTGCGACCGCCAACTGAGTGCCGGTGACTTTAGAGCCGTCCTTCGCCTGCCAGGTGGCGGGCGGGCCGAAGTAGTCGCCGATGGCCTTGCCGCTGCGGTCATTGAGCACGGCCTTGGGGCCGACGAAGGTCCATTCGGTCTGCCCGGGCTTGTCGGCCTTGTCGCGGCATTCGTAGGTGATTTCGCCGACGCCGACGGTTTCCAGCGCGACCTTGTGGCCGTCCGGCACCTTGATGCTGTCGGGCAGCGCGCTGGCGGCGTGAGCAGCGGAACCGAGCAGGAGGCTGGACGCGGCAAGCGCAGCGGCGGCCAGGGCGAAGCGGGATTGGCGGTTCATAAGGCGTGACTCCAGTCAGGATGATCGGTCAGGCAGCATGAGGCTGCTGTCTGAACTACCTGGCAGAACGCCAATTGGATGCACGCGGATGAAAAAATAATCGCGGAACCTGTCCGCGATTATTCGGGTGATGCCTGGACCGTGCTTACAGGCCCAGTTCGTCGGGGGTCAGCATGTCCGACTCGAAGGCGATCCAGCCGTATTCCAGCTCGGCATGACCGTTGACGATTTCGCCGTAGTAGGTCAGGCCGTTATCGAGGGTCACGCAGACATGGGTGGGGTTCTCGGGAGCCGCCAGGGCGCCGTTGAAATGCACCTTCTTCAGCGTTTCCGTCACCGCCTCGAGGGAGATTTGCACGCCGGCGTTCTCGACAGCCTCGACGTCATCGCGCTGTTCGGCGCTGATGGTTACGGTGGCGGTGTATTTCTTCATGCTGAAAGTGCTCCATGAGCGGAATAAACGGCCGCACAGGATAAGCCAGGATGGCCGCAAAAGCCCGTGTCCCGACGTGCGGGCCGGTTCCTGCGGCATCGCCAGCCATCACGAAACCAAGCACGCCGCTGCCCGCGCTGGTATCGTGCCGGGCTGAATGACTGCATGCCGTAAGGAGATGACCTTGAGTGCCGAAGCCAAATTGACCGGTGACCTGTTCGACGTCGACAAACGCCTGAACCTGAAGCCCGTGCTGGACTTCAACACCTACCTGAACAACGCCTTCGGCGACGGCAAATGCACCTGCGCCCGCTGCAAGGAAAGCGCGAACGACGAAAGCGCTTACGCCTTCGCCCACAGCTTCGAATTCAACGGTATTCCGCTGCATCGGCGTTTTGCCACGACCACCGCGGCCGACGTGCTGGGCGTGCTGAAAAAAGCCTGGCTGTCGTACCACAAGGAAGAGTTGCCTGGCGGCACCCTCGATCTTGAGAACCTCAAGACCTTCGTCGAAGCGCGCCTGCAGGTCCGCCTGAAGCCGCTGTTGCTGGCCAGCGGGCTGGTGAAGGAACAGGAAGATGGCAGCCTGCTGTTGCTGGCTGACGGGGACTTCATCTGAATCCTTGAAAAACGCCATCGCTGGCAGGCGCAACGCCGCCAGCGATGAGGTTTCAGCAGATCAGGCTACAACCCGATAACACGGCACATACGCCGCGCCACCCGGCAGCTTCATCCGATGCTGCTCGACAAACGCCTGCAACAGCCGATCCAGCGGCTGCATGATCGCCGCATCACCGTGAATCTCGTACGGTCCATGCTCTTCGATCAGGCGGATGCCCTTGTCCTTGACGTTGCCGGCGACGATGCCGGAGAACGCCCGACGCAGATTGGCCGCCAGCTCATGCGGCGGCAAGTCGAGGCGCAGTTGCAGGCTGGCCATGTTGGCGTGGGTCGGATCGAACGGACGCTGGAAACCCTCCTCGATTTTCAACAGCCAGTTGAAGTGGAACGCGTCGTTGCGCTCGCGGCGGAACAGCTTCACCGCCTTGAGGCTCTCGGTCATCTGCCGGGCGACCTGCGCCGGGTCGTCGATGATGATCTCGTACAGCCCCTGCGCCGCTTCGCCGAGGGTGGCGCCGACAAAGTCGTTCAACTGTTGCAGGTACGGTTCGGCACTGCGCGGCCCGGTGAGGATGACCGGGAACGGCAGTTCACGGTTGTCCGGGTGCATGAGGATGCCCAGCAGGTAGAGGAATTCCTCGGCGGTGCCGGCGCCGCCGGGGAAGATGATGATGCCGTGGCCGACCCGGACGAAGGCTTCCAGGCGTTTCTCGATGTCCGGCAGGATCACCAGCTCATTGACGATCGGGTTCGGTGCCTCGGCGGCGATGATCCCCGGCTCGGTCAGGCCCAGGTAGCGGCCGCTGCTCATGCGCTGCTTGGCATGGGCGATGGTGGCGCCTTTCATCGGCCCCTTCATCACGCCAGGGCCGCAGCCGGTGCAGATGTCCAGCTTGCGCAAGCCCAGTTCGTGGCCGACCTTCTTGGTGTACTGGTATTCCTCGCTGCTGATGGAGTGACCACCCCAGCACACCACCAGCTTGGGCTCGACGCCCGAACGCAGGGTGCGCGCGTTGCGCAGCAACTGGAACACGTAGTCGGTAATGCCCTGGGAGTTTTCCAGATCGATCTTCAGGCGGTCCAGCTCGCTCTCGGTGTAGACGATGTCGCGCAGGGCGCAGAAGAGCATCTCACGGGTGCTGGCAATCATTTCGCCATCGACGAAGGCATCCGCCGGGGCATTGAGCAGTTCCAGGCGGACGCCGCGGTCCTGCTGATGAATACGAACCTCGAAGTCCTTGTAGGCATCGAGGATGGTCTTGGCATTGTCGACATGGGCGCCGGTATTGAGGATGGCCAGGGCGCACTGGCGGAAAAGGGTGTAGATACTGCCCGAGCCGGCCTGGCTCAATTGTTGGACTTCACGTTGGGAAAGCGTCTCCAGACTCCCTTTCGGGGCGACCGAAGCATTGATTACCTGTCTTTGGGCCATGCTGAATTCCATGCTGTTCGGTGCCTGCGAACGACTGTGGCACCGCTGTTGTGAACGCCGCACGCGCGGGTCTCGCACCTGTTTGTAACAGGTGGCCGGGCTTGTAGCAAACGGCCCGGCTTCACTGAGTATGGACGCTTGCGACGACAGAGCACGGCTTCTTCACACAGCCATCAGGGCGCCTGCGTCAAGGCTTGCGCCTTGCTTCGCACGGCAATGGCGGCAAAACACACCAGGCAACCAAAGCCCGCAGCCGCCAGCGCCAGGCACATCGGTGCCGGTGTGCCGTCAGCCAGGGCACTGACCACAGCGCTGAACGCCGCGCCGAGGGCGAACTGGCAAGCCACCGCCAACCCCGCCGCCGCGCCGGCCTGACGCGGGTACAACGCCAGCAGGCTGGCGACGCAATTGGCGCCCATCAGGCCGGTGATACTCACGTAGACGATCACCCCTGCCACGATCGCCACCAGCCCGCCCCAACCGCTGAGGCCGATCGCCAGCAACCACAGCGCCGCGACACCGCCCAGCGCCGCCCCTGCCGACAACATCCGCAACGGCCCGACGCGGCTGACCATCCGCGCGTTGATCAGGGTGACGACGATGATCCCCACCACGTTCAAGCCGAACAGCCAGGCGTAGCCGCTCGGCGATACACCGAAGTACTCCATGTACACGAAGGGCGACGCGGTGATGAACGCGAACATCCCGCCAAACGCCAGGCCCATGCAGAGGATGTAAGCCAGCGCCACAGGCTGCCGGGCGATCTGCCAGTAAGCGCTGAAGGCTTTGGCCAGTGAGTCGCCGCGCATGTCCGGGGCATGGGTTTCGCCGATCTTCCAGGCCGAGGTGCCCAGGCATAGCGTGGCGAACACCAGCAGGCCGAAAAACACCGTGCGCCAGCCATTGATCTCCATCAGCAGGCTGCCCAGCAACGGCGCCACCAGGGTCGCGAGCATGGTCACCAGGTGCATCAGTGACAACACCCGCGCCGCCTCGCTGAGGGCAAACAGGTCACGCACGATGGCCCGCGCCAGCACCGCAGCCGCCGCACCGCCGAGGGCCTGGAAAAAGCGCCAGACCACCAGTTGCTCCACGGAGCTGGCGAACATGCAGCCCACCGTCGCCACCAGGTACAGCACCATGCCACCCAGCAACAGCGGGCGCCGACCGTAGCGATCCGACAGCGGTCCGTAGACCAGCATGCCCAGACACAGGCCGGCGAGGAACAGGCTGATGGTCAGTTGCACACTGGCGGCATCGGCGCCCAGGTCGCTGGCGATCATCGGCAGGCTGGGCAGGTAGGTGTCGATGGACAGCGGCGCGAACGCCACCAGCGCGGCGAGCAGGACGATCAGCCGGGCCGGATTGGCAGTGTGGGTCATCGGGACTCCGAAATCAGGAAAGGAAACGGCATAACGTTAATATCTTAATTTTATTCGCGAGCGCAGCAAAAGGACTTTATCGGTAGAAAGATAATATGTTAACTATACGTCAAGCCCGCGACCCAGGGCCCGGCCGTACAACGCCATAACGAACGCACCAAAACAAAAACAAAAGGTATGAAGTCCATGTCCCTCCCCCGTCGCCTCACTGCGGCCAGCGCTGGCCTGTGCGCCGCGCTCGCCCCGTACCTCGCCCACGCCGATTTCATCAAGGACAGCAAAGGCAGCCTGGAAGCACGCAATTTCTATTTCAGCCGCGATTTCCGCCAGAGCAACGCGCCGCAAAGCCAGGCCCGGGAATGGGCCCAGGGCTTCATTCTGCGTATGGAGTCAGGCTTTACCGAAGGCACTGTCGGCTTTGGCCTCGACGCCCTCGGCGAGCTGGGCGTGAAGCTCGACTCCAGCCGTGACCGCCGTGGCACCGGCCTGCTGCCCTACGGCGCCAGCCAGGAGCCGGTGGACGATTTCAGCGAACTGGGCCTGACCGCCAAGGCGCGCATCAGCAAGACCACCCTCAAGCTCGGCACCCTGCAACCGATGCTGCCGGTCGCGGCAATCAACGACGTGCGCCTGCTGCCCTCGACCTACACCGGCGGCTTGGTCACCTCCCAGGACATCGACGGCCTGACCTTCAACATCGGCCGCCTGGAAAAGCAGAACCTGCGCGACTCCTCCAGCAACGACGAGATGAGCTACGCCGGCGTCGAGAGCAGCCACCTGGACCTGACGGGCGGTACCTATGCCCTGACCCCGCGCCTGGCGGTGAGCTACTACTACGCGCAGATGCAGGACATCTACCGCCAGCACTACGCCGGCCTGGTGCACGACCTGCCGCTGGCCGACGGCATCAACCTGCGCAGCGACCTGCGTTACTTCGACACCCGAGAAACCGGCAATGACGCCTTGCGCTCGGCGCGCCGGGTGGATGGTGGCAAGATCGACAACCGCTTCTTCAACGGCATGCTGACCCTCGGCGTGGGCGCGCACAAATTCGGCCTGGGTTACCAGAACCTCTCCGGTGACGGCGATTTCGCCTACCCGGGACTGGACCCGTACTCGGTCAACCTGGTCACGGTGAACGTCTTCACCAAGGCCGAGACCGACGCCTGGCAAGCGCGCTACGACTACAACTTCGCTGCCTTCGGCCTGCCCGGCCTGAGCTTCATGACCCGCTACGTCAACGGCAAGAACATCGAGACCGCGACGGTCAGTGGCGGCAAGGAATGGGAACGCGACACCGATATCGCCTACGTGGTGCAGGACGGTCCGCTGAAGAACTTCAGCGTGCGCCTGCGCAATGCGACCTTCCGCTCCAGCGGCGGGCTGACCAGCGACATCGATGAAAACCGGCTGATCCTCGGGTACACCGTGGCGCTGTGGTGAGGGAAGAAAAAACGTAAATACGGGTTTTATCTTCAAGATTCACAGCAGGCCGGGGCACAATGGCCCACCGTTCGGGCCTCATCGCTGGCAAGCCAGCTCCCACAGGGACCGCATAAACTGGCCCTTGTGGGATCTGGTTTGCCAGCGATGAGGCCCTGGAAGACACCACAACACCAGCCCCGGACTGCTTATGACCACCGCCCAGGTTCCCCCTGCGCAGCACACCGCCTTCGATATCCGCCCCCTGCTCTTCGCCCATATGGCCTGCACCATCGCCATGATGGCCTTCGTCTCGCTGATCGGCCCGATCGCTCGCGTGCTCGACCTCGCCCCCTGGCAGGCAGGCGCGGCGATGACGGTGTCCGGGGTGATCTGGATGCTCCTCGCCCGCCCCTGGGGCCGCGCCAGCGACCGCTATGGCCGTCGCCGAATCCTGCTGCTCGGCGCCGGCGGTTTCACCCTCGCCTACTGGGCCCTGTGCCTGTTCATCGACGGCGCGCTGCGCTGGCTGCCACCCGCCTCGATCGCGTTCGCCGGCATGGTCATCGGCCGCGGCGCCATCGGTGCGTTCTACGCCGCCCTGCCGGTGGGCAGCAACGCGCTGATCGCCGATAACGTCGCGCCGCAGAACCGCGCCAAAGCCATGGCGTCCCTCGGCGCCGCCAACGCCGTCGGCCTGGTGCTCGGCCCGGCCCTCGCCGCCCTGCTCGCCCGCCACAGCCTCAGCCTGCCGATGTACGCCATGGCAATCCTGCCGCTGCTGGCCCTGCTGGTCCTGCGGTTCAAGCTCAAGCGCCAGGAGTTGCATCTGGCCCAGGCCCCGCGCAGCGTGCGGATGACCGACCCGCGCCTGCGTCGACCGCTGGTGGTGGCCTTCGTCGCCATGCTCTGCGTGTCTCTGGCGCAAATCACCGTCGGTTTCTTCGCCCTTGATTGCCTGGGCCTCGAACCCGGCGACGCGGCGCAGGCCGCTGGCATCGCCTTGACCATGGTCGGCGTGGCACTGATCTGCTCGCAATTGCTGGTGCGCAAGCTGCAATGGCCGCCGCTGCGGATGATCCGCGTCGGCGCCAGCATCTCGGCCCTGGGCTTTATCGCCAGCGCCTTCGCCACAAGCAGCCTGGTGCTGGCGCTCGGTTTCTTCGTCTGCGCGGCGGGCATGGGCTGGGTGTTCCCAGCCTTCGCCGCGCTGGCGGCGAACGCCGTGGACGCCTCTGAACAAGGCGCCACCGCCGGCTCCGTCGGCGCCGTACAGGGCTTCGGCGTGGTGATCGGTCCGCTGGCCGGAACCTTGATCTACAGCCTCGATCCGCGCCTGCCGTACCTGGTCGCCGCCGTGCTGTTGCTGCTGGTGGGACTGTGGTCGACCTCACGTGCCCCGGTACACGTCTGAAACCCGCACGATCCGCCGTTCACCGCTCGGGCACAGGCTGCCCGAGTGTGCTTTAATGCGTCGCCCATTATTTTTGACACCAAGGCGGCTATGGACACGGGGACACGACTCAGACTGGTGCGTGAACGCAACAAGCTCTCCCAACGCGAACTGGCCCGGCGCAGTGGCCTGACCAACTCGACCATTTCACAGATCGAACAGAATCGCGTCAGCCCCTCTGTCAGTTCCTTGAAGAAGCTGCTCGAAGGCATCCCCATGTCCCTGGCGGAGTTCTTCAGCTTCGACGAGCCGCCGCGACAAGAACGCTTCGTCTTCCGCGCCACCGAACAGCCCGACCTGGGCAGTTCCGGCCTGCGCCTGCTGCTGGTTGGCGCCAGCGTCGAAGGCCGGCAGATGCGCATGTTGCGCGAGCTGTACGCCCCCGGCGCCGACTCCGGTGAAGAGTTGATCGTCCACGCCGAAGGCGAGGAATGCGGCCTGGTCACCCGGGGCACCATTGAACTGCGGGTCGACGGTCAGGTGAGCATCCTCAACACCGGCGACGGTTATTACTTCCCGACCACCCTGCCCCACAGCTTCAAGAACATCGGCCAGGATGAGGCCGAGATCATTAGCGCCAACACCCCGGCGAACTTCTGATCCACCACGGCGGTATCGCGAGGCCCCTCGCGATACCGCCGCAGGCTCACATCCAGCCCAGCCAGTGCCACCAGGTGGCAGCAAACACCAGCATCAGCAAATAACCGGCCACGGTCACCACCAACCCGACCCGGGCGAACTGCCGTGCGTTGAAGGTTTCGGTGCCAAGGCACACCATGTTCTGCGGTGCATTGATCGGCAGGATAAAGCCGTAGCTGACTACGAAGCCCAGGGCCATGGTCATGCCCAGCCGACTGAAGTCACCCGGCAAGGTCTGCAGCACCGCGATCAGGATCGGCAACAGCGCCGAGGTCAACGCCGTGGCGCTGGCGAAGCCCAGGTGGATCACGATCAGGAACGCCCCGAGAATCGCAAACACACCCAACGTACCCAGCTGATCCAGCCCGGTATGGGCGACCACCTGCGCGCCAAGCCATTGCCCGGCGTGGGTACTGAGCAAGGTGGTACCGAGGCTGATACCTACGCCGAAAACGATCACCGTGCCCCACGGAATCCGTGCCTGCACGTCCTTCCAGGTCATCACGCCGAAGCGCGGCAACAGCAACAGCACCAGGCCGGCATAGGTAGTGGATGTAGTGTCGAACGCGTGCAGTTTGCCCTCGGTGGCCCAGGCCAGCAGCAGGGCCAGCGAGACGCCGAGCAGACGCTTCTGCGCCCCGCTCATCGGCCCCAGCGCCGCCAGTTGCTCGGCGACTGCGGCCTTGCCGCCGGGAATGCTGTCGGTCTCCGGAGGCAGCATTTTCAGCACCAGCACAATCAGCAACAGCGACATCAGCACCGCCCAGGGTGCGCCGGCTATCAGCCAGTCGATCCATGACACCCGGGCGCCGAGCATCTTGTCCATGAAGCCGACGGTCAGCAGGTTCTGCGCCGCGGCGGTCTGGATACCGATGTTCCAGATGCTGGTGCCCTGGGCGACGATGATCATGATCCCGGCGGCGATGTTGGAGCGCTTGTCCACGCCGAACGCGGCGATCACCCCCATCATGATCGGCACCACACAGGCACTGCGCGCGGTAGCGCTGGGCACTACCAGGCTGAGAAGAATGGTCACCACCACCGCGCCCAGCAGAATGCGCCGGGTGCTGACGCCGATGCGGTCAAGGGTCACCAGGGCGATGCGCCGGTCCAGCCCGGTATGGGTCATCGCTGCGGCGAGGAACAGCGCACCCACCACCAGGGCCAGCGCCGGGTTGGAGAAACCGGTCAGGGCCATGCTCACCGCCGCCGACGAGCCGTAGGTGACGGTGGGGTCAGCCAAGGTCGGCGCGGTGCCGAGGAGAAACGCCAGCAGCGAAGTGATCATGATCGCACTGGCTTCGTAGGACACCGCCTCGGTTATCCAGATCACCACGGCGAACGCCAGGATCGCCAACACCCGCTGCCCCGCTACCGGCAAGTCGGCCGGCAACGGCAAGAACAGCACGGCCACCAGCGCGACGATGCCGACCAGCAAGCCGACGGGCAGCCCCGGCCTGGCGCCGGTGGTTGAAGGAGAAGTACTTGTCTGGCTCATGAACGCCTCGCTGACTGCAGAAAACCCGGCAAGCGCTCTAGCACGGCGCTTACCCCTGATTCTGATGATCCTCCCCACGTGCCCGGAAAAAACTGACCCGGATCAAACCCGCCCGACATTGCCGCAGGTGTCTGCAACGGGTTTTGTAGGGCAATCCAACAGAGCACTACATAAACGCCCAAGGTGTAGGAAAAGTATTTTGTAGTGCTAAGAAAAAATCACTACAAAACCTGTTGACGCCATTCGTCGCCCTCTGCATGATGAGCCCATCTCCCCGATCGGGAGTGCTGGCAAGGGTGTTCCAGACGGTCTGAGCAGTTTTCGGGTCGTCCGTGGAGAGGGACTGTCCAAAAGGCAGAGTGAAGAAAGCCCCTGTTGCAATGCTGCGGTAGCAGCCTTGGTAGTGCGCTACATGAGTAGCGCCAGATAGACAAAAACCACTGACGGGTTAATGGGGGCTTTAATGATGAACTTGAACGAAAAACCGACCATCGAAGAATTGGCCAAACTGTTCGCAGCGCGTAAAGACAGCCTCGACAGCCACATTCTCTGGGTTTGCGATGCCGGCGAAGTGCATATCGACAGCCTGTCGCCTTACACCGCCGAAGACGAATTCGAAGAGCGCAAGCCGAATATGCGCGCCCGGCTGAAGATGTACCGCCGCGGCCAGGGCTACGTCGGCAAGAAGGCCGCCGCCGACACCCAGTACGTCGGTCGTGTGTTGCAGACCCTGCAACAAGAGTGGCCAACGCTGCGTGAAACTCAGGGCGTGCAGATTATCGACCGCCTCTGCTGAGTCACCGCGTCAATTGAGCCCGGCCCGCAATGGCCGGGCTTTTTCATGCCCGGTATCAAAGTTTGTCGCGTGATTCTGGCTAAAATGCGGCTTTTCCCCGGAGTACCCGCATGACCCGTCCTGCTTTCGGCACCGCGGATGCGTCCTACCAGGCAGCCGGCGGCTTCGACGGCCTGCGCCGCTTGGTGGATGACTTCTACGACATCATGGACCAGGACCCGAGCGCGCAGTCCGTCAGGCACATGCACGCCGATGACCTGAGCCTGTCCCGCGACAAGCTGACGTGTTTTCTCAGTGGCTGGCTCGGCGGTCCGCGCCTGTTCGCCGAGCGCTACGGCCCGATCGGCCTGCCCTCCTTTCATGCGCAGTGGCCGATGGACGAGGGGCACGCCCGGATCTGGCTCGATTGCATGGAGCAAGCCATCGCTCGACAGGACTACTCAGCAGACTTCGCCGAGTATCTGCTGATCCAATTGCGGGTTCCGGCCGGGCGTATCGTCCAGGCCAGCCGTGCGCGGCACGGGCACTGACAAGGATCTTCAGAGCATCAATACTCTGCGTCCCATATAAAAAGGCGCTTCACGGAATTCTTGGGGATTTTGGCTTGGGCTGGGACTTGGGGGCTGTGAGCTTATCCATTCGATATGGCGAGGCTGCCGGCCCCTTCCGCCCTTACGGCGGCCGACTTTTTTCTTGGAAAAAGTAGGCAAAACCG
>NZ_QKVL01000052.1 GCF_003231275.1 Pseudomonas huaxiensis
CGGCGATAAATCGCGGGGAGGCTGTTGAGATCGACTCGATACCGCGTCGTGTAAACAAGGCGGTCAACCATGGCCTGACAGACATAGGTACGTTGCAACCGCTGTAGGAGCGAGCTTGCTCGCGATGCGCCGCGCGGGCGGCGCTCGATCTCAAGGGCGCTAGAAAACTTCCGGCATGCGCCTGGTGGCCACTACTCGATCTTTTGACAAGCGTCTTCCAACCACCACATGGCCGAAAGTTGTGTAGATACCCATGCTCATCGCCGGCAAGCCGGCTCCCACCCTGTGGGAACTGGCTTGCCGGCGATCAGGATCACAACAGACTCAACGGATACTCCACGATCACCCGGGTCTCATCCAGATCCGACTCGAATTGCGTCGCCCGTGTCGTCGCCTGGCGCACGCGCAGCGACAGGTCCTTCAGCGACCCGCTCTGCACTACGTATTTGACCTCGATATCCCGCTCCCAACGCTTCTGGTCGGTCAGCGGGTTGCCGTCGGCGTCGCGGCGCATATAGACGCTGTTGGCATTGGAGTAGTCGGCGTCGGTGCCTTTGCCGTAACGGGTCATGAAGCTCAGGCCCGGTACGCCATACGACGCCATGTCGAGGTCGTAGCGCACCATCCACGAACGCTCCCCAGGCGAGTTGAAGTCACTGTACTGGATCGAGTTGTCGAGATAGATGGAGTCCGACTGACGCAGATAGTCGAAGTCGTCGTCGCCATTGTTGCGCTGATGGGTTAGCGCCACGGTGTGGGCGCCGAAGCGCAGACCCAGCTTGCCGCTCCAGATGTCGTTGGTGAACTCGCCGAGCAGTTGCTTGCCTTCGTCCACCGCACGGTAGTAGTTGAAGCCTGCCAGCAGGGTGAGGTGGTTGTTGAGCGGGTAGCTGAAGGCGGTGCCGAGGTAGTGCTGGTTCCAGGCGTCTTTCAGGCGGCTGGTGTACAGGCTGACGCTGGCATGTTCGGTCAGTTGGTAGTCGCCGCCGACGTAACCGACCCACGGCGCGTTGACCGGCCCGCCGTAGAAGGTGACGAAGTTGTCGCGCAGGTTGCTCGACACCGGCTGGCTCATGGCGTGCAGCCGGCCGCCTTGCAGGGTCAGGCCGTCGATGCTGGTGTTGGCCAGCGTCACGCCGCGGAAGGATTCCGGCAGCAGGCGCGAGTCGCCGTAAGACACCACAGGCGTGGTGGGGAACACGTCGCCGACCTTGATCACCGTGTCGAACGCCCTGGCTTTCAGCGCGCCGCCGACCTTGCTGTAGTCATCCCGGGCGTTGCCGTCGCTGTCCACCGGCAGCACATCGAACGAGCTGCGCGCGCCATTGCGTCCGCCGCCGGTATCGAGTTTCAGGCCGAGCATGGCGAAGGCATCGACACCGACCCCCACGGTCCCCTGGGTAAAGCCCGATTCGAAGCGGGCGATCAGCGCGTGCGCCCACGCCTCGGAGTAGCCAGCGCCACCGGGGGCGTCTGCGCCGTTGCGGTCGTCGCGGTTGAAGTAGAAGTTGCGGTTCAGCAGCGTCAACTGGCTGCCTTCGATAAAGCCTTGCTGTTCGTCGGTTTGCGCGGCACCGACCACGCTGCTGAAACCCGCTGCGGCCGCAAAGGCCGTCAGGGAAAACCGGGTACGTCTGTTCATGATTGCTCCGTAGTCCTGGCAGTTTTTATTGTGGGGATGGCACGGTCGGTTGTTATTGATCGAGTGACCGCGCGGCATCATTGCCGGGGGAAACTAACGGGGAGGTGAGGGGGGCATTACGATTCTGAAAGGTGAGTAAAACCGTCTGCGTGTTGTATGGGGATCACGATGCAAATTGCCGAAGCCCGGCTAACATCACTTGGCCAGCAACGCAGTTGCTGGCCACAAGAGCACATTTGATCAGGGAGGATCGCCCATGAGCCTGTTACTCGGCCCGATACTGCATTTCCAAGGCATTCACGGCGGAAGATATTGCGTTTCGGCGCTGCTGGTCGTCGATAAGGACGACCCGGCGCCGGTCCCGAAATTGTCGAACTGCACCACGGTCGATGTGATTCGCATTGCCTCGATACCCTTCGACAAGCCGACCAAGGATGTCTGGCGTATCCAGATCACTGCGCAGCAGGGCGGTGACCCGATGCAGTGCACACTCGAGGCCAGCGGCGGTAGTGCAAGCTTCTTCGTGCCGCGCGAAGGTGATTCACCGCGAATCGCCTACGGGTCGTGCAATGGATTCTCTGCGGACAAGTACCGCAAGAAGGTCATCGACCGACCGAACGAGCGTTGGCTCGACATGCACACGCGGCACCAGATTCCGGAGAAGGAATTCCACGTGCTGGTGATGGGCGGGGATCAGGTCTACACCGACTCGTTGATGGTGGTGAAGGGCCCGATGAAGGAGTGGTCCGACCTCGGGCACAAGGATCAGGTCAAGGCGCCCTGGAACAAGAGGCTCGAAGCCCAGGTGGACACGTTCCTGGCGGACTTGTACGTGTCGCGCTGGACTCAGGATGGCATCAGGCAGATCCTCCACTCGATCCCCTACATCGCCATGTGGGATGACCACGACATCACCGATGGCTGGGGCTCCCATCCCCAGGACCTGCACGAGAGTCCGGTCTATCAGAACCTGTTCAGGCTGGCGTCCCGGTATTACCGGCTTTTCCAGCAGCACCTGGGAACTGTCGGAAATCACCCGGCCGCGTTGCCGATCATCCCCGGCAAGCCGGCGCCTGCCCAGGGCTTCAGCCTGGTGTACACCGGCCTGGGTGAACTGGCGATCCTGGTGCCGGACCTGCGCAGCGAACGGCATCCCGACTTGCCCAGCGGCACCGGTTTCCAGCCCACGCAGATCGCCTCTGAAGTGACCTGGGACTCCATCTTCGCCTGGCTCGACGGGCTGGCGGGGAATCGGCCCCGGCACTTGCTGGTCTGCACCAGCCTGCCGGTGGCCTATCTCGACCTGAATGCCGCGGAAGTCGCCCTGAATGCCTTGCCCGGAACCTGGGAACTGGAAGACGACCTGCGGGATCACTGGCGCAGCAAACCTCATCGCGACGAGCGACAACGGCTGATCAAGCGCCTGCTCAACTTCTCCGCGCTGGGCACCCGGGTCACGATCATTTCTGGCGATGTGCACGTTGCCGCCGCCGCAGTGATCGAATCCACCTTGCCACAGCACGGCAAGGGCGCCGGGGTGATTTTCCAGTTGGTCTCGACCGGTATCGTCCACACACCACCACCGGCGGTGGCGGTGTATTTCATGGAGAAATTCGGCGCTGGCCAGGAAACCATCGAATACGGTGTCAGCGCCCGGATGCTGCCGATCGGCTTCAAGGGGCACTACCTGGTGCCGGAACGCAACTGGTTGAGCCTGATCCCGGACTCGAAGCACCGCATCTGGGCCAACTGGCATGTCGAGGGGCATGAACACCTGTTGACCCAGGTGATCGACCCGGTGGGCCCGTGAAGAAGTCATTGCTGGCGAAATCGTGACCTGGACCCACCGCAGGGCACTGCGGCAATACGTCCAGCAGGTAAAGATTGTAAAAAGTTGAAATAAGAATGATTCGCTATTAATGTGCCCCCGCGTTCGCCACGTTAACCCGTGGCGTTTTTTTGCTGCGGGGTTTGGCATGTCGCTACATGAAGCGGATTCGATCGTTCCTTTCGAGGTGCTCTATGGCACTCACCACGGCTGGCTGAATGGCTGGCTGCGGCGTTCGGTCGGGTGTTCGCAGCAGGCGGCGGACCTCGCCCAGGACACCTTCGTGCGCCTGTTGGTGCGCGGTCAGCCGGTCAGTGACCGGGCGCCGCGGGCCTTGCTGGCGCGTATCGCCCGCGGGCTGGTGATCGATCACTGGCGCCGCGACGCGCTGGAACGGGCGTATCTCGAAGCCCTGGCGCAGTTGCCGGAGGCCAGCCATCCCGCGCCGGACGTGCGCCATGAAGCCTTGCAATGCCTGGAGCGCATCGCCCGTTTGCTCGAAGGCCTCAAGCCAGCAGTGCGCGAGGCCTTTCTGCTGTACCAGCTCGGCGGCCTGACCCACGACCAGGTTGCGCTACAACTGGGCGTCTCCAGCCGCACGGTCGAGCGCCATGTCGCCAGCGCCCTGTGGCATTGCTATCAGGTGTGCTTCGAGGACGCTTCATGAGCGTATCCAGCCAGCCGGTTCCGCAAGCCATCGTACGCAAGGCCATCGAGTGGCAGATGCGCCTGCGCGGCAATGCCGGCAACAGCGAATTGAACGAGCAGTTGCAGGACTGGTTGCGCCGCGATCCCCGACACCAACTGGCCTGGCAACGTCTGCAGCAGATGGCGGGGCTGTTCCAGGCCAGTCAGTTGCCCGACGCCGGGCAAACCATCCCGCTGCTGCGCCGCGCCGAAGCCGATGTGGGCCGCCGCCGCACGTTGAAGTTGCTTGGCCTGCTGGTCGGCGGTACGGCGCTGGTGGCGGTCAGTGCGCCTCCCGCCTGGCGCGCCGACTACGCGACCTTCACGGGCGAGCGTCGGCGGATCGGCCTGGGCAACGGTGCCGAAATCGTGCTCAACACTGACAGTTCGATAGACGTGCAGGGCGGCGAAGTGCTGCTGCGCTCCGGCGAAGTGCTGGTGGAAGGCACGCACTGGCGGGCGCGCTGCCGCTTTGCCCAGTGCACCGGACAGGATGCGCGGGTGCTGTTGCGCGAGCGCGACGGCTACAGCGAGATCCGCGTCGACCGTGGCGAGGTCCAGGTCTCCGCCGCCGCCGGGCAACGCCTGTTGCGCGCGGGCGAGGGGCTGGGCGTCTCGGCGACCAGCATGACGGCGCTGGGCAAGGGCGCCTTCGACCCCTTCGCCTGGACCCGCGGCCTGCTGGTGGTCAGCGATATCCGCCTGGCCGACTTCCTCGCCGAGGCCGGGCGCTATCGCCAGGGCTGGCTGGGTTGTGAGGCGGCGGTGGCGGACCTGCGCCTGTCTGGGGTGTTTCGCCTGGACGAGCCGGCGTCGATGCTGGACAACATCACCCATTTGCTGCCGGTGAAGGTGGTCGAGCGCACCCGTTGGTGGGTGCGCGTGGTCGCCGTTTAAAAAAACCGAAAAATTTCTGTCGGACTTCAAGGACTCGTCCGGTTAGGGAAGATCACTCCCTCATTTGGACTCCGTCATGCGTTCTGCCCGACCCCAGCCATTGCCGTTCCAGCCCCGTCATCTGCCCCGTGCCGTATGCCTGGCGATCGCCCTGGGCGGCGGCGTTGCCAGCCTGCCCGTGCTGGCGCAAACCGCAGCGCCGGCCACGGTCGCCCCGGCCATCGCGGCCGGTCCGCTGGGCGCGGCGTTGAGTACCTTTGCCGAGCGCGCCGGGATCATCCTCTCGTACTCGCCGCAAGACGTGCGCGGCCTGAACACCACAGGCCTGACGCAAGGCGGCTCGCTGGAAGACGGCCTGGCGTCGCTGCTCAAGGGCAGCGGCCTGGTGGCCCACAAGACCGCGTCCGGGTACGTGGTGCTGCGCGCCGCCGATGCCAGCCTGCAATTGGCGCCCACCAACATCGAAACCACCGCGTTGCAAAGCGCCTTTGCCCCGGTGCCGGGCTATTTCGCCAGCAATGCCAGCAGCGCCACCAAGAGTGACCGGCCGATCCTCGAAACCGCCCAGAGCATCAGCGTGGTGACCGCCGAGCAGATCGCCGACCGCAAGGTCAACAAGGTCGAGGATGCCGTGGCCTATGCTGCGGGCGTGCGGGTTGGCAGCTCGGGCCTTGATCCGCGTTTCGACAATATCCAGGTGCGCGGCTTCGAGACCACCATCGCCGCCGACTTCCTCGACGGTCTGCGCCAGCCGGGCAGCGGCTGGCTGTCGCTGTATTCCACCGAAGCGTACAACCTGGAGCGCATCGAAGTGCTCAAGGGCCCGGCTTCGGTGCTGTACGGGCAGATCAGCCCCGGCGGCATGGTCAATCGGGTGAGCAAGCGGCCGAGCCTGCTGGCCAAGAATGAGGTGCAGGTGCAGGGTGGCAATTACGGTCACGAGCAAGGCCAGTTCGACATCGGCGGCAAGCTGGACGAGGCGGGCGATGTGCTGTTCCGCACCGTGGGTCTGTACCGCGATTCCGGCTACTCGGTCGAGCAGATGGACAACCAGTCGCGCCTGCTGGCACCGTCGTTGAGCTGGCAGATCGATCCCGACACCAGCCTGACCCTGCTGGCGCAGTATCAGGAACGCCAGACCGCCGCTTCGCCGATGCTCTATCAAGAAGGCGACCACCTCACCGATTTCTGGCAGGGCGACGAGTACTACGACAAGCTCCACCAGCGGCAGTGGACCTTCGGCTACGAGTTCGAGCACGCCTTCAACGAGACCTTCAGCCTCCAGCAAAACCTGCGTTACGGCGAGGTCGGCACCACCAACCAGTACCTGCAGCCCACCGGTTCCAGTGACGGCCACACCCTGGACCGTTACGCGGTTGGTCTGTACGAGGACATGCGTTCGGTGACCACCGACACCCGTCTGGTCAGCCGCTTCGCCACCGGTGACGTGCAACACACCCTGATCAGCGGCGTGGATTACGCCTGGCTGGACACCTCGCTGCTCTACGCCTGGGGCCCGGCGCCGAGCATCGACCGCTGGGCGCCGGACTATCACCAGCCGGTGACTCGCCCCACCGACGCACTCGCCGACCAGGACGGCATCGAGCAACGCAGCGGCCTCTATGTGCAGGACCAGATCGAGCTGGACCGCTGGCGCCTGTCCGCCGGCCTGCGCCGCGATTGGGTGCATGTGCGTCGTGCCGACAACCTGACCGGCATCAACACCAAGACCAGCGACTCGGCCACCACCTGGCAAGCGGGCGTGCTCTACCTGTTCGACAACGGGCTGGCGCCTTACGCCAGCTACGCCCAGTCGTTCCTGCCGGTGACCGGCAACAATGCCAGCGGCCAGCCCTACAAGCCCACCGAAGGCGAGCAGTACGAAATCGGCCTGAAATACCAGCCGCCGGGCAGCAGCACGTTGCTGACCGGATCGCTCTATCACCTGACCCAGACCAACGTGCAGACCCGCGATCTGCTCAACCCGCTGAACAACGTGCAGACCGGCGAACAAGTCTCCCGTGGCCTGGAACTGGAAGCGGTGTCCGACCTCGGCGAGCACCTGCGCATGACCGCCAGCTACAGCTTCAACGACGCCGAAGTCACCCGCGGCAACAATGGCGACCAGGGCAAGGTGCCGAAAAACGTGCCACGCCACCTCGCGTCGCTGTGGCTGGACTACAAGCTGCCGTTCGGCCTGGGCCTTTCCGGCGGCGTGCGCTACACCGGCAGCACCTACGGCGACCCGAGTAACGAGGTGAAGAACGAGGCCTACACCCTGGTGGACGCCGGCATTCATTACGACTTCGGCGGCGGTCTGGACGGTGTGCGCCTTGGCGTCAACGCGCGCAACCTGTTCGACGAGCGCTTCATCAACTGCCAGGACGGTTACTGCTACCGCGGTGAAGCGCGCAGCGTGGTCACCAGCCTGAGCTACCGCTGGTAAGGGGAGGGAAGCGCATGTTCAAGTCAATTCTGAAAATGGCCGGCGCCTGTTTGCTGGCCGCTACATCGCTGGCCAAGGCCGACCCGGTGACGCTGGACGGCACCGAGCAATGGCTGATGAAGAGTGCCGAAGGCCGCGAGTACCGGATCATGATCAGCCTGCCGGAAGGCGATGTGCCGTGGACTGGCGGCTACCCGGTGATCTATCTGCTCGATGGCAACGCCTATTTCCCGGCATTCCATGCCGCCAAGCGGGCGCAGGACCGCTTGCGCGGGGCGATTCTGGTGGGCATCGGTTACCCGAGCGATACGCCGCTGGACTTCGTCCGCCGCGCCTACGACCTGTCGCCACCGGCCCCGGCGGAGCGCAACGAGCCACCGCAGGGTGGCCAGGACGTGTTCCTCGACTTCATCGAAAAGCGCCTGATGCCCAAGGTCAACGAGCGCTTCAAGGTGGACCAGGACCAACGCAGCCTGGTCGGGCATTCGTTCGGCGGAATGTTCGGCATCTACACGCTGTTCACCCGTCCGGCGCTGTTCCAGCACTACGTCGCCATCAGCCCGAGCCTGTGGTGGCAGGATCGCTACCTGCTGGCCCACGAGCGGGTATTCACCCGCCAGGCCCACGCCGGGAAGTTGGACCTGATCCACCGCAGCCTGACCCTGATCGCCGGCGATCGGGAAATGCCGCAGGAAATCCAGGATGTCCGCTCGCTGCAACTGCGTCTGGAAAACCTCTCGCAGTATGGCCTGCGCAGCGATTTTCAGATCGAGGCGGGCGAGGACCATGCGGCGATTCCGTTCCGCGTGCCGAACCGGGTGCTGGACGAGTTGATGAGCACGCGGCGCTACTGACGACGCTCAGTCGCCCTCCAGCCGGCGAAACACCAGGACCGACGCCAGGCAGATCAGGCTCATCGCCAACAGCGTGAGCTGGATATCACCGGCGGAGGGCTGGGTGTGGCCGCCGAGCAACTGGATCAGGCCGAGCAGCATGGCGGCCACGCAGACCGCCAGGCTCATGCTGATCTGCACGCTGGTGGCCGACAGGGTGGCGGCGCTGCTGGAGCGCTCGGCGGGGATGTCGGCGTAGGTCAGGGCGCCCATCGCGGTCATCTGCAACGACCGCGACAGCCCGCCGGCGAACAGCATCAGCATCACCAGCAGTGGCGAAGTGTCGGCGCTCAACAGCGCGCAAGCCGCCATCGACAGGCTGGCCAGCAGGGTGTTGTAGACCAGCAGCCGACGAAAGCCGAAACGCCGCGCCAGTGGCACCGATATGAACTTGATCAACAGCGCGCCGGCGCCACCGGCGAAGGTCATCAAACCCGCCTCCAGGGCACTCAGCCCATAGCCGACCTGAAACAGCAGCACCAACAGGAACGGCAGCGCCGCAGCGCCCAGGCGGAACAGAAAACCGCCGTTCAGCACCAGGCCGAAGGTGGCGATGCGTAGCAGCGACAGGTCGAGCAACGGCGCGGTGGTCCGCCGCGCATGGCGCACGTAAAGGCCGGCGAACAGCACGCCGATCGCCAATAGCAGGCACGACCAGGTGCGGTTCAGCGAACCGTGGCCGAGGGTTTCGAAGGCCAGCACCAGGCAGGCCAGGGCCGGGCTGCCGAGCAGGAAACCGCGCAGGTCGAGGGTCTGGCTGGCTTGTCCCGGATAGTTCGGCACATGGCGCAGCACCAGGTAGATGCCCAGCAGGCCGATGGGCAGGTTGACCAGGAAGATCCAGTGCCACGACAGCCAGGTCACCAGCATGCCGCCCAGCGGCGGCCCGAACACCGGGCCGAGCAGGGCGGGCATGGTCAGGTAGGCCATGGCTCGCAGCAGATCGCGCTTGCTCGACCAGCGCAGCAGGATCACCTGGCCCACCGGCACCATCAGCGCGCCGGCCATGCCCTGGAAAAACCGCGCCAGCGCCAGTTGCCACAGGGCACTGGAGGCGGCGCAGGCCAGCGAACTGAAGACGAACAGCAGGATCGAGGCGATGAACACCCGTCGCGGCCCGAGCCGTTCGGCCAGCCAGCCGCTGAGCGGAATGAACATCGCCACCGCCAGCAGGTACAGGGTGACCACCAGGTTCATGCGCACGCTGGGCTCGCCGAAGTCCGCCGCCAGTTGCGGCAGCGCGGTGAGCACGGCGGTGGAATCGAGCAGTTCCATGAACAGCGCGCAGCCGATGATCATCGGCACCTTGCGCTGGAAGGTGCCTTCGGGTGTGGCGTCGTTGCCCGGTGGCGGGGCAGGGTCAGCTTGCCGTTCGGTGTGTGTCGGTTGGGCGATGCTGTTCAGGGCGGACTTCCATGCAAGAGGGTCAGGGCGTTCGGCTCAGCGCAGCGCCAGTTGCTGGTCGTTGAGGACCTTGCCGATGCGCTCGCGGCCATGCAGCGCCGACTCGTCTTTCAGGCGGTTGATCACCTGTTCGCTCCAGCCCGGCGTGTTCTGGCCCTGGGCCTGGCTGAACGCGGCGGCGAGTGCTTCGTAGTCGCCAATCAGGCGTTGTTCCTGGGCCGCATCGACCTGATAGGTCTCGTGATGCAGCGTCACCGCCTGCGGCAGCCGCGGCTTGATGGCGCTGTCGGTGGCGGCGTAGCCCACGCACAGGCCGAACACCGGATAGACCAGCGGCGGCAGTTGCAGCTCATCCACCACCGCTTGCAGGTCATTGCGCAGCGCGCCGATGTAGACGGTGCCCAGGCCCAAGGCCTCGGCGGCGACCACCGCGTTCTGCGCCGCCAGGGCCGCATCGACGCTGCCCACCAACAGGCTGTCGAGGTAGGACGGCGCGCGCAGTTCGGTGTCGTGCAGGGTGGCGATGCGCTGGGCGCGGGAGAAATCCGCCAGCCAGATCAGGAACAGCGGCGCCTGCTCGATATGCCGCTGGTTGTTGGCCAGCTTGGCCAGGCGCGCGCGGCGGGCCGGATCACGGACTTCGATCACGCTCCAGGCCTGCAGGTTGGACGAGGTGGCCGCAGACTGGGCGGCGGCAATCAGGGTTTCCAGGGTGCCGTCGGGCAGGGCGCGGTCGCTGTAGCTGCGCACGCTGCGGTGATTGAGCAGGTGATCGATCACCGGGTTGTTCAGGGCACTGGCGGCATGCTGCTCGCCGTAGCGTTGGTGCAGAAGGTCGGTGGTGGCGGCGTTGGACATGGCAGGCGTTCTTCATCACGGGATGGGATGGCGAACACGGTAGGGGCAAGCGGCCTGCTTGTGAAATATCCGTTGGTGCTTTGTTAATAACAAGGCGCATAGTTTTGCGTGATCACTATGCGCTGCGGGCATTTCTACTGAATGATTTTCAGGCCGTCCTGGCGCGGCCCGCTGAAGATCTTCATGTAGCGGATGGTCACGTTGGCGTGCTCGCGCATGATTGCTTCGGCGCGGGCGCTCTGCCCGGCCAGCAGGGCGTCGACGATCATGTGGTGCTGCATGTTGGCGAAGTTGAAGCGGCGAAATTCCTGGTCGAGGTTGTTGCGGTCAACCGCAATCGAACTGACCGAGGCGAAGGGCAGGTGCTCGTTGCGCGACAAGGCTTCGGCTACCGCCCCGTTGCCGCTGGCCTCGATGATGGTCTGGTGGAAGCGTTTGTTGATGTCGTGGTACGCCGCCAGGTCGTCCTCGGTGACATGGCCTTTTTCGAACAGCCGGTCAGCTTGTTCCAGGCACTCCTGCAACACCGCACGGGCCGCTTTCGACAGCCCGCTTTCCGCCGCCTGACGCGCCGCCAGGCCTTCCAGCACCGCGCGCACTTCCACCGCGTCGGATAGCGTTTGCGCGGTCACCTGCTTGACTGCGAAACCGCGTGCACCCTGGCGTACCAGCAGACCTTCCTGTTCCAGCGCGCGGAACGCCATGCGCACCGGCATCCGCGAGACTTCCAGCAATTCGGCGGTGGGAATCTCGGCGATCCGCTCGCCGGGGGCGAAGCGCCCGTCGAGGATCATCCTGCGAAGCAGGTTCAATACACGTTGTCCAGATCCACTCACGGGCGACTCCACAGGCCAAAGGCTTTCCAGCGCGGGACTTTACCCGCTTTGCGCGCGGCTGCGAAAGGAGGTTCGACGCAAATGCCGTGCGATTATCGAACTGTTATTGGATCCAGTAAGTGCTGTTTTGTTGCGTTTTGTCCGCTGAATATTCAATCTCTGGATCCATCACAACAACAAAACGAGCCACACCCATGCATCCGAAGAACGCCTGGTACGTCGCCTGCACGCCTGATGAAATCGCCACCAAGCCGTTGGGGCGCAAGATCTGCAACGAAAACATGGTGTTTTACCGTGGTCACCAGCAGCAGGTGGCGGCGGTGGAAGACTTCTGCCCCCACCGCGGCGCGCCGCTGTCGCTGGGCTTTGTCCGCGACGGCAAGCTGGTCTGCGGTTATCACGGCTTGGTGATGGACTGCGACGGCAAGACCGCCGCCATGCCCTGCCAGCGCGTGCAGGGCTTTCCGGCTATTCGCAGCTACCCGGTGCAGGAACGCCACGGTTTCATCTGGGTCTGGCCGGGTGATCCGGGGCTGGCCGATACCGCGCTGATCCCTCACCTGCATTGGGCCGAGAGCCCCGACTGGGCCTATGGCGGCGGGCTTTACCACATCGCCTGCGACTACCGTCTGATGATCGACAACCTGATGGACCTCACCCACGAGACCTACGTGCATGCGTCGAGCATCGGCCAGAAGGAAATCGACGAAGCCCCGGTGAGCACCCGCGTCGAAGGCGAGACCGTGGTGACCAGCCGCTTCATGGAGAACATCCTGCCGCCGCCGTTCTGGCAGGCGGCGCTGCGCGGCAACGGCCTGGCCGATGACGTACCGGTGGACCGCTGGCAGATCTGCCGTTTCAGCCCGCCCAGCCATGTGCTGATCGAAGTCGGCGTCGCCCATGCCGGCAGCGGTGGCTACGACGCCCCGGCCGCACTCAAGGCTGGCAGCATCGTGGTCGACTTCATCACCCCCGAGAGCGACACCTCGATCTGGTACTTCTGGGGCATGGCGCGCAACTTCAAGGCCGATGACCCGGACCTCACCGAAACCATCCGCGTCGGTCAGGGCAAGATCTTCGCCGAAGACCTGGAGATGCTGGAGCGCCAGCAGCGCAACCTGCTGGAGTACCCGCAGCGTGCGCTGCTCAAGCTCAATATCGATGCCGGCGGGGTGCAGTCGCGGCGCATCATCGAGCGGATCATCGCCGCCGAGCAGGCGACGGCAGCGCCAGTGATTGCCCGGAGTGCATCGTGATGGAAGTGCTGATCAAGGCGATGCGCCTGGTCGCCCGCGACATCCTCAGCCTGGAACTGACCAGCGTCAGCGGCGACGAACTGCCAGCGTTCGACGCTGGCGCGCATATCGACGTGCACCTGCCCAACGGCCTGATCCGTCAGTACTCACTGTGGAACAGTCCGCACGAACGTAACCGCTACTGCATCGGCGTGCTGCGTGACCCGGCGTCCCGCGGCGGCTCCAGCGCCGTGCACCAGTTGCTCAGGGTGGGACAGGTGATCACGGTCGGCGAGCCGCGCAACCTGTTCCCTTTGCAGCCGGCGAAGCGCTCGATCCTGTTTGCCGGCGGCATCGGCATCACGCCGATCCTGGCCATGGCCCAGAGCCTGGCGCGCCAGGGCGGCGACTTTGTGCTGCACTATTGCGCCCGCTCGCCAGACAGCGCGGCGTTCGTCGAACGGCTGCGGGCCAAGCCGTTCGCCGCGCAGGTGCAGGTGCACTTCGATGACGGCGCGGCGGAACAGCGATTGAAACTGCAGGCTGTGCTGGAAGCGGAGCCCGGCGACAGCCAGTTGTATGTCTGCGGTCCGGGCGGCTTCATGGAGCATGTGCTGTCCGGCGCGCGGGCGCTGGGCTGGGACGAGGTGCGGCTGCACCGCGAATACTTCGGTGCCGCGCCGCTGGCCAAGGGCGAGGATGATGCTTTCGAAGTACGTATCCACAGCACCGGGCAGGTGTTTGCGGTGCCTGCGGACCAGTCGATCACCCGCGTGCTGGACGAGGCCGGGATCATCATCCCGGTGGCCTGCGAGCAAGGCATCTGCGGCACTTGCCTGACCCGCGTGCTCGATGGCGAGCCGGACCACCGCGACCAGTTCCTCACCGCCGAAGAGCGGGCGCGCAACGACCAGTTCACGCCTTGCTGCTCCCGCGCCAGAAGTGGCTGCCTGGTGCTTGACCTGTAATACCCGGCAGGCGGCTGCGGAACCTGTAGGAGCGGCTTTAGCCGCGATGGGCCGCACAGCGGCCCTTCGCGACGGTTCGGCGACCCGACAAGCTCGCGCCCACAGTTGTGCGCGCACAAAACGTTGACCCAAGGGTCTGCGTCAAAGCGCGGTGTTCGCCTGCAAAGCTTTTTCATACCCAGCGATAACAATTTTCATAATTTGCCTGCCGGCCCAACTGACGCATTATCGGGTCAAGCCAATAACAAATGATCGCTTCGGCGATCGACAATGAGCGGCCAACTGATTCGCTCTCCGGCAGGTGTCGAACTTCGCGGCAATCCCACGACCGCATCCACAAGAACGATCGCGCACCCGCCTTACTGCCCTTTTAAGACTGTCGTGTTTCAACCGTGTCGGGGTCATGAAAACCCGCGAACGCCGCTGGCGTGCGCACGGAATTTCATACCGGCCCCGGCATTCATCTTGAGCGTAGGGAGGGTGTTTCAATGTCTTTGAATTTGCGTGCGTGCATCGTGACAGCGGTAGCGTTGCTGGCAGGAAACCAGGCCATGGCGGCCTCCGACCGGCTGACCATCATCTCCTTCGGCGGCGCCACCAAGGCGGCGCAGGACCAGGCCTACTTCAAACCGTTCGAGCAGAGCGGGGCGGGCAAGGTGGTGGCCGGGGACTACAACGGCGAATTGTCCAAGGTCAAAGCCATGGTCAGCGTCGGGCAGATTTCCTGGGACATCGTCGAGGTGGAAAGCCCGGAACTGCTGCGTGGTTGCGAAGAGGGGCTGTTCGAGCGGCTCGATCCGGCCCTGCTGGGCAACGGCGACAACTACATCGCCAATACCGTCAGCGAATGCGGCGTCGCCAGCTACGTGTGGTCGATGGTGCTGGCTTACAACGCCGCAAAACTCGACACACCGCCAGCCTCCTGGGCGGACTTCTGGGACGTGCAGCGCTTCCCCGGCAAACGCGGCCTGCGCAAGGGCGCCAAATACACACTGGAAGCCGCATTGCTGGCCGACGGTGTCGCCCGCGACGATCTCTATAAAGTCCTCTCTACCCCCGCCGGCGTGGCTCGCGCCTTCGCCAAACTCGATCAGCTCAAGCCCTACATCCAGTGGTGGGAAGCCGGTGCTCAACCGCCGCAATGGCTGGCGGCCAATGACGTGGTGATGTCCGCCGCCTACAACGGCCGCATCGCCGTGGCACAGAAAGAGGGCACCAACCTCGGTATCGTCTGGAACGGCGGGCTCTATGACCCGGACCACTGGGCCATCGTCCGTGGTTCGCCGAACAAGGCCCTGGCCGAGCGCTTCATCGTCTTCGCCAGCCAGGCCGAGAACCAGAAAACCTTCTCGATGAACATCCCTTACGGGCCGGTCAACAAACAGACGGTGGCGCACCTGCCGGAGACCATCCAGACCCAATTGCCGACCGCGCCGGCCAATATGGACAAGGGCCTGCTGGTGGACTCGACCTTCTGGGTGGACCACGGCGAGGAGCTTGAGGAGCGTTTCAACGCCTGGGCTGCGCGCTAGGTTTTTCATACAGAGCCTAAGCGCCGGGCAGGTTCATCGCCTTCAGGAAGTTGCCCAGGCCCGGCGCGATCTCCAGGCCCTGGCGGGTGATGCAATGGAACGCCGAGGCGTACGAAAGCCGCTGCGGCAGGATCGCCCGCAGCCGGCCCTGTTCCACCCATTGCCGGGCGTAGTGGGTCGGCAGGTAGCCGATGTAGGTGCCGGAAAACACCAGCAGGGCGATGGCTTCCATGGAAAAAGCGCTGATCATGTTGCTGAAGCGCAGCTCGTAAGGGCGACGGTTTTCCGCGACATAGCCGCGATCGACATATTCCGCACTGCTGATTTCCTCGATGCCGAGGCTGTCGTCGGCGCGCTTGAAGAACGGGTGTTCGCGGCTGCAATAGAGGTTCTGTTCTTCTTCGAACAGGTCGCGGTAATCCAGTCCCGACAACCGATGGTGGAAGGCGCCGATGGCCAGGTGCAGGCGTTCTTCCAGCACCGCCTGCTCCAGTTCGTCCGGGCGCATCACGTGCAGTTGCAGGCGCACCCGCGCGTTGTTCGGACGAAAACGCGCGATGGCGGCGGGCAGCGGGCTGTCGGGCATGCTCGCGAGGCTGTCGACGGTGCCGATGCGCAGGTGTTCCTGGGTGCGGCCGTTGACCTCCACGGTCTTTTGCCGGAAGCGCTCGATATCGGCGAACAGTTCCTGGGCAGCGCTGTAGGTGGCCAGACCCTCGTCGGTAAGCTGGAAACCGGCCTTGCCGCGCTTGCACAGCGAGTAGCCGACGCGAATCTCCAGGTCGCGGACCACCACGCTCAGGCGCGGCAGGCTGATGTTCAGCCGGACCTGGGCGGCGGTGAAGCCGCCCGCCTCGACGATGGTGCAGAAGGTGCGCAGCATGCGCAGGTCGATGTCGTTCAGGTTTCCCAGCATGGCTGCCTCGTCACTGTCGGATTGCGCTGGCGGCGCCGGGCAGCCTCGCCGCGACGCCTCAGCCGTTCATCACACCACCACCGTTGACCCCGAGCACCTGGCCGGTGGTGAAACTGGCCTGCGCCGAGGCCAGGAAGGCCACGGTCGCGGCAATTTCCTCGGCCGTGCCCAGGCGCTGCAAGGGGTAGCGCGCGGATTCTTCGCGAATGTAGTCCGGCCCGAGCCGCTCCACCATCGGCGTCAGCGTGCCGCCCGGCGCCACCGCGTTGACCCGCACGCCGTGCGCCGCCAGCTCCCTCGCCAGGGCCTTGGTGAAGGCGATGATGCCACCCTTTGCTGCCGAGTAATGGCAAAGATTGGCGCAGCCGAGCTGACCGAGGTCGGAGGCGATATTGACGATGGCGCCGCTGCCTTGCCGGGTCATCAGCCGCGCCGCCTGCTGGGCGAAGAGAAAGCTGCCGTAGAGATGGACGCGGATCATCTGGTCCCACTGTTCGAAGGTCATCTCGGTGATCGGCGCTTCGTTGAGAATGCCGGCGTTGTTGACCAGCACATCCAGGCGATCCAGGCCGCTGAACGCTTCGCGCGCGGTGTCCGGTGACGAGACATCGCCGAGCACCACCCGCGCTTCGACACCGGCGGCTTGCAGGTGCGTCACCAGCGCAGCCAATGCCGGGCTGTCGTCGAGATCGTTGAGCAGCGCCAGGTCACCCCGTTCAGCCAGGGCCAGGACAACCGCTCGGCCGATGCCATTGGCGGCACCGGTTACCAGAAAAGTCTTCATTGGTGAGGCTCCGGATCAGTAAGGGTGGTTTTCCAGCCACTGCGCGTAGGTGGCAAGGCCGTCGCTCAGCAGGTAGGCGGGGCGGTAGCCGAGTTGCCGGCGGGCGGCGCCGATGTCGAACCGGGCGTTATCATCGAGCACGTCGATGCCACCCGCGCCGATGCTGATTTGCGCGTGGGGATAGAGCCCGCGTACCCGCTCGGCAACATCGGCGTAACGCTCTTGCTCGCCGGCCGTGACGTTGAACACGCGCTGTTCGAGCTGGCTGTCGTCTACCGTCATTGCCAGCAGGCAGGCGGCCGCGACATCGCTGACGTGCACGTATTGCAGGCGGTAGTCGCCGCCCGTGGGTTCTTGCAGCGGTTCACCGTCGATGGCCGCGCGCAGCAGGCTTTTCAGGTAGCACTGCATGAACTGGCCGGGGCCGTAGATCCAGCCCGGACGCAGCGACACCACGCTGACGCCGTAGAGGTCGCTATAGACCTGGCCGAGTTTTTCGGTGAAGACCTTGGTGCAGCCGTAGGGCGTGGTCGGCTCCAGCGGCGCCGACTCGTCGATCACGCCCATTTCCTGGTTGTGCCCGTAGGCGCACTCGGAACTGAGGTTGACCACCCGGCTGATGCCGAACAGCCGGGCCATCTCCAGCACATGGGTGGTGCCCAGAGCGTTGGTCAGGACGGTTTGCAGCGGAATGTCGCGCGAGTCCACCGGGTGGGAGATCGCCGCAGTGTGGATGATCGAGTCGAAGCGCGCGGCATTGCCGGTGTCGATCAGGTTGGCGAGTTCCACCAGATCGCCCTGATGGAACGGATAGTTGGGCGCCTCGCGTGGCGCGCTGCGGTCGAAACCGCTGACGCTGTGGCCGTGTTCCAGCAACTGGCGCACCACTTCCTGGCCGAGAAACCCGTTGCTGCCGGTGACGAGAACGTGCATGGCGTTGCCTCTCAATAAGGGTAAAGGGGAAGGTCGAGGGCGCCGCTGCGCCACTGGCCGTGGACATCCTCCGGGGTGCACCACCAGGCGTCGTCGAAGCCTTTGATGTACTCGATCAGCCGTTCCAGCATGAGCATGCGTGAGGGCCGGCCGATCAGTTGCGGGTGCATGGTCAGCATGAAATGCCCGCCGTAGGCGCGCATGCCATCCACTTCGGCGCGCCACAGTTCGAAGACCTTGTCCGGCGTTTCGATCACGCCGCCCATGGCCGGCTCGGCGGAATAGGCGAACTGCTCCCAGTCATCCAGTACCCAGCTCACCGGCAATTCAAGCAACTGGCCGGGCTCGCCGCCCACCAGGTACGGGCGGTCATCGCCCATCAGGCTGCTGTCGCTCTTGAAGCCCAGATCCACCAGCGCCTCGACCACGTCCGGGGTGATTTCCCAGGTCGGTGCGCGGTAGTGACTTACTTCGCGGCCGATGGTGCGTTCCAGCAGGCGCTTGCTGTCTTCGAGGATTTGCCGGTTCTGCGCGGGCGTCTGCTCGTCGGTGCGCTCGTGGAAGTAGCCATGGCAGCCGATGCCGTGACCGGCGTCGGCGATGCCGCGGACCACGTTGGGGTCCATCTCCGCCACCCGCGCCGGAATGTAGAACTGCGCGCGAATAGCGTGACGGGCGAGCAGTTCGAGGATGCGCGGCACTCCCACGCGGCGGCAGTAGGCGCCCATGGACAGCAAGGTCAGGCGCCGGCCGTCGAGGCTGGAGGTATCCCAGGCGGTTTCGGCGTCGAGGTCAAAGCTCAGGGTGACGGCGAAGCGTTTGCGATCGGGCCACATGATCATGGGGAGACAATCCTCGTCGAAGGCGTCCGGCGACGCAGGCGGTTGTAGAGCAGCACGGCGGCGCCGCTGGCGATGATCACCGCGCCGCAGTACCAGACGTGATAGAGGTAAGCCGGGTCGGCGGGTTGGGTGCCGGCGGTCCAGGCGATGTAGAGCAGGGTCAGCAGGGCCAGCGCCGGCAGGGCAGACATCAGCAGGGCGCGGCTGAGTGCCTGTTCGCGGAACACCGCGCGGATGAACGCGAGCAGCAGGGTGGCGTAGGAAATCATCATGGTGATCGACACCACATCGTAGTACCACTGCAGCTCGCTGACCGGTTTCGCCCAGACCATCGCCAGCCCGCACAGGGTGCCGATGATGGTCAGCCGCGCCGGCACCTGGCGGCGGTTCAGGCGCTCCAGCGGCGCCGGCAGGTCACCTTCGCGGCTCATCCGGTAACCGGCGCGGACCCCGGCATTCAGCGAGATGTTCAGGCAGTTGCAGGCCGAGGTGATGATCACCAGTACCGGCAGCCACAGCAGCCATTCCGGCAGGTACAGCCTGGCGATGCTGCCGATCGCCTGGGCGCTGTCGGCGAACAGCCCGGCCAGGGTGCTGGCGGGCACCGCCATCTTCCAGCCGATCGCGGCGATCGAATAGATCACCAGCATCGCCGTCAACGTCAGCAGGAACGAGCGCTGGATGGTGCGCACCGGGGTGCGGGCTTCCTCGATGAAATTGATCGAGGAATCGAACTGGGCAAGCATCCACATACCGAACAGCATGCCCGGGCCGATGGCTGTCCAGAAGCTGTCCAGGGAGGTCGGCAGGTAGGAACTGAGAATGCCCACGTCCGGCACCTTTGGATCGATGATCCCGGCCAGGCCGAGGCCCAGCAGCACCGTCAGTTCCAGTGCCAGCAGGCACACGGCGACCTTGGCGGTGGCTTCCACGCCGCGCAGGTTGAGCACCATGAACACCAGCAACAACACGTTGGCGACCACCTGGCCGGTGGCCGGCGAACTGTCCAGCCCCAGCAGGTTTTGCGCGTACTGGGCGCCGACCAGCGCGCACATGGCGGTGACGCTGAAACACATGATCACGTAGGTCCAGCCGAGAATGGTGGCGGCGCCGGGGTGCAGGTAGCGCTTGCTGAACACGAATACCCCACCCGCCGCCGGAGCGCGGCGGACCAGGTAGATCAGGCTGAAGGCAATGACCATCATCGGGAAGAAATACGCCGCCAGGATCGACAGCGGTGCCAACTCGCCGGACAGGGTGTAGAGCAGCGGCATGGACGACACGCCCACCCAGGCCGGGCCGTTGAAGGCCAGGGTGTTGGCGCAGACATTGAGGGTGCCGAGGCGGCCCTTGGACAGGGTGGTGTCGATTTCGCGCACGTCGCCGTGGCGGTCGTAGCCTATGAATTCGCTGAATCGCATGATGGCGTCTCCTGGGTTCAGCTGCGTTCGGCCAGTGCGTCGGCGAGGATGCACAGCAGCTCGAACATCATGGTCGCGCCCACCAGCGCGGTGGCGCCGCCGAGGTCGAACGGCGGCGAAACCTCCACCACATCGGCGCCCACCAGGTTCAGGCCGCGCAGGCCACGGATCAGGTGCTGGGCGTCCAGGGTGGTCATGCCGCCGATTTCCGGGGTGCCGGTGCCGGGGGCGAAGGCCGGGTCGAGCACATCCACGTCGAAGGTAATGTAGGTCGGCTCATCACCCACTACCCGGCGCACCTCGGCCAGGGTCCCGGCGACGCCGAGGTCGTGGAACTCCTCCATATGAATCACGCGGATCCCGCATTCCTCGGCGAAGGCTTCGTCCTCGGCGGAATAGATCGAGCCGCGAATACCGATTTGCACGGTGCGGTGCGGGTCCAGCAGACCTTCTTCGATCGCCCGCCGAAACGGCGTGCCGTGGGTGTAGGGGTTATTGCCAAAATAGCGGTCGTTGGTGTCCGAGTGCGCATCGAAATGCACCATGCCGATGGGCCGATGACGGGCCAGTGCGCGGAAGATCGGCAGCGTCACCAGATGGTCGCCGCCCACCGACAGCGGCACCACGCCGGCCTGATGCAATTTGCTGAAAAAGCCCTCGATCTGTTTCAACGAATCCAGCAGGTCGATCGGGTTGACCGGCGCATCGCCCAGATCGCCGACCCGCACCAGGTCATACGGCGCGATCCGGCTCACGTGGTGCACCTTGCGCATCAGGCTCGACATATTGCGCACCTCCCGGGGCCCGTGCCGGGCGCCGGCCCGGTTGGTGGTGCCGCCATCCCAGGGCACGCCGACCAGCCCGATGCGCACCTGCGCCGGGTCCTCGAAGGCCGGCAGGCGCATGAACGTCGGGATCCCGGCGAAGCGTGGGACCAGGGCTGCATCGATCGGTTGAGGGTTATCAGTACTCATCGCAAGTCTCCGCATCGGCCGCAGCAAAGGGCCGACATCGTTGGTGTTGTCGTTCGGGAGGGCAGGGTAAAAGACAGCGCGCGGGGTAATGCCAGTCAGGTAAACCTCTTGGGGCCCTTCGCGAGCAAGCTCGCTCCTACAAAAACGACGCGCCTGTAGGAGCGAGCTTGCTCGCGAAGGGCCGCAAGAGGTTTGACTGACAGGCATTAGCGCGGGGCGGCCTGTCAGCAAGCCGCGTTTATGGAACGCGGTCTCGGCGAGAGCAGTGCATGGCATCAGACCTTTGTTGTTGTTTTTGGATTGCCTGGGGCCAGAGTAAGAACAGACGAGGCGGGGATAAATCCCGGATTGCGCAAGTCGGGTTTTGCAAAAGGTTAAGTGTGGGTTTCTTTGGTGTAGGTATTTTCTTAAATTTCGTGGGAATTATCCCAAACGTTCTGAGGTGGGTGGCATGTATATGTGGAATGGATCATTGTAGGTCGGAATTTGTTCCCAAGCAGGGTGGGATTGCTTGGTTATCGATTGAAAGGGAATTCGGTTTGCTTGAGGATGGCAGTTAATGACTTGGCCTGACTGAGGCTGCGAATTCCTGTCCTGCTCATACTTGCTTGGCATTTGCTGTAGTGGCAAGTGTCTGGAGGAATCATGGCGTCAAGTAGTTTTCAGAATGAAGTGCCCAAGGCTCGGGTCAATATAAAGCTGGATCTGCACACCGGTGGTGCTCAGAAGAAAGTAGAACTTCCACTCAAATTGATGGTGATGGGCGACTACAGCAATGGCAAAGAGCAGCGCTCGTTGTCTGAACGTGCCAAGGTCAATATCAATAAAAACAATTTTGATAGCGTGTTGGCGGAGTTCTCTCCCGGTCTCAAGTTGGCGGTTGACAACGCGTTGCTCAATGATGGAACCGATACCGCTGTCGAGTTGCAATTTCAGCGCATGAAAGACTTTGAACCCGAGCAAGTGGCGCGGCAAATACCGCAGTTGCGTGCCCTGTTGGCTATGCGCAACCTGCTGCGCGACCTCAAGTCGAATCTGCTGGACAACGCGACCTTTCGCCATGAATTGGAACGCATCCTCAAGGATGATGCGCTAAGCGCTGAATTGAGAGCCGAATTGACCGCTCTGACGCCACAAGGCGATCGCTAACCCTTTCGTATCGGTTTGATTTACGGGAAGTCTCATCATGTCTTTAGAACACTCGTCCGAGCAATCGAGCGGCGCTGCTGTGTTGTCCGAAAACAGCCAGGGCGTATACAGCGCCTTGTTCGATAAAATCAATCTTAGTCCGGTTGCAGCGCTGGCTGATATTGATGCGTTTCAGAATCCGGAAGTATTGTCAGAAGTTTCTGCTGATGAGCGGGTCACTGCCTCGGTTAGCGTATTCATGGATCTGCTCAAACAGTCGGCGAGGAAGGTCGATCGCCTGGATAGAGCCCTGCTGGATGAGCACATTGCTTCGCTGGATGCGCAAATCAGCCGACAACTCGATATGGTCATGCACCACCCGGACTTTCAGCGCGTCGAGTCAACCTGGCGTGGCGTGAAGTCGTTGATCGACCAAACCGATTTTCGCCAGAACGTCAAAATCGAGTTGCTGGATATCAGTAAAGAACATCTGGTGCAGGACTTCGACGACGCGCCGGAAATTGCCCAGAGCGGGCTGTATCTGCATACCTATACCCAGGAATATGACACGCCGGGAGGGGAGCCGATTGCTGCTGCTGTCTCCAATTACGAGTTTGACTGCAGTCCGCAGGATGTCGCCTTGTTGCGCAATGTTTCGAAAGTTGCGGCTGCAGCGCATATGCCATTCATTGGCTCGGTCGGTCCGGAGTTTTTCGGCAAGACGACCATGGAAGAAGTTGCTGCCATTAAAGATATTGGCAACTATCTGGATCGTGCGGAATACATTAAGTGGAATAGCTTCACTGAAAGTGACGACGCTCGTTACGTCGGCTTGATGATGCCGCGGGTGTTGGGGCGACTGCCCTATGGGCCCGACACGACCCCCGTGCGCAGTTTCAATTATGTTGAGAGTGTGAAAGGGCCTGATCATGAAAAATATTTGTGGGTCAGCGCCGCATTTGCGTTTGCCGCCAATATGGTCAAAAGCTTTATTGCCAACGGATGGTGTGTGCAGATACGTGGGCCTCAATCCGGTGGCGCCGTCACCGATCTGCCCATCCATTTGTATGACCTTGGTACCGGGAATCAGGTCAAGATCCCTTCGGAAATCATGATTCCGGAAACACGCGAGTTTGAATTTGCCAACCTCGGTTTCATTCCCCTGTCGTATTACAAAAACCGTGATTACGCCTGCTTTTTCTCGGCGAACTCGGCCCAGAAGCCCGCACTGTATGACACCGCTGATGCAACGGCCAACAGCCGCATCAATGCGCGTTTGCCCTACATTTTTCTGCTGTCACGCATCGCCCATTACCTCAAGTTGATCCAGCGCGAAAACATTGGCACGACTAAAGACCGGCGTTTGCTGGAACTGGAGTTGAATAAATGGATCGGCGGGTTGGTCACCGAAATGACTGATCCGGGTGACGATCTTCAGGCATCGCACCCTTTGCGTGACGGCAAAGTGATCGTGGAAGACATTGACGACAACCCAGGCTTCTTCCGAGTGAAGTTGTATGCCGTTCCGCACTTTCAGGTTGAAGGTATGGACGTCAACTTGTCGCTTGTTTCGCAAATGCCCAAGGCCAAGGCCTGAGTCAATCTCCAGGGAAGCGTTGTCATGAAAATCGACCGCCCTCTATGGGCCGCGGGAGCATTATTGTCTCCGCAGCAGTTCCAGCAGCAGGCTCGTTGGGAGGCGTGGACCAACCACTGCGTTTCCCACCTGTCACTGGTGCATCCCTGGGGGGTGCAGTCTGCCGCGTTCGACCTGGACGCGTTGCGTCTTGGCAAGCTCAAGGCGACCAGTCTGCGGCTGTGTCTGCCGGATGGCACGTTGATCGATACTGACCGGGTCGATCGTCTTCCTGCTGCGGTGGACCTGGCTCGGCTGCTGTCCGATGACCGGTCTGACGCTACGTTACTGCTGGCGTTGCCGCTGGAACAGGCCAATGGCGGCAACTGTCTGTTCGATGGCGACAGGGTCGAGCGACCGACGCGCTATCGCCAAGCCTGGAACGAAGTGCAGGACGTTTACGCAGATGAGGTGCAATCGATCGGCGTGCTTGAGCACGTGCTGACGTTACGCCTGGCCGATGACGAAAACGCCGATTACATGACGTGTCCTGTCGCTCGTCTAGTGCGTGATGTACAGGGTATCTGGAGTCTGGACCCTGCCTATGTTCCGCCGTTGCTCAGCTTTGCTGCGCATCCGGGACTGGTCACGCAACTGGACAATCTGTTGACCCAGTTGTCTGCCAAGCGCCAGCGCCTGATGGGCATGCGCAGGGAGAGCAACCAGCGCATGGCGGACTTCGCCGTCGCCGATGTTTCGTTGTTCTGGTTGCTCAATGCCTTGAATACCTACCAGCCTGTGCTCGCGGACCTCAAGCTCCATCCCGCGCGACATCCCGAGCAGGTCTATCAGGATCTGATCAGATTGGCCGGCAGCCTGCTGACGTTCTCCCTGGACCATGACATGGACCAGATTCCTGCCTATCGCCACGACCAACTCGAGTTGGTGTTCGCACCCTTGATGCGCACCATTGCCACGTTGCTCGAGGCGAGCTTGCCATCGCGGGTCATTGCCCTGGAGCTGGAAGAGCGAGGCGCCAACCGTTGGCAAGTCACCCTCGGTGATGCGCGATTGCGCGAACCTGATGGGGCCGACTTTTACCTGTCGGTACGCTGCCGCCTCCCCGCAGCCCAGATACAGAGTCAGTTCCCTCGCTTGTGCAAGGTTGGGGCGCCGGACGATGTCAATCATCTGGTCAATGCTGCGCTTGACGGTGTTCCCCTGCAGTCGCTTAGCCATGTACCGGCGGCAATACCGCTGCGCCTGGAGAACCAGTACTTCGCCCTCGACCTCACTCATGCCAAGGCACGAACCATGCTCGCCGAAGGTGTCTGTGCTTTCTACGTTCCCAGCACGCTGGTCGACGTGAAGCTCGAACTGTTTGCGGTGCTGCGCACATGAACAAATCGAACACAACGACCCCGACTGTGGTGAACGTCGATGCGTTATTGCAAGACAGCTACCTGTTGGTAGTCGAACTTCGACAGGGGGGCTTTACCCAGAACGGTCAAGCGTTGGGACAGCTTTGTGAGACTCAGATCGAGCATGTGCGCGAAGGCCTCAAGGCGGCCGGCCTGGATCAGCGCAGCATCGACTACATCAGTCATGCGCAGTGCGCGTTGCTTGATGAAACCGTGCTCAGTTGCGCCCAAGGCGATATCCACGCGGGCTGGGCCAGTGAGCCCTTGCAGGCAAAGTTTTTCAGTCGGCATCAGGCCGGCGAGTTCTTGTATGAAGACATGCGCGCCGTGCTTCGTGAGCCGGCGCCGGACTTGTCGGTGCTGACGGTGTTTCAGCGGGTACTGATGCTTGGTTTCAAGGGACGCTATCGCGATGTTGACGACCCTGAACGCGAGCACCTGCTGGCCGCTCTCAATGCTCTGGTCCCACCCCTCGGGATTGGTCACTCGCTGGCAACGCAGGTTGTTGGTGGTCGTCGTTGGAGTGCCCTGGCTGGATTGCGGTCATCGTTGCTTCACGTTGTTGCAGCGGTCTTGTTGGTTGTTGGTGTCTGGTGGGGGCTCGACCACATGCTGGACGATGCAGTTGCCACGCTCTTGCCTGGTCAGGCGTGAGGGCCTCATGACGCACAAACAGACTCGAGTTCTCTTGTTGTGGGCGAGCGCGCTGGCGCTGGTCTTGCTCACCATTGTTCCGCTTGCTGTCGGACCGCGTCTGGTCGTTGTCGCGGCAGTCCTGGTTATCGTCGCGCGGGCCTGGAGGCAAGCGAAGCGAGGTGCCCCGCAGCAGGATGAGTTGTCGGATCTGGCTGGCAGCGCTTCCTTGCCGCCCGCGAACTACCAGCAGCCAGTGGTCATGGTCTGCGGTGATGGTCTGATCGACCTGTTTGGTCCGGTTCCCGTTGAGCAGCTTGCCCTGCGCGTCACGGAGCAGGGGTGCTATGTACGTGTGCCAACCCCCGAGCGGCTGCAGTCGATAATTGCCAGTATCAAGGTCGTTCGTCCGGAGTGGGGCGCGCAGCTCAGTGTCATGTTGGTATTCAATCCCGAAGAACATGCTGACAACGCGGTATTGGTGAATCAGATACGTGCTATTGCAGATCAGGTAGCCATGGTTCGTCAGCGCGGCATAGCGCTGCCGCTGCTGATGGTGAGCTATCTGCAGGCTTCGCAAGGTTGCGGGTCCTGGTTCAGTTGGGAGGCCGGCCAGACCCACCCGAGGGTGCGCGGTTCCGAAGGCTGCTTGAGTCTGGCCGATTGGCAGCTCCAGGCCGCGGACTCTGCTGCTTACGCCGCGCGACTGCAAGCCTGCGTACAACTGGACAGCGCCGCGGCCTGGTTGGGCGAAGCGGTCATGCCTCACCTTGTCGCTTCGCGGTTTCGCGAGTCTGGCAGCCCGGTTGCCTGGGCTATTTCCCTTGTTCCAGCGCTGGCTCAACGTACCGAGGGTAATCTCAGGCAGCAGTGGTTGAGAGACAAGATCGCTCTGACCGGGACCGAAGCCGTTTCACCTGGGCTTGCCTTGCCGTTTCCAGATGCCGTCTTGCACGTGTTCCCCCTCTCTGCGCCACGCTCCCAAGGGCAGCGCACACGCTTGACAGGGCTGTGGTTGTTCGTGGTCGCCAGTCTGATCGCGTTGACCAGTTCAGCCTGGCAAAACACTTTGCTGATACGCCAGGTCAGTGACGACCTGCGGCGCTACATGTCACCGGCAATGAACGTGGAGCGCCCTGCGTTCGTGTTGCAGGAAGAGGCGCTGGCGGTGCTTCGTCAGGACGCGTCCCGGCTGGACCTCTACTACCGACATGGCGCGCCGTGGTCACTCGGCCTGGGGCTGTATCGCGGTGAGCGTGTGCGCTTGCCGTTGCTGGCAACCATCGCCAGTCACCGCCAACCACCGGTGGCTCCCGTGCCCGCCGCACCATCGAAGTCTGTGCGTCTTGACAGCCTTTCCCTGTTCAGCACGGGGAGTGCGCAGCTCAAGCCGGACTCCACCAAGGTACTGATCAATGCGCTGGTCGATATCAAGGCACAGCCAGGCTGGCTGATTGTTATTTCCGGGCATACCGACGCCACTGGCAGCGCAGAACACAACCTGCAGTTGTCCCGGGCCCGCGCCGCGGCGGTGCACGACTGGATGCTACGCATGGGCGGCATTCCTGATAGCTGTTTTGCGGTGCAAGGCTTTGGTGCCAGCCAGCCGATTGCCAGTAATGACACCGAGCACGGGCGCTCGGCCAACCGTCGCGTCGAAATTCGTCTGGTGCCGGAAGCGGGGGCATGTATGCCTTCCATTGCCGAATCAGACCTGCAACCCCTGTCGCACTCCGCGGCATTCATTTTCTGAGAAAAGGAGCTTCACATGGCTATTCCAATTTACCTGTGGCTGCAAGATGACGGCGGCGCAGAAATCAAAGGTTCGGTGGATGTGCAGAACCGCGTCGGCAGTATCGAGGTGGTCGCCCAGGACCACAGTCTGTACATCCCCACCGACAACAACACCGGCAAGCTGACCGGTACGCGGGTACACACCCCGTTCTTGTTCAGCAAGGAAATCGATGCTTCCAGCCCCTACCTCTACAAGGCGGTGACTACCGGTCAGACCCTCAAGAGCGCTGAGTTCAAGTGGTATCGCATTGACGATGCCGGTCAGGAAGTCGAGTACTTCGTGACCAAACTGGAAAACGTAAAAGTCGTGAAGGTTGCGCCGAAAATGCACGACGTCAAGGACCCGTCCAGAGAGAAGCACAACCACCTGGAGCAGGTCGAACTGCGCTACGAGAAGGTCACCTGGACCTACAAGGACGGCAACATCATCCACTCCGACTCCTGGAGCGAACGCCAGAGCGCTTGATGCTGCGGGCCGGCAGGCAGGTTGATGCCTGCCGGTTTCCGGTGTGCTGGGTTGAGCGTCCGTACGCGGGCGCTCAGCCAAACACATCGACGTTTCCTTCGGCGTGCTCGCCGACGACATGCTGAGAATTCAGAACAAGGACGCCTCCTATGGCACAGAACCCCACTCGCCTGCTTCGCCGCCTCAATCCTTTTTGCGCTCAGGCGCTGACAGCGGCGGCCTCACTGTGCCAAACGCGCGCCCATGGAGAAATTACGGTCGAGCACTGGCTGCTCAAGCTGCTGGGGCAGGGGCAGGGCGACCTGGCATTGATCGCGCGTCGCTATGAGTGGGATATGGACGCGCTCTGGCAGGGATTGCTTGATTACCTCGATACCCTTGCGCGCAGTGTCCATGGCAAACCTCAGCTCAGTGGCAAGTTGCAGCAATTGATCACCAACGCCTGGCTGCTGGCTTCGATGGATGAGCACAGCGAAAGCCTGCGCTCAGTGCATTTGCTGGGGGCGCTCCTGGAGACGCCCGCTCTCGTCGATTGCGAGGCCGCGTGGCCACTGTTCAGCCTCAGCCAGACACAGTTGCGCCAACTGATCACACTACTGGACCAGGATTCCGAAGAGCGGCCACAGGCACGGCAGGACATGGCGCTGCCATCGCCGACGTCACTCGTTGCGGGCGACACAACCGCCACGACCGCCATCAATGACCAGGCCTTGCGAGCGGTGCTGGATAAATTTACCCAGGATGTCACCGCCAAAGCCGCGGCAGGGCAGATCGATCCTGTGTTTGGCCGTGACGATGAGATCCGTCAGGTCATCGATATCCTCAGCCGTCGGCGCAAGAACAACCCGATCCTGGTCGGTGATCCCGGGGTAGGCAAAACCGCATTGGTCGAAGGGCTGGCCTTGCGCATCGTTCAGGGTGAGGTCCCGGACAGTCTCAAACCGGTGTGCGTGCGTACCCTTGACCTTGGGCTGCTGCAAGCGGGGGCAGGGGTCAAGGGGGAGTTCGAGCAACGGCTGAAAGACGTCATTGATGCCGTGCAGCAGTCGACAACCCCGGTGCTGTTGTTCATTGATGAAGCCCATACCCTGATCGGTGCTGGCAACCAGGCGGGTGGCGCGGATGCCGCGAACCTGCTCAAGCCGGCCCTGGCCCGTGGTGAATTGCGCACCATCGCGGCAACCACCTGGAGCGAATACAAACAGTACTTCGAGCGCGATGCAGCGCTGGAACGCCGCTTTCAGATAGTCAAGGTCGATGAGCCGGACGATGCCAACGCCAGCCTCATGCTGCGCGGCCTTAAGGATCGTTATGCCAGTCACCATGGCGTGCATATCCAGGACACGGCCGTGCAGGCCGCAGTCAGTTTGTCACGCCGCTACCTGACGGGTAGGCGCCTGCCGGACAAGGCCGTCGACCTGCTCGACACGGCCAGTGCCCGGGTACGCATGAGCCTGGACTGCGAGCCCCAGGCATTGGTCCGTCTCAAGTCGTCGCAGGCGGCTTTACTGCTGGAGCGCCAGTCACTGGAAGAAGACGCGCAACTCGGCTGTTACTCGTCTGAACGTCTGGCGGCAATCGCCACCCATCGAGACGAGCTTGCTGCGCAGCAGATCGAATTGGAGAGCCAGTACCGGCAAGAACTCGACCTGACGCAGGCGTTGCTTGATGCCCGTCAGGCTGAGCCGCCACAGAGGGAGCTGTGTGCGCGACTGCAGGAACGCTTGCGCGAAGCCCAGGGCAACCAGCCGCTGCTTTCGCTGGATGTTGATGCTCGCAGCGTGGCAGAAGTGATCGCCGACTGGACTGGGGTACCGCTGGCAAGCCTGCTCAAGGATGAACAGGTCAGCCTGCTGACGCTGGAGCAGCAACTGGCAGCGCGAGTGATCGGACAAGATCAGGCGTTGGCCGCACTTGCACAACGCCTGCGCGCCGCCAGGACCGGCTTGACGGACGACAAGGCGCCGCTGGGAGTCTTCCTGTTGGTGGGCACCAGTGGTGTTGGCAAAACCGAAACGGCGTTGGCCCTGGCGGACAGCTTGTTCGGTGGCGAGAAGTCGCTGATCACCCTCAACCTGTCGGAGTATCAGGAAGCCCATACCGTCAGCCAGCTCAAAGGCTCGCCTCCGGGGTATGTCGGTTATGGTCAGGGTGGTGTGCTCACCGAAGCCGTGCGTCAGCGGCCTTATAGCGTGGTGTTGCTCGACGAGGTGGAAAAAGCCCATCGCGACGTGCTCAACCTGTTCTATCAGGTCTTTGATCGCGGCTTCATGCGTGATGGTGAAGGGCGCGAAATCGACTTCCGCAACACGGTCATCCTCATGACCTCCAACCTGGGGAGTGACGTGCTCCAGTGCAGCCTGGACGAGCGACCGGACCTCCCGGACAGTGCATTGCAGGAACTGCTGCGGCCCATCCTGCGCGAGCATTTTCAGCCGGCCTTGCTGGCACGTTTTCAGACCCTGGTGTACCGCCCCCTGGGCGCTGATGCGCTCAGGCGCATCGTCGCGATCAAACTGGCCCAGGTCGGCAAACGGCTTCAACGCCACTACGGTCTCGATTGCGTGATTGATCCGGCCCTGTACGACGCCCTGGTTGTCGCCTGCCTGTTGCCAGATACCGGCGCGCGCAATATCGACAGCCTGCTCAACCAGCAGATTTTGCCGGTACTCAGCCAGCAACTGCTGCAACGTCAGGCCACGCAGCAGAAAACCCGGGCCGTGACCCTGGGCTACAGCGATGCTGATGGCATCAGCCTGCACTTTGTGGACGCACAGGATGCGTTCCAGCCCGCGACCACGGAGGCCTGATCATGCTCGGAGAACTACGCACTTTTTTCGACCACAGCCGCCACAAGCTCAGCGTTCACCGGCTTGACGCAGCGCTCGAAGTCCTCGCGTTCGAAGGCAAGGAGGCACTGAGCAAGCCCTACCACTACCGCGTGGAATTCACCTCTACCGACCTTGATATTGCCGCCGAGAAAATGCTCGGCCGCGACGCCAGCTTCAGCCTGATCAGCGCGCCGCAAAAGCCGCTTTTCCGGGGCATGAGCGTGCCCCCGGTCAAACCGCTACGCACGCTGTACGGCGTGGTTACCAGCTTCAATCGCCTGTCCGGCTCGAACGACGAGGCGCGCTACGAAATCACGCTTGAACCGCGTCTGGCCTTGCTCGGTCGGGGCAAGCAGTACCGCATCTACCAGCACCAGTCGGTGCCGGAAATCGTCGAAGCCATCCTGCGCAGCCGCCACGACTGCGAGGGGCAGGACTTTCTCTTCAAGGTGGTGCGCGAGTACCCGCGACGCGAGCAGGTCATGCAATACGGTGAAAGCGACCTGGCGTTCATCACCCGCCTGCTGGCCGAGGTCGGTATCTGGTACCGCATCACCGCCGACGATCGCCTGCAGCTCGACGTTGTCGAGTTCCATGACGACCAGCGCCATTACCAGTTCGACGTCGAATTGCCCTATCGCCCGCAATCGGGCCTGAGCAGCAGCGAGCAAGACGCTGTGTGGAAGTTGCAGACCCACCATGCAGTGGTGGAGCAGCGGGTCAGCATACGCGCCTACGATCACCGCAATGTCGGCATCCATCTGGACGGTGAAATCGACCAGACCCGTGGCGCGAAGACCACCTACGGCGAGGGCTACCACTACGCCGAACCCTACACAGAACTCGGCGATGCCATTGACCAGGCCGAAGACCTGCTCAGCGAAAGCGGTCATTTTTTCGCGCGCCTGCGCCACGAACGCTACCTCAACAACCACACCCGACTTAGCGGTGTCACCAGCAGCGCGGCCCTGGCCCCGGGGCAAGTGCTGGAAATCTCCGGCGGGGCTCCCGCCGCCTTCGCTCCGGGAGCGGTCATCACCCAACTGAAAACCGAGGCCGCACGCGACCGCAGCTTTGAAGCCATCTTCGAGGCCATTCCCTACTCGCTAAGCGTGTGCTTCCGCCCACCGCTGCATCCCAAACCTTGCATGGCCGGCACTATTCCGGCGCGGGTGACCAGCTACAAGGAAAACGATCGTTACGGCCATATCGATATCGAAGGTCGCTACCGGGTCAATTTCCTGTTCGATCGCGACACCTGGAAACTCGGCCAGGAAAGCCTGTGGCTGCGTCTGGCCCGGCCTTACGCCGGTAACAAACATGGCCTGCATTTACCGCTGATTTGCGGCACCGAAGTGGCGGTGGCCTTCGAGCAAGGCGACCCGGACCGCCCCTACATCGCCCATGCCCTGCACGACAACCGGCACCCGGATCACGTCACCCTGCGCAACCACAAACGCAACGTCCTGCGCACCCCGGCCAACAACAAACTGCGCATGGACGACACGCGAGGGGAGGAGCACGTCAAGCTCAGTACCGAGCACAGCGGCAAGAGCCAGTTGAACCTTGGGCATCTGGTGGATGCGCAGCGGCAGAAACGCGGGGAAGGATTCGAATTACGCACCGATGGTTGGGGCGCATTGCGGGCGGGCAAGGGTCTGTTCATCAGTGCGGATACGCAGGCCAAGGCGCAAGGGCCAGTGCTGGAGATGGGCGACGCCCTCGCGCAGATCGAACGGGCCCGGCAGCAGGTCGACGACTGGCGCACCCTCAGCGCCGCCCACCATAGCCTTCAGGCGGGCATGGAAAACCTCCAGCAGCTTCAGGACAGTGCCACGCAACTGACTGACCCGGCGATCCTGCTCAGCGCCCCCAAAGGCATCGCCGCCGTGACCCCGGCCAGCCTGCTGCTGCAAAGCGGTGAAAGCGCCTACCTGCAAAGCGCAGGGGAGATCAACCTGGCCACGGCCAAGCGCCTGTTCGCTCATGCCGAAAACAGCATCTCGCTGCTGGCCCGCCAGGAAGGCATGCGCCTGGTGTCCGGCAAGGGCCCGCTGGCCATCGAATCCCACGGCGACCTGCTCAACCTGATTGCCCAGCGCGACATCAACGTGCAGGCAGTGCAGGGGCATGTGCAGATCACCGCGAAGAACGGCATCACCCTTGGTTGCGGCGGCGCCAGCCTGCGCCTGACGCCGGAAGGCGAGATTCATATCAAGTCGCCGGGGCTGATCAGCTTCAACGGACAGCACCGCTTCAGACCGCCCAGTGGCGAGAGCTTCGAGCTGGCGACGCTGCCGACTTCGGAGTTGCCAGGGGCGGTGTGCGAGGCGTGCGTGAAAAAGGCCCAGGCCGCTGCGCGCGGCTTTATGGCCAGGGAGGGCGCAGCATGAACATCGCCAATCCCGAGCAATGGCTTGACCTGCTGGAAGCGGGTTGCGCGCAAGTTGCCAGCACTCATCTCGACCTGCTGATCGACCAGGCCAATTGCCAGGCACCGCTGCTGGCCGGCATCCAGCAATTCGAACCGGCAATGCCCTGGCGGATGCTGTTCGACGCCTTGCCGGAATCGGGGGCGGCGCACTTGGGGCCACTGCTGGTGAGGATTGATCTGCACCAGCCGCTGCAGCGCCTCTGGCTGGAAGAATTGATCCACGAACTCGGCGATCAGTCGCGCCTGCTGGCGCTGGTCTCGCGGTGGCCATTCGAGCGGCTCGGTACCTACCTCAGCCAATGCCTTGAAGTGCTCAACGGTGGTCGTGGCGGCGTGTTGCGCTACTACGATCCGCGCCTGTTTCCGCTGCTATTCAGCCATGTCCTCGATCCCGACCAGCAACGGCAATTGCTCTGCCCGGCGGTGTTCTGGAGCTGGCTCGATCTTGATGGCCAGCCCCGCCACCAGACCGGGACGGCGGCGCCCGCCGAAGGCTTTTACCACTTTCAAACCATCGAGCTGAGCGACAGGCAACTCGACCGCCTTTGCTGCGCCAGCGATACCTGGGTTGCCCTCAGCGAACTGGCTGCCGGGTTGCCGACGCAGTGGGGGGCGGAGCAACGCTTCCAGGCTTGCTATGCCGCGATGCTGGAAGCCGATGAGGCCGGATTGATGGTGGACACGCAACGGCAAGCCTTCGTGCTTGACCGGATTCATGCCGGATAAGGAGAACCTGTGATGCGCAACATGAGCACGATTTCAATATTGCTGGCCCTGTGCGGTGGGGCTGCCGTTCTTGCACCGCCCTTGGCCCAGGCCGGGATCATCGAGGGGGTTAACCATACCCATTGGGCGATCAACAAGTTCAGCGTTGACGGGCGTTCCGGGCTGGACACCATCGGGCCATGGCAGGGCGGTGGAGGTGGTCACTACAGTGTGTCCGGGAAGTGGCAACCCGGGATGACAGTGCGTGTTGATTGGGAAACAGGCATCGCATTTTCAGATGATGTTCCTGGATTTGCAGATTGGCCCAAGTACCTGGAGTGGAGGGAGCGGGTCAACTCCCAAAAGCGCCAACACACCCAACAAGTCCCCATCCCCGACTACACCGGCCAGCCCACCTGCGGCCTGACCGTGCATTTCCTGCCATGTGACGAAATCCAGGTCACCACCTCCTGCCATCGCTATGGCAGCCCTGAGTACCCGATCAAAACCCCGTTGAAACTCCCGAAGCCGCAGTCATGCCCTGTGACCGGAGATTCATCCACGGGAGACGCTTCATGATGAGTTTCTTCGTTCAAGCAAGGCGCATTGTCATTTGTGGATTAGCTGGCGCGTTGTTTATCCCTGCTGCTCAGGCG
>NZ_QKVL01000053.1 GCF_003231275.1 Pseudomonas huaxiensis
CTCGCCACATCGAATGGATAAGCTCACAGCACCCAAGCCAAAGCCACGCCCCCCACCATTCCGTGAAGAACCTGATAATTGGGTCTGCTTTGTAGCCCTTCGGGCCGCCGAACCGTCGCGAAGGGCTTAACTGACTGGGAGAGTTACTTCAGAAAACAGCAGAAAGAACAAACGAGGTCACGGTATTTTCCACGCCGGGCATGGCCGCGATTTCTTTCCAGACCGCGTGAACCCGCTCGGGGCTCGCCGCGTTGACCCGCAGCATCAGGTCGAACTCGCCACTGAGTACCTCGCACTGGACCACCTCGGGAATGGTGCCCAGTTTGGCCAGCACATCGTCGCCGCGCATGCGGTCGTAGCGGTAGACGAAAATCGCCGCGCTGATCAGCGACGAAGGCCGGCGAGCATCGCCCAGCCGCACGGTATAGCCCTGAATCGCGCCATCGCGCTCAAGCCGTTCGACGCGCTGGCGCACCGCATTGCGCGACAGGTTGACCTTGGCCCCCAGCTCCGCATGAGCGATCCGCGCATTGGCGGTCAGTTCAGCGAGGATGCGCTCGTCCAGAGGGTCCAGAATGCGCTTCATAGCGCCCTCGACTGCACGGCCCGCAGCGCCTGGCACAGGCCATCCAGATCGCCGCGTTGAAGGGCCGGCGGTTCGTCTGCCAACGCTGGCGGCGGCGCCACCTCGCCATCCCAGACACCCAGTTGCGCCAGCAGCGCAGCGGATTTTTCCGGCGCGATCTGGCCCAGGGTGACCATCGGCGCGCCCAGGCTGCGCCGATGCATGCGCCCGGCCAGCGCGCCCACCGCCGTATGCGGATCGACAATGGCGCCGGTGTCCTCGCGCAGGCGGATGACCTCGCGGCGCACCTCCGCCTCCTCCACCGCATAGGAGTCGAACAGTACCCGCGCCTGCAGCCACTGCGGGTTGCCGATGCTCAGCTCGCCAGAGGCTTCGAAATGTTCCATCAGCGTTCTGATACAACCAGCACTGCGCCCGTACAGCTCCCAGATAAAACGCTCCAGGTTCGAATACAGGGAAAAGTCCATGGCCGGTGCCAGGGTGCGCTGGCTGGCGTGGGTGGCGTATCGATTGCGGTGGAGGAAGCGGTGCAGCGCGTCGTTGCTGTTGGTCGAAACGATCACCTGATTGATCGGCAAGCCCATTTTCTGCGCGACGAAGCCGGCGTAGATCTCGGCGAAGCTCGCGGCGGGCACGCTGAACCCGACAGGACGGGTGCCACCGCCCAACTGCAAGGCGGCATGAAAGTAAAAAACGATCTGGGCCAGCACGCCGACCCAGTTGGTGGAGTTGAAGCAGACCGGAATCACCCCCTCCAGCGGCCAGTTTCGAAACAGTCGCGCGACCAGGGTCTGGCAGTCATCGAAGCTGCCGTCCACGGGGATCAGCAGGACACGTTCAGGGTCAGCCGCCAGCAAGGCGGCGAGACGGTCGGCGGGGACCTCGTGACGCGGGTAGAGAATCGCCATGCGCACGTTCGGGCAGGCCGCGAAAGCCTCGATGGCGGCAACGCCGGTGTCGCCGTTGGTGGCGCCCACCACCAGCGCATCGCTAGACGATTCGTCGAGAAAGTGCCTGACCAGCCGGGCTTGAAGCTGCGCGGCAAAGTCTTTCGAGGTGCGCGTCGGGCCATGGAACAACTGCAGAATCCATTCGTTATGGCCAATCTGCTGCAGCGGCGTGATCGCGCGATGGGTGAAGTCCTTGTAGCTGTCGCTGAGCAGCGCGCGCAGGGTCGGCTCATCCAGCGCATCACCGACGAAGGGCGCGATCACCCGCCATACCAGCTCATCGAACGGCAGCCAGGACCAACTGGCGATCTCCTCCGGGCTGATCACCGGCAAGTACGCCGGCACATACAACCCGCCATCGGCGGCAGGGCCCGACAGCACGACTTCACGGAAGTCCGCCCGTACATCGCCATTGCGGGTGCTCACGTAGTGCATGAAAACTCCAGGAAAGGGTTACGAAGGCCGATGGGCTTGAGCCACCAGCCAGTCTGAAAACAGCGCGGCATCGGGTGGCAGTGCGCGCCCTTGCTCACGGACCAGGTAGAACGATTCGCTGGCTTCGATGCGCTGGCTGAAGGGCGCGACAAGCTGCCCGTCCCTGAGCAGGTCCTCGACCACCGAGGAACGCGCCAGTGCAACACCCTGCCCCAGTTCCGCCATGCGGATCGTCGAAATCAGCGTGTCGAATTGCAGCCCCCGCGAGTAATCGACATCGTCCGCGCCGACCCGCTTGAGCCAGTAGCCCCAGCCCTCTTCGTAGCCGAGGACATGCAGCAGCGGATGGTGCTTGAGGTCTTGCGGCTGACGGATCGGCGAGCGTGCCAGCAACGCCGGCGAACAGACCGGCACCAGCACGTCCCAGGTCAGGCGCTGGGCGTGCAGGCCGGGCCATTCACCATTGCCCCAGCGCACTTCGAGGTCATCCTCGCCATCCGGCGCCTTGACCCACAGGTTGCTGATGTAGCGGATGTCGATGTTCGGGTTCTCGCGGCTGAAACCGAGCAAGCGCGGGGCCAGCCAGTACTGCAGGAACGACAGGCTGCCGCGGACCTTCACCGGCCTGCGCTTGTGCTGGCCGAAAATCTCGTTGGTGCCCACCGCGAGGCGGCTGATCGCGTCCTGTACCACCGGCAGGTAGGACTGGCCCTCCTCGGTCAGGTCGAGGCCCCTGGGCAGGCGCTTGAACAAGGCCACGCCCAGGTGGTTTTCCAGTTGGCGGATCTGCTGACTCACGGCGCCTTGGGTCAGGTGCAGTTCCTCTGCGGCGTGAGTGAAGTTCAAGGCGCGCGCCGATACCTCGAATGACCGCAGCCAGTTCAGCGGCGGCAGGGATTTTTGCTTCATCGGCACGACCTCGTTCGGAGTTGAATCCGTCCATCATGAACCGGAATCTTCAGGTCGGGTTAACGCCCGGGACCACCGGCAGCATGGCGGCAAGCCGCTGTTCGCGCTTCTTGCGGGTCACCCAGTAGACGAAGTAGCACCAGGCGATAAAGGGCAGTCCGAAGTACAGCGCCACCCGCTGCTCGGGGTCGAACGCGATCCCGACGCAAGCCAGCACGCAACACAGGATCGCGCCCAGCGGCACCCAGGGGTAACCGCGCACCCGGAAATGCAGGTCTTCAACGCGGCCACCATTGGCCACATAGTGTCGGCGAAACGCGATCTGGCTGGCGGCGATGCTCATCCACACCACCACCACCGCCAGCCCGGAAACGGACACCAGCGCCAGGTACACCGTGTCCGGCGCAACCACGCTGCTGAGCAGCGACGCCACCGCACCGGCCATGCTCAGGATGATCGCGTTGACCGGCGTGCCGCGCGGCGAAAGGCGGCGGAAGCACTTGGGCATATGGCCCTGGTCACTCAGGGTCCAGAGCATCCGCGAGGCGGCGTACAGGCCGGAGTTGGCCGCCGACAGCAGCGCGGTCAGGATCACGAAATTCATGATGTCGGCCGAGTACGGGATGCCGATCATGTCGAACACCATCACGAACGGGCTTTCCACCAGACCCGCCTGCTCACGGGGCAACAAGGTCGCCAGGACGACGATGGTGCCGACGAAGAACAGCGCCAGCCGGACCACCGTGGTACGAATGGCCTTGGGCACGCTGTCCTGAGGATCCTTGGCTTCGCCAGCGGCGATGCCGATCAGCTCGGTGCCGGAGAAGGCGAACGACACCGCCAGCAGCGTCATCGCGATGGGCATTATTCCAGTGGGAAACAGGCCCTCGCGGGTGAAGTTGGACAGCCCGATGCCTTGCACATGTTTGACCTCGAACAGGCCGCAGATCGCCCCGGCGCCAATGACGATGAAGGCAATCACCGTCAGCACCTTGATCAGCGACAACCAGAATTCGGTCTCGGCGAACAACCGCACGGACACCACATTGAGGATGAACACGGTGATGGCGAAGAACGCACTCCATATCCACACTGGCGTGTCCGGAAACCAGCGGACCATCAGGATCCCGGCTGCGGTGAATTCCGAGCCAATGGCGACGGCCCAGGTGAGCCAGTACAACCAGGCCACCGTGTAGCCGGTGCCCGGTCCCAGGTAACGGGTGGCGTAGCTGCTGAACGAGCCGGTTTCAGGCATTTGTACGGCCAGTTCGCCCAGGCAGACCATCACCAGGTAGACCATCACCGCGCCGACGATATAGGCGATCACCGCGCCAAGGGGGCCGGCCTGGTTGACCGTGTAGCCCGAGGTCAGAAACAGCCCGGTGCCGATCACCCCGCCCAGTGCGAGCATGACGATATGGCGGGTGTGCATCTCTTTCTTGTATTCGGCCGGATCAGCCGACGCGGTCGTTGAGTGTTCAGTGGACATAGTTTGATTCTCATGAAGTGTCTGGCGATCAACGGGAAGCCCGCAACGAGGCAGTACCCACCAATGCACCAGCGACTGTTATTGTTATTGCTTTCATGAAACAGGGCGGCCCGCCATCCCGGGCAGACCGCCCTCACCCTCAGGCGGACACGCTGGCGCGCCGCTCGCTGCCGGCCATATCCGTGCGTTGGGCACGCACCGTGGCGAAGGCCTGACGCAGGTCTTCCAGCAGGTCAGCGGTGTCCTCGATACCGACGGACACCCGCACCAGCCCTTCGGAAATGCCCAGCGCCTGGCGCTCTTCCAGGGTGTTTTCCACGTGGCTGGTTGTCCGTGCCGGCCCGTAGATGGTTTCCACCGCGCCCAGGTTGCCGGCACGGTGGGCGTAGCGCAGGCACGGCAGCAGCTTGACGACGGTGTCCATCCCGCCGACCAGCACGAAGCTGACGATCGCGCCGAACCCCTTCATCTGCGCACATGCGATTTGGTGACCGGGATGCCGCGGCAACCCCGGATAGTTGACGGCTTCCACCAGCGGCTCGCTGCACAGGAATTCCGCCAGCGCCTGGGCGCTCGCCTGTTGCTGACGCAGGCGCAGGGCGAGAGTCTTGATGCCGCGAATGATCAGGTAGGCGGAAAACGGGTCCAGCGAAGCGCCGTTGATTTCACGGTAGTGACGCACCTGCGCCATCAGCGACTCGGCCCCGCAGACCACGCCGCCAAGCACATCACCATGGCCGGAGAGGAACTTGGTCGCGCTGTGCACCACCACATCGACGCCCAGCGCCAACGGGTTCTGGTTCAGTGGCGTGGCAAAGGTGTTGTCGGCGACGACCAGCGCGCCGACACGTTTTGCCGCCGCCACCAGCCGGCGGATGTCGAGGATTTTCAGGGTCGGGTTGCTGGGCGTCTCGAGGTAGACAAGATCACAGCCGAGGGCGATTTCGCGCTCGATGGCCTCGGTGTCGAGGGTGTCGCACAGCGTCACTTCGACGCCCTGGCGGGGCAGGAACTCTTCGAAGATCTTGTTGGTGCCGCCATAGCTGTCGCGGGTCGAGACCACGCGTTTGCCGTTGCACAGGAAGGTATGCAGGACACCGCTGATCGCCGCCATTCCGGTACTGAAGGCCACGGCCGACTCGGCCTGCTCCAGTGCGCACAGCTTGTTTTCGAGAACCGCAACGGTCGGGTTGCTCATGCGGCTATAGATGAAACCCGGCTCTTTGCCCAGCGCGACGTCATACCAGGCATCGATATCGTGATAGCCATAGGCGGCACTGGCGACGATCGGGGTCTGGGTGGCGTTGTAGGGATGTTCAACCTGCTCCCCGCCCCACACCACACAGGTGCCAACACCCGGCTGCACGCCCTGAGCGACCTTTGCTTCGTTGTTCATGTTGTTGTCTCGCATCGATGAAACACCGCGGTGTTTCGATTGGGTCTGCGAGGACTATAGGGAGGACGCGCCCCCTTGAAAAACGATGGAATCCGGCCCTAAGGGAAGGGTTTTTTAATGGCTCCTTGGGTGGGAGTGGATTGCTTATCGCGAGCAAGCTCGCTCCTACAGTTCCTATGTCTGTCGATGTTGAGCGAGCTTGCTCGCGATAAACCGCATGACAAAATCCCGGTTTTCAGGGATGGCGCGGCCTTCTGCCATCAGCTTATATTGACCGCCGTGCCGACCCTTGGCGCCTCTCGCCTATCCGACAGTACAACGCCATGTCCAAGACCGCGCTGCCCGCCATGCAATCCCTCCCCTCTGGCGTGCTGCTGGTCGAGGACGAGCCCCACTTCCAGGAACGCTTGCTCAAGATCCTGTCTGACCTGGGCTGTGCCCCCGACACCCTCTACGTCGCTGGCAACCTGGCCGATGCCCGGCAGATCAGCCAGACCCAGTCGTTTTCCCTCGCCCTTGTGGACCTCGGCCTGCCCGACGGCAGCGGTATCGATCTGATTGCCGAACTCCGCCGACGCCCCCATCCGGTGAGCATCCTGGTGATATCCGCGTGGAGCACGCAGGACAAAATCCTGCAGGCATTACAGGCCGGCGCTACTGGCTACCTGCTCAAGGAGCGTGACGACCTGGAAGTCCTGCTGTCGATACGCAGCGTGCTGCGCGGTGGCGCGCCGATCGACCCGTTCATTGCCAGGCATATCCTCGCGCACATTCCGCAGGCCGAGGACGAGGTGGCCAACGTGGCGGACCGTGAGCAAGCCACATCGCCCGACCTTCTGACCGAACGCGAAGCGCAGATCCTGATGCTGGTCGCGGGCGGCAAGTCGAACCGGAATATCGCCGAGCACCTGTACATTTCGCTCTATACCGTGGAATGCCACATCAAGCACATTTACCGGAAGCTGGAAGTGTCTTCACGCATCAATGCGCTCAACGAAGCGCGCCTGCGCGGTTTACTCCCGTAGTGCCGAGGCATCGTTTCCTCGGCGCGTGGCTGCTCGGTCTCATGCTGCTGGGCAGTTGCCTGCTCCAGACGGCCTGGGCGCAATCCTGCCCACCCACCATCAGCGCCGTACAGGCCGCCAGGGAGAATCCCGGCGAGAGAGGCCGACCGACGCAGGGTTGGCAAGCGGTCACACTGCCCGATATCTGGACCACCCGCTGGCCCGATTTCACCGGGGCGGTCTGGTATCGAATCACCTGGCGCCACGACTGCGCAGTCGGCGGGGCAGAAAAGCCGCTGGTCGCGCTGGTCAGCAGTTCGATCAACCTGGCCGGCGAGGTCTACCTGAACGACACCCTGCTCTGGCGTGACGCGAGCCTGCAAGAACCGCTGTCCAGAAGCTGGAACACCCCGCGCTACTGGATCCTCCCGGACGCTGCGCTGCACCCGCAGGCCAATGACATCTGGATTCGCGTGCAAGGCCGCGCGCTGGTCTTTCCTGGGCTGGGATTGGTCAGGATGGGCCCTCCCGCGCAGATGCTGGCGTTGCATCAGCAGCTATGGTGGTCGCAACGCACCACGTTCCTGATCAACATGGTGGGTTCGCTCTGTATTGCCGGCCTGTTCGCAGGTATCTGGCTGCTCTACCGCAAGCAGGCCCTGTATGGGTGGTTTGCGCTGTTGAACCTGGCCTGGGTGCTGTTCGTCTACAACATCGTGGCCGTCGATCCCTGGCCGTTCAGTCATACGGCGGATATGGCGCGGGCCAACGCCATCGCGTTCATGGCCTTTTGCACGTGCTACGCCATTTTCATTTTCCAGTTGCAGGGACGCGCCCTCAGCCGGGTGCAGGAGCGCAGCCTGCAAGCGCTGACGGTCGGCCTGTCGCTGCTGATTGTGTGCATGCCGGAAAAGCACTTGCTGGCCACCCTGCAATTTGGCGTGAGGACCCATCTGCTGGTCTTTGCCGCGAGCTGCCTCATGCCGCTGATCCATGCCTGGCGCAGCAGGAAGCTCCAGGATGTGTTCTATGCCTCGCTGGGCCTCGGATTCGTGATCATCGCGCTATACGACACGCGCACGTATTACTTGAAGATTCCCGATCCCGTCCTGCTGACCCCTTATGCCAACCTCGTCACCATGGCGGTGATCACCGCGGTGCTGGGCTCGCGCATCGCCCACAGCATGCGCCGCACCGAGCGTTTCAATGTGGAGCTGTCGAGCGCTGTCGAGGAAGCTTGCCGGGAGCTGGAAACGACATTGGGCAATGAGCACCAACTGGAACTGTCAAACCTGCGCCTGCAAGAGCGCCTGCAGTTCATTCACGACCTGCATGACGGGTTTGGCAGCGCCCTGGTCCGGGCCATCGTCCAGGCGGAACGCAATGCCGCTGCCCATGCCGATGCGCGCCGGCACATCTCCACCCTCAAGTCCCTGCGCGATGACCTGCGCAACGTCATGGGCAGCGGCGAACGCGCCAACGCCGAGCTGCCGGCGACACCCTCCGAGTGGATGGCGCCGACGCGGCACCGTTTTTCGACGCTGTTCGATGAGATGGAAGTGACCAGTCGCTGGTCGTGCCTTGCCGGGTGGCCCTGGCCGCCCAGCGTGGCGTTCTGCATGGAACTGACACGCTTGCTGGAGGAAGCCCTTTCCAACGTGCTCAAGCACAGTGACGCGACGGAAGTGGAGATCACCCTGGCGGTGGTTGCGGACCTTGAGCTGATGCTCGAAGTCCGCGACAACGGTGTGGGCTTCGACCTCTCGGCGGTCAGCCAGGCCGCTACCGGCATCGGCCTGCCCTCCATGCACGCGCGGATCGCCAGGCTCGGCGGGACACTCCTGGTAGAGTCCCGGCCGGGCCTGAGCGTCGTCCGCGCCTGCCTGCCCCACTGACCTGGCCAGGCGTTGCTCAGTTCAGGTTGCCGTCGTTGTTCTCGATGTCATGAAGGGTAATGCTGGTGTTCTTTTCGCCACCCTTGCCGTCCTCACAGATTGCAGCGATATCCACCTCTTGCGGGTTGTAGCGGAGCTGGACATTGCGGCAACTGTTCTGGAACGAACTGGGTGCATCGCCGCGGCCGCGCAGCGTGCCGTATTCGTTGGAAACCCCCACCAGCTCGATTGCCGTCGCGTTGTAGTCACCACTGCGGGTGCGGCATTCGGCATGGATCGACACTTCGTTGCTATCGGTCTGCAGCTCGATGTTGCGGCACGAGTTCTGGAAGGTGGATGGCGCCGCTTGCGCCGGCGCCATCAGCGCCAAGGAGAGTAATGCGGACATCCCGCCGAGGATGAGCGCCCGAGTCTGTCCGCGCTGAGTAGTTACCTGGTTCATTTACTGATCCCTGTTATTGAAGGTTTAAGGAGGCGTTGCCTTGCCTGCCGCCGCGCTGGCTGCGGCAGATGATGAGCGGGCGCCGTCAGCGGCACCCGTCAATGTGCTTCACGAGGTAGGTGGTTTTTCCGACGCCGGGCGGTGGACGGGACTCGAGCAGGACATGCAACTCGCAGTCCCGGCTGCGGATACGCCAGTGCCGGGTGGTGTCGTCCGCCTGATCGCGCTGGCGTTCGATGCTTTCGATCGGCATCTGCTTCAGGGCATCGATCACGCGCATGTCCTGCAACACCACCTGGATCTGCTCGACGCTGTCGTAGTAGCCGGACAAGGCCGCTTGCGCCGGCGCGCAGACCAATCCCGTCACGGCGCACAGCCAGAACGGCGTGCGCATCAGGGGTGCAAGGCAACTGAGGGTGTAACGGATTCCACGCATAAGGACGACCGCCAGAACGATAGTGGGGTGACGCCGCTATGCTATTTTTCGGCCTTGCCTCTGGATATCACTGGTTACTGGTATTTGTGGGGTTGCCCGGACAATTCACAAGTGCTCAGGAGGCCGTGGCCGGCCGCGTGTTCACGCCGACTGCCCACGGCCTGAACACACAAAGGCTGGCCACTGCCGCGAGGCACACGCTGGCGGCGCCATAGATCAGCACCCAGGCGAAGCCCTGATCGAGTGCGGTGTGAAAGGCGCTGGCGGGTATCGCCTGTTTGCCGGCCGCCACGGCCTGGGCCGTGGCCTGCAACGCCGAACCCTCGCCCAACCCCGGCAGGTTCTGGCGCAAGCTGCCGGCAATGCCTTGCACCAGTACCCAACCCATTACCGCGATATTGATGGCCAGCGAAGTCATTCGCGCACTCATGTCCATGCCGGACGCCATGCCGGCCCGCGATGGCGGCACGGAACCGGTGCTGGTGTTGGTGACCGGTGTATTGGTCAAGCCGAGTCCGGTCCCTGCCAACACGCAGCCTGCTGCCATGACGGGAACCAGCAGATGGGCACTGCCAATGGCGATGCACATCAACATCAAACCCGCCCCAATCACCAGCAGCCCTGCGGGAATCATCACGCCCGGCTGCAGCCTCAGCGCCAGACGCTCACCCAACGGCGGCACAAACAGGGTGGGCAGGGTGTACGCCAGAAGCAGCAAACCCGCGTCGACGTTATCCAGCCCCATGCCTGCCTGGAAATAGATCGGCAGGTAGATCATCAGCGGCCAGAAGCTGAAGTTCATGCCCGCCGAACCCAACAGCGCCCCTGAAAAGCCTCGAATGCGGAACACCGAAAAATCCATCATCGGGTGCGGGTTGAGCCTCTGCGAGACCAGGAAGGCCACCAACGCCAGCAAGGTCGCCAGGGCCCACGCGCTGGCTGTCGCGCGCGACAGTTCAGGACCCTGAATAATCACGAATGTCAGGCCGAATACTGCCGACGCCAATAGCAGGATTCCCAGGCTGTCCAGCTTGCCCGTCGGCGCCTCGCTGGAGCCGTGCACCCCGGCGCCCGCCAGGGCAAACGCGATGGCCGCCAGCGGCAGGTGAATCAGAAATACCCACTGCCAGTTGGCGAGCGCAAGGATGCCAGCGCCAATGATCGGACCAAGACCCAGCCCGGCGCCAAACACGATCCCCCACAGGGCAAAGGCCTTGCTCCGCTCCCGGGGTTCGGTGAACTGCCGGGACAGAATCGAAATCTGGCAGATCAACAGGGCGCCGCCGCTTGCGCCCTGCACAGTCCGGGCGATGATCAGGGTGGTCACGTCTTCGGCAAGTCCGCAGGCCAGCGATGCCAGGCCGAACACGGCCACGCTGGCGAGGAACAACGTCCGCCGCCCGTAGCGATCGACCAGCGTGCCCACCGCCATCAACACGGTGGTACAGGCCAGGGTGTAGGCGTTCATGATCCACTGCAGGTCGCTGAAACGGCCTTCGAGCAGGGTCTCGAGGGTGGGCAGGATCACCGGGATACTGGAGATCTCCAGACCAAACATCATCGCCGCCAGGCAAACCGCAGCCAGCGCTTTCACCGAATCCTTCATTGCACGTTTCCATCGACTCAAATAGTCGGAGGATCATCGGACGCCGAGGGGTTTGTGGAAATCGGCACGAAGGCCATGTATCGTCAAGTTCATGCCAAAACGCCATCCTGCCGCCCTGCCCTTCAATCGATCCCTGGTCGTGCTGGTCTACGACCAGTTGTGCACCTTTGAATTCGGCACGGCCATCGAAGCCTTCGGGCGCGACGATCCCGAGCTGAAAAGGCCGCTTTATGAACTGCGCGTCGCGGCGGCCGAACCCGGTCCGCTGCGGGCGTTTGGTGGCGTGCAGATCAGCGTGGAAGGTGGCCTGGAGTTGCTGGAACGGGCCGGAACCATCGTCATTCCGGGGTGGCGCGACCTGGCCGAAGAGGTTGCCCCCGATCTGCTCCAGGCGCTCACCGCCGCCAGCGCAAGGGGCTGCCGCATCGTCACCATCTGCGCGGGCACTTTTGTCCTGGCGGCAACCGGCCTGCTGGCGGGCAAGCGCGCCACCACCCACTGGCACCATCACCAGGCACTGGCGAAGGCCTATCCCGACATTCAGGTCGAGCCCTCGGTGCTGTATGTGGATGAGGGCAACATCCTCACTTCGGCAGGTTGCGCCTCGGGGCTTGACGCCTGCCTGCACCTGATCCGCCGGGACTTTGGCCCCGACGCGGCCAACCGGGCCGCCCGGCGCATGGTCACCCCGCCCCACCGCCTGGGCTGCCAGGCCCAATACATCGAACAGCCCGTCACCGTCAGACCGGGCAGCAGCCTGGCGCCGCTGCTGGATCAACTGCGCGCAAAACCCGACAGCGACTTGACCATCGAGCAGATGGCCCATGCCGCCCATATGAGTCGCCGCACTTTCCTGCGCCGCTTTCACGACGCCACCGGGACCACGCCTGCGGACTGGCTGCTGGGGGTTCGACTGGAACGCGCCAAGGCGCTGCTGGAGACCAGTTCCCTGTCCATGCCGCTGATTGCCGAACAGTGCGGCTTCGGCACTGCGGCGACCTTGCGCCATCACTTCCGGACAAAACTGAACAGCAGCCCGAGCTGCTATCGCAGGCAGTTCGGGCGGGGGTGATCGAGGGAAACGGCGTAAACGAGAGTCTATTGCGTTTCCCTCTCACTTCACCGCACAATTAGAAACAATTCTCAACAACGTCTGAGCAAGCCATATGCCTGTGGGTGAACCGCCGTTTCAACGGGAGATTACCGCGCTCTACTCCGAGCATCATGGCTGGCTGTTGACGTGGTTGCGGCGAAAACTGGGCTGCGCCAATAACGCTGCCGACCTCGCGCAGGACACCTTCGCGCGGATCCTCAACGCACGCGAGTCCGTGGCCGGCATTCGCGAACCGCGGGCTTACCTGAGCATCACCGCCAAGCGCCTGGTCATCGACCAGTCGCGCCGCAAGAAGATTGAAACCGCGTACCTGGACGAACTGGCGCTGACCGCCCAGGCGCTGGAAGGCTTTCAATCGCCGGAACAGATTCACGCCACCCTGGAAGCCCTTGAGCAGATCGCGTTCATCCTCGAAGGCATGCACGAAAATTCCCGTCAGGCGTTTGTCCTGTATTACCTCGAAGACCTGACCCAGGTGCAGATCGCCGCGCAACTCAAGCTGTCTGAACGCACGGTGCGCAAGTACCTGATCCAAGCGTTGCTGCATTGCAGCCACAGTCTGGATACCTGAGCGCCCATGCCCGACTCCCGCCAGCCGATCGACGAACAAGCCGCCGAGTGGATGATTCGCCTGCACGAAGGCCCGTTGAACGAGGCCGAGCGCCAGGCTTTCGAACGCTGGAAACAACAAGGGCCGCAGCACGCCGCTTCTGCCCGGCGAATGGAAGAGGTCATTGCCCGCATGCAGGCCCTGCGCGGGCAAAAAGCACCAGCCCGTGCGGCGTTGGGCGCAGCGTTTACTCCCGCCAAGAAACCGCTTCGGCACAAACCCTATGTCCGCGCCCTGGCGTTGGCCTGCTGCCTGGCGCTGCCCGCCGCGACGCTGCTGTCCAGCCCCTACCCTGCGCGCTGGCTGGCCGATGTCCGCAGCGGTCCGGCGCAGTGGAAGACCGTGCACCTGCCGGACAACTCCACTGTCACCTTCAACGGCACCAGCGCGGCGAACCTGCATTTCGATAGCCATGAGCGGCGGGTTGAACTGCTGCAAGGCGAGATCCTGGTGGACGTCGCCCACGATGGCGCCCGACCGTTCCTGGTCCAGACTGACCAAGGCACGCTGCGCGCACTGGGCACGCGGTTTGTGGTGAAGCGCGAAGGCGATGTCACGGTGCTGACCATGCTGCAGTCGCGCGTGGCCGCACAGAGTGCCAATGGCCAGCAGACCATGGAAGTCGACGCCGGCTCCCGCGCCCTGATCACCACCGACGCCGTGCGCCTCACTGGCACGGTCGACCCGGCCAGCATCAGCGACGCCTGGCGGCGCCACCAACTGGTGGTGGATAACCGGCCGCTGCCCGAAGTGCTCGACGAAATCGCCCGCCACCGCAGCGGCTACCTGCAGTTTGATCGGGAGGCGCTGGCGAAGCTCAACGTCTCCGTGGTGTTGCCGCTGGACGACAGCGATCACGCCCTGCAATTACTGGCGCAGACCTTGCCGATCAACCTGCGCGCCGTCACGCCATGGCTGATGCTGGTGAGGCCGAACGCCAGTACTGAAAAATAATTATTCTCATTGCTTCCGGTTTCTTTCAAATGGTCCGTCAAGGAAGGTAAATCGACACATAAAGGACCTTCCCAGAATGCCCGCCGCCCTCTCCCCTCTGCGACGCTTGCGTCTCGCGCCACTGTCGCTGGCGATGTTCGCCGCCTTCGCCGGTGCCCCGAGCCTCAACCTGGCCCAGGCACAAACGCCCAACTTGACCGCACAAACCTACGCGATTCCGGCGGGGCCGCTGAGCGCTGCACTTAACCGGTTTGCCCAGCAAGCGGGCGTGGCGATCGTGTTTCAGTCCCAGGAGTTGGAGGGCCTGAGCGCCGCCGGCCTGCAGGGCAGCTACAGCGTAGACGCGGGTTTCGCGCAGTTGCTGCAAGGCAGCGGCTACCGCGTGGTGAAGGGCGATCAGGTGTATTCGCTGCAAGCCATCCCGGCGCCGGGCGCGACCCTGGAGCTGGGCTCTACCGAGATCAGCGCCAACCAGCTCGGCACGGTGACCGAAGGCACCGGTTCCTACACTCCCGGCACCATCGCCACCGCTACCCGACTGGTGCTGACACCACGGGAAACCCCACAATCGATCTCGGTAGTGACCCGCCAGGTGATGGATGATTTCGGCCTGACCTCGATCGACGATGTGATGCGCCACACCCCCGGCATCACCGTCTCGACCTACGACTCGGAGCGGACCAACTACTATTCCCGCGGCTTCTCCATCGTCAACTTCCAGTACGACGGCATCCCGACCCTGCGCGATACCCAGTACTCGGCGGGCCAGACCCTGACCGACATGGCCATCTACGACCGTGTCGAAGTGCTCAAGGGCGCCACCGGCCTGCTGACCGGCGCCGGCGGTGCGGGCGGCACCATCAACCTGATTCGCAAGAAACCCACCGCCGACTTCCAGGGCAACATCGAAGTGGGCGCCGGCACCTGGGACAACTACCGCACCCAGCTTGACCTCAGCGGCCCGTTGACCTATGCCGGCAACGTGCGCGGCCGGGCCGTGGCGGCCTATCAGGACAAGAAGTCCTTCCTCGACCACTACTCGCGCAAGACCGGCGTGTACTACGGCATTCTCGAAGTCGACCTGGACGAAGACACCCTGCTGACACTGGGCGCCGACTACCAGGACAGTGATCCCAAAGGTTCGAGCTGGACCGGCTCGCACACCGTCTTCGACGCCGTTGGCAACCGCCTGGACGTGCCACGCTCGTTCAACAACGGCCCGAAATGGAGTTCGTGGGCGCAGTACAGTCGCACCCTCTTCGCCACCCTCGAACACACCTTCGACAATGGCTGGGTAACCAAGGGCCAGTACAACCACCAGATCAACGGCTATGACTCGCCGCTGGGCTACATCTCCCAGGACTCCGCCACCGAAAGCTCGATCTGGGCGCAGAAATACACCGGCAAGACCACCGCCGACAGCCTGGATGTCTACGCCTCGGGGCCGTTCGAACTGCTCGGCCGGGAGCACCAACTTGTGGTGGGCCAGTCGTTGTCCATTTCCAAATGGAAGGGCAAGGACTACGGCAGAGCCACGTACTTCGATAACGCTTATGACTTCTACCAGTGGCATGGCGAAGCCATCGAACCGCTGTGGAACCAGCCCACCAAGATCAACGACCTGACCACCCGCCAGACAGGCACCTACATCACCGGTCGTTTCAGTCTGATGGATGAACTGCACCTGATGCTGGGCGCGCGGGTCGCCAACTACCAGGTCACCGGCACCCGGGATAGCCAGGAAAGCGGCAAGGTCCTGCCGTATGCCGGCCTGGTGTACGACCTCAACGACAACTTCTCCGCCTACGCCAGTTACACCGAAATCTTCCAGCCGCATACCGAGTACACGGATCGATACGACAAGATGCTTGAGCCCAACGAAGGCAAGAACTATGAGTTCGGCATCAAAGGCGAGTTCTTCGACGGCCGCCTGAACACCAGCCTCGCGTACTTCGAAGTGCATGAAGAGAACCGTCCGTTGGCGGATACGCTGTTCAACTCGATTCCGGGCAACGACCGTTCCTATGTCGGTACCGAGACCAAAACCAAAGGCTACGAAGCGGAAATCAGCGGCGAACTCAGCCCGGGCTGGCAGTTGCAGGCGGGCTACACCCACAAAGTCGCCCGGGATGCCGAAGGCGAGAAAGTCTCGACCTGGGAGCCGCAGGATCAGGTCAGTTTCTATACCAGCTACAAGCTCAAGGGCAGCCTGGACAAGCTCACCCTCGGCGGTGGCGCCCGCTGGCAGAGTGCGGGCTGGCAGATGCTCTATAACAGTGGCAAACGCAGTTCCGAGCAATTCACCCAGGACCCGTACTGGCTGGTGGACGTGATGGCCCGCTACCAACTGACCGAGAACCTGTCGGCGACCCTTAACGTCAACAACCTGTTCGACAAGGTGTATTACACCAACATCGGTTTCTACACCTCGGCCTATTACGGCGACCCTCGTAATGTGATGGTCACCACGCGCTGGGATTTCTGACGCGCTCCCCAAAAGCCCCCGATCATTGCGCATGATCGGGGGCTTTTGTTTGGGTTTGGCCGCCACCCTGTGGCTAGGCACAACCTGTGGGAGCCGGTCTTGCCGGCGATGAGGCCAAGCGCGGAGTTGTTGCGGTTGTTGAAGAAGGTTTATCAGTAGCAAGGCAGGTGTTCTTGCCGGCCTCATCGCTGGCAAGCCAGCTCCCACAGGGTGCGATGGCCATGGCGCTGCCCGCCACCACGGGCTATCTTAGCTCCCGTGACAGTTCCGGCTCGTCGCACCTATAACAAGATCGCCGTGCCCGCCCTTCTGGAGCGGCACGCCACAGGGAGCCGTCCATGACTCGGCCTAGCGCGCAGACCCACCCGAGCGAACTCGCCGCCTTCGTCAACGAGCACTTCCCCGAGCGGCGCATCCGCCCGGACGGGGTAATTGCCCAGTCCTGGTACCGCAGCGTCATGCAGCACCGGCTCGACCCCGCCACGGCCACCCGCCTGGATATCCTCTGCGCCGACGATATCCGCCGCCACCAGCAACAACACCAGCAGTACCTCGATATCGCCAGCCAAGGCGTCAGCGGCCTGGCCCGGCGCGTGGTGCCCGCCGGTTTCGCGGTGCTGCTCAGCGACGAACACGGCATCACCCTCGACGCCCGCCTCCCGGTCCAGCATGACCCGTACATCCGCTCGGGCCTGGTGGTTGGCGCGCGCTGGGACGAGTCCATCGCCGGCACCAACGGCATCGGCACCACCCTGGCAGCAGCCGAGCCGCTGATCATCCACCGCGAGGAACATTTCCTCACCGCCAATTCGCGCCTGAGTTGCTCGGTTGCGCCGATCTTCAATGCCCAGGGCCTGTTGCAGGGCTGCCTGAACGCCACCTGCCTGAACAGCGATGGCCCCAAGGAAAGCCAGTACCTGACCCTGCAACTGGTGATCCTCTATGCCCGCCTGATCGAGAACGCGCACTTTCGCCAAAGCTACCGGGACCGCCTGACGCTTTCGCTGAAGCCCATCGACGAGATCGCCGACCTGGCCAATGAGCAGTTACTGGCCGTGGACGACAGTGGCCGGGTGATCGGCGCCAACCGCGCGGCCTTTGTCGCCCATGACCAGGCCAATGGCTGCAACCTGCTGGGCAGCCTGATCGATCAGTTGCTGCCCATGGGCGTCGATGAGTTGCTGCGCCTGACCAATGGCGGCGCTCGCGGCCTGCGCCTGCGCGCCCGGCATGACGAGGCGCTGCTGGACCTGAGCCTGCGCATTCCCTCGGACCAGCGCCGCGTGGCGCCCGCCCCGGCCAAGGTGCCGCGGCCCCGTCACCCCGACCTGGAGCAACTGGCCGGTGCCGACCCGACGCTGCAACAGGCAGTGCGGCGCCTGCGCAAGGTGATCGACAAAGACATCGCCATCCTGATTACTGGCGAAACCGGCACCGGCAAAGAAGCCTTTGCCCGCGCCATCCATCAAGCCAGTTCCCGCCACGGCGGGCCCTTTGTCGCGCTCAATTGCGCGGCGATCCCGGAAAGCCTGATCGAGAGCGAGCTGTTCGGCTACCGCGGCGGCAGCTTCACCGGTGCCGAGAAAAAAGGCATGAAGGGCAAGCTGGAACTGGCCAATGGCGGCACGCTGTTTCTCGATGAGATCGGCGACATGCCGGCCCATCTGCAAACCCGCCTGCTACGGGTGCTGGCCGAACGGGAGATCTCGCCCCTCGGCGCCCAGGTGCCGGTGGCGCTGGATATCCAGGTGATTTGCGCCACGCACCAGGACTTGCAAGGCATGTTGCGCGACAAGGGCTTTCGCGAGGACCTGTTCTACCGACTCAACGGCATGAACCTCAGCCTGCCGCCGCTGCGCGAGCGCAGTGACCGCGCGCAACTGATCCAGTACCTGCTCGACAGCCAGGCCGAGGCCCAGGGCCTGCAACTCACCGACCAGGCGCGCCAGTGCCTGCTCGACGCGCCCTGGCCCGGCAATATCCGCCAGTTGCTCAACGCCCTGCGCTACGCGGTGGCCCTGGCCGAGGACGGCTGTATCGACCTGGACTGCCTGCCCGGCGACCTGCTGCACAGCGCCGCCGTGCACGCGCTGCCGGCCATCCCGCCGACCAGCAGCGAACCGCAAGCGTCGAGCCTGCTGGCGACCTTGCGCCGCCATCGCTGGAACATCAGCGCGGCGGCCAGCGAACTGGGCGTCGCCCGCTCAACGCTCTACCGGCAGATGAAAAAGCACCGGCTGGTGCAGCCCAACGACTGCCTCTGAGCCCCAACGAAAAACGCCCGGACCGTCAATACGGTCCGGGCGTTTTTCAAGGTGCGGTCGAACGGTCAGGCCTGGATGTACACCACATGGGTGTGGGTGTACTCGTACAGCCCGTGCTTGCCATCGGCACCGCCAATACCGGACTTGCGCGTCCCGGCATGGAAGCCCTGCATGGCTTCGAAGTTCTCGCGGTTGATGTAGGTCTCGCCGAAGTCCAGCGAACGGGTCGCCTGCAGGGCCGCGCTCAGGCTGCCGGTGTAGATCGATGAGGTCAGGCCGTATTCGCTGTCGTTGGACAGCGCGATGGCCTCGTCGAGGTCATCGACAATCTGGATCGGCAGCACCGGGCCGAAGATTTCCTTACGCATGATTTCCATCTCGGCGGAACAACCGGCCAGCACCGTCGGCTGATAGTGGAAGCCCTGGCCGAGATCGGCCACCGCGCCGCCAGTAATCACCTGCGCGCCCTGCCCGCTGGCGGTGCGGACCATCTGCGCCACCTTGTCCAACGCTGCGCGGTTGATCAGCGGCCCCATGTCCAGGCCACTTTCGGCCAGCGGGTCGCCATAACGGGTGGCGGCCATGGACGCGGCGATCCGTTCGATAAACGCATCGGCCACCTTGCGCTCGACATAGACCCGCTCGGCGCAGTTGCACACCTGCCCGGTGTTGATCACCCGCGAGGCGGTAATGGCCCGGACCGCCAGATCCAGATCGGCATCGGCCAGGACGATGGCCGGCGCCTTGCCGCCCAGTTCCAGGTTGAGCTTGGTGATATTCGGCGCCGCAGCGGCCATGATCCGCGAGCCGGTGCCGACGCTGCCGGTAAAGCTGATCAGGTCGATGCCGGGGTGGCTGGTCAGCGCGCTGCCGACCGTGGCGCCGGTACCGCAGACCACGTTGAACACGCCCGCGGGCAGATCCGTCTCGGCCACCAGGCGGGCGAACTCGAAGCAGTTGATCGGGGTTTCTTCGCTCGGCTTGATCACGATGGTGTTGCCGGTCAACAGTGCCGGCGCCATCTTGCGGGCGATCAGGAAGAACGGGAAGTTCCACGGCAAGATCCCGGCAACCACACCCAGCGGTTTGCGCAGCAGGAAGATGCTCTCGCCGGCCCGGTCACTGCTCAGCACTTCGCCTTCCAGGCGCCGCGCCCACTCGGCCATGTAGTCGAGGTAATCGGCAGTGAAGTTCACCTCGACCAGCGCCAGCTCCAGCACCTTGCCCTGCTCGGCGGTGATGACCCGCGCCAGGCGCTCGGCATGCTCGCGCACCTTGCTGGCGATCTTGCGCAGGTAGCCCGCACGTTCGATGGCCGGCCGCAGGGCCCAGGCCTTCTGCGCCTGGCGCGCGGCGGCGATCGCCTGTTCGACTTCGGCGCTGCTGCCCTGGGGCACACGCCCGAGCAACTGGCCGTTGGCCGGGTTATGCACCTCGATCAGCTCGTCGCTGGCGACGAAGGCATTGGCGATGTAGTTCTGATAAATGGCGTCACTCATATCCGCGTCTCTCTTGTCAGGGGCTTATTGCTTGGCGCTGAACTGCTTCCAGGCATCGCCTTCGTTCTGCAGGTCGTGGGACCGCTTGATCAGGTACTGATGGATCTGGTCGACCTGCTCGGGGGTGAAGGCATCGGCAAACGACGGCATGCCATCGGGCACACGGCCGCCGAACAGGATCCCGAGGAACATCTGGTGTTTCTCTGGCGTCAGCTTGCGCAGGTCGGGCAATACGCCGCCGCTGACCGCGTGGATGCCATGGCACTGCGAGCAATAGCCGTCATACAGCTTGGCGCCGGCTTCGATGGAGGCCGTGTCGTTGCTCAGCGCAGGCGGTTTCGGGGTGTCGGGACGCGGTGCCGGCTCTTGCAGCTTGGCGGTGCCGCCAATCTTGTAGGTCAGCACCTGGGAGAACGGCTGCACCCCGGCCCGCAGCGACAGCGCCCCGGCAAAGGTGGAGAACGCCCCGCCCCAGCCGGCCATGAAGGTCACGTACTGTTCGCCATCGACGCTGTAGGTGATCGGTGCTGCCATCACGCCACTGGCCGCCGGTTGCTCCCAGAGCTTCTTGCCGGTGTCGGCGGCGTAGGCGATGACGCGGCCGTCGGCGCTGCCTTCGAACACCAGGTTGCCGGCGGTGCTCAGGGTGCCGCCGTTGAAGATGGTCACGTAGGGCACTTCCCAGGCTGGCTGCTGCTTGACCGGGTCCCAGGCGATCAGCTTGCCCGACCAGCCTTTGGCCATGTCCAGCAGGCCGTCGACATTCTCCGGCATCATCCCGGTGCGCAGGCCCAACTGGTACATGCTCTTGAACGGGTTGCGCTTGGGCGCCTCGGGAATGTGCTCGTAGTAGGCCGACATGATGTGCGCCGGGATGTACACCAGCCCGGTGTTCGGGTTGTAGGACATCGGCTGCCAGTCATGGGCGCCCCAGAAGGCCGGCGTCACCAGCTTGCGCTTGCCGTCTTTCCAGTAGGCGGCGTTTTCGTCATCGACGATCGGCCGGCCGGTCTTCATGTCCATGCCCTTGGTCCAGCTCTGCGGCACGATGCCCTTGGCCGAGAGCAACTCGCCGGTGGCACGGTCGATCACATAGAAGAAGCCGTTTTTCGGCGCCTGCATCAGCACTTTGCGCGGCTTGCCGTCGATGGGCAGCTCGGCAAGGATCATGTGCTGGGTCGCGGTGTAGTCCCAGGCGTCGCCCGGAGTGGTCTGGTAGTGCCAGACGTATTCACCGGTGTCGGCGTTGACCGCAACGATCGACGACAGGAACAGGTTGTCGCCCTTGGCCTGGCTGCGCCATTTCGGGTCCCAGAGCGAGCCGTTGCCGACGCCGATATACAGCAGGTTCAAATCAGGATCGAAGGCAAACGAGTCCCAGGCCGTACCGCCACCGCCCTGTTCGACAAAAGCGTCGCCGTGCCAGGTCTTGGCGGCGATTTCCATGCCCTTGCCTTCCGGCGGCAGCTTGGGGTCGCCCGGCACGGTGTAGAAGCGCCAGGCTTCCTTGCCCGTTTCAGCGTCATAGGCGGTGACGTAGCCGCGCACGCCGAACTCGGCGCCGCCATTGCCGATCACCACCTTGCCGTTGACCACCCGTGGCGCGCCGGTAATGGTGTAGCTGCGCTTGTGGTCGGCGCGGGTATCGACCGACCAGGCGAGCTTGCCGGTCTTGGCGTCGATGGCTTCCAGGCGGCCGTCGAGCACGCCGACATAAACCTTGCCCTTCCACACCGCCACTCCGCGGTTGACCGCATCACAGCAGGCTTCGCCGGCGCGGTTGCGGTCCGATTGCGGGTCGTATTTCCAGATCAGTTTGCCGTCGCGGGCATCCAGCGCATACACCACCGAGAACGGCCCGGTGGTGTACATCACGCCATCGACCACGATCGGCGTGGCTTCCACACCCCGGTCCAGATCGAGCTTGTAGCTCCACGCCAGGCCGAGCTTGTCGACGTTCTGATCGCTGATTTTGTTGAGTGGGCTGTAGCGCTGCTCGTCGTAGGTCCGCCCGGTGCTCATCCAGTTGCCGGGTTCTTTGTCGGCGGCAATCAGGCGCTTGCTGTCGACGTTGGCCGGCAGCTCCACGGCCAGGGCCGGCGTGGTGGCCAGGCTCAACAGCAACGCGGCAGCCAGGGATTTCAAGGGAATACCGGCGACGGTCGAACGAGCGCCGGAAAGCGAGGCATGGCCAATCTGTCTCATGGGGTTAGTCCTGTTCTTATTAGTGGCGCGATCATTTCGCTGCGCACAAGGGACAGAGCAACGGCTATGCCAGATTGTTGTGGTCGGGCTGGAGGCCTTTGTTTACGGGGGTTCTGAGGAAAAGCGGGAGCGCTTTCGGGGGGAATGAAACGCTACAGGTGTAGCGTCGAACGCTACAGCGGCAGGACAGGTGTAGGAGCGAGCTTGTCGGGGCGCCGAACCGTCGCGATGCTCGACCTCAAAGTCGCTAAAGATCTGTCGATTAGCGCATGGCCGCCAGCCACCGCTCCGCCACCTGCCCGAAACCCTCATTCCAGAGCGGTTCTGCTGCTCCGGCAGCAGCCTTTACGCACTTCGCTGCTGTCACGGAAACACCTGATTTCAAAGGTAAAAACCCGAATACATTAATAAGTTAATAAAAACAGCCAGTTAGACAACCCTCGTACAAGCTGGCACACGCTCTGCAATGGGGCTTTGCAACGGATCAACAGTATCTGACTGCCCACTTGCAACGGAGCACTTATGCCTACCTGGAACTCACTCAACCCCATTTCTCGCGGCCTGCTACAGGCCGGGCTGTTCGCCAGTGCGCTCAGCAGCCTGCCGCTACAGGCGGCCCAGACCGGCGAAAACGCCACGACAGAGGACACCCCCACCGCCGCTCCAGCCCTGAAGACCGTCACCGTGACCGCGCAACGCCGCGAGCAAAGTGTCCAGGACATCTCCAACGCCGTGAGCGCCATCAGCGGCGAGGACTTGCAGAAGACCCCCACCGACTATGTCGGCAAGGCCCTGACCTTCGTGCCCAATGCCCAGGCCAAGAGCCCGGACGGTGATGACCGGCCGCGCTGGTACATCCGCGGCGTCGGCACCGGCGACGTCGGCGCGGCCACCGTATTCCCGGTCGGGATCTATGCCGACGACGTCTACCTGAACGCGCCCCTGGCCGGCGCTGATCCGTTGTTCGACCTTGAGCGCATCGAGATTCTGCGCGGCCCGCAAGGCACCCTGTATGGCAAGAACACCACCGGCGGCGCGGTCAACATCATCAGCAAGAAGCCGTCGTTCGATACCGACGGCTACGCCACCCTCGGCTACGGCAGCAAGAATCAGAAGATCGTCGAAGGTGCCCTCGGCGGCGCGCTGATCGACGAACGCCTGGCCGCCCGCGTCTCGCTCTACACCAAGGAGCGCGACGGCTTCATCAAGAACACCAACCTCGACAAGGACCACGACGCCATCGACCGCGAAGCCATTCGCGTGCAGTTCCTGGCCAAGCTCAACCCGGACCTGGAAGCGCTGTGGAGCATCCATTCGAGCGAGTCGCGCGGCAACGCCAACGGCCTGCTGCCGGTCGGCCGCTTCCCCTGGCTGGGCGGCTACACCCGCGCCAACGACCGCAAGCGCTACCTCGAAGCCAACGTCGACAACAAGTCCAAGGTGCAGCACGACGGCACCTCGCTGACCCTCAATTACGCCCTCGGCGACTACACGCTGACTTCGATCACCGCCTTCGACCAGACCCGCCAACGGGCCATCAGCGACGATGACCTGTCGCCGGTCGAAGGTGGCCGCGCCTATGCCAACAACAACTGGAAGCAGTACTCCCAGGAGTTGCGCCTGGCCTCGCCGACCAGCGAAACCCTGCGCTGGATCGCCGGCGCCCACGCCTTCCACGAAAAACTCGAGAGCCAGTCGGCAACCTCGATTGTCGACAGCGGACCGGGCGCCGCCGAGTACTCGGGTGTCAGCTACGAGCACGGCAACACCAGCTATGCGCTGTTCGGCAACCTGACCTACGACTTCACCGACGCCTTCAGCCTCACCGGCGGCCTGCGCTGGACATCGGAAAAGAAAAACATCGACCTGGACCTGCAGCAGTACACCGGCGACGGTTTCGCCGGCGACTGGTGGGACCAAAGCTCGCTGCAGAACGCCAACGCCGTCACCCTCGCCGGCCTGACCGCCAACGGCAATGCCAAGCGCGACAAGCACTGGAGCGCGGTCACCTATGACCTGACCCCGGAATACCGCATCAATGACAACCTGCGGGTCTATGCCCGCTACGCCAAGGGCTTCCGTTCCGGGGTGTTCAACACGGGCCTGGCCAACAGCCTGGAGCAGTTGAGCACGGTCGATCCGGAAGAGCTGCAATCCTACGAGCTGGGCCTGAAGTCGGAGTGGCTCGGCGGACGCCTGATCGCCAACGCCAACGTCTTCTACTACGACTACGACAACATGCAGGTCAACGCCACCACGACCACCGCCAACGGCAGCATCGTTTCGATGCTGGTCAACGACGCCGAAGGCAAGGCAAAGGGCGCCGAGCTGGAACTGCAAGCGCGACCGATCGACGACCTGCTGGTGCAGTTCAGCGCCTCGTTCCTGGATACCGAATTCACCGGTGACCGCTGGAAAGGCAACACCTTCGTGCGCTCGCCGCGCCATGTCTACGCGCTGGGCGCCGACTACCGCCTGCCGCTGGACATCCCCGGCAAGATCAACATCGGCGGCGACGTGCGCTACCAGAGCCGCGAGTACTTCATCTCGGCACTGCAGGACTCGCGCTGGAGCAACCTGTACCAGGGCGGCTACGCCCTGGCCAACGCCCACGTGACCTACGCCACCGCCGACGACAAGTACAGCGTCACCGGCTACGTCAACAACCTGGGCAACAAGCAGTATCAGGTCCACGGCATTTCCCTGGGCGGCGGCAACGCGCCGTACTGGGTCGCCTACGGCGAACCACGCACCTCCGGCGTCGCCGTCACCGCTCGCTTCTGATCCGCCCCGCGGCGCCGGGCCCATGGCCCGGCGCACAGCCCAGGCGAGGACCGCCATGCCCCTTACACGCAGAACCCTGATCACCCGGGCGGGAGCCCTGGCGGCGGCCGGCCTGTTGCCGCTGCCGGCCCAGGCTGCCGCGCCCTTCACGCCACTAGCGCCCAGCCAGCAAGGCAAACAGCGTTCGGTCGCCGTTATCGGCGCCGGCATCGCCGGGCTGGTCGCGGCCCATGAACTGAAAAACGCCGGTTTCGACGTGACCGTACTGGAGGCGCGACAACGGGTCGGCGGCCGCAGTTGGACCCTGCGCCAGGGCGACGTCGTCGAACACCTCGATGGCCAGCTGCAGAACGTTCGTTTCGATGAAGGCCAGTACTTCAATCCGGGACCGGCACGGATCATGTCCCATCACCTGACCCTCCTTGGCTATTGCCGCGAGCTGGGGGTCGCCCTCGAACCGCTGGTCAACGACAGCCGCAACAGCCTGCTGCTGCTCGACCCGGCGCGGCCACCGGTGTCTACCCGACAGGCACGCCAGGACTTCAAGGGCCGCCTGAGCGAATGGCTGTTGCAACAACCACTTCCGGCGCCTCACGCCGAGGCGCTGCGCTCGCTTCTACAGACCTACGGCGATCTCGACGGCGCCGGCCGTTATCACGGCTCGCTGCGCGCCGCCGACGTCGCCTTCCCGGTACCCGGACAACCCGCGACCAGCGCCCCGGCGCCGCTGGACTGGGCGCAATTGCTCGACCCGAAATTGCAGGCCGCACTGGTGGAAGATGCCGTTCCCGAATACGCCGCCAGCATGTTCCAGCCGGTGGGCGGCATGGACCGCATCGCCCACGCCTTTGCCCGGCGACTCGCCGGGAACATCCGGCTCGGCGCCGTGGCCAGTGCAATTCACACCGATGAACAGGGCAACCGGGTGCAGTGGCAGGAAGGCGTCCGGCACCACGATCAACGCTTCGATTACCTGGTGCTCGCGCTGCCGTTGCCGCTGCTGGCGCGCCTGCAACACAACCTGCCGGCCGCGGTGAAACAGATCATCGACGCGCGGCAAAACGAGCACGCCAACAAGGTCGCCTGGCAAGCGCCGCGCTTCTGGGAGCGCAACGATCACATCTACGGCGGGCTATCCCGACCGCACGACGACGCGCAATTGCTCTGGTACCCGAGCGACCGCTTCAACAGCGCACAAGGAATCCTCATCGGCGCCTACAACCAGGGCGCGGTGGCACGGCGCTTCGCCGAGCGCTCGCCGGCCGAGCAATACGCGCTATCCCGCCAGGCGGTGGAAGCCCTGCATCCCGGCCAGGGCGCCCGGCTGCAGACCCCGGTGGCGGTGAACTGGGCACGCATCCCCTTCAGCGAAGGCTCCTGGCCGCTGGAGCACGACGCTCCACCACCCGCCGTGCTCTCGCGCAATCACGGCCGCACCTGGCTGGCCGGCGACGGCATTGCCTACGGCGGCCAGGAAGGCGCCGCCAACTCGGCCCGCCACGCGGTCGCCTCGATCCTCAGTCATGTTTCCCGGGAGTCCGCATGAACCATCCCGCTTCACGCGATCCGAATGCGCATATATCGCTGGCCCTGCTGTTCGGCCTGGGGGTGGTCTGCGTGCTCGACAGCATGATCGTCTCCGCCTTGATCACACCGCTCAAAGCCCACTTCGGTGCCAGCGATGAAGAGATCGGCCGGCTGTCCTCGGCGGCGACCCTCGCCGCCCTGCTGGCCGCGCCCGTGATGGGCCTGTTGGCCAACCGTTTCGGCCGCAAGGCGGTGCTGATCGGCGGCGCGGTGCTGTGGAGCGCCGCGTCGCTGGCCTCGGGGCTGGTGTCGGGGTTCGTCGCGCTGCTGCTATGCCGCATGCTCACCGGTATCGGCGATGCCGCCTACAGCGGCGTGGCGCCAAGCTGGCTGGCCGACCTCTACCGTCCGCGCTGGCGCAACCTGCTGTTCTCGCTGTACATGCTGCGCAACAAGCTTGGCTCCGCCGCCGCCCTCGGCCTCGGTGGCTGGCTGGCCGCCGAACACGGCTGGCGCAGCGCCTTTCTGGTCGCCGGGGTGCCCGGCCTGCTGCTGGCCTTGCTGCTGCTCAGCCAGCGCGAACCGCGTCTGGGTGCCAGCGAGCAGGTGACCACGCCGCCACCGCTGCGCAAGGGCCTGGAAGTGTTCCGCTATCCCGGTTACTGCCTGCACCTGTTGGCGCTGCTGTTTTTCTACACGGCCATGAGCACGCAGATGTGGATCCCCGCGTTCCTCTACCGCAGCTTCGCCCTCGACAACCAGCAGGCCTCGGCGTTTCTCGCCCAGGTGCTGCTCTTCACCCTGCCGGTGGGCCTGATCGGCGGTTACCTGTCGAGCCTCTGGCTGCGCCGGCATGCCTGGGGTTTCCCGGCGTTCATTGCCAGCACCTCGCTGATTGCCGCCGGGTTGTTCCTGCAGGCCTACACCACACCGTCGCTGACGGTCTGCAAGCTGGCCATCGCCGCCGGCACCGCGACCTTCGGTTTCAGCGCCGGCACCCTCACCACGCTGGTGGTGGAAAGCGTGCCGGCGCACCTGCGCACCAGCGCGGTGTCGTTCTCGGTGATGCTCGGCATCGGTGTCGCCGGCATGCTCGGCCCGGAACTCATCGGCCGCCTGTCCGACGCCTTCGGCCTGCACAACGCCCTGCGCGTCGCCCCCGCCTGCTACCTGCTGGCCGCCCTCACCTGGATGGCCATGACCCTGTATCTGCTGCGCACAGCCCCCCTTTCCAACTCGACCGATGAGGTACCCGCATGACCCGTTCTTCAGACCCTCGCCAGCCCCTGCCACTGCGCAGCCATCAGCCCTACCCGAGCGACTGGATCGCCCTGGCCCGCGAGCTGGGCATTGCCTTTCGCAAAGGCGCCGCCGAGCGCGACCAGCAAGCCACGCCGCCGGTAGAGCAGATCCGGCAGTTGCGCGAAAGCGGGCTGGTCAACCTGTTCTACCCGGCCCACCTCGGTGGCGGTGGCGGCAGCGTGCGCGATGCTGCCTGGTCGGTGCTGGAAGTGGCCCGTGGCGACGGTTCGATTGGCGCGCTGCTGGCGTTCCATTTCTACAACTCGGCGGTGCCGCTGTTTCACGACTACAGCGACGGCAACGCCGAAATCGTCCGCCGTGCCACGGACAACCGCTGGTACTGGGGCAATGTCACCCAGTATGTCAACCGCGAATTCTTCGCCACGCCCCATGCCGACGGCGGCTATGTGCTCAACGGCGTGAAAAAGTGGAACACCGGCGCACCGCTGGCCGAGATCACCACGGTGCTGGCCGAGCACGCCGACCGCACGCACTTCATCTACGGCTACCTGCCCACCGACCGCGAAGGCATCCGCTTCGAGCAGGACTGGAACCCCATCGGCCTGCGCGGCGCCGACTCGAGCACCGTGATATTCGACAACGTGCGCCTGCATGCCGATGAAGTGATCCCGTGGAAGCATCAGGGCGCCCAGCGCAGCGTGCTGCCGTTCTGGACCACCTTCGGCGCCGTGTACTACTCGGCGGTCTACCTCGGCTCGGCATTGGCCGCCCTCGATACTGCCCGCGACTACGCCCGCAACGACCGCCGCCAGACCCTGTCGCCGGGTGCCAGTTCGCTGGCCGACGATCCGCTGGTGCTTACCCAGTTCGGCGAACTGTGGAGTCGTGTGCAGGCTGGCCTCGGCTATTTCGATCGCGTCATCGCTGAGCTGCAGGAAGGCTGGGACAAGCGCCTGGAGCTGGATGACGACGCGGTCGGCCGGCTTACCGCCCGCGCCCTCGCCCTGCGTTCCCACAGCTCGGCGCTGGCCCTGGAAATCACCCCGCGGCTGTTCGACTTCCCCGGCGGTCGCGGTACCCAGCGCGACAAGGCCTTCGACCGTTTCTGGCGCGACGCCCGCACGCTGTCGTCCCACGACCCGCTGATCAACTCGCTGCACGCGGTCGGCAACTACGCGCTGAACAACACACCGCTGCGCTACGGCTCGCGCTTCCCGACCGAAGGAGAACGCCCATGAGCGGCATCGTCGACTGGCACACCCACTGGCTCTCGCCACGCACCCTGGAATTCCTGCGCCAACGCACCCAGGCCCCACGCATCGTCCGCGATGAAAACGGCGGTCTGGGTTTCGAGGTGAACTCTTCGGTGCTGGTCGAGACGCTGCCCATTGGGTCGTCCTTCCATGATCCGGCCACCCGCCTTGACCATATCGAACAGGCAGGCATCGCCCATCAGGTGATTTCCTGGCCGACCACGCTGGGCGTCGACGCCGCGCTCGACGCCGATGAAGCCCGAGAGCTGTTCACCCTCTACAACGACGACCTCGCCGAACTGGTGCGCCAGCACCCGCAACGCCTCAGCGGTCTGGCCGTCTTGAGCACGGCCGACATCGCGTGGTCGGCCCGCGAGCTGGAGCGTGGCCACCGCGAGCTGGGCCTGATCGGCGCGGTACTGCCGGCCGGGGCGTTTCTCAACCTCGAAGGCGCGCGCCGGCTGGCGCCGCTGTTCGCCGTGGCGCAGCGCCTGGGCAGTCATATCTACCTGCATACCGGCCTGGCCCATCCGAGCATTCCTGGCCAATGGGCGCACCCGCCCGCGCCAGACGCCACCCACGCACGCTGGCTGCTGGAGTCCACCTCGCAGTTCGCCGCAGCGTGGATCACCCTCGGCCTGTCGGATTTCCTCGACGATTACCCCGACGTCAGCGTGCAACTGGCGATGCTCGGCGGCCTGCTGCCGACGCTGCTGGGCATCATCGAGAAACAGGCGCCGATCGAGCGCATTCGCCGCCTGTATGTGGACAGCGCGATCCTCGGCACCGACCCCGACACCCTGGCCCTCGCCGTCCGCCACCTGGGCGCGGAGCGCATCCTGTTCGGTTCCGATTACCCGCTGCAATCGAGCGTTCAGGTATTGCATACCCTGCGGGCCGGGCGTACCGACCGCACCACCCTCGACACCCTGCTCGACAGCGGCCAGGTGCTGCTTGAGCAGATTCGCGAGAGGCAAGCCCGATGAGCGCCAACGACCGTTTGAACCTGACCCGCTGCCCGGCGGTACCCACCGCCTCGTCACTGGCGTACCAGTTGGGCTACTTGCAGGAAACCTTCGCCGACGAGCCCGGCCTCGACATCGAATACGCCTCCGTCGGCTTCACCGGCAAACTCGACTACGCCCACCATGAACGGCTCTGGCTGCGCCATGCCGGCCATGCGCCCGCTGTCTGGGCGCGCGCCCAGGGCGTGGCCAGCCGCGTGGTGGCGCTGGCCTGGCTGGAGGGCTCCTATCCGGTCTTGAGCCTGGCCGGCTCCGGTATCGATGCGCCTGTCGGGTTGAAAGGCAAGCGCCTGGGGATCATTGGGCAGCGAGAGGCGAAATTCGACCTGATGATCGCCCAGCAACTGAAAATCTACGCCACCACCCTGGCCGAGGCCGGGTTGACCCTGGACGACGCCGAACTGGTCTACATCGACCGGCAGGCCAATGAAGGCGGCCCCTCCGCGCGCAAGCGTGACCACTTTATCGATGATGCCCGGGTGCTGGCCTCGAACCTGATCCTCGGACAGGTTGACGCGATCATTGCCCGGCTTCCCGAAGAGGTGGCTAGCTTCGTCGATGTCCAGACGGTCTACGACAGCCAACGCCATCCCGACCCCCGCGCCCGGGTGCATCCTTCGGTACTGCGTGGCGTGGTGGTGAGCGAGGCATTGCTGAGCGAACACCGCGAGCTGGTGGTGCGTTATCTGGCGCAACTGCTGCGTGCCGGTGACTGGGCACTGGCCAACCCGGAAGCCACCGTGGCGCTGATCGCCAAGGACTACCACGTCCCGGAGGCTGCGCTGGCGGGCAGCTACGACAGCGTTGCCGAAGGCATCCAGCTACGCCTGGACCCGGACATCGTCGACAGCCTGCGGGTGCAGAAGGATTTCCTGCTGCGCCACGGCTTCATTGCGGCTGATTTCGATGTCGACAGTTGGGTCGATCCGGAGCCGCTACGGGAAGCCCGCCTGTTGCTGGCGCGAGAACAACAACCCGCCTGAGGTGACGGCTAGCTCCGGTCCCAATCCACCGCGGAAAACTGCTCGACGAGAAAACTGATCATGGCCCTGACTTTCGGTGCCAGGTGTTTTCGCGTCGGGTAGACCGCATAGATCCCGAGCTCCACCGAGCGAAACTCGGGTAGCAGTTCCACCAGATCGCCTCGACGCAAATCCTCGCCAATCATGAAGCTGGGTTGCAACAGGATCCCGCCACCCGCCAGGGCGATGGCGCGGCAGGTGTCGCCGTTATTGCAGCGCACCACTGAGCGGGTGGAGACCTGCTGCACTCCGTTGGGTCCGTCGAATTTCCACTGGTTGCCCATCGAGAAATGGCTGTACGCGATAACGCGGTGCCGGGCCAGGTCAGCAGGCTCGACAGGAGCGGCATGGTGCTTGAGATAGTCGGGCGACGCGCACAGCCTCATGCGCGTGCCGGCAAAGCGGCGGCCAACCAATGTCGAGCTTTCCAGTTGGGCGATGCGCACGGCCATGTCGAAGCCCTCCTCGACAAGGTCCACCTGCCGGTCGTTGAGGCTGATATCCAGCTCTACGTCCGGATAGCGGTCGAGGAAGTCGGCCCAGATCGGTGCCAGGTGCAGAATGCCGAAACTCACCGGGACGTTGATTCGCAGTACCCCGGCCGGTACGCCCGCGCCGAGCGCCACGGCGCTTTCGGCTTCATCCATCAGGCTCAGCACTTCACGGGCCTGGTCGTAGAACAGCTTGCCTTCTTCGGTCAGGGACAAACGCCGAGTTGTGCGCTGCAACAGGCGCACGCCCAATCGCTCTTCCAGGGCGTTGACGTGCCGGGAAACGGCCGCCTTGGACATGCCGAGCACGTCCACTGCGCCGATGAAGCTACCCCTGTCCACCACGGTGCAGAACACCTGCATTTCCAAAGCGCGATCCATAACTATCCCAGTTTTCGGAACGATGAATGCCATTCAAGCATGTTTATCTCTTTTTCTGCTTCAGTAAGCTGGTAGCCGTTTCTGAACACACCGAAGCAGAAACACGGCCACCCTCTCGACCGAAGGCATCGGACAATGATTACCCTCAGCTCACTTGAACTCGACCCCAACTCCGGCCTTCAACTGCGCCGGGCGGGCAATCTCACCGCTCCCCAGGGACGCTTGTTGCTGCTTCATGGCGTGGGCTCGAACGAAGAGAACCTTGCGCCATTGGTAAGCAAGCTTCCTCCTCAACTTGAAATTCTGCTGGTGCGCGCCCCACGGCAGCTTGGCCCTGGCGGATATGGCTTCTATCAGGTGAGCTTTGCCACCGGTAAACCGACGTTCGAGGTCGACCACGCGCAGGCAAGTCGCTTGCAGTTGATCGCGCTGCTGGAGGGGTTGCCGCCATTGCCGACCGTCATTGCCGGCTTCAGTCAGGGCGGGATCATGAGCGCTGGCGTAGGTCTCAGCGCGCCGCAACACCTGCGCGGCTTTGCCTTGCTCAGCGGCCGCATGCTGGAAGAATTCGCACCGAGCATTGCGCCGGCCATCGCGCTTGAAGGCCTTCAGGCATTTGTCGCGCATGGCCACCGGGATGGTGTTCTGCCTGTGGCCTATGCGCGCCAGTCGCAGGCATGGCTTGAGCGGCTGGGTGTTGCTCATGTGCTTCGTCTGTATGACATGGCTCATGAAATTTCTGATACGGAGCTGTCGGACTTCAGTCAGTGGCTCAGGTCTGTTTTGAATGTGAAGGGGTGAGTTGCCATTAGGCGGTAGATCTTCAGCGCTCTCAAGATCGAGCGCCGCTTGCGCGGCGCATCGCGACGGTTCGGCGCCCCGACAAGCTCGCTCCTACAGTGGTTTGCAACACGCCTATGTCGTCAGTCAATGGTTGGCCGCTTTGTTTGTATGACGCGGTATCAAGCCGGCCCGAACAGGCCATGGCACGTTGCAGCGTGCGTCGTTTTTGTAGGAGCGAGCTTGCTCGCGATGCGCAAGCGGCGCTCGATCTCAAGGGCACTAGCCCAAGGCAACCTCAAAACGCGTAAGCCACCTGCGCCCACACCCGTGGCTGCCGCTCGCTATCGCTCTGCTCCGAGTGATCACCAACCGGCCAGCCCGCCAGCGCACTGATATTCCAGCTCCCCGCTGCCCACCCCGCACCAAAGCCCGTAGCAGAGAGCCGACTGGGCGCGGTACCGGTGGTCCAGCTCGGTGTATTCAAGCGCGCTTCGCCGTGATCGGCAAAGGCAACCAGTTGCCAGGTATCGGTCAGTGCATAGCGCAGTTCAAGATTGGCCAGCCAGCCCCGATCACCAAATGCGGCGGTCTGGTAGGTGGAGCGCGCACCGAAAACGCCGCCGATATAGAGCTTTTCCGAGTCGTCCAGGTTGTCATCCGACCACTGCCCCTGCACTCGAACATACAAGGCCAGACGCCCCCCCAACTGCTGCAGGCGCGCGAGGCTGGCACGCAGCACGCTGAAATGGCCCGGGTCGGCCCTGCCGACCAGTGTCCAGGGCGATCCGTCGATATTCAAACTGCCCTCGCTCCCGTTCAGCGCAAGGGTGGTCACGGCGCCATCCAGCAACGGGTCGCGAGCCTTGGCGGAAAGGCCGTAATTGAGCACGCGGGAGCGCTTTTCACTGTTTATGCCCAACAGCCCGGACTCATCCTGCAGGTGCTTGTCGTCGAACTGCAGTTGGGCCTTGAGGCTGAACGTGTGGTTTTGCAGGAGCGGCTGGATGATGAATGCGCTGGCAGTACGAGCCTTGCCCTTGGCCGCGAGGACTTCGAGGTCATCGCCCAACTCATAGGACAGGTCCGACAGGATGATGCCCAGCCGGCTGGCCCACGGGCCAACCTCCAGATGGTAAGTGCCCCAGTGGTAATGACCGGCCTCGGCCGAGCCCATGCTGCGCAAACTCAGCAGGTCGCTCTGGTCAAGCAGGCCGTGCAGGTTGATGGCGCTGGCAAGCCGGCCCTGATCGTCTTGGCCACCGAAGTTGTCCAGCGCCACGCCACCACTGAAGAACGGCATCGCGCTGAGGTCATCCGGCGGATCGTAGGCAGTGTTGCCCAACGTAAGGCTGCTGCGCGATGGCAGGTCGGGGATTTCCTGAAACGGCAGCAGACCCGCCCCAGTGCCGTTGGCGAGGCAGGAAAACGGAACGACGCACAATGCGAACAACAGGCCGGGAGCCAGGCGCATACGGGAATACCGGGATGATTTTCAGGGGGGCGAGGCAAGATATGGCTTTGTGCTACCCCTGCGCAAGCCCCGCTGACACGATTCCGCCGCCCCGGAATCGCGTCAGCGTCAGGTCCGGGTC
>NZ_QKVL01000054.1 GCF_003231275.1 Pseudomonas huaxiensis
ACATGCGTTATTAGCGAAACCCCGCACTAGCCCCCCGCCAACACCCGATACCCCACACGCGGCACCGTCCGCAGTTGCTGCTCCAGCAACCCCGCCAGCGATTCCCCGGAACCCAGATACGCATCGCCAAAGTCATTGCTGCCCAGCGCGCTGGGATGCGCCACCACTTCCAGCAAACCGTGCCGCGGCGCGAGGCCGTCGCGCAGGTCCACCGGCGTGCAGACGTAGTCGGCGGTCGCGCCGGCCAGATGGCGCAAGCGGCGGTTGAGCAAGGTCTTGAACACACGCTTGGCCGGGCCGATATTGCGCCCCAGGTTGCGCGCCAGCCTGACTGGCACACCCTCGCGGGCAGCAAAGCGGGCGACGATCTCGCCGATCGGCCAGATGTTATGGACGTGCTGGTGGGAATCCAGGTGGCTGGGCAGCAGGCCGAGGCTCAGGCAGTGCTGCCATTGCGCGAGCAGTTCCTGTTCCACTGCCTGGCGGGCGCGACGTCCGAGCCAAAGGCTGTTGCGCGACAGCCTGAAAGCGAATTCGCCGGTGGGGTTGCAGAACAATGGCTGCTCGAGGATGGCCTCACTCAGCGGCCGGCCATGACTGAGGTTGAAATGCAGGCCGATGCGTCCACGCAGCGCCGGCAACCGGGCCAGTGCGCAGGCACCGCGAAATGCCGGCATATTGGCCATGGCGGTCGCCGAGCTGATCAGCCCGGCATTGAACGCCCGCAGAATCACCGCATTGACGTGTTCACTAAGGCCGAAATCATCGGCGTTGACTATGACCTGGAAGGACATTCCGTGGCTCCTGTGGCGGGGCGGTGTGGGGCTGACGGGTGTTCGGTGGCGGGCATCCTCGGTTGCCGCCCCGGCCTGTTTGAGCGTAGCCACGGCTGGCAGTGGCGCCACAGGCGCAGCGCCATGCCCAGGCACAGGCCCGATACGCGCCAGCTATAGAAACTGTGGCGCAAGTGCTCGACCTGGCCGCTCATGCGTTCATGCAGTTGGTGGCTGGAATTCTCCAGGCTGACCCGCGAGGCGTCGATCCACTGCCAGCCGTCGTCCAGGCCCCAATCGATCCACTCCTGCAACAACACCCGGCCACTGCCCAGTTCCGCGTATTGCGGCAGGAAGGCCAGGTTGTAGTCGTACAGCCGGCCCTGTTCCAGAAGGCCGAGGCGGTAGCTGATGCACTGAGCGTCCAGTTCCAGCACCACCAGGCGCAGGCGGCCTTCGCCGGCCACGGCGCTGAGGGCCTGGATCATCCAGGCGCGGGAGGCGGGCGTGCTGAAGATGCCGACGCCGTCGTCGCCTTTCCAACTGGCGTCTTCCACCTTGGCGATGCGGGTGAGCCAATCGTTCGCGTTGTTGGCATCCAGCACCACGCGGCGGACTTGTGCGCCACAGGCGGCGATGCGCTTGCGTGCGCGGCGCAGTTTATAGCGCGGATCACCGCTGACTTCCTGGCGGTCGGCCGCGCTGAGTTGATGCACCGGCACGTTGCAGGCACGGCGTCGTTCGTAGGTCGAACTGCGCCAGCCCCAGTGCAGCAACCACGGCTCGCCCTGGGTGACTTCATTCAGTTGCAGCAGGGCGTGGGGCAGGTGCCGGCGAACCTCGCGCAGCACTTGGGGCGCTTCGCTTTCGGGCAGGTCGATAAGCAGGCCGATACGGTCGCTGAGCGGATAGCCCAGATGGCGCACTACCCGCAAGGTCAGCGGTCCGACCCGCCAGGGCATGCGCACCAGCGGCAGGCACAGGCACAGGTGATCGCGGTCGAAGCCGAGCAGCACCTGCAAGGTGTGCCCCGGTTCCAGCGCCGCCTCGGCCGCGCGCAACCAGCCGAGGCTGTTGAACGGCGTGGCCTGGGGCAGGCGTTGGCGCAGTTGCTCGTAGGCCTGCGCCGGGAAGGCGGGCGCGTCCAGCGAGTCGAGCCAGCTCAGGCGCAGGCCCATCTCAGGCCACCCCTACGGACGGCGCCACGGTTGCGGGCTTGCGCAGTGCGGCCAGGCGCGAGCCTTTGTAGCGGCTTTGGCGAAAGAACTTCCAGCGCCCGAACAGGCAGTAGACGTGGGTGACCCGGCCCTGCTCGGTGTAGCCCATGCGCAGGTGCAGCTTCAGCGCCGGGATATTGTGGCTTTCGCAGACGTCCACCACCTTGTCGCAGCCCTGTTTGCTCATGGCCTTCCACAGGTTCAGTTGCAGGTCCACCGACAGCGTGGTGCCCCAGTAGGCGCGGGTCAGTTCGCCACCGAACTCGAAGAACTCACCGCTGTTCACCGGGAACCAGCAGCCGTAGTAGTGATGGTCGTGGTAGTCCCGCGGGCAACCCCAGATAAAGGCCACCGCGTGACCTTCGGGGTCGCGGTGGATGATCCCGGTATGACCTTCGGCGAGCAGCTCGCGCATGGTTTCCAGGCGGTCGCCGAAGTAGCGCGCGAAGGCGTGGATGTTTTGCACGGTGATCTGTTCGGCCTGGGTCGGACTGCTGGGCTTGAGGTTGTGAGGCGGTACCGGGCTGACCAGGTCGCGCTCCATCCAGAGCAGTTCCCAGTGGTAGAACATGTAGCGGTGCAAGGCCGTTTGCAGGGTCGAGCGCAGTCCTTTGTGCCTGATGTGCGTTTGAAGCTGGTTCAGTACACGCATGATTGCCTCCAGGGTCGGGTAAGGCGGGTGGATCAGCGCGCGCGGTTCACGACGCGCTCCAGCTCAGGGCAAACAGCGTCTGCCCTGGCAGATCGAACCCGAGCCGGCCATCGCGACAGACCAGATTGGCCTGGCGTGGCTGGTGATCGGGTCCGAAAAGGGTCAACAGTGGATTGGCCGGGCAGCGCGCGGCAGCGGTGGCGAAACGCACCTGCTGGGTGCGCTCGCCCTTGTTCACGCCGAGCAGGCTGCGGGCGGGGCCGCGGGCCATGGCCAGGGCATCGACCTCGAAGGCGTCGTTGTCCAGTTGCAGCACCTCGTCCAGCCAGTGCTGCTGGATGAACTGCTGGGCCAGGCCCACCGGCTTGAGCACGAAGTGCTGCGGGTCGAGCACTTGCAGCATGCCCTTGGGGTAGTCGGGTTCGTCGGCGGCCTGGAACCAGTTGAGCATGTCCAGCAGGCCGTCGGCGCTGGCGTTGATCGCCACCGAGGCCCACCACAATGCGGCGTAATGGCCGTTCTGCTCATACAGGCTCAGGCTCGAACCGGGCGACAGGTTGGTCTGGTCCAGCAGCAACGCCTTGCGTGGCCGGCCGCGGTCATCCAGGCCGACCAGCGCAGCGGCCTGACGCACGTTGTCGCGGTAGACCCGAGTCGCCAGCAGGTCGCGAACCATCCATTCGTGCCAGGCCAGCGCATCGATACGCGGGCCGAATTCCTCCAGCAGCCGACGCGCCCAATCCAGTCCACGGCGCTCGGCGCTGTGTTCGGCGAGCGGGCCGTTGACCAGCCGCGAACTGGCCGGCATGGCGATGCGCACCCCGGCTTTGCGGGCGCCGGCGTAGTCCTCGACCTGTTGCAGGCACTGCGCGAAGAAGGCGCGAAAGTCTTCATAGCGGGCGTAATTCAGGTTCGGTTCGTCGGCGAAGGCGATGTAGTGCTGGCCCGCGCCATCCAGCGCGACGCTGGCCGCCAGCCAGGCTTGCAGGCCCTGACGGCTGGTGGCGTCGTCGCTCAGGTCGGCGCGGCGGCCGGTGGCAGCCAGCAGGGTGATGTCGTCCTCGATGGCGAAGCGTTCGCGATAGAGGCGGCGAAAGGCGTTTTCGTAGTCCGGCTGCCGGGCCAGCACGTCGACAAAACTGTAGAAGCCCGCCGCTCGTGGTTTCAGGGCATCGAGAATCGGGTGGCTGGCCACGGGGGGCAGCAGGTAGGGCAGGTTCAGTCCGAGTTTGGCCGTCGGGCCCAGGCGCTGTTGGCCGAGGTGCAGGTTCACCGTGCCGGGTTGTTCATCCAGCGGGCCAAGGTCAGCGACGCGGCGGGCGAACAGGTTGGCCGTGCCGTCCAGCCAGAACGCCGCCTTGCCACGGCCTTGCAGTTCCAGGCGCCAGACTTGTGGTTTCGGGCTGACCGGCAGGGTGACTTCTTCGTGTTGCCAGTAGGCGGGTTGCGCCACCAAATTCAGGCTCAGCGCCTGGCCGTCGTCCAGGCGCACGGCGCGCAAGCCGCTGACGCCGCCGTGGTACTTGCCGGCGAGAATCGCCTGCTCGCCAGCGGCGACGCGGAAATAGAACTGCGTCCCGGCCTCGACCTGCAGACTCACATGCACCCGCGCCGGGGCGAACTGGGCGCGGGTGCTGTCGTTAAAGGCAGGGCGGTAGCGGCGGAAGCTGTAGCCGGGAATCTCCAGCCGGTAACTGCCGTGGCCGACCGGCAGCGGCCATTGCTGTTGACCGCGGGCCTCGGTGGCGGCGATATCGCGGCGCGCGGCCAGGCGGCCCTGGCCGTCGAGAAGAAACACCTGCTCAGGATTGGCGTCGGTCTGCCAGGCGCCGACCCAGTCGAGGCGCAACTGATCGGCGCGGCCCGGGGTCAGGTACAGGCTGCCATCGCGGATATCCGGCCAGCGCAGTTCGGCGGCGCCGGCCGCACCGCTGAACAGTATCAGGCCGATAAGCAGGCGCACGGCGTTCATCCCGCCACCCGACCCGGCAACATGCGCCACAGCGGCAGCAGGTCGCCGGGCAGGATAAACAGCGTGCGCCACCAGGCCACGCCGCTGAGCCGGCAGTACAGCACCAGCATCGCCAGGGTTACCGCGAGGTAGGCGATGGACGACGCCAGTGCCGCGCCGAAGATGCCCAGAGGCGGGATCATCAACACGTTGAGCAGCAGGTTGAGCGCGGCCCCGGCGCCCATCATCAGCGACACGCTGCCGGGGCGGTTCTTGCCCAGCAGGTCGAGACGCAGGATGCTCGCGTAGCACAGGCCGAACAGCCCCGGCAGCAGGCCGAGCAGCGCCGGGTAAGCGGGTTGGTATTCGGCGCCGAACAACGTGACGATCAGCCATTGGCCCACCAGCGCCATGCTCAGGCAGGCGCCGAGCATCACCGTGGCGGTCAGGCGCAGGGCCAGCGGGGTCAGTTTGTCCATGCCGGCGTCCTGTTGCAGCAGGCGTTTCATCAGTGGCGTGGTCACCGCTTCCGGGACGATCAGCAGCAGTTCGGCAGCGGCGCTGGCCATGGCGTAGTGACCGAGGGCGGCGCTGCCGAGCAGGGCGCTGATGAACAGGTAATCCGAGCGCAGGATCACTTGCTGGAACAGCAGGTCCGGGTGGCTCTTGGCGCTGTAGGCGAGCAGTTCGCGCTGGCCGGCGCGGTCCCAGCACAGACGCAACGGATGACCGCGCCGCAGCCAGATCAACCCCAACAGCACCACCAGGCCCAGCCCCAACAGCCAACTGGCCAGCGCCGCCGACAGCGCCGCTTCGGGCCACAGTGCATAGAAGACGAGAAACATCAGCAGTGGCGCCAGCGATTCGCTCAAGCGCAACGCATTGAAGGCGCCGACGCCACCGGTGGCGTTGTGCAGGGTGAGCAGGCCGCTCTTGAGCACGCTCAGCGGCACCGCCAGCAACAGCAGCCAGGCCAGCAGGCCAAGTTGCTGGCTGACTTCCAGTTCGATGCCGAAGCCGCGCAGCGCGGCAAGGCAGATCAGGGTGAGCAGGGCGGCCAGCAAGCAGCCGTAGACCAGCACCTGGGTCAGCAGCAGACCGACATTGCGCTGCTGCGCCGCCTGATAACCGATGGCGCTGTTGAGGCCGCCGCTGGTGGCTGCGGCGATCAGGTCCGGCAGGCTGCTGAGCAGGGCGAACAGCCCGCGCTCGCTGGGTCCGAGCAGCCGCGCCAGCAGCACATTACGCAGCAGGCGCAGGGCGATCATCGCCAGCCGCGTGCCCATGCTCAGCAGCAAATGGCGCAGATAGGAAGGGCGGCTCATCAGTGGCCTCCGCGGCTGATACGCCAGGCCAGCAGCGACGGCCGGCTGGCATTGCGCTGGCTGACGCCGATGCGCGGCAGGGCCAGCGGATCGTCGCTGTCCTGGCAGAGCCCGGCGCGGGTGCTCAGGGCCCACGGATAACGGTGCGCCGCCAGGCGCTGGCGCACGCGCAAATCGTGGTCGCCGTTGGGGTAGCAGTAGACCGGCAGCGGGTTGCGGCAGCCGTTGAGCAGGGCGCGGTGGCTGCGCAGCAGTTCTTCTTCGAGGCGGTGGTCATCCAGGCCGGGTAACAGCGCGTGGCTGGCGCCATGGGGACCGAAGCTGATCAGCCCGGAGTCTTCCAGTTGGCGCACTTGCTGCCAGTCGAGGGCCTGGGGCAGGGATTCCGGTGGGCAGGTGTCGGTGAGCAGGTGCAGGGCCTGCGGCGCCAGGGTCTTCAAGCTTTGCAGGTAACGCGCCAGGGCCAGACTGCGGGCCCGTGGCGCTTCGTTCATGAAATAGGCGACCGGCAGCGGCCGGCCGACCCGGCGCAGTTGCTCGATCAGCAGGTGCCGTGGCGCCTCGCCATGGCTGCCCCAGAGCGTTTCACCGAGGCTTTCCCACCAGAAGCGCTGGCGGCTACCGATATAGTCGGTGGACAGAAAGATGCTCGCTGGGACCTGGTATTTCGCCAGCAGCGGAAAGGCGTGCAGGGCGTTGTCGCGCCAGCCGTCGTCGAAGGTCAACGCCACCCGTGGCCGGTTGCCGCCGTGGCCTTGCAGCAGGTCCAGCAGCGGCAGGCATTCGAAGTGCTGGCGCAGCCAGCGCAGCAGCCGTTCGAACGCCAGCGGGCCGACGCACAATTCGTTGCGGTGCGGCAGTTCGGCGGCGCGATCGTCGGCCAGCACCCGGTGCAGCATCAGGATCAGCCCGGCGCCGTGCAACTGCCGGCGACCTACCGGCGAGTTCAGGTAGATCCAGCCGCTGGCACGCTTGATGGTGGTCTTGATCGGCATGGTCGGTCCCTCAGCGGTTCTGGTCGGGGTTCCATTGCTGATAACTGTGCCCGCGCAGGAACTGCCACAGGCCGACGCACATGCCGGCCAGCGTCACCAACACGTACGCGGCCAGGCGAAACGGTTTCGGCAAGCGGTGGCCGGCGTCGAGCAGGCCGACCAGCGCCACGGCGTAGCCGAGCAGTTGCATGCTGCAGGTCCAGCGATAGAACGCGCCGTCATCCAGCAACCAGAGGTTGCTCAGCAGCAGCGGCAGCAACAGCACCGGGGCCAGCCGGCGCAGCAGCTTGTGGCTGATCAGGGCGATGGCGTACAGGCCGTGGCGTAGCGGGTTGAGCAGTTGCCGCCGGGCGGACAGGCTCAGCAGCCCGCCGACGGTGACCCGCTGGCGCCGGCGAAACTGCTTGCCGGCTTCGTCGACGCCGTAATCCAGCACCACCGCCTCGGGCACATAGACCAGATGCTGGCCCGCCGCCGGGGCGCAGGTGCTGATAAAGAAGTCATCGTTGACCTGTGGCGGAATCGGCTGGAACAGTTCCCGGCGCAGCGCCAGCAGCGCGCCATCTGCGGAGACCATGCAGCCGGTGCGGTTCTCGACCCTGCGCACCCAACCCTCGAAGTGCCGGTACAGGCTGTCGCCCAGACTCAGGCCCTTGCCGGGCCGGGGAATTATCATCTGTCCGGCGCAGCCGCCGACGCCGGGGGTGGCCAGCGGCACCAGCAACTGGCGCAGGGTGTCGTCGGCCCATTGGTTGTCGGCATCGGTGAACACCAACACTTCGCCCTGGCACAGGCTGACCGCGCGGTTCAGCGCCGCGGCTTTGCCCAGGCGTGGCAGGTCGAGCACCTGGATGCGTGGGTCGTTGACCGCCCGGGCGCAGGCCACGGTGCGGTCGCTGGAGCCGTCGCTGGCGAGGACGATCTGCAGGGATGCAGCGGCGTAGTCCTGGTTCAGCACGCTGCGCAGTTTTTGTTCGATATGCCGTTGCTCGTTGTGCGCGGCGATCACCACGCTGACCGTCAGCGGTACTTGCGGGCCCGGCTCACGGCGCGCGCAGAAGGGCGCGGCCAGGCTCAACAGCAGCGGATAACCGAGCCACGCATAGAGCGGCAACAGCAGGCACAGCCAGAAAATGAATTCAGCCACGGGCTGGCCTCCTTGCAGTGAAGTTGAACAGACTCAGGACGAACGCCATGCCGGCCAGGTGCAGCCGGATGAAATGCAGCCCCCAGAGTTGCAGCATCAAGGTGGGTTCGCGGTGCTTCAGGCTCTGCCGCAGGCTCAGGGCGAGCGCCGGCAGGCTGGCGATCAGCACCATCAACAGGGCCAGGTGCGGGAAACCGTCGAGCAGCGCCGACAGGGCCATGGCGTCGAGTACCCAGGCGCCCATGGACAATGCCGGAAAACGCAGCAGGCGCAGGCTCGCACCGTTGCTGCGCAGCAGTTGCAGGTGGCTGCTCTGGCGCCACATTTCCTTGCCCAGCCATTCTTTCCAGGTGCACTCGTAGCCCCAGTGCATGACCACCGGTGCGCGCAGCACCAGCAGGCGTGCGCCGGCATCGCTCAGGCGCAGGGTGAAGTCTTTGTCTTCGCCGCTGCGCAGGCTTTCGTTGAAGCCGCCGACGCTGTCGAACCAGCGCCGGGGCATCAGCAGGTTGGGGCTGGGCAGCCATTGTTGGCGGTGCAGTAGCGGGCCGGCACGCAGTGTGCGGCGTTGCCAGGCGATGGCGAACCACGGCGCTTGGTGCGGGGTGTCGCAGTCGAGGGCGAAAACATCGCCCAGGCCCTGGGCGTGGAGGTCGAGCAGGCGCCGAAGCCAGTTCTCCGGGACTGCGATATCGGCGTCGAGAAACGCCAGCCAGTCGCACTCGCACGCGGCCGCGCCACGGTTGCGCAGCGCGCCGATGCTCAGGCCCGGCAGGCTCAGCACCCTTGCGCCGAGGGCGCGAGCGATCTGCGGGCTGTCGTCGTGGGAGCCGTTGTCGACCACGATCAGTTCGCAGTCGACACCAGCTTCGCGGGCGGCGAGCTTGGCGGCGGCCAGGGTCCGGCCGATGTGCCGGGCTTCGTTGAACATCGGAATGACGATGCCGACCCGGTTCATGCTTCCGCCTCCGGCCGGCCCGCAGCCTCGGCCTGGCTGCGCAGCACCCAGGACAACGCCAGCATGATCCACAGGTATTTGTGGTTCGGCGCACTGAGGAACATCAGGAACAGGCCCAGCGACAGCATGCTCATGCACAGGTGGGTGAGCAGGTCGGCGCGGGCCACTTCATGCTGCTGCAGCCAGGCGGCGCGGGCGCTCCACAGGTTGCGCAGGGCCAGGGCGATCAGGCCGACAAACAGCACGCCGCCGGGGATGCCGATCTCGCTGAACAGTTCCAGATAGGTGTTGTGCGCCCGCCGATAGAGGTCGGTGACCTTGCGGTTGGCGGAGAACGCCTTGGCGTAGCCGGTGGTGGCGTAGTGCAAGGGGAAGGTGCCGGGGCCGGAGCCGAGCAGCGGGTTTTCGCGGATCATCTTGCCGCCGACCACGATGTACGAGGCGCGACGCCCGAGCGAGTCGTCCTCGTGGGCATTGACCCCGGACTTGAGCACGCTCAGCGACTGGATGCGCTCGATGTAACTGGCCGGCATCACCGCGGCCGCGACCGGCAGCAGCAAGGCCAGGCCCAACATCAGCACGCCGAGGTGGCGCGGGCGCAGGCGGGTGAGTTGCACTCGGTAGTGGTAGAGGCCGATGCAGAGGCTGATCAGCAACACCACCAGTCCGGAGCGCGACTCGGTCTTGGTCATCCCGGCCAGCAACAGGCCGGTGCACACCAGCCACAGCAGCCGTTGGCGCAGGCCGGGGCTGTTCAGCAGCAGCCAGATCGCCAGCGGCACGGCGAAGGCGATCAGCAGGGCGAACACGTTGGGGTCGTCGAGCAGGCCGGAGGCGCGGCCCTGATCCTGGTATTTGCTGGAGAACATCGCCATTACGCAGGTGGCAGCGACGCTGAGGCAGACCAGCCGGGCCAGCCAGGCGAGGTTCAGTTCGCGGCCAATCAGCAGGGTCATGACGAACAGCAGCAGGCCGATGGACAGCTCGCGCAGGTGCTGGGCCGACATCAGCAGGCTCTCGCTGGCCCAGAAACTCAGGCCGTAACAGGCCATGAAGGCGATCAGCAGCGGCCACAGATTGCTGTGCAGGCGCTCGCCCTTGAGTTGGCCGCTGGCCAGTTGCAGGCTCAGTACCAGCAGCAGGCCGGCGCCGATCAGCTTGGCTGCGGACAGGTCGCTGTCCTTGAACAGACCTTCGAACGGCACCAGGGCGATGATCGCCAGCAAACCCCAGGCCGGGCGCCGGTACAGCAGGAGCAGGCCGCCCAGCGCGGCGACCGCGCCGGGCGCCAGGTACGGCCAGGGACTGACCAGCAGGATCATGGCCAGCAGACCGAACAGGCCGACCAGCGAAAGGGGCAGGATCATGCGCGGACCTCCGTTGCGGCGCCCAGGTAAACCTGGGCCCAGCGTTGCGCCAGGGTAGGCAGGTGGTAGCGTTCGCGTTGGATGTGGCGGGCCTGGGCGGTGAGTTCACTGGCCTGGGCCGGGTCGTCGATCAGGGCGCTCAGTTGCGCGGCCAGTTCGTCCACTGCCAGCGGCGCGGCCAGCAGACCGCTACGGCCGTGTTCGATGACATCGGGAATGCCGCCGACGCCGAAGGCCACCACCGGCACGCCGTCCTGCATGGCTTCAAGCAGGATCATCGGCGTGCCTTCGGTGCGTGAACTGATCACCAGTGCATCGAGGCGGCTCATCCACGGCCGCATGTCGTGCTGGAAGCCCGGCAGGCGAATCCGTTCCACCAGTCCGGCGGCGTCGATGCGGGCCTGCAGGGTGGCGCGCTCCGGACCGTCGCCGAGCATCACCGCGTGCAAGTGCGGGTAGCGCCGGCACAGCGGAATGAGCGTATCGAGAAACAGGTCCGGACCTTTTTCACTGCTCAGGCGTCCGACATAACCCGCCAGCCACTCGCCCGCGTGGGTAACACGTGGCGCCTGGCCGGAGGTTTCCGGCAGACCGTTGGGAATCACCCGGATCTTCTGCGCCGCGACCCCGGCACCGCGCAGAATCCGCGCGATGCTCTCGGCCACGCACACCACCTGGCTCACCACGGCGGTGCGGCACAGTTGCAGGGTCAGCCAGGTGTAGACGCGCTGCTTGAGGTTGCGCGGAGTGAAACCGTGCTGGGTTGCCACCAACGGCAGGCGCCACAGGTACGCCGCCAGCCAGCCGAGCAGCAGGCCCTTGAAATTGTGCGCATTGAGCAGTGGCCGCTGGCCGTGCTGCTCGCGCAGGTACAGCAGCGGTTGCACCAGCCCCGCGCGGCACTGACAGTCCACCCCGGCGGCGCGAAACCGCGCCAGCAGTTCTTGCGGCGCATCGAGAAACAGCACCCGATGCTGACCGGGGGTGGCCAGGCAATGATCCAGCAGCATGCGCTCGGCGCCGTAGAACCCACCGCTGTTGAGCAGGTGGATGATCGGCTGGCGCGGGGCCGGGGCGTTCAATTGCGCACCCAGTGCCACAGCCGTGGCAGCGTCCATTGTTTGTACGGATTGGGTTGTTCCGCGGTCTGGTCGTTGATCACCAGCAGCACCGGCAGGCCCAGTTCGTGGCCGATTTGCGCCGGGTGTTTGAAGCGGTGGTCGAAGAACTCGCGGACATAGACCAGGGCAATCGCCAGCAGCAGGCCGGTGAGCAAACCGAACGGAATGATCAGCATCGGCCGTGGGAACGCGGCTTCGGTCGGCTGGTACGGCGCGCTGAGAATCCGCGCGTTGGACATATTGTCCAGTTGGCCCTGGCCGCGGCTTTCTTCATAGCGCTGGGTGTAGGTGAAGAAGGCTTTGTGCAGGGCGTCGATCTCGGTGTCGAGCTGGCGCGCCTTGCTCATGGTCTCCTGCAACTGGTGGATGCGGCCCTTGAATTCGCCGATGCGCTGGGTTTTCTGGCCGATCACTTCCTGCACCACGGTCAGGTCTTTTTCCCGTTCGCGAATGCGGTTGTCCACCACCTTGAGGAACTGCTGGCGGCTGCGCAAGATCTGCTCGCGTTGCAACTGCATCGGTTCGCTGTTGGGCTGGAACACCGCCAGGTCGTTGCCATAGCGCGACACCTGGGTGGTCAACTGCTCGCCCAGTTGCTTGATTTCGCGGTCTTCGAAGGCCACGTTGTCAACGGTGGTGGTGAAGGTGAACGGGAAGCTGTAGTCGTTCATCTTCGCGCTGTTGGCGGCGCTCAGGGCCGACTTCAGGTAGTCCAGCCAGCGCTGGCTTTGCAGCAGGCGGTCGCGGTACTGGTTGAGCGCCTGTTCCTCGGTGTTGATCGCGTTCAGGCGGAAGGTGATTTCCTCCTTGGGATCGGACGAGCCTACGGTTTCCAGCAGGGCGAGGCGCTTGCTTTCCAGGTCGTCGAGACGGGCCTGGTACTGCAGTTTCTTCTGTTCATAGAAGGACTGCGGCAGCTCGTTGGATTGCAGGTCCTGGCGGTTTTTCAGGTAGTTGTCCAGCAACTGGCTGACAAACGCCGTACCCTGGGCCGCGTCGCCGAAGCTGTAGGTCACCGAGATCACGTTGGAGCCGGGCAGGGTCTCGACCTTGAGGCTCTTGGTGGCCTGTTCGGTGAGGGCGTCGAGTTCGGTGTCACGGGCCGATTCGACCTTGTTGCCCAGCGCCGAGCGCAGCGGATCGAGCACATGCTCGCGCAACGGGTGGAACAGCAGCTTGTCCATCACGCCGGGCTCGACCTGATAGCGGCCTTCTTCACGCAACTGGCTGATGGTCTGGCGGATCAGCGTCGGTGAGCGAAGGATATTGCTCTCGGTTTCCATGTCCGCCAGCGACGGCGGAATGAACTTGTCGGTTTCCTGGGCGAGGGCGGTGTTGGTGTCGCTTTGCGACAGCTTCTTCGACTGCACGATGACTTCGGCACCGATGTCGTAGCTCTGACGCAACATCAGCGGCAGCAGCAGGACGATCACCGCGAAGGCGAGGAAGATCCGTTTCACCCATTGCCGATTGGCAAAGAAGATCCGGAAAAACTCGTGCAGGTAGTTCTCTTTGGGATTCATGAGCTGATTCATCACGCGATACCCCCGAGGTCAGTTGTCGCTGCCTTTGTTGTCGACGCGGTAGCCGAAGCTGAAGCCCACGCCCTGGAACAGCACGACGTCAGCCAGTTGCCGGGCCAGTTCGCCGGCACTGGCCAGCTTGGTCTTGGGCACATAGAGCATGTCGTCCGGTTGCAGATAGGCCACCTGTGCGGCGCTGGCATCCAGCGCCTGGTCGATGTTGTAGGGCATGGCCTGCACCTGGTTGCCGTTGCGCCGCATGATGATCACCGAGTCCAGCCGCGCCTTGATGCTCGGGCCGCGGGCCAGGGTCAGGGCTTCGAGCACCGAGACCGGACGGCGGATCGGGTAGGCGCCGGGCTGGCCGACTTCACCCAGCACGTAGATCTCGTTGACCGCGGTGGACTTGAGCATCACATCCACGCTCATGCGTCCCGGCAGGTCGGCGTAGCGCTTGTTCAAGTACGTCTCCAGCTGGGTCACGGTCATTCCCTGCAGGGCGACCGAGCCGACTTCCGGGAAGTTGGCGTGGCCGTCGCTGCCCACGGTGATCTCCCGGCTCATGCCGGTGGCCGGGTGGTTCAGCGCGCTTTTCAGGTTCTGCTCGTTGGTCAGCGGGCTCAGCACCTGCACCGTGAGCTGGTCGCGGTTGGGCTGGAACAGGCTCTTGTTGCGGTAGGCCTGCTGGATCGCGGCCCGGGCCTGCTCGGGGGTCATTCCGGCGACGTTCACCGAGGTGTTGGCCGCCGGCAGTTCGATACGGCCGTCAGGCAGCACCAACTGGTTGCCGTTCAGCGAACTGGCGGAAAGGAAGCTCAGCCCGATGGTGTCACCGGACTGGATACGGTAGGCGTCGGAGCCGCTGGTGCTGATGTGGAAGATCACATCCAGCACGTCCTGCGGGCGCAATACCTGTTCCTGGCTCGAAAGTTCGGTGGCTTGGGCATTGGCCGGCGCGGCGGTGAGAATCTGTACCGGCATCGTCCGGGCGTCCTGCTGGGTGGTGCAGGCCGCCAGTGGCAATAGCGCGAACAGGGCGATCAAGGGCGTTTTCATAAGTGTTCCCTCGCACGATCGGCTTAAAGGTTGTTGTAGAGCCACTTGGGCATGTAGTAGCGGCGCCGGTTGAAGACGCTGCCGACCAGCCGCGCGCCCGCCTGGAGCAGGCGCTGGCTGGCGGCCTGGGCCACCTCGCGGCGGGTGTCGTCGGCGTTGATCACCAGGATCACGCCGTCCACCAGCGGGCCCATCACCAGGCTGTCGGCACCGGCGTACACGGCCTCGCCGTCGATCACCACGAAGCGGTACTCGGCCGACAGCTTGAGCAGCAGCATGCGCAGCAGTTCCGGGTCGAGGCGTTCACCGCCGCGCTCATGCAGGCCGCCGGGCAGCACGTCGAAGCGCTGGTCGGAAAGGCGCACGATGCAGTCCTGCGCCAGCGGCGGGGTCTGGTCGTCGAACAGCAGGTCGTGAAAACCACGCAGCTTGTTCAGGCCCAGTTGCTGGCTAAGGGTATTGGGGCCGTTGCTGCCATCGATCAGCAGCACCGTTCCACCGCTCATCAGCGCCAGTTGGCTGGCGAATGCCAGGGCGCTGGTGCTGGTGCCGCTGCCGCTGTTGGCGGCAGTCAGCAACAGGGTGCGCTGCTCCTGGTCGAGCACGGTGGAGGTCAGGTTGGTTTCGCTGGGCACAGCGATGCTCATGCTTCTTGAAGTTGAACCGTCCATCTCAACGTGCTCCGTGGCCACTGAAGACTTTGAAGGGGGTCTTGAGCAGGATTTTCAGGTCCAGGCTCAGGCTCTGTTCGGCGATGTAGCTCAGGTCCAGTTCGACCCGCTGGTCGAAGTCGATGTCGCTGCGCCCGGAGATCTGCCAGAGGCCGGTCATGCCGGGGTAGATGCTCAGGCGCGCGAGGTGGTTGTCCTTGTAGCGGTAGGCGTTGAACGAGGTGGGCCGGGGGCCGACCAGACGCATGTCGCCGCGCACTACGTTGAACAGGTTGGGTAGCTCGTCCAGGCTGCTGCGCCGTAGCCAGCGACCGATCGGGGTTACCCGCGGGTCATCGTCGATCTTGAAATCGATGGACTGGGCGCCGTGCTTGTTGAGGTGGCGCAGCGACTCTTTCAGCGCCTCCGCGTTGGTGACCATGGTGCGGAACTTGAACATGCCGAACGTGCGGCCCCGGTAGCCGGTGCGCTTCTGCACGAAGAACACCGGCCCCGGGCCGCTCGCCTTGACGATCACAGCCAGTACCAGCAACAACGGCGACAGCAGCACGATCAGCAGCAGGGCGCCGAAGGCGGCAATCCAGCGATTGGTCCGCGACAGGGTCCAGGGGCGACCGCCGAGGCGGCCGGTGAACCAGCCACGGCCCTGTTTGTGGACCGCCGAGTCGATGCGCATGCGGTGTTTGGGGTCCATCCGTTTGTCTTGGCTCAGCGCCTGGATCTGGGCGCTCTTCGGTTGTCCGGTCATACCGACCTCCGTTGCTCGTCGGGCGATGCCCGGTGGATCTGCGCTGGCGTCCCGTGCAGCGGCAGGTAGTGATCGAGGAACCAGGCGGCGAAGCGCCCGAGCCCTTCATCGAGGGAGACGACAGGGGTGAAGCCGGTGGCGTCGGCCAGGTCGCCGGCTTCGGCGCAGGTGTCCAGCACATCGCCGGGCTGCAGCGGCAGCAACTCGATGGCGGCGCGGCGGCCGAGGTGTTTTTCCAGCAGGGCGACGTAGTCCAGCAGCGCCACGGGGCGTTGCCCGCCGATGTTGAACAGGCGCCAGGGCGCGTGGCTGCTGGCCGGGTCCGGGGTCATTGCGTTCCAGTCCGGGTTGGCTTGCGGCGCCAAGGGAATCAGGCGCACCAGGCTTTCGACGATGTCGTCGATGTAGGTGAAGTCGCGCTGGTGCTGACCATGGTTGAACAGGCGCAGCGGACGGCCTTCGACGATGGCGCTGGCGAACTGCACCGGTGACATGTCCGGGCGACCCCAAGGGCCGTAGACCGTGAAGAAGCGCAGGCCGGTGGCCGGAATGCCGTACAGGTGGCTGTAGCAGTGGGCCATGGCTTCGTTGGCTTTCTTGGTCGCGGCGTACAGCGACAGCGGGTGGTCCACCGCATCGCGTACCGAATAGGGCGTGTGCTGGTTGGCGCCGTACACCGAGCTGGAGGAGGCGTATAGCAGGTGTTGCACCGGGTGGCGACGGCAGCTTTCGAGGATGTTGAGAAAACCGGCGAGGTTGCTGTCCAGGTAGGCCCGGGGATTTTCCAGCGAGTAGCGCACCCCGGCCTGGGCGGCCAGATGCAGGACCACGTCGGGACGTTCACGGGCGAACAGCTCGTCCAGCGCCGTGGCGTCCGCCAGCTCGATACGCTGCAACGGAAAGTGCCCGGCCTGCTGGCGCACCCAGCCGACCCGTTGATGCTTGAGCGTCGGGTCGTAGTAGCTGTTGAAATTGTCCAGGCCCAGCACCTGATAGCCGTCACGCAACAGCCGCAGGATGCAATGGGCGCCAATGAAACCGGCCGCGCCGGTGACCAGGACTTTCATGGTGCAGGCACTTCCGGATCGACATGGCGCAGACCGATGCCGCAGTAGTCCAGGCCGTAGGTGGCGACCTGATCGGGGTTGTACAGGTTGCGCCCGTCAATGATCAGGCGCTGGCGCAGCTTCTTCGCCAGCAGGGTGAAGTCGACCACGCGAAAGTTCTTCCACTCGGTGCAGATCACCAGGGCATCGGCGTCTTCCAGAGTGTCGTCGCGGGTGGCGCAGAGTTTCAGGTCGTTGCGGTAGCCGTAGAGGCGCCGGCATTCCGCCATGGCTTCCGGGTCGAAAGCATGCACGGTGGCGCCTTCGGCCCACAGCGCTTCCATCAGGTAGCGGCTCGGCGCCTCACGCATGTCGTCGGTGTTGGGCTTGAAGGCCAGGCCCCACAGCGCCACCGACTTACCCTTGAGGCTGCCGGGAAAATGCTGCTGGAGTTTGCTGAAGAGAATCTGCCGCTGGGCGTCGTTCACTTCGCTGACACTCTGCAGCAGGCGCAGCGGCATGCCGTTGTGCTCGGCGGTGTGCAGCAGGGCGCGCAGGTCCTTGGGAAAGCACGAACCGCCGAAACCGCAACCGGGGTAGATGAAGTGGTAGCCGATGCGCGGGTCGGAGCCGATGCCCTTGCGTACCGCTTCGATATCGGCGCCCAGGCGTTCGGTGAGGTTGGCCAACTCGTTCATGAAACTGATGCGGGTGGCGAGCATGGCGTTGGCCGCGTACTTGGTCAGCTCGGCGCTGCGGTTGTCCATGAACATGAGCTTTTCATGGTTGCGGCAGAAGGGCGCGTACAGCTCGGTGAGCTGGTCCTGGGCCTGGGCATCGCAGGTGCCGACGATGATCCGGTCGGGGCGCATGCAGTCGGCGAGGGCGCTGCCCTCCTTGAGGAATTCGGGATTCGAGACCACGCGCACTTTCAGGGTCAGTTTGCCCAGCCGGTCGAGTTCTTCCCGGGCCAGTTGCGCGACCTTGTCGGCAGTGCCAACGGGCACCGTGGACTTGATGATCAGGGTGCGGTCGGCTTCCATCAGCTCGGCGATCTGCCGGGTTACCCCGAGGACATGGGAGAGATCGGCGGAGCCGTCTTCGTCCGGTGGCGTGCCGACCGCGATGAACACCAGTTCGGCGTGCGCTACCGCATCGCTGGACTGGGTGCTGAACAGCAGGCGGCCGTCGCGGATGTTGTCTTCGAGCATGGCGGACAGGCCCGGCTCATGGATCGGCGGCACGCCCTGGCGAAGCTGGCTGATCTTATGCGCGTCGACATCCACGCACAGTACTCGGTGTCCGACATCGGCCAGCGCCGCGGCCTGCACGAGTCCTACATAACCTGTACCGAACACGCTTACGTCCATTCCGGGGTGCCTCGCATGGCGTAATGGGGATGAAACAGCGGTGTGTTTTCGGTATAGCGCAGGCTGGGGAAAAAGTGTCAAACCAATGGCATGTTCCGTTTAACTTACAGTGCCTGTTTGCGAGGTCGTTTTGCCATCAACTCTTTTCCAATCCGTGATTTAGCGAAATGGGCGCTGGCCATTCGCCGTTAATTTTCGCGATGAACGGTCGAAAGCCGCGCCGTTGAAGGCTTACGTTGTATTTGTGCAATAGCTAAATGGATACATTTCTTTAGTGCTAGGGGGTAGAAACAGGCGTCAAAAACTCGCCATAAAAATGACAGGCCATAGATGGAAAGAAATTCGCAAGCTGGCTACCGTTCGAGAAACCCCGCCACCGCGGACGGAGCCCTGCCATGCGCGCATTGATCAAAAGCCTGCTGTTGCTGGCCTATCTGGCCTGCTTTCACGCCACCATTCTCGAACGTCTTCAGGCGCTGGGCGGTGTGGCGTTGGTGCTGTACGGCGGGATGTTCGTGCTGTTGGCGCTGACCCTGCTGGCCGCCGCGCAGATTCGCCAGGGCTGGTTGCGCTGGGGGCTGGCGCTGTTGTTCGTCGCCAGCGCGGTGTTCTTCGATGCCTACACGCGCATCACCAATAGCTACCTGACCTACAGCGCTTTCCTGTCGATGGTGTATTCCGGTGGTTTCATCCAGGAAGCACTGGCCCAGTACCACGCCTCGATCATGCAGGCGCTGCTGCGCGGGTTGTTGCTGTTGCTTGGCATCGGTCTGCGCCCCGGTGCCTGGCCACGTTTGCCACGGACCTTGCCGTGGGCCGCGCCGTTGCTGGGGTTGTTGCTGCTAACCGGCGTCCTCTTCGTGCGTTCCGGCGAAGGCGCCCGTGGCCTGCCGGTGATGTACACGCCGTTGGCCTACCTGAACCTGATGACCTACGAGACGCTGCACGACCATGTCGGCGCCCGCGAGCCGGTGAGCCTGCCGCGCAGCGGCCCGGCCATGGCCCGCGACATCGTGCTGATCATCGACGAGAGCATTGCCGGCAACTACCTCGACACCGACACGCCAATGGGAGTGAAAACACCGCTGACCCAGGCGCAGCCGGGCGTGAGTATCTTCAATTACGGCTATGCGGCGTCCGTCGCCAATTGCAGCGCCGACACCAACGTCACCCTGCGCTATGGCGGAACGCGCGCGGACTACCTGCGGATCAACTCGACCCAGCCGTCGATCTGGCAGTACGCACACCAGGCCGGGTTGGCCACGGTATACGTCGACGCCCAGCGCACCGGTGGGCACTTGCAAAACCTGATGACCGACACGGAAAAACGCGATATCGACCGTTTCATCCAGTTCGATGACACCCCGGTGCTGGAGCGCGACATGGCGGTGGCGGCGACCCTCACCGAGCTGCTGGCCGACGCTAAGCCGCAACTGATCGTGGTCAACAAGGTGGGCGCGCATTTTCCGGTGCACGACAAATACCCGGACGCCTTCATGAGCTACCGCCCGGCCTTGCCGCGCGGGCAGTTCACCGACATCACCGACACCGGTCAGCGCGACGGTTTTGCCGGGAGTCCGGAGGACTGGGTGTTGTACCGCAACGCCTATCGCAACACCTTGCTGTGGAATGTCGGGGAATTCTTCAACCGCCTGTTCGCCAAGGCCGACTTCAGCCAGGCGGTGGTGATCTACACCTCCGACCATGGCCAGGACCTGCACGAGCGTGGCAATCCCGGGTTGAACACCCATTGCGACAGCGACCCGGTGGCAGAAGAAGGGCTGGTGCCGCTGGTGGTGATCCAGGGCGCAGGGCTCAAGACCCTCGATTGGCAGACGCACCTGGCGGACAACAAAAACCGCTCCAGCCACTACAACCTGTTCCCGACCCTGCTGCAGTTGCTCGGCTATGACAGCACCGCGCTGCAAGCGGTGTATGGCAAGCCGCTGAGCGTCCCGACCGAAGATCCGTTCAGCTTCAACACCCGCTTCAATGCTAGATTGGGGGCTAGTCCGGTGTTCAAGCACATTGACCTGGGGCAGGTGGTGGTGCCGGGGGATGGGCAGGTGGTGGGGAGTCGGGAGTGAGGGCTGGAAGATGCTAGCCGACAGCTTTTCAGCGCTTTCAAGATCGAGCGCCGCCCGCGCGGCGCATCGCGAGCAAGCTCGCTCCTACGTTGGTTGCAACGCGCCATGGTCTGTGAGAGTTGGGTTGTCCGCCTTTGGCGCTTGACGATGAATCGCGGGGAAGCTGTTGAGGTCGCCTCGATACAGCGCCGTACAAACAAAACGGTCAACCATGGCCTGACAGGCATAGGCACGTTGCAACCGGTGTAGGAGCGAGCTTGCTCGCGATGCGCCGCGCGGGCGGCGCTCGATCTTGAGAACGCTGAAAAACTGTTGGCTAGCACCTGGTCGCCATTGCCCAATCACCGCCCCAAAAACCGCGCCGGCCGCTTCTCGATAAACGCCGCCATCCCTTCCTTCTGATCCTGCGAAGCAAACAGCAGCGCGTTGGCCTTGCGCTCCAGCGCCAGCCCGGTCTCCAGTGGCGCATCCATGCCCGCCAGGATCACTTCCTTGATCTGTTCCGCCGCCAGCGCCGGCATCGCCGCGATGACCTTGGCCAGCTCCAGCGCATGGGCCTGCACCTGATCGTCGTCCACCAGGTCACTGACCAACCCCGCCACCCAGGCTTCCTCGGCGGTGATCGGCTGTCCGGTCAGGGCCATGCGCATGGCCTTGGCCTTGCCCACCGCCCGCACCAGGCGTTGGGTGCCGCCGATGCCGGGCATGATGCCGATGCGGATCTCCGGCTGGCAGAACCTGGCGCCGCGCCCGGCGACGATCAGGTCGGCGTGCATCGCCAGTTCGCAACCGCCGCCATAGGCATAACCGCACACTGCAGCGATCACCGGCTTGGGGCAGTGCTGGATCGGCGCCCAGACCCGTTCGGTATGGCGCTGGTGAATCTCGATCGGGCCGACCCCGGCCATGCTGGTGATGTCGCCACCCGCGGCGAACACCTTGTCACCCCCGGTAAGGAGGATGCAGCGCACCTCGGGATCGGCGCCCAGTTCGCTGAAGTGCTGCGACAACAATGCCTGCAACTCCAGGCTCAGGGCGTTGCTCGCCTGGGGCCGGTCGAGGCGCAGCAGGGCCACGCCAGGGGCCGGGAATTCGAGCACTACGCAGGGATGATCAATTGCAGACATAAGCCTTCTCACGCGTGAAAACCTGGGGAATTGCCAGGCAGTGTCGGGCGTGCGGCAGGCTCGATTCATCGTCCGTTCAGACGAAGTTTGGCCGCGCCTTTGTCCCTAGAGTGGACCTTGTCAGCAGAACAAGGAGCCTGAAATGGGGCAGCAACGCGGTCTTGATTACAGCGGCAAGGTGGTACTGGTCACGGGCGGCACCAAGGGTATCGGCGCGGGTATCGCGCAGGGTTTCCTCGAGGCCGGTGCGCAGGTCATCGTCTGTGCCCGCAACGCCCCTGAACAGCTCCCGGCCAGTGGCGAACGCAAGGCGCTGTTCTTCGCAGTGGATGTGCGCGACGGCGAGTCGTTGCAGGCGCTGTTCGACAGCATCCAGCGCGATTTCGGCCGCCTCGATGTGCTGGTCAACAACGCTGGCGGCGCACCGGCAGCAGATGCCGCCACGGCCTCGCCGCGTTTTCACGAAAGCATCATCCGCCTCAATCTGATCGCCCCCCTCAATGTCGCCCAACAGGCCAACCGCCTGATGCAGGCGCAGGAGACCGGCGGCTGCATCGTCTTTATCGGCAGCGTCGCCGCCCAGCGGCCGTCGCCTGGCACTGCCGCCTATGGCGCCGCCAAGGCCGGCGTGGTGGCCCTGGTCACATCGCTGGCGGTGGAGTGGGCGCCCAAGGTCCGGGTGGTCACCGTCAGTCCGGGTCTGGTGCTCACCGACCAGGCTCACCTGCACTACGGCAGCGAGGCCGGCATCGCCGCAGTCGGCGCCGGCATTCCCGCCGGACGCATGGCGGCGGCCGAGGATATCGCCAACGCCTGCCTGTACATCGCATCGCCCCTGGCCAGCTACGCCAGCGGTTGCAACCTGCTGCTGCACGGCGGCGGCGAGCGACCGGCATTCCTCGGTGCGGCGCAGGCCGTGCCCACCTGATCGACCCCACGGCGGCGCCACCCGGTGGCCGCCCTCACTTTGCAGGAGACGACTGTGGCTGATCCACAATTGCTGTCCAACGTGCGCGCCCTGGTGGGGCGCCAATACGGTCGGGTGTATGCCTGGGACGAAGTCAACGCGCCGATGATCCGCCAGTGGTGCGAGATCATGGGCCTGGAGAACCCGCTCTACACCGACCCGGCCGCCGCGCTGCAAGGCCCGCATGACGGCATCGTCGCGCCGCCGGCGATGCTCCAGGTGTGGACCATGGAAGGCCTGCACGCCAACAACTATCCGCCGGGGTCCACCGACGAAAACCCCTATGAAGTGCTCAAGCTGTTCGAAGAGCACGGCTACGCCTCGGTAGTCGCGGTGAACTCGGAACTGACCTTCCAGCGCCCGGTGTACCTGGGCGAGCGGCTGTATTACACCACCCGCCTGGACGCCGTTGGCGACGAGAAGACCACCGCCCTCGGCACCGGCTTCTTTGTCACCCTGGTGATGAGCCACTTCGTCGAGAAACCCGAAGGCGACGAGCCGGTGGGCGAGTTGCTGTTCCGCGTGTTCAAGTTCCGCCCGGCCAACGCCCAGCCCGGGGCCAAGCCGGCCGAAGCGCTGGCCAAACCCAAGCGTCCTCTGCCGGGGATGAGCGACGACACCCGGTTTTTCTGGGAAGGCTGCGCCGAAGGCAAGCTGCTGATCCAGCGCTGCACCGCTTGCTCGACCTTGCGTCACCCGCCGGCGCCGGTGTGCATCCAGTGCCACAGCTTCGACTGGGACACGCTGCAGGCCAGCGGCCGCGGCAGCCTGTATTCCTTCGTGGTCATGCACTACCCGGAGGTCCCGCCCTTCGATCACCCCAACCCCATCGGCCTGATCGAGCTGGAGGAGGGCGTGCGCCTGGTCGCCGGCCTGATCGGTGTGCAGCGTGACGAGCTGAAGATTGGCCAGCGCTTGCAGGTGGAATTCCAGACCTTCGATGAACAGCAGACTTTGCCGCTGTTCCGTCCCGTGGCCGAGCCGGAGTAAGCGCCCATGGATTTCGAATTGAGCGAAGACCAGCGTGCCATCGAGCAGATGGCGGACAGCCTGTTCGTCGATTACTGCAACGATGACGCCATGCGTCAGTGGGACACCAGCGGCGAGCCGATGATGGCGGCGCTGTGGGGCTTGTGCCGGGAAACCGGCCTGCACGCCCTGGCGATTCCCGAATCCGCCGGCGGCAGCGGCCTGGGCATGACCGAACTTATGCTGGTGCTGCAGGCCCAGGGCCGTGGTCTGGGCCAGGTGCCGCTGTGGCGTCATCAATTGGCGGCGGCAACCCTGGCGACCTTCGCCAGCGATGCCTACCCGACCTGGATTGCGCAGGCGGCCAGTGGCGAGGCGTTGCTGAGCCTGTCGCTGGACGGCATCAACGCCGCCTGCGGCATTGAACTGGAAGCCACACCCAATGGCGCGGTCTGGCAGGTCAACGGCCGCATCGCAGCCTTGCCGCTGGCGGCGCAGTCCGGCGCCGCGCTGGTGCCGGTGCTGTTGCACGGTCAGGCACGGCTGATGCTGCTGGAACTGCAATCCCCCAGTGTGCACCTGACCCCGGCAGTGATGACCCACGGCGAGGCGGTGGCCGATGTGCAGGTCGAAGGCCTCAGCGTCAGCCATCTGCTGTCGGTGGATGCCCTGGACTGGCTGGAAGCCCGCGCCATCGCCGCGCAGGCGGCGCTGCAACTGGGCGTCAGCCAGGAACAGATCCGCCGCACCGTCGAGTACGTCAGCGAGCGCCAACAGTTCGAACGGCGCATCGGCAGCTTCCAGGCGGTGCAGATGAGTATGGCCGACACCCACATTGCCCTCGAAGCCTTGCGCAGCAGCCTCTGGCAGCTGTGCTACCGACTTGACGCCGGACTGCCGGCGTCGTCGGAAGCGCTGGCCACGGCGTGGCTGGCCTGCGAGGCCGGGCACCGCATCGGCCATGTCGCGCAGCACGTGCATGGCGGCATCGGTGTCGACCTGACCTACCCGATCCACCGTTTTCTCTACTGGAGCCGCGCCCTGGGCCTTGCCCTCGGCGGATCGGCGGCCTGCCTGGAACGTCTCGGCGACTGGCTGAGCGATAACGACAAGCTGGGATGGAAATATGACCTTGAAGAACACCAAGCGCTTTGAAGACGTGCGTCCCGGCGAGTTGCTGCCGGAGCTGGCAGTGCCCATCACCGTGCCGTTGATTGCCGGCGGGGCGATCGCCACCCGCGACTACTTCCCCGGCCACCACGACCTGGACGCCGCCCGTGAACTGGGTTCGCCCCACGTGTTCATGAACATCCTCACCACCAATGGCCTGGTGCAGCGGTTCATCGAGGCCTGGGCCGGCCCGCTGGCACGCTTCGCGTCGCTGAAGATCAAGCTCGGGGTGCCCAACTACCCCGGCGACTGCATGACCTTCAGCGGCAGCGTGACTCGCCTCGATCCCGAAACCCGCACGGTCGAAGTGACCCTTGGCGGCAAGAATTCCATGGGCAACCACGTGACCGGCACGGTCGCGCTGGTCCTGCCCTGACAGCCGGAGACACTGTCATGACGCAATCGTCGATTTCCGGGCGCGCCGCCATTGTCGGACTGGGCGCGACCGAGTTTTCCAAGAACTCCGGGCGCACCGAACTGCGCCTGGCCATGGAAGCCACCCTCGCGGCGCTGCAAGACGCCGGCATCGATCCCTCGGAAGTGGAGGGCTTCAGCTCCTACTCGGTGGACAAGGTGCCGGAATACGAGATCGCCCGGCTGCTGGGCTGCAAGGACGTCAAGTTCTTCTCCCAGGTGCCCCACGGCGGTGGCGCCGCCTGTGCGCCGATCCTCCACGCGGCCATGGCCGTGGCCACCGGCGTGGCCAAGGTGGTGGTGGTCTACCGCGCGATGAACGAACGTTCCTGGTACCGCTTCGGCAGTGGCAGCTACGGCTTCGCCTCGACGCCGATCTTCGAGAACGTCAACTACGGCTGGTACATGCCCCACGGTTTCCACACCCCGGCGGCCTGGGTCGGCATGTTCGCCCAACGCTACATGCACACCTATGGCGCCACCTCCGAGGACTTTGGCCGGGTCGCGGTGGCGGTCCGCGATTTCGCCGCGACCAACCCCAACGCGTTCTTCTATAACAAGCCGATCACCCTCGAAGAACACCAGGCCTCGCGCTGGATCTGCGAGCCGCTGCACCTGCTGGATTGCTGTCAGGAGTCCGACGGCGCGGTGGCAATGGTCATCACCTCGGCCGAGCGCGCCCGTGACCTGCGGCAGAAACCGGTGACCATCAAGGCCGGTTCCCAGGGCATCAGTAGCGGCCAGCAGATCATGACCTCGTTCTACCGCGACGACATCACCGGCTTGCCGGAGATGGGCGTGGTCGCCCGCGAGGTGTATCGCCAGTCCGGCCTCGGCCCGGACGCGATCCAGACCGCAGTGATCTACGACCACTTCACTCCGTTCGTGCTGCCGCAACTGGAAGAGTTCGGCTTTGCCGAGCGCGGCGAGGCCAAGGAGTTCATCCGCGCCGGCCACCACGCCCGTGGCGGCAAGCTGCCGATCAACACCCACGGCGGGCAACTGGGCGAAGCCTATATCCACGGCATGAACGGCGTTGCCGAAGCCGTGCGCCAGGTGCGCGGCAACGCGGTGAACCAGGTGGCGAACGTCGAGAACGTGCTGGTCACCGCCGGCACCGGCGTCCCCACCAGCGGCCTGATTCTCGGCGCGGCCTAAGGAGCAGAGCATGTTCGTCGATCTCACCCCCGAGCAACACGCGCTGCGCCGCACGGTGCGCGACTATTTCCAGGCCCTGATGACCCCCGAGCTGCGCGAGCAACTGCGCGGCAAGGAAGGCGGTGACCTGTTCCGCCAGACCATCCGCCAGATGGGCCGCGATGGCTGGCTGGCGGTGGGTTGGCCGAAGGCCCACGGTGGCCAGGGCTATGCCGCCACCGAGCAACTGATCTTCTTCGAAGAAGCCAATATCGCCGGCGCGCCGTTGCCATTCGTGACCATCAGCACCGTCGGCCCGGCGCTGATGGAGCACGGCAGCGCATTGCAGAAAGAGCGCTTCCTGCCCGGCATCGCCGCCGGTGAAATCATGTTCGCCATCGGCTATTCCGAACCGGATGCCGGCAGCGACCTGGCGGTGCTCAAGACCAGTGCCCGGCTCGACGGTGACAGCTTCGTGGTCAACGGCAACAAGCTGTGGACCTCCGGCGCTGAATCCGCCGACTTCATCTGGCTGGCGGCGCGCACCGACCCGAGCCTGGCACGGCACAAGGGGGTGTCGATCCTGATCCTCGACACCACAGCGCCGGGCTTCGCCAGCACGGTGATCCCGACCACCAGCAACCCGACGACAGCCACCTACTACGACAACGTGCGGGTGCCGAAGGACATGTTGGTGGGCGAGCTGAACGGTGGCTGGAAACTCATCACCGCGCAGCTCAATCATGAACGGCTGGGCCTCGGCTCGTGGTCGGACAAGGTCGCCGGGCTGTTCCGGCGCATCTACCTGTGGGCCAAGGTGCGTGACGAGCAGGGTCGTCGGGCGATGGACAAAGCCTGGGTGCGCAGCTCGCTGGCCGAGTGTTATGCGCGGCTGGAAGCCATGCGCCTGATCAACCTGCGGATCGCCGCCAACCTGGAACACGAGCGGATGGACGTGGCACTGAGTTCGACCACCAAGGTCTTCGGCTCGGAGTCGGCCATCGAGATTCTGCGCAGGCTGTCGGCAGTCATCGGTGCCAACGGCTCGCTGCGTTCGGGTTCGGCGGCGGCGGCTTTGCACGGCGAACTGGAATACGAGCTGCGCGCCTCGGTCACCGTGACTTTCGGCGGCGGTACCAATGAAATCCAGCGCGAACTGATCGCCCAGTTCGGCCTGGGCATGCCGCGCACCCAGCGCTGAGCCAACCACAACAACAATAACCAGCCCCGGGCCATGCCTGGGGCGAGGGTCAAGTCATGAGCACGATTGAGCAATTCAGGCATGAAACCCGCGCCTGGCTGGAGGCCAACTGTCCGCTGTCGATGCGCACTGCCATGGGCGACGGCGACGTGGTCTGGGGGGCCCGCCAGCCGGAGTTTCCCAGCGAAGACGCGCGGCTGTGGTTCGAACGGATGCGCGACAAGCGCTGGTTTTGCCCCGAGTGGCCTGAGGAATACGGCGGCGCCGGGCTGAGCGCGGAACAACTGGCGGTGCTGGAAAGCGAGATGCGTCGCCTCAAGTGCCGGCCGCCGCAGATCAACCTGGGGATCTGGATGCTCGGCCCGGTGCTGCTGGCCTATGGCAGCGATGAGCAGAAGCGCAGCCTGCTGCCACCCATGGCCCGTGGCGAAACCCGCTGGTGCCAGGGCTTCTCTGAGCCGAACGCCGGCTCCGACCTGGCCGGCCTGAAGATGGCCGCCCGCGATGCCGGCGACCATTTCGTGGTGGACGGCAGCAAGATCTGGACGTCCTACGGCGACAAGTCCGACTGGATGTACGCCCTGGTCCGCACCAACACCAGCAAGCCCAAGCACGAAGGCATCAGCCTGATCGTGCTGGACATGCGCAGCGCTGGGGTCAACGCCGTGCCGATCGACCTGATCAGCGGCAAGTCGGCGTTCTGCCAGGTGTTCTTCGATGGCGTGAAGGTGCCGAAAAGCCAGTTGATCGGCCCGCTGGACGGCGGCTGGAACCTTGGCAAGTACCTGCTGCAGCACGAACGCAAGGCCATGTCGAAGTTCGGCGAGATCAGCCTGCCGTCGCATTTCGATCTTCCGGCGCTGGTCCGCGAGTACCTGCCGCAACCCGAGAGCCAGAGCGAACTGGCCTTGCAGGCGCGGGCCGCGGCCTGCGCGATGAACGAACAGGCCTACAACCTGACCGTGCAACGGATGGCCGAGGAAGCACGGGGTGGCGATGACGTCAGCGGCTTGATGGCGATCATGAAGCTGGTCCACACCGAGCAGGAGCGCGACAAGTTCGAAGTGCTGCTGGACATCCTCGGCGGCCACGCCTTCGGCTGGGAAAGCGAGGCGTTCGACGAGCGCCAGTTGGCGGTGACCCGCGGCTGGCTCAACAGCTACGCCCTGACCATCTCCGGCGGCGCCTCGGAAATCCAGCTCAATGTCATCGCCAAGCGCGTGCTTGGCCTGCCTGACGCGAAAAAAGGAGCGACGGCATGAACCTGCGTTACAGCGAAGAACAGCGCTTGCTCGCTGACAGCGCCCGCGACTTTCTCGCCGCGCGCAGCCCGGTGGCCGCTCAGCGGCGCTTGCGCGACGAAGGCTCGGAGCAGGGGTTCGACGCGCAACTGTGGCAGGACGCAGTCAACCTGGGCTGGAGCGCGATTCCCTTTCCCGAAGACCTCGGCGGCCTGGCGTTCGGCTGCATGGGCCTGGGGCCGGTGTTCGAGTCCATTGGTCAAAACCTGTCGGCGACGCCGCTGCTGTCCAGCGTGGTGCTCGGCGGTTCGCTGCTGCACCTGGCCGGCAGCGCGGAGCAACAGCAGCGCTGGTTGCCGGGGCTGATCGCTGGCGGTCTGCGTCTGGCGCTGGCGGTGGATGAGCGCGCCCGGCACAAGCCGTTGGATACCTGCCTGAGCGCGGTACCCGAAGGCGACGGCTATTGCCTGGACGGCGACAAATACTGGGTGGTGGACGGTAACGGCGCCGATGCCTTTATCGTCGCCGCACGCACCTCGGGCAACGCCGGGCAGGCCGCAGGTATCAGCCTGTTCCTGCTGCCGGCCGATACCCCGGGCCTGATCTGCAGCGCCTTGCCGCTGATCGATGCACGCAACAGCGCGCGCCTGCAATTGCAGCATGTGCGGGTCGGCCGCGAGGCCTTGCTCGGCGAAGCGGGGCAGGGCTGGGCACTGCTTGACGCCGTTCTCGATCGTGGTCGCGCTTGCTTGTCGGCGGAACTGCTGGGCATCGCCGAGCACTTGTTCCGCACCACCCTCGATTACCTCAAGACGCGGGTGCAGTTTGACGCCCCGATCGGCTCGTTCCAGGCCCTGCAACACCGTGCGGCGCGGCTGTATGTCGACCTGGCGCTGGCCCGCAGCGCGGTGATGGCGGGGCTTTCGGCGCTGGACGACGACAACCTCGACGCCGTCGGCCGTGGCCGGCTGGTCAGCCTGGCCAAGTGGAAGGCCGGCGACACCGCGCTCAAGGTCGCCAACGAGGCAGTGCAGATGCACGGCGGCATCGGCGTCACCGATGAGCTGGACGTCGGCCTGTACCTCAAGCGGGTGCGGGTGGCCCAGGCCTGTCTCGGTGACCGGGATTTCCATTGCGAGCGCTACTGGGCCCTCGACCCGGCCCGCGCCTGACGTTCAGGAGAACGACACATGAGCATTGAACAGTGGCGCACGGCGTGGCAGCAGTTGACGGCCGCAGGCGCGCCTTTTGAAGTGGTGACCCCGGCGGACGGTGCGCCGCGTTACTTCCGCCAGACGGCGCGGACCCTGCAAGAGGTGATCGACGCCGGGCGGGTTCATGGTGAGCGCGAGTTTCTGGTCTGGCAGGACCAGCGCTTGAGCTTCGCCGATTACTTTGATCAGGTCGACCGCCTGGCGGGGCAGTTGATTGCCCGCTTTGGCCTGCAACCCGGCGAGCGGGTGGCCATCGCCATGCGCAACCAGCCGGCCTGGCTGGTGGCCTTCGCCGCCATCCAGCGCTGCGGCGCGGTGTGCGTGCCGCTCAACAGTTGGGGCCTGCGCGATGAGTTGCTGCATGGCCTGGAAGACAGCGGTGCCGGTTTGTTGCTGTGCGACGAATCGCGCCTGACGCTGTTGCGCGACGATCTCACGGCGCGGCAGCGGACCACCATCGTGGTTGGCATGACGTCGCTGACGGGCTTGCCCGATTACTGTTTCCGCTACGAAGACCTGCTGGCTGCCGAAGCGCTGGTGGTGCCCGCAGTGCGGGTCGAGCCGCATGCGCCGGCGATGATCCTCTACACCTCCGGCACCACCAGCCGGGCCAAGGGCGCGTTGTCCAGCCACCGGGCGGTGTGCCAGGCGTTGGCGGCGCTGGATTTCCAGAGCGCGTTTTGTGCGCTCAGCTCACCGCAACGCATCGCCCGGGTGATTGACAGCGGTTTTGCCCCGACCTCGCTGATGGCGGTGCCGCTGTTCCATGTCAGCGGTCTGCATGCGCAGTTTCTCTCCGCCCTGCGCGGCGGCCGGCGTCTGGTGCTGATGTACAAATGGGACGTCGAACGGGCCATCGACCTGATCCGCGATGAGCGTTGCACCCAGTTCAACGGCGCGCCGGTGATGATGCAGCAACTGTTCGCCTCGCCGCGCTTCGGTGGTGTCGACACGGCCAGCCTGTTCGGCCTTGGTCTGGGCGGAGGTGCGTCGTCCGTCGCGCTGCTGGGCGACATGGCCCGGCGCAAGCCCGACGTGATCGGCGGCAGCGGTTATGGCCTGACCGAAAGCAACGGCATCGGCGCGGCGATTGGCGGCGATCCATTCCTCTACAAACCGGCGAGCTGCGGCTGGCCGCTGCCCATCGTCGATGTGCGCATCGGCGAAAGCCCGGCACAACCGGTCCCCGACGGCCAGCCCGGACTGATCTGGCTGCGCTCGCCGACCTTGATGAGCGGCTATTGGAACCAGCCCGTGGCCAGTGCCGAGACCCTCTGTGACGGCTGGCTGAACACCGGCGATATCGGCTACCTCGATGACGAAGGGTTTCTCTGCATCAGCGGGCGGGTCAAGGAGTTGATCAATCGCGGCGGCGAGAAGATCTCGGCGGCTGAAATCGAAGCGTGCATCAGCGAAATGCCGGGCGTTGAAGACGCGGCGGTGTTCGCCGTGCCCGACCCGTTGTTGGGGGAGGCTGTGGCCCTGGTCATCCAGGGCGAGCGCCTGCCTTCGGTCCAGGATGCCCAGTTGTTCATCGCCGCGCGGCTGGCCGGATACAAGGTGCCGGCGCACGTGTACCGGGTGACGGAGGCGCTGCCGAGGAATGCGACCGGGAAGGTGCTCAAGGCGGAGTTGAAGCAGCGGATTTCTGGTTGATAAACCGCAATTTCTTAGTCTTTCCGGACGATGTTTCCTACCCCGGAAAACCAACAATGAAGCACATCCGAAAGGCTTTATCAGCGAAGGAGGCAATACATGAAAACAACAAGAACAGGTGTCATGCTCGCGGTCGCTCTCACTGCCAACTGCATAGCGATTGCTGGCGCATGCGCCGCTGTATCGCCCGACGAGGCTGCCCGCCTGGGCAAGGACTTGAACTGTGTTGGCGGCGAAGTGGCCGGCAACGCCGAAGGCACCATCCCGGCCTACACCGGCAAATACCTGGGTGAAGTGCCTGGCTGGAACCACGTGAAATTCTCCGGCGACCAGCCGGTCGATCCCTACGCCGATGAAAAGCCGATCCTGGTGATCACCGCGGCCAACATGAGCCAGTACGAGTCGCACCTGACCGAAGGGCAGAAGGCGCTGCTGAAGAAATACCCGACCACCTACAAGATGAACATCTACCCCGGCCACCGCGATTTCCGCTACCCGGACTACGTGTGCAAGCGTGCCATGTCCAACGCCCTCAACGCCAAGCTGGTGAACGACGGTCTGGGCATCGAGGGCCTTGGCCAGGTGCCGTTCCCGATTCCGAAGAACGGCATGGAAGTGCTGTGGAACCACCAGCTTCCGGCGCGCGCCTACACCGAAGAGAAGATCTCCGACCTCGCCTCGGTCCTGCCCAACGGCAGCATCGGCTGGGGCCGGGCCCATGCCCGCAACCTGTCGCAGGCCAACTCGCCGACCGTGGAACCGAAGACCGAGGACGGCGTCCAGGCCATGAGCTACAACACCACCCTCAAGCCGGCCCGCGACAACGGCGTGATCAGCATCGCCCACGAGCCCTACAACTTCGTTACCTCGTCGCGCCAGGCCTGGTCCTACAGTCCGTCGACCCGCCGCGTGCGGCAGATGCCCGGTTACGGCTACGACCAGCCGATGATCGGCACCAACGGCACCATGACCGTGGACGAAGACCGCCTGTTCAACGGCGCGCCCGAGCGTTACACCTGGAAGCTGCTGGGCAAGCGTGAGATCTACAGCCCGGCCAATGCGTTCAAGGCCAACTCGGCGAGCTACAAGTACAGCGACATCCTGACGCCCAACCATCCCAACCCGGATGTCATGCGCTATGAGCTGCGTCGGGTCTGGGTGGTGGAGGCGGATCTGAAGGAAGGCTTCCGTCACGTCTATGGCAAGCGTGTGCTGTTCATCGATGAAGACACCTGGAATGCGGTGATGGCCGACAACTTCGATGCCCGTGGGCAACTGTGGAAGCACGCCATGATCAACTACTACTACCACCCCGACATGAGCGGCTGGCAGGCCGGTTCGCAGTTCTTCATGGACCTGAACTCCGGGCAGTACACCGGGTACGGGATGACCAACGAAGCGAAGAAGGGCCCGATCCTGAACGAAGGGAAGTACAGCCCGGATATGTACACCGCTGATGCGGCGCGGGCGATTGGGCGGTGATTTGATCTGCTGTTGAGTGTTTTCTTTGAGCCCTGCCGGGAATTGGCGGGGCTTTTTTTTGTTCTTGAGGGAATGGTGAGGGCTATGGGTTTGGGGTTTGGTGCGGTGAGCTTATCCATTCGATGTGGCGTCGCTGCCGGCGCTTTCCGCCTTTACGGCGGCCTACTTTTTTCTTGGAAAAAGTAGGCAAAACCGCTG
>NZ_QKVL01000055.1 GCF_003231275.1 Pseudomonas huaxiensis
CCTGAGGAATGAATTCCGCAGAAATCCTGAATGCCGGTCAGCGGCGGGTATATAGGAAAAATCCCAATTCAATGGATGAAATCGCTGAGCTTTGTAAAAGCGTTCTGCATTGCGGGTCAGCGGCAGAAACAATTCTCACGCAACACTCAGACAACCTCAGTCCAGCGCCCCTCCGCCCGATCCGACTTCACGCAGGCATCGATAAAGCTCATTCCGCGTAGCCCGTCTTCGGCCGTCGGGCACAGCAGCGACTGCGCGCTCGGCGCCCGTTGCTCGCGACGGGCACGAATACGCTCGGCCGCTTCGCTGTAGATATTGGCGAACGCTTCCAGCAAGCCCTCGGGCTGGCCCGCCTTGATCCGCGTCGACAAGCGCGCCGATTCGCTCAGCCAGGCTTCGCCACGGCGCAGGATCTGGTGCGGCTGGTCCTGGTAGCGCACTTCCAGACGCTCCGGGTCTTCCTGGTGCCAGTACAGCGAGCCCTTGGAGCCGAACACGCGCAACTGCAGACCATGGCGATGCCCGGCCGCGACGAAACTGGCCCAGAGCATGCCGCGCGCGCCGTTACCCAGGCGCAGTTTGACGTGGGCGTTGTCGTCGCTGACGCGGCCCGGCACCAGGGTGCTCAGTTCCGCCGACACTTCGCTGATTTCCTCGCCGGTGACGAAGCGCAGCAGTTGATGGGCGTGAACGCCGACATCGGCCAGTACCGAGGATGCGCCGGACTGTGCCGGGTCGGTGCGCCACATCAGGGCTTTGGCGCCTTGCTGTTCCAGCGGGTGGGTGCCGAAGGCGCTGGCGTGTTCGACCTGGACCAGGCGTACATCGCCAATCACACCGCTGGCAATCAGTTCGCGGGCTTCGCGGATCAGCGGATAGCCGCTGTAGTTGTGGGTCAGCAGGTGCAGCGCCGGGCCACGGCGGACCCGCTCCAGCAGGGTCTCGGCTTCAGCGAGGTTGGCCGCCAGTGGCTTGTCGCTGATGACGTCGATGCCCTGGTCGAGGAAGGCCAGGCTGGCCGGCACGTGTACGGCGTTCGGCGCCATGATCGCTACAGCATGAACGCCGTCTTCGCGGGCCGCTTCGGCCACAGCCATGGTCTGGAAGTCCGGGTAGATGCGGTCTTCGGCGATGCCGTAGGCCTCGGCGGCGGCGCGGTTGCGCGCCGGGTCGCGGGCGAAGACGCCGGCCACCAGTTCGAACTGCCCGTCCAGGTGCGCGGCGTAGCGGTGGGTGGAACCGATGGACGATTCCAGTCCACCACCGACGAAGCCCAGGCGCAGGCGTTGAGTGGGATTGCCGAGGGTTTTCATGCTTGGCTTCCTTGGAGTTGACGGGCGAAATGGGTGATGGCCAGCGCGTAGCCGTGGGTGCCGAAACCGGCCAGCACCGACTGCGCTATCAGCGATACATACGAGTGATGACGGAACGACTCGCGGCGATGCACGTTGGAGATGTGCACCTCGATCACCGGCACTTCAGCGGCGATCAGCGCGTCGTGGATGGCCACCGAGGTGTGGGTCCAGGCGCCAGGGTTGATGACGATGCCGGCGACACGACCGCGCGCCTGGTGGATCCAGTCGATCATCTGGCCTTCATGGTTGGTCTGCTGGAACTCGATGTTCAGGTCGTGGCTGGCACCGGTGGCGCGGCACAGGGCTTCGACATCGGCGAGGGTTTCGCGGCCGTAGACCTCGGGCTGGCGCAGGCCGAGCATGTTCAGGTTGGGGCCGTTGAGTACGAGTAGGGTTTGCATGGAGAGCGTTTCCGGTCAGGGGGTGGTGCGCAGGGCCTGGGCCCGTTGCGCGTCATAAGTGGTTTTGTCGAGGGCCACGGCATCGTGTTTGCCGAGCTGGTCCAGCGGCGTGCGGAAGGTTTCCGGCGCACTCCAGGCGGCGATCGCCGATATGGCGGTGACCACGCAGGTGATGGCGCCAATCAGCAGCGGCACGTTGTCCGAGCCCGGCGGCGCCACAGCGGTGAACAGCGCCGGGAGCAGGGCGGTGATCATGTAGCCGATGTTCTGCGCCACGGCCATGGCCGACACGCGGTAGTGGGTCTGGAACTGTTCGGGGAAGAAGCTCGGGAAGATCGCGTTGTAGCCCTGGTAGATCGTGCCCCACATCAGCAGCGACGCGGCGAAGGCCAGCGGCACGCTGTGAATGCTGATGGCGTACAGGTAGGCGAAGGACATCAGCCCGCAACCGATGGCCGCGCCGATGATCAGCGGGCGCCGGCCGATGCGGTCGGAGAGGTTGCCGACGAAGGGGATCACCATGACCGCGACGATATTGCCGACCACCGGGATCCACAGGTACACGCTCTTGTCGAAGCCGACGCCGTAGGCTGGCTGTACCGCATAGGCGGCGCCGAACACCGTGGTTACCACCGGAATCACGTTCATCAGCGACACGCCGAACACCACCAGCATGCCGTGCCAACTGTATTTGAAGGCTTCACGGATCGGCGAGCGGGTGCGGGTGACGTTTTCCACTTTCTGCACGAAGGCTTCCGGTTCCTTGACCTCGCGACGAATGATGAACGCGGCGATCAGTACTGCGGCGCTGAGCAGGAACGGGATGCGCCAGCCCCAGCTATTGAAGGCTTCTTCGGGCATGAAGTAGGCCAGCGGCAGGAAGATCGCCGCCGCCAGCACCTGGCCGGCCTGGACGCCCTGCAGGGTGAAGCTGGCGAAGAAACCGCGGCGTCCGGGCGGCGCGTGTTCGAGGATCATCGAGCTGGCGCCGGCGATTTCGCCGGCCACCGCGAAGCCCTGGATCAGCCGCAGCACCACCAGCAGCGCCGGGGCCCAGTAGCCGATCTGGTTGAAGGTTGGCAGCAGGCCGACGGCGAAGGTGGCGATGCCCATCAGGAACATGCACAACAGCAGGACATTCTTGCGCCCGCGGGTGTCGCCCCAGTGGCCGAGCACGAAGGCGCCCACCGGGCGAGCCAGGTAGCCGACGCCGTAGGTGGCGAGCGAGGCGATGATTGCCAGTTTCGGGTCGCCGGCGGGAAAGAAGATCTGCGGGAAAATCAGCGCCGCGGCCTGGGCGTAGATGAAGAAGTCATAGTACTCCAGGGCGGAGCCGACCCAGCCGCTGGCGGTGGCTTTTTTGGTTTGGTGGGTGTTTTCGTGGGTGGCCATGAGTGTGGTCTCTTGTTGTTTTTATGGTGTTCCCTGGGGCCTCATCGCTGCGGTTCGGCGCCCCGACAAGCCAGCGATGAGGTGCCCAGGGTTCTACAACTGCTCGGTTGAAACGATCTGCCCCGTCCGCGCCGCCTCACTGATCGCATCGACAATCTGCAGATTACGCAAACCATCCCGCACGCCCACCAGCGGCTCGGCTTCGCCACGGATCACTTGGCAGAAGTGAGCCAACTGACGCTCCAGCGGATCCGCTTCATCAAGACTGGCGACAGCCGTCTCGAACGGCTTCCACCACGAGCGGTCTTCGCGTTTGTCGTAGTACTTCAGGCGCATGGTCGGGATCGACAGCGAACCCTGGGTGCCGGCCAGCACGTAGCAGTCTTCGTCGTCATAGCTCGGGTAGTCGCGGTTTTCCCGCGAAGTCTGCTCCCAACTGCGTGCGCAGCCGGCGGTGTCGGAGAGCATGAAGGTGCCGAGGGCGCCGCTGGCGAAGCGCAGGCTGATGGACACCGTGTCTTCCACCGCGAAACCGCGGGTGGCGCTGGAAGCCTGGGCCTGTACGGCGACGATCTCGCCGCACAGCGAACGCAGGTTGCCGATCTCGTGGATCATGTTGATCAGCACCGGGCCGCCGCCGGCCTGGCGGCGCCAGGGCGCGGCGTCGAAATAGTCGTCGGGCTTGTAGAACAGCGCGCTGCCCATCACCGCCACCAGATTGCCAAGCACGCCTTCGGCGATCACTTCACGGGCTTTCTGCAGAATCGCGCTGTGGGCGCGGTGATGGCCGACCAGCAGTTTCGCCCCGGCCTGCTCGGCAATGGCCAGCAGGCGCTTGCCTTCTTCCAGGCTGTGCGCCACCGGTTTTTCGATCAGCGCTGGAATGCCGTGGGCGACGCAGGTCAGGGCGCCTTCGACGTGCAGTTGATTGGGGGTGGCGAGGATCACGCCGTCCGGGCGTTGCGCGGCCAGCAGGCTGTCGAGGTCGCTGTACAGCGGCACGCCGAGGCTGTCGGCGAAGGGCGCGGTGGCGGGCAGCGGATCGACGATGGCGGCCAGTTCGCAGGCGTTGCTGGCCTGGATCAGTTCGATATGACGGCGGCCGATCAGGCCGGCGCCGGCGACGGCAATGCGAATCTTCTTCATAGGTCTCTCTTGTTGTTCTGGCTTGTGCGACAAGGCAGGTTTTGTGAGAGGCTAAATAAAAAGTCCCAGGAGATAATCGGGCGTAATGAAGAATCAGAATGTGCTCACAGCGAATAATGAGCCGCTGCTGCGGGACCTGCAGTTGTTCTGCGAAGTGGCCCGGCGCTCCAGTTTCATCGCCGCCGCCAGCGAGACCGGGCTATCGCCGGCCCATGTCAGCAAGCGCATCGCCACCCTGGAGGAGCAACTCGGGGTCAAGCTGTTCAACCGCACCACCCGGCGGGTCAACATCACCAGCGATGGCGAGGCGGCGTTTGTCTGGGCGCAGAAGATTCTCGAGGACGTCGGGGCGATGGTCGATGCGCTGTCCGGTGGCCAGCGCGAACCGCAAGGCACGTTGCGGCTGTGCACCAGCCTGCGCCTGGGCCGCGAGCACATCGCGCCGATTCTGTCGCTGCTGCGCCGACAGTACCCGGCGCTTGAGGTGTGGGTTGAGTTGCTGGACCGGCGGGTGGACCTGATCGCCGACAATTTCGACATCGATATCCGCGTCGGCGAGGTCCAGGAAAAGCACCTGATCGCCCACCGCATCGCCGAGAGTACCCGGGTGTTGGCGGCGTCGCCGGAGTATCTGGCGCGAAGGGGCATGCCCAAGGTGGCGGCGGACCTGGCCCAGCATGATTGCCTGCTGTTCCGCAGCCGTGATGACCGCTTCGGCGTGTGGCGACTGATGGGCCCGAACGGCGCGGAGACGGTAAAGGTCACCGGGCCGATGGCCTCGAACCACAGCGACATCGTCCGCCAGTGGGCCCACGACGGCCACGGCATCATCATGGCCTCGCGCTGGGACGTGGCCGGCAGCCTGGCCAGCGGCGCCCTGGTGCGGGTGCTGCCGGCCTGGCATCAGCCGGCGGATATCTGGGCGGTGACGGCGGTGCGTTCGTCCAGTTCGGCGAAGGTGCGGGCGTGTGTGGCGTTTCTGCGGGAGCAGTTGGCCAGTGGTCCTTACTCGTTGAGCGGCAATTAAACCCAGCCGCTGTTGCGCTTACGACCGCGGCTCAGCATCGGCAGGATCAACCCCGCCAGCAAGCCGGCCCCGGCGATGCCGCCGCCGTAGACCATGTAGCGCATCAGCACCTGTTTGTTTTCGTCACCGAGCCGGGCCTGGGTGTCGCGCAGTTGCGACTGGGCCTCGGTCAGTTCCTCGTTGAGCGACTGGTTGCGGGCCTGCAGTTCGTCGATCAGCGCTTTGCGCGAATCCAGGGTCTCCTGCATGCCCTGGACCCGGGTTTTCCAACTGTCGTCGATGGTCTTGAGTTGTTCATCCAGTTGCGCGACCCGGGCGGTGAGTTGCGGCAGGTGTTCGGCCTGGCCGGGGACGTTCTGCAGGTCGCTGCTGGCGATCCACACAACATCGCCGGATTCGCCACGGACCTGGCTGAAGTTGCCTTGGGTGGTGAGCAGTTTGACCTTTTGTCCGGATTTGAGCGTGCCGACCAGCCGATGACCCTCGGTCGGGCCGCTGCGTACGTAGGTGCTGAGGCTGTCGCTGACCCAGCGATCATCGCTGGCGGGCTCTTCGGCGTGGGCGAGGGCACTCATGAACACGCCGGCGAACAGCGCGGGTAGCACGGCAGAGCGTGCGCGGAGAGGGCGAAGCAGGCGCATGGTTATCTTCCCCGAGAAGAAAAAAATGAAAACCGCCGGCCGCATGCCTGCCGCCAGCGCAACGAAGGGTGAGAAAGGGGATAACCGTTGGACGTCCCCGGGGCTTGTCTTTGTAGGAAACATCGACAAGCCACCAGCGCAAAGACAGTTTTTATCGCATCAGGTTCACTGACCGGCCTGCCATTGGGCGAAACGCAGGTCCAGGCGTGGCTTGAGCAGGTCGTAGTGGTCCCAGCTCGCCGCGGCTTCGGCGTCGCTGTCCAGCAGTTCCAGCAGGTCGCAGGACAGGGAAGGGGCTTGCAGGCTCAGGTAGTAGGCGGCGAAGGCATTGCCCTGGCGGTTGAGGTCTTCATCGACCAGAAAGCCGTCGCAGCACAACTGGAAAAAGCGCGCGGGGGTCATCAGGCGTTCGCCCAGGGCCTGGATCTCGGCGTCGTAGTCGGCGTTGAAGTCGCGGCTGAGCAGGTTGCGGGTCGCGCTCCAGGCGAGGAACAGCCCGGCGTACGGCGCCCTGCGCGGATAAGCGCAAGGCGAACCGTCATCGGCGTGGTGCCTGCAAGCATCAGTAGCAATCATCACAGCGGTCCTTGTTCGGATGGTTGGCTTGGCTGGGGGCTAGCTTACTCCTTCCTGCGATGGCGGGTCGCCATGTGAGACCTAATGACGCATCGAGGTGGACTTTGGTGGGTGTGTTGGAAAGGTAGGATGAGAGCGTTAACATCTGAACTTTCCTACAAAAATAAATCAGGAAACCCATGAATTCCCACGCTCTATCCCTTCAGGACCTGGCTGCGCCGGATGGCGTTTGCTACGGCTGCGGTTCGGCCCATCCCAGCGGGCTGCATCTGAAAAGCCACTGGGCCGATGACGGCATCCACTTGATCTGCACGCATGCGCCCGATAGCACGTTCTGCGGCTGGCCCGGCCTGGTCTACGGCGGCCTGCTGGCGATGCTGGTGGATTGCCATTCCAACTGGGCGGCCATGGCCTATCACTACCGGGCCGAAGGGCGCGAACCGGGATCGCTGCCGCGTATCGACTGCGTGACCGGCCACCTTGGCCTGACCTACCTGAAGCCGACACCGATGGGCGTGGAGCTGACGCTCAAGGCGCGGGTCGAGGGCGAGGTGGGGCGCAAGAGCCGGGTGATCTGTGAGGTCTGGGCCGGCGATGTGCTGACCGTGACCGCGGATTCGGTGTTCGTGCGGGTGGATACCGAGCGGTTGAAGCAGAAGGCGCATGGGGAGGCTTGATGCATAGGGCTTAAGGGCTTTAATCGCTGGCAAGCCAGCTCCCACAAGGAGGGCGGAGTTCAGGCCTGGCAGCCAGCAACAAAACCCCCGGCAGTCTGGGGCAAGACGTGGCATGGAGTGCGGCGCACAGTGACGCACAACCATAACAACGGCTCTTGAGGTCCTTCACCATGTCGCTCAACGACACGCTCAGCGCGCACCTGAACCGGGGCACGATCGGGTTCCCCACCGCCCTCGCCAGTACCATCGGCCTGATCATGGCCAGCCCTGTCATCCTGACCGCGACCATGGGTTTCGGCATCGGCGGTAGTGCCTTCGCCATGGCGATGTTGATCGCGGTGCTGCTGATGCTGGCGCAATCCACCACCTTCGCCGAAGCGGCGTCGATCCTGCCGACAACCGGTTCGGTCTACGACTACATCAACTGCGGCATGGGCCGCTTCTTCGCGATCACCGGCACGCTGTCGGCGTACCTGATTGTCCACGTCTTCGCCGGCACCGCGGAAACCATCCTCGCCGGCGTGATGGCGCTGGTGAACTTCGAACACCTCAATACCCTGGCCGAATCGGCCGGCGGCTCCTGGCTGCTGGGCGTGGGCTTCGTGGTGGTGTTCGCGGTGCTCAACGCCTTTGGCGTCAGCGCCTTCGGCAAGGCGGAAATCATCCTCACATTCGGTATGTGGACCACGCTGATGGTGTTCGGCGTGCTCGGCCTGATCGCTGCGCCGGCGGTGGAACTGGACGGCTGGTTTGGTGAGTCGATGGTCGGCACTGACCTGATCACCGTGCTGTCGCTGGTGGGCATGGCGATGTTCATGTTCGTCGGCTGTGAGTTCGTCACGCCGTTGGCCCCGGACCTGCGCCGCTCGGCGCGGACCATGCCGCGGGCGATGGCGCTGGGCCTGCTGGGCGTGGCGTCCTGCATGTTCATCTATGGCGCGGCGATGAAGCGCCAGGTCGAGAACGTGGTGCTCGATGCCGCCAGTGGTGTGCACCTGCTGGACACGCCGATGGCGATCCCGAAATTCGCCGAACAGGTGATGGGTGATATCGGCCCGCTGTGGCTGGGTATCGGCTTCCTGTTCGCCGGCGCCGCCACTATCAACACGCTGATGGCCGGTGTGCCGCGGATTCTCTACGGCATGGCCGTGGACGGCGCGCTGCCGAAGGTCTTCACCTACCTGCACCCGCGCTTCAAGACGCCGCTGCTGTGCATCCTGGTGGCGATGCTGATCCCGTGCCTGCATGCCCTGTACCTGGGCGGCAACACCGACAACATCATGCACCTGGTGCTGGCGGCGGTGTGCGCCTGGAGTACCGCGTACCTGCTGGTGACAGTGTCGGTAGTGATCCTGCGTATCCGTCGCCCGGACCTGCCGCGTGCCTACCGCTCGCCGTTCTTCCCGCTGCCGCAAATCCTGTCCAGCGTCGGCATCATCATCGGCATGTGGTTCATCACTCCGCCCGGCATGAACCCTGCGGACGTCTATGTGCCGTTCGCCTGGATGCTCGGCGGCACCGCGGCCTACGCGCTGTTCTGGACGCTGGTGGTGCAGAAGGTCAATCCGTTCAAACCGGCGGTGGTCGAAGAAGTCCTGGCCAAGGAATTCGCCAACGAACCTGGAGCGCATCATGGCGACTACTACGCCGAACCTGTGGCAAAGACTGTTTGATCGTGCACCCTCGGGCTATCGCCCGGGGGTAACCCTGGAGCACCTGCGGCGCAACCTTGGCGTCAAGGAGTGCCAAGTGCTGGAAGTCGGCCGGGCGCGCTTCGCCCTGGCTGGCGGCCTCGAATTCGAAGTGCGCGAGCGCGCCGAAGCACAACTGCTCATGCACCTCGTGCTCTGCGAGTTTCGTCTGCAATGCCGTGCCAGCTCCGAGGGCACGGTGCGCCTGGATGCGCATCATCGTGGTGCGATTCGTCGCACCGGGATCGGCTGGAAACAGAAGGGCGGCGAAGCGGGGCTGGCGGACAGGATCCGTCAGCGGCTGGAGCAGGACCCGATCCTCTACCAGGCGCTGATGCCGCTGGATTTCAAACGCCTGCGGCTGGAGCGTGCGGAGGGCCAGTGGACTGTTACCCTGGAACACATGGGCGGTAGTGAAGTTGTTAACAGAATGCCGGCGTTTCGGCGGTATATCCGCATCAGCCCGCAGCAGCGGGACCTGCTGCTAACGGCGTTGATTGGGTTGAAAAAGCTGCTGGAATCGCTCTGATTTTCAAGTTGGCACTCAATGTGCTTTCACATACAGGCTTACAGAATTGTTGCGTGCATATAGATAACATGTTAACTATTGCGTGACAAAAACAAGATGCCACTGTGGAGGTACGTATGAGTATCCATCAGGCTACCGGCTCGGCCCTGGATCGCTGGAACGCGGCGATGCAGGCTACTTGCGGGTATTTTGAAACCGAACTTGCGTTCAACCGCTCGCTGTTCATCGGTGAGATTTCCACCTGGTCGCGGGGTGGGCTGGGAATGGCCAACCTGCGCACCAATGCCGGCGTCATTCGCCGCAACGGTCTCAAGGCCGACCGCGACAACGACCAGAGCTGCTTCCTGGTCAGCCAGCGCACCGGTTTCTCCCAGGTCACCCAGAACGGCGTCAGCCTGCAACTCGCTCCCGGCGAGATGTTGCTGATGGACGCGGTCGGCGCCTGCGAGATCATGCCGTTCGGCCTGATCGAACACGCTTCGTTGTCGCTCTCCCGTGATCAGGTTTGCCGGCAACTGGGCAGCGATCAGCGGATCTTCGGCAAGATCTCCCAGAGCAAGGCCTGCGGGCGCATGCTGCACCTGCTGATGGATCAGCTCTGCAAGGAAACCCCGGCCGGCGAAAGCGAGCATGCCGAAGGTGAAGCGCTGCACAGTGCCTTCCTGTCATTGCTCGGCTCGGCCATCGAGGGCAGCGACCAGGCCAGCCACCTGCCGGCTTCGTTGCAGGGTGCGGACCTGCGCAGTTATGTGCAGAAGGTCATCGATGAGTCCCTCGGCCAACCCGGCCTGACGCCAGTCAGCCTGGCCAGTCGCCTGAATATTTCGGTGCGTCACCTGTACCGCCTGTTCGAAGAGCAGGGCGACAGTGTCTGCCGTTACATCCAGCGGGTGCGCCTGCAGCGCAGCGCGGACGACCTGGCCAACCCGATCCACAAGACCGAATCCATCACCACGATTGCCTACAAGTGGGGCTTCACCGATTCGGCGCACTTCAGCCGCTCGTTCAAGAAACAGTTCGAGCAGTCGCCGAAGGACTTCCGCAGCACCAGCCTGGCCGGCCTGGCCCTGGCGTAAAAAGGACTTTCCAGCACTGACCGACTTGACCCTGAGCAGGGTTGCCTTTAGGCTCGCCCATGTTGTCTACCTACCGGTCGTTAGGTTGATTTTTGAAATCAACCTGGCGACTGGCGTCGTTGTCACTGCAACCTGGAATGAGCCTTATGCAGACCCTGGAATCAACCCCGACCCCTCACGTCAAATTCGCTGTCGCCCTGGCCCTGATCGGTGCCTTGGGGCCGTCGGCGGTGGACATGTATCTGGCGAGCATGCCGGGTATCGCCGAGGAGTACGGGGTTTCCTATGCCGGGGTGCAGTTGACCTTGACCGTATTCCTGCTGGCGATGGGCGCCGGGCAGTTGCTGTTTGGCCCGGTGGTGGATGCGCTGGGCCGGCGTCGGCCGTTGTTGGCGGGGCTGCTGGTGTTTATTGGCAGTTCCCTGGCCGCGGCGCAGGCCGACTCGCTGGATGCGCTGTTGCTGGCGCGCTTCGTCCAGGGCCTGGGCAGTGCCCTGACTTTGGTGGTGATCATGAGCATGGTCCGCGATGTCGCCGAAGGTGCGCGGGCGGCGCAGATTTTCGCCCTGCTGATGACCATCGAGGGCCTTGCTCCGGTGATCGCTCCGGCGCTGGGCGGTTTCATCGGTGCTCACTTTGGCTGGCGGGCGATCATGCTCACCCTCGCCGGGCTGGGCGTGCTGGTGCTGTTGAATTCGGCCTGGGTGCTAAAGGAAACCCTGCCGCAGGACAAGCGCATGGCGTGGCATCCGGCGGACTTCCTGCGCACCTACGCCCGTATCGCGCGGGATGGCGCATTTCTGCGTCCGGCGCTGGCGCTGTCGGCGGTGTTCTTCTTCCTGTTCGCCTACATCGGCGGCGCGGCGTTCGTCTACCAGACGCACTTCGGTCTGTCGGTGGAAGCCTTCGGTGCGCTGTTCGGCGCCACCGGTGTGGCCATCCTGCTGGGGGCGATCACCGCTGGCCGGCTGGTCGCGCGCAAGGGCCTGGCGCGGCTGGCGCAGTGGGGCGCGGCGAGCATGCTGGTGGGTGCCGTCATTGCCTTGCTGGGCACCCTGGCCGGTGCTGGCCTGTGGGGCATCGTCGCCGGTCTTGCGCTGGCGATGTTCGGACTGGGTGTGGCCGAGGCCACGCTGATGTCTCTGGTGATGTCCTCGCAGAGCCGTGCGCTGGGCTCCACCGCGGCGCTGCTGGGCGCCATGCAGTTGATCATTTCGTCGTCGGCCACGCCGTTGTCAGGCATCATGGCGCCCCTGGGCGCGGCCCACTGGGCCCTGTTGCTGGCATTGGCGGCGTTGCTGGTTGCGATATTGGTGCGGGCCAGCACCCGCAACGTCACGGCGACGCTGAACAGCCTCGCCGGCCATTGAATGCCTGTTGATTGGAGACGTGTTGCATGAGAACCCTTTCGCCTTCGGCGGAGAAGATTTGCGGGGTGGCGGTCGAGCAGTTCGCCGAGTCCGGCTATGACGCCGCCTCGCTCAACGACATCGCGGTGGCGGTAGGCATGCGCAAGCCATCGCTGTACGCCCACTTCAGCAGCAAGGACGACCTGTTCGAAGCGGTCTTCGAGCGGGCCCTGGAAGCCGAGCGCCTGTATGTGGAAGGTTGCTTCGCCGCAGACAAGGGGCTGCCGGGCGCGTTGTACGCCCGCTGCCTGTCCGAGCGCTATCTGGAATCGGCGCACCTGCGCTTTCTGTTGCGGGCGGCGTTCTTTCCGCCAGTGGAGCTGCGCTCGATGATCTCGGCGGGTTTCGAAGGCTATCTGGAGCGCATGGGCGAGGTGTTCGGCAGGGCACTGCAGCGGCAGTTGCCGAAACTGGATGACGAGCGTCAGGAACTGTTCGTCGATGCCTACCTGGGGGTGGTGGACAGCCTTATCGTCGAGTTGATCTATGCCGGGCAGGCGGCGTATGAGCGCCGGTTGAGGGCTATGTGGACGATCTTTGCGGGGTCGTTGCAGGGGGCGGTGTAGGTCTTCAGGAACTCATCGCCGGCAAGCGGGCCGCCGGGCCGGCTTGCCAGCGATGACTGTTCAGGCTACCGCGAAGTAATGCTTCACGAAGCTCTCGCTCAGAATCTCCCACAGCACCGGCGTGCCCTTGGTCACGAACCAGCTGTCACCAGCCTTGTACTCGGTGACCTGGCCGGTGCTTTCGTCGGTCAGGCGCACGGCGCCGGTCACGACCACGGCCTGTTCGTTGAACGGGTAGACCATGCGGAATTTGCCCTGGGTGGTGCCGAAGTAGGCGCTGCTGATGGCGTCGGTCGGCGCGCCGAAGGTCATTTTGCCGAAGGCGCGGACTTCACCTTCGAGGATTTCCGAACCCAGGTCGGCAACGGTGCCCCAGGCGTCCAGTTCGCTCAATTGGATGTTCAGTTGGTTGGCGGTCAGGGTCATGGCAGGTGTTCCTTGAACAATGGAAGAAAAGGGTGCGGCGGCGGCCGTGTGTCGGACGCGTTATGTCGCTCATTAACGCTTCTGGCCGCAGCAATGTCTTGATCGTCTGTGCCGGCCTATTTGATCTACGGTGCCAGGTGCGGTGCGGCACTGTTGTGCGGCATGGTTTTTGTTAAAGTGTTAACAAAATAACCTGAGCACCCTGAATTTTCATGTCCAGCCGTCCTCGTCAGTCCCTGACACTGACCCTGCTGCAAGCCCGTGAAGCCTCCATGCGCTTCTTCCGACCTTCCCTCAACGAACACGGCCTGACCGAGCAGCAGTGGCGGGTGATCCGCATATTGCGCCAGCAGGGTGAAATGGAGATTTATCGTCTGGCCGACCTGGCCTGCATTCTCAAACCGAGCATGACCGGGGTGCTGGTGCGCATGGAAGCGGCCAGCCTGGTGAACCGTCGCCGCGCCGAAACCGACCAGCGTCGGGTGCTGGTGGAACTGGCGGAGAAGGGCGAGCAGATATTCGGCTCGATGAGCCAGTGCATGGAGGCCAACTACCAGCGGTTGCAGGGGCAGTTTGGTGAGGAGAAGTTGCAGCAGTTGTTGGGGTTGCTGGATGAGTTGAAGCAGGTTCGGCGGTAGCTGGCTTTGGGACCGCTGCGCGGTCCTTCGCGACGGTTCGGCGGCCCGACGAGCTCGCTCCTACAGCCAGCGTGAACCTGTAGGAGCGAGCTCGTCGGGCCGCCGAACCGTCGCGAAGGGCTGCAAAGCAGCCCCAAAAATTAATAAACGCCGCCGGAAGTGGGCTGTGCCACCTGCCCATCCTTGAACTTCGCCGCCAATCCCTGCAACCCGCGCATCAGCACGGTGGTATCCACACCCACCGCAACGAATTTCGCGCCCAGTTCGATATAGCGCCGCGCGAGCTTTTCATCCGCGCTGAGAATCCCCGCCGCTTTGCCTGCCTTGTTGATTCGCGCAATGGCGTCTTCGATCGCGGCCTGCACATCCGGGTGCCCCGGGTTGCCACGATGACCCATGGACGCGCTGAGGTCCGCCGGGCCAATGAACACACCATCAACACCCTCCACCGCAGCAATCTCGTCCAGGTTGGCCAGGCCTTCCTGGTTTTCGATTTGCACCAGCAGGCACATCTGCGCGTCCGCATGGTCGAGGTAGCCGGGGATGCTGTTCCAGCGCGAAGCCCGCGCCAGGGCGCTGCCGACGCCGCGCACACCCTGCGGCGGGTAGTGGATGGCGCGCACCAGTTGGCGGGCCTGCTCGGCGCTTTCCACCATCGGCACCAGCAGTGTCTGTGCGCCGATGTCGAGGACCTGCTTGATCAGTGCGGTATCGCCGATCACCGGGCGGATGATCGCCTCGCTGGTGTACGGCGCCACGGCCTGCAACTGCGCGAGCATACCGCGCAGGTCGTTCGGCGCGTGTTCGCCGTCGATCAGCAGCCAGTCGAAGCCGGCGTTGGCCGCCAGCTCCGCGCAGTAGGCGTCGGCCAGGCCGAGCCACAGGCCGATCTGCGCCGAGCCTTCGCTCAGGCGCTGTTTGAAGCGGTTGACGGGCATGTCCATGGGACTCTCCTGATCAGACGAAACGGCAGGCGATGGAGCCGAGCATGTCGTAGTCGACATGGAAGGTGTCGCCCGGACGCGCCGCCACCGGACGGGTGAACGAACCGCCGAGGATGATCTGTCCGGCTTCAAGGGTGACGTCGTACGGCGCCAGCTTGTTGGCCAGCCACGCCACGCCCTTGGCCGGGTGGTTGAGCACCGCGGCGGAGACGCCGGACTCTTCGATCACGCCGTTGCGGTAGAGCACCGCCGGCACCTTGCGCAGGTCGATATCGGTCGGCCGCACGGGGCGGCCGCCCATGACCACGCCGGCGTTGGCGGCGTTGTCCGAGATGGTGTCGAAGACCTTGCGGGTGGCCTGGGTCTGCGGGTCGACCTGCTGGATACGCGCGTCGATGATTTCCAGTGCCGGAATCACCCACTCGGTGGCGTCGAGCACGTCGAACACGGTGACGTTCGGGCCTTTCAGCGGTTTGCCGAGAATGAACGCCAGCTCCACTTCCACCCGCGGCACGATGAAGCGCTCGAAGGGGATGTCGGTGCCTTCTTCGAACAGCATGTCGTCGAGCAGCGCGCCGTAGTCGGGCTCGGTGATGTTCGACGACACCTGCATGGCGCGGGAGGTCAGGCCGATCTTGTGACCGACCAGCTTGCGCCCGTCCTTGATCTTCTGCGCGACCCAGGCGCGCTGGATGGCGTAGGCGTCCTCGATGGTGATGGCGGGGTGCTCCAGGGAGAACTGGCGCACCTGTTCGCGGTTGCGTTCGGCCCGGTCCAGTTGGGCCGCGGCGCTGAGGATCTGGCTGTGGTCGAGCATGATCGAATCTCTTACTGAGGGTTGACGGTGGCGGCGTTGGTGCGCAGCACCAGCAGGCCGCCGAGTGTGATGAAAACGGCTAGCACGTACAGGGCGAGGCTGGCGCTGTGGGTGGTGTCGCGCATCCAGCCGATCAGGTACGGTGCGGCGAACGAAGCGATGCTGCCCAGCGAACTGATCAGGCCGATGCCCGCCGCCTGGGTGGTGTTGGACAGGAATGCCGGTGGCAATTGCCAGAACATCGGCAGCGCGGCGCTGGCGCCCATGCCGGCGATGATCAGACCGCCCATCACCAGGATGGCGTTGTCCGGCGCGATACCGGCCACGGCGATCCCGAAGGCGGACATCAGCAGTGGCACGCAGAGGTGCCAGCGGCGCTCGCGGCGGCGGCCCGAGGAGCGGCCGCAGGCGATCATGAAGAAGCAGCCCGCCAGGTACGGCACGGCGCTGAGCAGGCCGACGCGGCCGTCGCTGCCGATGCCGGCGCCGTGGATCAGGGTCGGCATCCAGAAGGCCAGGGTGTTCACCGCCAGCATCACTGCGCAATACACCGCGACCAGCAGCCAGACCCGCACATCGCTGAAAAGGCCGCCGAAGGAGGTGATCGACTTGCGTTGTTCTTCCTGGTTGAGCTCTTCGCGCAGCCCGCGCTTCTGCTCGTCGCTCAGCCAGCTGACGCTGTTGAAGTTGTCCGGCAGGCACTTGAGCACTACCAGGCCGAGCAGGATGACGGGAGCGCCTTCAAGCAGGAACATCCACTGCCAGCCGCGCAGGCCGGCGGCGTCATGGAACAGTTCGAGGATGCCGCCGGACAGCGGGCCGCCGACCACACCGGCCATGGGCACGGCGATCGCGAACAGCGCAGTGATCTGAGCACGGCGTCGGGCCGGGTACCAACGGTTGAGGTAGACCAGAATGCCCGGGAAGAAGCCGGCCTCGGCCACGCCCAGGAGGAAGCGCAACACATAGAAACCGGTGGAGGTTTCCACCAGCAGCATGCTGGTGGACAGGGCGCCCCAGACCACCATCAACGTGGCGATCCAGCGGCGCGGGCCGACACGGTCCAGGGCCATGTTGCTCGGCACGCCGAACATCGCGTAGGCGATGAAGAACAGGCCGGCACCGAAGCCATACACCGTGTCGCTGAAGTGCAGGTCGGCGCTCATCTGCATCTTGGCGAAGCCAATGTTGATGCGGTCCAGATGGGCGAACAGGTAACACACCAGCAGCAACGGCATCAGCCGCCAGGTGATGGTGGAGTGGGTCGAGTCTTGACGCCCGAGTGCTACGGTATCTGCGGTATTGGCTGTGCTCATGATTTTTTCTTTTTTGTCAGAGTGGCCGTTGGTGTTACAGGCGGGAGGGTTCAGCCCGCCTGGTTGTTGAGAAACGCGTGGACGTTGTTCTGCTTGAAGTTCAGTTGCGGGTGCAGCTCGATCATTTCGAACGACAGCGCCAGCAGACGCTCGGCCTGCAGTGCAGCGAAGTGCTCGGTGATGACCGCGAACAGTTGCTCGGCGACCTGGGTACGGGTTTCCAGATCACGGCCGTGGCCGACTTTCAGGGTCATGTGGACGAAGGCGTAATCGTGCTTGCCGTCGGCCATGCGCCAGGTGTCCAGGCGCACCGCGCGGCTGCGGATGCCGCCCAGCGGAAACACGCCGCTAGCGCCGAGGGTGGCGTGGACTTTTTCGAACAGGACGGGCAGGTCGGCCTGTTGTTCGATGTTGTCGGTGATTTCAGCGATGAAGTGCGGCATTTTCTAAGACTCCTTCGTCGTAAAGTTTCAAGCTGCAAGCGGCAGGAAGGGTTGGCGTTGATGGCAACGGCGCCGCAAGTCGCTCTTTCTTGCAGCTTCAAACTTGCAGCTCAAAGCTGCTTCAAACCGGGAAGATTGCGTTGATCTGGCCAGTGCCGGAGCTGCCAAAGGCTTCGGTCAGGACTTCCACCGGCTTGTCGTAGTCGGCGCCGCCGAGCAGGCCGAGCAGCATTGCGGTGTCGTGCATGCCGCCTTCGCCGTAGCAGTGCGCGGCGTAGTCGGGGAGCATTGCGCAGAATTCCTTGAAGCGACCTTGCTTCCACAGCTCCACCACGCGCATGTCGACTTGCTTGTCGAACTCGCGGGTCCAGTTGTGAATGTTGGCTTCGGCGTTGCGGTCGTCGGAGAAGCGGTGGGACAGGGAGCCTGAGGCCAGCACCAGCACCTTGCGGTCGCTCTTTTCGATGGCGCGGCGTACGGCGGCGCCGAAGGCCAGGCTGTCTTCGAGGCGGTGCCAGGCGCACCAGGCGGCGATGGACACCACCTTCAGGCGCTCGCTTTCCGGTACGCCCATGTGCATGTAGCGCATCGGTACCAGGGTGCCGTATTCCAGTTCCAGGCTCGGAATGTTGTGGGCCTGGGTACGCACGCCGGCGGCGTTGGCCTCGACGGCGATCAGTTCGCCCAGCTCGGGGCAGCCGGGGTATTCGAATTCCATGTCCTTGATGAAATGCGGCAGCTCGTTGCTGGTGTAGACACCTTTGAAGTGCTCGCCACAGTTGATGTGGTAGGCGCTGTTGACCAGCCAGTGCACATCGAACACCACTGCGGTGTCGGCGCCCAGCTCGCGGGCCCGGCGACCGATTTCCTTGTGCCCGGCGATGGCCGCTTCACGGCAGCCGTGGTGCTTGCCCGGCAGTTCGGACAGGTACATCGAGGGGACGTGGCAGACTTTGGCTGCCAGGACGACTTCGCCCATGATGGAACTCCTGATTCTGTTGTTCTTCTTTTGTTCTCGCGCTGCAGTTCCCCTGTGGGAGCGAGCTTGCTCGCGAACGACCGCAAAGCGGTCGCAAATCCAACACCGATTTGGGGCTGCTGCGCAGCCCTTCGCGACGGTCCGGCGTCCCGGCAAGCTCGCTCCCACAGGTACAGCTCACAGATCCTGTTTCAGCCCAAGGGCCGAAGCGGAATCACACACCCCAACGCGGAATGTGGTGGCTTCCCATCGAGATGCACACGTTCTTGATCTCGGCGAACACTTCGAAGCTGTACTGACCGCCTTCGCGACCGGTACCCGAGCCCTTCACACCGCCGAACGGCTGGCGCAGGTCGCGTACGTTTTGGCTGTTGATGAACACCATGCCGGCTTCAATGCCGCGGGCCAGGCGGTGGGCCTTGCCGATGTCCTGGGTCCAGATGTACGAAGCCAGGCCGTATTCGGTGTCGTTGGCCAGTTGCAGCGCTTCGGCTTCGTCCTTGAACGGGATCAGGCAGACCACCGGGCCAAAGATTTCTTCCTGGGCGATGCGCATCTTGTTGTTCACGTCAGCGAACACGGTCGGCTGGATGAACTGACCTTTGGCCAGGTGCGCCGGCAGGTTGGCCGGACGCTCCAGTCCACCGGCGAGCAGGGTGGCGCCTTCCTCGATACCGATGCGGATATAGCCGGTCACTTTGTCGTAGTGGGCCTGGGTGATCATCGAGCCGACCTGGGTTTTCGGGTCGGTCGGGTCACCGACGATCAGGCGCTTGGCGCGGGCGGCGAATTCAGCGACGAACTGCGGGTACACGCTTTCCTGGATGAAGATCCGGCTACCGGCGGTGCAGCGTTCGCCGTTCAGCGAGAAGATGGTGAACAGGGCGGCGTCCAGCGCGCGCTCCAGGTCGGCATCTTCGAAGATCAGCACCGGCGACTTGCCGCCCAGTTCCATCGAGTACTTTTTCAGGCCGGCGGTCTGCATGATCTTCTTGCCGGTGGCGGTGCCGCCTGTGAAGGAAATCGCCCGCACGTCCGGGTGACGGACCAGCGCGTCGCCGGCAGTGGCGCCGTAGCCCTGGATCACGTTCAGCACGCCGTTGGGGATGCCAGCTTCAACGGCCAGGCGACCCAGCTCGTTGGCGGTCAGCGGCGACAGTTCGCTCATCTTCAGCACCGCGGTGTTGCCCAGTGCCAGGCACGGCGCGGTCTTCCAGGTGGCGGTCATGAACGGCACGTTCCACGGCGACACCAGGCCACACACACCTACCGGCTGGTACAGGGTGTAGTTGAGCATCTGGTCGTCGACCGGGTAGGTGTGGCCGTCCATGCGGGTGCAGACTTCGGCGAAGAAATCGAAGTTGTGCGAGGCACGCGGGATCAGCACGTTCTTGGTCTGGTGGATCGGCAGGCCGGTGTCGAGGGTTTCCAGTTCGGCCAGTTTCGGCACGTTCTGCTCGATCAACTCGCCCAGCTTGCGCATCAGGCGGGCGCGTTCCTTGGCCGGGGTGTTGGCCCATTTCGGGAAGGCTTCTTTCGCCGCGGCAACGGCCTGGGCGACTTCCTCGGCACCGCCGCTGGCAACTTCGCCGATGGCTTCGCCAGTGGCCGGGTTGTAGTTGACGAAGGTGTCTTTGCTTTCGACCTCACGGCCGTTGATCCAGTGCTTGATCATGTCGCTCATGCCTCTTTGTTGTACTGAGCGAAGAACTCGGCTTCGCTGACGATTCGGTTGACCAGACGGCCCACGCCTTCCACTTCCACGACCACTTCATCACCCGGCACCACGTCGGCCAGGCCTTCCGGCGTGCCGGTGGCGATCATGTCGCCCGGTTGCAGAGTCATGAAGCTGGACAGGTATTCGATCAGGTAAGGGATGTCGAAAATCATGTCCGCGGTGGTGCCTTCCTGTTTCAGCTCACCGTTGATCCAGGTGCGCAGGGTCAGCTTCGTCGGGTCTGGCACGTCGGCCACATCGACGATCCACGGGCCGACCGGGGTGGTGGCGTCACGGTTCTTCACCCGCAGGTTGGGGCGGTAGTAGTTCTCGAGGTAATCGCGGATGGCGTAGTCGTTGCACACGGTGTAGCCGGCCAGGTACTCCAGGGCGTCCTCGCGCTTGACGTTGCGCGCCGGCTTGCCGATCACGGCCACCAGTTCGCACTCGTAGTGCATGTACTTGATGTTGTCCGGGCGCCAGGTGATCTGGTTGTGGCCGGTGTAGGTGCCTGGCGATTTGACGAACGCCAGCGGCTCGGTCGGCGGCGCGAAGGCCAGCTCGGCGGCGTGGTCGGCGTAGTTCAGGCCCAGGGCGAACATGCTGCCGGTGGCAGGTGGCAACCACTCCACCTGGTCTTCGGCAATCAGGCGGCCATCGGCCAGGCGCACAGCGTTGTCGGCTTCGACGGTGACCGCGTGGACATCGCCCTGGAAACGGATACGAGCGTGTTTCATCAGTGCGACTCCTCCTCGGCAACGATGGGGTTGGCCAGGCGGCCCAATCCGGTGATTTCGATTTCGACGTGGTCGCCCGGCTTGACGTCGGCGCGGCCTTCAGGGGTGCCGGTGATCAGCACATCACCTTCATGCAGGGTCATGAATTCGGTGATTTCCGCGATCAGTTGCGGGATCCCGCGCACCAGGTTGGCGGTGCTGTTCTGCTGGCGGACTTCGCCGTTGATGAACAGGCGGATGTCCAGGCTGTGCGGGTCGGCGATCTGCTCGACGGGCACCAGTTCCGGGCCGATCACGCAGAAACCGTCGCGGCATTTGGCCTTGACCGCCGGGCGGTAGTAGCTCTCTTCCGGCAGGCTGAACTCGTTGACGATGGTGAAACCGGCAACGTGTTCCAGGGCCTGCTCGGCGCTGACGCGGCTGGCGCGCTTGCCGATGACCACGCCCAGTGCCGGACCGGCCTGCAGGTGTTCGACGCCCTTTGGATAGATGACCGGCTGACCGTGGCCATTGCGGGTGTTGGGGGTCTTGATGAACAGCACCGGCTTGACCGGTGGCTTCTGGTACGGCGCCTGTTCGAATTCGGCGAGACGCTGTTCCAGCAGACCCTTGTAGTTCAGCGCAACGCCGAACAGGGTGCCGGTGGCAGCGTCATGCAGGGCACGGCTCATGCTCTTCTCCTGGCAAGGGCAGGGCATCGGGCGCCCCGCGGGAATAATTGTTAATGTGTTAACGTTATAATTAAGATGTTAATGAAATGCAAGCTGCCGTTTCATCCGTGCAGCGGTAAGCTGCGCGCAGAACAACAAGCGGTACGGGTACAGAGCCATGAGCGATCGCACGCCGATCCCCAACATCAACATCGGTCAGGTCTACGACCAGCGCTACAGCGACTCGGAAGTGCACTACGACAAGCTCGGCAACCTGGCGGGCTTCTTCGGTCGCAATATGCCGGTGCACCGTCACGACCGTTTTTTCCAGGTGCACTACGTCAAGTCGGGCACGGTGCGGGTCTATCTGGATGACCGGCAGTACGTCGAATCCGGGCCGATGTTCTTCCTGACGCCGCCGACCATTCCCCATTCGTTCGTCACCGAGCCGGACGCCGACGGCCATGTGCTGACCGTGCGCCAGCAGCTTGTGTGGCAGTTACTCGAAGCCGATCCGGCACTCGCGCCGGGGCCGCAAGTGGCGCCGGCGTGCGTGGCATTGACGGGGCTGGAAGGCAATTTCGCCGTGGAGGCGCAGCGGCTGGAACGGTTGTTCGAGTTGCTGCATGGCGAAGTGAATGGCGACGAAGCGGGTCGCGGCGCGGCGCTGCACAGCCTGACGCGGCTGATCATGATCAGCCTGCTACGCCTGTGTGCCCGCTCACTGCCGGCGCGCTCCACGCGGCATGAGGACTTGCTGATTTTCCATCGCTTCAACGAGCTGATCGAAGCGCATTACCTGGAGCACTGGCCGCTCTCGCGTTATGCCGAGGGGATTGGCGTGACCGAAGCGCGGCTCAACGACATCTGCCGGCGCATCGCCGACCTGCCGTCCAAGCGTTTGGTACTGGAGCGGTTGATGCAGGAAGCCAAGCGGCTGCTGTTGTTCACCGGTAGTTCGGCGAACGAGATCTGCTACAGCCTGGGGTTCAAGGACCCGGCGTATTTCAGCCGGTTTTTCCTGCGGTATGCGCAGGTGACGCCGGGGGAGTATCGGCAGCGGCAGGGTGGCTTGCGCTGAGGTGATGCTGTTGCTGATGGCCTCATCGCCGGCAAGCCGGCTCCCACAGATTTTGTGGGAGCCGGCTTGTCAGCGATGAGGCCCCAAATGTTTTCTCAGCCAGCCACCTTCAGCTCAGGCACCGCCACCCGCCGCAGTTTTTCCCGCTCCCCGCGGAAGTGCGGAAGAATGTGTTCCCCCAACCGATAGGCCTCTTCCAGATGCGGATACCCCGCCAGGAAGAACACATCGATCCCCAGTTGGTTGTACTCGCGAATCCGCGCCACCACGTTTTCGTAGCTGCCCACCAGCGCCAGCCCTGGCGGAATACCGATGTAGCCGAACCCGGCCCAGACATTGGGATAGATGAAGAAGTCATCGAACTGGCGGCTTTCCTCGCGGCTGCCGTATTCCTCTTCATAACTCAGCTTGCGCGCACTACGCAGCCCGGCGTGCGCCGCCGCGGCCTTGATGGTGTTCTTGGCCACGCCTTCATCGAAGAAGCGCTTGGCTTCGATATGCGCCAGTTCTTCGGTCTCGCGGGTAATGACGTCGATGGACAAACCGAAGCGGATGTCACTGCGTCCGTACTTCAAGGCCCGCGCGCGGATGTCGGCGATCAGCTTGCGAATCTCGTCCGGGTGCTCGGCGCGCATCAGGTAGAAATCCGTGTGCTTGGCGGCGAACTCGCGGCCGGCGTTCGACGAGCCGGCGGTGCAGATCAACGGCAACTCGGCTTTTTTCTGCGGGCCGCGCAGGCCGCCGCCCTGGGCTTTGTAGAAGTGGCCGTCATAGTGGAAGTCTTCCGAGTGCCAGTAGCCCTTGACCACATCCATGAACTCGGTGGCGCGGGCGTAGCGCTCGTCGTGGTCGCTGAAGTCGCCGACCTGGCGCTGCACGGCGTCGGAACCACCGTTGATGATGTTCCAGATCAGCCGGTTGCCGGTGGCGCGCTGGTAGGTGGCGGCCTGTTGCGCGGCGACCCACGGCGTGTAGTGGTACGGTTGGAACGCCGCGACGTAGTTCAGCGTGCGGGTTTCCCGGGCCAGCAGCGAGCACACCGTCCACGGCTCCTCGCCGTAGGGCGCGTTGACCATCAGCACGCCGCCGAAGTTGTTGATCTCGGCGGCCCGGGCGATCTGTCCGAGGTAATCGATATAGGTGAAGTGGTCGCCGACACTGAAGCCGGACACCGCGCCGGTGCTGTCGCTGCCGGCATGCCAGTCGCCGCGGTTGCGCGGGTCGCCGGGGAGGAACTGGGTTTCGCCGTGGAGGGGCAGGCGGGTGAAGAATTCGATACTCATGGCGAAGTCCTTATTGCACGGTGGGGTTGCAGACGGGGGCAACAGGCTGGCCGCTGAACACCTTGCGGGCGAACGGCAGCGAGTCCTTGAGCGAGGCGTTCACCGTCTCGCTGTGGCCCAGGCCTTTGTACAGATGACCCTCGACTACCGAACCGGCCTTGCAGGCGTCCTGCATCAGCGCCACCTGGGTGGAGGCGGCGGGTGTCTTGTCCTCGGCACCGGTGCCGATGAAGATCGGTTGCGCCAGTTTCAGCGTCGGGTAGCTGACCTGCGCCTGCCAGGCTTTCAGTTGTGCGCCGTCGTTGACCTTGCGGCTGTTGGCCGGGGTCAGGCCGGTGCCGATGACGTCGGAGACCAACGACGACAGGCAACTGGTGCGCGCCTGTTCGAATAGCGGCAGGGCCTTGTCGGTGTAGAAGTCACGCGGGTTGATGTCCGGGTTGTACTGCTGCGCCGCGAGCAGGGTGTAGAAACCGTAGGCGAGGGCGGCGTCGACCTTGTTCGGGTCCTGCTCGCCGACGTTCTTCTCGCCGACGGTGTAGATCACGCCTGTGCCGACGCTGCCTTTCAGGCCCAGGTCCGGGGCGTAGGTTGGCGCGTAGGCGGCCGAAGCGAAGGCGCCGGCGCCACCCTGGGACTGACCGAGCACCAGCACCTTGTTGGCCAGCCCCGGCACGCCGGCGATCACGGCCCGCGCTGCGTCGAGGATGCCGTAGGCGGCCATGCGGTTGTTCAGCAGTGGATGGCCGCCAGGGACGCCGAGGCCCTGATAGTCGGTAGCGACGATGGCGTAGCCCTCGCTCAGCCAGCGAGCCAGGTACTGCACGTCACGGTACGAACGCCCGGCCCAGGACGGCGCGCAGATATCCGCCACGCCAACGGTGCCGTGGCCCCAGGTGACCACCGGCCAGCCGCCTTCCGGCGCCTTGCCCTGCGGAATGAACAGCGCGCCGGACACCGCCACCGGGGTCTTGCCGTCGATCCCGTCGGTGGAGCTGTAGAGAATGCGCAGTTGCTTCGCCGAGCCGGGCAGGGTGAGGGTGTTTTCCAGTGGCTCGCTGCGCAGCAGCTTGCCCGGTGTCGCCGGAATGGCCTTTTCCCAGGTGTAGAACGCCGAAACACGGCCATCGCCTTGCTGCGGATCGGGTTTTGGCGCGTAGGTGTCGGCGGCGAAGGCGCTGAGGGATAGGGTCAGCAGACTCAGCCCGAAGGCCAGCTTGTGCGGGAGTTTCATGAAGGGTCCTTGAAGAAAAGGCAGTCCCCAGCCCTAGAGCGAAACCCATGCCAATTGTCTGGAAATAGGCTGTAAGCCACGGATCGCGAGGCTTTCAGGAGAAATACGGAAATGCCACTGTTGCCTGGCGTGCTGGCCGTCGAGCAACGGGTGTTGCCCGGTTGCTGCTGGGGCAGCAGTTTGAATGTTTAGCTGTTTTTGGAATATTCAAATGCAAATTAATAATTATTTGTTCTAATTTGTTTCGTGCACTATGAAGGCGCGCCACCCATGCCAGGAATGCCTTTATGTCGCTGCTTACCCATCCCAACGCTCGCGAGCTGACCAAATCCGTTCGTGCCACCGTACTGGTGTTCAAGGACCCTCGGTCCCAGGAACTGCTCAGTCGCATCGAGCGCCTGGCGCCCAGCGAAGCCAACACGCTGATCATCGGTGAGACCGGTACCGGCAAGGAGTTGGTGGCGCGCCATATTCATCAGTTGAGCCGACGCGGTCGTGAGCCGTTCGTCGCGGTCAACTGCGGTGCCTTCGCCGAAAGCCTGGTGGAGAGTGAACTGTTCGGTCACGAGAAGGGCGCCTTCACCGGCGCCACCAACGCCAAGGCCGGTTGGTTCGAGGCGGCCAACGGCGGCACCCTGTTCCTCGATGAGATCGGCGATCTGCCATTGAACATGCAGGTCAAGTTGCTGCGGGTGCTACAGGAGCGCGAAGTGGTGCGCCTCGGCTCGCGTACGCCGGTGCCGATCAATGTGCGGTTGGTGGCGGCGACCAACGTCAACCTGGCCGACGCCGTGGTGGCGGGCAATTTCCGTGAAGACCTGTTCTACCGCCTGCACGTCGCGACCATCCGCCTGCCGCCACTGCGCGAGCGGCCGGGCGATATCCTGCCGCTGGCGGAATTCTTCGTCGAAGAACATTGCCAGCGACTCGGTTACAGCCGTGCCAGCCTGAGTCTGGAAAGCGAGCGCAAGCTGCTGGCGCACAGTTGGCCAGGCAACATCCGTGAGCTGGAAAACGCCATTCACCATGCCTTGCTGGTCTGCCGTCAGCAGGTGGTGCAACCCGGCGACCTGCACCTGGTGGACATGCGTCCGATGGGTGTGCGCGTCGAGGAGCACGCCTTGCCGCTGCGCCTGCCGGCTGCACCGCCGGATCTGGAAGCGGCGTTGACCGCGCTGTTCGAACAGAACATTCCGGATCTCTACGAGCACATCGAAGAAACCGTGTTCCGCACCGCCTACCGGTTCTGCCACGGCAACCAGTTGCAGACCGGGCGGCTGCTGAACATCAGCCGCAATATCGTCCGGGCGCGCCTGGAGAAAATCGGTGAACTGCGCCGCAGCGACGCGGCGCAGATCTGATCAGATCAGGCGGGTCAGCAGCCAGTACAGGCTGCCCGACAGCAGGATCGAGATCGGCAGGGTCAGCACCCAGGCCATCGCCAGGTTGAGGATGGTCCGGCCCTGCAAACCCGAACCGTTGGCCACCATGCAACCGGCTACTCCCGACGACAACACATGTGTGGTCGATACCGGCAGGCCAAAATGGTCGGCCGCGCCAATGGTGCACATCGCCACCAACTCGGCGGAAGCACCTTGGGCGTAGGTCAGGTGGGTCTTGCCGATCTTCTCGCCCACCGTCACCACGATGCGCTTCCAGCCGACCATGGTGCCCAGCCCGAGAGCGATGGCCACGGCCACCTTGACCCACAGCGGAATGAAGCGGGTGGCGTCGTCCACTTGCTTCTGGAACAGGTGCACGGTACGCCGGGTGTCGGGATCGACATCCAGCAGCTTGTGCTTGTCCATCAGGCGGATCGCCTCGCTGGTGAGGTACATGTCGTTGCGCACGTTGCCCATGGCCTCGGCCGGAATGCCGGCCAGCGAACCGTAGCTGCCCACCTGGCGGCCGATAGTGCCAGCAAGCTCAGCCAGCGCGGGGATCAGGTCCGGGCTCGGAGCGGGGCTGCGGATGAACGCGGTCAGGGTCTGTCGCGCATCGGCGGGCGCCGCTTGCCTGGCATGGCTGGCCAGCGCCACGCTAGTGGTCTCGGCCATCGCCACGAACTGCTGCGATTGCTCCTCCGGCATGGTGCGGTTCAGCGCGTAGGCCATCGGCAGGGTGCCGACCAGGATCAGCATGATCAGGCCCATGCCTTTCTGCCCGTCATTGGAACCGTGGGCAAAGGACACCCCGGTGCAGGTGACGATCAGCAGGCCGCGAATCCACCACGGTGGTGGCGTGTTGCCCACTGGCGCCTGGTACAGCGCCTTGTGCTTGACCAGCTTGCGCAAGGCCAACAGCAACAGCGCGGCGCAGGCGAAACCGATCAGCGGCGAAAACAGCAGCGAATAGCCGACCTTGCTGGCTTGGCTCCAGTCGACGCCACTGGTGCCGTCGCGACCGTGCATCAGCGCATTTGCCACGCCGACGCCGATGATTGATCCGATCAGGGTGTGGGACGAAGACGCCGGCAAACCCAGCCACCAGGTGCTCAGGTTCCAGATGATCGCCGCCAGCAGCAGGGCGAAAACCATGGCGAAGCCGGCCGAGGAGCCGACCTGAAGGATCAGTTCAACTGGCAGCAGGGCAATGATGCCGAACGCCACGGCGCCGCTGGAAAACAGCACGCCGAGGAAATTCCAGCAGCCCGACCAGACCACCGCGAAGCGCGCCGGCAGTGAGTGGGTGTAGATCACCGTGGCGACGGCATTGGCGGTGTCGTGAAAGCCGTTGACGAACTCAAAGCCCAGGGCGATCAACAACGCCAGGCCAAGTAGGAGGAACGGGGTCCAGGTGGTGATCACCGTGCCGCTGGCATCGATGTCGCGAAACAGGCTCCAGGCGGTGTAGAGCAGGGCGCCGATCAACAGGCTGAAGAACAGGACGGTAGGGGTACGGCTCGAACGCGTCTTGAGAGGGGATGCAACGTGCGCGTCCACGGGGGGGATAGCGCTGGTCTGGGTCGTCATGAGAGGGTCCGGGGTGGAATTTCAGGCTCATGCCTGGCACAAAGCCAGCATACAATTGCCTTCAGCAGGCACCCTGACAGGGATCAACGAAACCCTATGGGCAATCGCTAAGCTCAGCGTCAACCAGAAGGACACCCCGTGAATCTCCGCCTTACTCTCGCCAGCGCTGAACACATGCCTTTCGCCCGTGACCTGACCCGGCGCGGCATGCTGCGCTACTACTGCCAATACGATCTGTTGTGGCTGGATGAGGCATTTGACCAGGCCTGGAGCTGGCGTGAGCAATGGCTGGTGATGGACGACGAGGTGCTGGTGGGTTTTTGCAGTCTGAGTCAGGACAGCAAGGCGCTGTATATCCGCGAATTGCATATAGTCGACTCAGCCCAGGGCCAAGGTATTGGCACGTGGGTGTTGCGGGAACTTGACGCCTGGGCTGTGCAACGGCGGTTGCAGTGGCTGCGCTTGACCGTGTTCAAGAGCAATCCGGCCCGCTACCTCTATCTGCGAGAAGGCTTTGTAGAGCAGGGTGAGGACGAATGTTTCGTGCGCATGCAACTAACGTCGCATTGACCTGCATCGAAAGGGGCGGGGCGTCTTGTGCTGCAAATCGCATCCCGTGCATAGTTCAAGATTATTGACGGCGCAGCGGATGTGCCGGGTTTCCTACCCTTTAGTGGGTGTATTGCAAAGGAATATGTATTCAAATGAAGGGTATAGGATTACGTCTCAGGGCAGAGCGTGAGCGGTTGGGTCTCACTCAGCGAGCTTTCGGTGATATCGGTGGCGTGGAGCCCAACGCTCAAGGCAAGTATGAAAGCGGCGAACGCACGCCGCGGGCCGATTACCTGGCCGCAGTGGCGGCCAACGGCGTCGATGCCCTCTATGTGCTGAGCGGGGTGCCAACCCCGGCGGTGCTGGACAATCTGCGTCCCGGCGAGAATCACCTGCTGGACTGCTACCGGCGGCTACAGCCCGCGGATCAGCAGGCTGTAAGACATTTGCTTGAGAGCTTGGCAGGAACAATTCCGAAGCCTGTAGGCAAAGTGGCATCTGCCTGATCAGACAAATGGCGTTTTCGTAGTCGAAATTATGTAATTTGACGTCATATTTGTGACGCATTCTGTTAGGTCCACCACGCAATTTTTTGATAAGGTGGCGGGATCCAATTCAGACCGTAAGGCGAGGTGTCTGCTTGATTAGGGTTCTGGTGGTCGATGATCACGATCTGGTTCGTACCGGTATCACCCGCATGCTGGCCGACATCGACGGTCTGCAGGTAGTGGGCGAGGCCGATACCGGTGAAACGGCGCTGAAGGTCACCCGCGAGCTCAAGCCCGATGTGGTCCTGATGGACGTGAAAATGCCCGGTATCGGTGGTCTTGAAGCGACCCGCAAACTGTTGCGCAGCCACCCGGATATCAAGGTAGTGGCGGTGACTGTCTGCGAGGAAGACCCGTTTCCCACGCGCTTGCTCCAGGCCGGCGCTGCGGGCTACTTGACCAAGGGCGCGGGGCTCGACGAAATGGTCCAGGCCATTCGTCTGGTTTTCGCTGGCCAGCGCTATATCAGTCCGCAGATCGCCCAGCAGCTGGCGCTCAAATCCTTCGAGCCCAAGAACGCCTCGCCGTTCGACAGCCTGTCGGAGCGGGAAATCCAGATCGCACTGATGATCGTCGGTTGTCAGAAGGTTCAGATCATTTCCGACAAGCTGTGCTTGTCGCCGAAAACCGTGAACACGTACCGTTACCGGATCTTCGAGAAACTTTCGGTCACCAGCGATGTGGAACTCACCTTGCTGGCCGTCCGCCACGGCATGGTTGACGCCAACCTCTGAACATGACCCCCGCGTTTGATCCAAGTGCTTTTCTAGCGACCTGCAGCGGCCGTCCGGGTGTCTACCGGATGTTCGACGCTGACGGCCGCCTGTTGTATGTCGGCAAGGCCAAGAACCTCAAGAAGCGCCTGGCCAGTTACTTCCGCAAGACCGGCCTGGCGCCGAAGACGGCGGCGCTGGTTGGCCATATCGCTCAGGTCGAGACCACCATCGTCGCCAGCGAGACCGAGGCCCTGCTGCTTGAGCAGAACCTCATCAAGGAATGGCGTCCGCCCTACAACATCCTGCTGCGCGACGATAAGTCCTACCCCTATGTGTTCCTGTCTGACGGCGCTTTCCCACGGCTGGGCATTCACCGTGGCGCCAAGAAACAGAAGGGCAGGTACTTCGGGCCTTACCCCAGCGCTGGGGCGATCCGTGAAAGCCTGAGCCTGCTGCAGAAAGCGTTTCATGTTCGTCAGTGCGAGGACAGCTACTACGCCAACCGCACCCGGCCTTGCCTGCAGTACCAGATCAAGCGCTGCAAGGCGCCTTGCGTCGGTTTTGTCGAGCCAGAGGAATACGCCGAGGATATACGTCACTCGGTGATGTTCCTCGAGGGGCGTAGCCACCAGTTGACCAACGAACTCAATGCCGACATGGAAAAGGCCGCGATGAGCCTGGCCTTCGAAAAGGCCGCCGAGCTGCGCGATCAGATCGCCCTGCTGCGCCGCGTCCAGGATCAGCAAAGCATGGAGGGCGGCAGTGGCGACGTGGACGTGGTGGCGGCGTTCGTCAACCCGGGCGGCGCCTGCGTTCACCTGATCAGCGTGCGTGGCGGACGCGTGCTGGGCAGCAAGAATTTCTTTCCCCAGGTGGGTATCGAGGAGGAGGTGGCCGAAGTCATGTCGGCCTTCCTCGCCCAGTACTACCTGGGCAACGCCGAACGCGAACTGCCGTCGGAACTGATCGTCAACGTTGTGCACGAGGACTTCGACGCCCTGCGCTCGGCGCTGGAAACCCTGCGCGGCCGCGAACTGTCCATCAGCCACCGGGTTCGCGGAACCCGCGCCCGCTGGCAGCAACTGGCCGTGACCAACGCCGAACAGGCACTGGGCGCGCGCCTGGCCAACCGCCAGCACATGGCTGCGCGCTTCGAAGCCCTGGCCGAGGTGCTGGGCTTGCCAGAAGTCCCGCAACGCCTGGAATGCTACGACATCAGCCACTCCAGCGGCGAAGCCACCGTAGCCTCCTGCGTGGTGTTCGGCCCGGAAGGTCCGCTGAAGTCCGACTACCGCCGCTACAACATCGAGGGCGTGACTGCTGGCGATGACTACGCCGCCATGCAACAGGCCCTGACCCGGCGATTCGGGCGCATCAAGGATGGCGAAGGCAAGCTGCCCGACGTGTTGCTGGTGGACGGCGGCAAGGGCCAGTTGAACATGGCCCGCGATGTCATGCAGGCGCTGGCCGTGCCGGACCTGACCCTGCTCGGCGTGGCCAAGGGCGTGACCCGCAAGGCCGGCTTCGAGACGCTGTACCTCAACGACGTCCAGCACGAATTCACCCTGCGCGGCGACTCGCCGGCGCTGCACCTGATCCAGCAGATTCGCGACGAAGCCCACCGCTTCGCCATCACCGGCCACCGTGCCCGGCGTGGCAAGGCGCGGCGCACCTCGAGCCTGGAAGATGTGGCGGGCGTCGGACCAAAACGCCGCCGCGACCTGCTCAAGCACTTCGGCGGCTTGCAGGAATTATCCCGCGCCAGCGCGGAAGAAATCGCCAAGGCACCGGGAATCAGCAAAAAGCTCGCCGAGTCGATTTATGACAGCCTGCATAGCGAGTAGAATGCCCGCTCACCTCGCAGCCAGTTGTCCCGATGAATATTCCGAATCTGCTTACCGTTCTTCGTGTCCTGCTCATCCCGATCTTCATTCTGCTGTTCTACGTGCCGTACCACTGGAGCTATGTAGCTGCCAGTAGCGTATTCGCTATTGCCGCCGCCACTGACTGGCTCGACGGTTATCTGGCCAGGCGCCTGGAGCAGAGCACGCCGTTCGGGGCTTTCCTTGATCCGGTGGCGGATAAACTGATGGTCGCGGTGGCGCTGGTGCTGCTGGTGCAGGTCCACGCCAATCTGTGGCTGACCTTGCCGGCGGCGGTGATCATCGGTCGCGAGATCGTCGTTTCCGCGTTGCGCGAATGGATGGCCGAGATCGGCGCGAGGGCGCATGTGGCGGTGTCGAACCTGGGCAAATGGAAGACTGCCGCGCAGATGCTCGCGCTGGTAATCCTGCTGGCCAACCCGGCGACGCTCAGCACCTGGGTGGTGTTGGGTTATGCCTTGTTGATCATCGCTGCGGGCCTGACCCTGTGGTCGATGGTGCAGTACCTGCGGGCCGCCTGGCCGCACCTGCGGGAAGGTTCAGAAAAAAAATAAAACTTTTTTGAATCAAGGGGTTGACGAAATATTTCAAAACTATAGAATGGCCACCATCAAGACGACGCGGGAATAGCTCAGTTGGTAGAGCACGACCTTGCCAAGGTCGGGGTCGCGAGTTCGAGTCTCGTTTCCCGCTCCAAGTATTGTGTTTCAGCGCTCCGCTGATCGCTGAAACAGTTGAAATAGGGCCTTCGGGCCCTTTTTCCGTTTCCGCCGAAAACCGCTGAAAACCACCAGTATCCACTCATTTTAAGTACACGATTAAGTACACGAATTTGGTACCTAATCCGGTGGGATGCTGAAGCGGATTTACGCTGGAGCTGCTTGGGCAATGTGACAAGCATCTGGTTCCTGACCCAGCTCAGGAGCTTGTTATGGCACTTTCTGAAATGGCCGTCCGGCATGCCCGGGTCACCGGCACCGCTTACTCCCTCACCGACGCCGATGGGCTGTCCCTGTACGTTTCTGCAGGCGGCAGCAAGATCTGGCATTTCCGCTACTACTGGTTTGGCAGGCAGCAACGCATGTCGCTGGGTAGCTATCCGCATGTCGGCCTCAAGGAGGCACGCGCCAGTCGGGATGAGGCTCGTGCGCTGGTTGCTGATGGCATCAATCCCTGCGGCCAGCGTAAGGAGCAGAAGCGTGCG
>NZ_QKVL01000056.1 GCF_003231275.1 Pseudomonas huaxiensis
CGTCCATTTTGCCAAGACAAAAGGACCCGCCGTAGAGGCGGAAGGGGCCGGCAGCCTCGCCAAATCGAATGGATAAGCTCGCAAACCCAAACCCAAACCCAAACCCAAACCCAAAGATCATCGCCCCCCAGCACTGTTTCCCGGATCTCAGCGACCCACAGCCTTGAGCGGAATCGGCTCGGCGCTGCGCCGCTGGCTCAGGTAACGGATGCAACTGACCCGCAAGAACGAGGCAAAGTTGACCACCTCGCCGCGGTACTCCATCACTTCGTCATAGAGCTTGGTAATCAGTTGGTTGGTGGTCATCCCGTCAACCTCGGCGATTTCCCGCAATACATCCCAGAACTGGTTTTCCAGGCGCAGCGTGGTCACCACCCCGCGAATGCGCAGCGAGCGGCTGCGCGATTCATAGAGGATCGGGTCGGCTTTGACGTAGAGCTCGCACATGGGCCCTCCTTCACAGGGTGATGCGGGTGCCGAGCAGACCGAGGAACGCCGCCAGCCACGCCGGATGCGCAGGCCATGCCGGCGCGGTGGCGAGGTTGCCCTCGACGTGCGCCTGTGTCACCTCGATATCGATATAGCGCCCGCCCGCCAGCTTCACTTCCGGGGCGCACGCCGGGTAGGCGCTGCATTCGCGGCCTTCCAGTACGCCCGCCGCAGCCAGCAGTTGCGCGCCGTGACACACCGCCGCGATCGGCTTGCCGGCCTGGTCGATGGCTTTCACCAGCGCCAGCACGTCTTCGTTCAGGCGCAGGTATTCCGGGGCACGGCCGCCGGGTATTACCAGCGCGTCGTAATCCTCGGCGTTCACCTTGGCAAAGTCGAAATTGAGGGCGAAGTTGTGCCCCGGCTTTTCGCTGTAGGTCTGGTCGCCTTCAAAATCATGGATCGCGGTACGCACCGACTGCCCCGCCTGCTTGCCCGGACACACCGCATGCACGATGTGGCCGATCATCTGCAGGGCCTGGAACGGCACCATGACTTCGTAGTCTTCGACGTAGTCGCCCACCAACATCAGAATTTTCTTGGCCGCCATTTCTCGATCTCCTTCGTGTGCAAGGGAAAAGGTACCCAGACACGTTAGACCCAGCCGGACACTCGCGGGTAATAAGTCGCTACTACGTCAGACGTCAGTCACGGCGGTCCAGCAGATTGACCACCACCCGGTCCAGCCAACCCCACACCCGCTGTTGCAGGCGACGCCACAAGGGCCGGGCGCGCCAGTCATCGAGGTCAATCTGCACGCTCTGGCTGAAGTCGCGGATAAAGCTCTCGGCCACCGCAGCGGTCAGCGCCGGGTCGATCGCTTCGACGTTGGCCTCAAGGTTGAAACGCAGGTTCCAGTGGTCGAAGTTGCATGAGCCGATGCTCACCCAGTCATCCACCAGCACCATTTTCAGGTGCAGGAAACACGGCTGGAATTCGAATATTTTCACCCCGGCGCGCAGCAGGCGCGGGTAATAGCGATGGCCGGCATAGCGCACCGATGGATGATCGGTGCGCGGCCCGGTGAGCAGCAGGCGTACGTCGATGCCCAGCGAGGCGGCCCGACGCAGGGAACGGCGGACTTTCCAGGTTGGCAGGAAATACGGGGTCGCCAGCCAGATCCGTCGCTTGCCACTGTTCAACGCGCGTACCAGCGATTGCAGGATGTCGCGGTGTTGCCGGGCGTCGGCGTAGGCAACCCGGCCCATGCCCTCACCACTGACCGGTATTCGCGGCAAACGGGACAGGCCGAAGTGGGTCGGCGGGCGCCAGGCGACACGGCGCGGGTTGGCCCGCCACTGGCGATCGAAGAGCATCTGCCAGTCGGTCACCAGCGGCCCCCGTATTTCCACCATCACCTCATGCCATTCACTGACATCGTTCTCGGGATGCCAGAACTCATCAGTGACGCCGGTGCCGCCGACCCAGGCGATGCTCTGGTCCACCAGCAGAATTTTGCGGTGATCGCGATAGAGGTTTCGCACGCCACGGCGCCAGCGCAGGCGGTTGTACCAGCGCAGCTCGACACCCGCCGCTTGCAAACGCTGGCGCAAGCCCAGGGTGAAGGCCATGGAGCCATAGTCATCGAACAGGCAACGCACCTGCACGCCGCGCTCGGCGGCGCTGACCAGGGCCTGGACCATGGCGTCCGCGCAAGCGCCTGCCTCCACCAGGTACAACTCCAGATCAACCTGGAACTCGGCCCGGGCAATGGCGGTGAGCATGTTCGGGAAAAAGGCCGGGCCGTCGATCAGCAGTTCGAATTGATTGCCGGAACGCCAGGGGAAGACCGGCCCGGCCATGTCAGCGGGCCGTGAAGATCAGCACCGCACCCACCGGCACCGACAGATTGATCGACTTGAGCCCGGCCGCCTTGCGCAGGGTTTCCAGGCCCGGGGCCAGGTCGAAATGCTCGGCGCGCAACACCAGCGGTTCAAGGGTCACCACCTGGAAGCGCCGCTCGTCCAGCCGGGTCGCCAGCAATTGGGCGTTGTAGCTATGGCTTTTGCCATGCAGCGTTACGGTCAGCGGCAGGCGCAGTTCGAGTTGCGCGCCGTTGGCCAGGTCGTTGATCGGGCGCAGGTTCAACTGGGCGTTGATGATCGCATCGGGGAAGGCCTCGACATTGAACAGCTCTTTGCGCATGCGCTCGTCACGCAGCGGAATGCCGCTGCTGACGGACTCCATCTCGACCTCCAGCTCGGCCGCCCCCTTGCGGTCGACCTTGCCGTGCAGGACCAGGAAGCGGTGCACTTCCGACACGTCGCCGTTTTTGCTGGTGATGAAGGAAAGGCGGGATGACTCGTTGTCCAGGTACCAATTGGCCTGGGCGGGAAGGCAGACGATCGCCAGCAAGGCGAGAGCGAGACGAAGCGGGCTGGGCATGCGAAATCCTGAAACACTTTGGTCGTCAACCTTACCCGGCTGCCCTCATGGCAGCAAGCGACAGCCCTCGCGCGGGCCCAGCCACATCGCGCTGCTGCGACGACCAAGGCCCGCGGCCTCGACCCGGCGACTCGACGGCTCGTCCCGCAACTCGCTCAATGGCAGGTATTGCTTCACATAGCCCTGGCAGTAACCGGTATCGAAGCCCATGACATAGCGGCACGAACAGTACTCCTTCGCCGAGTAGGCACTGAGAATGCCAGGAAACGCCGTCAGCGCGTCACGCTCGGACCAGCCCCAGACCAGCAGACCAAGGACCACCACCAACAGCAGGCGCTTCATGGCCGCTCTCCGCCGAACGCTGCCAGCACATGACGGAGCAGCGTGTTGTGCTGGAAGCTGCCGTCGCGGTCATCGGCGTAGCGCACCACCACCAGTTTCTGTTCCGGCAGCACGTAGAGTGCCTGGCCCCAGTGGCCGAGGGCGGCGAAGGTTTGCGCCGGGGCATCCGGCCAGGGCAATGGCTGGCCCGGCGCAGCGCGGTTGAGCCACCAGTGCCCGCCCGGCATCGCCTCGCCGGGTGAGGCGGCGGCCTTGTGGAAAGGCTCGCGATTGAAGGCCACCCAGCTCGCCGGCAGCAGTTGTCGACCCTGCCAACGACCGTCGTCCAGCATCAACTGACCGATCCGCGCCAGCTCGCGGGCGGTCATGTAGAGGTAGGAAGAGCCCACGAAGGTGCCCTGCGCGTCCCGCTCCCACACCGCCTGCCGAATGCCCAGCGGCTCGAAGAGCGCCTGCCACGGGTAATCTGCGTACGCCTCCGGGCCGACCATCTGTCGCAGCGCCGCAGCCAGCAGGTTGCTGTCGCCACTGGAATAAAGAAAACGCTCGCCCGGCGCCGCAGCCACACCGTGCGCGGCGGTGAAACCGGCCATGTCGCTGCGACCAAGGGTATAGAGCATCGCCACCACCGAGGATTTCAGCGGCGCGTATTCATAGTCTTCCTGCCAGTCCAGGCCGCTGGCCCAGTGCAGCAGGTCGGCGATACGGACGTTCGGATGGGCCTGCATTGGCGGGTAGAACCGGGCGACCGGGTCATCCAGTGTGAAACGCCCCTCGCCCTGCGCGACACCGAGCACCGTCGCCAGCACGCTCTTGCTGATCGACCAGGTCAGGTGGGGGGTGTCTGCGGTGTTGGGGGTGGCGTACCGCTCCAACACCACCTGACCATCGCGGATCACCAGCAGCGCATCGGTGCGCACGCCGTCGCGGGTCTGATCGTTGCGTGGAGGGAAGGTGTAGGACTGCAAGGCCGCCAGTGCCGGCGCGTCGCTGGCGCTGGCGACGGTACAGACCGTCCACAACAGAAACCCGATGAGCGCGGTGCGCATGGCCGTTACCCGGAGAGCGTGATCGGGCAAGGCTAGCAGGGGTTCATGACAGGATGGGGGTGCCATTTGCTAGCCGGTGGATTTTCAGTGTCCCTGAGATCGAGCGCCGCTCGCGCGGCGCATCGCGAGCGAGCTCGCTCCTACAATCAGTTGTGGGGAGGCAGTTAGGGTCGACTCAATACCACGTCGTACAAACAAGGCGGTTAACTATGGCCTGACAGGCATAGGCACGTTGCAACCACTGTAGGAGCGAGCTAGCTCGCGATGCGCCGCGCGGGCGGCGCTCGATCTTGAGAGCGCTAAAAACCTATCGGCTAGCAAATAGCAGCCACCACACAACCCTCAAGAAAACCCCGCCAACCTCCACGCCTTCTCCAAACGCTTCGCCCGCGCCGCGCTGGCGATGTCGAGGATGCCCTGATCACGCATCCACACATTCGCCCATTCGCCTTCGGTGTCGGCCAGCGCCTTGTTGAGTTCGTCGCGCAGGTCGCTGAACTGGGCGAACAGCCCGCCCAGCAACAAATGGCTGGCGGAGACTTCCGGACTCTGCCGACTGCCTTCCGCGCAACCGGCAAGCAGCGCCAACAAACGCAAGAGCAGACTCTGCGACCAGCCATTGGCCCGGCCAATGCCATACATCCACGCCGTCAACGCACTGAGCACATACAAGTCTTCGAGGGAGCGGAAGGGTTTGACGTAGGCGTCCCAGCCATCACCGGCCAGGCGCTCGCACAGCGCCTGATCCAGGTGCAGACGGGCATGGCCCACCTCGGGCATCAGCGGCAGGGCCGGCAACGGCTCCAGGCGTACGCCCGGTTCGCCGGGATAGACCACCGCCAGGCTCAGCCGCGGGCCTTCGGAAATGCTTTCGCAACGTGCCGCCACCAGCAGCCAGTCGGCATCAATGCCGCCGGTGACGAAGTCTTTATCACCGCTCAGGCGCAGCGCGTCCACGTCGAGGCGCATGTGCATGTCGGCGGGACGAACGCTACGTTTCTCACTCGCGCAGAGCGCGCCAAGGCTGACCGGCGCGCTGGGCCAGAGCACCCGCAGCGCCGCCTGATAGCCGGTGAGAAAAGCCAGCCCCGGGGTCGGCATGGCCTGACCGCCGAGCACCGCCAGTTCGAACGGCGATACCGGGCCGAGGCGTTCCAGCAGGCTCGCCCAAGTGTCGCCAAGGTTCTCGAGCAGGGGTTGTGAATGCGCGTGATTGAGTCGTTCCAGCCAGGCCATCGAAGTACTCCTTGGGGGCTGTCATACAAGCATCACCAAACATTCATGGGGGTGACACCGCCGCTACCTAGCCTGAGCTTGCACAACAAAGTCGACCGGCCGCAACCCCATGGCTGGCTTATGGAGACTCGCAATGACTCAGATCGCTCGCTCTGGCGACAACAGCACTGAACGCCGTCTGCAAGCCGAACGCCTGGTGGGCCCGGCTGCATTGCGCGAGGCCCAGGCCCTGCGTTTCAGTGTCTTCAGTGGTGAATTCAAGGCCAAGCTCAAAGGCGCCGAACTGGGCCTGGACATGGACGATTACGACGATCACTGCATGCACATCGGCGTGCGCGACCTCAACAGCGGTCGGCTGGTCGCCACCACCCGTCTGCTCGATCATCACGCCGCCAGCAGCCTGGGGCGTTTCTACAGTGAAGAAGAATTCAGCCTGCACGGCCTCGGCCATCTGCAAGGCCCGATCCTGGAACTGGGGCGCACCTGCGTCGATGCCGCCTACCGCAACGGCGGCACCATCGCCGTGCTCTGGAGCGAACTGGCAGAAATCCTCAACGAAGGCCGCTACAGCTACCTGATGGGCTGCGCCAGCATCCCGATGCAGGACGGCGGCGTGCAGGCCCACGCGATCATGCAGCGTCTGCGCGACCAGCACCTGTGCACCGAACACCTGCGCGCCGAACCGAAGAACCCGCTGCCCAACCTGGCCCTGCCGAGCAATGTGATCGCGCAGATGCCACCGCTGCTCAAGGCCTACATGCGCCTGGGCGCGAAAATCTGCGGCGAGCCGTGCTGGGACGAGGATTTCCAGGTGGCCGACGTGTTCATCCTGCTCAAGCGCGACGAGCTTTGCCCGCGTTACGCCCGCCACTTCAAGGCGGCCGTCTGATGCAGCGCCTGCGTGTGTACGCACGCATCGTCCGGGTGCTGCTGGTGGTGGCGTTTGGCTTGGGCATGGCGACCCTGTTCGGCGTGTTCGAGCGTCTGGGCATCAACGCCTCGGCGCAGCGGCGCCAGCGCTGGTCGCAGGTATTCATGAAGCGGTTGGCCCACGCACTACCCTTCCGCGTCCGGGTCATCGGCGAATTGCCGACACGGCCGATGCTCTGGGTCAGCAACCATGTGTCATGGACCGACATCCCGCTGCTGGGCATGCTGGCGCCGTTGTCGTTCCTGTCCAAGGCCGAAGTGCGCACCTGGCCGGTGGCCGGCTGGCTGGCGCACAAGGCCGGCACCCTGTTCATCCGTCGTGGCGGTGGCGACAGCCAGTTGCTGCGCCGGCAGATCAGCCAGCACCTGCAACAGGACTGTGCCTTGCTGATCTTCCCGGAAGGCACCACCACCGATGGCCGCAGCCTGCGCACCTTTCATGGCCGCCTGTTGGCCAGCGCCATCGATACCGAGGTGCCGCTGCAGCCGATCGCCCTGCGCTACCTGCGCAACGGCCAGGCGGATGCGATCGCGCCGTTCATTGGCGACGACGACCTGCTGTCGCATTTGATGCGTCTGTTCGGGCAGCCGTGTGGCGAGGTGGAAATCCATCTGCTGGCGCCGATTGCCAGCCAAGGCGAGGAACGCGCCGCGCTGGCCTTCAAGGCTCAGCAGGCGATCAGCCTGACGCTGTTCGGCAGCGAAGCCGAAACCCTGCCTCAGCGCCGCGCCAAGGCGGCCTGATCCTGCGCCAGTTGCTGCCCGGCGAACATTTGCAATTGCGGGTAGAACTGGCGGAAGTCTTCCAGCAACAACGGGTACAACGCCTCCACTTCCGCCATCGCCCCGGCCATGCCCTCCGGGCGTGACAAGCGCCGGGCGATGCCGCGGAACACCTGCTCCAGCACCGCGAACTCGCGGTAGGAGCCCAACCAGTCATTCGCCGCCATCATCGGCGCGATCCCCGCCAGGCGCCCCGGCAACTGCGGTTGCTGGGCCAGCACCTGATAAACCCGCATGGTGAAATCATCCAGCGACTGCTCGGCGTAGTCGGTCCAGTGCAGGGCCAGGCAATGATCGAAAAACACATCGAGAATGATCCCGGCATAGCGCCGCCGCGCGGACGGAAAACGCGCCAGGGACGCCAGCACCAGCGGATGGCTGTCGGTGAACACATCGATGCGCCGGTGCAGGCGGATCGCCCCTTCGAGGGGCTGAGGATAGTGACCCAGCAGCGGTCCCTTGACGAAATCGCCGTAGAGACTGCCGAGCAATTGTTCGGGCTGGTCGCCGCCCAGATGGAGATGTGCGAGGTAGTTCATGGGGATTGAGTCTAAAGCCTGTGGGAAAAGTCGGCGAGATTTGGCTGAAAAACCTTCAGCCTCTATATCGATATAACCCGATATACCGATTCATGCTTGACCCCAAACCTTTTCATATTTGTATATCGCGAAATACCGATTTATATTTCGCTCCATCGCGATATACCGCTACACATCCCACGAGCCCGACCATGCCTCTTGATCTCGACGAAATAATAAAAGCCCTGGCCCACCCGGTACGACGAGAAATCCTCAACTGGTTGAAAGACCCGCAGGCGCACTTCCCCGAGCAGCATCACAGCCTGGAAAACGGCGTGTGCGCCGGGCAGATCGACCAGCGCTGCGGCCTGTCGCAGTCCACCGTCTCGGCGCACCTGGCGACCCTGCAACGGGCGGGTCTGATCAGCAGCCAGAAGGTCGGGCAGTGGAGCTTCTTCAAACGCAACGAGGACACCATCAAGGCGTTCCTCCAGCAACTGAGCCGCGAGCTCTGACAAAGGACACCGCAATGCCCCTTTCACTTCTGATACTGGCGCTCAGCGCCTTCGCCATCGGCACCACCGAGTTCGTCATCATGGGCCTGCTGCCGGAAGTGGCGCAGGACCTCGGTGTGTCGATCCCCGGCGCCGGCTGGCTGGTCACCGGCTACGCCCTGGGCGTGGCCATCGGCGCGCCGTTCATGGCCATGGCCACCTCGCGGCTGCCACGCAAGCTGGCGCTGGTGACGCTGATGGGCGTGTTCATCATCGGCAACCTGCTCTGCGCGGTCGCCAGCGACTACAACCTGCTGATGTTCGCCCGCGTCGTCACGGCGCTGTGCCACGGCGCCTTCTTCGGTATCGGCTCGGTGGTCGCCGCCAGCCTGGTGCCGGCCAACCGCCGCGCTTCGGCGGTCGCCCTGATGTTCACCGGTCTGACCTTGGCCAACGTCCTCGGCGTGCCGCTGGGCACCGCGCTGGGCCAGGTTGCCGGCTGGCGTTCGACGTTCTGGGCGGTGACGGTGATTGGCGTGATTGCGCTGATCGGTCTGATCCGCTTCCTGCCACTGCGCCACGACGAGGAAAAACTCGACATGCGCGCCGAACTGGCCGCGCTCAAAGGCGCCGGAATCTGGCTGTCGCTGTCGATGACCGTGCTGTTTTCGGCGTCGATGTTCGCCCTGTTCACCTACGTCGCGCCACTGCTGGGCGATGTCACCGGCGTTTCGCCGCGCGGCGTGACCTGGACCCTGCTGCTGATCGGCCTCGGCCTGACCGTGGGCAACGTCCTCGGCGGCAAACTCGCCGACCGGCGCCTGGGTGCCACCCTGGTGGGCGTGTTCGCCAGCATGGCGGTGGTCTCCACCGTACTGAGCTGGACCAGCACCGCGCTGATCCCGGCGGAAATCACCCTGTTCCTCTGGGCCACCGCCGCCTTCGCTGCCGTTCCCGCGTTGCAGATCAACGTGGTGAACTTCGGCAAGGCCGCGCCGAATCTGGTGTCGACCCTCAACATCGGCGCCTTCAACCTGGGCAACGCCCTGGGTGCCTGGACCGGTGGCGTGGTCATCGAACAAGGACTGGGCCTGACCCGTGTGCCGCTGGCCGCCGCGGCCCTGGCCGTGCTGGCGCTGATCGTCACCCTCATCACTTTCAGCCAGGGCGGCAACAAAGCCGAACTGGCGCCCGCTACCCACTGATGGATACGAGGTCCGTGCAATGACAACTCTGTTTGATCCGCTCACCCTCGGCGATCTAGAACTGCCGAACCGCATCATCATGGCGCCGCTGACCCGCTGCCGCGCCGACGCCGGCCGCGTGCCCAACGCGCTGATGGCCGAGTACTATGTGCAGCGCGCCAGCGCCGGCCTGATCCTCAGCGAAGCGACCTCGGTGATGCCGATGGGCGTCGGCTACCCGGATACCCCGGGCATCTGGTCCAACGACCAGGTTCGCGGGTGGACCAACGTCACCAAGTCGGTGCACGCGGCAGGCGGACGGATCTTCGTCCAACTCTGGCACGTGGGCCGCATTTCGCATCCGAGCTACCTGAACGGCGAACTGCCGGTGGCGCCCAGCGCGATCCAGCCCAAAGGCCATGTCAGCCTGGTGCGGCCGATCACCGAGTTCCCGACCCCACGGGCGCTGGAAACCGCCGAACTGGCCGATATCGTCGATGCCTACCGCACCGCAGCCGAGAACGCCAAGGCGGCCGGTTTCGACGGTGTCGAAGTGCATGCCGCAAACGGTTACCTGATCGACCAGTTCCTGCAAACCAGCACCAACCAGCGCACCGACTACTATGGCGGCTCGCTGGAAAACCGTGCCCGCCTGCTGCTGGAAGTGACCGATGCGGTCATCGAAGTGTGGGGCGCCAACCGCGTGGGCGTGCACCTGGCGCCACGGGCCGATGCCCATGACATGGGCGACGCCAATCGCGTCGAGACCTTTACCTATGTCGCCCGGGAACTGGGCAAGCGCGGAATCGCCTTCATCTGCTCGCGGGAGAAGGAAGCCGACGACAGCCTCGGCCGGCAGATCAAGGAAGCCTTCGGCGGCCTGTACATCGCCAACGAGAAGTTCGACAAGCAGAGCGCCAACGCCGCTCTGGCTGATGGCTGGGCCGATGCCGTGGCCTTCGGCGTGCCGTTCATCGCCAACCCGGACTTGCCGGCTCGTCTTGCGGCGGATGCACCACTGAATGATCCGCGCCCGGAGAGTTTCCATGGCGGTGGGCCGGTGGGTTACATCGATTATCCGCGGATGTAAAAGGAAGTGATGGCCTTATCGCCGTGGTTTGGCGATAAGGCCATCAGCCTTTTCAGAAGGAATCAGTTACGCGCATTGATCTGCTGTTGCAGATTCTGCACCTGACTCTGCAACGTATTGAGGTTGCGGGTCACCTGCCCGCGAAACGCATCGAACTCGGCTGTCGATGCTCCGCCAGCCGCCGCACCCGCGGTGGCCGCCGGGCGGTTTTCCTGCTCGCTCTTGAGCACCAGCAGGTCCTGCTCCAGTCGCTGGGTCGCGGCAGCCTGGCTTTTCAACTGGGCATCGATCTTGCCGCCATCCACCCGCGCAGCCTTCAGGCTCGCCACTTCGTCCGACACGCTCTTGAGCTGAGCATCGATCTTGCCGCCGTCCAGTTGAGCCGCCTTGAGCGCCGCCAATTCGGTCGCCACGGTCTTCAACTGGGTCTGCAATTCGCTCTGCAACTGGGCATTGGCCGCCTGCTGCTGGCTGACCTGGGCCATCGCCGCTTCCAGACGCTTGCTCAGGTCGCCCGCCTGGCCGGCAACGCCTTCCTGTTGCTTGCCCTGTTCAACGAGGCTGCTCTGCAACTGCCGTACTTGCAGCTTCAGCGCTTCGTTCTCGGTGCTGACCGACGTCTCGGTAGCGCTGACCTTGCCGGAAATCGCCTGCAAACGCCCCGCCGCCTCTTCGCTGATACGCGCGAAGCTCTCCTGGGTCGCCACCAGTTGCTGCTCCATCAGGGAAATCTGCTGGAAGCTCCACCAGGCAACCCCGCCCAAGGCGATGAACGAGGCGCCGAGCAACGCCCACAGCGGCCCGGTCAGCGGGGCCTTGGGGGTTTTCGCGCGCACCGCACGCGGATGGGCCGGCGGGGCGAATTCGTCGTCATCGCGCTCCACCGCCTTGAGGGTGGGCACGTCATCAAAGTCGTCTCGAGCATCGTTGCGCATGGATAGTTTTCAACCACGGTGATAGCAAAATGGGCGCCAGTATAAACCGCTTGCGCGGCGCCCTCATCGACCATAAGTAGCGGTTCTGGTTCAGTGACCGTCGTGCTGCGCCTGCCACCAACTGCAGAATTCATCCAGCGCGGCCCAGACACTGACCTGCGGGCGGTAGTCCAGGTAGTGCCGGGCGCGGCTGATGTCCAGGGTGAAGTCCTTGCTCATCACCTGGGTGCCTAGACGGGTCAGGGTCGGTTGCGGGCGTCCCGGCCAGAGCATGCAGAAGCCTTCGTTCAGCGCGGCGGCGGTGTACGCAAGGCCCACGGAGCGATAACGGGTGACCTGCGGCAGCGACATCCGCCGCATCACGTAATTGACCACGTCCCAGACCGGCACGGGCTGGCCGTTACTGATGTTGTAAGCCTGGCCGAGCGCCTCGGGGCCGGCGTTGATCGCACTGAGCAGCGCCTCGTTGAGGTTCTGCACGCTGGTGAAATCCACCTTGTTCAGGCCATTGCCGATGATCGCCAGGCGACGCTTGGCCTGCATCTTCATCAGCCGCGGGAAAATACTCATGTCGCCGGCGCCGGTGACGAAACGCGGGCGCAGCGCCAGCACTTCCAGGCCGAACTCCTGGGCACCGAAGACTTTCTGTTCGGCCAGGTGCTTGGTGCTGCCGTAATGATCGTAGAAGCGCTTGGGCACCTGGTCTTCGGTGATCCCGGTACGCGAGCGGCCATTGAAATAGATCGACGGCGACGACAGGTGCACCAACCGGCGCACATGTTCTTTCAGGCAGGCCTCGACCACGTTTTCGGTGAGCACCACATTGCCTTGGTAGAAGTCCTGATAACGACCCCAATTGCCCACCGCACCGGCGCAATGGACCACGGTGTCGATGCCCTGGCACAAGCGCCGGGCCACTTCCGGGTCAGCCAGGTCGCCGGGAATGAACTGCGCCCCGCGCCGCACCAGATGCTCGACGCCCTCGGGGCGCCGGCCGTTGACCCGCACCTCCAGGCCCTGCTCCAGCGCAAAGCGTGCGAAGCGCCCGCCGATGAAGCCGCTTGCGCCGGTGACCAGAATTCCCATGAAGCTCTCCGCCTACTATTTTTTTCCAGATGTTGCAGACGCCGCCGACTCGCTCCACGGCACCAGCCAGTGGCTGGCGCTGCGCAGCAGATGATCCGTGAGTTGGCCAAGCAGTTGCCCGCCATTGCGCCAATGATGCCAGTACAGTGGCACGTCGATGGGACGGTCAGGGAGAATTTCCACCAACCGCCCGCTCGCCAGTTGCTCGCGTGCCTGCAACTCCGGCACCAGCCCCCAGCCCAGCCCCGCCTCGGTCAGGCGCAGAAAGCCTTCGGACGAGGGGCACAGATGATGCAGGAATCCATCACTGATGCCTAATGAAGCCATGTAGCGGTGTTGCAGGACGTCGTCCGGACCGAACACGATCGCCGGGGTTCGCGCTAGCCGGCGCGGTTCGACACCGTCGGCAAAATGCCGGGTCATGAACGCCGGGCTGGCTAACGCCCGGTAACGCATGGCACCCAGCAGCACGCTGCGCGCGCCGGCCACCGGGCGCTCGCTGGCGCACAGGCAACCGGCCACTTCACCGGCGCGCATGCGCTTGAGGCCAACTTCCTGGTCTTCCACCACCAGGTCCAGCAGCACCTGGGTACGGGCACAGAAATCCCCTGCCGCTTCCGCCCACCAGGTCGCCAGGCTGTCGGCGTTGAGCGCCACACGAAGGCGTTCCGGCAAGCCTTCTTCATCCAACGCCGGGACCTGGCCCTGGAGATCCCGTTCGAGCAGGCGCACCTGCTGCACATGGTTGAGCAGACGCCGGCCGATCTCGGTCGGCGTTGGCGGCGTCGCACGCACCAGCACCGGCTGGCCGACCCGCGCTTCGAGGAGTTTGATCCGCTGGGAGATGGCCGATTGCGACAGACCGAGCATTTGCGCGGCCCGCTCGAAACCGGCCTGTTCGATGACCGCGGCCAAGGCTGAGAGCAGCTTGTAGTCGAACATCACTTTTCCTAATGCGGGATGAGGTTTATTGGTTTTTCTTATAGCGCAGGAATCGCCAGAATTGCCAGCATGTGGTGCAGCCAGGCTGCACCATCGCGAGCAAGCTCGCTCCTACAACACCAATCCCTGTAGGAGCGAGCTTGCTCGCGAGTAGACCTCAAAGCAGGTCCCTGAACCCTGCAATCCGGAGTCAATTCCCCATGTGGCAAAGCTACCTCAACGGCCTCCTCGTCGCCTTCGGCCTGATCATGGCCATCGGCACCCAGAACGCCTTCGTCCTCGCCCAGAGCCTGCGCCGCGAGCATCACCTGCCGGTGGCGGCCTTGTGTGTGTTCTGCGATGCGGTGCTGGTGGCGCTCGGCGTTTTCGGCCTGGCCACGGTGCTGGCACAGAACCCGACATTGCTCGCGGTGGCCCGCTGGGGTGGCGCGATCTTCCTGATCTGGTACGGCGCCAAGGCGCTGAAGCGTGCCTGTTCGAAACAGAGCCTGGAGCAAGGTGAAGGCCAGGGCCTGCGATCGCGCCGCGCGGTGTTGCTCAGCGCCTTGGCCGTGACCCTGCTCAACCCGCACGTCTACCTCGACACCGTGTTGCTGATCGGCTCGCTCGGTGCACAGCAAACCGTGCCGGGCGCCTATGTGGCCGGCGCCGCCAGCGCTTCGCTGTTGTGGTTTTTCACCCTGGCACTTGGCGCCGCCTGGCTCGCGCCGTGGCTGGCGCGTCCAAGCACCTGGCGGCTGCTGGATCTGATGGTCGCGGTGATGATGTTCGCGGTAGCGGCGCAACTGATCTTCAACTGAAACAGCCACTTGTCCGCCGGCTGAAACGGCTCTGGAACCTCTTGTCCATACACTTGTTGCGTGGTTTAGACGTGGGCCCGGTGCTATGATCCCGGGTCTGCGTCGCAAAGAGTACAAACTCGCCGACGCTCTTCCGGCCGCCCGTGATCGGCCTTGCGTTCACCGCACCAGACCTGATTAGGAGATTCACCATGGCTTTTGAATTGCCGCCGCTGCCTTACGCACACGATGCTCTGCAGCCGCACATTTCCAAGGAAACCCTGGAATTCCACCACGACAAGCACCACAACACCTACGTCGTGAACCTGAACAACCTGGTGCCAGGCACCGAGTTCGAAGGCAAAACCCTGGAAGAAATCGTCAAGACCTCCTCCGGCGGCATCTTCAACAACGCCGCTCAGGTCTGGAACCACACCTTCTACTGGAACTGCCTGGCGCCAAACGCCGGCGGCCAACCAACCGGCGCCCTGGCTGAAGCCATCAACGCTGCGTTCGGTTCTTTCGACAAGTTCAAAGAAGAGTTCACCAAGACTTCCGTCGGCACCTTCGGCTCCGGCTGGGGCTGGCTGGTCAAGAAAGCTGACGGTTCCCTGGCCCTGGCCAGCACCATCGGTGCCGGCAACCCGCTGACCAACGGCGACACCCCGCTGCTGACCTGCGACGTCTGGGAACACGCTTACTACGTCGACTACCGCAACGTCCGTCCTAAGTACGTCGAGGCGTTCTGGAACCTGGTCAACTGGAAGTTCGTTGCCGAGCAGTTCGAAGGCAAGACCTTCACTGCCTGAGTCACGCGTTCCTGAAAAAAACCCGGCCTGGCCGGGTTTTTTTTCGCCTCTTCAACGCCGCCTTGCTCTTGCCGCTTGCGCAAGGCGCGCTAACATCAAGACCTTGGAAACTTTCATCTTCCGGCGCTCAAGTCGCAAGGCAGGTCAACCGATACAGTGCCTAAACGACCGTCGCAACGGTCGGACCGGTAGCAGGAACACTGCAAAACCACCACGCACGGCCTGCTGCAAAGGCCGATAGTGGAATGCCACGTTTGATGGCAAAATGATGCCATGCGCATGGATTAAGGAAACCCCATTGAAGCTGGAACTCAAGAACAGCTTATCGGTCAAGTTGCTCAGGGTTGTCCTGCTCTCGGCGCTGATCGTCGGAGTGGTGCTCAGCTGTGCGCAGATCGTGTTCGACGCCTACAAGACCCGTCAGGCTGTCGCCAATGATGCCCAGCGCATCCTCGACATGTTCCGCGACCCGTCGACCCAGGCGGTCTACAGCCTCGACCGGGAAATGGGCATGCAGGTCATCGAAGGTCTGTTCCAGGACCGCTCGGTGCGCATGGCGTCCATCGGCCATCCCAACGAGACCATGCTCGCGGAGAAATCCCGCCCGCTGCAGGAGACCGGCACCCGCTGGATCACCGACCCGATCCTCGGCCAGGAGCGTGCATTCAGCACTCAATTGGTCGGACGCGGCTCGTACAGCGAGTATTACGGCGACCTGAACATCACCCTCGACACCGCGTCCTACGGTGAAGGGTTCCTGTTCAACTCGGTGATCATCTTCATCTCCGGGGTACTGCGCGCCCTGGCCATGGGCCTGGTGCTGTACCTGGTCTATCACTGGCTGCTGACCAAGCCGCTCTCGCGGATCATCGAACACCTCACCCAGATCAATCCCGACCGCCCCAGCCAGCACCAGTTGCCGCTGCTCAAGGGCCACGAGAAGAACGAGCTGGGCCTGTGGGTCAATACCGCCAACCAGTTGCTGGCCTCGATCGAGCGCAATACCCATTTGCGCCACGAGGCAGAAAACAGCCTGCTGCGCATGGCCCAGTACGACTTCCTCACCGGCCTGCCGAATCGCCAGCAATTGCAACAGCAGCTGGACAAGATCCTTGTCGATGCCGGCCGCCTGCAACGCCGGGTGGCGGTGATCTGCGTCGGCCTCGATGACTTCAAAAGCATCAACGAACAATTCAGCTACCAGGCCGGCGACCAGTTGCTGCTGGCCCTGGCCGATCGCCTGCGCGCCCACAGCGGCCGGCTCGGCGCCCTGGCGCGGTTGGGCGGTGACCAGTTCGCACTGGTCCAGGCCGATATCGAACAACCTTACGAGGCGGCCGAACTGGCCCAGAGCATTCTCGACGACCTGGAGGCGCCCTTCGCCCTCGATCATCAGGAAATCCGTCTGCGCGCCACCATCGGCATCACCCTGTTCCCGGAAGACGGCGACAGCACCGAGAAGCTGCTGCAGAAAGCCGAGCAGACCATGACCCTGGCCAAGTCCCGCTCGCGCAACCGCTATCAGTTCTATATCGCCAGCGTCGACAGCGAAATGCGGCGCCGCCGCGAGCTGGAGAAAGACCTGCGCGAAGCCCTGTCGCGCAACCAGTTGTTCCTCGTCTACCAACCGCAGATCAGCTACCGCGACCAGCGCGTGGTCGGCGTCGAGGCGCTGTTGCGCTGGCAGCATCCGGAGCTGGGCATGGTCCCGCCGGACCAGTTCATTCCGCTGGCAGAGCAGAACGGCAACATCGTCTCCATTGGCGAATGGGTGCTCGATCAGGCCTGCCGGCAACTGCGCGAATGGCACGACCAGGGCTTCAGCGATCTGCGCATGGCGGTCAACCTGTCCACCGTGCAACTGCACCACAGCGAGTTGCCGCGAGTGGTCAACAACCTGCTGCAGATCTATCGCCTGCCGCCGCGCAGCCTGGAGCTGGAAGTCACCGAAACCGGCCTGATGGAAGACATCAGCACCGCCGCCCAGCAACTGCTGAGCCTGCGCCGCTCCGGCGCGCTGATCGCCATCGATGACTTCGGTACTGGCTACTCGTCGCTCAGCTACCTGAAATCGCTGCCGCTGGACAAGATCAAGATCGACAAGAGCTTCGTCCAGGACCTGCTGGAAGACGACGATGACGCCACTATCGTGCGCGCCATCATCCAGTTGGGCAAAAGCCTCGGCATGCAGGTCATTGCCGAGGGTGTGGAGACCGCCGAGCAAGAGTCCTACATCGTCGCCCAGGGCTGCCACGAAGGTCAGGGCTATCACTACAGCAAACCGTTGCCGGCCCGGGAACTGGTGGCGTTCCTCAAGCAGTCCCAGCGCAATCAGGTGTCGATACTCTGAGACGACCTGAAAATTGCCCACGGACGACAGCGCACTAATATTTACGCGGTTCCCCCTTTACACAAAATGCAAATCTTTCGCATTATGTCGCCACTTTTGCGTGCCCCGGCACGCCTGTTCAACCCTTCGACGCAGGAATTCGCCATGATTCGTATGCCTCTGGCCACCGCCAGTTTGCTGGCCATTGCCATCTCTCTCGCCGGCTGCGGCGACAGCAAGGACAAGGCTGCCGCACCGCAAGCCCAGGCGCCTGCAGCGGCCGCCACGCCAGCCGCACCTGCCGCCGCTGGCGCTGTGGACGAAGCTGCCGCCCAGGCCGTGGTCAAGCACTACTCCGAGATTGTCTATGCCGTCTACAGCGACTCGCTGAGCACCGCGAAAACCCTGCAAACCGCGATCGACGCCTTCCTGGCCAAGCCGGACGCCGACACCCTGAGCGCCGCCAAGGCCGCCTGGGTCGCTGCGCGCGTTCCGTACCTGCAAAGCGAAGTGTTCCGCTTCGGCAACACCATCATCGACGACTGGGAAGGTCAGGTTAACGCCTGGCCGCTGGACGAAGGCCTGATCGACTACGTCGACAAGAGCTACGAGCACGCCCTGGGCAACCCTGCCGCCAGCGCCAACATCATCGCCAACACCGAGATCCAGGTCGGCGAAGACAAGATCGACGTCAAAGACATCACCCCTGAGAAACTGGCCAGTCTGAACGAGCTGGGCGGTTCCGAGGCCAACGTCGCCACCGGCTACCACGCCATCGAATTCCTGCTCTGGGGCCAGGACCTGAACGGCACCGGCCCAGGCGCCGGCAACCGTCCTGCGTCGGACTACCTGGAAGGCCAGGGCGCCACCGGCGGCCACAACGACCGTCGTCGCGCTTACCTGAAATCGGTCACCGACCTGCTGGTCAGCGACCTGGAAGAAATGGTCAAGAACTGGGCGCCGGGCGTTGCCGACAACTACCGCGCCTCGCTGGAAGCCGAGCCTGTGGCCAACGGCCTGCGCAAAATGCTGTTCGGCATGGGCAGCCTGTCGCTGGGTGAACTGGCGGGCGAACGCATGAAGGTGTCCCTGGAAGCCAACTCGCCGGAAGACGAGCACGACTGCTTCAGCGATAACACTCACTACTCGCACTTCTACGACGCCAAGGGCATCCGCAACGTCTACCTGGGTGAATACGCCCGTCCGGACGGCACCAAGCTGACCGGCCCGAGCCTGTCCTCGCTGGTTGCCAAGATCGACCCGGCCACCGATGCCACCCTGAAGGCCGACCTGGAAGCCACCGAAGCCAAGATCCAGGTGATCGTCGACCACGCCCTGAAAGGCGAGCACTACGACCAACTGATCGCCGCCGACAATGCTGCCGGCAACCAGATCGTGCGTGACGCCATCGCGTCGCTGGTCAAACAGACCGGCGCCATCGAACAGGCCGCGGGCAAACTGGGTATCACCGACCTGAACCCGGACACCGCTGATCACGAATTCTGATTCGGCGCCGGAGACGGACAAGAAAGGCGACCTTCGGGTCGCCTTTTTCCGTTAAGCAGCAAGCTTCAAGCAGATGAATCTTTTTGGGCCGCTTTGCGGCCCTTCGCGACGGTTCGGCGCTCCGACAAGCTCGCTCCCACAGTAGAGCGCTGATCCGGAGTTTTGCGGAGTCCTGTGGGAGCGAGCTTGTCGGAGCGCCGAACCGTCGCGAAGGGCTGCAGAGCAGCCCCCAATACAGGCGCTGCAATGCTAACTAACTGGCACTACTGCACAGCCTGCTTTTTCTTGCAGCTTGAGGCTTGAGGCTTGTCGCTGGTCACCGATTTCATCTGGCAAACGCAAACTCCTCTTATTCACGCCGCCCCGTCCTGTTAAGCTTGCGGGCTGTTTTTTCGAACACCGTCCGGGATCTTTCATGCCCTCGCTGCTTCGCCTCTGCCTGCCACTGTTTCTGGCCCTGCCGCTGGTCGCCTGCGACGAAGCCCCACGCTTCACCCAGGCCGAGCCCGGCGAAGCCCGTGCCGGCGGCGATACCACGGTGAACCGCGGCGACCAGAACGCCTATTCGATGCCATCGGCCAACCTGAGCCCGGCGCGGCGCCTGGACTTTCATGTCGGCAACAGCTTCTTTCGCAACCCGTGGGTGATCGCCCCGTCGACCACCACCGCCCGCGATGGCCTCGGCCCGCTGTTCAACACCAACGCCTGCCAGAACTGCCACATCCGCGATGGCCGTGGCCATCCACCAGAGCCCGGTGACAGCAACGCCGTGTCGATGCTGGTGCGCCTGTCGATCCCCAACCAGCCCGAATACGTCAAAGTCATCGAGCAACTGGGCATCGTCCCCGAGCCGGTCTATGGCGGGCAGTTGCAAGACATGGCGATCCCCGGCGTAGCGCCGGAAGCTAAGGTCCGGGTCGACTACACCATGCACACGGTGACGTTCAAGGACGGCACCCAGGTCGAACTGCGCACGCCACAACTCAATATCACCCAGCTCGGCTATGGTCCGATGCACCCCGACACGCTGTTCTCCGCGCGCATCGCTCCGCCGATGATCGGCCTCGGCCTGCTCGAAGCGATCCCGGAGGAAGCCATCCTGGCCAATGCCGACCCGGACGACCGCAACGGCGACGGCATTCGTGGCCGACCCAATCGAGTCTGGGACGACGCCCGCCACGAAACCGTGATGGGCCGCTTCGGCTGGAAAGCCGGGCAGCCGAACCTCAACCAGCAGAATGTCCACGCCCTTTCCGGCGACATGGGCCTGACCAGCAGCCTGCGCCCGATGGACGACTGCACCGCAGCGCAGACCGCCTGCAAGCAGGCGCCCAACGGCAATGGCGCCAACGGCGAACAGGAAGTCAGCGACAACATCCTGCGCCTGATCCTCTACTACACCCGCAACCTGGCGGTGCCCGCGCGCAAGGACGTCGATTCGGCGCAGGTGCTGGCCGGCAAGAACCTGTTCTTCCAGGCCGGCTGCCAGGGCTGCCACACCCCGCAGTTCACCACCGCTGCCACGGCCGCCGAGCCGGAACTGGCCAGTCAGGTGATCCGCCCCTACAGCGACCTGTTGCTGCACGACATGGGCCCGGGCCTCGCCGACCAGCGCAGCGAATTCGCCGCCAGCGGCCAGGACTGGCGCACCGCGCCGTTATGGGGCATCAGCCTGAACCAGACCGTCAGCGGCCACACCCAGTTTCTCCACGACGGCCGGGCGCGCAACCTGCTTGAAGCCGTGCTTTGGCACGGCGGCGAAGCACAAGCCGCCCAGCGTCACGTCTTGACCTTCAATGCCGAGCAACGCGCTGCGTTGCTGGCGTTCCTGAACTCACTCTAGAGAAGGAGCCGGACATGTTCCGTCCCAAGCTGTTGTTCACCAGCCTCGCCGCCCTCGCGCTGGGCGCCTGCTCGCCGCAAGACCCGCAGGCCGTGACCTCCGCCGCCATCGCCAAGCAGGTGATCATGCCGACCTACAGCCGCTGGGTCGAAGCCGACCGCCAGTTGGCCGTCAGCGCCCTCGCCTACTGCGAAGGCAAGGCAAGCCTGGACACCGCCCGTGCCGATTTCCTCCACGCGCAAAAAGCCTGGGCCGAGCTGCAACCACTGTTGATCGGCCCGCTGGCCGAAGGCAACCGCGCCTGGCAGGTTCAGTTCTGGCCAGACAAGAAAAACCTTGTCGGCCGCCAGGTCGAGCAACTGGTCAGCGGTGACAAGCCGGTAGATGCCGAGACCGTGGCCAAGTCCAGTGTCGTGGTCCGCGGCCTCTCGGCCTACGAATACATCCTCTTCGACAGCAAGCCGGACGCCGCCAATCCAGAGCAGAAAGCGCGCTACTGCCCGCTGCTGGTGGCCATCGCCGCTTACCAGAAGACCCTGGCCGAAGACATCCTGAAGAACTGGAACAGCAACGACGGCATGCTCGCGCAGTTGACCAAGTTCCCCAACCAGCGCTACGCCGACTCTCACGAGGCCATCGCCGATCTGCTGCGCGCCCAGGTCACCGCCCTGGACACCCTGAAGAAAAAGCTCGGCACGCCGATGGGTCGCCTGAGCAAAGGCATTCCGCAGCCGCTGCAAGCCGAAGCCTGGCGCAGCCAGTCATCGCTCAAGAGCATCGCCGCCAGCCTCGCCGCGTCGCAGACCGTCTGGGTCGGCGTCGACAATCAGGGCCTGCGTGGTCTGCTGGGCAAGGACCAGAAAGTCCTGGCCGACAAGATCGACGCCGCCTACGCCGAGTCGATCAAGCTGCTGGACGCCAACCAGCACACCCTGGACGAACTGCTGCAGGATGAAGCCGGTCGCCAGCAGCTCAACGCGATCTATGACAGCCTGAACGTGGTTCACCGCCTGCACGAAGGCGAGCTGGCCAAAGCGCTGAACATCCAACTCGGCTTCAACGCCAACGACGGTGACTGATCATGCTGCGACGCCAGGCCCTGAAACTCGGTAGTGTTCTGCTCAGCGCCCTCACTCTGGGCGGCTGGACCCTGCTGCGGCAAAAGGAGCGGCCGCCGCTGTTGTTGTCTGCCCGCGATGACGCGGACGGTCAGCACTACGCGGTCGGCTATCGCCTGGACGGCACCCAGGTGTTCGCCACCCGGGTCGCCCAGCGTTGCCACGACATCATCAATCACCCCGAACTGCCCATCGCCCTGTTCGTCGCTCGTCGCCCAGGTACCGAAAGCTACCTGATCGACCTGCGCGACGGCGTTTTGCTGCAGACCATCGCCTCGCAACCGAACCGGCATTTCTACGGTCACGCGGTGATCCACAAAGGCGGCGAGTGGCTGTATGCCACCGAGAACGACACCACCGATCCGGGGCGTGGCGTACTCGGCGTGTACCGCTTCGAAGGCGAGCGCCTGGTGTATACCGGTGAGATTTCCACCCACGGCGTCGGCCCGCATCAGGTGTCGTGGATGCCGGACGGCGAGACCCTGGTGGTGGCCAACGGCGGTATCCGCACCGAGGCCGAAAGCCGGGTCGAGATGAACCTGAACGCAATGGAGCCGAGTCTGGTGCTGATGCACCGCGATGGCAGCCTGATCAGCAAGGAAACCCTTGGCCAACAGATGAACAGCGTGCGTCACCTGGCCATCGGCAACGATGGCACAGTGGTCGCCTGCCAGCAGTTTATGGGCGATGCCCATGAGACTGCCGAGCTGTTGGCGATCAAGCGTCCGGGCCTGCCGTTTGCGGCTTTCCCGGTGCCGGAGCATCAGTTGCAGTCCATGGCCCAGTACACCGCCAGCGTTGCCGTGCACAGCGAGCTGCGCCTGGTGGCGATGACCGCGCCACGGGCCAATCGCCTGTTCATCTGGGACCTCGACGACGCCAGCGTACGCCTGGATGCGCCGATGCCGGATTGCGCCGGCGTTGGCGCGGTGGCCGATGGTTTCGTGGTCACCTCCGGACAGGGTCGCTGCCGCCTGTATGACTGCCGCAAGGACGAACTGGTCGGACAGCCGCTGCAATTGCCGTCAGGCCTGTGGGACAACCACCTGCATCTAGTCTGAAGCGTGGTCGCCGGGCGTAGGGCAAGCGAGTAGACTTCGCCAATATCGCATCCAAGGAACTGGAATATGCTGCGCCGTCGCATGCTGATCATGTTGGGCATCGTGCTGCTGATCGTGTTGATCCTGGGGGGCTACAAAGCCTTCTCCATCTATCAGCAGATCCAGATGTTCTCCGCGCCAAAACCGCCCGTCAGCGTGGCGGCGACCGAGGCGCGGGAACTCGCCTGGCAAAGCCGATTGCCCGCCGTGGGCAGCCTGAAAGCGCTGCAAGGGGTCGACTTGAGCCTGGAAACCGAAGGCACGGTGAAAACCTTGCTGTTCGAGTCCGGGCAACAGGTCAAGCGCGGCCAGCCGCTGCTCGAACTGGACAGCGAAGTGGAAAACGCCCTGCTCGGCACCGCCCAGGCCGACCTCGGCCTGGCCAAGGTGGACTACAACCGGGGCGGCCAACTGGTGGGCAGCCAGGCCATCTCCAAAGGTGAATACGACCGCCTGACCGCGCAGTACCTGCGCAACAAGGCCGTGGTCGATCAACTCAAAGCCTCGCTCGCGAAGAAAAGCATCGCCGCGCCGTTCAGCGGCACCATCGGCATCCGCCAGGTGGATGTCGGCAAATACCTGCCCAGCGGCACGGTGATCGCCACGCTGCAGGACCTCAGCAGCCTCTACGTCGACTTCTCGGTGCCCGAGCAGGCCCTGCCGAAACTCAGCCTGCAACAGCAAGCACTGATCAGCGTCGCCGCTTTCCCCAACGAGACCTTCACTGCAGCCATCAGCGCCCTCAACCCCAAGGTCGATGACGCCACCCGCAACGTGCAGATCCGCGCCACCCTGGCCAATCCTGACGGCAAGCTGCTGCCCGGCATGTTCGCCAATGTGCAGGTGCTGCTGCCCAATCCGAGCAATGAAGTAGTGGTGCCGCAGAGCGCGATCACCTACACCCTGTACGGCAACTCCGTGTATGTCGCGGTGCCGAAAAAGGCCGAGAACGGCGAGCCTGAGAACGCTGCCGACGGCAAGCCAGCACTGATCGCCGAACGGCGCTTCGTCACCACTGGCGAGCACCGCGACGGTCTGGTCGTCGTCAGCAAGGGACTCAAGGTCGGAGAACAGGTCGTCACGGCCGGGCAGCTCAAGCTGACCCAGGGCGCATCGATTGCCGTCAGCCCCGACAAGACCCAGAAAGCCGACTCGAACAGCCAGCCTGGCACCGACTGAACAAGGAGCCGTCATGGCTTTTACCGATCCGTTCATCCGCCGTCCGGTGCTGGCAACCGTGGTCAGCCTGCTGATCGTGTTGCTCGGCTTCCAGGCCTGGAGCAAGTTGCCCATCCGCCAGTACCCGCAGATGGAAAACGCCCTGATCACGGTGACCACCGCCTACCCCGGGGCCAACGCCGAAACCATTCAGGGCTACATCACCCAGCCCATGCAACAGAGCCTGGCGAGCGCCGAAGGCATCGATTACATGACGTCGGTAAGCCGGCAGAATTTCTCGGTGATCTCGATCTACGCCCGCATCGGCTCGGACAGCGACCGCCTGTTCACCGAGCTGCTGGCCAAGGCCAACGAGGTCAAGAACAAGCTGCCGCAAGACGCCGAAGACCCGGTGCTGAGCAAGGAAGCGGCCGACGCTTCGGCGCTGATGTACATCAGCTTCTACAGCAGCGAACTGAGCAACCCGCAGATCACCGACTACCTGTCGCGGGTCATCCAGCCCAAGCTGGCGACCCTGCCGGGCATGGCCGAAGCGGAAATCCTCGGCAACCAGTTGTTCGCCATGCGCCTGTGGATCGACCCGGTGCGCCTCGCCGGCTACGGGCTGAGCGCCAGCGACGTCACCGAGGCGGTGCGCCGCTACAACTTCCTGTCCGCCGCCGGTGAGGTGAAGGGCGAGTATGTGGTCACCAGCATCAACGCCAGCACCGAACTGAAGTCCGCCGAAGCCTTCGCCAACATCCCACTCAAGACCAGCGGCGACAGCCGGGTGCTGCTCGGCGATGTGGCGCGGGTGGAGATGGGCGCGGAAAACTACGACACGGTCAGCTCTTTCGACGGCACGCCGTCGGTGTACATCGGCATCAAGGCCACGCCGGGCGCCAACCCGCTGGACGTGATCAAGGAAGTGCGCAAACTGATGCCGGAGCTGGAAAGCCAGTTGCCGCCGAACCTCAAGGCTTCCATCGCCTACGACGCCACCCTGTTCATCCAGGCCTCCATCGACGAAGTGGTCAAGACCCTGGTCGAGGCCGTGCTGATCGTCATCGTGGTGGTATTCCTGTTCCTCGGCGCCTTCCGCTCGGTGCTGATCCCGGTCATCACCATCCCGTTGTCGATGATCGGCGTGCTGTTCTTCATGCAGTTGATGGGCTATTCGCTGAACCTGCTGACCTTGCTGGCCATGGTGCTGGCCATCGGCCTGGTGGTGGACGACGCCATCGTCGTGGTGGAAAACATCCACCGCCATATCGAAGAGGGCAAGACCCCGTTCGACGCGGCACTGGAAGGTGCGCGGGAAATCGCCATGCCGGTGGTGTCGATGACCATCACCCTGGCGGCGGTCTACGCCCCGATCGGCTTCCTTGAAGGGCTCACCGGTGCGCTGTTCAAGGAATTCGCCCTGACCCTCGCCGGCGCGGTGGTCATCTCCGGCGTCGTGGCCCTGACGCTGTCGCCGATGATGTGCGCCATGCTCCTGCGCCACGAAGAAAACCCGTCCGGCCTGGCGCACCGCCTCGACAAGCTCTTCGAACGGCTCAAGCAGCGCTACCAGCGGCTGCTCCATGCCACCCTCGATACCCGCCCGGTGGTGCTGGTGTTCGGCGTCATTGTGCTGTGCCTGATTCCGGTGTTCCTCAAGTTCAGCACCTCGGAACTGGCCCCGAACGAGGACCAGGGGATCATCTTCATGATGGCCACTGCGCCACAGCCGACCAACCTCGACTACCTGAACAGCTACACCGACGAATTCACCAAGATCTTCAAGGAATTTCCAGAGTACTACTCGTCGTTCCAGATCAACGGCTTCAATGGCGTGCAATCGGGGATCGGCGGCTTCCTGCTCAAGCCGTGGGACGACCGCAAGCGCTCGCAGATGGCGTTGTTGCCGGAAGTCCAGGCCAAGCTCGATGGAATCGCCGGCCTGCAGATCTTCGGCTTCAACCTGCCGTCGCTGCCGGGTACCGGCGAGGGCCTGCCTTTCGCCTTCGTGATCAACACGCCGAACGACTATGAATCGCTGCTGGACGTGGCCCAGCGGATCAAGGAGCGCGCCGAGGCCTCGGGCAAGTTCGCCTTCCTCGATATCGACCTGGCCTTCGACAAGCCGGAGGTGGTGGTCGATATCGACCGGGCCAAGGCGGCGCAGATGGGCGTGTCCATGGATGTACTGGGCAGCACCCTGGCGACGTTGCTGGGCGAGGCAGAAATCAACCGCTTCACCATCGACGGTCGCAGCTACAAGGTGATCGCCCAGGTCGAACGGGCCTACCGCGATAATCCGGACTGGCTGAACAACTACTACGTGAAGAACCAGGCCGGGCAGATGCTGCCGCTGTCGACCCTGATCACCGTCAGCGACCGTGCGCGACCGCGCCAGCTCAACCAGTTCCAGCAACTCAACTCGGCGATTATCCAGGGCTTCCCAATCGTCAGCATGGGCGAGGCGCTGGACACCGTGCGCACCATCGCCCAGGAAGAAGCCCCGGCGGGCTTCGCCTTCGACTACAGCGGCGCGGCGCGCCAGTTCGTGCAGGAAGGCAGCGCGTTGTGGGTGACCTTCGGCCTGGCGCTGGCGATCATTTTCCTGGTGCTGGCGGCGCAGTTCGAGAGCTTCCGCGATCCACTGGTGATTCTGGTGACCGTGCCAATGTCGATCTGCGGGGCGCTGATTCCGCTGTTCCTGGGGCTGTCGAGCCTGAACATCTACACCCAGGTGGGGCTGGTGACGCTGATCGGCCTGATCAGCAAGCACGGCATTCTCATCGTCGAGTTCGCCAACCAGCTACGCGAACAGAAAGGCCTGACGGCCCGCGAGGCAATCGAGGAAGCGGCGGCGATTCGTTTGCGGCCGGTATTGATGACTACGGCGGCGATGGTCTTCGGCATGGTTCCACTGATCCTCGCCAGCGGCGCGGGAGCGGTCAGCCGGTTCGATATCGGGACGGTGATTGCGACGGGGATGTCGGTGGGGACACTGTTTACTCTGTTCGTGCTGCCTTGCGTCTACACACTGCTGGCACGTAAGGATGAGCCGCGTACCGTCGAGCAAAGGGTGTAAATGTTTAGGGCCTCATCGCTGCGGTTCGGCGCCCCGACAAGCCAGCTCCCACAGTGTCCGGCAAATGCCGATTCATTGTGGGAGCTGGCTTGTCAGTGATGAGGCCTCAAATCAGGTTTATATCAGCCCTGCCCTCTGAGCCCTTGGCTCATACCAAACAGAAACAGCAGCAGATCATGGTCGGGCTGGGCCTGGACCTGCGGTTTCACCACTCGCGGCAATGGGCAGCGTTCCGAAACATCGGAAGCGCTGATCACACCCGGGCGAGGCTGCTCCCATGCCGCTACCGCAACGGTCGCGGTAGCCAGGGCAGCCAGGAGAAACAAACTTCGAGCTATTTCTAGTTTCATCACTCTAAACCTTTGACTGCGCTGCCAAACGCCATCTGGTAAAAATAGAGCAGCTTTTGCCAATCGGCATCGTTCCACGACGAATGGCGGCGCAACTGGCGAAGGTCATTGGCAGCGGCCCTGTGCCGACTAATACGCCGACGGCACTTTTCCAGGTCCAGCAGTGCGATCTCGGCGCGGGCATCGTCGCCCTCGCCCACGACCTTGACGAAGACATGCTTGGCATACAGGCAGCCGTGCTGCCAATGCCCCAGGTGCATCCGCGCCAGGTTGCGCGCCAGGTCTTCCAGCACGCGGTCGTGCAGCACTTCGCCGTATCGCTCGCGGCCACCAGCGGCATACCAGTTGTCGATTTCCTCGAAGCCTTCCAGCGCCTCGCTGACCAGCAACGCACGCCATTGGTGATCGGCATCGCGCTCGACACCGCAATAGACAATGTTCGGTACACGCACGCCCAGTTGCTCGAAACTGTGCAGCGCTTCGTACTCGCGCAACACCGTAGGGCGGCCAAAGGGGTGCAACAGACTGCGGTAGATATGACCAATCTGGCGTTTGGCGTACAGCATGTGTCCGCGGTCATCGCGCAAGCGCTGCACACCGCTCTCGCCGCCACGCCGCTGGTTGGGTTCTTCTACCCACTCGCCCTGCTGTTTCCAGAAATAATCGAACCGGTCAGTGCCGGAAGCCCGGCCCGCATCTGTCACATCCATATTTTTCAACCCTTGCGCAATACATAAACTCGCCACATGGCGTAGAACGGCAGAAAGTCCATTTGTTCCTGAATCCGGAAGCCGGCAGCCTTGAACTCCTCCTCGACCGTAGCAGCCGGTAACACAAAGCGATTCTGGTAACTTCCAGTCTCACCTGTGGCCCCGCGACGCGCTTCGAGTTTTTTCCGACGCCATGCCTTGATATTGCCGTCCACCCATAGCGAAACAATCACGCTATCACGGCTAACTCTTTGAAATTCCTTGAGAATTGTCATCCTGTGAGCAGCTTCACCAATGTGGTGGAACAGCCGCATGCAGAAGATGCTGTCTACCGCGTTGTCGGGTAGATCGATTGCGAAGGCTGAGGTCTGCAAGGGTCGTACCCGTTTCACGACTTCAGCGGGTTGCGAGCGGCACGCAGTCTCCAGCATGGCCGCGGAATTGTCGGCTCCGATGATCACGCGGTTGGCCTTTTCCGCCAGCAGCGGCCAGAAGCGTCCGGCACCAGAAGGCAGGTCCAGCACCAGTCCCGGCTCTCCTGCCAGCATCAGAGCGCGTCGGGCAAGTTGCTCATCACGCTGGTGGGACAGGCGACGGGCAAAGCTGGCCTGGTGCTTCTCGTAGTATTGCTGGGCGTGGGTCTGATCGTACTTTTCGGAAAAATCGAGCTTGATAGGACTGGACATGGCACATCTCCTGACTGCAATGAGCGCCACGTTACGCGGGGCAACGTTGCCGTCAGGTCATGTGCGTGTGAAAAATATGTCAGGTAAATTCTCAAGCTTTACAAAGTATTACCTGGATCCAAAACGGACTCAGGCGTCAGGCGCCACTCCCTTGTCACCCAGGCTCACATGGAAACGGCAGCCATGGGGCTGGGTTGCGCTGAGGCTGACCACCCAGCCCTGATCGTCACAAATACGCTGGACCAGCGACAAACCAAGGCCGAGGCCATCACCGCGCTTCTCGCCGCCGCGCACGAACGGCTGGAACATCGCCTCGCGCTGTTCCTCGGGAATCCCCACACCGCTGTCCTCCACCATGAAGCTGTCCGCGTCGAGGGTCAGGCGGATAAAACCGGAGTCGGTGTAATGCGCGGCATTGCGCAGCAGGTTGCCCATCACCGACTGCAGGAACGTCGCGTTGTAGAGCTGCGGCGAAACTGCATTGACCACCAGGCTCAGCGAGAGGCCCTTCTGCTCGATGGTGTCGCGCCATACGCCTATCAGTTCATCGCCGACTTCCTTGAGCGTCGTCCGCGAAGCGACAGCGCCTTCATCACGCTGGGCGCGGGCGAGCATCAGGAAGGTCTTGACCAGTTCCTGCATCTCTTCGGTGGCACGAGCAATCCGTTCCACCTGGGAACGGGCTCGGTCATTGAGACCGGGGTACTCCATCAGCAGTTCGCAGGAGCTGGCCAGGACCATCAACGGTGTACGCAGTTCATGGCTGACGTCGCTGGTAAATAGCCGCTCCCGGGTCAGCGCATCGCGCAAGCGACCCAGCGTGGCATCGAAGGCCACAGCCAACTGCCCCACTTCGTCGGCGGCATAATCCGGTGCCAATGGCGGCGCCAGGCCGAGCAACTGGTCACGATGACGAACCTGCCGCGCCAGACGAATAACCGGCGCCATCACCCGCCGCGCCAATACCCAGCCGAGGAACACCGCCAGCGCCAGGCTGAGGACGAACCCCACCACCACCACGGCGAACAGCACCCGCTCGCGTTCTTCGAAATCGCTCTGGTCCTGCAACAGCACATAGCGCCGGCCATCCACCACCTCGACCATGGCGTGGTAAGACAGGTGCTCACGGAACACTTCGTGGAAACCGGGATTCAGGTGCTTCAGGTCCGACGGCAGGGCAAAGTCATCGCGCCCGCCACTGTAATAGAACAACTGGTCGGGCCGCGGCCGGTGGCTCCATTCACTGACGTTGTCCATCAGCAGCAAGCGCTGCAAGTCGCCACCCAGCACAGTGGAAATCAGCCGCTCTTCCACCAGGTGTACCGTCGCGACAATACCGAACGCGAACGCGCCCGCCACCAGCGCGCTCATCAGCGCGAAGGCGATGATGATCCGCTGGGCAAGGCTTTGCTTAAACTCCATCACGGCCCTCGGCCAGCCGGTAGCCGACGCCGTGGACGGTGTGCAGCAGCGGTTTTTCGAACGGTTTGTCGATGACCTGGCGCAATTGATGGACGTGGCTGCGCAGGCTGTCGCTGTCCGGGCAATCATCGCCCCACAGGGCCTCTTCCAGCACCTCGCGGCGCAGCACGTGCGGGCTCTTCTGCATCAGTACCGCCAGCAACTTCAGGCCCACCGGGTTGAGTTTGAGCAGGCGGCCCTCGCGGGTGACTTCCAGTGTGTCGAGGTCATAGCTCAGTTCGCCCACCTGCAGGCTGCGCCGGCCGCCGCCCTGGGCGCGACGCAGCACCGCTTCGATGCGCGCGGCCAGTTCGGAGAGGGCGAAGGGCTTGAGCAGGTAATCGTCGGCGCCGGAGCGGAAGCCTTGCAGGCGGTCGTCGAGCTGGTCGCGGGCGGTGAGCATGATCACCGGCGTGTCCCGGCGGGCATCCTCGCGCAGGCGTTTGCACAAGGTGTAGCCGTCGATGCCGGGGAGCATGATGTCCAGCACGATCAGGTCGTAATGTTCGGTCGCGGCCAGGTGCAGGCCGGACAGTCCATCCTGTGCGCAATCGACCGTATAGCCCTTGAGGCCCAGGTAATCGGCCAGGTTGGCCAGGATATCGCGGTTATCTTCAACCAGTAGTATGCGCATGGCGTCCTCTCGTTTCTGTTGCTGTGGCCGTCTGGCTGGCGCAGCTTACGGTCATAGTAGACAAGCCGCTAGGCCAACCGGGCGATATTGTCACCTGACGTTTTTTTCACGGTGGATTCACAAACAAGGCATGCGCCGGGATGGAGAATCGCCGGTCGTCTTCCCTCACCGCCTGGACTCGTCATGCCCCCACACCCCGATTTCGTTCCCTCGCGCCCACTCAATCCCTGGCTGGCCCTGGGCATTCCACTGCTGGTCGCGGTGGTGCTCGTCCTGCTCGAACTGACCGATGTCGACATGGTGTTGGCCCGGATGGCGTTCGACCCAGCCGCTGGCCAGTTCATTGGCAGGCACAGCTACTTTCTCGAAGACATCCTGCATGACCGCGCCAAACAGCTCGTCATCCTTTTCGGCGTGCTGGCGATCGGTGGGTTTGCCGCCAGTTTCGCGGTTGAACGGCTGAAACCTGTGCGTCGGGAGTTGGGCTGCCTGGTCCTGGCCATGGGGCTCTCGACGGCCTTTGTCACGCCGCTCAAAGCGGTGACTGCCGTGCAGTGTCCGTGGAGTCTGAGCCAGTTTGGCGGCAATGAAACCTACAGCAAGTTGCTCGAAGCACGGCCTGAAACCAACAAACCCGGGCGTTGCTGGCCCGGCGGTCATGCGGCTACCGGTTTTACCCTGTTCGCGCTGTTCTTTGTCCTGCGTGATCGTCGCCCGCGTCTGGCGAAAGTGGCGCTGGGTGTGGCCTTTGGTCTCGGCACGCTGTTCTCGATCGGGCGCATGTTGCAAGGGGCGCACTTTTTTTCGCACAACGTCTGGACCGCGGTGTTTTGCTGGTTGATTGCGCTGGGTTGTTACTACCTGGTGCTGTACCGCCGACATGCCCCGGCCGAGGCCAGCGATGCTGTGGTGCAGGTCAACTGATTCATTTACGGGCTTGGGTGCTGTGAGCTTATCCATTCGATGTGGCGAGGCTGCCGGCCCCTTCCGCCTTTACGGCGTCCGACTTTTGTCTTGGCAAAAGTAGGCAAAACCGCTCGCTCCCGCATCCGGCCCTACGCTGCGCTTCGGGTCCCCTCCTGAAGTCGCGAAGTTACGGGCGAAGTCTGTGATGACGGATCTTCGAAATCAAAATCTAACTAACAGACGCGCCACAAGGCGCTCTTGATCTTCGTGCGCGAAAGTCCAGACA
>NZ_QKVL01000057.1 GCF_003231275.1 Pseudomonas huaxiensis
CTAGGTCATAGCTGCTGTTCAACCTTGTCGGCGACATCCTGGGGCAGCCATTGTCGCCAGATCTGCGGATGGTTCTTGAGGAAGTCCCGCGCCGCTGCCGCAGGTGGCTGGCGCGTCGTGCTCATGCGGGCCAGGGTCTTGTTGAGCAGGTCGATTGGCAGGTCGACCTTGGCGAAGAAGTCCACCAGTTCCGGGTGCTGTTGGCGAAACGGCGCTGACACGCCAATCGACAGCTTGGCTGGCAATGAACGGCTGCCTTTGGGCTCGGGATTGCTGGCATCGGTCAGGGTGGCCCAGGCGGCGGCGTCGAAAGCCGGCTCTTCCAGGCGCACCAACCGATAGCGCCCCATCAGCGGGGTGGGCGACCAGTAGTAGAACAGCACGGGCTTGCCTCGGCGGATCGACGAGGCGATCTCTGCATCCAGTGCCGCGCCCGAGCCGCTGCGGAAGTTCACGTACAGGTCGTCCAGACCGTAGGCTTTGAGTTTCTGGCTGTTCACGGTCTCGGACGTCCAGCCGCTGGGACTGTTGAGAAAACGTCCCTTGCCTGGCGTCTCCGGGTCATTGAACACGGCTGCGTAGCGCTTGAGGTCAGTGACCGAGCGCAGCTCCGGAGCCAATGCCTTGATGCCGCGTTTATCATCGCCTTTGATGACGTACTCGGGGACCCACCAGCCTTCATCGGCGTTCTTCACCGTATCGCCGATCGCGAACACTTTGCCGTCCTGTTCGGCCTTGTTCCAGGCCGGGCTACGGCCCGCCCACTCTTCGCCGATCACCTGGATATCATTGCGCGCCAGCGCCACTTCCATGCTCACGGTGCTGCCTGGCAGGGTATCGGTGGGGTAGCCGTAGCCGTGCTCGATGATGAATCGCAAAACCTCGGTGGTGAAGCTGCCGCTTTCCCAGGTGATGTCACCGAAGTGGATGGGTGTATTCGGGGGGGCGGCGCTGGCTGGAAGCACAGTGGCCAACAGGAGGAGCGTGCTGCAGAGCAGCGATGTGAATCGGTTCATCATGCCTCGCTTATTGAGACCGTTGTACGTTAAGCGCTGTAGTGTAGTAGACCTTGATAACCGGGCCTGTGGACGGCTATGAAGAAGGACGCGGAGTCTGTTCCCTGGCAGCAATAGAGTCGCGCGCGGTTATTGAACTTACCCATGGAGGGTACTGAAATTGCTCCCGAGCGGGAGTGGGCTTTCTTACACTACTGAACGTGCTCATCTGGCTGAGTGCACAGGTTATTAATGTTGTACTGGCGCCTCATTGAACAGCGCGAGCATCCGCCATGCATATGTTTTATACGTCCAGCCCACTGGGCATACTGAACCACTCTATAGAAACTCCAGCGTCTACGCGAGGAGACTGCAGAGTGGCGGTGTATGGGGACAAACTGTTCTGCGTTTATGTGGACGAGTTCGATGTTTGGGGTCAGGTAAAGTTTATGTTTAAAACAGAGAGCGGCGGCTGGAGTGCCCCAGTGGATCTGGGCCCCAGGATTTACGCAAGTCAGGCGCCAGCGATCTTCACATTGGCAGGCACGTTGTATGTATTTGTGGTAGTCAGAGGCGCGGACGGCAGTTCGGAATGTTGGCGATTTGCCTACGACGATGCCACTGGACAATTTATCATGGGGCCATTGCCGAGTCTCAAGAAAGTTACCGGGTCGCCTTCATTCGTTGAAATGAACGGCATGCTTTACATGTTTTATATACGACCCAACAAGATAATTGCCTGGCGCAAAACAACAGACCTCACCACATGGTCCGATGAGCAATGGGTCTATGAGAAGGGGAGTGATCCGGTGCCCAGTTTGAGTGCGCCCACGGTCATCTGGTATCAGGGTTTGATTCATGTATTTGCCACCGACACCCAGGGAAACCATCTGCTGTTGAAGTTCGATGGTGGTAGTAACTGGACGAGGCCCCGGCTGTTCATACCGGAAAAATATTCAAACGCGCCAAGTGCCGTTGTCCACAATGGCCTGCTGAACATTGTCTTCAACGGGCTGGTGTCTGATCCGGACAACCGTGACCTGTTCCAGTATTGCTACGACGGTAGCTGCACCAGCCCGGCGACAGTAAGTTCCAACCTGAGGGCCACTCAGAGTATTGGTCTGGGGGTGCTGGCCGACCGCCTGTATGCGGTCTATCGCGGGTCACCTTGAGGGGGCGGATTCGAATGTTTCTGTCGACCATTACGAGGTGGCCCCATGCCCATTGATAAACGCATCGCTGACTACATCGATACCCATTTGACCCCAGGCCTTTCCGAAACGCAGTTGCAAACGCAGTTCGAGATCAGTGTCAGGGATATTGTCTTGCTGTTGCCAACGGCGGCCGATAATGCTCAGCACACTGCAGCGTATCTCGCGTATGTAGTGTCCTTCCAATACATGCGAAGTAGCAATGAACAAGAGCAGGCTAACTTTGCACGGGGGCTCTCCGGGTCATTCGCCAGGCTTTACAACGACAGTACGTTAATGCCCGCACTTCATGCGGCGCCGCGTGCGCAACTGTATTCGACCTTGGTGATCTTCTACCATCTGCACCATGCGCTGATCATGAATGGCTTGAGAAGCCAGTCCGGTCCTTTTTTTCTGGATGCCTATGATGCCCTGCGCTGCCTGCAGCATATCGTCGGGGCGGCCTGTGGGCCCTGGCATGCCCATATTCGACTGCAGGGGAGTGTTCGGGACTATTACCATGCGCGGGTCATGGTCCATAACGGCTCGCCACAGATTGAGATCGGCAGGGCACCGGATAACGGTCCGAATCTCAATTTCGATGTCTCCACCTGGAACATGCAGGGCGCTTCGGCGTCGACGGAGTCGAAATGGCGTACCAAGGTGCTGCAACTGGCACGGGCCAATGACATTGTGGTCCTGCAAGAAGCAGGTGCGGTGCCTGCCTCCGCGACCCTCACCAGTCAGATACAGACCAACGACCAGTTTGGCATCTCCCATCAAGTCGATCATTACCTGTGGAACCTGGGAACTTCCGCTCGTCCGGAGGCCTATCACGTGTTCTTCTTCGACGTTCAGCGTTTGCGAGTGAACCTGGCGATCGTTGTGAGAGGTACAAGCCCACTGGAGATTCATGATGTGGCCATCGTTTCCGATGGTGTCTCGGTCACCGCTCCCAACTACCGACCCGCCATGGGCATCCGGGTGAGAAGTAGGTCGGCGTTGCATCATGAGCATGTGACCGTTTTCAACTTTCATGCGATCTCGGGGGGCGGAGTCAATGCTTCGCGGGTGCTGCGTGAGGTCAGTTGGCACATCGAAACGCCGTTCGTGATGTTGGGCGATTTCAACCGTGATCCGCGCCCCAGCGCTTCCCAGCCCAACACAGGCAACTGGGTATCGCCACCGGACATCGCCCGGATCGAGCTGGCCAATGGTCCCACTCATCCCAGCACCCAGCCGCAGGCCATGCTTGATTACGCTGTGTCCAATGGCACGGCAATGCCTGCCAATCCCGGTGTTGTCGGGCTGCCTGGCCCGTCGAATCATTCGGATGTGAGTTATCAGTTCACGTTCTAATGTTCACCAAACCAGCGTGAGTTGTACGCCGCCACTGGCGCTGGTTGGTTAATTTCCTGACTGCTTCGCTCGTTCATTGATCATCAACGCACGCCCTTGCGCTGTGGGCCTATTCAATGAAGGAGACAATCAATGACTTCCGTTTTCGATCGCGACGACATCGTGTTCCAGGTTGTGGTCAACCATGAAGAGCAGTATTCGATCTGGCCCGATTACAAGGCCATCCCCGAAGGTTGGCGCGCGGCGGGCAAGAGCGGCCTGAAAAAGGACTGCCTGGCCTGGATCGACGAGGTCTGGACCGACATGCGCCCGCTGAGCCTGCGGCAGAAGATGGCTGCCGCGTCTGCGGCATCCTGAGGGGCCTGGCGTGTCGTCACTGACTTTATTGTGCCTGCCGTACTCCGGCGCCAGTGCCATGGTCTACAGCCGCTGGCGGCGCAAGGTACCGGCCTGGCTGAACGTGCGCCCGGTCGAATTGCCAGGCCGTGGCGCCCGGCTGGCCGAACCGCTGCACACCGATCTGGCCGCGCTGGCACGGCAACTGGCGGCCGAACAACGCCTGACCGCCAACCAGCCTTACGCCGTGCTGGGCCACAGCCTCGGCGCCTTGTTGGCCTTTGAGCTGGTGCATGAACTGCAGGCGTTGGGTTGCCGGCCGCCTGTGGCGTTGTTCGCCTGCGGCACCGCCGCGCCGAGTCGCCGCGAGGAGTACGACGGCGCCCGCTTGCGCGAGGCGAAAAGCGATGCCGAACTGATCGACGAGTTGCGCACCTTGCAGGGCACGCCCGAGGAAGTGCTGGCCAACGAAGAGCTGATGAGCCTGATGCTGCCGATCCTGCGTGCCGACTTCCTGCTCTGCGGTCACTACGCCTATCGCCAGCGTCCGGCGCTGCGCTGTCCGCTGCACGTCTTCGGCGGCGAAGACGACCGCGCCAGCGAGGAGCAGTTGCTGGCCTGGCGCACGGAAACCCAGGGCGATTTCTCCCTGGAGGTGTTCCCGGGCGGGCACTTCTTCATCCACGAACACGAAGACCGAGTGCTTGGCGTGCTTAGCGCCGCGCTGGAGCCTCTGCGTCTGACAGCATAGGTCGGCAATGCGGGCCCGGCGGTTGCCATCGGCACCCCGGGCTTGCATAGTCGGGCACCCCCGACTGCAAGGAGCCACGACACAATGCTGATCGATTCCTCCCAGGCCACGCTGCTGGTCATCGACGTTCAGGAAAAACTCATCGGCGCGGTCAGCGACCCCGATGGCACTCTGGCGCGCACCCGCTGGCTGCTCGCCGCCACTGCGGAACTCGGGCTGCCGACGGTGATTTCCGAGCAATACCCCAAGGGCCTCGGCCACACCGTGGCCAGTCTGCTGGAGGTCGCCGGCACCGCCACGGTGGTGGAAAAACAGCACTTTTCCTGCGTGGCCGGTAAATGCCTGCCTGCCTCACTGCTGGCCCGCGAGCAGGTAATCGTGTGCGGCATGGAAACCCATGTCTGCGTGTTGCAGACCGTGCTCGAACTGCTGGCGCTGGGCAAGCAGGTGTTCGTGGTGGCCGATGCCTGCGACAGCCGCACGGCGTTCAGCAAAACCACCGGGCTTGAACGCATGCGCGATGCCGGGGCGCAGATCGTCACCCGCGAAATGGTGCTGTTCGAACTGATGCGCAGCGCCGGCCACGAGAAGTTCCGCACGATCAGCAAGACCTTCCTGGTGGGAGAGCAGCCGTAACGGAAATGGCTATTAGCCATGGCCTGTTTTAAAGTGCGCGCTGGATTTCCAGACTGACAGGATGTTTCGATGGTCCCCCGCGCACTGACCTTCCTTTGTTCGACCCTCACGCTCGCTTGCCTGCCAGCACTGGCTCAGGCCCAGGCGACGGTGGCCCAGGTATTCAATGGCGAGATGCTTGGCACCAACCTGCGCTATTTCGAATCAATAGCCGGAATAGCCCGGACTTCTTCCGGGGATGTCCACAGCTACCGCGTGCAGGGCTGCGAGATCTCCGCCAACGCTGCGGGCGGCACTGTCAGTGAACTGCGCCTGCAGCTTTCGCCGTCGTGCAAGGCCGATCTTTCCAGCTTCATCGGCACCTTCGCACCGCCCGCCAATCAGCCGCTGACCTTCGGCGCGATGAGTGAATCCAGCGGCGGCCAGCTGGAGTTCTATGCCGATTGCCTGCACCTTTGCGGTAACGCCGCTGACCCCTCGGTGTATGCGCTTTGGCAGGGACCGCACGCGGTCAATTTCACCGAGGTTCTACTGGAGGTCATGCTGACCGACGATGCCGCCATCAATGCCTCGAACCAGTGGAGCGAAGCCATGGAAAAAGCCAAGGGCCAGGATTTCGTCATCGACACCCGCTTCAACTGCGAGCGCGACTTCGACGAGGTCGCCAACCAGAGCTTCAAGGCGGTGAAGGTAACAGCGGTGACCATCGGTACCGAACTGAACAAACCGGGCTGCTGACCCCGGTCGCCAGCACCTTGCGCTGAGTCGCGAGCTGCCGCTACCGTGTTCGCATTGTCCGGGCAGGGGAGTGAAGCCAGTGAGTCGAATGACGGGGTTGATGCTGGTGCTGTTGCTGCTGGCCGGTTGCGCTGGCCAGCAGGCGAAACAGCAGGTGACACCGGAGCAGGCTCGGGCGCGGATTGCTGCGCTGTTGCCGGCCAACGTCGGTGATCGCCAGGGTTGGGCCCGCGACATCGAGACGGCGTTCACCGCTCAGAAGCTCGATCCCAGCCCGTCGAATATCTGCGCGGTGCTGGCGGTGACCGAGCAGGAATCCACGTTCAGCGCCGACCCCAAAGTCCCCAACCTCGGGCGCATCGCCCGCGAAGAAATCGACCGCCGTGCCGCCCGGGTGTATGTCCCGAAAGCGCTTGTCAATGCTGCCCTCGATACCCGCTCGACCAATGGCAAGACCTGGAACCAGCGCCTGGCGGCGGTGCGCAGTGAGCGGGAATTGAGTCAGCTCTACGACGAGCTGATCAGCTCGCTGCCATTGGGCAAGAGCTTGCTCGGCGGCCTGAATCCGGTGCGCACCGGTGGGCCGATGCAGGTCAGCATCGATTTCGCCGAGGCCCATGCCGCTGGCTACCCGCACGCCCATGACGGCAGTTTGCGTAACGAGGTGTTCAGTCGGCGCGGCGGGATGTATTTCGGTATCGCCCATCTGTTGGGGTATCCGGCCAACTATGACCAGCCGCTGTATCGCTTCGCCGATTTCAATGCGGGCTGGTACGCCAGCCGCAATGCGGCGTTTCAGAGTGCACTGAGCCGGGTTACGGGTGTGCAACTGGCATTGGATGGCGACCTGATCGCGCCGGGTTCGATTCTGCCGGGGAGTACTGAAAAGGCAGCACGGCGGCTGGGCGAGCAGTTCGGCATGCGCAACCCGACCCTGCGTAGTCAGTTGGAGAAGGGCGACGGTTATGAGTTCGAGGAAACCCGTTTGTACCAACAGGTCTTTGCCCTGGCCGACAAGGCGGCCGGCAAGCGGGTGCCGCGGGCGGTGTTGCCGGGGATCGAGCTGAAGAGCCCGAAGATTACCCGGCAATTGACCACGGCATGGTTCGCGAAGCGGGTGGATGAGCGGTATCAGCGGTGTATGAAACAGTAAAGGGCAGGGACCGCCGTGCGGCCCTTCGCGAGCAAGCTCGCTCCTACAGGGCCGTTGTAGGAGCGAGCTTGCTCGCGAAGGGCCTCAAGGCAACCGCTTCAGTCCTGACTCCCCGTCAAAGCCCCCACCACCTGCTCCACCCCGGCCTTCAAACCACCTAAGGTGTCATCACTGTCGGTATCCACCACCACCAGCTTCGCCCCGGACGCGGCAATCACCTGCGCCACTGCCTCAACCGGCTGTTTATGGTGCAGCACCAAGGCAACATCCTGCCCTTTCAACTCGTCCCCAAGGTGCTTGAGCTGTTCGGCCGTCCATTGGTCGTCGGCCACCTGCGGGTGATCGATCAGGTCCAGGTTCAGCCCGCCAATCAGGTAGCCCAGGCGGTCCGACAGGTTGACCACACTGAGGTTGTCGGCCTCGGCCAGCTTCGCTTCGCTGCTGGCGCTGAGGTCGAGCAACTGGCGCTTGATGGTGGCGAGGTTGCTCTGGATTTTCGGCTGGTCCGCGGGCGACAGGCGCCCGAGATCGCTGGCCAATACGTCGGCCATGCGCCCGAGATTGGTCGGGTTCAGCCACGGGTAACCCGAGAACACGTTGTTGCCCTGTACGGCGATACCCGGCAGGGCACCGTCCACCGGCCGCGCAGCGTCGATTTCGACGATGCGGATATTGCTCCGGCGCGCCACCGGGTACAGCGGGTCGTCGTTCCAGATCGAGCGCAGGCCGATCACTGCGTCAGCTTTGCCCGCGGATTTTTGCAGGCTCGCCAGGCCGCGACCGCTGAAGTAGGACGGCTGGCGGCTGGCGGGGATGTTCGCCGGCGCCGCCCGTTGCAGTTTGACCGAGGTGCCGTCCAGCAGCAGGCTGCCCAGGCCATAGGTCACCGGCAGCGAGGCCAGCACAGTGACGCCCGCAATCTGTTGCGCGGCGGGTTTTGCCACGCTTTGGGCATGGCTGGCGAGGGGCAGGCCGGCCAGCAGCAGGGCCAGGCTCAGGTGCTTGAGGGTTGGAGTCATGCCGGGTTTCCTTGCAGGCGTGGAACCAGACCGCGCGCCAGCGCGGCGAGGGCGAAGAAGCTGCCGGCAACCAGGATGATCGCTGCGCCCGAAGGCACCGGCAGGTCGAAGACGATGGGCAGCAGGATGCCGATCAGGGTGCTGAAGGTCGCGATCAGCACCGAGGCCCAGAAGAAGCCCTTCAGCGACTGGCTGACCAGCCGCGCCGCCGCCGCCGGAATCACCAGCAGCGCACCGACCAGGATCGCGCCGATCACTTTCACCGCCGCCACCGTGACCAGGGTCACCAGCACCACGAACAGGTAGTCCAGGCTCTTCACCGCGACGCCGCGCACCGCCGCCAGTTGCGGGTTGAAGCTGGCCAGCATGATGCGGTTGTACAGCGGTAACGCCAGTGCCAGCACCAGTCCGCCAACGACGCCGAGCACTACCAGGTCCTGGCCGCTGACGGTGAGCACCGAGCCGAACAGCACGTTTTCGAGGATGTGCACGTTGATCTTGCCGGCCAGCATCAGCAGCAGGCTCGCGCCCAGCGCCAGCGACACCGAAAGGAACACGCCGATCAGGGTGTCCGGCGACAGGCCGGTGCGGTTGCGCAGGAAGTTGAGCAAGATGCCGAACAGCAGGCAGTAGCCGAACAGGCTGCCGTAAGGGCCGGTGTAGGGTTCGCCGAGCAGGATGCCGATGGCTACGCCGGTCAGCGCCGCGTGCCCCACCGCTTCGGAGAAGAAGGCGAAGCGCTTGACCACCACCAGCGTGCCGAGGCCGCCAAGCACCGGGCCGATCATCAGGCCGGCGAGCAGGGCATTGACCACGAAGCCGTAGGCCAGGGCTTCGGGCAGGTAGCCGGAGGACGCCCAGCCCTGGATCAGCAGGCGGAATTCTTCGTAGTTCATCAGGCGGTGCTCTCGCTGCGCGGGTGAATGGAAAACAGCCCGAGCAGCCGCTCAGGGGTCAGCGCTTGCTTCGGCGGCGCGTCGAACAGCACCCGACGGCTCAGCCCGGTGACCCGGTCGGCCAGGCGAGCCACGGCTTCCAGGTCGTGCTCGATCCACATCACCGTGGTCCCGGCCTGGCGCCATTCCTGCAACAGGCGTTCAAACACCTGGGCACCGGCTTCGTCGAGCGCCGACATTGGCTCATCCAGCACCAGCAGTTGCGGCGCCGGAATCAGGCCCTGGGCCAGCAGTACCCGCTGGCGCTCACCGCCAGACAGCGCGCCCATGCGCCGCTTGCGTTTGTCCAGCATTCCGACCCGCTCCAGGGCCGCGTCGATCGCCGGCGTCACCCGCCGCGACAGGCCGAGGAAGGCCGGCGTGCGCTGGCACATGGCGGCCATGAAATCGTCCACGGTCATCGGCAGGCCGCGGTCGAATTCCAAAGCTTGCGGCACATAGCCGATGACCTGACCGTCGTCTGGCCAGCTCAAGGCAAGGCGGCCCTGGTGTGGCATTTGCCCGAGCAAGGTCTTGATCAGCGAACTCTTGCCGCCGCCGTTGGGGCCGACGATGGCGTGCACGCTGCCGGCCGCGACCTGGAAGCTGACCTGATCGAGAATACGCGTGCGGCCCAGGGTCAGGTCGATGCCGCTGAACTCGATGGACGGCCCGCGTGGCGCGGCGACGACGTTTTCGACAACGGTCATGCCTGGTTCTCCTTGATCGCCCGGACCACGGTGTCGAGGTTGCGCTTCATCTCCACCTCGTACTTCTCCTTGGTGTACTCGCCGTAGGAGATGTGGGTGAGCGGGTAGAGCTTGACCCCGGCTTCACGCTGGATGGTCTCGACGTAGGCCGACGGGAAGTCCATCTCGGAGAAGATCACTTTCACGTCCAGGGCATGCAGTTGATCGATGGTCTTTTTCAGTTGCGCCGGACTCGGCTCGATGCCGTGGGCCGGCTCCACCACTGCAGTGACTTCCAGGCCGAACTCGCGCACCAGATAGTCGTAGGCTGCGTGAATGGTGGCGACGCGGAAGGACGGGTTCGGCGCTTCGGTCAATTGCGCCAGGGCGTCGGCGCGCAGTTTGCGCAGGCGTTTGGCGTATTCGCGGGCGTTCTTGCTGTAGTACTTGGCGTTGTCCGGGTCGAGCTTGCCCAGTTCGCGGGCGATGTTGTTGATCTGGGCGATGCTGGCGCTGATCGACAGGAAGGTGTGCGGGTTGACCACCTTGCCGGCGCCACGGGCGGCGATGCCGGTGGCGGCGAGCAGCGGCACGTTGGCGTTGGATTCGATGGTGGCGATGCCGGGTTTTTCGCTGGCGGCGATCATGCGGTCGGCGAAGTCGTCATGGCCCACGCCGTTGAGCACCACCACGTCCAGGGTGCCGATGCGCTTGATGTCTTCGGCGCGTGGCTCGTAGGCATGCGGGTTGAAGCCTGCTGGAATCAGCGGCACCACCTCGGCGCGGTCGCCGACGATGTTGCTGACGTAGCTGTAGTACGGGTGCAGGGTGATGCCGATGCGCAGCGGCTTGCCGTTTTCGGCGAGGGCCAGGGCGGGCAGGGCAAGGGCGACGAACAGGCTGAGAACGCGGACGAGGGCGGAGCGGAGCATGGGCATTCCTTGGCGGTCAGTGCTGATGCTGGCGGGTGACACCGGCGTCATAGTGGGCGGCGATCTGTTTCCAGCCGGCGTCTTGCAGGGCGCTGGCTGACAGTTCGGCGGGCAAGACGGGCTGGGCGGTGCGGTTGAGCCAGACATCGGCGTTGCCGTCGTGCGCCTCGGGCACCAGCAGCAGGAAGCTGCCAGCGGTTTCCGGGCGCGGGCTCAGGCCCAGGTAGGCATTGCCGGGCACCTGGCGCCACTGGTGTTCGCCACGGGTGACGCTGCTGGCATCGGCGACGAAGGGCGCGAAACCTTCCTCGACCAGCAGCTCGATGCTCGCCAGGCCCGGTTCGTCTTCGCGCAGCGCCTGGATCTCGTCGAAGGCCACCCGCAGGTCGGTGTAGATGCCCTGTTCGGCGGGATTGAGGTCGCGGCGGGCATCCAGTTGATGGGCCTCGACCCGGGTTTCGTCCTCGCGCTCGCCGCGCAGCGTCACCACCGTGGCGGCCAGCGCCAGGATCAGCAGGGCGACCAGCAGCACATAGAGGGTTTCATGCCCGGCGCCGGCCGGGCGCACGACCTGAACCCGGCTCATGGCTCACCGATGTCGGCGTAGTCGATTTCCACCACGTGGCCGGGGCCCGCGTCGAACAGCACGTAGAACTCGCCGGCCGGACGCTTGAAAGTCAGGCTCGAATCGTCGCCGAGCTTGCCGGGGACCAGCACGCTCTCGTCGTAGCCGATCACGTCCAGGGTCACTCCCGGTGCGCCGCTGCCGTCGGAGAAGCCGCCGGTGCACTTGATCTGCTCGCCGTCGATCGGCTCGCACTGGCACATCGGGTTGTGCGCCAGGGCGGGGCCCGCGAGCGCCAGCAGGAACAGGGGCAGGGCGAGCCTGCCGGCCTTGAATTTCATCATTTGCCTCCTTGTTTGTTCAGCCAGGCGATGGTGGCGGGCGAAGCCTTGGCCAGGGGGACCGAAGCCTGGTGCATGCTGCCGTCCCAGCCTTCGAGGGTGATCCACAGTTCGGCGTCGGCGCGGGTGCGCTCCGGCACCGGCAGGCTGGTGCCCATGCGGTACGGCGTGCCGAAGAAAATCGTGCCGGCGGCGCGCAGGCTGCGCGGCTTGCCGATGCGCAGGTAGGCGGCCTTGACCTCGCCGATGCAGGTCTTGCACAGCGCCGCGTTGAACGACTTGAAGTAGCCGGCCGGGCCGTCCTGGCGCGGGGCTTCGTCGCGCAGCTCGGCGAGGGTCAGGCTCCAGGGGCCGACCTGGATATTGTCGATCGGCGTCGCGCCCAGGCCGCTGTCACCGCGAAACAGCGCGGCGTCGGCGAAGTACTTGGGCATGAAGCCCAGCGGAATCAGCAACAACAGGATGTTCAGGTGGAAACGCCACTTCAGCCACGCCTGCTTCAGTGGGCTTGGCTTGACGGCGGCATTCAGGGTCTGGCTCATGGTTGCACCTGCGTGGCGGTTTCCTGGGCGACCTGGCGCGATCGCGGTTTCTTTTCGCTGCGCTTGAGCGCGGCGGCGGTGGCCTGGGCGGTGCGCTTGGTCCAGATCAGCAGGCCGCTGAGCACCATCATCGACAGCAGCAGGCCGAAGAAGGCCCAGATCAGCTTGATGGCCAGGCCGCCGAAGTCACCGGTGTGCAACGGGCGCATCGACTCGGTGACGAACTCCAGCGCCGAGCGGTCCGAGACCAGGAACGAGGCGTCGACGTTCCGGGTGTAGGGGTTGACGTTGGCGGTCTGGAACATCAGCGGATACCAGCCGCGGCCGCCCAGGTAGATGTGCCCGTAGGCGTTCGACGGCAGTTGCGCGAAGGTGACGTCGAGGCCGGGGATCTGCGTGGTGGCGATGCGGGTGGCTTCGTCGAGGTCGATGCGCGGCACCGGTTTGGAATTGTCCGAAAGCGGTACGTCCTCGCGGGCGATCACCGGGGTGATTGGCTCGGTGGAAATCGTGATGTGGTTGTCGCCGAGGATCGCCTGGATCAGGAACCAGGTGCCGGTGATGGAAATCACCGCGATGAACCAGATCGACCAGATGCCGCTCAGGCGGTGGAAGTCGCCCCAGAAAATCCGCGCGCCGTGGTTGAAGCGCAGCACTGGTTTGAAAAAGCCCTTCCAGAATTTCTTGTAGACCACCAGCCCGGTGACCAGCGAGGCCAGCATTGGCAGGCCCAGCAACGACACCAGGTACCAGCCCCAGCTGTAGCCGTTGGTGAACGGCACCAGCCACCAGCCATGCAGGGCGCGGGTGAAGGCTTCGAAGTTGAAGTCCGGGCTCTTGCCCTGGATTGCCCCGGTGTACGGGTTGACGTAGAGCGTCGGCGCGGTGCCGTCGGGGAAGGTCACTGCTGCGTTGAGGGCGAAGTGCGAACCGTCCGGCTGGCTGATGAAGCGCACGGCCATGTCAGGCTCGGCCTTGTTCAGCGCATCGAGGACCTGCTGGAAACTCAGGCGTTCGGCATCACCGTCCGGTTTGCTGGCGCGCACGTCGGGGTTCGCCAGCCAAACGATCTCCTGGCTGACCACCGCCAGGGTGCCGGTGACACAGACGATCAGCACGAAGAACCAGATCGGCAGAGCGAGCCAGCTGTGGACGAGGAACCACAACCTGGATTTGGACTTTTTCGATTGTTGGGCCATTGCTTCTGTCTTGTTCGTAAAAAGTGGGGTCGAGCCGACGCTCAACCTGAGGGCTGCACTTATAAGGACGAACGAGAATCGTAAACCCGTCAGTGAAAATGTAAGCAAATGCTTCGGAGGCGGGTTTTCTGGCCAATTTTCGAGCTTTTTACAGGGTGGTGTGATTGGTCACTGCTCCTTGTGTTGGTTTCTTTGGCCTCATCGCTGGCAAGCCAGCTCCCACAGGGGCCTGAGCGCACGCAGAACCTGTGGGAGCTGGTTTGCCAGCGATGAGGCCACCAGATTCGCCCACCCACAGAGCCCTTCTGCGCATAAACGAAACCATCCACAAAAAATTTACCCCCGTTCGTCAGAGCTCCCGCGCCACCCGGAACCCGATCCAGTCGCCGCGAGCGGTGGCATGGGCGTTGTTACGATTGCCCGATCGGGAAAAGATCGGTGCTTCGCCCCAGTCGTTGCCGCGAATATTGACGATGTCGCAGCCCGCAGTGGTCCAGGCGCTGCCATCAGCTGGCGCCCCGACATAACTGTCGTGATAACAATCGGCGACCCACTCGTAGACATTGCCGTGCATGTCATACACGCCGAAGTCATTCGGCGCGTAGCTGCCCACTGGCGAGGTGAAGCTGTAGCCATCCTTGGGGCCGTAGACGTTGGCGTTGCGGCTGATTTCATAGTCGGCGTCCGGGTCCAGCGGAAACGGGAAAGGCCCGGTGCTGCCGGCGCGGGCGGCGTACTCCCGTTCTGCCTCGCTGACCATGCGGTAGTGCTTGCCGGTTTTCTTCGACAGCCACGCCACATAGTTCTCGACGTCGTGGTAGCTCATGCACACCGCCGGCTGCTTCGGCCCCTGCTTGTAACGCGGCTTGCTGGCCTTGCATTCGCGGCCCGGGCGGGTGTCGCCGTCGGCGATCTTCGCCCCGGACTCGCGCACGTAGGCGTCCCATTCACCCGCAGTGACCTGGTAGCGGCTGATGGCGAACGGCTTGGCGAAGGTCACCTGGTGCAGCGGACTTTCGTCGGGCTGGCGACCGACTTCGTCGTCCGGGGTGCCCATCATGTAGCTGCCGGCCGGCAGCACGACCATGTCCGGGCAAGCAGCCTTGCAGTCGCGCAGCACGGCGCCGGGTGTGGCGTCGGCGGCCAGGGCGTGCAGGCTGGCGGCGCTGAGCAGCGCGGCCAGGGTCAGGCGGGAGAAGGTGGAGGTCATGAAAAGGCCTTATTTCAGAGTTTCTGGGTCAGCAGGGCCATGGCCCGATCGATTTCCTGCTCGTTGTTGAGCAGGCTCGGCGCGAAGCGGATCACCGGGCCGACGTCGCGGTACACGGCGTCCACCATCACCTTGTTGTCGCAGAGGAAGGCGGCGACGGCGTCCGGGTCGCGGTCCTTGATGCGGAAGAAGGTGAAGCCGGCGGAAAACTCGCGGCTTTTCGGCGTGACCAACTGGATTTGCTTGTGCTCCAGCAGGCGCGCCTTGAGCTGGTCGTTGAGCTGGTGAATACGCTCTTGCACGTCGGCCTTGCCCAGTTGCAGATGCAACTCGAAGGCCTTGCCCACCGCCCAGCGGTGCTCGAAGGCGTGGTAGCCGCCGGGGGTCATGATGGTGGCGAAGTCTTCTTCCTGGGAGAAGGTGGCGAAGGTCGGCGTCAGGTGCTGCATTTTCTCCGACGCGGCGCAGATGATCCCGGTGCCGCGCGGGCCGAACATCCACTTGTGGGTGCCGGAGATGAAGTAGTCGCAGTTGAAGTCGGCGAAGCGCACGTCGTCGACGCCGAAGCCGTGCACGCCGTCCACCACGTAGATGATCCGCCGTGATTCATCGCGGTCGCGGTTGTGCTGGCGGATCAGTGCGCCGATCTCGCCGGCCGGCAGTTTCACGCCGCTGCCGGAGTGCACCCAGGTCATGCCGACCACGCGGGTTTCCGGGCGAATGTTCTTGTCGATGGTGCTCAGCACCTGATCTTTGGAGATCTCCCACGGGTTGTCGAACAGGCGCAGCTTGCGCACCTTCGTGCCCTGGCGCTGGGTGCGGAAGGCCAGGGACTTGTGGGTCGAATAGTGCTCGTGTTCGGTGGTGAGGATTTCCTGGTCGGCGGCCACGTTCAGGCCGCCGTAGATCATGCCCAGGCCCTCGGTGGTGCTGCCGGTCAGGGCAATCTGCCGTGGGCGCACTTCCAGGTAGCGCGCGGCCCATTCGCGGACCTCGCCTTCGCGGTTCCACTCGTACTGGCTTTCCCAGTCCATCAAGGCGGCGGGGTTGCGGTCGATTTCGCGTCGGTAGTAGTCGATGGCGTCCTGCACCGGTCGCGGGTGGGCGGTGACCAGGAAGTTGGCGAAGTGCGCGGTCTCGCGGTCCAGCGGGAACAGGTCGCGCAGATTGCGCCATTTGTCCGGGCCGCTCAGGGGTGCGGCTGGGCGGGCGTTTTGCGGAATCGGTTCGGCGGCGCTGGCCAGAGTGCTGGCCAACGGCAGGCCGGCGCTCAGTACGGCGGCCTGTTTGAGAAAGGTGCGGCGGTCGGTCATGGCGCAGGCGTTCCGGTTCAAGGCGTGAGGGAGGCGACGGGGCGGGCGGCTTTCTGCACTTGTTCCCAGGCCCGCAGGAAGTTGCCGCCCCAGAGCTTGGCGATATCGGCCTCGCTGTAGCCGCGGGTCAACAGCTCGGCGGTGATGTTGCGAATCTCGCTGACATCCTTCCAGCCATCCAGGCCGCCGCCGTCGTTGAAGTCGGAAGCGATGCCAACGTGATCGATGCCGACTTTCTTCACCGCGTAGTCGATGGCGTCGCCGAACGCCTTGAGGCCGGCCTTGGGCTCCGCCTCGACAATCCCGTAGAGGCTGCTGGCGTATTCGCCGAAGCGTGATTCCGGCCAGATGGCGATCACCGCGTCACCTGGCATCAGGGCATTGGCCAGGCCTTGCAGCGGTTGCAGGTCGAACCTGGCACGCAGTGCTTCGAGCTTGTCCAGGGTCGGTTTGCTCAGCGGCTTGAGGTAGGTGGGGAAGCCGACGATCTGGATCACGCCGCCGCTGTCCTTGATCAGTTGCATTTCCTTGTCGCTAAGGTTGCGCGGGATATCCACCAGCGCCCGAGGCGCGGAGTGCGAGGCCACCAGCGGCGCGCGGCTCAGGTGCGCGACCTGCTCCAGGGCCTGGGTCGACATCTGCGAGACATCGATGATCACCCCCAGGTCGTTGAGCCGCGCCACGGCCTGCTGGCCCAGTGGCGACAGCCCGCCGAGGGCGTCGGCGGTGTCGTTGAAGAACGGCAGCGGCCGCGAGGAGTCGGCCCAGGCGTTGTTGCCGACGTAGCTGAAGCCGAACATGCGCATGCCGCGCGCGGTCCACAGGTCCAGTTGCGACAGGTCGGTGCCCAGCGGGTAGGCGTTGAGCATGCTGATGAAGATGGCGAACTTTCCCTCGCCGTGCAGGCGGCGGAAGTCGTTGGGGGTATAGGCGATGCCGACCTGATTGGGGAAGTCGCGGACCATGCCGCTGATGATCTGGTAGCGCACCTCCTGCTGGTGCCGCGCCTCATCGACGAAGCCGGGCGTTGGACGGTGCGGGGCATTGGGGCCGTTCCACAGTTCCGGCCAGCCGAAGATGGTCAGGGCGGCGCCGGACAGCCGGCCGTGCCCGGCCTTCACCAGGTCGAACTGGCCCGGGCCGTCCTTGTCGGCTTCGCGGCCGGCGCTGCCGAATTCCAGCGGGACGGTGATGTGGCTGTCGAACGAGATCATGTGTTCATGCAGGGCGTTGGCCTGCTCGACGATCTTGCGCGGGTAGCCGGTGTCGTCTTTCCAGTACAGCCAGCCGGCGGCGGCTGCGCCGAGGCTCACGGCCAGGGCGAGCGGCAGGCCGATGTACAGGGCTTTGCGGGAACGGGGTCTGGTCATTGCCATCTCGGTCCGGTTCAGGAGGGCGATCCCGCCGGTGCGCGGACAGAGATCGGTATCAGGGGAAGGACGAAGAACCGGGCGGGAAATTTATGGGGGACGGGCGGCCTAAAGTTTTGTTTGTAACGGCCGATGTCATGACAGACCTTAATTTCAGGACGTTTTCTCTCATGGCCGATCTTATCCAGTCCCTGGCGTCGAACCTTTCGATTGCAGGTGTGCGTAGCAATGTGACTGCGAAAACCAACGTTGACGGTCAGGCGACCCCGGTCGAAGGTACTGTGAAGGCCGACCTGTCTGCTGTGCGCAGCGAAGGCAAGGCCGCGGCGACCCAGTCCGAGACCGCTGATTCGAACGAGTCGCAGGAGGTCAAGCAACTGCGCGAGCAGGTCAAGCAGTTGCAGAAGCAATTGGCCGAGCAGCAGAAGCAACTGCAGGAAGCCATGGCCAGCAAGGAAGACGACCGCACCAAGTCGGTCAAGGTAGCGGCCGCCCAGGCGGCGGTGGCGACCACCACCGGGCAATTGCTGCAGGCGACCGGGGCGTTGCTGCAGGCGTTGACCGAGGCGGGTGATAGCTCGGCGGGAAGTTCGGTGAATACCACCGCTTGATAATGAAAAAGGCCCGGTCAGATGACCGGGCCTTTTTTTGAGGCCTGTCCCGCATCGCGACGGTTCGGCGCCCCGACAAGCTCGCTCGTACGGGGTTCAGCGTACTCGCGATGACATGCTCAGACGGCGTCCGATCAATCCACCTGCGGCCGATTCTGGCTGCGATCCGCCTTGTAACGAATCGCCACCGCCGGCGCCGGCTTGGCGCTGCCGGTCTCCAGCCATTGGCGCATGCGGCTGGCATCGGCGAAGTGGGTGTATTTGCCGAAGGCATCGAGAATCACCATCGCCACCGGACGGTTGTCCATCTTGGTCAGCAGCACCAGGCAATGCCCGGCATCGTTGGTGAAGCCGGTCTTGGTCAGCTTGATGTCCCAGTTGGCTTTGTTCACCAGATGGTCGGTGTTACGGAAACCCAGGGTGTAGTTGGGCTTGCGGAAGGCGACGGTCTTCTCGCGGGTGGTGCTCAATTCGCTCAGCAGCGGGTAATTGCGCGCGGCCATCAGCAGCTTGGTCAGGTCGCGGGCGGTGGAGACGTTGTTCGGCGACAGGCCGGTCGGCTCCACATAGCGGGTATTGCTCATGCCCAGGGCCTTGGCCTTGGTGTTCATCGCCTTGATGAACGCGCCGTAGCCGCCCGGATAGTGGTGGGCGAGGGTCGCTGCGGCGCGGTTCTCCGACGACATCAGGGTAATCAGCAGGGTTTCCCGGCGATTCAGCTCGCTGCCCAGGCGCACCCGCGAATAGATGCCTTTCATTTCCTTGGTCTGGGCAATGGTCATGGTGAGCATTTCATCCATGGACTGCTTGGCGTCCAGCACGACCATGGCGGTCATCAGCTTGGTCACCGACGCGATCGGTCGCACCAGGTCGGGATGGCTGGAATAGAGCACCTGGTTGGTCTGCAGGTCCACCAGCATGGCGCTGCCGGAGGCCAGGTGAAGCGTGGAAGGATCTCGTTGCGCCTGGGCAGTGGCAGGCTGGGCAACAGCATTCGACGTGACGCTGGCGGTGCCGGTGAGCAACAGCAGCAGACTGAGAATCGAAAGAGAGGTTTTCACGTAAGTGCTCACTAAAAGAAGGTATGTCGTTGGCTGTGCAAGAGTTTTTATTTTTCTAATCGTGACATTCTGGAGTATGGCTCAGAGCCTGTCGATTGCTCTCCAGCCCTTAGCTCAAATATGAATAATCTTTAATCGATCCCGCACTGGCAAGCCTAAGGTAAGCCGCCTCCCGCCCATCCTGACGTGGCGCAATCGTTCTGAACTTCCCCTACGCGCAGCGCCTCCCTTGGATAAGCAAGGTCAGCGCGTGGAAGAGGGGCGGTCATGAATCAAATGTCAGATCTGGCGGGCGTCATTGCCACTCCCGCAGCACAGGCCGACAGCCTGGAGGCCCGGTATCGCGCCTTGTTGCGCGGCGACTGCGCTGACACCGCCGCATGGTTGAACGACCAGTTGCGCCGCGCCGATGCCCTGGCCGATGACTTGCCAGCGTCTCCCGAACAACTGGAGGTGTGGAGCCAGGATCATGCGTTACAGGTTGCCCGGCAGTACGCCGACTACCTCGCCGAACGTCGTGGCGGCGCGCCCCGGCGCATGTTCGCCAGCCGCGCACATACACTGTATTTTCTCCAGCAGGTCACGCCGACCAAGTGCGTCGACGGCGCCTGGCTGCAGGGCGCCCTGCATCACTGGGACGATCCGCGTTACCACGGGCTGATCCGCATCTACCTGGAAGAACTCGGCGATGGCCAACCGGCCTGCAACCATGTGGTGATCTTCCGTCGCCTGCTCGCCGGCCTGGGCTGTCACGAGCAGCTACCGCTGGCCGACGAACGCTACCTGCAAGGCTCGCTGCAACTGGCGCTCGGCCAGGAGAGCGAGCGTTTCCTGCCCGAAGTGCTGGGCTACAACCTCGGCTACGAACAGCTTCCCTTGCACTTGCTGATCAGCACCTTCGAGCTGGAAGAACTGGGCATCGACGCGCAGTACTTCCGCCTTCACGTGACTATCGACAACGCCAGCACCGGCCATGCGCGCAAGGCGCTGGAGGCCCTGCGCCAACTTTGGCCGGAACAGGACGGCGAGGCGTTTTATCGGCGTGTCGCCCGCGGCTACCGGTTAAACGACTTGAGCGCCGGTTGCATGGACATCGCCGCCGGGTTTGACCTGGAAAGCGAATTGCTCGCCGCGCTGGAGCGCAAGCGGATCTTCGGCCAGCACCTGCATTCAGACCACTGCCGTCTGGATGGGCGCACGGTCAATCAGTGGCTGTCCGCGCCGGGCAGCTTCCCGGCGTTTCTCCAGGTGTTGCAAGACAAAGGCTGGATCTTCCGCGATCGCGACCCGGCTGAAAGCCGTTTCTGGCAATTGATCGAGGGTCCGACGGCGGTGATGTTCGGCGTCTTCAGCCCCTACGAAAAGCAACTGCTGCACGACTGGATCGCCGGTGACTGGCATCCGCCGAAGCGCCGGCACAGGCCGGTCACCCTCGCCGAGCCGCTGCTGCCGGACTTGCCGGATGGGTTGTTGGTGACGCAACTCATCGATGCCATGGGCGAGGACCGCCATGCCAGCCCACGCGGGCTGGCGGCAACCCAGCGCTACGTGCAACTCACCGGGCTGAAAGGAGGCCATAGCCATGCAACTGACCGATGAGCAACGTCAAACTGATGAGGCCCTGCTGCACCTGGGGCGTCGCCTGCACGCCGATGGCTATCGCTTCATCTGCGCCACGCCACTGACCCACCAGCGCTACAGCGAGCGCGTCGACTCACTACCGGCCCGGACGATGCGCGAAGTGTTCGGCTGGAACCGGCCGTTCGAGGCCTCGCTGCTGTCGCCGGATGAACTGGAACACATGCGTCAGGCCGGAATCATCAGCACCAGTGACCAGACGCTGCGCAGCCAGGTGCGCTGGTCTACCGTCGATGGCTTGCTGCTGGTGCATTCGGGCTTTCCTACCGACACCGCTGACGCCGTGTTCTTCGGCCCGGACAGTTACCGCTTTGCCCGCGTGGTGGAGGCGCACCTGCGGGACAGTTGCGCACCGATTGAACACGCTGTGGAAATCGGCTGCGGCACGGGCATCGGTGCGCTGCTGATCGCCCGTGCGCGGCGGCATGCTCAAGTCAGCGCGCTGGACATCAACCCGCTGGCGCTGCGCTACGCCGCGATCAACGTGGCGTTGGCCGAGTTGGGCAATGTCGTGGTGGATTACAGCGATGTGCTGGAAGGCGTCAATGGCAGTTTCGACCTGATCGTCGCCAACCCGCCCTACATGCTCGATGCCCGCAGGCGCACGTACCGCCATGGTGGCGGGACGTTTGGCGAGGGGTTGTCGGTGCGCATGGTCCGCGAGTCGCTTGAGCGCCTGAGTCCGGGCGGCAGCCTGGTGTTGTATACCGGCGTGGCGATGGTCGACGGCGGCGACCCGTTCCTGGCGGCGCTGCGGGAAACCCTCGACGCGCCGCAATGGGCCTGGTTCTACGAGGAAATCGACCCGGACGTGTTTGGCGAGCAACTGCTGGAGCCTGGCTACGAGCGGGTTGAGCGTATCGCTGCCGTGGCCCTGACGGTGACCCGCCGCGGCTGAACCTAAAGCGTTTTGCCCATGGCCAGCAGCGCCCGTTCCCGGGTCAGTGGCCGTAGCACGCCGGGGCTGTCGCTGATGTGGATGTAGAGGTAGTGATTGCCCTGGCTGTCGCGCAGGATCCGTCGCACTTGCAGCAGTTCCATCAGGCTGGCGGGGGTGATCTGCTCCTGGAGGATTTCATGGTCACCGACGCCCTGGCGCTTCAGTGCGGCGGCGAATTCGTCCGCGACACTGCGCTGGCGCTCGCGTATCCGTCGCGCACTGATATAGCCGGTGATGGCGATGGCGCCAATGAATACAGCGGTAAATAGCAGATTGCTGGCGATCTCCACGCCGAAGTTCCTTCATCCTGAAAGCGGGCCGCTATCCTGCCGCAAATAAAAAGCCCCGCCAAGAAGGCGGGGCAAGGGGAGGTGTGCGGAGCAAACGCACAAGGGAAAGAAGGTTGACCTCAGGCTCTGAAGCCTTCGCCGGCGATACTCTGAGCAAGCGCCTCGGCATCGGTGAGCGAGGTGATCGGGCCGCCGATCTTCTCGCCGTCACGTATCAGGTACCAGCAGGCCAGCAGCCCCAATTCCCTCAGCGCCGGCGGAACCGCGCTACCGATAACGGACATGATGCTGATACTGGCCATGGTGAGTGCTCCCTTTGGGTCATGGCTCGTACCTTACGTGTGGATCCGGCCAGCGAGAAATCAGTGTTCTCAATAGTGTTCATTGATAAAACCCACTACCAGCGCGGGTGGCCGTAATAGACGGGCGGCGGGCCGTAGTAGCGTTCGCGGTAATACGGCGGCGGCACCGGCACATAGCGTTCCACGACCGGATAGGGCTGGTAATACACCGGCGGTGGCGGCGGCGGTTGGTAATACACGGGCTGCGGCGGGTAATAGGCCGGGGCACGTTCGACGACCACAGTACGGTCGTGACCACCGGAAACGGCGGCGCCGACCACGGCACCCACTACGGCCGCGCCGAGTATGGGGCCCGCACCTTGCCAGCCACCGCCGCCATGGGCGGAGGCTTGTCCGGACAGGGCCAGGGCGCCGATCAGCAGGGCGATACCGGGGATATGACGGTTCATGTTGAATCCTCGCAGGGCGTTACCCCGACCGGAAAGACGGGCCGGGGATAACACTATGACCGCAGTCAGGGGCGGAGTTGCGAGGGGGCTGAGTAAAGGTTGTGTAAGGGCCGATCAACGGTCGGCGGCGAGGTTGGGCATACTGTGGTTTTCGCCGTTTCCAGGAGTCCGTTGATGACCCCCAGCAAAGACACCGTTCTCTGTATTTCCCTGGCTGGCCGCCCCGGCACCTTCGGCGTGCGCTTCCACAATCACCTGTATGAGCAACTGGGGCTGGATTACTACTACAAAGCCATGACCACAGCTGATCTGCCGGCCGCCATCGGTGGTATGCGCGCCCTGGGCATCCGGGGCTGCGGCGTGTCGATGCCGTTCAAGGAAGCCTGTATCGCCTTGGTGGACGAGCTGGATCCATCCGCTGCGGCCATCGATTCCATCAACACCCTCGTCAACAGCAACGGCCACCTCAAGGCCTATAACACCGACTACCTGGCCGTGCGCCAGTTGATCGAACAGCACCGGCTAGACCCGGCGCAGCCGTTTGCCCTGCGGGGCAGTGGCGGCATGGCCAAGGCGGTGGCCAGTGCGTTTCGTGATGCCGGCTTTACGCGTGGCACCGTGATCGCCCGCAACGAAGCGGCGGGCCGCGGCCTGGCGCAGAACTGCGGTTATGAATGGCAGGCGGAACTGGGTGAGTTGCGACCAACGCTGCTGGTCAACGTGACGCCTATCGGCATGACTGGCGGCGCGGAGGCGCAAGAGCTGTCGTTCGACCTGACGGCCATCGATGCGGCGCGGACGGTGTTCGACGTGGTGGCGATGCCGGCGCGCACGCCGCTGATCGCTGCGGCCGAAGCGCGCGGCAAAGCGGTGATTACCGGGGTGGAAGTGATCGCCTTGCAGGCGCTGGAGCAGTTCGTGCTCTATACCGGGGTGCGGCCGACGGCGGAGCAGGTGGCGAAGGCGGTGGCGTTCGCTCGGGGTTGAGTGTTGTGCCTGCCGGCCTCATCGCCGGCAAGTCCGGCTCCCACAGGGTCGGCATGCACCGCACCCTGTGGGAGCCGGACTTGCCGGTGCGCCGAACTGCAGCAATGAGGCTCGCGAAAGCCCAGGTCTATTCGAGCAGCGCCAAACGCTCTTCCAGCGCCGCGATCCGCGCTTCCAGCGCCTCGATCCGCTCCGCCGACACACCACTGACCCCGCGTTCCCCCGGCCCTTGCTGGCGCGCTGCGAGAATCGCCTCGATTTCCGATGGATCGCCCAGCGCGTGGGTGTAGCGGTCTTCCCGCTGGCCCGCCTGACGCGGCAGGTGCAGGGCATAGCCACGGGCGATCAGGCGGTCGAGCTGATGTAGCACCTGGTCGTTGTCATCGAAGTCATGCATGCGCTGGCTGCGGGTCAGCAGTTCATTGATGGTCTGCGGCCCGCGCAGGAACATCAGGCCCATCAGGATCAACTGCGCCGGCACCAGTTCCAGCGCCTTGTCCACGCGCTGTTCCCAGCGGTCGGCGCGGCTGCCCATCTGCAGGCGGACCAGGCCCTGGCCTTCAAGGGCACGCAGGCTTTGGCCGATCTGGCCCTGGGCGAGGTTCATCACGGGTTCGCGGCTGGTTTTCTGGTTGCAGGCCAGCATCAGCGCGTTGAGGGTCAGGGGATAGGTTTCCGGGTTGCTCGCCTGCTTTTCGATAAGGGAGCCCAGGACGCGGATTTCAGTGGCGTTGAAGCGGGCAGTGGCGGGGGATTCTTGCTCTTCGGACATGACCCTGTCTCTGTGCATGGAAAGCCCCTAGCCTAGGGCTGTGACAGGGTTAACACAAGCGACCGGCGGCACGATGCCACCGGTCGTGATGGCATCAGCCGCGGCGAGCTTCCGCTTCGCAGGCGGCCGCAGTGAACAGGACGTCGGTGGAGGAGTTGAGCGCGGTTTCCGCCGAGTCCTGCAGCACGCCGATGATGAAGCCCACCGCCACCACCTGCATGGCGATCTCGCTGGGGATGCCGAACAGGCTGCAGGCCAGCGGGATCAGCAGCAGCGAGCCACCGGCAACGCCCGAGGCGCCGCAGGCGCAGACCGCTGCGACCACGCTGAGCAGCACGGCAGTCGGCAGATCGACGGCGATGCCCAGGGTATGTACCGCCGCCAGGGTCAGCACGGTGATGGTGATCGCCGCACCGGCCATGTTGATGGTCGCGCCCAGCGGGATCGACACCGAGTAGGTATCTTCGTGCAGGCCGAGTTTCTCGCTCAGGGCCAGGTTGACCGGGATGTTCGCCGCCGAACTGCGGGTGAAGAAGGCGGTGATGCCGCTTTCGCGCAGGCACAGCAGGGTCAACGGGAACGGGTTGCGACGGATCTTCCAGAACACGATCAGCGGGTTCATTACCAGGGCAACGATCAGCATGCAGCCGATCAGCACCGCCAGCAGGTGCAGGTAGCCGACCAGGGTGCCGAGGCCGGACTGGGCCAGGGTCGAGGCGACCAGGCCGAAGATCCCCAGAGGGGCGAAGCGGATGACCACGCGGACGATCAGGGTCACGCCGTTGGACAGGTCATCGAGCACGGTGCGGGTGGTCGGGCCGGCGTGTCGCACGGCAATGCCAAGGCCAATGGCCCAGGCCAGGATGCCGATGAAGTTACCGGTGACCAGCGCGTTGACCGGGTTGTCCACGGCGCTCAACAGCAGGCCCTGCAACACTTCGGTGATGCCGCCCGGCGCGCTCATCTGTGCGCCTTCGGTGCTCAGCACCAGCGTAGACGGGAACAGCATGCTCGCCGCCACCGCGACTACCGCCGCGGCGAAGGTGCCGAACAGGTACAGCACCAGAATTGGCCGGATATGGGTCTGCTGGCCGTGCTTGTGGTTGGCGATGGACGCCATGACCAGGATGAACACCAGAATCGGCGCCACGGCCTTCAGCGCACTGACGAACACTTTGCCGATGAAGGCGAGGTTGCCCGCCACCTGTGGCGCGAGCAGCGCCAGGGCGATGCCGGCCACCAGGCCGATGAGGATTTGCAGCACCAGGCTGGTGCGGTTGAGCAGCTTGAGGACAGGCAACATAACGAATCTGACTCGATCGTGTTCAGGGCCCGGGGATCGCCCGGGTACGGAATGCCTCGACGCGGCGGGTGGCGCCGGTCGAAAAAAGGGCGGAACTCTATCACAGCGCCCGCGGCCTCACCCAATGCCCCGGTCCGGCGGTAGGTCGCCATGCTGGTGGCTGTTACCATGCGCGGCCTTTTCGAGCCGACGCGCTCATCGCTGGAGTCTGGATGTTCCTGCCCATTCTGTTGCTGGCCGCGGCCGGCTTCACCGTGTTGACTACTGAATTCCTCATCATCGGCCTGCTGCCGGGGATCGCCCGGGATTTGCAGGTCAGCGTCTCCCAAGCCGGCCTGCTGGTGACCCTGTTCGCGTTCACTGTCGCCTGCTGCGGACCATTTCTCACTGCCTGGTGCGCGCGTTTCGAGCGCAAGCGGCTGTTCGTCGGCGTGCTGTTGCTGTTCGCCGCCTCCAACGCGCTGGCGGCGCTGGCCACCAACTATTACGTGATGGCCGTGGCGCGGTTGGTGCCGGCGCTGGGCCTGCCGGTGTTCTGGGCGCTGGCCAGCGAAACGGCGGTGGACATCGTCGGCCCGGCCTACGCCGGACGGGCGATCAGCAAGATCAGCTTTGGCGTGGTCTGCGCCACGGTGTTTGGTATTCCCCTCGGCACCTTGCTCGGCGATGCGCTGGGCTGGCGGGTGGCATTCGCCGCGTTGGCGCTGTTGTCACTGGCCAAGGCGTTGCTGCTGTGGCGCTACCTGCCGCACACTCCCCGGCAGAGCGAAACCACGTCGCTACGCGGACAGTTCCGTGTGCTGCGCAGCCCGCTGTTGCAGGGTCATGTGCTGTTGTCGGTGCTGGTGTTCAGCGGCATGTTCACGGCCTACACCTACTTGGCGGACTTGCTGGAGCGCCTGGCCGGTTTTGATGGCGATCGGGTTGGCTGGTACCTGATGGGCTTCGGCGCGGTGGGTTTGATCGGCAACAGCCTGGGCGGGCGCGCGGTGGACCGTCATCCACTGCTGGCCTCGGCGGGCTTCTGCGCGTTACTGGTGGTGGGATTGCTGACGGTGGTGCCGGCGATCCAGTCCAGCATCGGGCTGGTGCTGGCTCTGGCGGTCTGGGGTCTGGCCCAGGCGGCACTGTTCCTGGTCAGCCATGTCCGGGTGATCAAGGCCGCGCCCGAAGCGCCGGCCTTCGGTGCCTCGCTGAATATCGCCGGAGGCAACCTGGGCATCGGCCTGGGGGCGCTGATCGGCGGTGCGGTGATCGACCGTCTGGGTCTGCCGGATGTCGGCTATGTCGCTGCGGTGCTGATTGCCCTCGCATTGGCGCTGGCCCTGTGGCTGACGCGCTTCAAGCCAGTGGCCAGTTGAACAGCTCGCGACGAGCACCCTCGGTGATGGCGACGATGCCGGGGTGTTTGACCTTGCGCTCTACCGAAATGGCATAGAACGACTCGGTGACCGCGTCGGTCTGGCCGATCAGTTCGACGTCGTACTGCCGGCAGACCTCCTCGGCGATCACGCTGGGGGCAATGAAAATCCCGCTACCGGACTTGCCGAAGGCCTGCATCAGCGCGCTGTCGTCGAACTCGCCGACGATCCGCGGCTGCAACTGCTGCTCGGCGAACCAGCGCAACAGGCGGTTGCGTACCATTGTTTCCTGGCCGGGGATCAACAACGGCGCGTGTTGCAGGCAGGCAGGGAAGGGCAGCGGCTGGCGCGCTGCCAGCTCGGGTGTGGCGAGGAAACTGATGCCGCACTCGCCGAGCTTCTGGCTGTAGCCCTTGATATCCAGGTGGCTGGGCATCGGGCTGTCGGAGATCACCAGGTCCAGGCGCTGGATCGCCAGGTCGGCGAGCAGTCGCTCCAGCTTGTCTTCACGACAACTGATGCGCAGCGGCTCGGCCAGCTCCATGGTCGGTGCGATCAACCGGTAGACGATCGACTTGGGCACCACATCCGCCACGCCCACCCGAAACAGCACCTGCTGCTCGTTGGGCTGCGCCCGCAGCATGGCTTCCAGTTCGCCACCAATCTGGAACATCGGCTCGGCGTAGGACAGCGCCTGGCGGCCGGTTTCGGTCAACTCCAACTGGCGCCCGACCCGCCGGAACAACTCGATGCCGTAGGTCTGTTCCAGCAGGCTGATCTGCCCGCTGATGGTCTGCGGGGTCAGGTTCAATTGCTCGCAGGCGCGCACGATGCTGCCGGTCTTGGCCACGACCCAGAAGTAATGCAGTTGCCGATAATTGAGCATGACAATCACCGATTCGGAAAAACCGAAGTATAACCGCTGAAAATACGAATTTTCCTGATGTATCAAGATATTTAGAATCCTCTGCCATTGCGGTGCCATCTTTTGTGGCAGCGAAAATACTTCGGAGAAGACTCATGCTTGATCTCAAATCCATCGGTACGCCTCTGGTCCTTGTGTTGGCCCTGTTCGCCATGACCGGCTGCGAACAGGCCGAAAAGTCCGCCCAGCAGATGCTCAACCAGGCTGCCGAGTCGGCCAAACAGGCCATTGACGACACCAACAAGGCCGCCCAGCAGGCGCTAAACGACGCCACCGGTACACAGCCGGAAAAGAAAGAAGACACCAAGGACACTGACGGTCAGGAAATCTGATCTACCTTTTCTCAACAACGATTCGGGATCTGATTCATGGAATACCTGCTGGAACTCGCCGCAAGCCCGACCGCCTGGGTCGCCCTGGCCACTTTGGTGGCAATGGAAATCGTCCTCGGCATCGACAACCTGATCTTCATCTCGATCCTGACCAACAAGCTACCCGAGGAATTCCGCTCCAAGGCGCGGCGTATCGGGATCAGCATGGCGTTGGTGATGCGCCTGGCGCTGCTCAGCACCGTGGCCTGGATTGTCCAGTTGACCGAGCCGGTCATCGACATCCTCGGCAAGAGCTTCTCGTGGAAGGACATGATCCTGATCGCCGGTGGTCTGTTCCTGCTCTGGAAAGCCACCAAGGAAATCCATGAAAGCGTGGATCCACGGGCCCAGGAAGAATCCAAGGCGTCGTCTACCATTACCCTGGGTTTTGCAGCGGCCATTGGCCAGATCCTGGTGCTGGACATCGTCTTCTCCGTCGACAGCATCATCACCGCCGTGGGTATGACCGAGCACTTGCCGATCATGATCATTGCCGTGGTCAGCGCCGTGATCGTGATGTTGGTCGCGGCCGATCCACTGGCCAAGTTCATCAATGACAACCCGACCGTGGTGATGCTGGCCCTTGGCTTCCTCATCATGATCGGCATGACGTTGATCGCCGAAGGCTTCGGCGCCCACGTTCCGAAAGGCTACGTGTATGCGGCGATGGCGTTCTCCACTGCGATCGAGGTGCTGAACATTCTCTCGCGCAAGGCTCGCCAGCGGCGTGAGGCCAGCGAGGGCTGATTCAAGGAATCTGTTGCGTGCTGTAGTTGGGGCTCCTTTTCAGGGGCCCTTTTTTTATGGTTCTGGTGGGGGATGTTTTTGGGATTTGGGATTTGGGCTTTGGTGCCGTGAGCTTATCCATTCGATGTGGCGGCGCTGCCGGCCCCTTCCGCCTTTACGGCGGGTCCTTTTGTCTTGGCAAAATGGACG
>NZ_QKVL01000058.1 GCF_003231275.1 Pseudomonas huaxiensis
TTTGATACAGACCCTAGGGGCGGAAGCGCGGTAGCGGTCGCTCCAGCTGCAGGCTCGTCAGGGTGCGTTTGACCAGCACTTCGTCAGCCTCGACAGCCCGCAGGCTTTCGCGGATCTTGCCGGCTACCGGGTCATCGCCTTGACGGTCGATCCAGTCGGCAATGTCCTTGCAGGCACTGGCCAGCTTGTCTTGCCGATGGTTGATGACGGTCAGCAGGGTTTTGATGTCTTTGTCGGACATGACTCATTCCTCCTGTAAGCGAATTCAGTGTAGCAGCACCCTGGTGAACTGGCCGGGTGCCAGCCGTCGGCACGCCACCGCGCTGCGTCAGTGCTTGACCAGGTTACGGAACCAATCGTTGAGCATCGCCTTTTCCGAATACAACTGATCACTTGTGCCTACCCGCCCTGGGCGTTGCAGGTAGAACTTGTCGTCCACTCGCACGTCAGCCTGCTTCACTATCTGCCCCTGTTGTTGCAGGGTGTAGTGAAGGTCGATGCTTGGCCAGGTGATGTCGCGCATGAAACGCACCGAGTTGGCATGGGTTTGCCAGGGTTCGTAGCGTCCGGCCAGGTCGATATCGCGGATATCGATGCGCAAGGTTTGCCCGGCGGTCAGGTAGCGCGTGCCGAGTGATTCCAGGTAACTGCGCAGTGTTTTCATGACCTGTTCGTCGGCGCCGCGCTCGTAGCCGTTGCTTCTGAGGCTGGCGTCGCGGAATTTTTCCGGCTGGATGAAGTTGACCTCGACACTCGGCGAGGCCGCGTAGGCCATGCTGTTTAAAGCCAGCATGACGAGGGTGGCGAAAGTCAGGGCCAGGCGCATGATGACACCTCCGGGAGCGCAGGACTGCGAAGCGCAGTCGCGTTTATTGTACGCCGGTGATCCCGGATGGAGCAGGAGAGAGGCGATGAGCACAGTTGTTCGTGTAGCGCGCAATCCAACCGGGCGGGACTTGGCCGTCGGTGATGTGCATGGGCATTTTTCTCGTCTGCGCGAGGCGCTGGGGGCGGTGGATTTCGATCCGGCGCGGGACCGGCTGTTCAGTGTCGGTGATCTCGTCGATCGCGGACCTGAGTGCGAAGAGGTCCTGGAGTGGCTGGCGCAGCCTTGGTTTCACGCCGTGCAAGGTAATCACGAAGCCCTGGCGGTATCGCATGTGCGTGGCGAGTTGCTGGATTACGCGATGTACCGGGCTGCCGGCGGTGGCTGGTTTCTCGATCTGGACCCGACGCGGCAGGCGCATTTCGCCGAGCGTTTCGCGTTGATGCCGCTGGCACTGGAAGTCGATACGGTTCAAGGGCCGATCGGCATCCTCCACGCCGATTGCCCGTGCCTGCGCTGGAGCGACCTGTTGCCACTGCTTGAGCAGACGCCTGTGCCGCCCAAGGTGCTGGAGGTTTGCCAATGGTCGCGGCAGCGCTTGCGTGATGAAGACTCGGCCGGGGTCGCGGGGCTGCGCGCCTTGCTGGTAGGGCACACGCCGCAGCAGGCGGTACGGGTGCTGGGCAATGTCTGGCATATCGACACCGGTGGCTGGTCCAAAGGACATTTCACCTTGCTGGACCTGGCCACGCTGGCGATCGCTCAGCCGATCCGCCCCAGATAGTCGATGACTTTCGCAATTACCCGCGCCGCATCCTCGCGGTGCGGAACGTGGTGGCAGCCGTCGAGAATCACCGCTTCGCCGCGGTCTCCGGCCAACGCGGCGATACGTTGTGGGTGCAGTACCGAGCCGTATTCGTCCAGATCGCCGTGCAGCGCCAGCAGCGGGCAGTGCAGGGAGCCCACGCTGTTTTTCAGTGTCCAGTTGCTGAAGGCTGCCGACAGCCAGGTTTCGGTCCAGGCGCCCAGCACCCACTGCGCCTTGTCGCCGTGGTACTTGCCCAGTCGCTCCAGTTGTCCGGGCGCCTGGAACTGCTGCTTGGCGGTGCGGATGCCTTGCAACGTGCGGTCCTCGACGAAGGCCTGGGCCGATTCGGTGATCAGCGCCAGGCAATCGCGTGGGTTGTTTGCGGCGCAGTGGCTGGCCATGGCCCCGCCAACACTGTGGCCGAAGGCAATGAAGCGCTCGATGCCCAACGCCTCACGCAGTTGCGGGAAGAAGCGCTCGGCCTCGTCCTGGATGAAGGTCAGCGGCAGGTGGCCCGGATAAGGCGCCGACTGGCCGAAGCCGAGCCGGTCATAGGCCACGATGTCCAGCCCGGTGGCTTCGCACAATTGCTGCGGGAAGTCGCGCCACAGTTCGACCGAGCCCAGCGAGTCATGAAACAGCACGATGACCGGTTTGTCCGAGACGTTGGGAGTGGCGAACCAGCGACGAGCGAACAAGCGACCCTGCGGGGTTTCGATCCAGAAGACTTCCGTTGTAACAGGCGGCATAGGGCGTTCCGATTCAGGTTCTTGTTCCAGACAAGTAACAAAACCTGGCCGCGCTCGCAAACGGATTTTGTACGAAAGTGCCATTCGCAACGAACAAATCAAACCCGGAAAGTTTGACTGTTCCAACAACTTTTTCGCCAAATTGCCGCCGCCAGAAATTCAGTGTTTTCAATATATTCGATGGCTTTTTCAGCGTTGTTACGAAATATGTAGCCAAGTGCTATTAGCCAGTGCGATGCTCCGCCAAAATCCAATAAAACCGGGGCCGTCAGGGTCTTTTCATTTCGGGGAGCAGCATGAAGTTCGCAATCAAACAGTTTGCCTGTGTGGCAATGCTGGCAAGTTCGTTCGCCCACGCGGACAGCCTGCTGCGCGTGACGTGCGCTGATGAAGATAGCGATGCGGTTGTGTCGATTGATAACAACGCGGTGGGTAACTGCCCGGTAATTACCGCGATGCCGGCGGGTACTTATCAAGTGCGCGTGGTCAAGACGGTAGGCAGCGACAAGGAACAGGTTTTCGAGAAACAAGTCACTCTGGTGGACGGTCGTCCGCAATCGGTGGATGCCGAACTGTCGGCACCGAAACTCACCGCCGGTGCGGTGAAGGCCAAGGCCCAGGCGAACGCCGCGCAAGTGCTGGAGTCAGCGCAGAACGGCGACCTCGATGCCATGAACGCCATGGCCGCGCTGTACGACGCGGGGCAGGGCGTGGACAAGAGCCCGACCAAGGCCGAGCACTGGCGAACCATGGCGACCCAGGCGAAACTCAAGGCCGCCCAGGACGAATTCTTCTCCATCCTGCAACGGGCCAGCAATGGCGACGTGGCTGCCATGTACGCGGTCGCCAATGCCTACCAGTTCGGCAACGGCGTTCCTCAGGACCCGACCAAGGCCGCCGCCTGGCGCCAGCGGGGCAAGGACACCTCGCTCAACCAGCAATTGCAGGCCAACGGCTTCTTCAATGACGTAAAGCGCTACAACTTCAATGACCCGGGCATGTTCACCTCCAGCACCACCCTGGTGCCCACCTCGCTGTTTATTGGCGTCATCGAAAGCCCCAGCGTCACCAGCCGGCAGATGCGCATCCGCAGCGAAGCGGTCATGCGTCCCGCGACCTTCGGCAACCCGGATTCGATGATCGCCCGCGCGGCGCAACGCCAGGAAGCGGTCCTCGCCAGCCAATGAGGCCGCTGCTTGTCCTGCTCGCGGTGCTCGCGCTGTCGGGCTGTGCGCTCAAGCCACAGGCGGTAGACCCGGATTTCGCCTCGGTTTCCGCCGTGGCGACCGGGGCAGCGGCGCCTTCGCCTGCGGACTACCAACACGAGCTGCAAAGCTACCAGCGCGATCCGGCCTACACCTGCCGCCAGCCGCTTTACGCCGCATGGTTTCTGCGCCAGGGCGTTGCTGCGGCAGCACCGGTGCCGTGCGCGGCGAGCGTGCCGTTTGCCGTGCAGACGCCGGACGAGGGCGTGCGGGTGGTCTGGGTCGATCCGGCGCGGGTCAGCGCGGTGCACTTGTTATTTGCCGGCAACAGCCCGAGCCCGGCGTCGCGCTTCGGCCATGTAGCGTTGCGCCTGGTGATTTGCCCCGCTGCGGACAGCTCGCCGGCCAGTTGCGACAGCAACTTGGCGGAGCATCTGGTCCTGAGTTTCCAGGCCCATGTCGACGACTTCACCCTCGATGTGCTCAAGGCGCTGGGCGGCGAATACCAGGCGCGGCTGTTCGCCAGCCGCTTCATGGACAGCTACGAGCAGTACGCCATCGGTGAGTTCCGCGAGCTGTATTCCCTGCCGTTGCGCCTGGATGCCGGGCAGCGACAGGCGCTGGTGCGCGACATGGCGCAGATCCATTGGCAGTTCTCCGGCAGCTATGACTTCTTCACCCGCAACTGCGCGACCCTGTTGCAGCAGGCGCTGCACGCGACCTGGCGTGAGTACGCCGAGGATCCGCGCATGGCCGAGCGCTTCCTGCGCCCGGACAGCCTGTTCGCCGCGCTGCGCGACAGTCGGTTGGCCGAAGGCACTGCGCTGGCTTCGCTGGAGCAGGCGGAGCGCGACGGTTTCTACTTTTCCAGCACTCGGCCGTTCTACGAGCAGGCGTTGTCCCGCGTTCGCCAGCATATGCCGGGCGATGAATTTTCCAGTCTGCAGGACTATCTCGAAATAGCGCCGGGAGCCCGCCGCCATGCGCTGGAGGATCCGGCCTACGCCGAGCATCTGACGACGGAATCGCGCACGCTCGACGCGCAGTTGATGCTGGAGGAGTACGCCTTGTTCAGCAGCCAGCGGCTGCTGCTTGGGCAGGCGGCGCAGTACCTGCGCCGGCAGGATTTCTCGGCACGAGCCACAGTGCTGGGCCAGGCCCATGGCGAGGTCTTCGAAGCCTGTTTCCTGCGCCCGTTGCGCCAACGCGTCGGCCCGCCACGGCGCACCTCGGGTATTCCCGACAGTACCGACCGCTTCAGTGATCTTCCCGCATTCGCCGCGCAATGCCGCTCAGAACAGGCCCGCCGCCTGCTGACCGAGGCCATGTTGACGGTCGCGGACGACGGCAGCGAACAGTGGCAACAATTGAACCGCCTGACCCGTTACCGGGCAGACACCCTCGACAACATCGTATTTCTCCGACAACTTCGCCCCTAGCCGGCAGGACAGCCCATGCTTACAAGAACAACCCGCGGATTTGCCCTTGCGCTCTGCCTGTCGGCGGTAGCGCCGGCGATGGCCGCTTCCACGGCCGAGCAACAGCAGATGCTCGACCAGCTCGCGCAACTCGATGAACTGGACCATCAGGACTTCCTCGAGCGCAACGCCAAGGCCAACGCCTGCGTCCAGCAACAGAATTTCGACTGCGCCGAGAAATACATCGCCCAGGCCAGGCGCGTGGCGAAGAACGCGCAGGACAAGGCCGCACTGCAACTGACCCGCGATAACCTGCAGATGGAGCAGGAACTGGTCGCGTCCGAGGCGCGCTCCCGGCGCGAGCAGAAGGAAGCGGAAGAAGCCGACCGGATTGCCGAGGAGCGTGCCGTCCGCGCCCAGGAACTGGCCGAGGAGCGTGAAGCCGAGCGGCAGCGTACCAAGTACGCGGCGATGGCTGCCGGGCTTGCGCTGGGCGGTGGCGGGCAGTTGTCACCGGAGCGCCAGGCTCAATTGATGGCCGCGATCCAGCGCGACAGCTACTCCGAAGGCTCCGACGCGAGCAACTTCAACTCCGCCGTGCAAGGCATCCGCGAAGACCAGAGCCGCCAGGCGCAGGAGCGGGAGAATCTGCGCGCCCAGCAGCGCGAACTGCAACAACGCCAGCAGCAACAGCAACAGCAGGCCCGCGCCGACGCGCAGGAGCAGTCGCGGTTGCAGGCAGAAGCCCGCCAGCAGGCCCGGCAGGACCAGGCTACGGCGGCAGCCGCTACCAGCAACACCGCCAATAGCCGGCCGCAGCCGCAGATCGTCCAGTACGTGCCGCAGCACGTAACGCTGCCGACGTGGCGCGAAGAATGCCCGGCCGGTTCGTCGCCCGCCCGCAATCCCAATGGCACCACGGTCACCGCCGGCTCCGGTGCTGCGTATTGCCTCAAGGACGGCACCCGTGGCGCGAGCCAGCAGGTCGCGAGTGCGCAGACGGAGCAGGGCAGTGGCGGCACCGGACATTCTGGCGCGGGTTCCAGCTCGGGCGGGTCGAGCACGGCGCCGGGCAAGAAAGGCGGTACCTCGTCCACCGACGCAGGCGGCCAGAAGAGCCAGTGGGGCGCAGTGCAAGAGGAGGCGCTGGCGATCTGTCGCCAATCCGAGAAAAGCAAAATGTGGGAATGCAATGGCGCCCTGGACAATCAGACGCTGGTCGACGAACCCACCGTGGAAAGTGCCCTCGCGCGACAGCGTTGCGCGGGCGGCACGCCGACTGTCGGTGGTCCGCTGATCAAGGGTCAGCAATGGCAGGCCTACCAGTGCGGCCACGGTGTAGGACCGGGCGACTATGACGTCGCCAAACGCTACAACATGGTCACTCCGCGCCGCTCCTACATCTGCAAGGCCTTCTCCAGCGGGCGTTGTGACATTCCCTACACCGGCCAGGACAAGCAGTAAGCGGTCAGTCGTTCATTGCTGCAATCTGTGCAGCAATGAACTGCAAACCGGCTATCTTGTTGCCTATTCCGTCAGTTCACATACTTCGCCCCATCGTGAACGCAGGCCCGCATAAGGGCGAAGGAGCATGGCAATGGTGGCAGCAATTCGGATCAACCAGACAGGCGGCCCTGAGGTGCTGGAGTTTCGCACGGTCGATGAAGCCGCACCCGGTCCTGGCGAGGTCTGGCTGGAGCAGGACGCCATCGGCGTCAACTTCCTCGATGTCACCCAGCGCAAGGGCGCGGCACCGCTGCCGTTGCCCGGCGGCCTTGGGCTGGAAGGCGCTGGCCGGGTGGTGCGGGTCGGCGCCGGGGTGAGCAATGTGGTGGAGGGTGATCGCGTTGCCTACGCCACCGGACCGCTGGGCGCCTACGCCAGTGCCCGACTGTTTCCCGCCGAGCGGCTGGTGAAATTACCGGACTCGCTATCGTCGGAGGACGCCGCGGCGGTGCTGTTCAAGGGCATCACCGCGCAGTACCTGCTCAAGTCGACGTATCCGGTAGGGCCGGGCACCACGTTGCTGCTCTATGGTGTGGCGGGCGGGCTGGGCTCGATCATGGCGCAGTGGGCCAAGCACCTTGGAGCATTCGTCATCGGCGTGGTTTCGCGGCCGTCCAGCGTGGACAAGGCCAGGGCGCTCGGCTGTGACGAAGTCCTGGTATTCGACCCCGCGACGCTGGCCGCCGAGGTCGCCCGTATCACCGATGGCAAGAAGGTGGATGTGGTTTATGACCCGATCGGTCGGGTGTCTTTCGACGCCTCGCTGGACAGCTTGCGGCTGCGTGGGCTGATGGTGTCGTTCGGCGCCTCCAGCGGCGCCCCGGCGGCGTTGGAAATGGCCACGTTGAACGGTAAGGGCTCGTTGTTCATCACCCGACCATCGCTGGCTGCTCACACCGCCACCCATGCGGAATACCAGGAGCGCGCCGCCGATGTGCTGGCGGCGGTCAGCGCCGGTATCATCACGCCGCAGATCTGGGGTCGTTACGCCTTGGCCGATGCGGCGCGGGCCCATGCCGACCTGGAAAGCGGGCGATCTAGCGGAGCGATCATTCTTACACCATGACTAGCGATGTACTGGACAACACCCACAGCGACGAAATCGCCGCGTTTCTTGCTGTGGCCGGGCAAGGTTCATTCGTCGCCGCCGGGCGCTTGCTGCAACGCCACCCTACGGTGGTGTCCAAGCGCGTGGCGGCGATGGAAAAACGCCTCGGTGTGCGCCTGATCGAGCGCTCGACCCGGCAGGTGCGCGTCACGCCTGTCGGCGAGAAGCTGGAACAACGCCTGCGCGCCGCCTTCGGCATGATTGCCGAGGCCGAGCAGCAGGCGATTTCCGGAGCGAGCGAGGTGCGCGGCGTCTTGCGCCTGGCCTTGCCGGCGGCCATGGGCCGCCTGTGTATCGGGCCCATGCTGCCGGCGTTCCTGCGCGAGTACCCGCAGGTGTCGATCGTCGCCGACTACAGCGAGCGGCTGGTGGACATCATCGAGGAAGGTTTCGATATCGCCATCCGCATCGGTGAACTGGACGACAACCGCCTGATCGCGAAAAAGCTCTGCGATCACCGTCGGATTCTCTGCGCTTCACCGGGTTATCTGCAACGCCACGGCATACCGCATTCACCGCAGCAGCTCGCCGAGCACAACTGCCTGCGCTTCAGCGGGCTGGCGTCGTTTCCGCAGTGGCGGCTGTATGCCGGTGACCAGCAACACACCGTGACGCCCAAAGGCAGCCTGACCGCCAACGACAGCGAATCGCTGCTCGCCGCTGCCCGTGATGATGCCGGCATTCTTGGCGCCGGGGAGTGGCTGATGAGCCGCGATATTGCTGCCGGGCGCCTGGTGCGGGTGCTGCCTGACTGGCAGTTGGACCCCACGGGTGGAGTGTTTCTGGTCCGGCCTTCGGCGCGGTTTCCTGCGGCCACGGTGTTGGCGTTCAAGCACTGGATCGAAGCGCGCTTCAGCCCGGTGGCGCCATGGATCGAGAGCAACGAGCCGGCGAGAGGCAACGGCTGAATGCAATCTCAGTGACTGGTGCAGCCCACCTTGTGGGAGCCGGTCTTGCCGGCGATGAGGCCGGCCGGAACAATGCGGTTGGCAGGGTAGGCCCTATCGCTGGCAAGCCAGCTCCCACAGGTAACTGAGCTGAATGCAATTTCAGTGACTGGTGCAGAACCTGGGCTAGCACATCCATCCCGACACAAGTCTATTCAAATGAAATAGATTCGCATTTATACTCCTGCACCCAACGCCCACCCCGGGCCTTGTTTCCCCATGCAGGTCACCGTGCAGGCCGATCCTCCGAAACCCTCGTTGTTATCCACCCTGGTTCGTCATTACGACGAACTGGTGGAGCATATTCGCCGCCGCTTCGGGGAGCGGGGCTTCGCTCGCGAAGTGGTCCACGACGTGTGCGTGCAACTGCTGGAAAAGCACGAGAAAGAGGGCGTGCGCACGCCGCTGGCGCTGTTGCGCAAGATCACCCATGACAACGCCGTCAGCCGCTACCGCAGTGATCGCCGCCGCCAGGCCTGGCTTGTCGCCGTGCCGGAACTGCCCGAGGTTGATGCCGGGATCGCCAGCCATGAGCGTCAACTGGACGCCGCGCAAACCCTGGAACGGCTGATCCAGGCCGTCGAGAACCTGCCGCCGCGCTGCCAGATGGTGTTTGTCATGCACAAGATCCATGAACTGCCGCAAGCCGAGGTGGCTGAACGTCTCGGTATCTCCCTGAAGACCGTCGAAAAGCACCTGCGCCTGGGCATGGCCGCCTGCCGCGAGTACTTGGGCAGCGAGGTGGCTTCATGAGTGGCAACCCCAAACCGGGCAAATACGCCGAGGAAGACCAGGCCATCGCCCAACTGCGTGACGCGCTCAAGCAGCGCTTCCCGATGCCGGACCCGGCACCACGCAAGAAGCGGCTCAAAGCGTCTCACGTCGGCCTGCTGTCGTTGGCGCTGTTGGCGGCGGTGGCCTGGCTCGATCCGGCGTATCACCGCGAGCATCACCTGACTCAGCTCGGCCAACGGCAGACCCTGCAACTGGCCGACGGCAGCCAGGTGGTACTGGACAGCGCCAGCGAGCTGACGGTCAGTTGGCACTTGCTCAGCCGTCGCAGCGAGCTCCGCCGTGGGCAGGCGCTGTTCGAGGTGTCGCCGAAGGTCTACCGACCTTTCCTGGTGGACGCCGGGCTCGCGCAAGTGCGGGTGGTGGGCACGCGCTTCAATGTCAGTCGCCACGGCAGCGACGTGCGGGTGGCCGTCGCCGAAGGGCGGGTTGCGGTGCGCGCTGGCGAGGCGTCCAGTCTGCTTGAGTCCGGCCAGCAGGTGCGTGTGCATGAGGCGCGCCTGGAGGCCGTGGCGCAGGTCGACGTCCATGAGATAGGGGCGTGGCGCAACGGCCAACTGATCTTCGAAAGCACACCGCTGGCCGAAGTGATCGGCGTTATCCAGCGCTACCACGCGCAGCCGATCCGCCTGACCGGTACAGGGTTGGACAACCTGCCGGTGTCCGGGGTGTTCGACAGTGCTCATGTCGAACGGCTGCTGGCCTTGTTGCCGGGGATTCTGCCGCTGACCGTGAACACTGCCGCCGACGGTTCGGTGCTGATCGCGCCGCGGGTGAAAAAATAATTTCGGTACGGGGTAGGGTTGTGCGCGTCTGGTAACGGCTATCTCCATGTCCCCTTATTTCGTGGAGTGCAGTACGTGAGTCAGTTCCTTTTACGCGCGCCGTTGCCCCTGTCACTGCTGGCTGCCGGCCTGCTGTCGAGCCCGTTCGCCCTTGCACAGTCCGCAGTGCTGGAGGTCGACATGCCGGCGGCATCGCTGGAAAAATCGCTCAACACCCTGGCGCGCCAGGCCAATGCGCAGATTCTCTTCGCTGGCGATGCGACCGCGGGCAAGGCGGCCCCGGCGCTCAAGGGGCGCTACACCCTGGAACAAGCCCTGCGTCAATTGCTGGGTAACAGCGGTCTGAAGGCGCAGGAGCGTGACGAGCACACCTTTATCGTCGTACCGGGCAGTGCCGAATCCGTGGAAGTGCCGGCCAGCGCGGGCGCTGCCGTCGAGCTATCCAGCCTGGAAATCACTTCGTCCCGGACCAGCAGCAACCTGGTGCCGCAGGCCCGTCAGATCAACGTGCTCGAGCGTGAACAACTGGAGCAACTGCGCCAGGGATCGGACAGCCTTGCGACCGTGCTGGCCAAGAGCATTCCCGGCATGGCCGACTCCAGCCGCACCATTACCGATTACGGCCAGACCCTGCGCGGGCGGACCCTGCTGGTACTGGTGGACGGCGTGCCGCTGAACACCAACCGCGACTCTTCGCGCAACCTGGCGAACATCGACCCGGCGTTGATCGAGCGTGTCGAAGTGATTCGTGGCAGCAGCGCGATCTACGGCGCGGGCGCGACCGGCGGCATCATCTCCATCACCACCCGGCCAGCGGGCGGCGAAACCCGGGCCGAAACCAGCCTGACGGCGGTGTCGCCCCTCAGCCGGCTGGGCCGCGACGGTCTGGGCGGTCAGGTGCAGCAGCATTTTTCCGGCGCCCAAGGTCCGGTGGACTACGCGCTGGACTTCGGTGCCCGGCATATCGGCGCGTCCTACGATGCCAACGGCAAACGCATTGCCCCCGAGCCCAGCCAGGGCGACCTGTTCGATGCCAACGCCTTCAATATCGGCGGCAAGCTCGGCCTGCGGATCGATGACGAACAGCGCATCCAGCTCTCCGCCAGCCACTACAACGCCGACCAGGACACCGACTACACCGCCGACCCTTCGGTCTCGCGCCTGCCGCCCGGCTCGGTTGCCGCGCAGCCGCTGTCCGGGCTGTCGCTGGATGAACAGAACCAGATCAAGAACACCTTGCTCAACCTGGAATACGCCCACGCCGATGTGCTCGGCAGCACCCTCAACGCGCAGATTTACTACCGTGATTACTTCACCCGCTTTACCCCGTTCGATGCTCGCGGCGTGGCCACGCGCGGGCGCAATGTCGACCAGGTGACGCAGAACAGCGAAGTGTTCGGCAGCCGCGTGACGCTGCGCACGCCGCTGGGGCAAGCCGGCGACACTGAACTGCTGTGGGGCGCGGACTTCAACCATGAACGCAGCGACATGCCCATCGATATCTTCGATCCACGGGTGTTCGACGCCAGCGGCGGACGGGTCTTCGAGAAGATCGGCAAACTCAGCTACATGCCCGACCTGACCACCCGCAGCCTGGGCGGCTTCGCCCAGTTGCAGCACAAGTTCAACGAACAATGGTCGGTGGAGGGCGGCATTCGCTACGAGTACGCCACGGCGCGCTATGACGACTTCGTGCCGCTCTCGGAGTCCACTGCTACTTCGCCGGTGACCGTCGCCGGTGGTGAGGTCAATTACGACGCCTTGCTGTCCAACATCAGCCTCAGCTACTCGCCAGTGGCGGGGCAGACGCTGTACGCGGCCTTCAGCCAGGGCTTCCAGTTGCCGGACATCGGCGTGCAGATACGCAACGCCCGACGCGGTTTCGATATCGACTCCTCGAACCTGGAGCCGGTAAAGACCAACAACTACGAACTCGGCTGGCGTGGCGCCGTCGGTGAGCAGACCCTGGCGAGCCTCGCGCTGTTCTACACCACCTCGAAGCTGGGGGACGTGCAGAGCTTCAACAACGGCCTGATCCTCACCCGCACCCAGGAGCGCATCTATGGCGTTGAAGGCAGTGCCGACTGGCTGACCGCCGATGAGCGCTGGGGCGCTGGCGGCTCGTTCAGTTGGCTCAAGGGCCGCGAGAAACCGGACAACGGCGACTGGCAAGACATGACCGGCTACCGCATCCCGCCGCTGAAGGTCACGGCCTACGTGCAGTACAAACCTGATGAAGACTGGAGCCACCGCGCCCAGTTGACCTGGTTCGACAGCGACGACTATCGCCTCGACGGTGTTGCCAGTTTCGGCCGGCGCAAGGTCGACGGCTACGCCACCGTGGACCTGATCAGCCAGTACCGGCTGAGCGCGGATGACCAGGTCAGTGTCGGCATCCAGAACCTGTTCAACCGCGACTACTACCCGCTCTACAGCCAGTTGATGCGCAACAGCACCAACACCAGCCACCTGCCGGCGCCGGGCACGGTGCTGACGGCGAGCTACACGCATCAGTGGTAAGGGCCGCGGCAGGTGCATGACGCGTTGGCTTCACCGCACTTGACGGTGGGCCAACGCGCCGGGGAAGCTTGGCCATCATCCACAGGAGCCTGTCATGGACCTCGCCACCCTTGCGCTATTCATCCCCGCCTGCTTCGCCCTGAACATGGCCCCCGGTCCGAACAACCTGCTGTCGCTGAACAATGCCAGCCGCTATGGCTTGCGCACCGCCTGCGCGGCGGGCGTCGGCCGGCTGTTCGCCTTCGCCGGGATGATCGTGCTGGCGGCGCTGGGCCTGGCGGTGCTGCTGCACACCAGCGAATACCTGTTCCTGGCGATCAAGGTGCTGGGGGCCTTCTACCTGTTCTACATCGCCTGGCAACTGTGGCGGGCGCCGGTCGGCCAGGGCGGACCGGTGGGAGAGCGCAAGGGCGGGGTGTTGCGGCTGGCGCGGCAGGAGTTTTTTGTCGCGGCTGGCAATCCCAAGGCCATCCTCATCTTCACCGCCTTCCTGCCGCAATTCGTCGTGATAGACAGCCCCGTGCCGGTCAGCGAGCAACTGCTCTGGCTCGGCGTGATGTTCCTGATGCTGGAATGGCTGGCGATCGGCATCTACGCCTGGCTTGGCGCGTACCTGCAACGCTGGTTCAACCAGCCCGGGCCGCGGCGGGTGTTCAATCGGGTCAGTGCCGGGTTGTTGAGCTGTGCGGGGCTGGGGTTGTTGGCGGCGCGGCGGGCTTGATAAGAGCAGGGCTCCGATCCGTCGCTAACTGAAGGTGTCATGGGTCATGGATGGTTTGTATGCATTCCATGCTGTTTTCCATGTCACCCGCTTGCCAGAGGGTAGGTCGGTAAACTCACTGTCATTTTCCCAAGGCGGGCAGCAGGTCACTCCGTCTTTCCAGAACTGCACGCTTTTTTGAACCAGGGGATTGTTCCGGTTGCGATAAATCCACCGCAACTCGGAGTGGGTTATGGTGCGTTCCTTGGCTGCAGCCTGGGATTTTCCTCTTGGCAAGTCTTGCGCTAGCGTGTCGCCGTCGACGACCAGCTTGTGGGTTTTAGTGACGACCGCTGCCATGTCGATGCTGTTCAGAACAAAATGGATGTGAAAGCCGACCTGCTGGTCGAGATTCAAGCCACTGTTCCTTTTGATGGTCCACTCCATGCCGAACTTCGATTTGGCGCGGAAAGCGTCATTCGAAACCCTGCCACTTACAGCCTCGGAGAAGGCTTCTTCATCGAAATTATGGGGCTGAAGCTGATTCAGATAACGTTTGTATTTTTCATGCGCGGCCATCGCGGTCCTGAAAAGGGAGAGATCTTGCTTGAATGATTCCGCGAGCTTCATTTCCCTTGCTCGCGCATAGCCCAGTTCTTCAAGCTGGTTTTTTTGCTTTACCGGGTCGTAGTTCAATGCCTGTAGATTATAGGCGTTGTCTGCATCTGCCACTTTCTGGTCATAGGTCGCGGTTCGGTAATTGTCGACGGTCCAGACGTTTTTAGCTTCGCCGGAGATGGCCAACCAGAACTGCGTCAGGAACGTCGGTCTGTCGATCGCGAACCCGTACACCAGATCGCCTTTGCTGAAGTACTGTCTGTAGGGGGCATTGAATGGCATTGCAGATTCCTTTCTGACTGGGCCGTGCTGTTTTAAATCAAAATGCCATTATTGGAAAGTCATACATATTTCGCCCCCGCACTAAAGACCGCACTTTTTATCGGGAAAAATTCTGATCCCCATTGGGGCATTGGCCTACGCTAGAGGACGCACTGCGAGCTCGGAGCTGCAGTCCTTCAACAGTCAGGGAGTCATGGACATGCTATCTACGCTGGAACTGCGCGATATCGTCGAGAAGAGTTTTTTACCGGTTCGCTGCCGCTGCACCCTGGCTGCTGATCATTCGTTGACTGTGCAGTTGTTCGATCGCAGCCAGCGCGTCGACCTGCAGGTAAGCGGGATTCGTGTCGAGCAGTTGAACAGCAGCCGTGCCATTTCCAGCCTGGTAAGCAAGTTGCGCTGCGATCTGCTGGACAAGCAGAACAATGTGGTGCAGTTGCGCGATGCAGGCTAACCGTATTCTCCCGACTTTGTAGGCGCGAGCTTGCTCGCGAAGGCTGCTGGGGCTGCTTTGCAGCCCTTCGTGAGCAAGCTCGCTCCTACAAACCACGGTAGTCTTTCAATCGCGATAGAACGTCTGCACCAGGTGATAGCCGAATTTGCTCTTGATCGGACCATGCACGGTGCGCAAGGGCTTTTTGAAGATCACCTGGTCGATCGCGCCCACCATCTGTCCCGGACGGACCTCACCCAAATCGCCGCCGCGCTTGCCCGACGGGCAGGTGGAGTATTTCTTCGCCAGCACGTCGAAGGCTTCGCCCTTGGCGATGCGCTGCTTGAGCTGCTCGGCCTCTTCTGCGGTCTTGACCAGGATGTGTCGGGCCTGTGCTTTCATGATGCGGGTGCCTCGGGGTTGCGGGTAAAAGCCGGCGATTATGCCTGATCGCGCAGCTCGATGCGGTCGCGAAAATGCTCCAGCGCCTGGGGATTGGCCAGGGCGTCGGTGTTTTTCACCGGCAGGCCGTGAACCACGTTGCGCACCGCCAGCTCGACGATCTTGCCGCTGATGGTCCGCGGGATGTCCTCCACCTGGGCGATCACCGCCGGGACATGGCGGGCGCTGGTGTTGTCGCGGATCACTTTGCGGATCTGCGTCTGCAGGGCGTCGTCCAGTTGCACGCCGTCAGCCAGGCGGACGAACAGCACCACGCGCACGTCGTGCTGCCATTGCTGGCCGATGGCGACGCTGTCCAGCACCTGCTCGACCTTTTCCACCTGACGATAGATTTCCGCGGTGCCGATGCGCACGCCGCCGGGGTTGAGCACGGCGTCCGAGCGGCCATGGATCGTCAGGCTGCCGTCGCTGAATTCCTCTGCGTAGTCACCCTGGCACCAGACGCCGTCGAACTGGCTGAAATACGCGGCTTTGAAGCGCTCGCCGTCGGGGTCGTTCCAGAAACCGAGGGGGATGGCCGGGAAATGCCGGGCGCAGACCAACTCGCCTTTTTCGTCCAGCACCGGCTGGCCCTGGTCGTTCCACACTTCGACGGCCATGCCCAGGCCCTTGCACTGCATCTTGCCGCGGCGCACCGGCAGGGTCGGGTTGCCGAGGACGAAGCAGGAGACGATATCGGTGCCGCCGGACATAGAGACCAGGCAGATATCGGCCTTGATGTCGCGGTAGACATAGTCGTAGCTGTGGGGCGACAGGGGCGAGCCGGTGGACAGCAGCAGGCGCAGGCGCTGCAGGCGGTGGCTGTGGCGCGGCTGCAGACCGGCCTGTTCCAGCGCCGCGAGGTACTTGCCGCTGGTGCCGAAGACGCTGATGCCCTCGGCGTCGATCAGGTCGACCAGGCGCTGCGGCGCTGGGTGGAAGGGTGAGCCGTCATACAGCACCAGCGTGGCGCCGAGGGCCAGGCCGCTGACCAGCCAGTTCCACATCATCCAGCCGCAGGTGGTGTAGTAGAACAGGCAGTCGTCCTCGCGCAGGTCGTTGTGCAGGCCATGTTCCTTGAGGTGCTGAAGCAACACGCCGCCGGCACTGTGGACGATGCACTTGGGCACGCCGGTGGTACCGCTGGAATAGAGGATGTACAGCGGATGAGCGAAGGGCAGGGCGACGAATTCGGGCTCGCCGCCGCGTTGATAAAAGTCCTGCCACAGGCTGATGCGGGCCGGAGTGCGGAAGGCGTCCGGGCGGGTACCGTCCTGGCTGTACGGGACGACCAGCAACTGTTCGAGGGCGGGCAGCGCCGCCAGCACCTCGTTGATCTTGTCCACCTGGGACAGGGATTTGCCGGCGTACTGGTAGCCGGCGCAGACCAGCAGCAGCTTCGGCTCGATCTGGCCGAAACGCTCGACGATGCCCTGGGTGCCGAATTCCGGCGACGAGCTGGACCAGATCGCGCCGAGGCTGGTGCAGGCGAGCATCGCCACCACGGTCTGCCAGGTGTTGGGCATGCACGCCGCGACACGGTCGCCGACGCCGATACCGAGGGCCTTGAAGGCGCGTTGCAGGCCGGCGACCTCGGCCGCCAGCTCCGCGTAAGTCAGGGTGATGCGCTGGCCGTCTTCGCGCACGGAGACCAGTGCCGTACCGTTATCGCGACGGCGCAGCAGGTGCTCGGCGAAATTCAGAGTGGCACCGGGGAACCAGCGCGCGTCGGGCATCCGCGGGCCTTCTTCCAGTACTTGAGTGGGCGGTTGTTGCCAGCGCACGCCGAAGCGCTCGGCCAGCGCCTGCCAGAAGGCCGGTCGCTGTTCGATGCTCCAGCGGTGCAGGTCGTGGTAGTCGGCCAGTTCGAGGGTGTACCGGCGATTGATCTCGCCGCGGAACTGATCCATGTGGCTTGCCTGAATACGCGCCTTGCTTGGGCGCCAGAGCACATCGTTCATGCCGATTCCCCTCGTTCAACGGCCTGTTCTGAGTTTATTCGACGCTGGCGGTTTTCACCTCGGTGGAGGCTGACCAGATCCGGTAGCGGACCTCAACCCCTTCAGGAACGTAGACCACCACCGGCAGCTTGCTGTTGTAGCGCAGCAGGAAGCCGTCGCCGATCACCGGGACGAAGGCTTTGGTTTTGCTCTTGTCCGGGCAGGCCATCAGGGTCGAGGCCGGGCCGGAGACTTTTTCCAGGCGGTAGTAGGGATAACCCCAGCCCTGAAGGTCTTTTTCCACGAGGTGGCCGCCCAGGCGCTGGCGGTTGCAGTCCACTTGCAGCTCCTTGCCGGCCAGCACTTCGAGCTTGAAGGCGTTTTCATCTTCCTGGGCGGGCAGGTGGATAACCTGGCGGGTGAAGCCTTTTTCGGCTTCCGGGTAGGGCGCGACATCCTTGAGGCTGGCGGCCACGGCGAACGGGCTGATCGCCAGCGACAAAGTAAACAGGGCAGTCAGGGAAAACGGGCGCATAGCGGCTCCTTGCTTGATTTTCGGGTCAGTCATGCCGGTCAGCCGCAGGCGTCGGTTGCCCTGTCGATCACTGGGCGAGCCAGCCGCCATCGATGTTCCAGGCGGCGCCGCGCACCTGGCTGCCGGCTTCACTACAGAGAAACAATACCAGCTCACCCAGATGTTGCGGTGTGACGAAGGCCACGGATGGCTGCTTCTCGGCCAGCAGATCGTGTTGTGCCTGTTGTGGGTCGGTGCCGTTGGCGATGCGGTCGTCGATCTGCTTCTGCACCAGCGGCGTCAGCACCCAGCCGGGGCAGATGGCGTTGCAGGTGATCGGTGTGGTGGCGGTTTCCAGGCCGACCACTTTGGTCAGGCCGACCACGCCATGCTTGGCCGCCACGTAGGCGACCTTGCCCACGGAGCCGACCTGGCCGTGCACCGAGGCGATATTGACGATCCGTCCCCAGTTGCGCTCGCGCATGCCCGGCAGGGCCAGGCGGGTGCAGTGAAACACCGCCGAGAGATTGAGGGCGATGATTGAGTCCCAGCGTTCCACCGGGAACTCCTCCACCGGCGCCACATGCTGGATGCCGGCGTTGTTGACGAGGATATCGACACCGCCGAACTCCGCCTTCGCGTAATCGAACAGCGCTTCAAGCTGGGCCACGTCGCCGAGGTCCGCGGGGTGATGAGCAACCTTGCCGCCATGGCTGGCGACCTCGGCCAGCGCCGCGGTCGGGTCGCCGAAGCCGTTGAGCAGCACATTGGCGCCGGCGGCGGCCAGGACCTTGGCAATGCCCAGGCCGATGCCGCTGGTAGAGCCGGTAACCAGTGCAGTTTTTCCGTGAAGACTCATGGGTGGCTCCTCAAACGATGCCAGTAGCGTAGAAAGTGGCGATCACGACGAACACCGCCAGGGTCTTGATCAGGGTAATACCGAAAATGTCCTTGTAGGCTTCGCGGTGGGTCAGGCCGGTGACCGCCAACAGGGTGATCACCGCGCCGTTGTGCGGCAGGGTGTCCATGCCGCCGCTGGCCATGGCGGCCACGCGGTGCAGCACTTCCAGCGGGATATTGGCGGCATTGGCCGCGGCGATGAAGGTGTCGGACATCGCCGCCAGGGCGATGCTCATGCCGCCGGACGCGGAACCGGTGATCCCCGCCAGCAGGGTGACGGTGATCGCTTCGTTGACCAGCGGATTGGGAATGGCCTTCAGGGCGTCGGCCAGCACCAGGAAGCCCGGCAGTGAGGCGATCACCGCGCCGAAACCGTATTCCGAGGCGGTGTTCATTGCCGCCAGCAAGGCGCCGCCGACCGCACTCTTGGTACCTTCGGCCAGGCGGCTCTTGATCGCCTTGAAGCCCGCCACCAGCACCAGCAGGATGCCCAGCAGCAACGCCGCCTCCACCGCCCAGATCGCGGTGAGTTTGGCGATATCGGTCTGTACCGGCGCGGCCATGCCTGGCAGTTGCAGGCTGTGGGTCTTGCCGTACCACTCGGGAATCCAGCGGGTGAACAGCAGGTTCATGATGCCCACCAGCAACAACGGCGACAGCGCCAGCAGCGGGTTGGGCAGGCTCAGGTCATCGGCGGTTTCCGGCTCGTTACGCAGCTCGGTGCCATAGCCTTCGCCGGCGCGCAGGGCTTTGTTGCGCTGGCGTTGCAGGTAGAGCATGCCGGTGCAGAACACGAACACTGTGCCGATCAGCCCCAGCCAGGGCGCGGCCCAGGCGGTGGTGTTGAAGAAGGTGCTGGGGATGATGTTCTGGATCTGCGGCGTGCCGGGCAGGGCGTCCATGGTGAAGGAAAACGCACCGAGGGCGATGGTCGCCGGAATCAGCCGCTTGGGGATGTTGCTCTGGCGGAACATCTCGGCGGCGAACGGATAAACCGCGAACACCACCACGAACAGCGACACGCCGCCGTAGGTCAGCAGGGCGCAGACCAGCACGATCACCAGCATTGCCTGGCGCGTGCCGAGCAGGCGAATGGCTGCGGCGACGATGGAGCGGGAGAAGCCCGACAGCTCGATCAGCTTGCCGAACACCGCGCCGAGCAGGAATACCGGGAAGTAGAGCTTGATGAAGCCGACCATCTTTTCCATGAACACCCCGGTAAAGGCGGGTGCGACGGCGGACGGGTCAGTGAGCAGGACGGCGCCGAGGGCGGCGATGGGGGCAAACAGAATGACGCTGTAACCGCGATAGGCAGCGAGCATCAGCAGCGCCAGGGCTGCGAGGGCAATGATCACACTCATTGAGTGTCTCCTTGGTGAATCTTGTTTTTGTTGGGTGCAAGGAGATAGCGGGAATCGTGCCAATTGGTTAAGTGGCTGATTTATAAAGTGAAAATTTTGTTATTTGGTCTGGGTGGATGAATTTGTCTCTTAAGTGAGACGTTTTGAGGGTTTTAGGGCCTCATCGCTGGCAAGCCAGCTCCCACAAGGTACTGCATCCACCGAACCTGTGGGAGCTGGCTTGCCAGCGATAGGGTCCGAAAGCCCTATCTCATAAGAGAGACATAAATCTCGTTATAGAGACGAAATCCCCAGCGCCACCAATTTCTTGTACAACGTCGACCGCCCCAACCCCAACTGCCGCGCCGCCTCCGGCACATTCCCCGCACACCGCGCCAGCGTGGTTTGCAGCAATTCTCGCTCGAACGCCTCACACGCTTCGCGATACCCCTGCACCGGTGCATCCACCACCGCCAGCGGCTGCAACGGCCCGAGCGCCGACTGGATATCCGCCACCGCCAACCGCGCCTGATCCGCCAGCAACGTCGCCCGCTCCAGCACGTTGCGCAGCTCGCGGATATTCCCCGGCCAGGCATGCCGGCCCAACAGAGCGAGGGCGTCGTGTTCCAGTTCATGGCGGCTGCCCAGCTCTTCGAGGATGGTCTCGCTCAAGGCTGGCAAATCGTCCAGCCGCTCGCGCAACGCCGGGACTTCGATCGGCAGCACGTTCAGCCGGTAATACAGGTCGGCGCGGAACTCGCCCCGGGCCATCGCCGCCTGCAGGTCCCGCGAGGTGGCGGCGATGATGCGCACGTCGCTCTGCAGCATCTGGTTGGAACCCACCGGCTCGTATTCCTTCTCTTGCAATACCCGCAGCAGCTTGCTTTGCAACGGCAACGGCATGTCACCGATTTCGTCGAGAAACAGCGTGCCGCCCTCGGCAAGCTGCAACTTGCCGGCGCGGCCCTTGCGCTCGGCGCCGGTGAAGGCGCCGGGCGCGGTGCCGAAGAACTCGGCTTCCAGCAGGGTTTCCGGGATCGCCGCGCTGTTGATGCTGACGAAGGCTTTGTGCGCCCGCGGTGAAGCGGCATGGATGGCGTGGGCCAGCAGCTCTTTGCCGGTGCCGGTCTCGCCCAGCAGCAATACCGCCGAATCACTGCTCGCCGCGCGCCGGGCGCGGCGTTTGACTTCCAGGCTCTGCGCGCTGGTGCCGATGAACTGGTTGAAGCTGTATTTGGCCTGGCGTGCACGCAGCAGCGAGCGGGTCGAGGCCAGTTCCTGCTGCATGCTGGCGTAGCGCTTGAGCAGCGGCGACAGGCTGCGCAATTCGTCGAACAGGGCAAAGCCGATGGCGCCGATCACCGCGCCGCCAGCGTCGTGGATCGGCAGGCGCATCACTACCAGCGGCTCTTTCGGCGTGTCGAGCATGTCCAGCAGCGCCGGGCGACCCTGAGTGACCACGTCGCGCATCAGGCTGCCGGGGATCACCTGCTCGCACGGCTGGCCGATGGCGGCGCTGGCATCGGTCAGGCCGAAGCGTCGCGCATAGCGCTCGTTCATCCAGACGATCCGCGCGTCGCGGTCGACGATCACCGTGCCTTCGCTGGACTGCTCGATGATCTCGAACAGCGATTTGATCGCCAGGCTGCGCACCCGCTGGTAGTCCTTGAGGCTGTCGCTGTCGTGCATGAAGTGTTCCGTCAAAGAAAAAGGTGATCAGGCCCGTGGATCGAAGGCCTCGCGCAGGGCGTCGCCGATAAACACCAGCAGGGTGAGGATCAGCGCCAGGGCGAAGAACGCGGTGAAACCTAACCATGGCGCTTGCAGGTTCTGCTTGCCCTGATTGACCAGCTCGCCCAGCGAGGCGCTGCCGGCGGGCATGCCGAAGCCGAGGAAATCCAGCGCGGTCAGGGTCGAGATAGCGCCGGTGAGGATGAACGGCAGGTAGGTGAGGGTGGCGTTCATGGCGTTGGGCAGGATGTGCCGGATGATCACCAGCCGGTCCGGCAAGCCCATGGCCCGCGCCGCCTGCACGTATTCCAGGTTGCGCCCGCGGAGGAACTCGGCGCGCACCACGTCCACCAGCGCCAGCCAGGAGAACAGCGCCATGATCCCCAGCAACCACCAGAAATTCGGCTCGACAAAGCCGCTGAGGATGATCAGCAGGTACAGCACTGGCAGCCCCGACCAGACCTCCAGCAGGCGCTGGCCGATCAAATCGACCCAGCCGCCGTGATAGCCCTGCAGGGCACCGGCGGTGACGCCGATCAGCGTGCTGATGACGGTCAGCGCCAGGGCAAACAGGATCGAGATGCGCGTGCCGTAGAGCACCCGTGCCAGCACGTCACGGCCCTGGTCGTCGGTACCTAACCAGTTGCTCGCACTCGGCGGGCTGGGGGCCGGCACCTGCAAATCGTAGTTGGGCGTGTCGGCGCTGAACGGCACCGGCGCAAACAGCATCCAGCCGCCGTCGCCCTCGATCAGTTCGCGCACATATTGGCTGCGGTAGTCCGCCTGGAACGGCAGTTGGCCGCCGAACTGCTGCTCGGTGTAGCGCTTGAACGCCGGGAAATACAGGCTGCCCTTGTGGCCGAGCAGCAGCGGCTTGTCGTTGGCGATCAGCTCGGCGCCGAGGCTCAGGACCAGCAAGGCGGCGAAGATCCACAGCGACCACCAGCCGCGCCGGTTGCGGCGGAAATTCTGCAGGCGGCGCTGGCTCAGCGGCGACAGGCGAAACATCAGCGCGCCCTCGTGGCGAAGTCGATGCGCGGGTCCACCAGCGTGTAGCAGATGTCGCCCAGCAGGCGGATCAGCAGGCCGAACAGGGTGAAGATGAACAGCGAACCGAACACCACCGGGTAGTCACGGCTGACCGCTGCGTCGTAGCTCATCCGGCCGAGGCCATCGAGGGAGAAGATCACTTCGATCATCAAGGAGCCTGCGAAGAACACCGTGATCAGCGCCTGTGGAATGCCCGCGACCACCAGCAGGATCGCGTTGCGGAACACATGGCCGTAGAGCACGCGGCGTTCACTGAGCCCCTTGGCCCGCGCAGTGACCACGTACTGGCGGGTGATTTCGTTGAGGAAGGCGTTTTTGGTCAGCAGGGTGAGGGTGGCGAACCCGCCGATCACCAGCGCGCCCACCGGCAGCACCAGGTGCCAGAAATAATCGGCGACCTTGCCGATCAGGCTCAGCTCGGCGAAGTTCTCCGACACCAGCCCGCGCACCGGGAACCAGTTCAGCGAGGTGCCGCCGGCGAACAGCACGATCAGCAGCAGGGCGAAGAGAAACGCCGGCAGTGCGTAGCCGATCACGATCAGGCTGCTGCTCCAGGTATCGAAAGCGCTGCCATGACGCACCGCCTTGCGGATGCCCAGCGGGATCGACACCAGGTAGGTAATCAAGGTCGCCCAGAAGCCGAGCGAGATCGTCACCGGCATCTTGTCGAGGATCAGGTCGGTGACCTTGGCTCCGCGGAAAAAGCTGTCGCCGAAGTCGAGCCGGGCGTAGTTACCGAGCATCAGCCAGAGCCGTTCCGGTGCTGATTTGTCGAAGCCGTATTGTTTCTTGATGGTTTCCAGCAACGCCGGATCAAGGCCGCGACTGGCCCGTGAATCGACCTGCAGCGATGACGAACCCGGCGCACCGCCGCCGATGCCCTGCAAACGCGCCACCGCCTGTTCCACCGGCCCGCCGGGTGCGGCCTGGACGATGACGAAGTTGACCAGCAGGATCACCAGCAAGGTCGGGATGATCAGCAGCAGGCGCCGGAGGATATAGGCGGTCATTTCGCGGCTCCGCTGCGTTCGGCCATCTCGGCGTTGGTCAGGGGCGTCGGGCTGACTTCCCACCAGGTGTCGAGGGCCGGGTCATTGGCGGCGGGGATTTTCGGCAGGCCGAAGCGGTTCCACCAGACGCTGGACGTGCCTGGCGGATAGTAGTTGGGGATCCAGTAGTAATTCCATTGCAGCACCCGGTCCAGCGCATGGGCGTGGCGCTGCATGTCGGCCTGGGTGGCAGCGCGTACCAGGCCATCGATCAGGCCATCCACCACCGGGTCCTTGAGCACCATGAAGTTGTTCGAGCCGGGATCGTTGGCCGCCGCCGAGCCGAAGTAGCTGTACAGCTCCAGCCCCGGCGAGGGCGACACCGGGTAGCCGGTGACGATCATGTCGTAGTCGCGGGCCATCAGACGGTTGACGTACTGGGCGGCGTCGACACGGCGGATCTGCATGTCGATGCCGATCTGCGCCAGCGTGCGTTTCCACGGCAGCAGCAAACGTTCCATGCCGTTCTGGCCATTGAGGAAGACGAAACTCAGCGGCTCGCCCTGGGCATTCACCAGGCGATCACCGTCCGGGCGCCAGCCGGCCGCCTGCAACAGCGCCAGGGCCTGCAACTGCTTGTCGCGGATCAGGCCGGAGCCATCGGTTTTCGGCGCCACGAACACCTGGGTGAAGACTTCATCGGGGACTTTTCCGCGTAGCGGTTCCAGCAGCTTCAACTCGCCGGCGTCCGGCAACTCGCGGGCGGCCAGCGGACTGTTGGCGAAGTAGCTCTGCTGGCGGATATACACGTCGCGCATCATTCGCCGGTTGCTCCATTCGAAGTCCCAGAGCAGGGCGATGGCCTGGCGCACGCGGCGGTCCTGGAACATCGGGCGTTCCAGGTTGAACACATAGCCCTGGGCGCTTTGCGCCATGTCCTTGGCCAGGTGCGCACGTTGCAGGCGGCCGTCGTCGAGGGCCGGGCCGTTGTAGCCGATGGTGTAGCCGGTTGCCGAGAATTCGCGGTTGTAGTCATAACCGCCGCCGCGCAGGACCTGCCGGGCAACGTCGGTGTCGCCGAAGTACTCGATGCGCAACTGGTCGAAGTTGTAGCGGCCACGGCTGACCGCCAGGTCCTTGCCCCACCAGTCGCGGTCGCGTTCGAAGGTGATGCTGCGGCCATTGTCGATTCGCGCAACGCGGTATGGCCCGCTGCCCAGCGGCGCTTCGAAGCCGCCGCCGTTGGCGAAGTCGCGGTCGCGCCACCAGTGCTCCGGCAGCACCGGCAGGGACGCGAGGTCCAGGGCGAGGGTGCGGTTCTGATTGGTCTTGAAGTCGAAGCGCACCTGGGTCGCCGACTCCACCACCACATCGGCGACATCGGCGAACTGGGTGCGGTACTTCAGGTTGCCTTCGCGCAACAGCAGGTCGTAGGTGAAGCGCACGTCTTCGGCGCGGATCGGCTTGCCGTCGGCGAAGCGCGCTTTCGGGTCGAGGTAGAAACGCAGCGACAGACCGTCAGCGGCTCGTTCCATGCGACGGGCGACCAGGCCGTAGACGGTGTAGGGCTCGTCCAGCGAGCGCACCGCCAGCGGCGAGTAGAGCCAGCCGTCGATTTCACTGACGCCGATGCCTTTGTCGATATACGGAAGAATGTGGTCGAACTGGCCGATCTCGATGGCCGAGCGGCGCAGGCTGCCGCCTTTGGGGGCATCAGGGTTGGTGTAGTCGAAGTGACGGAAATGCTCCGCATAGCGCGGGGCTTCGTCGTAGACGGTGAGGGCGTGGGAAGGGGCGGCCTGGGCAGTCATGCAGAGCGCCGTCGCGAGCAAGCTCGCTCCTACAGTGATGGTATTGCGCAACATCTTCTGTAGGAGCGAGTTCACTCGCGAAGGACCGCAGAGCGATCCCTGGTATCGGCGCAAGACCGATCAGTCCTGGCGGCTGGTCACTTCCAGCAGGTGGTAGCCGAACTGGGTCTTGACCGGACCCTGCACGACATTCAGCGGCGCGCTGAAGACCACGGTGTCGAATTCCTTGACCATCTGGCCTGGGCCGAACGAACCCAGGTCACCGCCTTGGCGGCTGGACGGGCAGGTGGAGTTGGCTTTGGCAACGTCCGCGAAGTCGGCGCCGGCTTCGATTTGTGCTTTCAGTTCGTTGCACTTATCGATGCTGCTGACGAGGATGTGGCGTGCGCTGGCTCGGGCCATGGGGGTTACTCCTGTTGGGAAAAGCCAGAGCCTACCGTATTTGTGCGTTGATTTCTTCGGTGTGCGCGTAGGAATTCATCTTTCTACCTAGCATTTCTGTCAGTTGTGGCTTTTCTCCGCGGGCTTTTCAATAAGCCCGGTCAGCTGTGTCGAAAGGCACATTCCAGTGTCCGGGGGAGAGCCACCGTGATTATCGTCGAAAAGATCCAGAATCGGCCTTTGCGCCTTCTTCCGCATCTGATCTGTGCGCTGCTGCTGTGTCTGATTTCCGTCAGTGGCTGCAGCGGCTGGGCGCCGAGCGGCGGGGCGCTGAATGTCCCGAGCGGCGGGCCGCTGAATGGCCCGGAAACCGCACAAGAGCTTAACCGGCGCATGGCGGCGACCCCCGCGCAGTGTGTGGGCAGCAATCCGACATACGCCTGTAGTGGAGTGCTGGTGTTGCCGATGTCGGAGGGGCATCCACAACCGTTCTGGCATCACGATGCCGAAGCCGAGGCTCGGGGGACGGAGCGTTTTCGGTTTCTGCGCAAAGACGGCCTCGCCGGGCCGTTGCCCTCCCCGGTTGGCTACATTTTGCACGACCGGTTCACCGCCATTGGCCAGGGCAAGGCCTATGACGTGGTCACTGATGGCGGCGGGGCGCCTGGTGACGTCATGGTGCGAAACTGGGACAAAGACCAGCCGCGGTCGCTGGCCGTGCAAGCGCTGTATTACGACATCAGCCAACCCGACAGCTTGCTGCGCGCCCAGCGCGGCCAGCTTGAGTATTTCAACGCCACCGGGGAGTGGCTGCCGCTTGTGCGCGCCACCTCCGGTGCCGCCCTTGTCGAGTTTGGCTTCACCACGCAGGAGCAGCTCTACAGTGGTTATCAGGTAGCCGATCGGCTGAATGCCCGTTACGCGAGGACGTCATCGACCTGCGCCGATGGGAGTGCGGCCTACCGCTGTAACGGCGTGCTGGTACGTACGACTGGTGTGGGTAATTTCCACGCCTGGGAGCCGAGTCCGGTCTCCGTCAGAGGGAATGGTGTGTCGTTCATGTACTTTCGCGCCGATCTGAAAACGGTTCGTTTCTATCATACTCAAGGCTATGTGGTTCGCGAATTGTCCTATCCCGTTGCGCAACCGTTGAGTCTGCGCTGTATTTTTCCTTTTGACGCAAGTACCTCTGGGCAATTGGACTACTGCAACTTCCGACCCTCCTGCGCAAGCCGGGGCATCACCAGTGTCGCGGCCTGGAGTGCCGCGTATTTCTCAAGTCCCATCACTAGCTGTTTTTTTGATAACTCAGCCGGTGAGTATCAATTGGCGCTCGATATCCGTAACCAGAGCGGTGCACCGTCCTCGCATCCCTGGTCGGAACTGATCATCGCCGCTTGGCCAGCGGGCGTCGGAGCGCAATTGCCACTGGAAGCATTCGTCTACAGCCCTGGCCCTGGCCTTCCGGGCGCGAAAGGATTTCAGCTCGATTACCTCAAGACTCACCGGCGCTACCTGCCGGTGTTGCACGTAGTTCCTGATGCCGCCGATGGCAGGCCGTTTGTCTTCAAGCCTGAAGACCAGAGCATTAAATAATTGGCGCCAGGGCGTTGCAAGCTCGCGAGGAGCATCGCGTTCGCGGTCTGGCGCATCAGGCTGCGCACTTGGCGGGCTATATCACTCACTCAGTTCCCGCAACCGTGAGGCGGCGTTGAGCAACATCGCTTCGCTGCCGGCCCAGCCCAGGCAGCCATCGGTGATCGACACGCCGTACTTCAACGGTCCCTTGCCCAGCGCCTGGCAGCCGTCGAACAGGTGGCTTTCGATCATCACGCCCACCAGCGAGCGGTTGCCATCCAGCCGTTGGCGCAGCACATCATCGAACACCGCAGGTTGTTTCAGCGGGTCTTTGCCGCTGTTGGCGTGGCTGCAGTCGACCATGATCCGCGCCGCGATGCCGGCCTTGGCCAGCCCCCGACGGGCTTGCTCGACGCTGGCTGCATCGTAGTTCGGGCCTTTGTGGCCGCCGCGCAACACCAGATGAGTGTCCGGGTTGCCGAGGGTTTCGACGATGGCCGGATGGCCGAGGGCGTCGATGCCGAAATGCCGGTGCGGGTGTTCGGCGCTACGGATAGCGTCGCAGGCGATACCGACACCGCCGTCGGTGCCGTTCTTGAAGCCCACCGGCAGGCCGAGGCCGCTGACCATCTCGCGGTGAATCTGCGATTCGGTGGTGCGCGCGCCGATCGCCGCCCAGCTCAACAGGTCGTCGAAGTACCCCGAGGCCATGGGTTGCAGCAGTTCGGTGGCAACCGGCAGGCCGAGCTCGAGCATCCCCAGCATCAGTTCGCGGGACAGGCGCAGGCCGCCGTGCATGTCATCGCTGCCGTCCAGGTGCGGGTCGTAGGCCAGGCCTTTCCAGCCGACGGTGGTTCGCGGTTTTTCGACGTAGGCGCGCATCACAAGCAGCAACTGGTCGCCGACACGCTGCGACAGCGCGGCAAGGCGTTCGGCGTATTCGAGGGCGGCGCGGGGATCGTGCAGGGAGCAGGGGCCGACGATCACCAGCAGGCGCGGGTCGTTGCCGTCGAGGATGTTCTTCACCGCCTGGCGGTGGTGCTGGACCTGGGCCGCGAGGGTCGTGGAAAGTGGCAACTGCTGCTTGAGTTGCACGGAGCTTGGCAGACGCAGGCTGACTGGAGTGTTGGCCGCGGCGTTGGTGTTCAGGGGCAGTGCTTGGCTGGACGCTTGCATGTTCGGATTTCCCTGGGCGGAAGGCGGGTTCTGTCCCGCGCCTTCGGCCCTATCGCTGTGTTCGACAGATACGTGTAAGTGTGTGATTGCCACCTGTACTGGACCGGTCGGAGGCGGCTGGCTGGCCCGAACGGCAGTGGCTAAATCGCCAGGCAGAGCGTTGGTAACGGTAGTCAGTGGTGGTGTTCATGTGTCGTTCCTCAATGGTGTCGGTGTGGTCGGGCCCAAAAAAACAAAACCCCCGGAGGGCGGGGCCGACCGGGGGTTTGAGTATTCTCGTATTCGGCGGCCCCTTTGAGTGGGCGCCGGTGTGGGTATCAGCGGCGCCTTTGGCTAAACCAATACCCAAAATAAAAGCCGACTGGAGCCGCAGTCCCGCAGGCAGCCACGGACACGACGGAGCGCGCGAGGCGACCGGTGTGTTGTGCGTGGTTGTGAGGGGTAGGTTGCATGCTGTGCTCCAGTTGAATGCGTTCGAGCTTACTTCAGCGTAACTGCGTGTTTCAACGATTAATTTCAATCGAAACGATTAATTTAAAGTTCTTCTCGGAGTGGTGGGGGGGATGTTTTGGGCTTGGGCTTTGGTGCGGTGAGCTTATCCATTCGATGC
>NZ_QKVL01000059.1 GCF_003231275.1 Pseudomonas huaxiensis
GACCCAACGCCGCTGTCGCCCCATGCGATAGCGGCGTTTCTCCGCCCGAATCATCTAGTCGCCGGTTAGAACGACACGCCGGGCGCCTATCGTTTCATCCGCAGACAGCTCCACCAGCCTCCCAGCGGCGCAACAACCGGCGTCTCCGCTCGATCCCGGCGATAGCAGCCTCAAGCACAACCCGCAGTTCCTCCCCTTACCTGCGGAGGATGCCGTCCATTTCAACAACTACCTCATCACCTTCCCGGCAGACTCGGGGCTTGAGCCTGTTTACATCATGTTCAAGAACCCGCGGGATTATGCGGGGGTCGTCAGCGGGGGAGGTCAACTCACATCTGGACGCTGGCTGGATGCGGCCAGCAGCAAAGCCGGCGCCTCTGTGCCGACACAAATTGCCGATCAATTGAGGGGGCGAACCTTCGCTACCTTTGGTCATATGAGAAGGGCGTTCTGGATCGCAGTAGCGAATGATTCTGAGCTTTTGCAGCAGTTCACAAAGGCAAACCTGGACAGGATGAAAGAGGGGCTCGCTCCGAGGGCCATACAGTCAGAGCACAAAAGCAGAAAAATGTCGTTCGAGCTTCATCACGTTCACCCCATCGGAGAAGGTGGTGCGGTATATAACCTGGACAACATTGTTGTCATGACGCCCAAACAACACCTGGAACTCCATTACGGGAAGAGCGAGCAATGATGATCAAAAAGCATCTGGAAGAGTACACAGAGGCCGAATTCCTCGATTTCGTAGGCGAGTTCTTTGAAAACCGCTCAGGTTTGAGAGGAGAAGAGTTCGGCCGCCATCAGGACAAAATGGCAGATGAATTCGAACGCCTGACAGAGCATCCACAAGCATCCGACCTTATCTTCTGGCCTGAGGAAGGCCACCAGTCCACCCCTGAATCCATCGTCCGTCACGTCAAGGAATGGCGCGCCGCCAACGGCAAGTCCGGTTTCAAACCTGAATAAACCGTCACCAAGATGCTTCCTTCACGAACAAAGAAACCCGCGAAGGCCTACACCGTCGCGGGTTTCTTTTAGCATTGGCCTGTGCTGTGCGGCGCCTGTGGCCACGCTTTTCCCGTATCGGAACCTAGCGCTGCCCCAGCAACGAACGCAGACGCCTGCGCAGCCACTGCTCGGCGCTGACCATGACGATGCCGAGCAACACGCACAGCGCACCGATCACGAAGTTCAGGCTCAGCGGTTCGTTCAGCAGCAACACACCGAAGGTCACGCCGAAGATCGGCGTGATGAAGGAAAACACCGCAAGGTTGGACGCCAGGTATTTGCGCAGCAGCCAGAACCAGGTCAGGTAACTGAAGAACGACACCACCAGCGCCTGGAACAGCACACTGCCGATGGCGATGGGCGTCAGGCTGACATGGGTCAGCTTGCCGCTGAAGGCGGCGATCAGCAGCAGGCCGACAAAGCCCACCGCCAATTGATAGAACAGCGTCAAGGTAGCCGGCGCCTCCGACAGCCGCGAGCAGCGCACCACCACCGTGGTCGAACCCCAGGCCGCGCCAGCCAGCACACCGAAGGCATCGCCGAGCAACATCGGCCCGTTGAGATCATCCAGGGAAATACCGCCTGCGAAGGCCAGCGCAATCCCGCCAAAAGCCAGCAGGATGCCCAACCACTGCAGCGGCCGCAGACGCTCGCTGGGCAGCATGAAGTGCAGGCCGAGGGCGGTGAACACCGGCGCGGTATAGAGGAACACCGACATGTGCGCCGCCGACGTCAGCGACAGACCCTCGGCGATGAACAGAAACTCGATCCCGAACAACGCGCCCGCCAGCAGTCCCGCGCGCCAGGTGGTGCCCACGTGCTCCCAGCCGCCACGCCAGCACATCAGCAGGCCCACCAGCAATGCGGCGATCCCTGAACGGGTCGCCGCCTGCATTACCGGGGCGAAATCAGCGGCGGCCCATTTGACCATCACCTGTTGCACGCCCCAGATCAGGCACAGCCCCAGCATGACCTGAAAGGCGAAGGCATCGGGATCGCGACGGGATGCGCTCATGTGCGGCACCCCACTTCTGGCAATGGCATGACAACCTCTTGGCAACGAAGAATTGGCGCCAATTATTGATGGTTGTCGTCAGCTATTACCAGATATGTCTGACTCGCTCAGGCAATCTGGGCTTTCGAGGCCACCTCGTCGAAGGTCGCTTCGTCCAGCGCATCGGCCTGTTCATCGAGCACCTGACGCGGGTGATCGTTGCCCGGAATGCTGCTGTCGATCAGGCTCAGCAGCCGTGAACCGCGCTCGGTGAGGATGAAGTTCTCGCCGTTGCCGCCCTCCTCTTCAGGTCGGCTGACGATGTAACCGCGCTCCACCAGCAACCGTTCGTAGTCGCAGGCGCGGGTCTTCAGGTGGTCGAGGTCGGGCACCGCATCGCCCTCGGCGGCAAGCTGCGCGGCGTGCTGTTCGGCATAGGGGCGCGGGGTGAAGTTATGTCCGGCGCTGTTCTGGACTTCATGCAGCAGACGTTCGATCAGGTCCCAGTCATACACGGTGCTCATGGGTGCGGCCTCGGTGGGGGTATGTAAGGTTGTGACCGGCCGCGTTCGCCACGGTTCGACTGAACTTTCCCGATGGCGAACCCCTCAACCGGGAACATCACCCGCCATGGATAATGAGGCCCGACCATGAAGACACTGATGATGCTGACCGCCACCGCCAGCTTGCTGTTCGCCCTGCCGAGCTGGGCGTGCACGCTGGAAGAAGCCACGGAGAAACGCGAGGAACTGGCCAAGGAAGTGACCCGCCTGACCGAGCAGAACCCGCAGAAGGCCAAGGAAATCAACGAGGAGTTGCAGGGAATGAAGCTGGGCACGGAGGCCAGTGATTTGCCGGACAAATGTCAGTTGATCGACAAGCGGCTGCAGGAATTGCGGGAGGCTGAGAAGAAGACTTGAGATTGCGGGAAACTTGAGGGCCTCATCGCCGGCAAGCCGGCTCCCACAGGGTCTGTGTCGCCTGTGGGAGCCGGCTTGCCGGCGATGAGGCCCTTGAGCCTTACTCCGCCGCAGCAGCCGGCTTGCGCTTCTTCAGCGGCGCCAGGCCATCAGAGCTGGTCAGCGGTGCATTCGGCTTTGGCTTGGCCGTCGGCTTGCGCTTGGCCACGGCTTTCTTGTCGCCCTTCTTGTCGGTCTTTTTCTTCTTCACACCCACCGCTTTGCCCGACGCCTTGACCTTCTTCGGACCGGTGTAGGTGCCCTTCACTTCCTTGATGGTGCGACGCTCGAAGGTCTGCTTCAGGTAGCGCTCGATGCTCGACATCAGGTTCCAGTCGCCATGGCAGATCAGCGACACCGCCAGGCCTTCGGCGCCAGCACGACCGGTACGACCAATACGGTGCACGTACTCGTCGCCGCTGCGTGGCATGTCGAAGTTGATCACCAGGTCCAGGCCGTCGACGTCCAGGCCACGGGCAGCCACGTCAGTCGCCACCAGCACCTTGGCGCCGCCGGTCTTGAAGCGCTCGATGGCCAGCTTGCGGTCTTTCTGGTCCTTGTCGCCGTGCAGCACGAACGCCTTCATGTCCTTGGCCACGAGGTGACCGTAGATGCGGTCGGCCATGACCCGGGTGTTGGTGAAGATGATCGCCTTCTGGTATGTCTCGTTTTCCAGCAACCACTGAGCGATCTGCTCTTTGTGCTGATTGTGATCAGCAGTGATGATCTGCTGGCGGGTGCCTTCGTTGAGCTGGCTGACGCTGTTGAGCATCAGGTGCTCAGGGTTTTTCAGCACCTTGCTGATCATTTCGCGCAGACCGGCACCACCCGTGGTGGCGGAGAACAGCAGGGTCTGCTGACGGTTCGGGCACTCGCCGCACAGGCGCTCGACGTCTTCCGAGAAGCCCATGTCCAGCATGCGGTCAGCTTCGTCGAGGATCACCACCTGCACGTGTTTCAGGTCCAGGTTGCCGGCGTTCAGTTGCTCCAGCAGACGGCCCGGGGTGCCGATCAGGATGTCAGGCACCTTGCGCAGCATCGCGGCCTGTTCCTTGAAGTCTTCGCCACCGGTGATCATCCCGGCCTTGACGAAGGTGAACTGAGAGAAACGTTCTACTTCCTTCAGGGTCTGCTGGGCCAGCTCGCGGGTCGGCAGCAGGATCAGCGCGCGGATCTCGACGCGTTTCTGGTTCAGGTCGACCAGACGGTTGAGCAGCGGTAGGACGAATGCGGCGGTCTTGCCACTACCGGTTTTCGCCGTAACCCGCAGGTCGCGCCCTTGCAGCGCCAAGGGAATGGCGGCCGCCTGCACAGGGGTAGGCTCGACAAAGTTCAGTGCGGCCACGGCTTTGAGCAGGCGTTCGTGCAGGGCGAATTGGGAAAACACGGATGTAACCTCGGGCATGAGCGGAAATTCAGCCACATAGGGTAACGTTTTCCGGCGCCCGAGCCGAATTTCTTTTTGCCGTGGGCCCGGCACATTCGTTCTAATTGGCCCTTCTTTTAAAAGGTTACGGAGAATTTCCCCAGCGCATGGCTATTCAACAGTTCTGGCAAAACGCCCTCGACCTCTGGGGCACTCTCGATCAACAACCGCTGCTGCACGCCGCGCTCGGCCTGGCAGTGCTGCTGGTCATCGCCCTGGTGCTGGGGCGGGTGGCCCGGTTTCTCACCCTTCACGCGATCAAGCTACTGAGCCGCCAATCGGCGCTGCTCTGGCTCGGCGACCTGCTGCAGAACAAGGTGTTCCACCGCCTGGCGCAGATGACACCGTCGCTGGTAGTGCAATTTGGCCTGAAACTGGTGCCGGAACTCAGCGCCACCAGCCAGCATTTCCTCGGCAACGTGGCGCTGGCCTTCACCATCCTGTTCCTGGTGCTCGCCCTGAGCGCCCTGCTCGATGCCCTGCTGGACATCTACGCCCGCACCGAGCACGCCCGCACCCGCTCGATCAAAGGCTATGTGCAACTGGCGAAGATGGTGCTCTACGTGTTTGGCGCCATCATCATCGTCGCCACGTTGATCGACCGTTCGCCGCTGTTGCTGCTGTCGGGCCTGGGTGCGATGTCGGCGGTGATCCTGTTGGTCTACAAGGACACCCTGCTGTCGTTCGTCGCCAGCGTGCAGTTGACCAGCAACGACATGCTGCGGGTCGGCGACTGGATCGAGATGCCCCAGGTCGGCGCCGACGGCGACGTGGTGGACATCACCCTGCACACCGTGAAGGTGCAGAACCACCCGTGAGTTTTCACCGATTGACTGATCCCTGTGAGTTCTTCAAAAAAATGGACAACCTTGTCTCCAAGAATTCTCACTAGCAAGACCGCAAGTGCCCACCTCCTTGGTTTCATCGGCAGGCTGTGCTTGTACTCCAACATCACAGCTATAGGACAGCGTTCTCCCTCCTCCATAAACCACCAGAAATCCAATTCGGCTGGTGCGTGCTCCTAAGCCCCTCAGGTCACTTACTCGAATGTCAGCCCGTCTGTGGTTCCAAGCCTTCGTCTAAAGAACTCTCGCCTAGTGTCCATTTTTCCCAGCGGGTGCGAGGGAGTGACTGTGTGAGTCAGATAACAACCTGAGCTGTGCGAGACCTCGGAATAGTCATCACTGGCCGAACAAGCCAGCGAGACCATGGCGGCATAGCTTTTAGCGAGCTTGTTGAAGCGTGTCACGATCCGACGGTTTTCTTTCAGCAAGCCCAAAATGCGCCCGATGATGTTGCGCTGCCGATTCTTGGGCCCATCAACAGTCTGGTTAAGCCTGGCTTGGGCTTAGGCTGGGCTTCGGCGTCGTAGTCTTTATCGGCAAACAACCACTTGCACCGTCTACCTGGATGGCCACGTTGGCCCGATGGAATGCTGAGTTCGTCAAACACTGGTTGCGCGTAGCTAGAAGCGCTACGGTGTCCCGTTGGCGTCCCAGAGCATATGGAATTTGGCTGACATGCCACTCCGACTGCGGCCTAGAGCGTGATCGGCAGGCTCGTCACCCCCTGTTTCCGAGCTCCAGATGAGGCTCGCTCGGGTTGCGTGAACTGCGGTCGAGTCGATCATCAAGGTCTGCAGATCGATTAAGCCTTCCTCACTCAATCACAGGCGCAAGCGTTTGAGCATCTGATCGAATGTCCCCTAATTTCGCCAGTCCCAAAACCTTTGGTACACCGTTGATCATGGGCCGAAGCGCTCCGGCATATCTCGCCGGCCAGCGCCCGAGCAGAGTACCCAGAGCACGCCATATAGCATTAGTCGCTCGCTCAGCCTGGACTGCCCGCGCCCAGGGGTTTCAATGAAGAGACCGGAGACCACTGCCCAGGCTTCGTCCGACTGTTCGTAACCCCATGCCATCACAGAGTTCCTTTCAGTCGATGCCGGGTGACTCCACAAAAACTCTACGCTCGAGAGGCACCGACAGGGTTTCTCGGGATTTCGTACAGGGCCTAGATCGCAAGTGAGCGTCGCCCATGCACTGGTAGGTCAGAGTACACATTCACGTCTTGGGGCCGCCCCCACAACGCCACGCCGTCCCGACGATGGCTTCGTTTCAGAGCCGCTCTCCAGCAGCCGGTTTGGCAACCGTTGGTCATGAACCAAGTTTTTTATCTTAGATAACATCACGCTCAAATAAATGTCTTTATATCGGATATCTGCCGCATATATATACATTCAATCTCACCCTTCTCACCTTCAAGCCACCTGTCAAAAATCTCAACCCCTAGAGCCGTAAGGGCTTGGAGACAAACGCTAAACAAGACGAAACAAAGCGAACAGAAAATCAAATTGTCAATTAATCAAATATTATTGGGGATAACTCAAAAAACTGCCTTAGAGGATACTATTAGCATACTTTGAATGATGCTTGACAGTGACCGGCCTAAAATTTTAAATCCCCTATCCGAAGCCACTCTACCCGTCTAAACATGCCTGCAGCAGTCAACCGAAAACCACGCCAGACTCCATACAGGAAGCATCGATTTGTAGTGCTTCCTCGCATATCCGTATTCAAGGCAGAAAAAGCTGCCAACGATGAAGTGCCTGAAGCGGCGGCTATCATCCAAGGCAAGTACGTTGTCCGACCTTTCAAAAGCGATTCGGGAAAGTACGAGCTTAGGAACGTCCCGGTCATTCTGAAACCAGACGGCACCATATGGCACCATGGGTCTCTCTACATTCTTTCAAGAGCGTCGGAGTACAACCCTCCTTCTGACCAGACTCTGAGGTCGTATGCAAAGGGCTTAGTCGACTATATAAATACTTTGTCCGCCGACCAAATAGACTATCTCTCAACCCCACTCAGAAAAACCATTCGGCCAACTTATCACTACAGAGCCGAACTTGAAGAACGGATAAACAGAAACTTACTTGCAATTTCCACGGCCAACTCCCGAATTAGTGCCGTAGTGAATTTTTATCGATGGATGAAAAACCGTTTTGATTACCACCCCACTCAAGATCTTTGGATTGAGTTAAGAAAATACGTTCGTTACACCAATAAACAAGGATTTAGCAGCGACAGAGAAGTAATCACCACAGACCTCCACATAAAACAATCACAAGAGGTCAACACAGGTGAGTACATTGTGGATGGTGGCAAGCTATATCCATATAGTGGAGAGCAACAACGCGCACTCGTCAAAATTCTTTTCGAAACAAAGAACACAGAGATGATTCTTAGCTTCCTCGTTGCACTCACTAGCGGAGCACGCTCGCTAGCAACATACACCTTAAGAATCACTGACATAATAAATCCCGAATTAGTGAAAGGGACAGAAGTAGCCATCAGCATAGGACACCGCACACCCGTTGATAACAAAAACAACAAACTAATGAAAATTTATATTCCATCATGGCTAAATCGTCTCATTTATACATACATAAATTCTGAGCGCTATAAGAGAAGAGTTTCTAAGGCGGGCCAACCAACAGATGGCGCTCAATATGTATTCCTCACATCTCGTGGCAATCCGTTTCACATTGCGAAAAGCGACATGAGAAGAGGACAAGACAACCCGATCCAAGAAGGGAACTCTGTTCGAAAATTCATTTCCGAGACGCTTCAGCCTGCTCTAAACAAACTTGAATCACCATTCAAATTTCGCTTCCACAACCTGAGGGCATGTTTCGGTATGAACCTCCTTGAGGAAAAGCTTAAAGGGTTGCCAGCAGATTCTGTGGCTTACACACGAGCACTAGGGAAAGTCCAACAGCGCATGGGGCATGCCGAAAGAAGCACCACGGAAAGGTATCTAAATTATCTCGAAGATAAAAATTTGGCATTCCAAGCCCAAAGCATGTTCGAGCAACATTTGCAGAGAATATCCGAGAACCATGTATACAGTTAAGGTCAAGTCGTACCTGCGTCAGGTTTCCGGCATCACTGTCGTGGACATTGACAAGCTCTCGCTGCCAGAAATCGATGCCAAAATTGATGAGCTAGGAATACATAAAGTTGCCTTCGCGACTAAAGACGAAGCTGTGTTCCATGTAGGCTCACATTGCTTTCGTAACCGCTATCGTATAGCGAACACGGCATTCTATCAGTGCCAGAGATTCGACCTGGACGAAAACAGATGCAAAGCGTTTGATGGCTGGGCAAGAAACGCCGTTACGGCGGTCAAAACGGGTGCAATCAGCCAGTCTACTTTCCTTTCAAGTGCACGAGAACTCAACAAGTTTCTCTGCTGGTGTTACGAAAATGGATACCCAGATTTATTTGATAACGTTGAGACCTACTACGAAGCCTATTCAAAATTTTCAAATTACATTTACGAAATACACATGGGCGGAAAATACGCGTACCATACCGCCATATTAAAACAAAGCATCCCTTTTACCGTGCTTTACTGGTTTTTCCCAGAGGCAACCACTAACTTCAAGCAAGCCCTCCCGAGGGTGCCTGTTAGTCGCGATTACACACCAACACCTGTACCTCCAGAGGACGAAGTCGCTCATGGACTAGGACTGTGCACTGAAATCTTCAAGGGATTTACGGAGGCCCTGCTAAACGGATGGAAATACCCATTTAAAGTTAATTTAATGAACGAAAACCTTTGGGTACTCCCTATCCAATGGCTATGCCACACGCGGAGGGCACAGCCACCTGAGTTCATCACAGCGCTTTGGGACTACAAGACAGGCACTTTAATACCGCAAACGGAAAGATTTCGCATTAAGCGTTATTGCCGAGCCTTAGAAACAATAGAGAATGAGAACAAAGAACCGTATGTGCTAACTGCTTACAGACAGCGCCTAGGCAAGTGGGCGCATGATAGCTTTCTATTAATGTTTGCAGCCAACACCGGGATGAACGAACAGCAGATCAGAGACTTGGAATGGTTAACAGGTGAGTACGAAATCGCCCCGAGCGTGCAGGGCTTCCGGACGGTGAAATGGCGAGCGGGAAGAAAAGTGCAGAGCTTCACTATCACAACCCGCTTTGTCAAAGATTTTGAGATTTTCTTGAAGTTAAGAGCATTCCTCACAAGGGATAAGCCAAGCAAATCTCTGTTCATGCAAATCCCGATTTCATTTGAAAAGCAGTGGCGACCGTTGCAACCTAGCGCTCTTAGAAAACTAGGGGACACCATCCGCGAAATGCTGGACGAAAACTCCCCTTATTTAAGCTATCGCAAACTTCGGCTATACAAATACAACTACCTATTGAAAGAATTCGGTGTTGTGGCTGCTAACCAAATCATGCAGAGCAGTGTTGGCACAATTGCAAAGGCGTATTCAACCGCCGCTGATGATGTGGCCATAAAAGAAGTTAGTGCCTTTTATAATCTCTTCACACGAGCATACAAGAACAATCGGAAAAGACGAACACAAAAAAGCATTCCATCCGGGCATTGCATTGAACCTGGGAGCGCAATCCCGTTAGTTGAAATCGACTCTCCAGTGACTGAACCGTCGTGCAGCAACTTTATCACATGCCTGTTTTGCGAACACTTTGTCGCCCATGCCACAAATAATGACATCCGAAAACTGCTCAGCCTGCGATATTTTCTTGAGCAAATTCGAAGTCAGTCCGTTTCAGCTGAAGAATTCGAAAAATTGAATGGAGCGACCATGCGAAAAATCAACTACATCATTGGAAAGCTGAGAGCCACCTCCGCAGAGACTAGCGACTCGATAGATCAGATTGAAAAAGAGGTATTTACCAACGAAATCCTAACCGACTACTGGGCAGCACTTCTTGACAATCTGGTACGCATTGGAGCGATCAAATGAAATCGACTAACGCTCGTAAACACGCCAACAATGGCAACGATGCTTACCTAAACATGGATGTATCTGAAATTAATGACGACACGGTCATCAGTCGCGACAAAGATGGCCACATAATTTCAATTTTTGCTCACAATAAGTGGACTACACCTCAGCTAAGCAATCATCACCTCAAGGCGTCTGCTATTTGTTTCTCCAAATTCAGTACAAAAAACAAGATAGAGCTTGCAAGTCTAGCTCAGGCAAAAAAAATCATCTGCACACAAATTTTTCGTCCTTCCAAGAGAACAGGCTCTTACCCTAGCCACGACTCGGTTATGTCAAACCTTGGAGCTCTTCGTAAAGTCCACGCATTCGCCTCAGAGAAAGGATTGACTATAGCAGAGATCTTTGAGAGCCCAATTGAGTTCGGGGACTATATTCGAGAAGTTGAATCACTAATTAACCTCCGCATCCTCCAAACCATGCTCAACAAATGCGTTGAGCATGTCATTTACCCGGTCTCCCCTCTCGCCCTTAAACTGATAGACCAACTTATCCGAGAGTCCAATGACGAGTCAGAGCAACATCCAGTTATCCCAGGCCGTATCCTGTTCGAGAAAATTTCAAACTACAAGGAGATTTTAGAGGAATACAACTCGACTGCTGAAAACATTGAAGAACTTAACCAAAGGGTTGCAGCCAACCCTTACTACGGCAGGATGAAACAAATATCCAAAAACCCAGCATTGCCTAACGTGCCTTTTAGCCAAGCCATTGATGAGTGCGGCCTCACCAAATTAAGCGAAAAATACAACTTCAATCAACTAGCAAACGTCGGAAATTATCTTAACCGTTGTTACTACGCGGCTAAAATGCTCATACATACATTTACAGCAATGCGTGAACGAGAAGCGTACCTATTGAAAGAAAATTGCATTGAGAAAATCTCAAAGGACACGTACATAGTCCATGGTCTAACAATAAAACTAACAAAGCTGCCTCGCCCAGCTAAATGGATAACCTCTGCAGATATTCTCTACCCATATGAATCAGCTATGAGAATCACACAACTCATAAAAAAGCACATACCAAAGCACGTCAACACCCAAGAATTTCTTTTCCTGTCGGTCGGCTATTTGCCAATTTCTAACTACTATAACAAAAAATCCAAGTCAACAAAGCTAACCCAAGCTAACCTTCCTCCTTTTAAGTGGGAAGATACCTTCCCTGCCACGATTATCAATTCCGAGGATTTCAATGAACTGGTGATGCTGGATCCTCTCAGAGACTGGCAGTCTCAGGCTGAGTTCCAACCTGGTGAAAATTGGCGATTAACCACTCACCAGTTTAGACGCTCAATGGCGGTATATGCTGCACAAAGTGGCCTGGTTTCGCTCCCCTCCTTAAAACGGATGCTGCAGCATACCTTGCTTCAAATGTCAGTTTATTACACCAAAGGATTTGCTACAGCCAAATATCTTTTCGAAGACCTCAACCCTGAAACTGCAAAATACTTTAAGGAGCAAGCAGTCCCAGCAGAGGCCAGCCTATTCTTAAAAGATGTAATCATGGAAGAGGCAACACTTCATGGAGCCGCAGGAACTTTTTATGAGCGCAACATCAAAGATTCATTCCTTGGCACCATCGCTACCAATTTCGCTGAAACACTGAAAAACATGAAACAAGGCTTGATTTCTTACAAAGAAACAATTCTGGGTGGTTGCCTAAAAGTAGGAGAATGCTTTGAGCGAGCCCACCATAATTATGTGGCTTGCCTTAACTGCAGCAAGGCCTGCATTAAAGAAAAGAAACTTGATCAAGCGATCTTAATTCAAGTCAAAGTTATCGAGAGCATTCCACAAGGAACGTTTGCTTACAACACCGAGCAGACCAAACTCAGCATATTGCAACTCTTCAAAGACAAAATCTCACAGGTGATCGCATGACCGCAGAAGCCATCAAACTTTATCAAGCCGCTCTTCAGCGACTGCTTAGCAGTCAAACTATCTCATCTGGCATAAAAATTAGTTGCGACAACTTGGCCAAAGCAGCACGCCGCAAAAAAACTCCATTCAGGATTGATAATGACTTACCCCCACTATCCGTTTCAAATCACCAGGCACTGCGTAATCAGACCACTAAGGATGACCTGAACTCATGATTTCAGATGTCATTCGTCAGTACGAAGAAGCCCTTCAGCGGCTGATTGAAAATAAGCCAAATATTTTGCCACCAGGCAGCAAGATCACCATTAACAATGTGGCTTTGGAGGCTGGGCGGGGCAAAGGCTCCATTAGAAAAGATCGGGATTGTTTTAAACCACTCCGAGAGAGTACCAAGGCAGCCGCAGCCAAACAAAAAAAAGAAAATAGCGCCAAGCCCAACAATGGAGCAGAAAAGCTGTTTAAAGACCTCTATCACGACAGCCTAGCCAGGGAGTTGATGCTCATTTCTCAGATTGATGAGCTAGAGAAAGATCTCTCGGCACTGAGCAATGTGACCAATATCGCCACGCAGAAAGAGAAGAACAAAAGGGGGGCGGAGAAATGAAGGTCATGGACAAGATCATTAATTTTTTGTGGCCGGATAAACAGAGTGACTGGGAGCAGAAACAAGAAAGATTTTTCATTGAGGCCCTTAAGAAACTGAAGAACTACCATGTGACCGGACGAGGTAGCCTTTCCATGGATCCCGAAGAGGCCAGAGATGCCATACTCCGCTTCGCTCAGGAGAATAAAAAGGCCGAGCAGGTAGATCATCACGTGAAGCTCGTACCGGCTGGAATACTCATGGAGCGGTATGCATGGCGGCGTCAGGATTGCGTCTCGGCTGTTCGGTATGCATTTCTTGTATCTGCTGATGGCCTATGTGCCGTGTTAGATGCAGAGCGATATTCATCGACCATCACCTGTCAGGATGGGCTGCAAGGTAGCCACTTTGCGGTGACAAATGCCGTAACGGCCATCACTCGTAATGATCTGGCGTGGCATACCAGCCTCCAGTCAGCGATTCAAGCATATGAAGAAAAGTCTAAAGGAGCTTTGTGATGGGCGGTAAGCGGAAGCCATTCATCACCACCAAGGCGATCAGCGAGGCAATTGTGTGGTCAGGCGAAACAAAGGGTTGGACGCGCCCACGGATTCATGAGGTGTGGGAATTATCGTCTCTTCATCTGTCAGAGGCAGTCATTAGAGGCGTTTTTTCTACGATCCTCGCAAAGCCTACAGTTTCAGCGCTGTTCGCCCGGAAGGTGTATGTCGTGACAGGGAAAGAGGTGCTTCAATTTGAATGCCCGCCAGGCTCACTCAGCGACCCTTGCTACATTCTAGGCGAGATGATGCGTGATCTGATCAAGAAGCAGTGGCCTATGGACTGCTTGCCCCCACTTGACAGTGAATGGCACGATTTTAATGAAGCTCTTTTTGAGACACTGTTTAAGTTAGGATTTTCATTGCGCCGCTTGAGAGGATTTAAACTTGAGGAAGATTTGGGTATGTGAGTTGAAAAAACTGAGATGCCCCGGTAGTCTTAGTGAGTCCACGAGGACGGGTTACCTGGAATCCTGCGGTCAGTCTGCAAAGCCAACGCTCCAGGCAACGTGTAATGAATGCTTGTCGTGAAGCTGACACCGACGCATTAGGCATCCATAGTTCAGCATGTCGGTTGGGTAGGCTCTAAAGTACACGTCACGTACAATTTCCACCATCACGCTTTGCGAGCGCGCCTGTGGAGTTCTAAGTGGGCCATCTCACGGCTCCTTTCGTGAGCAAACTTCTCCCAGTCTCGGTAATACGTGCCTTCGAGTAGGCGTGTTGAGCTTCTGCTCTCATAAACAAAGCGTTCCCGCCAAGGCTGCGGGATGTCGACCTCACGCACGATCAAGGTACCGCCTGGCGTCTTGGTGGCAGATACCGATGGGGGTGCGCCGCGTTGATCTTGGTGGTCGATGTTATTGAGGGCGTCCAAGGCCTCGACGGCTCGCGGATCACTAGGAGTGAGATTTGCGAGCGCCCATAGCGCTTTCCGCCATGCAGTCTCGCGTAGACGCAAATCGTCAACACCACTCATTGTGTTGTCCCCTAGTGTATCTGGCGACCGTGCCAGCCATCGCCGGCAAGCATCCCCTCGACGTATTTAATCGACATCTCCAACTCGCCCTCGGCTTCCTTGAAGACCGATTCCAGTGATGGGTGAGCGCCAGAGGCGCGGAGATTGGCAATCAGCTCCAGGAGCTCTCGACCCTGGGCGATGGGCATTTGGATGCTGCAGTACACGGTGTCCTTGGCGTCTCTGCTCATGGGCTCTCCAGAAAGTCGTCGTGGTTGGGCGCGCCCTGCGGGCCGGCTGTCGTGAACCGAGTCGCTCTCCTGAGCGTCTCGGCCCTGCGGGCATCCATCCTCGCGTCTGCGCGCTCCGCTTACCAGAGTGAGCTCAGCACTCCTTAGGCCTGGAGCCCAGGCGATGGTTGTGTGATCGAAGCCCATCTTCGCATAGCGCAGGTGGTGCAACCCGCATGTTAACGCCGCACTATGCCCGTCGGCAGGCCATACACCTGCAATTGGCTAATATGAACAGGGCCTCCTCAATGCGGCATCTTCCAGCTGCACGGAGGCAATATACAATTAAAACCCGCAATTATTATCACCAAGTTCAACCCTTGTCGACCACAACTAAGGGTATGCCAACTGCATACTCTAAAGTTGCCTCGACAGGCAATACACAGCTTGATAATCTCAAAGTATCAACTCACAAGCTCTTGCCCCTCACGCTCCTCGAAACTTAAATCCAGCACACTATGAATATGGAAAAACCACGCGAGATCACCCTCGCGGAATTCAGAGAACGCTATCCACGGATTTTCTCTGACCCATCTGTGGATGACATCTACTTCAGCCCTGGTTGGCGGGAAATCCTCTACGCCCTGTGCCGCACGCTTCAAGCTCACCTTAATCGGCATCCTGAGGTGCCGCAGGTGGTGGTGGCGCAGGTGAAATCGAAATTCGGTGAGCTGCATTTTTTCTACGATGGTGGCGATGCTTACTGCCGGGGTGCCGTGGCTGTGGCTGAGGAGCTGTCACTGAAGACGTGCGAGCAGTGTGGCGCGCCGGGGCAGCAAGTGAGCGGACGCTGGGTTCACACGCTCTGCCCGCAACATGCTGGCAGCGGAAATCCAGGAGCTGCGTAAGTGGTGACCGTCATCCCGATGAGCCAAGCGCGCAGACGCCTGAGGCGAATCGTTGCACTTGTTGCCAAAGGCCACGTGTTTGTTGTGACCAAAAACGGCAAACCATTAGCGACGATAGAGGCGCCTGAGGATTCAGAGCATCTAGACGTGAAATCGGGACACTCGGACGGCTCGAAGCGCCATGAGTAGGCATTTCCATGGCAGGAGTACATTTGTACTCCATGCTACGAACGCATAACTAGCAGGACGGTACGCAGGCACAGCTACGGGCGAGCCGCTCATTCAGCTCTTCGACTCCGCTTCGAAGAAACGAGGGCTTTCTGGGAAGGATGAGACATGCAGATCAAAAAACCACAGCACCTCCAAGCACTCCGCGAGCTGCTGGCAGGCACCCGATATCTCCTTTGCGTAGATCTTGAAGCTACGTGCGACGAGTACCCTGCAGGCCTGACAGATGAGCAGAAGCCGGAACACAAGCTCGCTATAAGTCGTGACGAGATGGAGACCATCGAAGTCGGAGCTGTGGTTCTAGATCTGCATCGGGATTGCAAGATCGTCAGCGAGTACACGAGCTTGGTGCGCCCAGTGCTTAATCCGATTCTTACCGACTTTTGCAAGAGACTGACCACGATTGATCAAGTCGACGTCGACGGCGCAGGTTCATACGACGAAGTTCGCCAGAAGCTGGATGCCCACCTGGCCCCGTTCAAGACCGAAGGGCTAATGTGGTGCTCCTGGGGTGATTACGATGCCAAGCAGTTGGCAATGGATGCAGTACGGAATCGCTGCGAACCGATGCTGGCCGACCTTAGCCACACCAATGCTAAGAAATGGCACTGGAAAATACTAAGCTGCCGTGCATTGGCTCTCCGGCCTGCAGTTGAGGGCTGGGGCATCGAATGGTCTGGTCAGTACCATAGAGGGATCGACGACGCTCGAAACCTAGGGGCGCTAATGGGTGAGATACTGCGTGCACAAGGTAAAATATCCGAGTCGTCCAGGCCGGCTCAGGAGCGTCTGTAGCGTATGCCTCATCTGCTAAAACTGCCTCAAAATCGGGCAGGCCGAGACTTCGTCGTTGGTGATATCCATTTCAAAACACGAGAGCTCCATAGAGGTCTCCAGGCGCTCGGCTTCGACCAATCCGTCGACCGGCTGATAGCAGTTGGAGATCTCATCGACCGTGGCCCAGGGATGCTCGACGGGCTGAAACTATTGGGCGAACAGTGGTTCTTCACGGTGAAGGGCAACCACGAGCAGATGCTCATTGACGCCTATCGAGCTAACCCACACCTGCCCTACTCCGCTCATGGCGCCCGGTGGTGGCTCACGATTGATGACGAGTCCAAGCCCATGGTCATCGACAAGCTGGATAGCTTGCCGCTGGCTATTGAGGTGGAGACTTCTCGGGGCGTGGTCGGAGTGGTTCACGCTGATGTGCCCGTGGGGCTGGCCTGGAATGACTTCACCCAGAGCCTCGATAACCCACAGATTCAGGATGTCGCGTTGTGGGGGCGCGAGAGGATCAAGAAGCATCATCGCGGCGGTGTTCCAGGTGCCTGGCGTGTCTGTGTCGGGCACACCTGGATTCCGCATTCTCTGCGCCTCGGGAATGTCCTTGCCCTAGATGTCACTGGCGGAGGGGATGGCCCCCTGGCTATCTATTCGCTGCAGGACGACGTCGTTTACGTCGATGGTAAAGCCTCGGGGCTCGCCCAGGCAGAGCGCCTCGGTGAGCAGCTGGAAGAGCTTGAGCAGTCGATCATCTCACTGAAAACTCTGACGCACGCAAACAAGCTCATTGAGACTCAGATTGCGAGTCGTGAGGCAGAGGCGCTTGCTCAGCAGATCACCTCGACCTGGCTCAACCTGGCTGACGATGTTGCTGGCATGCAACAGTTGATGAATTCCCTGCACGGGCTGAGTCTTTTGTCTGGGGAGCGGCGCTCTGCCAAGCTTGAAGAGCTGCAGGGACGGTACGCAGGCACACATACGGGAGAGTTGCTCATTCGGCTCTTCGACTCCGCCTCGTAATGAACGAGGGCTTCTGAGAAGAAAAAACATGCAGAAAAAAAACACGGCACCTCAAGGCGCTCCGCCGATTTCTGTAAGAGACTGACCAGATTGAACACGTGGACGTCGACGGCGCCGATACATACGACGAGGTACGTCACAAGCTGGATGATTACCTGGCCCCGTTCACAGACAACCAGCATCTGACTCAGTTTTATCTCAAAGAGCGAAACCTAGGTTATGACTCAAGCATCTAACTTTCTAAAACAAAAACTGGAAGGCATACATGCCGCACTAATGCAGGCCCATGCAGACTCTACTAAATATGCTCCTAGCATTACCGGAGCCGAGAGAGAAATAATTAACCGGTCTCTTCTTTCTCTGATTTTGGCCCCTGGCTATCGCGTTGGCACTGGAACAATTTTTGATCAATACGGAAATGACTCAGGTCAGGTTGATATCGTTATTGAGCAACCATTCTCAATCAGCTTCCCGATCAGCAGCGACCAGAACCGACTATTCTTAGCCCCGTCTGTATGCGCCGCATTGGAAATCAAATCCAACCTTGCAACGCAAGGTAAGAAGGCGATGGACAAAGCAGCTTCCATCAAGGAACTGCTCAGAACCTCAGTAAAAGGTGATGACTTCCATTTTCTTGACGACATCTCAATTCCAACATTTATTATTGGATTTGAAGGCCCCTCCACAGAGAAAGGAATTGAGAATATATATAAATCCTTTTCCAACAAATTAATTCCCAATGGGATATTAAGTATTGACGGCGCAATTTTTCATGGAAGAGCGCCCGGACAAAATGGCTTTACGATTGCCAAAGGCAAGGCCGCATCTCTTTTCGCATTTCTCCAGTGTGTTACTGCCACACTGCAGCATGCTGGCAGCAACGAGTTTAAGCTAGATGAATTCCAGTCATTGATCGGGAAAACTCGAATACTGAAAAGCTAAACGCTGTTGTCTGCAGATTACTGCTCAGTTCGGCCAGCTTTAGCGCTTTAGGGCAATCACTCAAGGCTAGAAGCAACCAGCCACCTCAAGGGAAATCGTAGAAGGAATCGTATGGACATTGTAACTCTCGAAAACCAAGCCATTGCTGAATTCCTCAGCATAGTTAATCGGCAGCAAGCGCTACTTGCCCGCATAGAGGATCAAATCACCACGCAGCCGATAAAGCCCGCCGAGAACAAATATAGAAGACAAGGCCAGAAGGCCAAAGATAAAAAAGCAAATCGTGGATCATCAAACAATTCACCTGAAATTCAAAGTCGCTCTGAAGATTTACGAGAAGCACGTCTGCATGAAAAAATTGTAGAGTATCCGTTTCTGCTACACACCCCTGAACTCTACGCAGGTGAATTACTGCTTGACTCAATAATTGACGAACTCGCACTCCCTAACAAACGCCGAGCTGACTTTGCCTTCCTCTCAGGGCAAAACCAAGTAATAAAAATTTCGCTAGTCGAAATTAAACGCGCCTCTGACAAAGTATTCAAAGATAACGCCCAAAAAACTGAATTTTCAAAAAAAGCAAAAAAATGGATTTCACAAGTTGAAGAATGGAGAGATAGCTTTGTATCTGAAGATCGAAAAAAATCTCTACTCCTCAGTTTAAAACCTTTACTTAAAAACTACCCAGTTCCACTGCTAACACCAACGGACAATGTAGCTAGAGAAACCCAAATAGAGATAGACTACATACTAATCGCTGGCAATGAAAAAATCGACACCCCAAAACGCCAGCATCTAGTTGATAGCCTCTACCTAGAAAATGATATTCTTCTAATGCCTTACCCTGAAATGATAGAACTGGTTAAGAGGCACCCGCGCCCAAAACATATGATCTCAATATGGGCAACCGGCGTTCACGTAAAAACATCCTCACCGAACCTACCGCACTTCGGAGATCTTAACGAAGATCCACTCGGCGTAAAAATGGCTGGCCTCGGGATGAATCACTTCGATACTTCAAGAAGAAGGACTTGTTTTCATCCCGAGACCTTACGCGAAATATTCTACCGTTCCGCAGGCGCTTGCGAAATCCCGGGCTGCGGCGTAAAAATTTTATCCAGCGATGGAGTCCAAGGACATCTTACGCCGATTTATAATAATTTTCCGGAGCGATCAACGCTCCCATTTGAAGCTCTTTGTGTGGCGAGAGCACACTGCGCTTCTATGCGATAACCATATGGCTGCACTCAATGAGGATGAGACCTCCACCTTAGGGAACTGCCATTTCCTTAAGGAAAAGTTGCAGCACAAGTCCCCATATCGCGCCAACCTTGATCATGAGCTAATGGAGTTCATGATAGCATTGACGAATAGAGTCGCAACCAAATTTCTAACCATCGCAAATGGTAGCAAAACAGAAAGCACTCTATTCACCAAAGAAATGACACAATGGATAAAGTCCATCTCCGCCATACCTGTGGACATGAGACAATTCTATCAAGAAATCGTCGTACACTACTTTAAGAATGGAAAACCAAAAAGAGGGAAACACACAGAAATCCAACTACTAAATTCGCTACCGTACTACTACCTAACAAAGGCCAGGTTATTGCGAAAAAATCCAGAAACGCTAGAAATAGAGCCAACTATGCTTGATGAGCTTAAAAAAACCAACAATCTTAGTGATATTTACAGAGCGTTCACCTACTACAGCATGTTGCACCGTAATGGACATAGTTTTCACTACTAACACTCTCAAATATTGAACGACACTTTTCCTTAAACACTCCAATAGTACAGAATGGCGGCAACCCCAAAATTCACCTGTAGCTACTGCCACCTCCCGCTAATTGATGTACTGGGCGCTACGGTTTCGGGAGGTGCGAGGAAGCAGGGTATTGGTGGCACCCCATGAAAGTGGAAGATAGCTGATGAAACGTGTACGGCTGATTCGGCACGGCCAGAGCGCTGCAAATGCGGGCCAAGCCAGCAGAGATCATGCAAGCATTCCTCTCACCTCTTTGGGCCTAGAACAAGCTCGGATGATCGCCGGATCATTATCCGTGGCACCCGACCTGATCGTTGCGTCTCCTTTCGCACGAGCGCAGGCCACCGCTCAGGCAACTGCCGCGACCTTCCCCAGGACACCGTTTGAGACATGGGCTATCGAAGAGTTTACGTACCTTGCACCCGAGCGCTGTATCGATACGACTGTGGCTCAGAGGAAGAGCTGGGTCGATGCATACTGGCTGAAGTCCGACCCCGGCTATCGCGACGGCGCCGGCGCGGAGTCATTCCTTGATTTTGTTGCACGAGCCCAGGCCTTTTTGGATCGGCTTTCGGCTACTGAGCCAAAGATAGCCGCTTGGTCAACCAGGCTGCTGCTCTCAGCTACCTACCTGGAAAGGTGGCTGCATCACCAAAGAAAAAGCCCCCGTCAGGGGGCTTTAGCAGACTGCCAGTGGAACGTGTTACTGGGCAAGCCAGCCTTCCACCACGTCGCCACCATACTGGGCTTTCCATTCCTTAAGCAGCTTGTGATTGCCACCCTTGGTCTCGATGATTTCGCCGTTATGCGGATTCTTGTACTGTTTCACCTGGCGGGCGCGACGTGGGGACTTTTCAACTGCTACCGGAGCGGCGGCACGACGGTTGGCTTGAGGATCCAGGATGTTGATGATGTCGCGCAGGCTGTAGCCGTACTCAGCCAGCAAGTCCCGCAATTTGGTCTCAAATTGAATTTCAGCTTGCAGCTCGGAAGAGCCTTTGAGTGCTTCAAGCTCTGCGAGCTGTGCGGCGAGTTGCTGCTCGAGTTGACGGAATTCTGCCAGGCGAGACATAGATGATCCTTTTTAGGCTTAGTAGGAAGCAAAACTACATCCTAAACTATCACGGGCGTTTTTGCCTCTCCGACAAGGCTTTTATTCATTGAAAATACGAGTCCACGTAATGGGTCAAGCACTGATCTTAGGCTCAGCTCGCACTCTCCGATCAATCATTTCAGCGTTAGTCGTTTTTCGCGCCAACCCATTGTGGATGCCTCTAAGGGGCACCCACATCTTGGGCTAGCCACGAGCTGATGCTCATTAGCCTACATGCAAGATCTTGACAGTCCTAGAGTAATTCAAGGGCTGAGTAATCTTTCGACGGCCCCTCTTAGGACGCTAGTGGAGCCAAGCCAGGAGTTACACGTTCTTGCCACCCACCACAGCAGTTTCTCCGACTCGATGAGACGCCGTAAGGTTGAAATTTCAAGCGTACCCATGGTGGAATGCAAAGGTCGTCGTTTTAGCCAATTCAGCCAGCGAAACTCTCGACGAGCCAATCCTGCCATGACTACAACCATTAAATCATGAGAGAAAACCTGTGAGCAAATACTCAAACATCTTCGATGACCCAGAAAACATGAGACAAATGCAAGATATTTTGTGGGAAATCATCGAAAAAAATAATACTGTCAGTCAAGAAACCGATGGACAAATAATTATAAACCTTCAACGATCATCCTTAAAAAAATTGTTCAGCAATATTAACGAATGCGTATCTCAAGAGTATTCTGAAGAAGAGCTAAACAAAATAATAAGCAAAAAAAGCCGTACAGCACGGACTTTTCACACAGAGCTTTCCCGCCTTACAGAAGCCACATTCAGACTTTACAAGAATTTAATACCAAACACGCTGCCGGAAATATTTCTAAAAATTCTAAAGACCAAGAGCAGTGACATCATAGATGAATTCCTCTCCATCCACTTCAGCAACATAACTGTCCCAGCACTAAGAGACGAAGACCATCCTGGAGACGATATTTTTCTTTTCATTCGACACATCATGCTTATCAACGATGAAGACGAAATGAATAGCATCATTGCTGAAACACTAACTGCCCCGGCTCAATCTTTAGAAGCTGTATATGGCATGTGCGGGCTATTGATCCAAGCATCAAGGGCAGAGCAAGAGGGTCGCATGGATGAAGCCTATAGCTATCTAATTGATGCGAGCAATATGATAGGCATGTGCCAAGCAACTGAATTCATGATGCCTCGTATTGACGCAATTGCCAAAAAGCGTTTCGCCAAGGAAAATGCAAAACGAAAACATACATCCCCGAGCCCTCTTAACTCAGCCAAAAAAAAGGTTGCTGAGCTCTATATCAATCTTAAGCCACTCGTCGAGCCTGACAAACCAAACTCTTCGCGCAAATGGCAAAGTGCGAACCATGCACACGAGACCATTTATGACGCAATGAGAAAGGAAATAGACGCAAATGAAATCGGCGACACGACCATCCTTACAATATGCCGGAAGCTCTACAAACAGGAAAAAATTCAGATTCAAAAACAAGGTCGCCCCACCGTCAACGTTTACATAAAGCAAACGCTGGCGGACGGGACAACAATATCTAAAAAAATACTTTAGTGCTAATCTTCAAACTGGTGAGAGCTGGCGTCAGAAATGTCTATCAGCCAGTTCTCGGTAGCCACGGAGCCTACCAATCGATAGGCATCGTACTGATCAATACCGAGATAGGCGGGATACCCACGACCAGTCAAGTAGTTGACCGAACGCACGTTCACCTGTTGTCCGCCAGGCAACCGAGTGTAGCTATAGAGAACCTCAAGTAGATTATTCACAAACTCTTGGTGTTGCGGGTAGAGGGAGTAATACACTGTATCACTATTAACGGGGTAGCCTTCATTGTCTCCGTAGGGGCGAGGTATTTCGTCAAGCTGCTTCAGCATGCGACAAACATCGTTCAGGGTTGGGGTGTAGTGCATGGTGATGTCCTCATTGGTTGACCTGGGCACATCGTGCCGACCTTTGAGGGCCGATGCGATTCGGGTGCTAGCACATCAACTTTTTTGGAAGGCATGCCATGTTCCTAGGGCCATCTATTTGCAGTACACCGTCCACAACTCATCAACCCGTGTGGTAAAGCTCTGGCTCATCATCTCCCGCCGCATACCCCAACTGGGATCCACAGGCACGCTTGCCAACCGCATCGTCCCCCTGCCCCACCTTCCATTGACCGCATCAAGCACGCCCATGAGCTTTTCACTCGCCACTGGCTGAGCAGCCGCAAATAGGTCACCGGTAATCTCGTTTGACTGGCTGATGTCGAGGAGCAACACCTCCGCCTTGCTATAGCGGAACCCTTTCCGGAACACCCGCTCCACACCCTTCTGGGCTGCTATTGTCAGCAACCGCGTGTCGTCTGTTGGATATGGCAGCTCGACCAGCAAGCCGTTGGCGTACTTCGCCTCGTCCGGATTGAACATCCCCGTGCGGATGCTCACCCGTAGCCGTTTGCAAAGCGACTGCTGGGCACGAAGCTTCTCGGCAGCCCTGGACGTATAGGTGGCCACTGCTTCTTTGATCGGAGCCAGCTCAGTCAGTCGGCTACCGAACATCCTGCTACAGCAGATCTCCTTTTTGGGTGGGTCGGGATCATCTAGCTCAAGGCACGTGGTGCCGGCCAGCTCCCTGGCAGTCTTCTCGATCAGCACACTGAACTGCTTCCGGAGCGCCCAGGCATCAGCATGCGCAAGCTCCCACGCAGTTCGTATATCCATAGCCGCCAGGTGTACCGTCATGCGCCGGCCAACTCCCCAGACGTCCGACGCATCGCACTTCTTGAGCACCCAGTTGCGCTTCACCTCATCGCGCAGGTCGACGACCCCACCGGTATGACTCTGCCATTTTTTGGCAGCAAAGTTGGCCAGCTTCGCCAGGGTCTTTGTCGAGGCAATGCCAACACCGACCGGGATACCTGTCCGCCGATAAACCTCGGCACGGATCTGTCGGCCCAGGCGCTCGAGGTCGCCGGGCATACCCGTGAGCTCGGCGAAGGCTTCGTCGATGCTGTACACCTCTGCTGCGGGCACCATGGACTCGATGACTGACATGACCCGCTCACTCATGTCGCCATAGAGCGCGTAGTTCGACGAGCACGCCACAATGCCGTGCTTTCGGAGCTTATCTTTGATCTGGAAGTAGGGCTCGCCCATCTTGATCCAAGGCTTCGCGTCTGCCGACCGGGCGATCACGCAGCCGTCATTGTTGCTGAGTACGACAACAGGCTTGGTACGGAGGTCGAGGCGAAATACACGCTCACAGCTCGCGTAGAAGGAGTTGCAGTCGATGAGGGCGAATACTCGCTCAGGCTTTGTCATGGCTTCGCACGCTGTAGGTAACCACACCCCAGACCTGCAGTTCTTCACCTTCGAGAAGGTACCGAGATGGGTAGCGCGGGTTCTCGGATTTGAGCACCACCTGGCTGCCATCTCGAGCAAGACGCTTGCACAGCGGCTCGCAGTTCACAGCGGCGATCACAATGTGGCCAGGCTCAGCCTCGATGGAGCGGTCGACAATCACAAGGTCGCCGGGGTAGATGCCGGCACCGATCATGCTGTCGCCCTCGACTCGCACTAGGTAGATGTGAGGCGCCCGCACGTCCAAGAGCTCATCGAGGGAAATACGCTTTTCCAGGTGATCGGCTGCTGGAGAAGGAAGCCTGCCGGCACCTGAAACGAATACAGAGGGAGCTCTGTGGTGCTGGGGTTGAGTGGGCCGAGGATAGTGACCATGACGAGAACGCCTTTACTGTATATGCGTACAGTAAACCGCTTTGAGTGAGGTTGGTCAACGACTACTCGGCTGGATCGTAGAGGTGCCCCTCATCGGGCATGGACATCATCAACTCAGCGGGCCATCATTAGGCCACATCCAGTATTCCTTTCCTCCTCGCGACACCTCAACTTCGGCTCAAGGACAGTGCTTTATGCGAATTAATAAATTGTTATTGGAACGCTACAAAAAAGTTCTGCGAGCCGAAATTTCATTAGAATCGGTGAATGTTCTTGTAGGTGGAAACAACGCGGGAAAAAGCAGTGTTCTTCAGGGCATACACTTTTCCATCAGCGCGGCGGTTGCCTCCCGTCAGCAAGGGCAGAAGACCTTCTCAACCGAGCTATTGCAGTACAACCCTACCCCAGACTTCAGTGTTTTGAGAAATGGCTCTCCTTACCTGAACCACACTGGAACAGGTGATAGCAGCCTGACACTTTTCTCTACCGCCATCTCCACCGATGCCAACGGCGTGCAAGTAGAGGAGGAAATTCAATACAGTATAACAATCAGCAAAGGCCGGAACCATGGCAACATTGCTTGTAACAGAGAGGGTGACTCTGAGCGTATCGGAAGCACTGTTACAAACCCCGCAGATCTCTATAGTGTTTATGTTCCCGGCCTAGCTGGAATCTCGCAATATGAAGAGCTCCGCGCTCGAGCAATTGTACGAAGAGGTGTAGCCAGCGGCGACGCTAACCTGTACCTCCGCAACATCATCTACTATATACATGTTGAAGGGGAGCTCGACATTCTCAACGAGCGACTTGCTACTATTTTCCCTGGCACAGTGATTGATGTTGAGTTTGATGAACAGCGCGACCACAGGATAAAAGTTTATGCCACACAAAATGGGGCAAGAAATTTAATCGAGCTTTGCGGAACCGGGCTTCTGCAAGTGCTGCAAATTTATTCATACATTACCTACTTCAAACCCAAACTTCTTCTACTTGACGAGCCAGATTCACATCTACACCCTAACAACCAGATAGCTCTATGCAACGCTATTTCTTTCATCGCTGAAAGCACTGGCACACAGGTGCTTCTGTCCACCCACAGCCGTCATATGATGGACGCATTATCAGATGATGCGAATTTTGTATGGATGAGAAACGGGGAAATTCAAGAGCAAGGTAGCAACATAGATCGACTACCCATGCTTCTTGACCTGGGAGCACTGGATGATTTTGACCGACTAAGAAATAACGAGATTGATCTGATTGTACTCACAGAAGATCGCAAAACCCGTTATTTGGAAAGGCTTCTTGAACTCAACGGCTTCCAGATGGGTAAAACATTAATCTATAGCTATAAAACCTCATCAAATATTGAATCCGCATCACTATTCACGGACTTCCTTAAAAATGTCTCACCTGGGGTGCAGGTAATGATCCATAGAGATAGAGATTTCATGACCGTAGAAGAATCCGCAGGCGTCGAAGGTCGAATAGCTCATGAGCAAGCTATCCCGTTCATCACTGCAGGCAGTGACATCGAATCTTACTTTATTGAGCCAAATTTCCTGGCATCCATGACCAGAACTGAGGATCCAAACGATATTGTTGCCTGGCTCGATGAGGTAGCCGCCAAGCACCATGTAGAAATCCAGCATCAATTTACTCGTAAGAGGGACGATATTTTTGACCGCATTCACAAGCGGAACAGAGAGGCTGCTCCTGACACGCAGACATTGATGGGTACGGTAATTCCCCTTCCTAGCGACAAGCGCAAAGGGAAGTTTATGATCAAAAAAATTAGAGCGGGATTCAGGACTAAATTTGGAATGTCCTACGATGAAAACTTCCAAGGTGTCGTTCCTACCTGTAACACACTACAAGGTATTGCAGCACGAATCTGGCCTGCAGCAGCTTAACGATTGAACAGGAGCGCATTACAAGCGCTCCTGTATTCTTCTTTTGAGAGGAACTACCAGGCATCACCTCTCCCTGGATTTCTTGAGGCCTGCGGCGCCTGGACAGTTCTCCCTCGATGGCATCAATTCCATAGATCGTCTTTTACGATTTCAGCAACTGAGCCAACCAACTCCTGGTTGCTGGGAGCCCCTCACAGTGTCACCTACACCAACAAAAACCCTGAGTTTTTCAAGTGGGTGGCCTTTGCCACTAAACACAGTACCTAGCCAGGCAAGTAGGGTCATGGAGCACGCTCTAAGCAAGCGAAGCGCGCAGACCAAGAAGGTCGAAGTTGTGAAGGATGATAGACTGGGAGGAACGCCAAGGCTCGGTTTACGACATCCTGGCCGCGAGGCAGCACGCCCTATCCACTAATGCTGCTTCAAAATAAATCCATGTCTTCACCCATTCCCCCGGAAAACTCATCTCCCATGCGGAACCGGAACGGGTATCCTCTTGGTATGAGCCGAAGACTTGGGGTGGGACGGTGTCGAATCAAGACAAACGACTTCAGCAGGTAGCTGATTATATAGAAGCCATCAACCAGACTGAAGCGGAAAGATCGCCTCAAGAATTGGCAGTCCTCCAGAGAATGGCGAGCGAGACCCTCTCTCCTCCACCTCCTATCGACAGCTCATCCATCGAAGCCATCAAGTCTTTCCAGGCAAGCTATGCGGGCACCCAGGCTCTATTAGAAAAGGCCCGGGTGACTAGCTCTCTGCTTGATGACTCGTATGGAGGATCCCTTAAGCAAATTCGGGAATTCGCGGACAAGGCCATGGCACCTGCGGCTGCAGCAATGCGTGCGATGGAAAGCCTCTACCCGACCAAGCAGATCGAAGCCATCACGCGACTAACCTCCAGCCCTTTATTTCAGCCGTTTGGTGGTATTTCAGGATTGCAGTTCCCCACCTTCGAGAGAGCGGCTACACAAGCGATGGAGAGGATCTCAGCTCAGATTCAAGCACTAGATGGACTGAAATCTTTCCGCAGTATCTGGGCAGAAAATGAAGCAACCCAGGCCAGATTGGCGAGCTTCGCACAGATCCACAGCGTCACTGAAGGGCTAGCAAAGCTGCACGTTACGCCGAAGTACAGCGAAATGATGAAGCAGGTAGCGATCCTTGCAGAGTCTCCGTTGTTCGAGGCACTCGAGCGCACGTCTGCAAGCAAGCTAGCCAGGCTGTTTGAAGAATATGAAATCGTCGAGCAGACAGCCTTGGTTCGGGAGCCGGCAGCCCGCTATGACGTCAAGCCCGTCCAGGAAGCTTCGCTACAGAAAGAAATTATCGATGCACTTGAAGGCAAGGAGAGTCGCAAGCCGCTTACCCCTGCCGCGTTCCTCCTGCTTTGCTACATTCTTGGCTTCCTTTCCGGCACGATGGCCCTTGTAAGCCAGTGGAAAGACTTCAAGGACGGTCTGTGTGATCTCAACGACCTTACCCTTCAGTCGGAGTCTACTGCAGAGGCCCACAGGCTGGTTCGTTCCTCGATGTGCCATATGCCTAAAAGCGCCAAGGCGCGTGTGAGGCTCGTGGCCAGGGACAACGTAAACCTTCGCTACTCGCCAAGCATGAAGGCCGAGGTAATCATGCCTTTGAAGCAGTATGCCGTACTGGAGGTTGTAGACTCGACCGATAAGACTTGGTTGGAGGTCATTTACAAGCACGAGGACATTGAGATTCAGGGCTGGGTATCTAGGAGCATGGTGAAAACCGTCCAGTAATGCATCGAACAAAAGGAGCTGTTTTCAAGTAGCCACCCACGCCCAAACCGTTTGTGATTGAAAGATTCGAACAGATCGTTGAGAGAGCACTCGCCAAGCGCCGACTAACGAGTGCTACCACTCAGGCTATGATCTGTCGGAGCTACGCCACTAGGATGTGACCCAACGCATGAACCTCCAAGCCTTAGGCGATAAATTCCAGCGGTACCGTAATCAGCTCCAGCGCCCTCTCAGCGAAGTCGCAGAGGCAGTGGCTATTGACGAGGAACGGCTCAAACAAATCGAGATGGGCACGCTTGAGCCTTCCGGGGACGAGGTGCTCATACTCGCCGACTACTATCGCTGCGATTTCAAATTCTTCATCTCGGACGAGGAGCTGGCTCCATTCGAGCAGACGGAAACGCTGTACCGGGCCCACGGCCATGAGTTCTCGAAAGAGGATCGTGCGGCGATTCAGGAGTTTTTGTATCTCTGTGAGACCGAAGAATTCCTTA
>NZ_QKVL01000006.1 GCF_003231275.1 Pseudomonas huaxiensis
CTTTTCCGGCTTTAATCTCGGCTTAGGCAGCGTTGTTTTGGCGGCTTGAACGCTTCAGCAGAATGCTGAGACTGCCTGCCCTTGCTCCCACAAATGGGAGTAAGAGCACTAGAATAGAGCCCGACATCTTATTCAGAAGCTATTTATGTCCGATCCCGCCGACGTTCGGCCGCTCGAGAATCTGCCTCTTGATCAATTGGTGGCCTGCCACGAGTGCGACCTGCTGATGCGCAAGCCGCTGCTCAAGCGAGACGAAAAGGCTCACTGCCCGCGCTGCGGATACGAACTCTATGCCCACCGCCATAATGTGGTTGAGCGAAGCCTGGCATTGGTCCTGGCTGCTTTACTGCTCTATGTGCCTGCGAACTTCTTGCCGATCATGCAACTCCATCTGTTGGGGCAAAGCGCCGACGATACGGTATGGAGTGGTGTGATCGGGTTGTACAACACGGGCATGCGGGGCATCGCTGTTGTGGTGTTCCTGTGCAGCATGGCGATTCCGCTACTTAAACTGCTGTGTCAGCTCGCTGTACTGCTGAGTATTCGCTGGAATGTTGGGAGGAATTACGGATTGCTCCTCTATCGCATTTATCACCATCTGCGCGATTGGGGCATGCTCGAGGTTTATTTCATGGGTGTGCTGGTCGCTATCGTCAAGCTGGTGGACCTTGCCGAGCTAAGCCTTGGGTTGGGTCTCTTGTGTTTCATCAGTCTGTTGCTGGTCCAGGTCTGGCTCGAGGTGGTGATGTCGCCACATCAGATTTGGGTGGCGTTATCTGGAGAAGACCTGCATGCGGGCGATTGATGCTGGAATCCTGATTTGTTGTGAGTGTCATGAACTCAACCGTCAGGAGCCCGATACAAGCGTCCAGACGTGCACGCGCTGTGGTGCGATCGTGCATGCGCGCCGGCCCAATAGCCTGGCCAGGACCTGGGCCTTGCTGATTACTGCAGGCATTCTTTATATCCCGGCGAACCTGCTACCGATCATGACGGTCAGTACGCTGGGCCAGGGTAGTCCGGACACAATCATGTCCGGCGTCATTACCTTGATGAAACACGGTATGTTGCCAATTGCTGCCGTGGTGTTCATCGCCAGTATTCTGGTGCCGACCTTCAAGCTGGTGGGTATCGCCTTGTTGCTGTATTCAGTGCAGCGTCATCAGCCGTTGTCCGCTCGCCAGCGAATCCTCATGTACCGTTTCATCGAGTTCATCGGGCGCTGGTCGATGCTGGATATCTTCGTCATCGCCATCCTTGTGGCGGTGGTCAACTTTGGTCGCATCGCCAGTGTCGAGGCCAACCTGGGCGCGATTGCCTTTGCCAGTGTGGTGATATTGACGATGTTTGCAGCAGTAACTTTCGATCCCCGACTTATCTGGGATAACACGGAGTCGGACGACGACCATGAGTGATTTGCCTACGGCTAGAACCCGCCCCGCTTCGAATTGGTCGGCTATCTGGATTTTGCCTTTGATCGCGTTGGTCATCGGTGGCTGGCTGGGCTGGCAGGCCTACCGGCAGTCAGGCGTAGATATCGAGGTCCGCTTCGAGAGTGGCGAGGGTATCGTCGCGAACAAGACTGAAGTGGTCTACAAAGGTATGCCGGTAGGTAAGGTAAAGAGCCTGGTTCTGGACGCCAAAGGCAGTAATACCGGCGTGATTGCCACCATCGAGATGAGCTCGGCTGCCGAGCCTCATTTGCTGGCCAATACGCGCTTCTGGCTGGTCAAGCCCAGCGTAACGCTCGCGGGCATTACAGGGTTGGAAACGCTGGTTTCCGGTAATTACATCGCAGTCAGCCCAGGGGATGGAGAGCCAACCAAGCGATTCGTCGCGCTGCCGGAGGCTCCTCCGTTATCCGATAGTGAGCCGGGACTGCATCTGACGCTCAAGGCCGACCGGCTGGGTTCGCTCAATCGTGACAGTCCGGTGTTCTACAAGCAGATTCAGGTCGGTCGGGTGAAGAGTTACCGGCTGGCGGAAGACCAGGGCACGGTAGAAATCAAGGTTTTCATTGAGCCGGCTTATGCTCCATTGGTGCGTAAACACACGCGTTTCTGGAATGCCAGCGGCGTCAGCGTCGATGCCAACCTGTCCGGGGTCAAGATCCGCAGTGAATCATTGGCCAGTATTGTGGCGGGCGGCATTGCCTTTGCCACGCCAGAGCACCGCAAGGACAGCCCGCCTACAGACCCGAGCCTGCCGTTCCGGCTGTATGAGGACTTCGATGCTGCCCAGGCCGGCATTCGTGTAAAGGTGAAGCTGAATGACTTCGAGGGGCTTCAGGCCGGCCGTACTCCGGTCATGTACAAGGGCATCCAGGTTGGCTCGTTGAAGGCTCTCAAGGTCGAGAGCGACCTGAACAGTGCGATGGCCGAACTCACCCTGGACCCGCTGGCGGAAGACTATCTGGTAGAGGGCACTCAATTCTGGGTGGTCAAACCGTCGATTTCCCTGGCGGGTATCACGGGTCTAGAGGCCTTGGTCAAGGGTAACTACATAGCGATTCGCCCAGGCGACAAAGGGGCATCACCGCAGCGTGAGTTCGAAGCCCGCGCCAAGGCCCCTCCGCTCGACTTGAAGGCTCCGGGTCTGCACCTGGTGCTGTTCAGCGACAACCTCGGCTCGCTGGAGGTGGGAAGTCCCGTCCTCTACCGGCAAGTGAAGGTGGGTACGGTGCAGAGCTACCAGTTCTCCCGCAAGCAGCAAAAGCGCCTGCTGATTGGCGTGCACATCGAGCCGGAGTATGCGGGCCTGGTCAATGGCTCGACGCGGTTCTGGAACGCCAGTGGCATTACCCTTACAGGCGGCCTGTCGGGCATACAGATCAAGAGTGAGTCGCTGCAGAGTTTGATGGCAGGAGGGATATCCTTCGATACACCGGTACCGAACGTTGCTCTCAAGCGCCGTATTCCCACATTCCGTCTGCACGAGAATCAGGAGGCAGCGAACCTTTCGGGTACCGCGATCACGATCAAGGTGGCCGATGCCGATGGTCTGAAAGTCGGTACGCCTATTCGCTTCAAGGGGCTCGATGTTGGCAAGGTGGAAGGGGTCGACCTGAGTGCAGACCTGCAATCCGTTTTGCTCAAGGCGCGTATAACCGAAGTGCCGGAGCGAATCGCCAGGGTTGGTACCCAGTTCTGGGTGGTCAAGCCAGCGCTCGGCATCGTCAAGACTGAGAATCTGGGCACTCTGGTTACGGGTCAGTATCTGGAAGTGCAGCCTGCCGCCAAGAGCCCGGGGCCGCAGCGTGACTTCGTGGCCTTGCCCGAGAAGCCAGAAGTCCTTGGGCCTCAGGAGGGCCTGGCGCTTGTGCTGAGTGCGGCGCGACGCGGGTCTATCAAGCCTGGTGTGCCTGTGACTTATCGGGAGATACCGGTCGGCAAGGTGACTGGGTTCGAATTGGGGCAGACGGCGGATCGAGTGCTGATCCACATCTTGATCGAACCGCGCTACGCGGCGTTGGTTCGGGGCGGCAGTCGCTTCTGGAACAGCAGTGGCTTCGGCTTTGAGCTGGGCCTCTTCAAGGGCGCAACGGTGCGGACCGAATCCTTGGAAACCCTGATCCAGGGGGGTATCGCCTTTGCGACGCCGGATGGCGAACAAATCGGCAAGCCGGCGTTACCGCAGCAGACCTTCGCACTGTTCGACAAGGCAGAGGACGAGTGGCTGCAATGGGCGCCGAAGATCCCGCTCGGTAAGTGATCCGCGGCCGGGCTCGGGTGAGAGTTATCCCCGGGCCTGGATGTGAATAACGCCGCTCTTGTAAGGTTTTCACCAGATTACAGGCAATAAAAAACCGACCCTGAGGTCGGTTTTTTAACAAGCTTGTCGCTTAGGCAGCAGCTTTCAGCGCCTTGATGTGGCCATTCAGACGGCCTTTATGGCGGGCAGCTTTGTTCTTGTGGATGATACCTTTGTCGGCCATACGGTCGATTACAGGTACAGCCAGGGTGTAAGCAGCTTGCGCTTTTTCGGCGTCTTTTGCGTCAATGGCTTTCACTACGTTTTTGATGTAGGTACGAACCATGGAACGCAGGCTGGCGTTGTGGCTGCGACGCTTCTCAGCCTGTTTTGCACGTTTTTTGGCGGAAGGTGAGTTGGCCACCGTCGAGCTCCTCGAAAGACTTGGTAAATAGCAAACAAAATAGGCCGCGAATCATGCCGATGAGTTGACCGGTTGTCAAGGCCGAGGACGGGGTTCCGCCCAATGGCCAATCTCTCCATCGGGATGATTCCCTTCTGGTGCATGACCTGTAAACTCGGGAGCTTTTGCGCTGCCTGTTTTGCGCGGCGCGCAGTATCGCATATCCGGATGGCTTTCGGCCTGCCCTTCATCTCTCAGCATGAAAAACTTTCGATGAATCTGCTCAAATCCCTGGCTGCGGTCAGCTCCATCACCATGGTGTCGCGTGTGCTGGGTTTTGTACGGGACACCATTCTTGCACGTATTTTCGGTGCTGGAGTCGCAACCGACGCCTTCTTCATTGCCTTCAAGCTGCCCAATCTGTTGCGGCGGATCTTCGCAGAGGGCGCATTCTCCCAGGCATTCGTGCCCATCCTGGCCGAATACAAGACCCAGCATGGTGAAGAAGCGACCCGTACGTTTGTCGCTTATGTCGCCGGGTTGCTGACCCTGGTGCTGGCACTGGTCACGGTGGCCGGTGTGCTGGCCGCCCCTTGGGTGGTCTGGGCTACGGCACCTGGTTTTGTCGACAGCGAGGAGAAATTTCAGCTCACCACTGACCTGTTGCGTGTGACGTTTCCTTATATATTGCTGATCTCGCTGTCGTCCCTGGCCGGCGCAATCCTCAATACCTGGAACCGTTTCTCGGTGCCGGCGTTTGTGCCGACCCTGCTCAACGTCGCGATGATTTTCTTCGCCTTGTTCCTCACGCCCTATTTCGATCCACCCGTCATGGCGCTCGGCTGGGCGGTGCTGGTGGGCGGTCTGTTGCAACTGCTTTATCAACTGCCTCATCTGAAAAAGATCGGCATGCTGGTGCTACCTCGCCTCAATCTCCGTGATTCCGGTGTCTGGCGCGTGCTTAAACAAATGCTGCCCGCGATCCTTGGCGTCTCGGTCAGTCAAATCTCGCTGATCATCAACACCATTTTTGCGTCGTTCCTGGTGGCGGGCTCGGTGTCGTGGATGTACTACGCCGACCGCCTCATGGAATTGCCTTCCGGCGTCCTGGGCGTGGCGCTGGGCACCATCCTCCTGCCGACCCTGGCCAAGACCTATGCCAACAGGGACCGCCAGCAGTATTCGCAAATCCTCGATTGGGGGCTGCGCCTGTGTTTCCTGCTGGTGCTGCCCTGTGCTCTGGCCCTGGCTGTCTTGTCGGAGCCTTTGACCGTGGCCTTGTTCCAGTACGGCAAGTTCAGCGCGTTCGATGCGCAGATGACCCAGCGTGCGCTGATTGCCTACTCGGTGGGGCTGCTCGGCATCATCCTGATCAAGGTGCTGGCTCCTGGTTTCTATGCGCAGCAGAACATCCGTACTCCGGTGAAGATCGCGATTTTCACCCTGATCTCGACGCAACTGCTCAACCTGGTATTTGTCGGGCCACTGCAGCACGCCGGTCTGGCCTTGGCCATCAGTGTCGGCGCGTGCCTCAATGCCGGTCTGTTGTACTGGAAGTTGCGTCAACAGCAGCTGTTCGAACCGCAGCCGGGCTGGGGGCGTTTTCTGCTCAAGCTGGTCATTGCGGTGATCCTGATGTCGGCCGTGTTGATCGTAGGCCTGGTATTCATGCCGCCTTGGGCGCAGGGCGACATGCTGATGCGGTTCTTGCGGCTGGGCGCGTTGATCGCGGCTGGCATCCTGACCTATTTCGGCAGCCTGTTCCTGTTCGGCTTCCGTCCCCGAGACTTCGCCCGCAAGGCGCTGCACTGATGGACGGCGCGGGTCAGGCGTCGGTTTTGTACGATCGACGTCCTGGCTTCGCGCTGTTGCCTGTCGTCGGCGCCCGGGTGTGGTTATAATCGACCACTTTATGAGCAAGAAGCGCGTTATGCAGCTGGTTCGAGGCCTCCACAACCTTCGCCCCCGGCACCGGGGCTGCGTTGCAACTATCGGCAATTTCGACGGTGTTCACCGCGGCCACCAGGCCATCCTGGCGCGTCTGCGTGAGCGCGCGGTAGAGCTGGGCGTGCCCAGTTGCGTGGTCATTTTCGAGCCACAGCCGCGTGAGTATTTCGCTCCGGAAACCGCTCCGGCCCGTCTGGCTCGCCTGCGCGACAAGGTGGCCCTGCTGGCCGCCGAAGGTGTCGACCGGGTGTTGTGCCTGGCGTTCAACCAGCGCCTGAGCAGGCTCAGCGCCAGCGAGTTCGTCGAAACTATTTTGGTCGACGGCCTGGGCGTGAAGCATCTTGAAGTCGGCGACGACTTCCGCTTCGGTTGCGACCGTCTCGGCGACTTCGCCTTCCTGCAGGATGCGGGTAGCCGCCACGGCTTCTCCGTCGAGGCGGCGCAGACCGTCGAACTCGACGGGCTGCGAGTCAGCAGCACGCAGGTTCGCGATGCGCTGGCCGCTGCGGACTTCGCGCTGGCCGAGCGTCTGCTGGGGCGGCCGTTCCGTATCCGTGGTCGAGTGCTGCACGGACAGAAGCTGGCTCGGCAGTTGGGTACGCCCACCGCCAACGTACAACTCAAGCGCCGTCGTGTGCCGCTGAGCGGGGTCTACCTGGTCAGTGTGCCGATCGATGGCAAGGCTTGGCCCGGTGTCGCCAATATTGGCGTGCGGCCAACCGTTTCCGGGGATGGCAGCGCCCACCTGGAAGTGCATCTGCTGGATTTTGCCGGTGATCTGTATGGCCGGCGCCTTACGGTGGAATTCCACCACAAGCTGCGTGAAGAGCAGCGCTTCGCCTCCCTGGAGGCGCTCAAGTCGGCGATCGATGCGGATATCGCCGCCGCACGTGCCCATTGGCACGCTCAACCGCTAACGAAGAGCCTGAAATGACCGACTATAAAGCCACGCTTAACCTTCCGGACACCGCCTTCCCTATGAAGGCCGGCCTGCCACAGCGCGAACCGCAGATCCTGCAGCGCTGGGACAGTATTGGCCTGTACCGGAAGCTGCGCGAAATTGGCAAGGATCGTCCGAAGTTCGTCCTGCACGACGGCCCGCCCTACGCCAACGGCAAGATCCACATCGGTCATGCGCTCAACAAGATTCTCAAGGACATGATTGTCCGCTCCAAGACCCTGTCCGGCTTCGACGCGCCTTATGTTCCGGGCTGGGACTGCCACGGCCTGCCGATCGAGCACAAGGTCGAAGTCACCCATGGCAAGCACCTGACCGCGGACAAGACCCGCGAGCTGTGCCGTGCCTACGCCGCCGAGCAGATCGAAGGCCAGAAGGCCGAGTTCATCCGTCTGGGCGTGCTGGGTGACTGGGACAACCCGTACAAGACCATGGACTTCGCCAACGAGGCCGGCGAAATCCGTGCCCTGGCTGAAATCGTCAAGCACGGTTTCGTGTTCAAGGGGTTGAAACCGGTCAACTGGTGCTTCGATTGCGGTTCGGCCCTGGCTGAAGCCGAAGTCGAGTACGCCGACAAGAAATCCCAGACCATCGACGTCGCCTTCAAGGCCGCCGATGAAGACAAGCTGGCCGCCGCATTTGGCCTGGCCTCTCTGTCCAAGCCGGCTTCCATCGTGATCTGGACCACCACCCCGTGGACCATCCCGGCCAACCAGGCGCTGAACATCCATCCGGAATTCACCTACGCCCTGGTCGACGTCGGCGACAAGCTGCTGGTGCTGGCCGAGGAACTGGTCGAGTCCTGCCTCAAGCGCTACTCGCTGGAAGGTTCGGTCATCGCCACCGCGCCGGGTTCGGCGCTGGAACTGATCAACTTCCGCCATCCGTTCTACGACCGCCTGTCGCCTGTATACCTGGCCGAGTATGTCGAGCTGGGCGCCGGTACCGGCGTGGTGCACTCCGCGCCGGCCTACGGTGAGGACGACTTCGTCACCTGCAAGCGCTACGGCATGGTCAACGACGACATCCTGACCCCGGTGCAGAGCAACGGTGTGTACGTCGACTCGCTGGAGTTCTTCGGCGGCCAGTTCATCTGGAAAGCCAACCCGCACATCGTTGACAAGCTGGCCGAAGTCGGTTCGCTGCTGTTCACCGAAACCATCAGCCACAGCTACATGCACTGCTGGCGCCACAAGTCCGCGCTGATCTACCGCGCCACCGCGCAGTGGTTCGTGGGCATGGACAAGCAGCCGGACATCGGCGACACCCTGCGTGAGCGTGCACTCAAGGCTATCGAAGACACCAAGTTCGTCCCGGCCTGGGGCCAGGCGCGCCTGCACTCGATGATCGCCAACCGTCCTGACTGGTGCATCTCGCGTCAGCGTAACTGGGGTGTTCCGATCCCGTTCTTCCTGAACAAGCAGACCGGCGAGCTGCACCCGCGCACCGTCGAACTGATGGAAGAAGTGGCCAAGCGCGTCGAGCAAGAAGGCATCGAGGCCTGGTTCAAGCTGGACGCCGCCGAATTGCTGGGTGAAGAGGCTGCCCAGTACGACAAGATCGCCGACACCCTCGACGTCTGGTTCGACTCCGGCACCACGCACTGGCACGTACTGCGCGGTTCGCACAACATCGGTCACGAAGCCGGTCCGCGCGCCGACCTGTACCTGGAAGGTTCCGACCAGCACCGCGGCTGGTTCCACTCCTCGCTGCTGACCGGTTGCGCGATCGACAACCATGCGCCGTACCGCGAGCTGCTGACCCACGGTTTCACCGTCGACGAAAACGGTCGCAAGATGTCCAAGTCGCTGGGTAACACCATCGAGCCGCAGAAGGTCAACGACACCCTGGGCGCCGACATCATGCGTCTGTGGGTTTCGGCCACCGACTACTCCGGCGAGATGGCAGTTTCCGACCAGATTCTGCAGCGCAGCGCCGATGCCTATCGCCGTATCCGCAACACCGCGCGCTTCCTGCTGTCCAACCTGTCCGGCTTCGACCCGGCCCGCGACTTGCTGCCGGCCGAAGACATGCTGGCGCTGGATCGCTGGGCTGTTGATCGCACCCTGCTGCTGCAACGCGAGCTGGAAGAGCACTACAGCGAATACCGCTTCTGGAACGTCTACTCGAAGATCCACAACTTCTGCGTGCAGGAGCTGGGTGGTTTCTACCTGGACATCATCAAGGACCGTCAGTACACCACTGGCACCAACAGCGTTGCCCGTCGCTCCTGTCAGACCGCGCTGTATCACATCTCCGAAGCGCTGGTGCGTTGGATCGCACCGATCCTGGCGTTCACCGCCGACGAGCTGTGGCAGTACCTGCCAGGCGAGCGTAACGAGTCGGTCATGCTCAACACCTGGTACCAGGGACTGAGCGAACTGCCGGAAGGCATCGAGCTGGATCGCGCCTACTGGGATCGCGTGATGGCGGTGAAGGCGGCAGTCAACAAGGAACTGGAGAACCAACGTTCGGCCAAGGCCATCGGTGGCAACCTGCAGGCCGAAGTGACCCTGTTCGCCGACGAGTCCCTGGGTAACGACCTGGTCAAGCTGGGCAACGAACTGCGCTTCGTACTGATCACGTCCGCTGCCAGCGTCGCGCCGTTCGTCGAAGCGCCGGCCGATGCCGTGGTTACCGATGTCGCCGGTCTGAAGCTGAAGGTGGTCAAGTCCGGTCACGCCAAGTGCGGCCGTTGCTGGCACTTCCGCGCTGACGTCGGAATCAACCCTGCGCATCCGGAAATCTGTGGTCGTTGCGTCGACAACATCAGCGGCAGCGGTGAGGTGCGTCACTATGCCTAATGTGGCTGCGGGGCGTTTCGGACGCCTTGCCTGGCTCTGGCTGAGCGTGCTGGTCCTGGCCCTTGACCAGGCCAGCAAGTTTTACTTCGAAGGTGCGTTGAGTCTGTACCAGCAGATCGTGGTCATTCCGGACTACTTCAGCTGGACCCTGGCCTACAACACCGGTGCTGCCTTCAGCTTCCTGGCTGACAGCTCCGGCTGGCAGCGCTGGCTGTTCGCCCTGATCGCGGTAGTGGTCAGTGCGGTGCTGGTGGTCTGGCTCAAGCGCCTTGGGCGCAACGAGACCTGGCTGGCGGTCGCACTGGCGCTGGTGCTCGGTGGTGCCCTGGGCAACCTGTACGACCGTATCGTGCTGGGCCACGTGGTCGACTTCATTCTGGTGCACTGGCAGAACCGCTGGTACTTCCCGGCCTTCAATCTGGCCGACAGCGCCATTACCGCAGGTGCGGTGATGCTGGCGCTGGATATGTTCAAGAGCAAAAAGTCCGGAGAACCTGTCCATGACTGAAACCCGTATCGGCCAGAACACCGAAGTCACCCTGCACTTCGCACTGCATCTGGAAAACGGCGATACCGTCGACAGCACGTTCGACAAGGCGCCGGCGGTATTCAAAGTCGGCGACGGCAACCTGTTGCCCGGCTTCGAGGCAGCCATCTTTGGCTTCAAGGCGGGCGACAAGCGCAGCGTAGCCGTTGCCCCCGAGAATGCCTTCGGCCAGCCCAACCCGCAGAACGTACAGATCATGCCGCGCTCGCAGTTCCAGGACATGGAGCTGTCCGAGGGCCTGCTGGTCATCTTCAACGACGCGGCCAACGCGGAACTGCCTGGCGTGGTGAAGGCGTTCGACGACGCTCAAGTGACCGTCGACTTCAACCATCCTCTGGCTGGCAAGACCCTGAACTTCGAGGTGGAAATCCTCGAGGTGAAGGCCCTCTGAGCCTGGAGTCCCTCATGCAGATCAAACTCGCCAACCCCCGTGGCTTCTGTGCCGGCGTGGACCGGGCGATCGAAATCGTCAATCGGGCACTGGAGGTCTTCGGGCCGCCGATCTACGTCCGTCACGAAGTCGTGCACAACAAGTTCGTCGTCGAAGACCTGCGCGCCCGTGGTGCGATCTTCGTCGAAGAGCTCGATCAGGTGCCGGATGACGTCATCGTGATTTTCAGTGCCCATGGTGTTTCCCAGGCCGTGCGCCAGGAAGCGGCCGGACGTGGCCTGAAAGTCTTCGATGCCACTTGTCCGCTGGTGACCAAGGTGCACATCGAAGTGGCGCGCTACAGCCGCGACGGTAAGGAGTGCATCCTCATCGGCCATGCCGGTCACCCGGAAGTCGAAGGCACCATGGGTCAGTACGACACCGGCAATGGTGGCTCTATCTACCTGGTCGAGGATGAAGAAGATGTTGCCCGGCTCGAGGTGCGCAACCCTGAGCAACTGGCCTTCGTAACTCAGACCACGCTGTCGATGGATGACACCAGCCGCGTTATCGATGCGCTGCGCACACGCTTCCCCAGCATCGGTGGGCCGCGCAAGGACGACATCTGTTACGCCACGCAAAACCGCCAGGATGCGGTCAAGCAACTGGCTGCCGAGTCCGATGTGGTGCTGGTGGTTGGTAGCCCGAACAGTTCCAACTCCAACCGCCTGCGCGAGCTGGCGGAGCGTATGTCGACGCCGGCCTACCTGATCGATGGCGCCGAGGACCTGCAACGCAACTGGTTCGATGGCGTCGAGCGGATCGGTATCACCGCTGGCGCTTCCGCGCCGGAAGTGCTGGTGCGGGGCGTGATTCAGCAGCTACGCGATTGGGGCGCCACCGGGGCCCAGGAGCTGGACGGTCGCGAGGAGAACGTCACCTTCTCGATGCCCAAGGAGCTGCGGGTTCGCCCGATCAACTGAGCTTCGTTCGCATAAGGGTTTGTCGGTCGGCGCATGCAGCAGGCTGACACGCCCGCTGCGTGATAGCACGATCTGGTAGAGATTTTCCTGCTCGGGTTTCCCGCACACCTGCAGGGACCCGGACAGGAAAGCACCTCCGTGCCGCAACGGCACCCCCAACCCGCTGAATCGTACCTGTTGGGCGACCGGCTGATTGCCGATGATCCTCACGTGCCCCTTCGCGGAATACTCTCGTAACAATGGTGTGTCGCTGTGTTCGAGCAGCATGCGCCAGCCGTTTCCCCAGCCTCCCTCCATTGCTTGAAGCGTGATCACCCGGTTGCGCAGCAAAGCCTCGCTGCGCGCGGCTCTCAGTGCCTGGGCGAGGTGTTTCGCTGCGGCCTGTTGTTGCAGGTCACTGCTCATTTTGCTGTAGGTCGTTGTTCCAAGCTGGGTCAGCAAAGCCGACAGCGCCAGCGCGAACATCATTTGAATCAGTGTTACGCCCTTTTGCTTCACCATGCGTTCCTCCCTGGAAGTGCTTCTCTGTAGGTTCGACCGTGAACCGGATGGCGTCGAGTCAGCCGGGTTTGCAGTTTGCCGAGGAATATTCGCGGAGGTGTGCATGGCAAGGAAGCCACAGCAGGGGTTGACCCTGATTGAAGTGATGGTTGCGCTGGTGCTGTTGTCGTCAGGGCTTTTGGCGATGGCTGCCTTGCAAGGGCGCGCATTGCAGGGCTCCGATGGCGCCCGGATCGCCAGCCAGATTGCCTGGCTGGCGCAGGGGATGTTGGAGCGTGCGCGTTCGGCGGGCGGTATCGATGCCGCGGACCGGCTTGAGTTTCAGCAGTCGGTCGAGGCGTTTGTCGGTGGGGCAGGGCAAGGAGAGGTTCGTGAAGACGCCAGCCGGGTGCATGTGAGCATTGGCTGGAGCGAGGAGCGGATTGGCGGTGGGCTGCGGCTCCATGAGCTGGGTGGTGTGCGATGAAGGCGGCAGCAGGTTTCAGCCTGGTCGAGGTGTTGCTGGCGCTGAGCCTGGGTTTGCTGGTGGTCATGTCCGGCAGCCGGGTTTTCATTGCTGCCTTGCAGAGCTGGCAGGCGCAGGAGATTGCCGCCGGGCTACAGGAAGACGCGCGTTTTGCCCTGCAGCGGCTGGCGCGGGATATCCGGATGGCGGGCATGTTCGGCTGCCTGCGGCCCGAGGCCATGACGTTCGCAAGTCCCGCCACTGCGCAGGCATTCTCACACCCTGTCAGTCTGGAGCGCACGGGTGATGGCAAGTTGCACAGCCTCACCTTGATCAGTGCCCAGGCTGGGGAGTTGGGCGGTGCGCCGGACTGGACGTTGATCACTGATTGCCGGACCACCGCCGATGTCGTTGAAGGCGTTGCGCCGCCTCGGGCAGGCACCTTCACGGTACCGCTGCGCCGCCAGGTGTATCGATTGAACGCCGCCGACCTGCAGCTAAGCAGTGGTGGCAGCAATGCGGTGCTGATTGGAAATATCAGCCGGCTGGACGTCGAGCAGGAGGTGGACATCCTGACGCTCCGCCTCACCCTGGACGATCCGCAACGGCGAGTACGTTCGCAGACCTACCATCTGGCGGTCGCGCTTCGCAACGGGAGGCCGTGATGCGCAGGCGTGCAGCAAGGCAATGTGGAAACGTTGTGCTGCTGTGCATGACGCTACTGATGTTGTTGGGCTTGCTGGGACTGTCGGCCATGCAGGGTGCGATCCAGCAGCAACGCATGGCCAACAATCTGCTGGCTTCGATGCGGGCGTTCGAGTCGGCGGAGCGGCTGTTGCGGGTGGGAGAGGCGGGTCTGCCAGGGGCCGTCATTGGCCCTTGTGGTGTCTGCCTGCCGCCCCCGGAAGCCGAGTGGGTGCAAGCGGCGGGTATTCATCCGGGAGACGGTGGCTCTGGGCTTGTCTGGCAGCGTGGGGACGCCGGTCTTTACCTGATCCAGAACCTGGGGTTGAGCAATCTCGCACGGGGCATGCCGGAAGCGCTGTCAGTCACGCTGTTTCGTATTACTGCCATCGGCCTGGAGGGGGAGTCCCGGGTCGTCCTTGAAAGCACCTTTGCGTGGCCGGAACCGCCGGGTTCTGTGCCTGCCCGGCGTATCGCCTGGCGGCAAATATTCTAGGAGTATTCATGCAGCGAACCGAGAAGGGCCTGAGCCTCATTGAACTGTTGATTGTCGTCGCACTGGTCGGCATGCTGGCGAGCATTGCCTACCCCAGCTACAGCGAAATGGTCAAAAAGGCCGCGCGCACGGAAATAGCCGGGATCTTGTTCGAAAGCGCGCAGCACCTGGAGCAGCACCACTCCCGCACCGGTCGCTATACCGACTCCGAAGCGGGAACGGCCCGACTGCCGGACGGAAACGCCCATTACAGCCTGTATGCCAAGCGCGAAGCCGACAGCTACGTCCTGACTGCCAGACGGCGGTTCGACGCTGCCATGGCTTCTGACGCCTGTGGCGATTTCGAACTTGATCATCGAGGTGTGCGGTCCAATCCTTCGCACGGCGAGGACGCGGGCCTGGGCTGCTGGGGCGGTTGAACTCATTCATGGCGCCAGGCTGGCGCCGCGGTTCATTTCGGGTACTGGATCTACAGATGACCAAGCAAGTAGTGATTGTGGGTGGCGGTGTGATCGGCCTGCTGACGGCGTTCAACCTGGCCAGGGACGTCGAGCGGGTGGTGGTGTGCGACAAGGGCGAACTGGGCGGTGAGTCGTCCTGGGCGGGTGGCGGTATCGTTTCGCCGCTTTATCCCTGGCGCTACAGCCCGGCGGTGACTGCCTTGGCGCATTGGTCCCAGGATTTCTATCCACAGCTTGGCGAGCATCTGTTCAGCAGCACTGGCGTCGACCCGCAGGTTCATGTGACCGGCCTGTACTGGCTTGATCTGGATGACGAAGCCGAAGCGCTGGCCTGGGCGAAGCGGGAAGGGCGCCCTTTGAGCAAGGTCGCGGTGTCCGAGGCGTATGCCGCCGTGCCTGTTCTCGGTCCGGGCTTCAGTAGTGCGGTGTACATGGCCGGTGTTGCCAACGTCCGTAATCCGCGCTTGCTGAAGTCGCTCAAGGCGGCATTGCAGGCGCTGCCCAACGTTACCCTTCAGGAACATTGCGAAATCACCGGATTCGTCCGCGAAGGCGAGCGCATTGCCGGTGTCCAGACCGCTACGGGGATTATCGAGGCGGATGAGGTGGTGCTCACGGCCGGGGCCTGGAGTGGTGACCTTCTGCGGCTGCTAGGCTTCTCTCTGCCCGTGGAGCCGGTCAAAGGGCAGATGATTCTGTTCAAGTGTGCCGAAGACTTCCTGCCCAGCATGGTCCTGGCCAAGGGGCGCTATGCGATCCCGCGTCGTGATGGCCACATTCTGGTAGGCAGTACGCTGGAACATGCCGGTTACGACAAGACGCCGACCCCGGACGCGCTGCAAAGCCTGCGGGCTTCGGCGATCGAATTGCTGCCGGCGCTGGCCGATGCGACACCGGTGGGGCATTGGGCGGGATTGCGCCCCGGCTCTCCGGAGGGGGTGCCATACATTGGCCGGGTGCCGGGCTGCGAGGGTCTGTGGCTGAACTGCGGGCATTACCGTAACGGCCTGGTGCTGGCGCCAGCTTCCTGCCAGTTGTTCAGCGACCTGCTGAGCGGACGTGAGCCGATCATCGATCCGGCACCTTATGCGCCCCAAGGGCGCCTGGAAACGCTCTGAGCGGCGGCAGCGGTTGGCCTCAGCGTTTGTCGCTGGGGCCTTGTTCCAGATGTGCCGTGCTGCAGTACCACTCGTTGCCGCGATGCAGGGCGCGGTCGTTTGGCAGGTGCACGCCGCAATGAGAACAGCGCACCATCTTCAGCGGGGCGTCCAGAGGCGTGGAGGTGGAGGCGGCACTGCCTGCCTTGAACTTGCGCCACAGCCAGAACGCGGCGGCAATCAGGGCAATCCAGAAAAGTAGGCGAACCATGGTGTCCAGCTTATTCAGTGAAGATGCGCCAGTTTAGAAGAGCTGCTGACGGCGGCCAATAAAAAAGGGAGGCCCAAGCCTCCCTTTTTTCATTTCGTTGCGATCAGTCAAACACACCGAAGGTCATGTAGCTGAACCACGAGCGGTCATCATTGTTGCCTTCGGCTTCGTGATGCTCTTCCTGCATCACATCACCGTCTTTGGGCAGCAGATCTTCCGGAATCGCTTCCTTGGCATCTTCGTACTGCTTGATCACGTCCTGGTTGGCGCGGGTTTCACCCGGCGGCAGCGGCGCTGCGGTTTCGATCAGGCCCAGCGTTGCCTTGGACAGCCAGCCGCGGTTGTCGGCTTCTTCCTGGCGCGGCACGAACTGACCGTCAACCAGGCTCGGATGGTCAGGGTAGTTGAGCTTCAGGGTTTCCAGGCTGGTGGCAGCCAGGTCGTCCAGGTGCAGACGCTGGTAGGCCTCGACCATCACGGCCAGGCCGTCGCCGACCGATGGGGTTTCCTGGAAGTTCTCCACCACATAGCGACCGCGGTTGGCAGCAGCGACGTAGGCCTGACGGGTCAGGTAGTAGTCGGCAACGTGGATTTCGTAGGAAGCCAGCAGGTTGCGCAGGTAGATCATCCGCTGCTTGGCATCAGGCGCGTAGCGGCTGTTGGGGTAGCGGCTGGTCAGCTGGGCAAATTCGTTGTACGAGTCGCGGGCGGCACCCGGATCACGCTTGGTCATGTCCAGCGGCAGGAAGCGCGCCAGCAGGCCACGGTCCTGGTCGAAAGACGTCAGGCCCTTCAGGTAGTAGGCGTAATCGACGTTCGGGTGCTGGGGGTGCAGGCGAATGAAACGCTCGGCCGCGGACTTGGCCGCTTCAGGCTCGGCGTTCTTGTAGTTCGCGAAGATCAGCTCAAGTTGCGCCTGGTCGGCGTAGCGACCGAACGGATAACGCGACTCCAGTGCCTTCAGTTTTGCGGTGGCGCTGGTATAGCTGTGGTTGTCCAGGTCAGCTTGCGCCTGCTGGTACAACTCGGCTTCGCTCAGGTTTTCGTCGACGACTTCCTTCGAAGAACAAGCAGCGGTCAGTCCGAGGATGGCGATCAGCAGCAGGTGTTTCACTTGCATGGCGGCTTGCGTCCCTATGACGGCCGCTGTCTTGGGCGTGGCCGTCCTGTTATGATGAGCGCCCCGTGGAACCCTCGGGGCAAAAGACGCCGTATTTAACCACAAGCGCGCAGCCGAAACCAAAGGCTGTGCCGTCGCCTGATTCGAGCATGTCCGAGATCATTCAACTTAGCGCAGAGGTGCCGTCCGAATTGGGCGGTCAACGCCTCGACCAAGTCGCCGCCCAATTATTCGCTGAGCACTCGCGCTCGCGCCTATCCGCCTGGATCAAAGAGGGCCTACTGACCGTCGATGGCAATGTCGTGCGCCCGCGTGACATCGTCCATGGCGGTGCCATCCTGGCCCTCAAGGCCGAGCAGGAAGCCCAGGGCGAGTGGATCGCCCAGGACATCGCGCTGGACATCGTCTACGAAGACGACCAGATCCTGGTGATCAACAAGCCAACTGGCCTTGTGGTTCACCCGGCTGCCGGTCATGCCGACGGCACCCTGCTCAATGCCCTGTTGCACCACGTTCCGGACATCATCAATGTGCCGCGTGCCGGCATCGTCCATCGGCTGGACAAGGACACCACCGGTCTGATGGTGGTGGCCAAGACCCTGGAAGCGCAGACCAATCTGGTCGCGCAGTTGCAGAGTCGCACGGTCAGCCGCATCTATGAGTGCATCGTGGTGGGCGTGGTGACTGCTGGCGGCAAGATCAACGCCCCTATCGGTCGCCACGGCTCGCAACGTCAGCGCATGGCGGTGATGGACAGCGGCAAGCCGGCCATCAGCCACTACCGTGTTCTGGAACGCTTCCGCTCCCACACGCATGTGCGGGTCAAGCTGGAGACCGGGCGTACCCACCAGATTCGGGTGCACATGGCTCACGTCAACTTCCCGCTGGTAGGTGATCCGGTGTATGGCGGGCGTTTCCGCATTCCGCCAGCCGCCAACCCCACCATGGTTGATGCACTCAAGACCTTCCCGCGTCAGGCGCTGCACGCGCGCTTCCTGGAGCTCGCACATCCGACCACCGGTCAGCGCATGAAGTGGGAATCGCCGCTGCCGGATGATTTCGTCTGGATGCTGTCGCTGCTCAAGCAGGACCGCGAGGCGTTCGTCGGATGAGCCTCCTGGCTCCCAGCCTGCTGATTCCGGACTGGCCAGCGCCAGCTCGGGTCAGGGCGTGCGTGACAACGCGCGCGGGCGGGACCAGCCAGGTGCCTTACGACACGCTCAACCTCGGCGACCATGTTGGTGATGCGCCGGCAGCAGTGGCCGAAAACCGCCGACGCCTGACCGAAGAATGTACCGTTCGTCCGGCCTGGCTCAAGCAGGTACATGGTCTTGCGGTGGCCTATGCCGATCCGCAGGTGATTGCCGAAGCCGACGCCAGTTGGACGGATGTTCCCGGTATCGCCTGCACGGTGATGACCGCCGACTGTCTGCCCGCACTGTTCTGTGATCGCGCCGGCACCCGGGTAGCCGCGGCGCATGCCGGCTGGCGCGGTCTGGCGGGCGGTGTGCTGGAAGCCACGCTGGACACCCTGGCGGTGGATCCCCGGGATGTTCTGGTCTGGCTGGGGCCGGCAATCGGACCGCAGGCCTTCGAAGTGGGCGCTGAGGTTCGCGAGGCGTTCATGGCCATTCATCCTCAAGCCGCCTCGGCTTTTGTGCCCGGCGCCCAGCCAGGCAAGTTCATGGCCGACATCTATGCCCTGGCGCGCATTCGCCTGGCTGCGCGGGGTGTCGAGGCTGTGTATGGCGGTGGTTACTGCACAGTGACCGATTCGCGCTTCTTCTCTTATCGACGCAATCCGCACACGGGTCGCTTCGCCTCGCTGGTCTGGCTCGAACCCAACTGACCTGAGTCAACGGCGTCAGCCTTGAATCTTCCAAAATGATCCACATCTACAGTGGTATCTCAGGCAGGCTTCTCTTCATCAGGTGTGTCCATCGCTCCGGCCTGCCCTATTAAGGAAGGTAACTTATGCGAATAGACCGTTTGACCAGCAAATTACAGCTGGCGTTATCCGATTCCCAATCCTTGGCTGTGGGTATGGACCATCCTGCCATCGAGCCCGCGCACTTGCTGCAGGCACTCATTGACCAGCAGGGCGGTTCGATCAAACCACTGCTGATGCAGGTCGGTTTCGACGTGCCCAGTCTGCGTACCGCGTTGAGCAAAGAGCTCGACCAACTGCCGAAAATCCAGAACCCGACTGGCGACGTGAACATGTCGCAGGATCTGGCGCGCCTGCTCAATCAGGCTGACCGCCTTGCCCAACAGAAAGGCGACCAGTTCATTTCCAGTGAGTTGGTGCTGCTGGCGGCAATGGACGAGAACAGCAAACTGGGCAAATTGTTGCTCGGCCAGGGCGTGACCAAGAAAGCCCTGGAGAATGCCATCAGCAACCTGCGCGGCGGCGATGCGGTGAATGACCCCAACGCCGAAGAGTCCCGTCAGGCGCTGGACAAGTACACCGTAGACCTGACCAGGCGCGCCGAAGAAGGCAAGCTGGACCCGGTGATCGGCCGTGACGACGAAATCCGCCGCACCATCCAGGTCCTGCAGCGCCGGACCAAAAACAATCCGGTGCTGATCGGTGAGCCTGGTGTGGGTAAAACCGCCATCGCCGAAGGTCTGGCCCAGCGCATCATCAATGGCGAAGTGCCGGACGGCCTGAAAGGCAAGCGTCTGCTGTCGCTGGACATGGGCGCGCTGATTGCTGGCGCCAAGTTCCGCGGCGAGTTCGAAGAGCGGCTTAAATCGCTGCTTAATGAACTGTCCAAGCAAGAAGGGCAGATCATCCTGTTCATCGACGAACTGCACACCATGGTCGGCGCCGGTAAAGGCGAAGGCTCCATGGACGCAGGCAACATGCTCAAACCGGCATTGGCTCGCGGCGAGCTGCATTGCGTCGGTGCGACCACGCTGAACGAATATCGCCAATACATCGAGAAGGATGCGGCGCTGGAGCGGCGTTTCCAGAAGGTGCTTGTGGAAGAGCCGAGCGAGGAAGACACCATTGCCATCCTCCGCGGCCTTAAAGAACGCTATGAAGTGCACCATAAGGTGGCGATCACCGACGGTGCGATCATTGCCGCAGCCAAGCTCAGCCATCGCTACATCACGGATCGTCAGTTGCCGGACAAGGCCATCGACCTGATCGACGAAGCCGCCAGCCGCATCCGCATGGAGATCGACTCCAAGCCCGAAGTGCTGGACCGTCTGGAGCGCCGTCTGATTCAGTTGAAGGTGGAATCCCAGGCACTGAAGAAAGAAGACGACGAAGCGGCGATCAAGCGCCTGGAAAAACTGACCGAGGAAATTGCCCGGCTCGAGCGTGAATACTCCGACCTGGAGGAGATCTGGACGTCGGAGAAAGCCGAAGTACAGGGCTCGGCGCAGATCCAGCAGAAGATCGAACAGTCGCGTCAGGAGCTGGAATCGGCACGACGCAAAGGTGACCTCAGCCGCATGGCCGAGCTGCAGTACGGGGTGATCCCGGATCTGGAGCGCAGCCTGCAGATGGTCGACCAACACGGCAAGTCTGAGAACCAACTGCTGCGCAACAAGGTGACCGAGGAAGAAATTGCCGAAGTGGTCTCGAAGTGGACCGGTATCCCGGTAGCCAAGATGCTCGAAGGCGAGCGGGAAAAACTACTGAAGATGGAAGGCCTGCTGCACGAGCGGGTGATTGGCCAGGATGAGGCGGTGGTGGCGGTGGCCAACGCCGTGCGTCGTTCCCGCGCCGGTCTGTCCGATCCGAACCGGCCAAGTGGTTCGTTCCTGTTCCTCGGCCCGACCGGTGTCGGTAAAACCGAGCTGTGCAAGGCGTTGGCGGAGTTCCTCTTTGATACTGAGGAGGCGATGGTCCGCATCGATATGTCCGAGTTCATGGAGAAACATTCCGTGGCTCGTCTGATTGGTGCCCCACCAGGCTATGTCGGTTACGAAGAGGGCGGTTACCTGACCGAGGCGGTGCGTCGCAAGCCGTATTCGGTGGTGCTGCTCGATGAGGTCGAGAAGGCCCATCCGGACGTGTTCAACGTGTTGCTGCAGGTGCTGGAAGACGGTCGCCTGACCGACAGCCACGGACGTACGGTGGACTTCCGCAATACAGTGATCGTCATGACGTCCAACCTGGGCTCTGCACAGATCCAGGACCTGGTCGGTGATCGCGAGGCGCAACGTGCCGCGGTGATGGATGCGGTGGGCGCGCACTTCCGGCCGGAGTTCGTCAACCGGATCGACGAGGTGGTGGTCTTCGAGCCTTTGGGCCGCGATCAGATCGCTGGTATCACCCAGATCCAGCTTGGCCGCCTGCGCAGCCGCCTGGCCGAGCGCGAGCTGAACCTGGAGCTGAGTCCGGAAGCCATCGACAAGCTGATTGCCGTTGGCTACGACCCGGTCTATGGCGCACGACCACTGAAACGGGCGATCCAGCGCTGGATCGAGAACCCGCTGGCGCAATCGATCCTTGCCGGGCGCTTCCTGCCAGGCACGTCGATTACCGCCACAGTGGACGGCGACGAGATCGTTTTCGCCTGATTTTTCGGCGGGTTGAGAGAAGGCCTCGAAATTCGAGGCCTTTTTTCTTTGCATTTTCTTTCGAGTGCTTGTAAAGTGCGCCCCGCTGTATGTCACCCCAGATTTCCGGTGGTAGAAGAAATCTGAAAACAAGTTGCAAATCAGTAAGTTGAATGCAAATTGAGGGGTTGACAAAGGTTTTGAAGGTTGTAGAATGACGCGCCTCAGAGACATGAACGCAGCGATGCACAAGGTCGAAGAGTTCGAGGCGGTAGTGATACAGCATTCGAAATTGCAGTACTGAAATTGATAGTTCCGCGATAGCTCAGTCGGTAGAGCAAATGACTGTTAATCATTGGGTCCCTGGTTCGAGTCCAGGTCGCGGAGCCAAATTTCAAGCCGGGGTATAGCGCAGTCCGGTAGCGCGCCTGCTTTGGGAGCAGGATGTCAGGAGTTCGAATCCCCTTACCCCGACCATTTTTGGGTCGTTAGCTCAGTTGGTAGAGCAGTTGGCTTTTAACCAATTGGTCGTAGGTTCGAATCCTACACGACCCACCATTTTCGAGCCCGGTTCGCTGGGTTTGAATCTTAAAAGGTTGGAACGCCATTAGCGTCCAGCCGCGAAAAAGGCGCCTTAACCGGTGCCTTTTTTTTACCGGGGTATAGCGCAGTCCGGTAGCGCGCCTGCTTTGGGAGCAGGATGTCAGGAGTTCGAATCCCCTTACCCCGACCATATTCAGAAGAAGGGCACCCGCAAGGGTGCCCTTTTTCGTTTGTGCCTCAACCTTTTCCTGTTGCGCTCACGCCCCTGTTTTCCCTAGGGTGTGCGGGCAGGGATAGCACTAAGCCATTAATTCTTCTCGTCGAGCTCATCGCTCGGGCTTTTCCCTGCGCCAACAGCGGCCGTGGCAGGCGGGGAGTCTGCTCGTGTCCGCTTTATTGTCGTTTCCCGACAAAATATTGCAGGAGCATTGGCATGACAGGATTTCACACGCGCCGCCGGCACGGCTGGCCGTTTGGCCTGAGCGCATTGGCACTGATGTGCAGCGCCGCAGCGGTACAGGCAGAGCAACAAGCCCGGACCTTTGCCAACCCACCATCCATCGAGCAGGTCGCACCAACGCTCAAGAGCGCCCGCGGCACCTTGCTGATGAAGGCCGAAGCGCCGGCTGGCGCGGTGGTCAATCCTCACGCCGGTAAAGAGCGTCTGCTGAACCTGGTGATCGATTACACCGACAGCACCATTTATGACCCTGCCACCCAGAATTCTGTGCCGGTCCATCTGCGCAGCTACAAAGGCACTGGCGTCGACCCACGTACCCCGTTTGTGGCGCCAACCATCAATGTCACGCCGGGCGATACAGTGCGGATCAACCTGGATAACCGTCTTCCACCGGAAGACAGTTGCACCGCCAGCGATCTGCCAATCAACAAGCCGCACTGCTTCAACGGCACCAACCTGCACTCTCACGGCCTGTGGGTAAGTCCGGCGGGCAACAGTGACAACGTGCTGTTGAAGATCAAGCCGAAGCAGAAATTCCAGTACGAATACAACATCCCGGCGGATCACCCGGCCGGCACCTTCTGGTATCACCCGCACCTGCACGGCTCGACGGCGCTGCAAGTCGGCAGCGGCATGGCAGGGGCTTTAGTGATTCGTGGCGATCGTTTGCCGACTTCGGAGTCCAACGGCGATATCGATACCCTGCTCAAGCCGATCCAGGGTCAGGATTTCGTCGAGCGCCTGGTGGTGCTTCAGCAAATTCCTTACGTCTGCCTCGGAAAGGACGGCAAAACCAAGCGAACCAAAGACGGTGATGTGGATTGGAGTTGTAGCTCCGGCGAAACGGGCGTGGTGGAGTCCTACGACGCATTCGGGCCGGGCGAGTGGGGTAAGTCGGGTCGTTACACCAGCGTGAACGGCATGGTCCAGCCTACCTTCGAGGCGCGTACCGGTGAAGTGCAACGCTGGCGTCTGGTGCATGCCGGTATCCGCGAAACTGTGACCCTGCAGTTCGTCAAACTCAAGGACAGCGCTGCGTCCCAGAGCCTGGCGGGTGTGGCGGCGGCCGATTCGGAGAAGTTCATTGAGCAGAACTGTAATGGCGAAGTGGTGCCGTACCAGGTCATCGCCGCAGACGGCCTGACCATGGCCAAGGCCCAGAACAAGGAGCTGCTGACCCTGCAACCCGGCTATCGCAACGATCTGTTGATTGCCTTCCCGGAGAAAGGTCGCTACTGCGTGATCGATCGTTCCGAAGCACCTGCGGGTAACGTGACCCAGCTCACCAGCGATCACCAATTGCTGGGCTTCGTCGATGCCGAGGCCGGTCAGGCCGTGAGCGACAAGAAAAACCACATCAGCAACGTGCTGATCGCTGCTGCCCAAGCGAACATGCCGGAGGGCCCGGTTCGCGAGCAAGTGGTGGCCGACCTGAAGAAAGACCTTCTGCTGACCAGCTTCGTGCCTCATCGCACCATCGAAGAAAGCGAGCTGGTGAAGGATGTGCAGCAACTGGTGTTCAAGATTGGCAAGAACAAAAAGGGCGTCACCGAGTTCGCCATCGGCACTACGGCGGAGAATGCCCAGCCGTACGACCCGGCCGTGGTCAATCGCGAGCTGAAGCTGGGTGATGCGCAGAAGTGGGTGTTGCAATCAGCCGTGGCGGGCCATCCGTTCCATATCCACGTCAACCCGTTCCAGATCCAGAAGATCATTGCGCCAGACGGCGTGACCGATCTCAGTGATCCAGGCGTTGTGGATAACCTCGACAAGGATCATCCCGATGCGCAGTACGCCGGTCTCAAGGGCGTGTGGAAGGACACCCTCTTCGTCAAACCCATGACGGAGGATGGCAAGTACTACACGATCTACGTGAATACCCGTTACCAGCGCTACATCGGTGAGTTCGTGCTGCACTGCCACATCCTCGACCATGAGGACCAGGGCATGATGCAGAACGTGCGGATTTCGCTGGATGGGACGCCGGGTGACGCGCACGGGGCGCATCACTAGCGTCTAACGATTTTGGGGCTGCATCGCAGCCCCAAAATACGGATCAGTGCAACTTCAGGCGCGGCTCGGTCCCACGGCCGATGCGGCTACCGAGCATCAGCATCAAGGTCCGGAACGTCCCGTAAAGCGCCATCTGGTGCATGCGGTACAGCGACACATAGAACATCCGCGCCAACCAGCCTTCCAGCATGACGCTGCCGGTCAGGTTGCCCATCAGATTTCCCACCGCCGAGAAGCGCGACAGCGACACCAGCGAGCCGTAGTCGAGGTAGGTGTAGGTCGCCAGCGGTTTCCCTTCCAGACGAGCCTTGAGGCTCTTTGCCAGCAGCGATGCTTGCTGGTGAGCGGCCTGTGCCCGCGGCGGTACATTGCGGTCGCTGCCCGGCTGTGGGCAGGCGGCGCAGTCTCCGAAGGCGAAAATGTTGTCGTCCAGGGTGGTTTGCAGGGTCGGACGTACTACCAGTTGATTGATCCGGTTGGTTTCCAGGCCATCGATGTCCTTGAGGAAGGCGGGGGCACGGATGCCTGCGGCCCAGACTTTCAGACTGGCTTCGATGACGTCGCCATTGGCGGTCTTCAGGCAGTCGGCGTTGACTTCGCTGACCGAGGCGTTGGTCATGACCGTGATGCCGAGTTTTTCCAGGGTCTTGTGTACCGGCACGCTGATGCGCTCTGGCAGCGCCGGCAGAACTCGCGGCCCCGCCTCGATGATGGTGATGTGCATGTCTTCCGGTTTGATCCGGTCCAGGCCATAGGCTGCCAGCTCATGGGCGGCGTGGTGCAGTTCGGCGGCCAGTTCGACGCCGGTGGCACCGGCACCGACGATGGCGACGCTGATCTTTTCCTTGGCCTGATCGCCAGCGTGGGCGCGCAGGTAGTGGTTCAGCAGTTGCTGGTGGAAGCGCTCGGCCTGTTTGCGGGTGTCGAGGAACAGGCAGTGCTGGGCAGCGCCCAAGGTGCCGAAATCGTTGGTGTTACTGCCGACGGCGATGACTAGGGTGTCGTAACCCAGAGTGCGCGCGGGCAGCAGCTCGCGGCCATCTTCGTCGAGGGTGGCGGCCAACTGGATCTGCTGGGTGGCACGCTCAAGCCCGCTCATGCGTCCGAGCTGGAACTGGAAGTGATTCCACTTGGCCTGGGCCACGTAGTTCAGTTCGTCCTCGGAGGAATTCAGCGAGCCAGCGGCTACTTCGTGCAGCAACGGTTTCCAGATGTGGGTCAGGTTGGCGTCGACCAGGGTAATACTGGCTGTGCCCTTTTTACCCAGGGTCTTGCCCAGGCGGGTCGCCAGTTCCAGGCCGCCGGCGCCGCCGCCGACAATCACGATACGGTGAGTCATGGAGATATCTCATAAGGTTTACGGAATTCGGGTCCTGACGGGCCGGCCGCGTGGGGCGGGCGAAGTGGGCGAGCGCAAGGCAGCTCATAGCACCAACAAACTCAGGAGGCGGCTCACCAGCCCCAGTACCACGGTCACGCCCACGACCAATGCAAGGAGCAGCCAGGGCCGAAAAGGCTTGCGCTCGACTTGATGTTGGGGGGCTTGCAGGTACTGATCGACACGTCGCTGGTCTTCGGGGGTCAGGCGGCTGGTCATGGTGGCCTCGGCAGGTAGACGCTTGGAGTTGTGGGAAAGCTACAGGGTTCACTGTAGTCGCTTGCCACTGGCGTACCTGCCGGCAAAAAGCTCGCATCAATAGCGAATGATTGCGCTTTGTATCACCGGTGTCGGATTTATGCCATCCCGCTTTAGCCGGAGAACGGATCAGAGGCTGATGCCAACGTCGAAGACAATGCTGCGCCCCAGGTTGCCGCGCAGAAAATCGGGCGCGTCGGGGTGGGCGAAGATCACCCGGGCAAAGGTCGGGCCGACCAGTGACAGGGAGCGCCAGCCCTGGCGCAGGTACTCGGTGGGCGGCGGGAAGTGGCTGTTGAGGTCGAGGGTTTCGCGCTTGAGGCTGGCGAAAGCAATGATGTCCAGCTCACCCAGATCCAGCCCGCGCTCGCGGTAGTTATGGGCTTTTTTCCTCAGGGTGGGGGCCAGCCGTTGCAGCAACTCGGGAGCGCCGATACGCCGTGGGCGAGCTTCGCGACGGACCAGTTGTGACAACGAAAACGCGCTGCGCCGACGCTGCAACTCTTCGCGCCATTCGTCGTTCAGGCGACGGCCCTCGTCCAGCACGAAAAACACCTCGAACGCCGCGTCGCGGAACAAAACGTCAGGCGGCTCCTGGCCGGCGGCGGTGAAATCCTCGCTACGGTAGGGAATGTTCAAGCCTTGTAGCAGGCGTTGGCAGACCCAACGCTCGCGTTCCCATTTGCGGGCATTGGAGAGAAACGCATTGGCTTGTTCGGCCTGAATGGTGAGCAGGCGCAGGTAGTCTGAGTCATCCATAGGAAACAAGCTTAGCGCCCAATTCCGCTTTGAGGGAGCAAGTGGCTGATTCTGGTCGGTTTTAGCTGCGCCAGCGCAGGGAACGCTGGCGAGCCGGGTGTAGACTGCCAGAATCCCCCGTGAAGAAGGGCTGTCTGCCGTGATTGGTGCACAACTGCTGTCGGATCTGAGCCTGACCCTCGGCTGGATCATCTTCGTGCCACTGCTGGCCTGGGCCGTGGCGAGTACCCGTTGGGTCGAGCTGTTTACCGACAGCCGACGCCAGCACCTGTTTCTGGGCACGGTGTTCGCGTTGTTTGCGCTCTGGCTGGTACGGCGGGATTTCGAGACCGGCCTGTCCTATCACTTCATTGGTATGACCGCCGTGACCCTGCTGCTGGACTGGCCATTGGCCGTGCTCGGTGCGTTCATGGCGCAGATCGGCCTGGTTTTGCTGGGGCGTCAGGACCTGGCGGCGATGGGCGTCAATGGCGTGTTGTTGATCGGGCTTCCGGTGCTGGTCACCGAGGTCTGCGCGATGCTTGTGGAGCGGGCACAACCACGCAATCTGTTCGTTTATATCTTCTGTTCGGGATTCTTTGCCGCGGCGCTGTCGGCGTTGGTGTGCCTGCTGGCAAGCCTGGGCGTGCTGTGGCTGGATGGGCGCTTCGTGATGCCGGTGTGGCTGGAGGACTTTATCGGCTACCTGTGGCTGGTCCTCTTCCCTGAAGCCTTCATCAACGGGATGGTGGTCAGCGCGCTGGTGGTGTTCTGTCCGGAATGGCTGGAGACGTTCAACAGGACCCGCTATTTGCAGGCCCCGTGGAAGGATGACGGACCGGAGCCTTAATGTGGCTCGCGCGGGTCGAATTCGCCAGAGAACAGTTCGTCCTCGGCATCCGGTGCGACCGGAATCTTGTGCTCTTCGGCGGCCCAGGCGCCCAGGTCGATCAGCTTGCAGCGATCAGAACAAAACGGTCGGTTCGGGCTGGTAGCGCTCCATTCGACAGGGGCGCCACAGGTTGGGCAATCAACGTTCAGCGGCTGGCTCATGTTCGGCCTCCTCGCAAAGTCAGGTAAAAGTGGTGCAGGCGGTCGACTTCCGAATGCAGCCAGGCCAGGTCGCGGTCATTGACCAGCACATCATGGGCATGGCGCAGGCGCTCTTCGCGGCTGGCCTGGGCCTTGAGGATGGCCTGGACCTGCTCCGGGCTGGTCTGGTCGCGCAGCAGGGTGCGTTCGATCTGCAAGTTCTGCGGAGCGTCGATCACCAACAGGCGATCGGTGCGCTGGTACTGGCCCGACTCGACCATCAATGGCGAGACGAACACGGCGTAAGGGGATTCGGCCTTGGCCAGGTAGCTGAAGATCTCCTGGCCTATCAGCGGATGCAGCAGGGCTTCCAGCCAGCGGCGCTGTTCCGGGTCGGCGAAGATCAGCTCACGCAGCGCGGCGCGGTTGAGCTGGCCGTCTTCCAGCAGTACGCCGGGTCCGAAGCGTTCGACAATGCTGGCCAGCGCTGGACGACCGGGTTCGACCACCCAGCGGGCGGCCTGGTCGGCGTCCACCAGGTGCACGCCCAGCTCGACGAAGCGTTGCGCGGCCGCGCTTTTGCCGCTACCGATGCCTCCGGTGAGGCCGAGAATCCAGGGGGTGAAAGCGGGCGTTGTCATCAAAATCCAGCGTGATGCAGATAGGAAGTGGTTATTTGACCACCCCAGAGCAGCGCGATCCAGCCTGTCAGGGCCATATAAGGGCCGAAAGGTATCGGCGTGCTGGCGCGTTTACCGGCCAGGCGCAGCAGGATCATGCCGAGAATGGCCCCCATCAACGACGAAAAGAACAGGATGAACGGCAGGATTTGCCAGCCACCCCAGGCGCCGAGCAGGGCCAACAGCTTGAAATCGCCATAACCCATGCCTTCCTTGCCGGTGATCAGTTTGAACAGCCAGTACACCGACCACAGGCTGACATACCCGATCACCGCCCCCCACAGCGCCTGTTCCAACGGCACGAACAGCTCGAACGCATTGACGATCAGCCCCAGCCACAACAACGGCAAAACCAGCGCATCGGGCAGCAGTTGGTGTTCGATGTCGATCAGGCTCAGCGCAAGCAGTCCCCAGCTCAACAGCATGAACGCCGCCGCACTGGCGCTGAAACCGAAGTGCCATGCGGCGAACAGGGTCAGGCCGGCGCTGGTCAGCTCGGTCAGGGGGTAGCGAAGACTGATGCGCGCCTTGCAGCCGGAGCAGCGACCCCGCAAGAACAGGTAGCTGATCAGCGGTATGTTTTGCCAGGGGCGGATACGCTGCTGGCAATGCGGGCAGCGCGAAGGCGGGAGAAACAGGTCGAAACGCTCGCTCGGCTGCATCGGCAGCGCCAGCGCCTGGCGCGCGTCGTCGCGCCATTGGCGTTCGAGCATCAGCGGCAGGCGATGGATCAGCACATTGAGGAAGCTGCCGACGATCAGGCCAAGCAGCAGGGCGCTCCCCAGAAAGGCCAGCGGCTGGTTGGCGACGGTGTCCCACAGGTTCATGTTCAGATCACGTCACCCAACTGGAAGATCGGCAAGTACATGGCAATCACCAGGCTTCCGATCAGAAGCCCCAGTATCAGCACGATCACTGGTTCGAGCAGGCTGGTGAGGTTTTCGATCAATTGATCAATGGCCTGTTCGTGGTGGTTGGCGATGCGTTCGAGCATATCGTCCAGCGTGCCGGATGTCTCTCCGATACCGCACATCTGTACGCAGAGGTTGGGGAACAGTGGGTTGGCTCGCATCGCCGCACTCATCGAGAGGCCATTGCCGAGGTCGTGGCGCAGGCGAAGAATCGCTTGTTCGTATAGCGCGTTGCCGCAGGCTCTGGCCACTGGCCCAAGCGCTTCGACCAAGGGGATGCCCGCCGCGAAGCAGGTGCATAAGGTCCGCGCGAAGCGGGCCAGCGCTGCGTGTTGCAGCAGGGTGCCGATCAAGGGCAGGCGATGGCCGAGGCGCAGCAGCCACAGGTGAAATTTCAGGTGACGGCGAAAGGCCTGTTGCACCGTGATGCCTCCAGCCAGCAACAAGGCCGCCATCAGCAGGATGTGATTGGACAGCCAGTCGGCCAGGCCAATCACCATCAAGGTGAACGCCGGCAGCTCCGCGCCCATGCCGGCGAACAGCACCTCGAACTGTGGCACCACCTGGAGCAATAGCAGGCTCGACACCCCCAAGCCCACCATCAACACCAGCAGCGGGTAGATCATCGCTTTCTTCATCCGCGCTCGCAGGGTGGCGCGTTTTTCCTGGAAGGTCGCCAGTTGCTCCAGCAGGGTATCCAGGCGCCCGGAGGCTTCGCCGACCGCCACCAGATTGCAGTAAAGCGTGTCGAAGTAGCGCGGGTGCTTGCGCAGGGCTTCGGCCAGGCTGTGGCCGGCGCTGATGTCGCGCTTGAGGGTGTGCAGCAGCGTGATCATGCGGGTGTTCTTGCTGCCCTCGGCGATGATGTCCAGGCCATGCAACAGAGGAATGCCTGCCTGGAACAAGGTCGCCAGGTGGCGGCTCAACTGGGTGAGTTGCGCCGCGCTGATCTGCCGCGAGAACTTCAATGTCGAGACGCGGCGCGAATGGTGGATGCGAGTGGTATGGATGCCGCGTTTGCGCAGCATGGCTTTGATCAGCGCCGGGCTTTGCCCATCGCTGCGGCCGCTGACCCGGGCGCCGTTCCGATCGACTCCCTGCCAGTTGTAGGTTCTGGTTTTCATGGTTATGGCGACGTCCTTGTAGCAATTGGCCAAACACAATTCCCGTAACAGCTCCAGCCGGCAGTGCTTCCCGGCCCGCACTAGAGTAGTCGAGCTGCCCTGGCGGTCCTGCCTGGCAGGGTGACAAAAGGTGTCGGCTCGGGCCTACTGGCGCGCTTGTCGGCATAACCGACCGATATGACTTGAGGTTTCAGTAATTGGGGAATGCATCCATGAAGGGGCAACGCGGTATTACATTGATCGAGCTGATGATCGTCGTGGCGATCATTGGCCTGCTGGCGACCATCGCCATGCCGCTCTACACCAACCACCAGGCACAAGCCAAGGCGACTGCCGGCCTTGCCGAAATCAGCGCGCTGAAGACCGGTTTCGAGGTTCGGCTTACCCAGGGCGCGGACATCGCCAATGTCACTCAGATTGGCGGCCAGGAACGCACGGCGAACTGCACCATCAGCGCCACGGCGGTAGCCGCCAGCGGCACCGGCAGTATCGCCTGCACCCTGGTGGACGCACCGGCGCCGGTGCTCGGCAAGACCCTGACCCTGGCCCGTTCGGCCACCGGCTGGAGCTGTAGTACCGACATCGGTACGGACCAAGCGCCGAAAGGCTGCGAGGCGAAGGATCAATAGCCTTATTAAACAGTGAATTGCGCAAGGCTCACGGCAGTGGTAGCGTTGGCGCCACGCCGGTGTAGCTCAGTCGGTAGAGCAGCGCACTCGTAACGCGAAGGTCGCAGGTTCGATTCCTGTCTCCGGCACCAGTAAAATCAAGGCTTGCAGCGATGCAGGCCTTTTTTATTTTTGGGGCGGGCTAGCGCAGGGCTAGCAAGATGGAGAATCTGAATTTCGAAAGAGTTCGAGCTTGGATCCGACTCTCCGGCTGGTTTACATGCTGGGAAACATTAGGATTTCTGCCCCTTTTTGCTTCAGATTCCTCATCTGGCTGGAGTGATCGGATCAATGGCCGACCGCAAGTTACTTGCGAGTCATTGGAGGCGGAGGTCACTTGATTCGGCGTTGGGCTGGCGATTCTATCCGCCCCATTTTTCTCTCAAACTCGCCAGTAGGCGTCCGAAGTGACTCTTAGTGCGCTTCTTTTTTTTCTACATCGAATGATGTATAAAAATCGGAACCCGACAAGAGAGTTCCCCATATGGCCATGGATTTTCTGGATCAAGTCGAGAGCTTGCCACCTGAGCAAGCGATTGAGCGTCTGCTGGGCATTACCGCTGAAGAGCTACGCACTATTGCTCTCCAGTGCTACCGCGTAGCCTCGAATGCCGGCCCGCTGCAGCCGAAAGGCTCTAGGGGCACATTGGCTTGGATCTACGGCACGGAGGCGCTTCGTGCGTTGACCATTCCCAAAGGCTGGAAGCCCACGGATCCTAGCAATCAGCCACGGATTGTTTCCCCGGATAACAAGCATGCGATCACGCTGTGTTGCGGTGATGAGAATACGGGCAACCCCTATGCCATACCGCTTACACGTAACAAGAGAGGCAACCGGACCAGTCGCAGCGTTCACTACAATGTTCGCCAGTTGGACATGTTCCCGGTGGAACTCAGCGATAGGCAACGACTCCCACTGGACACGACTGCTGAGCAGATCCTTTGGATGCTGCTTTTCTACGTAGATGTGGAAAATCAAACTGTGCATTACGAGCTCTCTAGGCCGATGAACATGGCCGACAACGGCAAGGTTGACGGATGGCAGCCGCGCTTTATCATGCCGCCCCTGAACCTTAATGCCCCCGAAGATTTCGGTGGGTCGGACACCAGTCCCTCTATCGATATTCCTGTGACACCGAGAACATGAACGACATAAGCGATTTCAATCCGGCCCGTTTGGTGCTAGCTCGTCAACGCCGTGGATGGACCAAGAAATCGCTTGCGGACGCAACATTGCTCAGCAGCAAGACGATTTCTTTGTACGAGAGTGGGGATCAACTCCCAACAGAAGAGAGCTTGGGCAACATTGCCCAGGCCCTTGGCTTCCCGATTACGTTTTTTAGTGGTCGCGATGTAGAGGCCCCAACGGAAGAAAATGCGAGCTTCCGTTCTTTTTCACGAATGACTGCTGGCCAGCGTGATGCAGCTCTTGCCGCCGGTGGTATTGCGTACATGCTAAGCGACTGGATCGATTCGCGATTTAACTTGCCGAGCCCTATGGTTCCGGACTGTTCCGGTATGGATCCCGAGGCCGCTGCAGAGGCGGTACGTGTTGAGTGGGGTTTAGGTCAGCTACCCATTAGAAATCTGGTACACCTTCTTGAGCTGAAGGGCGTCAGAGTTTTTTCCTTGGCCGAAGAAACCAATCAGGTCAACGCATTTTCTTGTTGGAGAAAAGGCACCACGCCGTTCGTTTTCCTGAATACCCAGAAGTCTGCAGAGGCGAGTCGGTTTGATGCCGCCCATGAGCTCGGGCACTTGGTGTTGCACAGACATGGCAGCAACAAGGGTAAAGAGGTGGAGAACGAGGCGAATGCTTTCGCGTCAGCCTTTCTCATGCCCTATCAAAGCATCCTCGCTCACGGCTGGAACATTCGCTCTGTAAAGGACATTGTGCGCGCCAAAAAGCTCTGGAATGTCTCGGCGATGGCGTTGGCCTACCGCCTTCACAAAACCAGCGTCCTCTCGGAGTGGATCTATAGAAGTATCTGTATCGAGCTTTCCACGATGGGGGCCAGAACTCAGGAGCCGGAGAGTTCTCAGAGAGAAACGTCACAGGTGCTTCAAAAAGTCTTGGGGCTCGCTAGAGATACTGGTCGCTCCTTGAGCGGAATTGCAAGAGAGTTGGATGTCGCGGTCGATGACCTGATTCCGATCCTGTTCAGTATGGCTCCCGTTGCCATAAGCGGAGACTTGGCAGCTCAACCGGTTACCGTACCAAGAAAGAAGCCCAATCTACGATTGGTTAAAACTTGACCCTCGTAAGACCTTTACACCAAAAAGCCGCCATCACAGGCGGCTTTGTTGGCACAAAACACTAGCTTCTAGACGCAACCGTCCCGCCAAGTCACCTTCCGGACCTGATCGCAGATACCTAGATGCCGTGTCTGCGTAGATAGCGAGAGATTTTAGCTGCAACCAAGTCTGACACATCGAAGCCGGCTCGGACTTGGTTGTATACGTTCTGGCTGACAGGCGAGTCGGGTCGTACATGCCCTGCGATAATCTGGTCTTCCAGGCGCGGGACTCTCAGCACAGTGGCCCCTCTATAGACGACAAAGCTCTCGCGAGTGATGAACGGATGGCAGCCTGCCTGGAGCACGCATGCAGGATCATGAAAGGCTCCGGGCTGAACAGTTGAGAAATTCACCACCAGCACGCTCATATCGTTCAACTCTCCGCAGTGAACCGGATCGTTCATAACGACGTGCAGGTGGTGTGTAGGGCCAGTGAGGATGAAGAGCGTTCCCTGCTGAAAGACAGTCCTTGGCGGCATTACTTCATCTCAGCGAGTTTCAAACCAAGCAACTTGCGGCTTCGAAGCATCCCCACCTTTTCATGAGCTTGCATCTCGTTGAGCCCAAAGGATTTGAAGGTTACTTCAGTGTCGATCGGCTTGCTGGTGTCGCCTGGGTTCTCCCATTCAGGAAGAGTATGGACATACTCCACTAGGTCCCAGCGCTTCATGTGACCGAACTTGACGAACACTTCGTCGAGAATTTTCAAATCGGCCCGAGACAACTCATCAAGCTCATCCCATGCAAAGTCTCTCTGCAGAGTCACTTCGTTATCGTCGATTGGGGAAATGAACGAGCTCCATGCTTCACTTCTGCGGGTGCCTTTCATCAGGTCGAAGGTTGCAGACAGAACTGGACCGTTTTTCATGTTGCACTGGGCATCATCTGACATAGGAGCGTCATAACGTTCCATGCTCAAGCGATCAGCCAAATAGAGCAGCTTCATCAGCTTGATGTGGGCCATTGGGCCCTCGCGGCGAGCCAAAAAGAAAGCCGCCATGTGGGCTACTTTTTGTTCGGAAAAAATCAAGAGTCACCTCTCTTGCGCCATCCATGGGCATTACGGGTTCGCGGGCGCGAAATTATGGGCGCATGTATCCTTTAGTCAATAGAACCAGTGGGGCGTCCCAAAGTAGCTGACGAGCGGTCGAGCTACGCCCCTCCTGATACATCCTCTATCGGCTGAGTACCACGATCCTTGATCTGGGTATAGCACGCTTTTTGAGTGCGCAAGCAAGCAAGCGACGACATGATGGCAAACCGATTGCACAGTGAGAAAAATAGGACGCATTAGGGCACCATGTGTCCGGTCCATACAGGCATCCTGTGGTGATCCGGTTTTCATCACGTTCTGCGTGGTGCCGAACTGGTTCCGAAGTGCGGGCCGCTCTCGTTATCTCAGATCACAGGCCCTGATGTACTCTGGCGAGACGCAGATGACGAAAGGGTCGTGTTAAGTCGCACGCCTCACCAGGCTTTTGGGTGACGGCCCGCCTGACCCCGTCCTGAGGCGCGCAACATTAGGTTGCCGCAGCAACCCTCAACGCCAACTCAGTCCTATTAGTCACCTCCGCCTTCCTGAACAGCGCATGAATCTGGTTCCGCACAGTGTTAGGGCTTGAGCCCAGTTCGCGGGCGATCTGCTTGTTACTGTTCCCAGCGGCAACCAGCTTCAGGATGTCTACTTCGCGACTTGTGAACTGATACCAGTTCAGACCGGTGTCCTGCTGGGCCTCGGTCTCTTCGGCTCTCAAGTGGTTCTTGTCACTGACATGATCGGCAAGCGCCACCAGCTCCGTTATCAGGCATTTGACCGTCTCGACATCCTTCCAGCGCTTGGTCGAGCTAATGACTGCAAACAGCAGGGTACTGTCGTTTATCTCGGTAGCGTGAATGGCGAAGCGTCTGCCCAGGGTCGGCTCCTGAAGGAGCAGGCGGCGACCGATGCAGGAGCACTGGCCGAGGTCGATGAGGGAGGGGGCCTTGACCGCAGCCCAGAGTGCAACAAGCGAAGCGCAGTGGCTTTGCAGGGTTTCAGGGTCTTCGTGAATCTCTCCTTCGAGGAAGAGGATTTCCTTGAAGTGGACCGTGGGCCCTTTGACGGAGGCGATACCTACGGCCGTACAGTCGATGTCCAGATCCCGAGCCGGGGCTGTCTGGAGAAAGTCCTCAAGCCCCTGCCAGGTGTTTTCGACATGTTCCATAGTCCGCACTCCCTGCTGATTGTGACCCCGTCAGCGCTTGGTGGGTGCGTATGAGAGGCCGGTTGGGGATTATATGGCCCAGACGGCCCCTCGCGACAATCGCTACTGACAGGGCGTCAGCAGCATCCAGTTGAACCCGAGCAGCAAGCTGCCGCTTGAGCCCCTTCAAACGGTGCCAACCCCTTGGTCACCTTCGGGTCTCTCAATGCCGGCGTATTGCAGTCGAACAGCACCGCTTCGGCCAGTGGCGGCTCGTTCACGCTGCGCAGTCCGAGGAACGAACCTTCATAGGGTGCCCGCATCATGAGGTCGTAGGTCTTGGCACACACCGCGACGCGCTCCCCGCGCCGATACACGTGACCATCGTCGTCACGGACTTCGCGCCACGGCCCCCGGTACATGACGGCCTGGCCCAGCTCCCAGCAAGGTCCTTGCTTGCCCTTGTAGGCCTGCACCGTGCACATCCGGACTTCAGCATCACCGATCCTGTCGATGGCTTCGTGGGCCGTCGCCGACCAATGCAGGGTTATCCCGTGGAAACCCGCGCGTTCGAAGGCAGCAATGACGGCGGTCTCGGATAGAATCCTGAGCGGTGCACCGGCCGGCGCGGAGCGGACGTTGTGCAGGGACGCCAATGGCTCGTCGCTCACCAGTACCCCGCAGATAACGGCGCCGGTCAGGCTGAGTGCTCGGAAGGCCTCGGCCAGCAGTTGCTGCTCGGCTTCGGCGCTGACCCGGTTCAGGGTGAAGTCCATGACGATCCGGCTGGCCCAGCCTGTCGCTACGGCAGGAGAACGCTCGATCCCGAAGCGCAGCTTTTCCTCCAGGGCGAGGTAGCCGTCGATGTCGCGCAGCACCGCGCGTTGGAGCAGCGTCTCGATCACGCCGGCATCGCGGGATAGGTCTGGCAGCGCCATGAGTCGAACGGCCCGGGCCTTGCCGACCAGCGCCGTGCTCTTGCGCAGGGAGCGCGGCTCGTGGTCTGCGATAAGGAGTTCGCCACGGAAGGCATCGGCGCACATGGCGAGCAGGTCGGAGTACGCGCCGCCCCACCAGAGCGTGCGCGGTGAGTCGGTGCCATTGGCCTCGCGGTCGAGGTCGTCACCCACCACGGACGCGATGTGCATCAGCTCCCGCTGCCAGGGTTCCAGCCTTGTGGCTGCGGTATCAAGCATGTTCATTGGCGGCGAGGTCCAGGGTGTCCAGGTGGTGGCGGAACTCGGTACGTGCCGGCAGATCCGCAGCAAAGCGTTCGAGGTAGCGCTGAATGGGTTGGGAGGAGCGAACGAACCGGTCCTGGCACACCTTCAGCGTTTCCATCGTGGTTTCGGTGAAGTGCAGTCCATGCTCACGCAAGGTTCGCAGCCATTGGCGATCGAACGCCCATGGGTAAGCACCGATCTCCAGGTTGGTCTGGGCGAAGGTCAGGTAGCCGCGCTGGCGGATGTTGATGGCCTTGAGGTCCACGTCCTGCAGGCTGTCGTAGAAGATCACCGTGTTGGGGCGGGTGACTTCGCAGAAGACTCGCCACAGGTCGCGCATGGACGGGCTGGTCTGGTCGTCCACCACCAGGTTCACATATTCCCCCGCCGGCACCCAGCGGAAGATGCTGGCGATACTGGCCTGGAACACGTCCTGATGCAGCAGGTTGAGCGCCTGGTCAGTGGCAACGGTGTGCAGCTCGGCGTGGTGCCGGTCCGACAGCAGCCGTTCGATGCCCATCCATTGCTGATACAGGCCATAGCGCTTGCCGCTGTAGCGTCCGTCCACCGAGCTGCCGATGACGATCGACGGCCGGACCACCAGGAACGGGATGCCACACTCGGCAACCACTCGCTCCGCAGCGCGCTTGGTCAGGGTGTAGTTGGTCGGGTCTTTCGGCGGCTCGCTCAGAGCGGTTTCGGGCACTGGTGCACCGGAGTAACCCGCCGAGTAGGCAGTGGATACAAAAATGAAGAAGCTCACCCCGGCACGCTTTGCCGCGATGGTCAGTCTTTCGGTGAAATCGACGTTCATTGCCTGCAGGGCGTCGTTGTCGAAGTAGTCCAGGCACCCGGCGCAGTGAACGATGGTGTCCACCTTGCCCGCGCGCAGGGTGTTTTCCAGCAGTTCGACCGTGGCGGTTTCGGCGCCTTGCCAGTGAACCGTGGTGATCTGTCCGGCAACGTCGTCCGGTTTTTTGCCCAGGGCGAACAGCTCGCGCTGGACCTCCTCGGGAATGCTGCCGGTTTCCACTTCACGGCGGGACGGCAGAACCAGATGATCCGCCCAGCCATCGCTGAGCATCTGGGCGGCCATCAAGGCTCCCAGGAAACCGGTACCACCAGTGAGGAAGACACGCCCTCCATGGCGTGCGGTCTGGAGAGGCGTGTTCATCGGGCTCCTCCGCTTGCCACGTTGGGCGCCGTGGTAGTGGGCAACGCGCCCTGGATCATCGCCTGGTCGGGTACGCCGCCGTAGGACAGCAGTTTCTGATCGACGATGACAATCGGGAATGCGCTCAGGCCATGGGCCATAAACAGTTCGGACACCTGCTGGGCCAGTGCGCCTTCGGCTGCATTCAGCTCAGAGGTGATCTTCGGCAGGATGGTTTGTGCCGTGGTCACGGTGACGGTCAGCACCGGCCAGTCGAGCTTGGCAGCAGCCAGAGCCGCCTGCGCAGCTTTCTCGATCTGCTCATCGACTTCGTTGGTACCGGGCATGCAGCAACTGGCGGAGAGCACCACTACGGCATCGTTGCCCAGCGCGCGTTTGACCTGGGCGATATCTGCGTCCGAGGCCTTGTTGAAGAAACCAAACATGTCTTGTCCCTCTTGATTGAGTGGTTACAGCACGAGAGCGACGGCCAGGCCCAGCGCCAGGGCGCAGAGAACGACGGTCAGGGTGTGGGCTATCACCAACGGGAGTCTGAAAAGCCTGAACAGCAGCATCACCTCGGGCGGGCTGGTGCCGATCGCGGCCACGAGGAAGGTCACCAGCGGTCCGACCGGGAAGCCCTTCTCGATCAACGCGAAGCCGATGGGCAGTGCTGCGATGGGCGAGATGTAGAGCGGCACGCCGACCAGTGCGCAAGCCAGATAGAGCCAGGCGGCCGGCAAGCGATCGACGAGGCCCATGAGCATGTCGTTGGGCACGGCGCCGTAGATCAGGCCGCCGATCAGCAGGCCGACCAGCAGGTACGGTGCGACGGTGCGCAGTTCCTGTTTGGCGGCCAGCCAGGCGAAGCGGCTTGCCGGTTGCCAGCCCGGCCAGGCGGCGACTTTCTGCCCCAGGAAGGTTGCGCTGCTCTGTGGCGCCGGGGTGATGGTGACGTGCCTGGCCATGCCCAGGCGGCCTGCGATCACGCCGGCAGCCGAGGTCAGGGCAAGGCCAGCGATGATGAACACCGCCCCGGGGATGAAACCGACGGTCAGGAACAGCAGGATGAAGACGCCTTCGTTGACCACCGGGGACGCCACCAGAAAGGCGAAGCTCGGAACGAAACCCACCCCCGCCCTGAGCATGCCGCTCAGCACGGGAATGGTTGAGCACGAGCAGAACGGGGTAATCACGCCGCCCACGCTGGCAGCAAAGGCCGAACGCCAGCCAGATGAGCCAAGCAGCGAGCCTTGGGTCGCCTGAAAGGGCATCTTCTGCTGCAGCATCACCACGGACCAGGTGACCAGCAGGAAAAGCCCAATGAGCAGGGCACCATCCATGAGCAGGAACTCGAAGAAGGCGCGAACACCCTGCGCTAAGGTCGTGTTATCGGACATACAAGCTCCGCCGTTACTGATGGGCGGGCTGGAACAACGCTCAGGCGTTGGCCAGCCCTGCGTTCAAGGACGGGGTACCGCCGTAGGTCTGCATCGACTCGATCAAGGCGGCAGTTACCACCGGGTCGAAGTCGGCCTTGTCGAGGGTCTCGACGTAGGTATCCAGCGCCTCGATGCGGATTTCGTCGATGTCGGTCTTCAGGTCGCCCAGCGACAGGGAAGCGCAATCGATGTTCAGGCGGTCGCAGAGGAAGTGGCAGCCGGTGCTGACCATGCTGAACAGCTCAGGCATGACGCGGTGGTGAGCCCATTTCAGGCTCTCGTGGACGCCTTCCGGATCCTGGGCGATCAGGCTGCGGATGCGCGCCAGGCCGATTTCCAGGTGCTCCAGCTCGTCGTCGAGGATCTTGTTGGCCAGTGCTGCGGTGTCTGGGTCGCCCTGACGTACCAGGGTGCGGTACAGCACGATGGCCATGGTTTCGGTCATCAGGTCCTGGATCACCAGGCAGGCCGCCAGGTCCTTGTTCTGCACGGCGGTGCTGAAGTGCCGGCGGATGTTGAACCACTGCGGTTCGACGATCTCGCGCATGACGTTGTAGTCGTGGCGCTTGCCCAGGCTGGCCAGCATCTGGATGTGCTTGGACTCTTCGTGAGCCTGCTTGACGGTCTCGATCTTGCTCTCGGTGTCCGGCATCAGTGGGACCATTTCCGAGTAGTTTTCCACCGCCATGATCTCGCCTGCGATCGCGTTCGAGGCGATGTAGGCCAGCAGGTTGAAGTAGCCGTCGCTCTTGTTGTGCTCGGTGCCGAGCACTTCGCGGCGGCTGACGGAGCGCAGGTCGATCGGGGCGTGTGACGTTGGCTGAGTGCCGACAGATGCTTCTTGCATTTCTTGTCCTCCCATTAGGCTTCAAGGGCATTCCCTTGCCGCGACAATTGTCGGGAGGCTGCTGGCGCCGGGCCATAGTACATAGCTTCTATTCAAAGCCCAGGCCCCTACCCCCTACCATGAGTCAGATCACGACGCATCGGTCACTCGGTGCGTTTCATGGAAGAAGCTGGGGAACACGATGAAAACAAGAACCTGGGCGGCCCGGCACGTTGGTGTGCCTGCGCTGTGGATGCTGGGGGCGTTGTTCTGCCTGTCTGGCTGTAACCGCGAAGTAGAACCGAAGGCTGACACCAAGTCGATGCGCGTCAGCGTCGTCGGTGCCAGCACTATCGCGCCACTGATCAGCGAGCTGGCCAAGGCCTATGAGCAGGAGCATCCGGGCGTTCGCATCGAGGTGCAGGCAGGCGGAAGTGCACGCGGCATCATGGATGTGCGCAGCGGTACCGCCGTGCTTGGCATGGTCTCTCGCGATCTCAAGCCCGATGAGCAGGATCTTGAGCATGCACTGATCGCCAAGGACGGCATCGGCATGATCGTCAACAAGAGCAACCCGGTTGCCGGGCTGAGCAAGGAGCAGGTCATCGGGATCTACACCGGCCAGATCACCAACTGGAAGGAAGTAGGCGGCGAAGATGCGCCGATCACCGTGGTGAGCAAGGCCGAAGGCCGCTCCACGCTGGAGATCTTCAGCAGCTTCTTCGGCATTCCCTACAAGGACATCAAGGCCCACGTCATCATCGGCGACAACCAGCAGGGGATTCAGACCGTCGCCGGATCGCCTGCCGCTGTGGGCTACGTCTCCATCGGCTCGGCGGAATACGAAGCCGGGCAAGGCGCGGCGATTCGCCTGATCCCCATGGGCGACCAAGTGCCTTCGACCGCTTCCGTGGCCTCGGGGCAGTATGCGATCAGCCGTGACCTGAACCTGGTCTACAAGACGCCGCTGAATGAGCAGGTCCAGGACTTCGTGGCCTACGCGCAATCGAAGCAGGCCGAGGACTTCGTCACGCGGATGTACTTCATCCCGGTCGTGAAATAACGACCGGCGTTGCTGGCCAGGGCCGCTTCATGACACTACCTATCGTTGAGTCGATCTCACCGCCGCCGTCGGCGTTGCGCGGTTGGGCGTTCTGGTCGGCAATGACCATGCTGGCCTTGCTCGGGGCGGCGATCGTGTTCCTGATCGTCGTATTTCTCCTGGGTGAGGCGCTCCCGCTGATCAGCAAGGGAGGCTTCACCCGGTTCTTCACCGACGAAGGCTGGTGGCCGAGGGATGCCAGTTTCAATATGACGCCGATGGTCCTGGCCAGCCTCTACCTGACGGTCGGGGCGCTGCTGGTGGCGACGCCGTTGAGCCTGGCGATATCGCTGGTCACCACGTTCAAGGCACCCACCGGGCTGGCGCGGTTGATGCGCAATCTGGTGGAGCTCAGTGCGGCTGTGCCGACGGTGGTCTACGGCCTCTGGGGCGTGAGTGCCATCGTGCCGATCATCAACCTGTGGAGCCCTCCGGGAGCCAGCCTGCTGGCGGGTGTTCTGGTGGTGGCCCTGATGATCATCCCGACCATTACCGTCCTGACCCAGTCAGCCCTCCAGACGGTCCCGGTCGCCTATGTACAGGGCGCTGCAGCACTGGGTGTTTCCGAGAATCAGACCCTGCTGCGCATTGTCGTGCCGGCGGCGAGGCAAGGCATTTTCTCCGCCATGGTGCTCGGCGCGGCCAGGGCCATTGGGGAAACCATGGTGGTCCTGATGGTCTGCGGCAATATCGTGCAGGTCCCCACTTCGTTGTTCGAGCCCGTTCGGGCGCTAACGGGCAACATCGCGCTGGAGATGCCCTACGCCATGGGCGATCACCGGGCCTCGCTGTTCGTGGCTGGCTTGCTGATGTTGCTGCTGGTCAGCGTGCTGGTGGCTGCTGGCGAATGGGTTGGCCGGCGTCAGCGGGAGATGGGCGTATGAAGCGGATCTGCTTGGCCCAACTCAAGGAGTTGGCCTGGACGGCATTGCTCTACGGCCTGGCCCTCGGGGCGATCGCGATGCTGCTGTGGCCGTTGCTCACGGTGTTCGGCAACGGGCTCCAGGTGTTGAGCTGGGAGTTCCTGTCGTCCAGTCCGGTCGATGCCGGTCGTGGCGGCGGTATCGCGCCGATCCTGGTTTCGACGCTGGGCATCGTGTTGGTCAGTCTGGCGGCCGCGTTGCCACTGTCGTTCGGAGTGGCGGTGATGCTGACCGAAGGATTCAAACCCGGTGGCTGGCCTGCAACGGTTGTGCGCTGCAGCCTCGACATCCTGGCCGGCGTACCGTCCGTGGTGTTCGGGCTCTTCGGTCTCAGCCTGTTCTGTCGTCAGTTGGGGTTGGGTTATTCCATCCTGGCCGGTGGCCTGACCCTGGCCTGCATGATCCTTCCGACCCTGGCCCGCTCGCTGGCGTTTTCGCTGGAAGCGGCGGCCACGGCTCATCGCGCGGGTGGTGCGGCACTGGGGTTGTCGCGGCAGGCCGTGCTGTTGCGGGTGATGGTGCCGGTGGCGCTACCGGGGATTTGCGCCGGGATCGTGCTGGCGCTGACCAGGGCCCTGGCCGAAACGGCGGTGTTGCTGTTCACCAGCGGTTACTCGGACCGGATGCCGGAGTCTCTGCTCGACTCGGGGCGGAGCGTCTCGGTGCATATCTACGATCTGGCCACCAACGTACCCGGCGGCACGCCGAACGCCTATGGATCGGCCCTCGCGCTTCTTCTGCTCCTGGCACTGCTGAGTTTCGCAGTGCATGCCCTGACCCGGTGGATGCAGCGGCGCATGACTGGCACAACGACAGGGAGTTACTGACATGACCAACAAGACCGGGGCGGCAACGCTCGAATCCTCGCTGCGAGCCGTGCCCAGCATCGCTGGCACTGTTACGCACCTGAATACCGCGGCCGAAGGGTATATCGAGATTGAGGACCTGTCGGTGAGCTACGGCAAGCGGGTGGTGGTCGAGAGGGTGAACCTGCGGGTACCTCGAAACTCGGTCACGGCCCTGATCGGTCCTTCCGGCTGCGGCAAGTCCAGCTTGCTGCACTGCCTGAACCGCCTCAACGACCTGGTTCCCGAGTGCTCGGTATCAGGTTCGATCAGCTTCAGCTGGATGGACGGCAAGCGCCTGTTGAAGGCCCCGACCCAGTTGCGCCGCCAGGTCGGCATGCTGTTCCAGCGGCCCAACCCGTTTCCCTTCTCCATTCGCAAGAATCTTGAATTCGCGCTGCGGCAGCATGGAATCAAGGCGCGGGACGAGATCGATGCGCGGATCGAGGCGTCGCTCAAGGAAGTGGGCCTCTGGGATGAGGTGCATGATCGCCTCGACGGCCCGGCGCTGGCGCTGTCTGGTGGGCAACAGCAGCGCCTGTGTCTGGCCAGGGCGCTGGTGCTCGGGCCGGAGGTGCTGCTGATGGATGAACCCTGCAGTGCCCTCGACCCTATCTCGACGCAAACCATCGAGGCGCTCATCTCAAGCCTGTCGCAGCGGCGAACCATTGTCTTGGTAACCCACAGCCTGAGTCAGGCCCGCCGGGTTGCCGATCAGGTGGCGGTGTTTTGGAAGGTCGATGGCGTGGGACGGCTGATCGAATGCGGCAAGGCGCGAGAGGTCTTCGAGAGGCCCCGTCACGAGCTGACCCAGGCCTATCTGCAATTTGCCTGAACCGAGCAGTTGGCGTGGCAGGACGCCATGGTACATCGGTTCCATTGTGTGTAAAGCGCGGCGATTTCTACCATGGCCGCATGAACACTATCTCTGCTAAACCCGTGCAATACCCGACCGCGAGAGTTAAAACGCTCCCGCTCCATGTCCATGATGTGCTCAAGCATGCGGCAAGGGTGCACGCCGCAGTGAAAGTAACTTCCATCGCTCTCGATGGCGTCGTCCAACGTCAGACCTACGCGGATCTGGCCGATACCGCTCGTGATTGCGCCGCGCAACTCCATGCCCTCGGGTTCCAGCCAGGCGATGCGCTCGTCAGCTTTGGCCTGAGCTCGCTCGATCAGATGGCCTGGCTTTACGGGGCACTCGACCAAGGCGTGGTCACCCACCTGCTCAACCCCCAGCATCGCCCCGAAGACCTGGGACTCTTCCTTCAACAGATCCGTCCGAAGCTGGTGCTGCATGACACCGCTACGGCCGGCGCGGTTCAGGCGTTTCAGGGGCTGCTGCCAGGATCTGCGGTTCGCGCGATGACCCATCGAAACGCCGAGGGGGCGGTGGGCCATGTGGCGGCACAGTTTCCGGAGGACAGCCTTTCCCACGTCTGTTACTCGTCCGGCACCACCGGCACGCCGAAGGTCGTCGAGTACACGCACCGCTCGACGCTGCTGCACACCTGGGCTTGCGCATTGCCGGACGCGATGGGACTGACCGGCGCCGACCGGGTCATGCCACTGATGCAAAACTTCCATGCCAGCGCCTGGGGCGCTCCGTTCGTGTGCCCGATGGTGGGCGCCGAGCTGATCCTGGTTCCGCCAACCCGTGATCCGGCTCAATGGTTCCAGTGGATCGAAGAGCATCAGGTCACCGTGTTGGGTGCGGTGTCGGCTCATTGGCTGGCGCTTGCTCGCTACATGCAGGCGACCGGGCAGCGTTTCAGCACCCTTCGCCGGACCGTTGTCGGCGGAACCCGCCTGCCGTTCGAGGTGGCGTACTTCATTCAGGAGCGATTGGGCGTCGAGGTGTGTCACGCCTGGGGCATGACCGAGACCTCGCCGCTGGCCACCATTGAACGGTTCGATAGCAGCGCGACGGCCCTGGGACATGGCCAGCCGGTATTCGGCATCGAGTTGGCGGTGCGAGGTGACGATGCGGAATGCGTGGCCGAGGGTGCCGGCGAGCTCATGGTGCGGGGGCACTGGGTCGCCGTCGGTGCCGCGCAGGACGATTGGCTGGCGACCGGCGACTTCGCGACCCTTCAGGCCGATGCGCGGCTCGATGTCAGCGATCGGCTGAGCGACTCGCTGCTGGTCGGTGGCGCTCCCCTCAGTTCCGCCTTGGTCGAACACCGGGCCAGACAGGTGCCGGGCGTCGCGGATGCGGCGCTGGTGATCTGCGAGCCAGGCAGCGGTCGCAGCGTTCTGGCCTGGGTCGCGGCGCCCGATGCCGAGCCCGACAACGTTGTTGCCGAACTGCAGGCGGTCCTGGCGCAAGCCTTCGAGGGCTGGTGCCCGACCCGGTGCACCGTCGTGGATGCGTTCCCCTACACCGCCTCGGCGAAGGTCCAGAAACACCTCCTCAAAACACAAATCGCTCCCCAGAACGAAAGCGATGTTGCCCCAACCCTTCCTTCACGTGCTGATGCCTGACTCATGACGCAAATATCGAAAACCGCAGCGGTAGATTCTGTTCATACGAGCGGGCTGAAGAGCTCGCTGCCCATGGAACGGTACGTGACCTGGGTGGTGGACCATCGGCGGTGGGTTATCGCCATCGTGCTGGCGCTGTCGGCGTTCTTTGCGTTCTTTGCCGCCAAGCAGCAGGTCATCATCAATCCGGCTGCCGTGGTGCCGCAGAGCCACCCGTACATCAAGGCGACCAACACCATCGAGAAGATCTTCGGCTCGAAGTACCTGGTGGTGATCGGTCTGACCCCGACCCAGGGCGACGCGCTGCAGCCCCAGGTGCTGGAGGCGATGAAGCGCATTACCGACAAGCTCTATGCGGCGCCGTCGGTCACCAAGCAGACGCTGCTCAGCCTGTCCTCGCGGCAGGCCAAGAGCATTCGCGGCAACGCCGACGGTTTCGAGGCCAGACCGCTGTTGGGTGACCAGTTGCCGTCCAGCACGGCGCAGATCGAAGAGCTGAAGGCGGCGATCAACGCCAACCCGGTGTACCGGGATACGGTGATCTCCAGTGACTGGCGCACCGCGACGATCATGCTGGAGCTCAAGGAGAACCCCAACGGCTTCGGTGCGATGCTGTCCGATGTCCACCAGATCCTGAGCCAGGAGAACACGCCGGGCATCGAGATCTCCCTGAGCGGCAACCCGGTGTTCCTGCACCAGGCTGAAGTCTTCGCCGACCGGATCAATTGGCTGTTCCCGATTGCGGTACTGGTTATCGGCCTGCTGCACTACGAAGCATTCCGGACTCGCCAGGGACTGATCCTGCCGCTGGTGACGGCGCTGCTGTCGGTAGTCTGGGGAGTGGGGATCATGGGTTTGATGAAGGTCCCGATGGACATCTTCAACTCGCCGACGCCGATCCTGATCCTCGCCGTGGCGGCGGGACACGCGGTGCAGTTACTCAAGCGCTACTACGAACGCTTCATCGAGCTGGTGAACGGTCAGCAGATGGACCCTGTGGTGGCCAACCGGCTGGCGACGATCCAGTCGCTGGCGGCGGTGGGCCCGGTACTGGTCATCGCTGGCGGTGTGGCGGCCCTCGGGTTCTTTTCGCTGGTGGTGTTCGAACTGGAAACCGTGCGGGCATTCGGCATCTTCACCGGCATCGGCATCCTGGCGGCCGTGTTGCTGGAATTCACCTTTACCCCGGCAGTGCGGGCCGGCCTCAAGCCGCCATCGGCGGCGCAGATCGATACCGAGACCAAACCTCGGATCTGGGATCGCCTCAGCGCACGCATCGCTCACCTGGTGGTGACCCCGCGCAGCCGGCACTGGATTCTCGGCGGTTTCGTGGTGTTGATTGTCGTGGCGGTCGCTGGCTGGCCGCTGGTGCATGTGGATAACTCCAGCAAGAGCTTCTTCTCGGATTCGCTGCCCCTGCAGCGTGATGACAACCTGCTGAACAGCCAGACCGGCGGGACCAACGTGCTCTATGTGATGGTCGATACCGGTGAAGCGGACGGGGTGAAGGACCCTCGGGTACTGGATGCGATCCGCTACCTGCAGGCGGACGCGGCAAAGCGCCCGATCGTGGGTAAGACGCTGTCCATCGACGACTTCCTCCAGCGCATGCACGAAGCGGCGTCGGGCGACACGGGCGCTGTGACGCCACTTCCCGATGACCGCGAGCTGATTGCCCAGTACTTGTTCCTCTACTCGATGTCAGGGAATCCGGAGGACTTCTCGGCCCACGTCGATTACGAGTACCGGCGGGCAAAGATCGCGATCATGTTGCGCACCAACAGCAACGCCGAGATCGATCACCTGGTGAACGAACTGCGCCAGGTCGCGAGCGAGCATTTCCCCGGCAATGTCACCGTGTCGTTCGGCGGTGAGGTCGCGCAGACCCTGGCGGTCACCGATGTGATGGTGCACAGCAAGCTGCTCAACATCGCCCAGATCCTCGGGGTGATCTTCGCGGTGTCGGTGATCGCGTTCCGCTCGGTGATCGCCGGCCTGCTGGTGCTGTCGCCGCTGCTGGTGGTGCTGTCGCTGGTGTTCGGCGTCATGGGCTACTTCGGCGTGCCGCTGAACATCCCCAACTCGCTGATTTCGGCCATGGCGGTTGGTATCGGCGCCGACTACGCGATCTACCTCATCTACCGCATCAGCGAATACACGGCCCAGGGCAAGGCGTTGCCCGAGGCCGTGGAAATGGCGATGAAAACCGCCGGCAAGGCCTGCCTGTTCGTCGCCACCGCCGTGGCCGGGGGTTATGCCGTCCTCATGTTCTCCTACGACTACAAGGTTCATATGTGGCTTTCTACCTTTATCGTGCTGGCGATGCTGGCGAGCGTTCTCGCAACCCTGACCCTGATCCCGAGCGCCATCCTGGCCTTCAAGCCCGGCTTCATCTTCCAGCGCCGCTCCGGTGACCGTGGCGCCGTGCTGCTGATCATCCTGGCGGCAATCGGCTTCCTGACGTATTCGCAGGTCGGCTGGTCTGCGGAACTGGAGGCGAAAGAGATCATGGAGCGCAACGCGGCGGTGACCCGCTTCAGCACCTCCAAGGCCGATGCCGAGTTCGTGCTGCAGACCAAGGACGGCAGCCAGCGGACCCGCAAGTCCAACATGGCCTCGAAGCTTCAGGACAACGGGCAGGACACCATGCGCCTGGTGCGCTTCGAGGCACCTGCGGATATTCGTGGAACCACCACCTTGCTGGTCGAGCGGACTGCCCAGGACGACGAGATGTGGGTCTACCTGCCGGCAATGAAGCGAGTGCGCCGTCTGGTGGCTTCGAACAAGAAGGACAGCTTCATCGGCACCGACTTCAGCTACGGCGACGTGATGGGCCACAAGGTCAGCGACTGGAAGCACACCCTGGTCAGACAGGAGACCCGTGACGGCGTCGAACACTACGTCATCGAGTCGCTGCCCGCCGAGGACAGCGTGCGCACCAACTCTGGCTACGCGAAGCGCCTGACCTGGATTCGCAAGGACAACTTCGCGACCACCTATGTGGAAGCGGCCGATGTCAGCGGGGCGCCGTACAAGCAATTTTCCTTCAGCGATATCCAGCTGGTGGATGCCACCAATGGCAAGTGGCAGCCGATGAAGACCGAGGGCAAGAACCTGCAGAGCGGTCATACCACCACCATCACCTTCTCCAACTTCAAGGTGGGTGAGGCGCTGAGCGACAGCCTCTTCTCGGCGAACAACATGGCTTCGCGCTAAGGAGAGGACATGAGCGGGTCTTTTTCCCCCGGCTGGTGGGCTGGCGCGGTCGTGCCCCTGGTTTTCTCGGTGGGCGCCGTCGCCGACGTGCCTGAAGTCACTGGCGAAGTCGCGGCAGGGGTTTGGTCATCGAACCGGATGCTGGATGACCGCCACACGATTTCCTCCAATCGCGCCAAGCTCAAACTGGACTGGCAAGCCACCGAGAGTCTGAGCTTGAGCAGCGAGGTCTGGGCCCTGTCGTCCCCTGAGCGGCTGGATGGCAGGCGGGAAGATGCCGGGGTCAACGAGTTGTATGTGAAAAGCAGCGAAACCCTGTGCGCTCCGGCACTGGGCAAGAAACTGGTGATGTGGGGCCGGGCCGACGGGATCAATCCCACCGACCAGGTATCCCCCAGCAACTACAGACGCCTGACCCCGGAGACCACGGATCAGCGCACCGGCAACTGGGGGCTGCACCTGGACTGCGCCGTCGGTGCCGGAAAGCTGCAGGTCCATGTGCTCGACCGTTTCCGCTTCAACGAGGTGCCGCTGGAGAAAACGCCTGGCGTGACCTTCCGCGAGCAGGACCCGGATGCCCGCCCTACGGTGGCGGTGAAGTACGACGTACTGGGTTCGGATGCGGACTGGTCGATCAGCGTGATCGATGGTCACGACCTGTTTCCCACCTTCGCGGTGCGCAGTGCCACGCCTGCCGGCGTGACCCTCGGCCAGCATGCGACCCGCATGCGGATGGTCGGCGGCGACTTCACGATCGTTCGCGGCGAAATGGCTTACCGGGGAGAAATTGCCTGGGTGGACTTCGAACAGTCGTCTGATCCGGCGGTAGCGCGCCGGCAGCCCTACACCTCGGCGATCGGCGGCGCCGAGTGGTACATCGGAGATCGCGAGACCGTTTCCCTGCAAGGCTTCTGGCGGCATTTGCGCTCGGTATCGAGCATCGCCAACAATCCCCTGATGGCCCAGGTGCAGGCGGCTCAGGCCCTGATCAGCAACGAACTGGATCGGGACCAGTACGGACTGACGCTGCGCTATGCCAGGCCACTGTTCGACTCGAAGGCCGACCTGGACCTGTTCGCCGTGTGGACCGAACCCCGCAATGACTGGATGCTCCGGGGCCGCCTGAAGTACGCAATCACCGATTCATGGCGGGTCAGCACCGGCTTCGACATTTTTCGGGGGCCGCAGGATTCATTCCTGGGGCACCTGCGAACGAACTCGCTGACGTTCGTGGAGGCGAGCTATCTCTGGTGAAGCCCGATGGGTGCGCGAGAAATATCCGGTTGTCCATATATTTGAATTGGCATATATTCGGATTTCCAGATATTTCAGCCGCCCGGTGGGCGGCCTCCAGGAGGCTACATGCCGGAAGCCCTGACTCCCCCCATCGTTTTCAAATGCCTGGCTGACGACACCCGGGCCCGGATGACCCTGCTGATCGCCCGCGAAGGCGAACTCTGTGTCTGCGAACTTACCCACGCGCTTGAACTGAGCCAGCCGAAGATCTCACGGCATCTGGCCCAGTTGCGCGAGGCTGGAATCCTCATGGATCGGCGCAAAGGCCAGTGGGTGTACTACCGACTGCATCCCGAACTGCCGCAGTGGGTGGACGCGCTGCTGAAGGGCGTGGTCGATGCGAACCAGGAATGGTTGAGCCCCGATGCGCTGCGCCTCGCCGAAATGGGCGAGCGGCCGCAGAGCCCTGCGGCTTGTGCTTGATCCCTCCCTTCGCTGATTGAGTTGTAGTCATGCTGATCGCATTTTTGATTTTCCTGGTGACGATCGTTCTCGTCATCTGGCAGCCCAAAGGCCTGGGCGTGGGCTGGAGCGCCGCACTAGGGGCCGTCGTGGCGCTGCTGGCGGGCGTTGTGAGCCTGTCCGATATCCCCGTGGTCTGGCAGATCGTCTGGAACGCTACCGCTACCTTTATCGCCGTCATCATCATCAGCCTGCTGCTGGATGAGGCGGGCTTCTTCGAGTGGGCGGCATTGCACGTGGCGCGCTGGGGCAAGGGCAGCAGTCGCAAGCTGTTTGCCTTCATCATTCTGCTGGGCGCCGCCGTCTCGGCGTTGTTCGCCAACGACGGTGCGGCACTGATCCTGACTCCTATCGTCATCGCCATGCTGCTGGCCCTGCGCTTTTCCCCGGCGGCGACGCTGGCATTCGTCATGGCAGCAGGCTTTATCGCCGATACCGCGAGCTTGCCGCTGGTGGTGTCCAACCTGGTGAACATCGTCTCTGCCGACTACTTCGGCATCGGTTTCAGCGACTACGCCTCGGTCATGGTGCCAGTGAACCTGGTCAGCATCGCCGCCACCCTGGGCATGCTGCTGTGGTTCTTCCGCAAGGACCTGCCGCGTACCTACGAACTCGACCAGTTGAAGGCTCCCGAAGCCGCTATCCGCGACAAGGCGACGTTCGTTGCCGGTTGGTGGGTGCTGGCGCTGTTGCTGGTCGGCTTCTTCGCCATCGAGCCGCTGGGCGTTCCGATCAGTGCCATCGCTGCCGCCTGTGCGCTGATCCTCTACCTGATCGCCGCTCGCGGGCATGTGATTTCCACCCGCAAGGTGCTCAAGGAAGCGCCCTGGCAGGTCGTGGTGTTCTCGCTGGGCATGTACCTCGTGGTCTATGGGCTGCGTAACGCTGGCCTCACCGACTACCTGACGCAGATCCTGAATGTCTTCGCCGGCTACGGGATCTGGGGCGCTTCCCTCGGAACGGGGCTGCTCGCCGCTGGCCTGTCGTCGGTCATGAACAACATGCCCACCGTGCTGGTAGGCGCGCTGTCGATCCACTCCGCCGAGGCCACCGGCATCGTGCGCGAGGCCATGATCTACGCCAACGTCATCGGTTGCGACCTCGGCCCGAAAATCACCCCCATCGGCAGCCTGGCCACCTTGCTGTGGCTGCACGTGCTGGCCCGCAAGAACATCGTCATCACCTGGGGCTACTACTTCCGCACCGGCATCGTCCTGACGCTGCCGATCCTGCTTGCCACCCTGGCCGCATTGGCCATCCGCCTGAGCTTTTGAACCGGAGATACCTGATGAAAGTCTTGTTCATGTGCACCCACAACAGCTGCCGCAGCATCCTGTCCGAGGCGCTGTTCAATCACCTGGCCCCCGAGGGCATGGAAGCTGTGAGCTCGGGCAGCTTCCCCAGCGGCAAGGTCAATGAGCGGGCACTGAAGACCCTGGAAGCCGCCGGTATCTCCACCGCTGGCCTTTCGAGCAAGGCCTCGGACGCCTTCAAGAGCTCTCCTCCCGACATCGTCGTCACCGTGTGCGACCGCGCTGCCGGCGAAGCCTGCCCGATCTTCTTCGGCCCATCGCTCAAAGCCCACTGGGGCCTGGCCGACCCTTCGGCAGTCAGCGGGAGCGAGGCGGAGATCGAAGAAGCCTTCCAGACCACGCTGGCGAAGATCGATGAGCGCGTGCGCGCCTTCATTGCGCTGCCTTTCCCGCAACTGAGCCAGGACCAGCTGAAAGCCGAGCTTGCTCGCATCGGCGCGCTGTAGGACCTGGATCAATGGAGACCGAAATGAACGACCATCTACCAAACGTCCAGCCAGAACTGCTTGATCTGCCGTCGCTGGAGCGGCTGGAACCTAAGGATCCTTCCACGCATAAACCGCGCATCCTGCTGCTGTACGGATCGACCCGCGAGCGCTCGTTCAGCCGCTTGATGGTCCAGGAGGCTGCACGCCTGCTGGAAGAGTTCGGCGCCGAAACCCGTATCTTCGATCCTTCCGGCTTGCCGCTGCCGGATGACGCTCCGGACTCCCACGAGAAGGTGCTGGAGCTGCGCGAACTGATGCAATGGTCCGAAGGCCAGGTGTGGTGCTCGCCCGAGCGTCATGGCTCGATGAGCGCCGTGTTCAAGGCGCAGATTGACTGGGTACCGCTGGCCATGGGCGCCGTTCGCCCCACCCAGGGCAAGACCCTTGCTGTGCTGCAGGTCTGCGGTGGTTCGCAGTCGTTCAACGTGGTGAACCAATTGCGCGTGCTGGGCCGCTGGATGCGGATGTTCACCATCCCCAACCAGTCCTCGGTACCCAAGGCATTCCTGGAGTTCGACGATGCCGGGCGGATGAAACCGTCCTCCTTCTACGATCGCCTGGTCGATGTGATGGAAGAGCTGATCAAGTTCACCCTGCTGCTGCGCGATCGCCAGGATTACCTGGTGGACCGCTACTCCGAGCGCAAGGAGTCGGCGGAAGAGCTGTCCAAGCGAGTCAATCTGCGGTCCATTTGAGGTCATGAGCATGTCGCATCCCTACTCGATGAAATCGCTGCCCCATGCCCCGGGTGCGCTGATTTTCACACCCTGCCCGGGTACCCAGGCCAGCGATCTCGCTGAAAGCCTGGAGACGCTGAAGCAGGCTGGCGCCGTGGCGCTGGTGACACTGATGTCGGATACAGAACTTCAGGAAAACGGCGTTGCCGAGCTTGGCGTCGCGGCCAGGCAGCATGGCTTGGAGTGGTACCAGCTGCCGATCGAGGATGATCAGGCTCCTGATCAAAGCTTCGAGGCTCGGTTGGGAGAGATTCGCCACCAGTTGGACGCTTTGCTCGCTTCCAACAAGGCCTTGGCAATCCACTGCAAGGGCGGCTCCGGCCGCACCGGGCTGTTCGCTGCTCGTCTGCTGATCGAATCCGGAATGCCGCGCCGCGAGGCGATCGCATGGGTGCATGAGCTGCGCCCACGTGCGATTCAGAAGCCGGCGCACATCAACTACATCAACCTGTTCGGCGAAGGCTGAGCGCTGCAGCCAGGCAGGAGAAACCATGGCCACCGAAGGCGAACTACTCGATGTCATCGTGATTGGCGGCGGGCAGTCCGCGCTGACGGTGGCCTATTTTCTCAAGCGGGCCAAGCTGTCGTTCCTGCTGTTCGACGCCGAAGAGGCTGCGGGCGGAGCGTGGCGCCATGGCTGGGACTCGCTGACGCTGTTCTCGCCCTCCGCATGGAGTTCGATCGCAGGCTGGCCGATGCCGCCAGTCACCGAAGGTAATCCCGATAGGGATCACGTGGTCAGCTATCTGGAGCAGTACGAGGCACGTTACGGGTTTCCTATCGTTCGCCCCGTCAGCGTCACGGCGGTGGAGCGAACCGGGCGTGGCCTTCGTGTTCGCTCGAAGGACCGCGACTGGGAAGCCCGTGCCGTCATCAGCGCGACGGGGACCTGGAGCAAGCCCTATGTTCCGGCCTATCCGGGGATAGAGCTGTTCCAAGGGCAGCAGATTCACTCCGCCCATTACCAGTCGCCAGAGGCTTTCCAAGGAAAGCGTGTGCTGGTCGTTGGTGGTGGCAACTCGGGGGCGCAAATCTATGCGGAGTTATCCGAGGTCGCCGACGCAACGTGGGTTACCACGGAGGAGCCGGCGTTTCTGCCAGATGACGTTGATGGGCGGGTGCTGTTCGAACGCGCTACCGAGCGCCTCAAGGCTCAACAGGAAGGCCGTGTTATCGACGCACCGGTCGGCGGGCTTGGCGATATCGTCATGGTGCCCTCGGTGGTTCGTGCTCGCGAGCGCGGGGCTCTTCTTGCTGTAAGGCCTTTCGCTTCATTCACGCCGGATGGGGTCGCTTGGCCCAACGGTGAGAAAACTCAGGTCGATGCCGTGATCTGGTGTACCGGCTTCCGGCCGGCGCTGGATCACTTGCAGGCGCTGGGCATGCTGGATGACAACGGCAGGGTCGAGGTGGACGGTTCGCGTTCTATTCGTGAGCCTCGCCTCTGGCTGGTCGGATATGGCGACTGGACCGGCCTGGCCTCGGCGACGCTGATCGGCGTCACCCGTACCGCGCGCAGCACCGTCAACGAAGTAGTCGAATACCTGAACAGCTTGGAGCAGCCGGATGCGTAGCGGAATCGAGATTCGTGTTGCCAGATCAGAGGATGTAGAAGAGATCCAGGCTATCTACGCGCCCATCGTGCTCAACACGGCCATCTCATTCGAAGAGGCAGTGCCGAGCGTGGAGCAAATGCGGGAGAGGATCGCCACGACGCTGCAAACCTACCCGTATCTGGTGGCGGTGCAGAAGGGACGGGTAGTCGGCTATGCCTACGCCAGTCAGCACCGGGCGCGTGCGGCGTATCGCTGGGCGGTGGATGTGACGGTGTATGTCGCCGAGGGCCAGCGCCGCAGTGGGGTTGGTCGGCAGCTTTATGACGTGCTGCTGCGGGTTCTGAAGTGTCTGGGCTATCGCTCGGCGTATGCCGGCATTGCCTTGCCGAATGAAGGGAGTGTCGGGCTGCATGAGCGACTCGGTTTCCAGCACATCGGGACGTTTCCCCAGGTCGGGTTCAAGCTCGATGCTTGGCATGACGTGGGGTACTGGAGGTTTGATCTGGGGGGCGACGGTCTTAGTCCTGCTGATCCCGCGCGCGTTCAAGCAATCTGCTGAAGCGCGGGGTCATGCTTGCGGTGGGCGAATTTAGACGCTTCAGATGTAACTTGCTGTTGGTCCATTTCTGCGATGGCCTCAGAAAGTGACTGCTTCATAGAGGGTTATCCGGTTACTGATCCTTCTGCTTAGCTCCGAATCTGATAGGCCGTGATGGTTGCTCGTAGGTTCTGTTCCAGCTCCGGAAACGACCACGATCTTTTTAGCCCGCCCCAGCCCGAAAGAAGCGGGCAAGGTCCTGACGCCTTGTTCGTGAAGCCGACCTGCGTAGAGCTAGAGGGCATGGGCACGCTCGCACCTCTCAGCTCAGGTCAGTAAGCCGGGGTTTGTCAGGTCCTTCAGACTCCCTTCAGATTCGACGCAGATACTCACCCCCGTCGAGCCCAATCGGGGGGAGTTTCATGACCCAGCTTGAATGGAGCAGCCTGCTCCCATTGTCTGTCGGCAGTCATGCCGAGCATCACGCACAGCTATCCCTTCACCTTCCTCACGACAGCGGTCGCGGGGAACTGGAGCAGTTCATCCATCAGTGTTTCGCCAGCATGCACCAGGCCGATGTCCAGCACTATCTGCCGGAACTGCTGGCCCTGCATGACCGCAACGGGCGGATGATCGCAGCGGCCGGGGTACGTCCGGCCCAGACCGGTCCGCTGTTTCTGGAACGTTATCTGGACGAACCCCTCGAGGTTGCGGTTTCGCGACTGGCAGGCGGTCCGCTGGGGCGTGATTGCCTGGTCGAGGTGGGTAACCTGGCGTCGCTGAGCGCCGGCAGTGCCCGGATCATCATCATCGTGGTTACCTGGTTGCTGGCCATTCGCGGCCTGAAATGGGTGGCCTTCACCGGTGCAGCTTCCTTGATCAACAGCTTCCAGCGCCTGGGGCTGCAGCCCAGCTTACTGGCGGTGGCCGATCCTGAGCGCCTGGACGGCGAGCAGGACCAGTGGGGGACCTACTACGCCCAGCGTCCCCAGGTCTTTGCCGGCAACATCGGCTACGGCTTCGAGGCCTTGACCCAGGCCGGGGTATTCCAGCGCCTTGGCTTGCCGGCGCTCTCCCAGGGGACCGGTCATGCCGCATGAACTGGAACGTTTTCAGCAGGTACTGACGATCAATGCCCGTGACCGGGGGGACGCCATCGCAATACAGGGGGCCAGTCGGCGCTTGAGCTGGATGGAGCTGTTCGTCGAGATCAAGGGGCGTGCCCAGGTCTTGCGCCAGCAGGCACCGGGCGCCCTGGTTCTGGCCATGGACAACGGCCCCGAGGCGTTGCTTTGGGATCTGGCAGCGCTGTTCGCCGAGCGGCCGTGCGTGTTCATTCCGTCGTTTTTCAGTGCTGCTCAGTTCGAACACTGCCTGCAGCAGAGCGGTGCCACGCTGGCGTTGGCCGAAGCGCAATGGAGCGATCACTTCGCCGAGCAGGGTTTCAACCAGCAGGACGGATTCTGGCGACGGGCCGTCGCGGCGCCGGTGGCGCTGCCCGGCGGCACGGCGAAGATCACCTACACCTCCGGTAGCACTGGCCGACCCAAAGGTGTGTGCCTGAGTGCCGACACCCTGCTGCGGGTGGCTCGGGAACTGGAAACGGCCAGTCGGGCAACCGCTCCCCAGCGCTACCTGGCGGTACTGCCGCTGGGGGTGCTGCTGGAAAACCTCGGCGTCTATGCCGCGTTGATGGCCGGTGCCTGCGTGCTGCTCTATCCGCAGGCGCAACTGGGCATCGGCGGTGCCAGCCAGGTGGATTTCAAGCGTCTGCTCGGTGCCGTTGCCCTGAGCGGTGCGCACAGCCTGATTCTGGTGCCGCAACTGTTGATGGGGCTGGTGACTGCCATTGAGCGCGGACTGATGCCGGTCGGCCCTCTACGCTTCGTCGCCGTTGGTGGTGCCCGGGTTTCCCCTGACCTGTTGGCCCGCGCCGAAGCTGTCGGCCTGCCGGTATTCGAGGGCTATGGCTTGTCCGAGTGCGCGTCGGTGGTGGCCTTGAACCGGCCAGGCGCCGTGCGGCCTGGGAGCGTCGGCAAGCCGTTGCCGCACGTGCAGGTCCGCATCGCCGAGGACGGCGAAGTCATGGTGGCCGGATCGACCCTGCTGGGTTACCTGGAGGAGCCAGTATTCCATGGACAGTGGTGGGCTACCGGCGATCTTGGCTACTTCGACGAGCAGGGCTACCTGTACCTGAACGGACGCAAGAAGCACCAGTTCATCACCAGCTTTGGACGCAACGTCAACCCTGAATGGGTGGAAGCCGAACTGACCCAGGGCGGAGTCCTGGCCCAGGCCTTCGTCCATGGCGAGGGCCTGCCGCGCAACAGTGCCTTGCTCTGGCCGCTCGACCCGAATGCCAGTGACGACACCATCGAGCAGGCCGTTCAGCAGTGCAACGCACGCTTGCCGGATTACGCCAGGGTACATGCCTGGCGGCGCCTGCCAATGCCCCTCGATAGCCGTGATGAAACCCTGACTGCCAATGGTCGTCCGCGCCGCGAGGCGATCCTGAAGCGTTACCACACCCTGTTATCCGACATTCCGTTGTGAGGTTCACCATGTCCTTTTTCGACACCCTGCAAATGCAAACCGCCCAGGAACGCCAGGCGCTATTCGCCGTTCCGGTGATCCGCGAGGCGCTGGCCGGCCAGGTCAGCCTGGACAGCTACATCGCGTTCCTGAGCCAGGCCTACCACCATGTCCGCCACACCGTGCCACTGATGATGGCCTGCGGCGCACGCCTGCCATCGCGCCTGGAGTGGCTGCGCGGCGCGGTCTGCGAATACATCGAGGAGGAGTACGGCCACGAGCAGTGGATTCTCAACGACATCAAGGCCTGTGGCGGCGACTGGGAGGGCGTGCGGGACGGCCGGCCGTCATTGCCCATCGAACTGATGGTGGCTTACCTCTACGACCTCATCGCCCGTGGCAATCCGGTCGGGCTGTTCGGCATGGTCAACGTGCTCGAGGGAACCAGCATCGCCCTGGCAACCCAGGCGGCCGGCACCATCCAGAGCACCCTGGAGCTGCCGGACAAGGCTTTCAGCTACCTCAGTTCCCACGGCGCCCTGGACCAGGACCACATGGTCACCTATCGCAATCTGATGGATCGCCTGGACGACCAGGCAGACCAGCAGGCCGTGATCCATGCCGCCAAGGTGGTGTACCGCCTGTACACCGGGATGTTCGAGAGCCTGCCACGGGTGGGGCAGTCTGAGGTGCGCCATGCGCTTGTCTGATTCCGTGGTGATCCTGACCGGCGCCAGTGGTGGCATCGGCCTTGAACTGGCCGAGCAACTCTGTGCCGCCGGCGCCAGGGTCCTGGCGGTCAGCCGGCAGATGGGCGAACTGAGCAGTCTGTTGAAGCGCTACCCGCAGCGGCTGTATTGGCAGAGCGCCGACCTGCGCACTGCCGAAGGCCGTGAGCTGGTAGTTGGTCGGGCCCGGGAAATCGGCGGGGTCAACGTGCTGATCAATGCCGCAGGTGTCAATCGCTTCGCTTTGCTCGACCAGTTGGACGAGCATGCGCTCGACGAGTTGCTGGATATCAACCTTAAGGCGCCGCTGCAATTGACCCGAGCTTGCCTGCCCTTGTTACGAGCGCAGGCTCGGGCACTGGTGGTCAACGTCGGCTCGACCTACGGCTCGATCGGCTATCCGGGGTACGCCACTTACTGCGCCAGCAAGTTTGCCCTGCGCGGATTTTCCGAAGCACTGCGCCGGGAACTGGCGGATACCAACGTTGATGTGTTGTACGCCGCACCCAGGGCCACGCGCACGAGCATGAACAGCAGCGCCGCTATCGCCCTTAATCAGGCCCTCAAGGTCGGTATGGACGATCCAGCGGACGTTGCTAGGGCGGTGCTCGAAGCCGTGCAGTCCGAGCGCAGCGAGCTTTACCTGGGCTGGCCGGAAAAGCTCTTCGTACGCCTTAACGGCATGCTGCCGGGGGTGGTCGATCGAGCGCTGCGCAAGCAATTACCCTTGATCCGCCGGCACATTGGCAGTCACTCCAAGGAGTCGATCAAATGAAACGTCTTTTCGTAGCCTGCCTGCTGGCATTCAGCCCCCTGACCTGGGCGCTGGACCAGGCTGGCCTGCAGCACCTGGGTGAGTTGCAGCAACGCTGGGCACAGATCCAGTACCAGACACCCAAGGACCAGCGTGCCGATGCCTTCGAGAAACTGGCCGGTGATGCCGCCAGCTTCGTTCAGCAATATCCCGGCAAGGCCGAGCCGCTGATCTGGGACGGCATCATCAATAGCAGCTGGGCGGGGGCTATCGGTGGGTTGGGCGCACTGGGCAAGGTCAAGGCGGCGAAGGCCAGCCTTGAGCAGGCCCTGAAACTGGATGCCAATGCGCTGCAGGGCTCGGCCTACACTAGCCTGGGCACCCTGTACGACCAGGTGCCCGGCTGGCCGATCGGCTTCGGTGACAGCGACAAGGCCGAGACGTTGTTGCGCAAGGCGTTGCAGATCAACCCCAACGGTATCGACAGCAATTACTTCTGGGCCGATCATCTGTTCCGGCAAAAACGCTATGGCGAAGCCCGTCTGGCGCTGGAGAAAGCCTTGCAGGCACCGCCGCGACCGGGGCGTGAACTGGCCGACCAGGGCAGGCGTAGTGATATCGATGCTTTACTCAAGGCGATCAAGGACAAACAGGACTGACTATGCGGCTGCTGCTGGTTGAGGACGATACCGCGCTGGGCGAGGGGATCTGCGATGGTCTGCGCCAGGAGGGCTATACCCTCGACTGGTTACGCGACGGTGTGAGCGGATTGCATGCGTTGCAGCATGAGGCCTTTGACCTGGCGATCCTCGATCTGGGGCTGCCGCGCCTGGATGGCATCGAACTGCTGAGGCGGGTGAGGGCCGGCGGTGACAGCCTGCCGGTGCTCATTCTCACCGCCCGGGATGCTACCGAAGACCGCATCACCGGCCTCGATGCCGGAGCAGACGATTACCTGGTCAAACCCTTCGATCTTAACGAACTCAAAGCCCGCCTGCGTGCCTTGCTGCGACGCAGTGCGGGGCGGGCCAAGGTGCTGATCGAACACGCTGGCGTCAGCCTTGACCCAGCCACCCAGCAAGTGCACTACAACGGCGAGCCCGTGGTACTCACGCCCAAGGAATACGTGTTGCTACACGAACTGCTGGCCCAGCCGGGCAAGGTCTTCACCCGCGAGCGCCTGACCCAACTGCTCTATGGCTGGGACGAAGAACCGGAAAGCAACACGCTGGAAGTGAACATCTATCACCTGCGCAAAAAACTGTTCAACGGCCTGATCCGCACCGTGCGTGGTATCGGCTATCTGGTCGAGGGCAAGGCATGAGCTCGCTGCGCCAGAGGACGCTATGGCGGGTGATGCTTTTGCTGGTGCTGGGGACCAGCCTGTTGGCGCTGTACAACTACCACGACAGCCGCCGCGAAATCACCGAAGTCTATGATGCCCATCTTGCGCAGAATGCCCGCCTGCTAGAGGGCGTAATGAGCATACCGGTGCAGGACGGTAGCCGTGAGGAGCTGTACCGGGCCTTCAACGACGCCTTGGGCAAAGCTGGACGGCATAGGGTTGGCCATCCCTATGAAAGCAAGCTGGCCTTTCAGGTCTGGGATGATACCGGCAAGCTGTTGGTTCACACCCCCAGCGCCCCGGCCCTGGGGGCGCTTCCAGTCTCTTCGGGCTTTGCCGACTTTCCGGTTAATGGTGAACAGTGGCGTGGTTTCGTCCTCCCCGTGCCGCAACGGCATTGGGTCATCTGGGTCGGCGAACGCGAGGATGTCCGATACGACCTGATCGACCGGATTGTCCGCCACACCTTGTTTCCTTTCCTGGTCGGTAGCCTTGCCCTGGCCCTGCTGGTCTGGGCCGCGATCGGGTGGGGGCTGCAACCCTTGCAGAACATGGCCAATGTCATACGCGCCCGGCATGCCGACTCCCTGGAGCCGTTGCAATTGGTGCCATTGCCATCGGAGCTGGAGCCCATGCAGGCGGCGATCAATCGTCTACTGGCGCAGATCGAAGACCTGTTGCGTCGCGAGCATCGCTTCATCGCCGACGCAGCCCATGAGATGCGCACCCCACTGGCGATCCTGCGCCTGCATGCGCAGAACGCCCAGGCGGCCACCACCGAGGACGAGCGGCATAAAGCTCTGACTTTCCTGATCGGCGGCGTCGATCGCCTGGCTCGGGTGGTCAACCAGCTGTTGACCCTGGCCCGCCTGGAGCCGCGCCTGGGACAACGTGCGAGCCCCCCGGTCGATCTTGCGCAGGTGGTCACCGATACGCTGGCGGAGTTGACCCCCTGGATTCTCGACCGTGGCCTGGAACCGTCGCTGGACATCGGCGAGGGTGATCACCATCTGGCTGTCGATCCCGGCGTGCTGGGCATCGCCTTGCAGAACCTGGTGGCGAACGCGGTGGAGCACTCGCCGGCGGGAGGGCGTGTCACGGTGTCGCTCAGGCAGTTGGACGGTGAGGCCGTGTTAACCGTCGAAGACGAAGGTCCGGGTATCGACGAGGCCAGCCTGTCGCGGGTCTTCGAGCGCTTCTACAGCCGGAACAGCCCCAATGGCGCCGGCCTCGGACTCTCTATCGTCGCCACCATCGTTGAGCGCATGGGGGGGCAGGTGCGGCTTGAAAACCGATCGGGCGGCGGACTTGCCGCGACCCTGTCGATCCCGCTCGAGCGCACGGTCGCTACGGACTTCAGACTTCCTTAAGCTTCAGATGGCACCTTGGCATCGTCTGTTCCACTCCGAGGGGCCAAGGATATGAAGCACGAATCAAGCACTGACCGTTACGGTCGCCTGTCCATCATCATGCACTGGAGCATGGTGATCCTGTTCATTGGAACATATGCCTGTATCGAGTTGCGTGGTGCCCTGCCCAAAGGGCATGCCCTGAAGGGACCACTGCTGGGCGTCCATGGTCTGCTGGGCCTGGCAGTCTTCGCGCTGGTCTGGGTTCGCCTGCTGGGCCGTCTGACTCCCCGTCCGCCGATACGGCCGCAACCACCGGCTTGGCAGAACGCGGTGGCGAAACTTATGCACCTGGCGCTGTATGGCCTGATGATCGTTACGCCTTTGTTGGCCTGGCTAATGTTGAGCGCCGCAGGCAAACCGCTACCGTACTGGGATATCTCGCTGCCATCGCTGATCGCTCTCGATCCCGCCTTGGCCCGGCAACTCAAGGGATGGCATGAATGGTTGGGTAGCGCTGGTTATTGGCTGATCGGCATGCATGCGCTGGCTGGTCTTGTTCACCACTACTGGTTCAAGGACAACACCCTCAGGCGCATGCTGCCTGGTCGTTGAGCGAAGGAGCATGCCTTGTGGCAACTGCCGCTGCATGCCTTGTTCTACATCAATCCCGCCTTTGCACTGAATAGAATAATGATCTCGACGGCGTCTGCCGATCGGGCCACAAAACCCTGGCGTGCGTTGCCCATCAACCTGTTGTAGCTATTCGGGAACTCATCATGTGGTTTAGACAAATACGGATTGGCCTGCGCTCGACCTTGGCATTTTCGTCGTTAGGGCTTCTGTTGATCGTGCTGGGGCTTATCTCGCTCTATCAGATGAACCAGATGGATGGCCACAGCGACGAGGTCAATGACAACTGGTTGCCATCGATCATGACGGTCAACGACATGAGTGCGGCCAGTTCGCGCATTCGCGCCATGACCTTGCGCTATGCGCTGGTGGAGGGGAGTGCCAGGGACAGTACCTTGGCTAGCCTGGAAAAGGCCGAACGCGACCTGGAAACGAGCGAGCGCCTTTATGAATCGCTGATTTCGTCCAAGGAAGAACGTGCCCTGTACGAGACTTACAAATCCGCCAAAGCACTCTATATGGAGCAGTCCAGGTTGACCGTTTCACTCAGTCGCTCCGGCGATCTGGAGGCGACCCGCAAGTTGGTGGCGCAGAAGCTCGGCGACTATGCCGAAAACGTTGCCAGGGCTCTAGACGAATTGACCCGGGTCAACGACGAAGGCGCCAAACGCGCTGCAGCCGCCAGCGATACCGCGTTCAACGACTCGATGAAGATGGTGATCTTCATCATGCTGGTGGCCGTGCTGTTGACCGCCGCGCTTGCCATGACTTTCACCCGAAGCCTGGTCCTCCCCCTCGCGCAAGCGGTGGAACAAGCCCGGGTAGTGGCGTCCGGCGATCTGACCCGACATGTCGAGATCGTGGGTAAGGACGAGCCGGCACAGTTGCTGAGTGCCCTGCAGGACATGCAGGTTAGCCTGCGTGGCACCATCCAGCATATTGCCGACTCCGCCAACCAGTTGGCCTCTGCCTCCGAACAGTTGCATTCGGTCACCGAGGACTCGACCCGTGGCCTGCACCAACAGAATGCGGAAATCGAGCAGGCAGCCACCGCTGTGAACGAGATGACCAGCGCCGTCGAGGAGGTGGCGCGCAATGCCGTGAGCACCTCGGAAGCCTCGCGCCAGGCCGACCAGACGTCACGCAATGGTCGTGAGCAGGTTGGCCAGACGGTAAGTTCCATTGTTCGGCTGGCCGAGGACGTCACGCAGACTTCCGGCAGTGTCGAGCATCTGGCCAATCATGTACGTGACATCAGCCAGGTGCTCTCGGTCATTCGTGCCATTGCCGAACAGACCAATCTGTTGGCGCTCAACGCTGCTATCGAAGCGGCTCGCGCCGGAGAGCAGGGACGCGGCTTTGCGGTGGTGGCCGATGAGGTAAGGGCACTGGCGCACCGTACCCAGCAATCGACCCAGGAAATTGAACAGATGATAGCGGCCATCGACCAAGGCACCAGTCAGGCCGTGGCGGCGATGCGTACCAGTTGTGAGCGGGTCGATTTCACCTTGGAAGTGGCCCGTGCGGCGGGTATGGCACTTGACGAGATTGCCCAGTCGATTTCCGCCATCAACGAGCGCAACCTGGTGATAGCCAGCGCCTCGGAAGAACAGGCCAATGTCGCCCGTGAGGTTGATCGCAACCTGCTGAATATCCGTGACCTGTCGCAGCAAAGCTCAGCAGGTGCCGATCAGACCAGTGCTGCGAGCCAGGAGCTGTCGCGGTTGGCGGTCGATCTGAATGGTGTGGTGCAGCGCTTTCAACTGTGAAGGTTGAGCAAGCGAATTAGCCATACGGGCCACTAGCGGCTTTTCCCGGGAGCTGTTTTGGGGCGAGTCCACAGTTTCGGACACAGATGAGTAGGAGATGTAACCACCTCATACAGCGGAGTCCTAGTCGATTGAGTACCTGCCGGGGTGGCATAGTCATGCATCTACCGGAGCACAGCGCTATTCAGGGTTTCCAGGATGGTAGACGCTTGGCTCAGGAAAACGAACCGGGTATATGGATGCAATGCTCACGCAACGCAGATTATCCCATCACGCTGGTATGGGGGCTGACGAATTCTAGCGTCTACCCAGGAGTTGCCGATTTGGGGCGATTGCGGTCATCCAAGAGCGGCTTGGCGATGGAGAGCTAGCCGATACTCAAATCTATCGGCTACATCAATCTTCCGAGGCTCCAGATATTGAGCATTTCCTCTCAGGTTTGGAAATACGCATTGGCTGATGACGATCAACTGAGAATGGTCACGGGAGCCATGGATGGCCTGCTGAGGGCTTTCACAAGTGAAGAATACCCAAATGGTTGAGACCACCTCTACAGTGAGTGAACAGCCGCCATCACAAGCGGCTCAGCAGTCAGTCGGCCTCTGTGAAGCCTTCCTGTTCTGGCTCAAACTGGGTTTCATCAGCTTTGGTGGGCCCGCCGGGCAGATTTCGATCATGCACGAGGAATTGGTTGAGCGTCGGCGCTGGATCAGCGAGAAGCGTTTTCTGCACGCGCTGAACTACTGCATGTTGCTGCCTGGCCCTGAGGCTCAACAGCTCGCCACTTACATCGGCTGGCTCATGCACCGCTCCTGGGGCGGAGTGATTGCCGGCGCATTGTTTGTGCTGCCATCACTGTTCATCCTGATCGGCTTGTCTTGGGTCTACGTCGCCTTTGGCGAGGTGCCGGTAGTCGCGGGAATCTTCTATGGCATCAAGCCGGCGGTCACGGCCATTGTCCTCCATGCAGCTCACCGGATTGGCTCGAGAGCCCTGAAGAATGGCTGGCTGTGGGCCATGGCCGGTGCCTCGTTCGTGGCCATCTTCGCCCTCAATGTGCCATTCCCGCTAATCGTGCTGGTCGCCGCCATCATTGGCTACGTGGGTGGTCGCCTCGTCCCAAGCAAATTCGTGATCGGTGGCGGGCATGGGGCCGCGAAGAACAGCTACGGCCCGGCCATTATCGATGACGACACCCCGGCCCCTGAGCATGCCCGTTTCAACTGGGGACATCTGGCACGCCTGCTGCTAGTCGGTGCAGGGCTCTGGGTCCTGCCCACGGGACTGCTGACGCTGTCGTTTGGCTGGGGCGGCACCCTGACGCAGATGAGCTGGTTCTTCACCAAGGCCGCACTGATGACGTTTGGCGGTGCATACGCTGTGCTGCCCTATGTCTACCAAGGCGCTGTCGGGCATTACGGGTGGCTGACGCCAACCCAGATGATTGATGGCCTCGCCTTGGGGGAAAGCACTCCGGGGCCTCTGATCATGGTGGTTGCCTTCGTCGGCTTCGTGGGTGGCTACGTGAATCCGATGTTCGGAGCAGAAAGCCCTTTCCTTGCCGGCGCAGTCGCCGCGAGCCTAGTCACCTGGTTCACCTTCCTGCCATCGTTCCTATTCATTCTCGCCGGTGGCCCACTGATGGAATCGACCCACAACGAGATGAAGTTCACCGCACCGCTGACAGGCATCACCGCCGCTGTGGTGGGTGTGATCCTGAACCTCGCTATGTTCTTCGGCTATCACGTGCTTTGGCCAACGGGCTTCAGCGGGACGTTTGACTGGCCTTCAGCGCTGATCGCGCTTGCAGCTGCAATGGCTTTGTTTCTCTTCAAGCGAGGTGTAATCCAGGTACTGTTCGCCTGTGCAGTGGCTGGCCTAGCAGTTCACATGCTGCGCATATAAGGCCAACGGATATGCCTAGCAGGAATTTTCAGAGGCTGACCCAGCCCTTTCTCAGCGAGCCCTGGCAAGAACTGAAAGGATTTGGAGGGCGGGTTTTCCTCGCCAACGTCTGCTTTGGGTCGAAAGCCGCCGTTCGCAAGTGACCGCTTTCGACCCAGGCTGTGTGAAAACGTTTTAGAGCAAGATTGACAGTCAGAATCGGAGCGAAAGTCGCGTTCCTACGCAAATTTCAGGTCTGCTGACTAACCAAACGCTGGCAGATTTTACGTAGCAACGCAGACTTCAAAACGGTGCATACGTTTTCACACAGCCTGGACCCAAAGCTGACAGGCGCGGAACAATTTCATGGTCAGAAGTTGGCATAGAAAGACACGGATGGAACTTCGGGAGCCGCGATGAACGAAGCGAGTGCGTAGGAATCTACTCGGATATGATGGACGGATGCCAACCGGATAACGTCATGACAGCAAACGAAGATTTGATTAATTGGAATACGCGCTGGCGACTTGCTGGTGGAGTTGTGTCTTGCAGGACATGTCATTCCTGGCAGCCTGAGACTCACCGAGGAAAGGCTTTTGAGCATCTTCCGGGTTGTGGTCATGCGGGGCAGCACAGCACGCCGTGGGATGACCTAGACATGATCTGCCAGAGCTTCAAACACTACAAATGACCTGTTATCCCAATCAATCGTAGTGGCACCGACTGCTTCTGGCCGTTAGCGACGGCCTGACTCCGACCGTCGCCATGCGGCCATTCCCTTATTCGAAGGCTGATGGCTGCGTGTTGCAAAAAAGTTCATGACTTATCCTCCTCGTTGAGTGAGAGCGATGCTGGATAAGTGCGAAGCGGGCTTGCGCTGGTTCCGCGCTGTCATTGCCCGATGGGGTGATAGTATCGATCCTGGATGCGCTCCAGCTCGCCCGAGTGGCGCAGTTGCTCTAGGGCGTGGGCCCAGGAGGCTACCAGTTCGTCGTCACAGTCGCGGCTGAAGGCGATGTACAGCGATGAGCGATAGAGCTCGATGGGAATCTGCCGCAGCGTGCCGGGGGCGATGTTCAACTGGCGGCTGTAGTAAACCACTCCCGCATCGGTGTCGCCTATGATGATGTCGGTGCGCCCGGCTAGCAGCATGCGATAGAGCTGCAGGCTCTCGGTTGCAGTTTTTTCGAGGTTGTTGAAGCCGCGCGACTGTAGAGTCTCGGGTATCAGGCCGGCATGTCTCGTCGTAATTTTTGGGGCGTGAAGTAGCTGCTCCAAGGAATTCACCGGCTGCTGCGTATTGGCTAACTGATAGGGGTGAATGGACTCTTCCACGATCGGTCCGACCCACTTGTATAGCGGTTCGCGCTCTGCCGTGCGGAATAGTGAATACATGATGGTCTTGGGCCGGGTCTTCAATACACGGGCGCTTCGCATACTAGGCAGCACCACCACCTCAAAGTCATCCCCGGTCCGCGCCATTATGGCTCGAACGATCTCCGTGGCCATGCCGGTGAGGTGATTTTTCTGCTGGTAGTTGTACGGCGCCCACTCTTCAGTAACGACCTGATACTGCTCGGCCCTCACGGGAGGGCCAAGTAATAGACAGAGCAGCGCGGCAGTAAGTGTCGAATGTGTCACGTGTTCTACCTGGTGGGCTGTGCGGTGATTAAGGATGGATCTGATCAAAATATAGAAATTAGTATAGACCCGTGACACACGGCAAACGCCGGATGCAGTCCCGTAAATCGCCACCATGGCGATTGATACACACGAACCAGTACGTATGGCATAGGTTTCTCAAGAGCGTTTAGCGGATTGCCTCTTATCGATATCGGTTGGAACATGTTGTGACCGTACGGTTCTGGCCGTTTTCTGCCCTCCACGAACGGCACAGATCGGCCAATTGCTGCCGGTGGCGATAGTCAAAAAACGGCCAGAAGTGTTCATTCCGAGGCGTCTACGAAATTGGCATTTAGGACGACGCGCCAGGCTAGATTTCTATTTAGTTCAGGCGCCCTGAAAATCGCTCTTCAGGCAGTCCGTCGGCGACAATAGCTTCGGCTTTTATGAGCGCCCCATCCGAATTTGTCGGCTTATTCAGTCCTATCAACGCGCTGGTGCTGTACAGCGTTGCATAACCGGGGCCCGCTAATACCGGGCAAGTGGTCTGAACACACGGGGAGTAGATTACGCGATCGACTTTTCCATCGGGCGTATAACGCACCACTCTGCTGCCGCCCCATTCGGCATTCCAGAGAAAGCCTTGAGCATCAATGCACGAACCGTCTGGAGCGCCTTGACCGTCAACTGTCGTGAACACGCGCTGGTTTTCCAGCGAGGGGTAATCGCAGCAGGAAATGCATCCCTGAAGGGAATCGGCGTAGTAGAGGGTAGAACCGTCCGGACTGAAACAGATGCTGTTCGGAATCGCTACTGCGGGAAGGTCGAGCGTTTCTGTTTCGAGCGTTGCCGCGTTGAGTCGATGAAATCTGCCGGTGGTTTGCACATGCTCAGCTGCGTCCATCGTACTGAATACAAAGTTGCCCATGCGGTCGCAGCGGCCGTCATTGATACGGGTTCAGGGGGCACCCGGCGTGGCTGCAATTTTGCTGAAACGACCGGTGGTCAGTTGGTAGTAGCCCAGGCAGGATGCCAACCCCATTAGCAATACGTCTTCGTCTGCCGTGAGGGCAAATGAACCTAGCGACTCGGGCAGTGACCAGCGCTGCACTTCACCGCTTGTGAGATCCAGAGCACGCAACTCACAGCCGGGGATGTCGGTCCAGAACAGACGTTCGGTTCTTTCACACCAGACAGGGCACTCGCCAAGTAGGCTGGTGGTATCGGTTAGGGATTCTCCGATCAAGTCAGCATCGGCATCTGACCTGTGCTGAAATAGCCCTCCGTCCAATTGCCCTCTACAAGCCCGCCATCCCATGAGTCAGATGAGCTTTTCCGATTTCGAGTACGCTGGTAAGCGCAAGCAAACCCGTCGCGAGCGTTTCCTGGCCGAGATGGAGCAGGTGGTTCCATGGAGCGGTTTGGTGGCATTGATCGAGCCGCATTACCCAAAGGCCGGCGGTGGTCGCAAGCCGTATCCACTGGAAACCATGCTGCGTGTTCACCTGCTGCAGAACTGGTTCTCGTTGAGCGATCCAGCCATGGAAGAGGCGCTGTACGAGATCACTTCGATGCGCCAGTTTGCTCGGCTGACGCTCAGCGCTCCTATCCCCGAAGACACGACGATCATGAATTTCCGGCACCTGCTGGAGAAGCACCAACTGGCGTCGGGCATTCTGGAAACCATACCTGCGAGACAAGGGCCTGTCGTTGCGCCAGGGCACCATCGTCGACGCCACCATCATTCACGCGCCCAGTTCGACCAAGAACAAGGAAGGCAAGCGCGATCCTGAAATGCATCAAACGAAGAAGGGCAACCAGTACTATTTCGGCATGAAGGCGCATATCGGTGCCGATGCTGAATCGGGCCTGGTGCATCACGTCCACGGCACAGCGGCGAATGTGGCTGATGTAACGGAGGTCGCTCACCTGCTGCATGGCGACGAAAATGTTGTCTGTGCCGATGCGGGTTATACCGGCGCAGAGAAGCGACCGGAGCATGAAGGGCGGCCGGTGATCTGGCAGATCGCAGCCCGCCGCAGTACCTACAAGCACTTGAGCAAACGCAGCGTGCTCTACAAAGCCAGACGCAAGATCGAGAAGGTCAAAGCGCAGACGCGAGCGAAAGTCGAACATCCATTTCGTGTGATCAAGCGTCAGTTCGGCTATGTGAAAACCCGCTTCCGTGGCTTGGCTAAGAACACGGCGCAACTGACCACGCTGTTTGCCCTATCGAATCTGTGGATGGTGCGCCGGCAATTATTGCCTGCTACGGGAGAGGTGCGCCCGTGAGGGCAGATAACCAAGGCTTCGCCTTGGTTATCCAATAATCAGCGACTGATAGTCGGGCTTTTCGGCATCCCTGAGCCGCCCATTTCCGGCTGATGAGCAACTTGTTCGGAGTTTCCTTAGGGTTTTAAACATGGTTACGACCTACAAAACAGGATGGGGTAAACAAGGCAATCAGTTGGAGAAAAGTGCTGACCACCTGTCACCGAACAGGGCGATAGCCAGGCCTGCGAGCATCACCATCGCCCCGACCAACTTAATGGGAGACACCGGCCTTTCTAATGCTCCCATCAAGCCGAAATGATCGATAACCAGTGACGAAATGATCTGCCCGGCGATAGCGAGGCCGAGCAGGGCTGACAGACCGATCTTTGGGGCAAGCACCACATAGCTAAGCAGCGCACCGGCACCCAGCAAACCGCCCAGCAGGTTCCATAAGGGTTGGGTAGGGATAGCCGCCAGTGAGGCCACTATCCCGCCTCGCATTAATGAGAAGATGCCCAGGCATACCGCGCCGGCAGTGAAAGAGAACAGCGCTGCCGCTACGGAATCTCCACCTACACCTTTAGAGAGTTGGCCATTCAGCGTGGTCTGCAGAGTGATGCCAAGCCCAGCACAGACGGCCAGCAGGTAGTAGGCTACGTTCATCTCGCGCCTCCTTATTTGTCTGACTCAAGCGGCAGGAATGTCTCGGCAAACATATCCTGCTGATAGCCTGCAGCAGCAAACAGATGCTCACGGGACTCGTCGATCGCCGCACGCAGCCTTTCGCTGTCCACGCCCAGCACTTTGCCGCCGCGTTTGACGATACGCCCACCAATCATGACCGTGTCTACATTGCTGCGTTCGGCCGCATGTACAACGGTGCCAAAGGCGTTGCCTGACGGGTAAAGGTTGATGTCCTGCGCGTTGATCAGGATCAGATCCGCCTGTTTGCCTGGAACCAAGCTCCCGACTTTGTCCTGCAGGCCAGCGCAGGTGGCGCCGTCTAGCGTGGCGGCTTTGAGCAGGCCGTGGGCGGGCAGGGTCACTACTGGATTATGATCTTCACCGCAGCAGCGCTGCTGGTGCATGCCCATGACGCGTTGCAGGTAGAACGCCACCCGCATCTCCATGAACATGTCGCCGCTGTAGGAGGTTTCATTATCAACGCTCAGCCCCGGACTGATGCCGTGACGCTTGGCCGACCGCATGGCGAACATTCCATCTTCAATGCCGTAGTGAGCATCTGAACGCGGGCATACGTTGACTCTCACGCCAGCCTCGCGAAGGATCTTCCAGCCGGCGTCCGGCAGCGCCGTGCAGTGGTTGAAGATGTTGTCGGACCGCAGCAGGCCTTCGCGATGCAAACCTTCCAACTCAGCAGCCATGTCCCCGCCAAAAAACTCGGTGATGATCGGCAGCCCCAGGCGTCTGGCCTCAGCCCACAGCTCAGGTTCCAGCTGCGCCATCACCGCCAGCGAGAGCAGCGGGTTGTCACCGTTCTTGATGTATTTTTCCTGCAGGCGCTCTAGGTTGCCCGGCCAGTGGGCTTTGTCCCACTCACCCGCAACCGGCGCCCCCGAGGCATGTACGGCGCGTATACCAGCATCAAGCAGCGCCTCGACCGCAGCGTCGGAGTGAGCGCCGGTGCGGCTGTTGTGCGAGTTGTCCACCAAGGTCGTGATACCGGCATCAATGCAGCCCAATGCACTCAGCAGGTTGCCGATGTACATGTCCGCCGGACGATAGTGTTTGGCGAACGAAAAGTGGGTGGCGTTGCAGTAGTCCTCCAGGGTTGCGGCGTTCGGATTGATTCGCCGTAGTTGCCCTTCCCAGGAGTGGCGGTGCGTATCGACCATGCCCGGCATGGCGATCATGCCAGATGCCTCGATCACAACAGCATCGCCGGCTTCGATATGTTCACCGATGGCCGCGATGGTGCTGCCTTCGATAAGGATATCGCCACGCACCAGATTGCCGACGTCGCCGTCCATGCTCAGCACAGTGGCGCTGCTGATAAGTGTGCGGGCGGCCTGAGCGGCCGGGGCCTGCACGATGCTGCGGTTGTATTCCGCCATATCAGTACACCTCTTCAAATTTCGTTGGAAGAAATGTACGTAAGGCGATACTGCCAGAAAAAGATGGGTAAACTGTTTTTATTATTCAGTATTGGCGAATAATAACGCCGTTCCCGATCACTGTTTTGAGGCTGCTAACCGCCATGGATCGTATTCAAGCGATGCAGGTTTTCGTCCGCGTGGCTGAGGCAGGAAGCTTTATTCAAGCGGCGCAGACGCTCTCTCTACCGGCCTCGACGGTCACCAGCAGCGTCAAAAATCTTGAGAAGTACCTGCAGGTGCGACTACTCAACCGAACAACGCGGCGGGTCAGCCTTACGCCGGAGGGCGCAAGGTATCTGACGCAATGCCGGGAAATATTGGAGCTGATCGAACACACGGAGACCAGCCTGACGGACTCCATAAAACGGCCGCAGGGGCGTCTGCGTGTCGATATGCCGGGCGGTATTGCCCACTTCATTGTCATGCCGAATCTGTACGACTTTTACCGGCGCTACCCGGATATCTACCTGATGATAGGTGTGAATGATCGACCTGTTGATCTGATTCAGGAGGGCGTCGATTGCGTGATTCGTACGGGCGAGCTCCATGATTCGACGCTCGTTGCGCGTCCACTCGGCCGGTTTCGCTGGGTGACCTGTGCGTCTGCCGCCTATCTCGAAGAGAACGGTACTCCGCAAACACCACACGACCTATCGCACCACCGGGCCATCCACTACTTTTCGGGCAGCGCTAGGCAAGCTGGTGAAATGCGCTTCGCACGCGCTACTGAAAAGATCTCAGTCCCGATAAACGGTACAGCCGCCGTCAACGAGACTGGGCTCTACATCAAAATGTGCCTTGATGGTTTCGGGTTGATTCAGCTCGCTGAGAACGTGGTGAGCGAGCACCTGCAGCAAGGACGGCTGATCGAAGTGCTTGCTGATTGGCAACCGGATCCGGTGCCCGTGAACCTGCTGTACCCGCATCAGCGATTTCTTTCGCCCGCTGTGAGCTCGTTCGCCGATTGGATAGCTGGGCTGATCCGAGACGAGTAATTGACACTTGCTAGCAGGGGAAATCTCATCTGCCATTTGAAAAAGCGTTAGCCCCCGACTCTTCTTCATACCCCATAACTGAGGCCTCCTAAGCGTCTGCTTTTGGCCGAAAGCAGCCTCTGGGGGACGTCCGCAATGGGGCGGCAGCGGTCATGTTCGACTATGCGGTCCGTGGTGAGCTGCTCATTGCATACCACGACCGCGTTCCCTTCGCAAAAGCAGAACGCTGGTCGCCAATTCGCGTCCCGTTCGACTCTTGACGCTGCCCGAACTGTCCCGCCACGCTGGGGGGCAAGACGCTCCAAGGCACGGTGCCGCGCGACATCGATAGCGACCTCGCCCTGGAGGAAAGCTGCACTTCGGGATTGAGCGTTCTCCTGTCGTCGCTACAGGATGGGCCAGCCGGATCTTCATAGACTTCACCCTGAACCGGCTCAGCGCCGAAGCCGAACAGCAATTGCTGGCCGAGATGTTCCGAGCACTCAGCCTGACCGGCTGCTCTATCTGCGGTGTAATAGTGAGTGACGAACCATTGGAGTCCCTGCACAACGTCGGCTCAGATCACTTGGGGGCGTTGGATGTGCTGGAAGAGAACCGCAGGGTTGAGGTTGACGGGACGCGCGCTGGTAGGTCAGCAAGGCGACGGGACCGGCCAGGCCTTGGCGACGCTGATCGGCGTCACCCGTACCGCGCGCAACAGCGTAAATGAGGCAGTGGAATACCTGAGCAGGGTGGTGCCGCCCGATGTCTATCGGAATGGAGATTCGTGTCGCTAGATCAGAGAATACAGAAGCGATCCAGGCCATCTAACTGCCTATCGCGCTCCATCCGGCCAATCGAAGTGTGGAGCAAATGCGTCAGCGGATCGCCACGACGCTGCAAACCTTCCCCTATCTGGTAGCCGTACGGGAAGGGTGGGTAGTCGGTATATGCCTATGCCAGTCAGCACAGGGCGCATGCGGCGTACCGCAGGGCGGTGGGTATGACGTTCTATGTCGCCGAGGGCCAACGCCGCAGTAGGGTTGGTCAGCAGCTCTATGACGTGCTGCTGACGGTTCTGAAGCGTTCGGGGTATCACTGCATTGCTTTGTCGAATGAAGGCAGTGTCGGGCTATACGAGCGACTGGGTTTCCAGCACATCGGGACGTTTCCCTAGGTCGGGTTCAAGCCCGATACCTGGTATGGCGTAGCGCACTAGATTTGATCTGGGGGCGACGGCCTTCGTCCCGATGATCTCGCGCGTTTTCGAGCAATCTGCTGAAACGCGGGGTCATGCTTGCGGCGGGCGAATTTAGAGCGCTTCAAATTTCGCTTTCTGTTGGGCCATTTCCGCAATGGCTTGATGGACACGGTTCTCGATGATCTCTATCAGTTCGAGGTGCTTGGGAAATTCCTGCTTGAGCCAGGTGCTGCAGACGAAGTAATGATCGAGGTGTATCGCAAGAGGTTGCCGGTCACCCTGAGCGCATAGCATCACATTGAATTCTGTCTCGTCTCCTGCCATGGCGGCGGGCACGAAAATGGTCCCCTTGTCGCTGAAACCGCACGAGCGGCGCCATTCAGGGATGCGTTTCTTCTCGGGGTTATCTGCGGCAAACCAGGTGATTCTTTCCATTAAATCGACCTCATAGATGAGCAATGCGAAATGTGCGTCGTGTCTGATGCGGGTGTTTGGTTCAGCCCGAATGGAGGTCCGCTAGAAGCGTTGGGTCGTTACCTGGCTCGGGCGTTGGTAGGGCAGGCAACTGGTTTGTTATCAGCCGCAGGATGACTCACCGGCCACTGGCGAACTTGGCAACTACCAGGTGACGCTAGAGGCTTGCATCGACCAACAGCTCGGACGGTTTGCATTCCACTGCAACGGCGATGCGCAAGATATTCAGGAAGGTGACATTCCTTTCCCCCCTCTCGATCTTCCCCATGTGAGAACGATCCACGCCTGCCGCATCGGCTAGTGCTTCCTGAGAAAGCGCGAGCGCCAGGCGGCGGGCCCGAATTGCTGCACCGAGCTTTTTCAGACTGCCGTCGTTGTCGAGGGTTGCGGAGATTCTTGCCATGGAAAGAATCGTCCCGTTATGATGCCTATACGGCCACGGTATTTACGACCCATTTTTGAGTTTGGCTTGTTGGGCCCAGTTCGCGGTTAACCGTCATACGACAAGAGAGAGCATCCATGGATGGGGCGCGGAGAGGCGTGCTGCTTGAGCAGGAGGGCAGGCGGGCTGGTGAGAGGAAGCATCTCCAATCCAGGTTTGGCATCAGACGTTTCTGGTTCGGTTGGCTCAGCGTGAGATTTGATGGCGGCCCGGTCTACTTCGACATGGTTGAATCACTTCAACAGGCAATTGCTGATTTCGGATATCTCGTGAGGTGTGGCGAGCAGTTGAGTGCTGAGGAGTGGCTCCACCGAATCAATACACTCGGTCTCCGTATTACGCCAGCGCAATTGACGGCGATCGAAACGCTCATGCGGAATCACTAAAGCTGCAGTAGCTTGCTTCAATAGGGGGAGGGTGGTGAGCTGTCGTCTTTGAATGACAGGCTCACCACCGCTGTGCGGTAGCATTAATCTGGCTGCAACTGTCTAAGTTTTGCCGAAGTAGCCTTCTAGCCATTTTTCGTGCTCTTCCTCCAGAGCAAGCGTTTCCGGCGTTGGCAAATGGTGTACCACACCCCTGCTCCTGTTTACCGCTTTACCGTGCCGCGAGCTGCACGTGTTTGATCTTGCCTGTGAGCCTTGTTTCCCGTGGCCTGGAGCGAGTTCCTTGTCTGGCAGAGATGTCCGGAAATTGTCTGCCTTTTGGCTGAAGCCTGTCAGGCTGTTGTCTGCCAGAAAGGCCCTCTCTATCTCCTCAGCAGTTACTGAGAGGGGGCGCAATGTCTTTTTATCGAGGCGTTCGGAGCCACTGTCGCTACCGTCGGCGATGAACAGAATTCCCTTCAGGTTGCCCATGTAGTCGTGGAATGAGGATAAGCGAGCAGGGAACTTCAGGCCGGAGCGCTCCCAGAATTTGTGAAAGCCCCACCGCTGGTTGTTAATTCGAAATTGGCCAGCGGGTAACCTCCCTCCTTTCTTGCCTGCTACCGTGTTTCTTGAACGAGATAAATCAGCATTGTAAATCGCATAGGCGTGGGTCCTTTTTACCACGGAGCGAAAATGAAGGGTTACGCCCCCAGATTTTTTCGTTCCATAAAAGTCAGCTCCATAATCATAATACTGGTATGAGTCTATCCCTAGGCCAGAAAGGATATCTTTTATAATCGCGTCTGAATGTTCACTCAGCCATTCTTGTGGTACTACCTTCTTGCTCTTCGGGCGAATAGCTAGTCGTCCTAAGTCGATACTAACTTCGTCACCTTTTTTAAGTAGTCGAATGAGCATGTTTGCTATTGAGCTGATGTAATTATTGATGAGGTGCAGGAAAAGTCGATTCGCGCAGCGCTTATGCTCACCTCGGAGAAGTGCACAAGCGCCACGGTGAAAGCCCGCCGAGAAAAGTCGGCTTGACTCAGAGGGACTTCCCGGTGTGGTCGGCAGTGCGGCGAGCCATGAACTCGGCCAGCCCGCTCAGTCGGTAGCGCACCAAGCGACCGACTTTGAGGAAGGGGAGGTTATAGCGACCGGTAGAGCGCCAGACGGAGAGAGTGCTGACCTTCACGCCCAGGATCTGGGCTGCTTGCTTGTCGTCTACATGGACGGGAGGGGTCTTGGGATCGTAGCCAAGTTGCGCGGCAATTTCGGTCTTGATTGCCTCGATTTGATTGGTGCTTGTGTCTTGCATGGAGAAGCCCTGTGCGGAATTAAGCTTGGCAGGACTACATGGTGTCCTGCAGGTTTTGACCGGTCAGGGCTAGTCTCCGGTAAGCGAATCGGTATGTCGTTACACTGATGGCGCTTGGTGTTCTATAAATTTTTTGACCCATTTCACGACCGTCTGCGGGCGGTTCAGTTGCTCAAATACTGTACACACCTCCTCAGCAAATTTTACGGGAGCTTTCTTGTCATTTAGATTGAATTCTCCACTCGTGATCCGCTGTGCCAGCATCCGTTCTACCGTTTCGCGATTTATGTGATTTTGGGCGGGACGAGGCCCTTTGCTGGCTGAGCTAGCTTGCCTAGATTGCATTTCCTTGTAGGCGTGTGTGCGAACCGCATTCGCGTTCTCGATAAACCTTGGGGGCAAATACTTACCTAACTCTTCGGGGCGAGTTGTTTCGGCAAGCGCCGTAGGTTTTCGTATCTCGTGAAAAGATTTTTGCTCAAGGCGTTCGAAGAGTTGCATAACGAGGATCGGCGACAACCCTTCTGATAAATCTAATTCAGAAAAAAGCCGTTCGAATCGCTCTAAAAGCTGCTCGGGAGTTGCGGGAATGTCTGCCCAAAGGAAACCGAGGAATTCCTTCTCCAGTAGCTCGACCGCCGCAAGCTGTCGTTTGAGTTGGGCTTGATGATTGGCGATTTCGATAGTCATTGCGTCTCCATTCATTTGCGATGGTTCTGGTGTAGATCAAGCACCTTGGCGGGCTCCTTCAAACCCGCAGCCTCAAGCATCGCTTGTGTTGCGGTGTTGACCGATTGGCGAACTGGGTCCAGGTCTAGGCGAGCATAAATCTGCGTCGCCTGATGGGTCTTGTGGTTGAGGCTTTTGCCAATGATCGCCAGCGAGGCGCCGGTTTTCGCCTGCCAACTGCCAAGCGTGCGGCGCAGATCGTGAATGCGTAGATCGGTCATGTCATACGAAGCCGTATCTATGGCGAGGCTATCTGCCAGTGCCCGGTATTTCCTTTCTGCTTTTGCCGAAGCAGTCAGAAGTTCGAAGTCGGCGGTCTGGCGTTCTTCGCTGCTCAGCTTCTCCTCTTTCTCCAGCAGATCCAGCAAGCGTCTCATGCTGGCACGGCGTAACACGGTTGCCCACGCCTTCTTTGGCTCGACCAGGTGTCCAGTTTTCCCCGTTCCTGGAAAAACAAAACTGGAGCCCTTCTTTTGCGGTTGCCGGTTCTTCAGTGTGGCTACGGCCTGCGGGGAGAGGGTGACGTTTTGCGGGGTTCCGTTTTTGGTCATGCCAAGACGCCAGATGCCCGCGTCGAGGTCGAGATCGCGCCATGCCATCTCCTGCACGTTAGAGCGGCGTGCGCCGGTCAATAGTGACAACAAAAAGAAGTCGCAAAGATCTGACTCTGCGATGGCCTCCATCAGATAAGGAAGCTCGGGGCCCAAGGCGAATCGATCCCGTGATGGAGCGGGGTTCTTTTGGATACGGCTTGCAGGGTTGCTGCCGGTGAACAGTTCGAGGTCTGCTGCGAAGTTGTAGACCGACGATACGACGATGATCGCGCGATCAGCTTGAGCGGGGCTTTTCTTCGTCGTCCTGGAGTGAATCGTCTTGATCTCGGACCGTGTTATCTGCGACAGCTTGCTGCTATGGATTGGCGCCAGATACATGTTCACCACATCCGTATAGTCGCGCTTGGTGCGTTCACTAAGCGGGGAGCCGTCGCGCTTTTTCTTTTCAGACAGGTACTGCTGGAACACGTCGAGGAAAGTGGGCTCCTCTCGGATCGCTCGACGGACTGCTGCTGGATTGGCCCCAGTGGCGAATTCGCTGAGCACCTTCTGTGCATTGGTACGAGCCTGCTCGACCGTCATCTCGGGGAAGGATCCGAGTTTGATCCACTCCATGGCGCCGGCAACCCGCTTGATCACATAGAAGGTACGGCTGCCTGCAGCGGTAATGCGAAGTACCAACTTGGGTATCTCTGTGTCGTAGACGTTCAAGCGGTTAATGGCTGGCGGCTCGATGGCCATCAGGGCGGTCTTGGTGAACTTCAGCTTCATCGTGGCTTCAACCTGAATCGCTGGCTAGCACTGGGCTAGCGCGGGCTATCAAAAATGGTCCATCTCGGTGATGGTTCGTTAAGCCAAGACTAAGCTGAAAGCCCTATTCTGCATAGGTCTGTAAGGGGTGATGAAAATTGGTAAAGCATACGAGCATCTAACTCGTAACGCGAAGGTCGCAGGTTCGATTCCTGTCTCCGGCACCAGTACAGGTTCCAGCGAAGGCTACCAAAATCTCTGGAACCCCCGTAAAACCCGCCTTCTGGCGGGTTTTTTCGTTATGGCGTTCCGTTGGAAACCGACAGTTGCCAGCCGATTTAGGGGTAACGTTTGGGATAAAGTCGATTCGATGACTGGCATAAGGAAGTGTCCGTGAAGTGGGCGCCTGGCCATTCCCGGACAGTGCTGAGTCGTTTGAAGACTCACGTATTCCCGCTGCTAGGCGCACGGGCCATCGTTGATCTGGATACCTTCGACCTCATGCAGCCGCTTGAGGCAATCAAGAAGCGCGGCACGATCGATGTGGCGTTAAGGGTACAAAACTACCTTCAAAGCATCATGCGTGAGGCGAAGCGGCTGCGGCTGATCACGGTGAACCCTGCATATGACCTTGAGGGCTTCATCAGCGCGCCACGGGTTACGCATCGGCCTGCACTCCCGCTGTCACCTTTGCCTGAGTTGATGGACCGCATCGAGAACTACAAGGGACGCACGCTCACTCGGCTGACCGTCATGCTCTCGCTGCATGTGTTTGTCCGGTCCAGCGAGTTGCGCTTCGCACGCTGGAGTGAGTTCGATCTGAAGCGCGGCATATGGGATATACCTGACACGCGGCCCGCTTTTGAAGGCGTCCCGTATTCGACCAGAGGCACGAAGATGGCGGGCGACATCCATCTGGTCCCTCTGTCACCGCAAGCGGTGGCGTTGCTCGAACAGATTCATGCGATCACGGGGTACTTCGATCTGGTGTTCACCAGTGACGCTCGCTCGTGGAAGCCAATGTCCGAGAACACGGTCAACAGTGCTCTGCGGAACATGGGCTATGACACCAAGACCGAAATCTGCGGGCATGGCTTCCGGTCCATGGAGTGCAGTGCCTTGGTCGAATCTGGGTTGTGGTCAGAGACCGCTATCGAGCGGCAGATGAGCCACAGGGAGCGCAACAACGTTCGGGCGGCGTATATCCACAAGGCCGAGTTTCTGGAGGAACGGCGATTGATCATGAGTTGGTGGAGTCGTTATCTCGAAGCCAACCGGCGAGAGCATATCTCGCCGAATGAGTTCGCGAATCAGACCGGGGCAAACGTTTCTAGCCTAAGAGCAAGGCGTGGCGCCGTCGAGTGAGCGCACGGCTTTGAAATTTCGGTGATCCGCTTTCCACTCGGGTCCATCCAAACAGGGCTGCAAAGCCGCCCTGTTTGGATGGACCTCATCTGAAAAGTCAAAAGCACCCAATATGCCACTGGAAACCACGGGATTCCGTACATGGCCAATGCCATTTTCAACCGCAAAACCCAGCGGGCGAGTCGCTTGACCCTCTCGAATTGCGGGCGTAGAAAAGACAGTGCAAAGGCTGTCGTTGACAGCACCCCAGGTGACCCGAGCCTTCAAGGTCGCGCCGCTCTCGCGGTGGTTCTCCCCAAGGGCGATTCGCATCCGGCAGCTCGCCCGGTCACTACCCATGTGATGGATGCTCTTACACATAAGGCGTTCGTGCGCCGATGCACCGTACCTCGCTGCCCTGCAGCAACCTATCCGCTTGGCCGAATATTGCGCCAACCTGTGCCCGTCTCTTTCTTTTGGAAAGAGACGGGCACTTCTATCACTGCTGCAGCCCTGATCGCACGGGGTTTTGCGGCAATCCTCCTCGTGACAATCGGTGTGACAAACGCTGATGTCACCAGCAACAGCCATGTAGATGATGGTGCCGCAGACCAGGGAATGGACTGCACCTGACTGACAGTCAGGCATGTCCCGGTCATCGCATTGCTGCGTTCACCCGGCTCAGGATCTTCAGGCGCTGGTTTAGTCAGCCAGCACTGCCTCCACCCGCCCACCGGCAACGGTGTTAGGAGGCCAGATCATGAGATGCCCTTGCTCCCGGTTGTAAGGAGCCGTCAGTCCCGCGTAGTGGGCATTCCCCACAGGTCGCAGGGGCCTTGATCCCTGATAACACTAAACATTCTTGGCGGGATGACGTGGGGCGAGGATCGGAAAGCGAACGATGAGGTGACAGACATGGCATTGGTGGGTAGGCGCGACGGCCGCAATTTTGGCTGCGGCAGACAATTGAGCTATGCAGGGCCGCAAGCGCTGAAAGACATGTTCTGCAAGGGCCACTACGGCACGGTCAAGGCGCATTTTGCGCGGGACATCCTGCATGCACTCAACCTCAAAGGCTTCCATGTGCTACGAGCGGAGTATGCCTGTGAGCGCTATGAGCAGATCACCGACACCGAGCGCCCATCAACGGCGGCCAATATTGCCAGGTAGATATGAACCTTGATAGTGAAGCTCGGAGGCAGATCAGCTGTCAGCTAGGATACGGTCGGCTCGATGTAGTCGCTGCCTATGTAGGAGATCGCAGATGAGTAAGGTATTCGATATGAAGCTGTTCTTGGCTGCAGTGCTGACAGGTTCGTACGCAACCCGGCAGCGACATTTACGTCAAGCAAAGCACATCCAAACCGAGATATCTGTGCACTGGCAGCTTGAAACACCGTGGTAAAACATATCTCTTAGTTTCTTGAGCACCGACTAGCTGGGCGATGCGTGGCGACCCAGTAGTACTACTTGCTAACGGTGCGGCTGCTTGCTCGTCGTTTGGAAAAACCGTGGGTCATCAAATACCAGGCTAAGGTCTGATTGATAGACACAACTGACCGCTTTTGACCCAGGCTGCGTGAAAACGTTTTCGAGTAGGTTTTACAGTCAGGATTGGAATGAAAAGCGCGCTCCGACACAAATTTCCGGCCTGCTGAGTAACCAAGAGCTGGCAGATTTTACATAGCAACGCAGACTTCAAAGCGGCGCATGCGTTTTCGCACAGCCTGAAGCCAGAACAGCCTACCGCAGAAGGTAGCAATCGGGTTGAGATGCCATTCGCATACCTCGAATGATTTTAGGCCGATTGAGCCTGCTGAGGCGTTGAAAGGAGGGCTGGAGGGGGCAGCGCGAAGCTCATAATTCCCCCCCAAAAATAGAAATTTGTGCTATACCGATATCAAATTGCCATGACTGGCTGTGCAATTCTTCGCTCTAATCGACAATAAGAGTTGGCGTTATTGGAAGTTCAATGAAACTAAAAATTATGAATAATCTGAGTGTGCCTTAAGAGGTTTGGGGGTAACGCAGGATGCTTTTTGAATAATACTGGGGGTTATTCATGGCTAACATTTATGAAGGCGTAAAGGTTTAAGTTAGGGGTTTGTTTGTGACTGAGCCAATTATTTCATATGGAAAACAAGTGACGGAGTTTGTCTTTGGTTTTTCCGTGCTTAATTCAAATAAAATTGATCTCTGCCTGGCTCAAACATCAATGCCGGATTGGGAGTTGGTAAAGGATGATTTATCAAGGTCGCAGTCTGTAAATGCATTTAAAGAGTTATTTGTTGGCGGCGACACGCATCCTCAAGCTATTTTAGTAGAGATGATCCCTAGTAGTGAGGCTGTCGTGGTAATCGCTCCGGAGTTCGCGTTTGGATTCATGGACTGGGATAGTTTAGATAGTTATATCCGAGCTAGCGAAACTAGATTGATTGTTATTGCAGGTTTTGGGGCTGCTCTTGGCTCAAGTTTAATAGATTGGGAAAGCCAAAAGGGTGAGACCACTCGTCATTTTGGCTGGAATGCTAAACTGAGTCACACAAAACCGGTGAACGGAGCTTGGTGTTGGGTGCACCAACCAGGAGTAAGAACTGATTGTATCGCTATTAGGAAAAATGTTGCAGAGCAAAGCACGGAGGCTGTAGAGCTCCCTAATATGCAGTATGGTAAAGAGGTGCTTCATCTAAAATTTAATGACCTTGATTTGTTTCCATTGATCTGCGCGGACTTGTTGCCTTCTGCGAGTGCTTCAATTGACTCACCTCAGTCAATAATCAAATCTGCAGTTATGGATGAGCAAAGAAAAGGTATACCTGTATTGGTGACAGGTTCTCTCTGGCAAAAAGGTTATAATAGAAATTGGGAGGCGGCAATCAGTGATGTCCTTCACCACATTGTTCCCGCTAGACCAGTGGCGCTTGCTCTTTGCAATATTGCATATGATAAACCAACTCAAGATGAGGGGTGTGATAGGTGGCGAAGTCTTAGCGGCGTATATGTGAAGTTTCAAGATATGCCAAAAGGGCAGAAGAACCTTCCCGCAGGACGAGCTTTAGATACAGCTACAATCTCTGGGGTAGTGGTGAGAGATACGAATGCTTGTGTAGTAGGAGGTAAATTAGGTTGGCGTCCATATACGCCTGTGCTTGGTAACTTTGCTTGGCATCCGGATGCACTATATCACATTAAGGATGAAGGAATTGATCTGGCAGGATCACATTCGAATAGTGCAGTTAGATGTGAAGTTAACCGCCAGCTTCGCCGCTTCCCATGTGAAAGTGAATGGGACCCGAGAGTGGCTACAGGCATGGAGCAAATTAAGGCGCGAGTCAATCTACAGTCCGATAGCGTTTTGTCAAGATTTGTATCGTCAATACTCTACGGCGTCGAGTCTGAGGAAAGAGCAGATATTGACGGCTTGCATGAAAGCGAAAATTTTCGATATTACCTTGAGGGTATTTATGCAATAGCAACTTTGAAAACTCTGGGAGATACAGAGTGGGTTGCGGATCACAAACAATATGGCCAGGTGGTAGTGTCAGGTGCTAGTAATTTGCTCGTCTGGAATCATAAGGCAAAAACTGCGCGTTCAATCGTAAGAAGCATTGAGTTGTGGTTGAATAATCCTATTGCTCATCCAGCTCTTATTGTATTCGGTGGTAGGCATAGTGGAAGCGTCCCGCAGGGCGCGATAGTGCCAAGTAGAAGAAGTGATATAACGGGAGTTGATCCACAGTCTAGCGGAAAGTTAAATGTAGTCGAAATCCTAAGGGATGGCGATGATATTACTCGGCCAAAAATTTTAAGAAAAGCAGCATATTATAGTATCGATCAAGTTTCAGATGTCTATCTCGATTTTGATCCTAATGATCCAGTTGCTCGTGTTGATCGGTTGTTACAAGTAATAAAAACAAGCTTTGAGGAGCGAGTATGATTGCTGCTATCGAGGGCGCGCAACTAATTCTGGATTCATTATGCTCAAAGGTGAAGCTAAGTAGAGATAGTATTCCGGTAATAGATATTTCAATTCCTATACCAGAGGGAACTTGTCTATGGTCTGGGGACTATGCGTGCCTATTACTCTGGCCTTTAGCTGGGCAGACTTCAGAAAGTATTAGAGAAAGCGTTGAGCGAGCTCAAGATTATTTTGATGAGGTTCTAGTAGCGAAGGAGGGGCAATTAACTAGCTACGATGGATATCTGGTATTGGCTTTAGATTCACAGCCAGTAGGAGATATGAATAAAATCGTCCAGGAGGTTGAGCTTTCAACTAGCGTTTGTCGGAAGAATGTTATCTGGCCAACGCTTGGAATAACACAGTCAGAAAGAGAATGGCCACGGATAGCCGACGTGGCCGTTTTAGGGTTGCCTGATATTCCGATTGTTCCGGAAGAGCATTTATCTTGGCCAGACGTCGGCGACGATGTGCGGCGGCTTTGGCAGGAATTAAATTCAACCGCATATCTCAAAGTTAGCTCAAAAGTGGAGAAGTACGGTGAGCGTTAGAATCGAAAACCTTCGTGTGGAAGCGTTTAGGGGTATTGGAGCTCCATTGTACTTTGATTTTAGTTCACCTTTGACTCTGATATATGCACCGAACGGTACGGGCAAAACCACTTTATGTGAAGCTGCTGAGTGGTTGCTGACTGGCCAAGTAGAGCGGCTCTCTAAAGGAAACGAATTTGATAGGGCTTTATTGAATTCAAAGTTTATGAGTTCGCCCTCATTCCCGGTTGTGGAAGCGGAAGTCGGCTTCGAGAACGGGGTTGAATACGTGCGCAGAGAAATTAATCAAAGTGCTGAGGTTTTACAGGTAAAGTTATCTAACGGATCTTCTGCGTTAATTTCCGATCATCAGTGGCTTAAAACACTTGCTACCGGTGTCGAGCAATCCAGTGCAGGATTAAGTACCTCTTCTTCTATAATGAGGCAATGGATAAAAGGCTCAAGGTTTTTAACCATTGAAGCTTTGGCTGCGTTAGTCGATAGCGATGAAGATAACGCCGAAAAAAGATTGCAGGTATTTTCAGATATTTTGGGTGTGCGGCATTTACTTGAAGCAGAGAAGCTTTTTGCAGGTCATGCTTCTGCGCTAAACGAAAAGCTTGAGGTATTGCAAAGAGATGTGATCGCTCTGGAAAATGAAAAAAATAGTCTTAGGGATTTTGAACAAGGCTCAATTAGCGGTGCACTTGTTCCAAGTGGTGGTGTAGGGATTGATTCCAAGCTCAATTCTATTGAAGGATTGCTTGGGGTATCTACAGATAACTCATTAACATACTCTCCTACAGCTTTGCGAATTGAGAAGGCTGAATCTGCCTATGGCAAAAGCAAACGGAATTATGAAAGAAGAAGTAGTTCGTTTGATAAATTAAGTAACTATGTCTCAGAGCAAGAAAGCAATGAAGAACGTCTCAGGGTGATCGATAAGACTCTAATAAAGTTTTCTAGTAAATATAAATTATCCGAGGAGCGCTGTCAGAAAAAGCATAAAAATTTGCAGGTGCTTGATGGTCAGGTTAAAGTTAATGAAGAGCTTTTAAGAAAATTTATTGATATTAAGATGGATTTGGACGCGCGCTCGAAGGAGTTGTCTGCGGAGCTAGAGCGTCATTCTGAGATTTTGAAGATTCCAAGCGGTATTGGTTTTAAACTGTCGCGCTTGCGTAGCTTTCTAAATCATAATGGAATGAGTGGCTACCCTAGCGATGAAGATTCTGAGTTGCGAGAGTTGCATAGTAAAAGTAATAGTTTGAAGTATTTGAAGAGTGAGCTTAATAAACTAGAGAGTGAAAGAAAGCACCTACAATCCTCGCTCTTGGACGAGTCAAAGGTTCGAGAACTTGAGGAAAAGGTCTCAGAGTTAGATGTAGAGATAGAGAAGTTATCAGCTGATTTCGACGTAATGGCGCGACCTTTAGAGCGACTGAGGTCGTCAGTAAATAGCTATTTAAGTCACTCGCACTTTGGTAGCGCTGAAGCGGACTGCCCAGTATGTGGTCACGAATGGGATAGTTTGGAGTCTATGCTTTCTGCTATAACTTCAACGATTGATGAATTCCCGCTGTTTATGAAAAAGAGAAAGGCGCAATGCGACTTTTTAAGTTCAAAAAAATCGGCAATACAGGGAGAAATAAATTTCGCAAAAAACCAGAGGTCAAAATTTGAAATTGTTGAGGTTGATTTAAAGTTAAATCAATATCGGCTGGAGATTTTAACGTCGGAACTTAAGCTTCACGGAATTTCTTCGCGCGATCCATTGATCTCGTTGCAACGTGAAGCTGCACGTATGCGTCTTCGCTCTAGATATACTGAGTTGCTAAATTCAATTTCTTTGTTTGAGAATTACTTTCCAGGGGAAGAAAAGCTTCTTAGCGTTCCTCTGGCTGGATTTTCGAAAGCTATTTCAGCTTTGCTCTCAGGGGTACAGAGAAAACTTGAAAAAAACGTTGAGACCGCTCGTGAATCAATTGTCCGTGAAAGACATGAGCTCAATGGGATGCGAGCGCAGCAGAGTGTCGAAAGGCAAGAGCTGAAAGAAGTGCAGAATAAATATGATTTCCTCCGGCGTCGAATATCCGACTTCCAAGTTTTATGGGGCGAGGTCGGAGATGGGCTCGAATGGAATATGGCTAATTTCAAGAAGGCACATGCGGAAATCATACTTTTGCATGGGCGGCTTATTTCAATCGGTTCTGCTTTAGATGAGGTAAGGCAGGAGTTTAAAAGTTTGGCATCCGCGCACAGAATTGGCGAGCTAGACAAGGAGATTCGAATTCTTTCACACAAGCTTTCTCGAGCTAAAGTTGAGCGTGATTTGGCGAGCCGAGCACAAGATGATTTTAAAACAGCTTATTCCAAGACTACCTCGGAACGGATGTCCGAGTTGTCAGGAGTGGTAAATCCTTTGTTTTCTCGTATGCACTCTAATCGAGTTTATGATGAAATACAGTTTGGCAGTAAAAATGATAAGTTATTTTTGACCGCAAGTTCGGCGGGCAGTCAATTTAATCCTGATAGGGACTTTAGCCAGGGTCAGCGTCAAGATCTAGCTTTGGCGATATTTATTGCTAGGGCACGAAGTATTGGAGGGACGTTCTTTTTGGACGAGCCTGTTATGCATCTTGATGACCTCAATCGTGTTGGTCTCTTGGATATTTTTAGGTCGTCAGCTTTGGAAGGTAGCAAAAGATTTAATTTGGTTGTTACTACTTCAAGTAAAGCCCTCGCGCGTCATATAATTCAGAAGTTTTCTTCAATTAAAAGTGTGGAATCTTCAAGCGGCCTTGTCCCGCCGCTGAAAGTCTATGGCTTGGAGGGAAACGCGCGGAGTGGAGTGGCCGCAACTCAGTTGTACCCTTTGTAGGGTTTAGGCTCTGTCTGAAGTTCGGAGAAATCGAACGCCCGTACTCCAAAAGCTGAAATTTTGAAAAATTTTAGCCATCTACAGAAGGCAACTCTGTGATGGCTAAAGTATGGGGCGTAATTGCGGATCTCTTCACCTCAACCCACTCCAGAGGCTGGACCGCGATCAAGTGATCACCTGTTGCTCGGCGGCGTGGAGTGGCTGCTGTGCTCAGGCGCTGCGTGGAGGGATATGCCCAAGTAGTTCGGGCCTTGGCGAACGGTCTACCATCGCTTCCGGGTATGGCAGAATTGGGGGGGCGTTCAATCAGTTGCTTAAGCGTTTACACCTCAGGCTAAACGATCAAGGTCTCATCGAGCTGCAGACCTGGCTGATTGACACGACCGCTGTCCGTGCAACCCGCGCCTCATCAGGTGCAGGTATAAAAGGGGGCCTGATGAACCTGCCGATCACGCTCTAGGCCGCAGTCGCGGTGGCCTCACAACAAAAATTCATATGCTTTGCGATGCCAATGGAGTGCCGTTCCACTTCCTTCTCTCTGGCGGTGAAGCCAGTGACATCAGCCCCATGCAGCCGGTCTTTGCGTTCGATGAAGCGCAAACCCAAAACTAGGCTACCCCGCTTTTTGATCGCCCAAAATGCCGGCAACGCAATGTGATCGAGCGCATGTTTGGCAGGTTGAAAGAAAATCGAAGGGTCGTTACTCGTTTCGAAAAGCTTGCGAAAAGTTATGCGGCGGTGGTCTCGCAGGCTTACGTGATGCGGTGTTTGAGGTACCTTTTTCAGGCAGGATCAAGGCAAACTTTGGAGCATGGGTGCAGAGTCCTCCAGCACCTTCCATCACCCAGTCAGGGCTTCTTCACGGCGGTTCGCAATCTGGAAATAGGCTGAGGATAATTTTAGAGATAAAGAGCTGTACCTTGAAGAATAATACCTATTGAATTCAGCTCCTTTCGCGCTGATACGACTCCTGTCTCCGCACCAGTACAGGTTCCAGTGAAAGCAGCCCAAATCTCTGGAAACCCCTTGAAACCTGCCTTCTGGCGGGTTTTTTCGTTATGGCGTTCCCTTGGGGGCCTGTTGTTTCAGGGGTAGCTTTGGGGATGCAGCCGCTTGAGGTGATCAAGAAGCACAGCCTGGCGCAGTCGAGTAAGCGTACGGCCTTGAAAATTCGATGATCCGCAAGGAATGGCAGCGTTCTGGCCCACTATCCATTTTCGGCAATTCCTCCTGTCCGCCCCGCCCTTGGGAGCGGAACTTGCTTCGGATGCGGTTCCCGCCTCAGCGTCTCGCAAATGGTTACCGATATGCTCACTCCCGATCTCTGCGCATCCTCGGCCGCTGGCATGCACCACCACCACACCACGGATGTAGAAGAACACGCCGAGCGCCTGCAGGGCTGGCAATTGCGATACGACCAGCTCACTTCCGGCCGCTTCAGCGGCACGATCAGTGAGTTGCGCCTGGACGGTATGCAACTGGTGCGCGATCGGGCCAATCAGGCAATGGTGAAGAACGGCTGTACCTGGGATGGTGCCATCAGTTTCAGCATGCCTCTGGCCAAGCATCAGGATGATTTCCACTGTGCCGGCCACTCCATCAGTGGCCATAACCTTCTGGTGGCTCGGGGGCAAAGCCTGCCAGAACTGCGTGCCCCGGCCGGACTGGATCTGCTCTGCGTGACCATCGACCAGCAGTTGCTGGAGCAGACCCTGCAACACCAAAACCATGGTTTCGACCTCCAGGCGCTGCCACGTTGTTACCGCCTGCACGACGGCGGTAGTCAGTTCGGGTTGATCACGCTGTTCCACAGTTTGTTCGACGAGACCAGCCTGCAGGCGCCGCTGCTGGATTACAGCGCGATTCGCGAAGGTATCCGCGACGCCGTACTGATGCACCTGCTTGATCTGTTGGACGAAGAAGACGTCCAGCCCCTCACGCCCAGCGCCCGCAAGCGCATGGTGGACCGCGCCCGGGAATACGCCCTGAGCAACCCCGACAGCCCGCCGTCGATTGTTGAACTGTGCAACCGCGTCGGTGCCAGCCGGCGCAAGTTGCAGTACTGCTTCCAGGAAACCCTGGGCATCAACCCTCTCGCTTATCTGCGCGCGCTGCGCCTCAACGCTGTGCACCGCGTCCTGCTCCAGGGCGATTCCGCACCGGTACAGGACGTTGCCGCCAGTTGGGGCTTCTGGCACTTGAGTCGTTTCGCCACCGATTACCGCCAATTGTTCGGCGAGCGACCCTCGGATACCCGGCGACGCAACCGCAACCGTGCTGATTTCGGATAACGTCCACGCCTTCCCCGGCGCCAGTCTCGTGGCACAACACGCCAACACCGGGGATCACGATGTACACCAACAACGCCAAGCTGCTTGCACTGCTCCTCTGCTCGTCCGCCTTGCTCGGCAACACCGCCTGGGCTGCTGAAAACGGCACGCCCACCACGCCCAACGGCGTCTACGACTTCGGTGCCGGTTTCACCCCTCCACCCACGCCCACCGGGACTTTCGGCCTGCGCACCGCGTTTTACTCTGCCAACCGGCTGATGGACGGCAACGGCGACAAGGCACCGGTGGATTTTTCCATTGATGTGCTGTCTATCGGCGCCGCCTACGTGCGCATGACCGGTCACGAACTGTTTGGTGCTCGTTACGGCTTTGCCGCAGTCCTGCCATTTTTCAGCATGGACGCTTCACTGGACGTCCCCACGCCGTTCGGTACGGTTTCCCGCGATGCACGCCTGTTTCGCCAGGCCGACGCCCAGATTATCCCGCTGATCCTGCAATGGACTCCGGCGCCAAACCTTGGAATCAACACCCAGTTGCAGATTCAGACGCCCACCGGCGACTACGACAAGGACCGTTTTGTGTCGCCGGGCCTGAACCACTGGACCGTTTCGCCGATTCTCAATGCCACGTGGATCAGCGAAAGCGGGCTGGAGTTGTCGTCGAGCTTCGAGCTGGATTTCAACACCCGCAACCGCGCCACCGACTACCGCAACGGTGTCGAGTACCGCCACGAATTCGCCGTCGGCCAGCACGTAGGGCCCTGGACTGTGGGACTCGGCGGATATTACTTCCGTCAACTGAGCGACGACGACGGTCCGAATCTCACCGATGGCAATCGCGCTCGCGTTATCGCTCTGGGCCCCGCCATCAGTTGGTTCAAACCAGGGCTGCCGCCGGTCTGGCTGCATGCCTACAAGGAGTTCGACGCTCGCAACCGGGCCGAGGGCTACACCGTTGCCCTGCGCTTCTCCCATAGTTTCTGAGGACATCCCGATGAATTCCCAAACCCGCGTAGCACGCCAGGCCAGTGCCGGGCGCGAGGGGGTCGTGCTGGTGCTCGGCAGCAGCTTGACCATCATGGGCGCAGTGATGGTGGCGCCTATCCTGCCCCGTTTGGCGGCTGAATTTGGCCCGATCGAACCGCGTGCCGATGTGCTGATTCCTTTGGCGATCACTGGCCCCGCCCTGGCCATCGCCCTGTTCGCGCCACTGGCCGGTTGGTTTGCCGACCGTATCGGGCGGAAAACACTGCTGATCGTCGCGACCCTGCTTTACGCACTGCTCGGCGCATTACCGGCGCTGCTCGACGACCTGGGCTCAATCGTCGCGTCGCGGCTGCTGTTCGGCTGTGCCGAAGCCGCGATCATGACCTGCTGCGCCACCCTGATTGCCGACTACTGGCAGGGCGAGCAACGAATGCGCTTGGTCAATTACCAGGTGGTGGGCATCGGTCTGGTAGGTGCGTTGTTCTTTGTCATCGGCGGCGTGGCGGGCGAGCACGACTGGCGCATGCCCTTTTATCTCTACCTGTTGCCGCTGTTGCTGGTGCCGCTCATGAGCCGGCTGCTGTGGGAGCCGCAAAGCCGCCAGCACGCCGCTCCGCAGCCTGAAGACCAGCGTACTGCCGTGGGCAGCGTAGCGCTCGGTTACCTGCTGATCTTCGGCGGCATGCTGCTCAACTTCGTGGTTCCGGTGCAGACGCCTGCGCTGCTGGTGAGCATCGGTGTCACCTCCAGCACCTTGATAGGACTGGCCGCTGGCCTCGGCCTGCTGGCGACCCTGGTCGGCTCGCTGCTGTGGCCCCTGTCCCGCAGCTGTCTTGGCGTTCGCGGCAGTAATGCGCTGTTGCTGACCCTGCTGGCCGTCGGGTTGTGGTGGCTGGGCGAGGCCCGAAGCTACAACAGCGTGCTCTTGGCGGTGTTTATCCACGGTATCGGCGCCGGGCTGCTGGTGCCCAACGCCATGGCGCCGGTGATGAATGCCCTCAGCGCCCGTGCCCGAGGCCGTGGCCTCGGTGGCTTCACTGCCGGTCTGTACCTCGGCCAGTTCGCCAGCCCGCTATTGGTCATTGCCCTTGCCGGTGGCGACCACAACCTGCGCGGCGCCATCCACTGGCTGGCTTTTGCGAGCCTCGTCGCTGCCTTGGCCTGGGCCATCTGCGGAGCGCTGAAGCGTCCGTCTTGTTCCATCGACAACAACGCCCACTGAACACCGGCCTGACCTGAGGATCACCATGTACGACATTCAAGCCCTGCTGGATCAGCACGACGCCACCGGCCTTGCCGGCCTGGTCAATAGCGGTGAAATCAGCCGCCGCGAACTGCTGGAGGCCAGCATCGTCCGCCTGGAACAGGTGGAGCCGCGACTCAACGCTGTCGCCGAGAAACTCTACGACAGCGCCCGCCGCGCGCGAGCGGTGGAAGGCCCCTTTGCCGGGGTGCCTACGTTGACCAAAGACCTGTTTTCTCCTCTGGCCGAGGCGCGGATGACCAACGGCTCGCTAGCCCTTGGCGAGGCTCGCCCCGGTCTGGATGATGCAGTGGTCAGCCGCCTGCGAGAGGCCGGTTGTCAGTTCATTGGCACCAGCACCTCACCAGAATTCGGCACCTCATATACCACTGAGTCGACTCGCTTTGGCGCCACCCGCAACCCCTGGGACACCGACCGCAGTGCCGGCGGTTCCAGCGGTGGGGCTGCCGCTCTGGTAGCTGCCCGGGTAGTGCCCTTCGCTCATGGCAACGACGGCGGCGGCTCGCTACGGGTGCCTGCTTCCTGTTGCGGGGTGTTTGGCCTCAAGCCGAGCCGCGGGCGTATGCCTTGCGGCCCACTGGTAGGCGAAGGTTGGGCCGGGATGGGCACGCCCCATGCCATCACCCTGTCGGTGCGCGACAGTGCCGCTTTGCTCGACATCACCGCCGGCGCCGACCTTGGCGCGCCCTATGCAGCGCCGTGGCAGGACATGCCCTTTGTCGACACCTTGCACCAGCCGCACCGTCCGCTACGCATTGCTTTAGTCGAGCACCTGGCCCCCTGGACCAGCAGCCCGCAGGCGCTGGAGGCGGTACGCCATACCGCGCGTCTGTGCGAATCGCTGGGGCACGTAGTGGAGCCCGCGATGCTGCCGGTGCAGCCGCTGGGATTTCTGGACAAGGTGTTCGATGTAATCGGCGCGAGTACTCGCAGCTATCTCGATCTGCTCGGTGAGTTGCGCGGGCAGCCGGTTCCCGATGAGGAACTGGAACCGCGGACCCGGATTATCCTGCGGGAGAAGGGGGGAATCAGCGGCGCGACCTACGCCAGTGCCGTGGAAAGTATCCATGCACTGGGCCGGCAGTTGGCCCGCTTCATGGAGAACTATGATTTGGTTCTGACGCCGACCCTGACCCGCGAACCCCCCTTGATCGGCAGCCTCGATCGCTTCGACGACCGGCTCGACCTCGCCACGTTGATCGAGGACTTCCACAGCTATTCGCCGTTCACCGCGCTGTTCAACGCCAGCGGCCAGCCTGCGATGTCGGTGCCGCTTTACTGGACGCCGGGCGGCTTGCCGATCGGTTCGCATTTCGCCGGGCGTTTCGCCGAGGAAGGCACCTTGCTGGCGCTGGCTGCGCAACTGGAACTGGCCCAGCCATGGGCGGGGCGGGTTCCACCTGTCAATGCCGTTCGGAGCTGAATCCTTCTCAGGTCCAAAGGCATTCGCCCGCAATAGCGGGCGAATGCCTTTGGACTCATCGTCTCACTCTTGCACACCCATCCCGCCATTCCCTGCGAGGAAGCCTTGTTGCACGCATGGATGCTGATAGGTCGCAAAACCGGTGCTCGATGATCAGCGGGTTGGTTGCCTCCTAAACAACCCTGAACTGCTGCAGCGCAGCCATCATGCCGACCAACGCGACGGCCAGGCCGATGATCGCGGTGATATCAGCCTGCCGGGTATCACGGAGCCAGGAACCTTTTTGAGGATACCGTCCGAGCGTGATGAGTTTCACGAGGGGCCAGCCGAGGGGGTAGAACAAGGCCCGGAGAACAGGGGCAATGAGTTCGAAGAACAGGGATGACAAGAAGTCGAGCATGTAGGTGCTTTCCATGGCTGATGTCGAAACGATATCTCAACCATGACCGGCAAACCATGCATTGAGTGGATGGTTATTCGGTCGAATAGGCGGCAATTCAAAACCATCCATTCGGTCAGGTTTGTAACATTCAGACACAAATTCCCGCATCACCCTGAATACAAACCTTTTTCTAACCACTCCTACCGTTCGTCGGCTCAAGACCACGCCCCACATCGGTTTCATCTCGCGAAACCGGCTACTAATCAGGAAGTATTAATACTAAGTGAACGTACGAATTGTCCGACGTGGATCCAATTTTTCGGCTACAAATTCACCCCAAATGGAACCAGTAGTCGCCAAGGTCAGGCTGTTCGACGCGCAGTGTGTGTATTTCCAAGGGGGCTTATCTCGACACCCCACACGCATTCAGTAACGGATATGCCTGGCCCACGAAGGAGTCGCCCGTGGTCAGACAGTTCGGCAAAAAAACCTTTCAAGCTCGCTTTGCTCCGCTTCCGCTGGCCATCAGCATGGCAGCGGCCGGCGCGCTTTCCGGATTGCTCAGCCCGCAGGCGCTGGCGGCCTGTGTCACGTCTGTCCCCACCACCACTTGCACTGGTGTCACCGTTGGTCTGGTGAGCTCGGCCAGCAACCAGACATATAACGTGGACAACGGCGCGCAGATCTACACGGGTTTGGTGGATCTGGTGAACGCGGTGTCGCTCACGGGAACTGGCGTCACTTTCAACAACTCCGGGAAAATCGACCCGTCGCTGGTGGGGCTGGTGTCGCTTACCACCGCGCTCAATATCAGCAATGCGGCTGGCAGTACTGTCACCGTCAACAACCTCGCGACTGGCCAGATTCTGGGGACCTCGTCGCTGTTGTCGGCTAGCCTGCTCGGGCTGGGCGGGGTTGGCCTGGTGGTGCAGAACGGCGCCAGCGGTACGACCACCCTGACCAACAGTGGACTGATCAGCGGTACCGCTCTGGCGAGTGCTGCCGTGCTGCCGGAAGACATGGCGGTGATCGCGCTGCGTGGTGGTGCGAAGAACGTCATTCTCAACAACGGCATCATCACTGGCCGAGTGGCCATGCAGGCCTCCGCCGCAGGCAACGTCTTTACCAACAACGCTACCGGCGTCGTCAACGGCAGTATCAACCTTGGCGCTGGAAATGCTGCCAACACCTTCAATGCCATTACCGGATCGACAATGGGCGCGGGGTCGGGCGTCGGTGTTGACCTGGGGGTTCTGGGGGGACTGGGTATCAACTACGTGCCTGCCGGCATCGTCAACGGCGGTACCGTCAACAACGGCAACGTCCTGAATCTGCAGAACGCCGTTGGTGGCGGTTCGGGGTCCATTGGTTTAGGCAATATCGACGGCACCAAATACCTCAACTTCAGTAATCTGAACGTCCAAAGCGGTACCTGGACGTTGCTTAACCGGTTGTTCCCCGTTGCGACTACCAACGGGGCAGTGCAACTCACTGGCGGCGTGTTGAGGGTCGACGCCAACGCGCTGATCGGCGCCACGGTGACTGCCAATGGCGGCGGTCTGGATGCTGCAGCCAACAACACCACGGTAAGCAACGGCATCACCCTTGGCGCCAATGGCCTGAGGGTTTCCAACGCCAGCAATACCCTGACCCTGTCTGGCGTACTTACAGGTAGCGGTGCCCTGACCAAGAGCGGTGCCGGCACCCTGATACTCACCGGAGCCAACAACTACACCGGCGGCACTGTCCTCGCGGGCGGTACGGTTCAGTTGGACAATATCGCGGCACTGGGCACTGGCTCGATCATCGTCAACAGCGCGTCCACGCTGCAAAACACTACCGGGATTGCTCTCACCAGCGGCATGACGCTCACTGCCGGATTGAGCATTGCTGGCTCCAACGCGCAGACCCTGAGCGGTACCCTGAGCGGCACCGGAGCCCTCAGCAAGACCGGCGCGGGCGACCTGATCCTCAACGGTGTCAACGGCTTCACCGGCGGCTTCAACCTCGCGGCCGGCAAGGTCATCCTCGGCAATGATTTTGCCGTCGGCAGCGGTCTCATCACTGCGAGCAACACCACTACTCTGGATAGCACTGCCCTCCGTACCCTGACCAACAACCTGGCCCTCAACGGCGCCCTGACCGTCACCGGTACCAACGACCTGATCCTCAACGGCCAGACCAGCGGCACCGGCAGCCTGCTCAAGACCGGCGCGGGCACCACGCTGACCCTCAATGGCGCGAACAATCACAGCGGCGGCGTGACCCTCAGCGCGGGCAGCCTGATCGTGGGGCACAATCTCGCCCTGGGCACTGGCACGCTGACGGTGGGCGCTGCGACCAGCGTCGACGCCAACACTGCTGTCACCCTGACCAACAACATCGCCATGGGCACCAACGCCCTGACCCTGCTCAACAATAACGCCATGAAGCTCGGCGGTACCATCACGGGTTCCGGTAGTGGCGGTGTGGTCAAAACCGGTGCGGCCGACCTGACCCTCAGCGGCAACAACACCTTCAGCAGTGGCGTGAAACTGCAGAGCGGCAAGCTGATCATCGGCCACAACAGTGCGCTGGGCACTGGCGTGCTGTCCGCATCGGCGGGCACGACCCTGGATACCGATGCCGCGTGGGTGGTGAGCAACATCGTCAATGTGGCGGGGAATTTCAGCATCGCTGGCAGCAATGCCCTGACACTCACTGGCGCGATCACCGGCGCCGGTTCGCTGACCAAAGACGGTGCGGCGAGCCTGACCCTTAGCGGTGTCAACAACTTCCTCGGTGGCGTAAGCCTGAATGCCGGCACGCTGATCGCCGGCTCCACTAAAGCGCTGGGCAACGGCGCGCTGACTGCGGCAGCCGGCACTACCCTCGATGCCAGCACCGCGGTGACCCTGGCCAACATCGTCAACCTGAACGGCGACCTGAAGATCGGCGGCAACGCCAACCTTGGCCTCAGCGGGACCATCAGCGGTACCGGTGGTCTGATCAAGAATGGCAGTGCTGACCTGACCCTCAGCGGTACCAACAATTACCAAGGCAACACTCAACTGAACGCCGGGCGCCTGGTGCTCGGCAATGCCGGCGCTCTCGGCCAACGCGAGTTGGTCGCGTCCGGCGGCACCACGCTGGATGTCAGTTCCGCACTGACCCTGAACAATGCAGTCACCGCCAACGGTTTGCTGAACATCGGCGGCTTCGCGGACCTCACCCTCACGGGCGTGGTAGACGGTGCGGGTGGCCTGGTCAAAAACGGCGCCTCCAACCTGACCCTGACCGGCGTCAACACCTACCTGGGTGGCACCATCCTGAACGCCGGGACCCTGACCGTGGCCAACGCGGCCGCGCTGAGCAGCGGTGACCTGACTGTCGGAGGCGCCGCCACCCTCGCGGCCACCGGTCCGCTGGGCAACGCCATTCACCTCAACAGCACCTTGACCACCCCGGTCACCGGTTCCCTGGCTCTCACTGGCGTGATCGATGGCGCCAGCAGCCTGACCAAGACGGGCGCGGGCGTCTTGCTGTTGTCCGGCAACAACAGCTACGGCGGTGGCACGGAACTGAACAGCGGCATCCTGAGTCTGGGCAGCAACACTGCGCTGGGTACCGGCACACTGAGCACGGCCAACGGCACCACCCTGAACGCCCTCGCGGCCCTGACCGTCGGCAACGCCATCAGCCTGACCGGCAATCTCAACCTGCCGGGCACCAACGATCTGACCCTGACTGGCAGCATCAGTGGCGCCGGCGGCCTGACCAAGACCGGCACCGCCAGCCTGACCCTGAGTGGCAATAGCACCTACCTGGGCAACACCAACCTCAACGCCGGCACGCTGGTGCTCGGCAGCAACACTGCGCTGGGCGTCGGCATCCTGAATACGGCGGCGGGCACCGGGCTGGATTCGAATGCAGCGGTGGCCATCGACAATCAGGTCAACCTCGGCGGCATCCTGTATGTCGGCGGAAGTGACAACCTGCGTCTGAATGGCGTGGTCGCCGGCGTCGGCCGGATCTCCAAGGACGGCGCGGCCACGCTCACGCTCAATGGGGCGAACACCTACACGGGCGGTACCGTGCTCAATGCCGGTGTGCTCCAAGTGGGCAACGCCCAGGCGCTGGGGAGCAGCACGCTGATCGTCGGCGGCACCTCGACTCTCGACAGCACTACAGCGCTCAATATTGGCAACCGCCTCAGCCTTGGCGCTGACCTGACCATCGGCGGCAGCAACAACCTCGGCCTGACCGGCGTGATTACCGGCAATGGCGGCCTGATCAAGAACGGTGTGGCTGACCTGACCCTCAGCAACGTCAACACCTACGTCGGCAATACCGTGCTGAACGTCGGCAGGCTGATGCTCGGTAACGCCAGCGCGCTGGGGCAGGGCGCTCTGGTCGCGGCGGCGGGCACCACCCTGGATGCCAGCACGGCGCTCGCGCTGGGCAATGCGGTCACCCTCAACGGCGCCGTCAATGTTGGCGGTACCTTCGACCTGAACCTTCAAGGCGTGGTCGGCGGTACTGGCGGCCTGATCAAGAACGGCAACGCCAACCTGACCCTGAGTGGCGCTAACGCCTTCCAGGGCGGCACCACCCTGAACAACGGCACCCTGACTGTCGGCAGCGGCCTGGCACTGGGCACCGGCGACCTGACTGTCGCCGGCGTCGCCAACCTCGCCAGCGCGGGCGCGCAAGCCATTGCCAATGCGATTCACCTGAACGCCGGCCTGATCCTGCCGGGCAGCGCCAACCTGACCCTCAACGGTGTGATCGACGGCGCCGCCGGGCTGACCAAGTCCGGCACCGGCAGCGTGATCCTCAACGGCGCCAACACCTACACCGGCGGCACCGTCCTCAACAGCGGCAACCTGGTACTCGGCGCCACCACCGCCCTGGGCAGCGGCAGCCTCACCGCGAATGGCGGTTCGCTGGACGCCAACAAAGTCCTTAGCGTCGCCAACGGCATCACGGTCACCGGCAATCTGAATGTGTTGGGCAGCAATGACCTGACCCTCACCGGCGACATCGCCGGCACCGGCGGCCTGACCAAGTCCGGCGGCGCGACCCTGGTTCTGTCCGGCAACAACACTTACCAAGGCAACACCAACCTCAACGCCGGCATCCTGAAACTGGGCAGCAGCGGCGCGCTGGGTTCGGGCACCCTGAATACTGCGGCGGGCACCACGCTGGATGCCACCACCGCCCTGACGCTCACCAACCTGGTCAATCTGGGCGGCAACACTGCAATCGGCGGCAGCGCCGACCTCGCGCTCAATGGCGTGGTCAGCGGCACAGGCGCGCTGATCAAGCAGGGCAGCGCGACCCTGAGTCTGAACGCCGCCAATACCTACACGGGCGGCACCAACCTGCAGGGCGGCACCCTGCAACTGGGTAACAGCCTGTCCCTGGGCACTGGCGCGTTGAACGTCAACGGCGCCGGCACCCTCGACAGTACCACCGCGATCAACCTGGCCAACCAGGTCAACCTGAATGCCGCCCTGACCATCGGCGGCAGCGCCGACCAGACCCTCAGCGGCGTCATCGGCGGCAATGGCAGCCTGATCAAGGCCGGCGCGGGCAATCTGACCCTGACCGGCGTCAACACCTACGCTGGCGGCACCACCCTGGCCGCAGGCACCCTGACCCTCGGCAATGCCTTGGCGCTGGGTAGCGGCGCGCTGAAGCTGAACGTCAGCGGCGCGGCCAACCTTGACACCACCTCGGCATTCGCGCTGGGCAACGCTATTACCCTGGGCGCCAACCTGACCCTGGTCGGCCACAGCGACCTGACCCTCAACGGCGTCATCGACGGTGCCGCAGGCCTGGTCAAGACCGGCGCGGGCAACCTGACCCTGAACGGCGTCAACACCTACGTCGGCGGCACCACGCTGGCTGCCGGCACCCTGACCCTCGGCAACGCTGCGGCGCTGGGCAGCGGCACGCTTAACGTGAGCGGCGCGGCGACCCTGGACAACAGCGCGGCGTTCGCGCTGGGCAACGCCATTGCACTGGGCGCCGACCTGACCCTGGCGGGCAACAATGCCCTGACCCTGGGCGGTGTGATCAGCGGCACTGGCGGTCTGATCAAGACCGGCCTGGCTGACGTGACCCTGAGCGGTGCCAACACCTTCACCGGCGCGCTGAACATCCTGTCCGGCAGCGTGACCACCGTCGGCACCGGCGCGCTCGGCAACACCTCGCTGGTGAATGTTGGCGCTGGCGCCAACCTCAACCTGGGCGCCAGCGGCAGCGTCGGCACCCTCGGCGGCAGCGGTGCGATCAACCTCGGCACCGGCGCCAACCTGAGCGTCGGCACCGGCAATCTCAGCGGCGTCTTCAATGGTGCGCTGAACGGCAATGGCGGCCTGATCAAGGTCGGCAACGGCAGCCTGGAACTCGCCGGCATCAACGTCTACACCGGCAACACCCAGATCAACGGCGGCGTGCTGAACGTCACCGGTTCGGTCGCCAGTGGCGTGGTGCAGGTCAACAGCGGCGGCACCCTGACCGGCAGCGGCTCGCTGGCGGGCGCGGTTTCCGTGGCCGATGGCGGTCACCTGGCGGCCAACAGCGGCGCCAACCTGAGCCTCGGCTCACTGGTGCTGAGCGGCAATTCCAACCTCGACATCGGCCTCGGCTCGCCGTCCACCGGTGGCAGCCCGCTGATCACCGTAGGCGGCAACCTGACCCTCGACGGCAACCTGAACGTCAGCGACATCGGCGGCTTCGGCGCCGGTATCTATCAGATCATCAACTACACCGGCACGCTCACCGACAACGGTCTCGTCCTCGGCACCCTGCCGAGCGGCGTGCAGGCGGGCGACCTGGAAGTGCAACTGGCGATCGCCAACCAGGTCAACCTGCTGGTAGGCGGCGCCAACGGCAGCGTGCTGTTCTGGGACGGTACCGGTCTGCTCGGCGACGGCACCATTCAGGGCGGCAACGGTGTGTGGGACGCCCTCACCACCAACTGGACCACCGTCAACGGCACCGGCAACCGCGACTGGAGCAGCAACTTCGCAGTGTTCCAGGGCGCGGCGGGCACGGTCGCGGTCAACGGCACCCAGACCGTTACCGGTCTGCAGTTCGTCACCGATGGCTATGTACTCAACAGCGGCATTGCGGGCCAGTTGAACCTGGTCAACAACGACAGCGGTACCGCCACCGTGCGTGTCGATCCGGGCCGCACCGCGACCCTGAACCTCGGCCTCAGCGGCAGCGGTCTGCTGAACAAAGCCGACAGCGGCACCCTGGTGCTCAACGGCAACAACAGCTACACCGGCGGCACCCGGCTCAGCGGCGGCACCCTTGTCGTGGGTAACAACTTCGCGCTGGGCAGCGGCCTGCTGACCACCGCCAACAACACCACGCTGGACAGCAACACCGCCGTCACCCTGGGCAACGGCATCAGCCTGCTCGGCGCGCTGAACATTGCCGGCAGCAACCCGCTGACCCTCGACGGTGTGATCAATGGCGCCGGCAGCCTGGTCAAGAATGGCAACGGCAGCCTGACCCTCAACGGCGTCAACGGTTATGTTGGCGGCACCACTTTGAATGCCGGCAGTCTGGTGCTGGGCAACAACCTGGCTCTGGGCAGCGGCACGCTGCACGTGGCCGGTGCCGGTACGCTGGACAACAGCGCCGCGCTGACCCTGGCCAACCTGATCGACCTGGGCGCGACCCTGACCCTGGCCGGCAGCAACGACCTGACCCTCAACGGCACCGCCAGCGGTGCGGGCGGGCTGGTGAAGAACGGCGCGGGCAACCTGACCCTCAATGGCGTCAACACCTATGTCGGTGGCACCACCCTGGCTGCCGGTGGCCTGATCCTCGGCAACGGCGGTGCGCTGGGCAGCGGCGTCCTCAATGTCACCGGCGCCTCGAGCTTGAGCAGCGGCAGCGCGCTGACGCTGGCCAATGGCGTCAATCTCGGTGCCGACCTCACCCTGCCGGGCAGCGCCAACCTGACCCTGAACGGCGTGGTCAGCGGCACTGCTGGTCTGAACAAGACCGGCAGCGGCACGCTGGTACTGAACAACGTCAACACGTTCCAGGGCAATACCACCCTGGCCGGCGGCACCCTGGTCGTCGGCACCCTGGTCGTCGGCAACAACGGCGCGCTGGGCTCCGGCCAAGTTAACGCGGCGGACGGCACGACCCTCGACAGCAACAGCGCCGTGACCCTGGCGAACAACCTCAATGTCCTCGGCGGCCTGAACATCGGCGGCAGCAACAACCTGACCCTGACCGGCCTTATCAACGGTGCTGGCGGCCTGATCAAGAATGGCGCCGGTGTCCTGACCCTGACCGGCAACAACGGCAACCTCGGCGATACCGCGCTCAACGCCGGCACTCTGGTGTTGGGCAGCGATACCGCGCTGGGCCTGGGCGCCCTGAATGCGGCCGCGGGTACCGCCCTCGGCAACACCGGTTCCACGGTGCTGGGCAACGCAATCAATGTTACCGGTAACCTGAATCTGATCGGCCTCGCCGATCTGACCCTCAATGGTGTGGTCAACGGTGCCGGTGGCCTGACCAAGAACGGCAGCGCCAACCTGACCCTCAACGGCATCAACGGCTACCTGGGCAATACCGGCCTCAACGGCGGTACCCTGACCCTGGGCAACAACCTCGCCCTCGGCCTTGGCGCGCTGAACATCGGCGGCGCGGCGACCCTGGCCAGCTCCACCGCAGTGATCCTCGCCAACGCCGTCAACCTCGGCGCCAACCTGACCCTCAACGGCGGCAATGACATCACCCTCAACGGTGTGGTGGGCGGCAGTGGCGGTCTGACGAAAACCGGCGCGGGCGTGCTCACCCTCACCGGTGCCAACAGCTATGGCGGTGCCACCAACCTGGCGGCCGGCACCCTGGTGCTGGGCAACAACACCGCGCTGGGCAACGGCACGCTCAATGTCACCGGCGCATCGACCCTGGACAGCAACGCCACTGTCACCGTCGGCAACGCCGTCAACCTGGGCGCCAACCTGACCGTGGCCGGCAGCAATGACCTGGGCCTGCGCGGCAACGTCACCGGCGCGGGCACGCTGATCAAGAACGGCGCGGGCATTCTGGCCCTGTCGGGCACTAACACCTATCAGGGCGGCACCCAGTTGAACGCCGGTACCCTGGCACTCGGTTCCGCCACGGCGCTGGGCAGCGGAAAACTCACCGCCGCCGGCGGTACGCTGCACAACACCACCGACCTCAGCCTGGCCAATGCCCTGACCCTCACCGGCAACCTGACCCTGGCCGGCGCGCAGAAGCTGGTGCTCAACGGCGTGATCGACGGCGCCGGCAGCCTGAGCAAAAACGGTACGGCTGATCTGACCCTGAGCAACACCAACACCTACACCGGCGGCACCACCCTCAACGGTGGCAAGCTGATCCTCGCCACCAACGGTGCTCTGGGTACCGGCGACCTGACCGCGAACAACAACGTCGCGCTGGATAACAGCATCGCCGTGGCGCTGGCCAACAACGTGCACCTGCTGGGCGCGCTGGGCATTGGCGGCAGCGCCGACCTGACCCTCAATGGCACGGTCGATGGTGCGGGACAACTGACCAAGAATGGCGCGGGCGTCCTGACCCTCAACGGCAATAACAGTTACGCCGGCGGTACCACCCTCAACGCAGGCGGCCTGATAGTCGGCCAGAATGGCGCGCTGGGCACTGGCGCCCTGCAGGTCAACGGCCCTTCGAGCCTCAACAGCAGCAACAGCGCCGTGGTACTGGGCAACAACGTGGCGCTCAACGCCAACCTTGCCGTCAACGGCGCCAACGATCTGGGCCTGAGTGGCGTGATCAGCGGCGGCGGTCAACTGGTCAAGTCCGGCACCGGCACCCTGGTGTTGACTGGCGCCAACGGCACCTGGACCGGCGGTACCGTTCTGAACGGCGGCACCCTGTCGATCAACAACAGCGGTGCGCTGGGCACCGGCGTGCTGACCGCCAACGGCACCGCAACTCTGCTCAACACCCAGGCGCTGATCCTTGCCAATGCCATCGTGGTCAACGGTGATCTGACCCTGAACACCGCTGGCGCGCTGACCTATGCCGGCCAACTGAGCGGTAGCGGCAATTTGATCAAGGCTGGCGCCGACGATCTGGTCTTGACCGGCAACAGCAGTTTCACCGGTACCTGGGACATCACCAGCGGTAACGTTACGTCCCTCGGCGCCAATGCGCTGGGTACTCCGGGCCTGGTCAACATCGGCGGGGGCAGCGCCCTCAATATCAACGGCAACACTAGCGTTGGTTCGCTGACCGGCTCCGGTTTCACCAACATTGGTCTCGGCAGCACCCTGTCGCTGGGAGGTACGGGTGCCGACAGCGTGTTCGCCGGTTCCTTCGGCGGCGATGGCGGGCTGAGGAAGGTTGGCGCCGGTGTGCTGGAACTGAGCGGGTTCAGCAACCTGTCCGGTGCAAGTCAGGTCACCAATGGCACCCTGAACGTCACCGGTGCCCTGAGCGGTGGCAACCTCACCGTCAGCTCCGGCGCGACACTGACCGGTACCGGTTCGGTCGGCGGCCTCGTCCGTATTGAGAACAACGGCCATTTGGTCGGCACCAGCGGCAGTCAACTGAGCCTCGGCTCGCTGACACTCGCGCCAAACGCCCAGGTCGATGTCGCCCTCGGCTCGCCGGTTACCGGCAGCAATACGTTGTTCAATGTGGCCGGTAACCTGACCCTCGACGGCACGCTGAACATCACCGATGCCGGCGGCTTCGGTAACGGTCTCTACCGTCTGTTCGAATACAGCGGCGGGCTGGTGAACAACACCCTTGTCATCGGCAACCGGCCGGACGGTGTGAGTCTTCTCGAACTGCAACTCCAGGTTATCCCCGGGCAGGTCAACGTGGGTGTCGCCTCGACGAACCTGATCCTGCAGTTCTGGGACGGCGCCGGGACGGTGCCCAACGGCAGCATCGAAGGTGGCAGCGGCGTGTGGGACACCACCAACACCAACTGGGCCCTTATCGACGGCCTGACCAACGAGCCCTGGCTCAACCAGTTTGCGATCTTCCAGGGCAGCGCGGGCGTGGTCACTGTCGATGCGTCGGGCAATACCAATGGCATGATGACCGTCGACGGTATGCAATTCATGACCGACGGCTACGTGCTCACGGGCGATGCACTGAACGCAGTCAACCGCAATGGCGGCACGTTCGCCGTGCGTGTCGACCCGAATGTCACCGCGATGCTGGAGCTGGATGTCAACGGCACCGGCACCCTGAACAAGCTGGACACCGGCACCCTGATACTCAATGGCAACAACGGCTACACCGGCGGCACCCGGCTCAGCGGCGGCACCCTCGTGGTCGGCAGCAACAGTGCCTTGGGCACCGGCGATCTGACGACTGCCACCGGCACTACGCTGGACAGCAACAAGGCAGTGGCCCTGGCCAACAACATCGCTGTTACCGGCAACCTGAACCTGGCGGGCAGCAACGCGCTGGCCCTCAACGGTGTGATCAGCGGCAGCGGCCGTCTGGCCAAGAATGGCAGTGGCGTCCTGACCCTCGGCGGCGTCAACACCTTCCTCGGCCCGCTGGCACTGAATGCTGGCACCTTGGTGCTTGCCAACGACGGTGCGCTGGGCCAAGGCGCCCTCAACGCCGCCAACGGCACGCAACTGGATGTCAGTTCGGCAAGGACAGTGGCCAACACCGTCAACCTCGCCGGTAACCTGGCCGTGCTCGGCAGCAACGACCTGACCCTCAATGGTCTGGTCAACGGTGCCGGCAGCCTGGTCAAGCAAGGCAACAAAACCCTGAGCCTGAATGGCGTCAACGGCTTCACCGGCGGGCTCAACCTGCAAGCCGGCAAACTGCGCCTGGGCAACGCTGGCTCGCTGGGCAGCGGCACCCTGACGGTGAGCGGCCTGTCGTCGCTGGATACCAGCAGCGCCTTGTCCCTGGCCAACAACGTGCACCTGCTCTCGGCGCTGAGCCTGGACGGCATCAACGACCTGACGCTGAACGGTGTGATCGACGATACCGGCAGCCTCAGCGGCGGCCGCTTGATCAAGAACGGTGCGGCTCGTCTGTCCCTTAATGGCGCGAACACCTTCACCGGCGGCCTCGCCCTCAACGGCGGCAACCTGACCCTGGGCAATGCTGGTGCCCTGGGCACCGGCACGCTGAGCGTCACCGGTATCTCGCAACTGGACACCACCAGCGTGCTGACCGTGGCTAACAACGTCGATGTTGGCGGCACCCTGACAGTGGCCGGCAGCAACGACCTGACCCTGTCCGGCGTGGTCAGCGGCAACGGCACCCTGAACAAGGACGGCCTGAACAACCTGACCCTGACCGGCGCGAACACCTTCGGCGGGATTCTCAACATCCGCTCCGGGCGTCTGACAGCCAACAGCGGTTCGCTGGGTACTCCGTCGCAGATCAACCTGAGCAGCGGCGCTGACCTCAACCTCGCCGGCAACCTCAGCCTGGGCGATCTGGATGGCGCGGGTACCGTCGATATCAATAACGGCACCACCCTGTCGGTCGGCAACGGCACCTTCGCCGGCAACCTGAGTGGCACCGGTGCCTTCGACAAGAACGGCACCGGCACCCTGACCCTCACGGGCACCAGCACCCACAGCGGCGCCACCACCGTCAGCGGCGGTAGCCTGATGGTCGACGGCAGCCTCGCCAGCAACACGGTCACGGTTGCCAACAACACCTCGCTGGGCGGCAACGGCGACCTCGCCGGCACCGTCACCGTGGCCAACGGCGGCAACCTGGTGCTCAAAGGCGGCGACACCCTCAATGTCGGTTCGCTGGTGCTGAACGACACCTCCAACGTCAACGCCAGCCTCGGCGCGGCGCTGGCGGGTCAGCCTTCGCTGGTCGACATCGCCGGCGACCTGACTCTGGACGGCAAGCTCAACATCACCGATGCCGGCGGCTTCGGCTCCGGCGTCTATCGCCTCATGAGCTATACCGGCGCCCTGACCGACAACGGCCTGGACCTGAACACCCTGCCGGGCACCGTGCAGGCCGGCAATGCGCTGCTGCAGACCGTGGTCAACAACCAGGTCAACCTGGTGGTTGGCGGCCCCGACACCGTGCTGTTCTGGGACGGCGGCCAGATCGTCGGCAACGGTGCGGTGGATGGTGGCTACGGCGTCTGGGATGTGACCAACAGCAACTGGACCGATGCCAACGGCACCGTCAACCGCGCATGGAACGACACCTTCGCGGTATTCCAGGGCACCGCAGGCACGATCACCGTCAACGGCTCGCAGACCCTCGGCGGCTTGCAATTCGTCAGCGATGGCTATGCGCTCAACGGCGGTATCGGCGGCGAACTGCTGACCAGCGGCACCACCAACATCCGGGTCGACAGCGGCAGTACCGCGACCCTGGGCGTGGCGATCAATGGCAGCGGCACCCTGACCAAACTCGACAACGGCACCCTGGTACTCAACGGCGCCAACGGCTACACCGGCGGCACCGCGCTGAACGGCGGCACCCTGGTGGTGGGCAACAACGCTGCGCTGAGCAGCGGTGACCTGACCGCCGCAGCCGGCACCACCCTGGACAGCAACACCGCGGTGAGCCTGGCCAACAACGCCATCCTCAACGGTGCGTTGGCCATCGGCGGCAGCAACGCCCTGACCCTCAATGGTGTGGTCAGTGGCGCCGGCAGCCTGGTCAAGAATGGCAACGCCAACCTGACCCTCAACGGTGTCAACACTTACGGCGGCGGCACCACCCTCAACGCCGGCACCCTGACCCTGGGCAACAACGGCGCGCTGAGCACCGGCAACCTCAGCGTCACCGGCGCCTCGACCCTCGACAGCAGCGGCGCGCTGCAACTGGGCAACGCCATCAACCTCGGTGCCCAACTGACCCTGGCCGGTGTGCAGAACACCACCTTGAGCGGCGCCATCACTGGCACCGGCAGCCTGGTCAAGAACGGCAACGGTTCGCTGGTGCTGAGCGGCGCCAACACCTACAGCGGCGGTACCACGATCAACGCTGGCAGTGTCAGCGGCGATACCACCAGCCTGCAGGGCGCGATCGTCAACAACGCGGCACTGACTTTCGAGCAGAACGCCAACGGCAGCTACACCGGCAACCTCACCGGCACCGGCAGCCTGACCAAAAACGGTACCGGCCAACTGTTGCTCACCGGCAACAGCGGCTTCACCGGCAACACCACGGTCAACGCCGGCAGCCTGGTCAACAACGGCACCCTGGCCAGCAGCAACGTGCAGGTCGCCAGCGGCGCCAGCCTTGGCGGTAGCGGCACCTACAGTGGCACTGTCAGCCTGGCCGACGGCGCCACCCTGAATGCTGGCAGCGCGACCGCGCCGCTGTCGGTTGGCAACCTCAACCTGTCGTCGGGCACCAACCTCGACTTCGCTCTGGGCGCGCCGAATGGTTCCACCACCATCGTCCAGGTGGCCGGCAACCTGGTGCTCGACGGTACGCTGAACATCAGCAACGCCGGCGGCTTCGGTCAGGGCGTCTACCAACTGTTCACCTACGGCGGCAGCCTGACCGACAACGGCCTGGTCTACGGCACCCTGCCAGGCACCACCGTGCCGGGCGACCTGACCCTGCAGACCGCCATCGCCAACCAGCTCAACCTGGTGATCGGCGGGACCAGCCTGCAATTCTGGAACGGCGGCAAGACCAACCCGGACGGCTCCATCAGCGGCGGCGACGGTACCTGGGATTCGAGCACCAACTGGACCAACGCCAGCGGCAGCAGCAACGCCGGCTGGACCAGTCAGTTCGCGGTCTTCGGCGGCGCCAGCGGCAAGGTCACCGTGGCCGGTCAGCAATCGTTCACCGGCATGCAGTTCCTTACCGATGGCTATAACGTCGTCGCTGGCACAGGCGGTGCACTGGCACCGGTCAATGCCGCCGACGGTAGTCTGGCTGCGGTACGGGTCAACAGCGGCACCACGACCATTTCGGCGCCGCTGGTCGGCACCGGCGGTATCGAGAAACTCGACTCCGGCACGCTGTACCTGACCGGTGCCAATACCTACAGCGGTGGCACCACCGTCAGCGGCGGCACCCTGATGGGTAACACCACCAGCCTGCAGGGCAACATCCTCAACAACGCCAGCCTGGTGTTCCAGCAGGATGCGTCCGGGCAGTTCAACGGGACCCTCAGCGGCACCGGCACCACCATCAAGCAAGGCACTGGCGATCTGTTGCTGGTCGGCAACCAACCGACCAACGGCGCGTTCGACGTCAACCAGGGCACGCTGATCGTCGGCAACGCGGCCAACCCGGGGACCGTACTCGGTGCCCAGGTTACCGTCGCCAACGGCGCCACCCTGACCGGTACCGGCAGCGTCGGTTCGCTGGTCAACCACGGCACCGTGGCGACTGGCGCCGGTGGCAACAACCTGAGCGTGGCGGGCAACTTCACCAACGCCAGCGACGGCACCTTGGCTATCACTGTCACGCCGACCGTGACCAACTACCTCAACGTCGGCGGCACCGCCAACCTGGGCGGCAGTCTGCAAGTGCTGGGGCTGGGTAACTACACCGGCGACACCACCTACACCCTGGTTTCGGCCACGGGCGGTGTGAGCGGCACCTTCGCCAGCAACAACCTGAGCAGCCTGCTGTTCCTCAGCTCGGCGCTCAACTACGACGCCAACAACGTCACGCTGTCGGTTGCGCGTAACGGCGTCGCCTTCGCTGACGTTGCCGAAACCAGCAACCAACGTGCGGTGGCCGCAGCCCTTGATAGCGCAGCGGCTCCGGCCAGCCTGCGCAGCACCATCATCAGCGGCGATCGCGAGACGGCGGTGAAGGCCTTCGACAGCCTGTCCGGCGAGATCCACGCCAGCACCGCCAGCGTGCTGATCGAGGATTCGCGCTACATCCGCGACGCGGTCAACGACCGTATGCGCCAGGCCAGTTGCAGCGACGAGCAGGACCCGCGCCGCGCACTCGCACCAAGCGGCAACCAGCAGACCACCGGTCAAGGTTGCAATGGCGAGGGCGTGGGCTGGATCCGTGCCGTCGGCGGCTGGGGTGACTTCGACGGCGGCCATAACGCGGCCGACATCGACCGTGACCTGTCCGGTTTCCTGATCGGCTTCGACAACAGCCTCAACGACGAATGGCGCCTGGGTATCGCCGCCGGTTACACCAACAGCAGCATCAACGCCAAAGGCAAAGGGCAGGACGCCTCGGTGGACAGCTACCACCTGACCACCTACCTGAGCTACCAGATGGACGCCTTCGCCGCACGTGTCGGCGCCGGCTACACCTGGCACGACATCGACAGCAAGCGTTACGTCGAAGCGGGCAGCTACAACGACCGCCTCAAAGCCAGCTACAAGGCACGTACCGCTCAGGTGTTCGGTGAAGTGGCGTACACCATCGATGCCGGTGGCGTTGCGCTGGAACCGTTCGCAGGTCTGGCTTACGTCAACTACGACAGCGACAAGGCCCATGAGAAAGGCGGGGTAGGGCGTCTGGAAGCCAGTACGGATCAGGACGCGACCTTCTCCACCGTCGGCCTGCGGGTTGGCAAGGCGTTCGCGCTGGACAACGGCAGCACCCTGACGCCACGCGGCAGCATCGGCTGGCGGCATGCCTTCGGCGACACCAAGCCGGATGCGGACCTGCGCTTCATCGAAGGTGGCGCCGGCTTCAGCAGCGAGGGCGTACCGATTGCACGGGATGCTGCGGTGGTCGAGGCGGGCGTGGACCTGAGTGTTGGCAAGGCCGGCAAGCTGGGTCTGGGGTACTCGGGCCAACTGGCCAGCGAGAACCGCGACCATGCGGTGACCGTGAGCTTCAGTCTGGGCTTCTGATGTAAACCTTGGGGCCCAATCGCGAGCAAGCTCGCTCCTACAGGAATCTCAGCCTCCTGTAGGAGCGAGCTTGCTCGCGAAGGGCCGCAACCCCGTCCCATTTGCGGTATCGTCCGGCTCTCAATCCGTCCATCCAGGGTCGCCGCATGGCGCGTTTCTACGTCACCCTCAGCCTTCTGCTCTACCTCCTGGCCCTCTGCTTCGACGCCGTCCAGCTCAGCGGCGGCAACGTCATGACCTCTCTGCAAGTCCTCCTCCAGGGCCCGTGGGGCATCGTTTTCGGCCTGTTCGGCTGGTTCGCCAATCCCTTGTTTGGTCTTGCCCTGCTGGTGCGTCGCCGCTGGCGCTGGCTGTCATTGCTGCTCGGTCTCTGGGCGCTGCACCTGGCGGTCATCAGCCATGGCATCCAGCGCCTGCCGGACAACATCAACTACAGCTTCCACGACGTCACCGGATTCGCCGTCGGCTACTACTTGTGGGCCCTCGGCATCGCCGCGTTCTGCGCCGGCCAGGCCTGGTGGTGCAGCCGCGGACGGGCTGTCGAAGTCCCACGATGGGGCCTGCCGGACGGCGGGCTGGCGGTGCTGTTGCTGGTAGTGGTGATGATCGGCCTGCGGGATGAAAACCTGCGTTTCGACCTCGACAAACTCTTCGATATGCCGCCGTCCTCGTGGGACATCCAGACCCCGCGGCGCAACGAGTCGATCTAGCATGCCGAGCGAACAGGACATCATCGACATTGCGCTGGAAAACCCGGGCAACGCCGCCTTGCTGGCCATCCTCAAGGACCTCGACCTGCCGCAAGGCATGCTGGTTGCCGGCTGCCTGTTCCAGGCGCTGTGGAACCGCAGGTCCGGCCGCCCGCCGGACTGGGGCGTGAAGGATTACGACGTGGCCTACTTCGACGAAGACCTGTCATGGGAAGCCGAGGACCGGGTCATCCAGCGGGTGCGCGAGGCCTGTGGCGCGCTGGCGGACAAGGTCGAGGTGCGCAACCAGGCGCGGGTGCACCTCTGGTATGAAGCGCGGTTCGGCGCGCCCTATGCACCGCTGCGCAACGTGACCGATGGCATCGATCGCTACCTGGTGTGTTCGACCTGCGTGGGCCTGGATGTGCGCAGCGAAACGTTGTACAGCACCCACGGGCTGGACGATCTGCGTGCGGGGGTGTTGCGCAGTAATCCGCTGAATCATCAGCCGGAGATGTTTCTGCGCAAGGCCCGCAGTTATCAGGAACGCTGGAACTGGCTGACCATCGCGGGCTGAGTGTGCGGGGCGGGCAAGCCCGCCACCAGACCACCGCATCCCGCGAGTCGACCCTTGTGCTCTAGAAATCGTACTTCATGTTCACTGCCAGGCTGCGCGGCGCGCCGTAGTAGCCGGAGAACCACCAGTCGGAGACTGAAGCGATGTACTTCTTGTCGAATAGGTTGTTGACGTTCAAGGTTGCCGAGAGATTCTCGCTGATGTCATAGCGGGTCATCAGGTTTACCACGGTGTAGGGTTTCTGCTCCCAGTACAGGCTGTGCCTCACCTGCCAAGCGTCGACGGTGGAGTAAGTCTTGCTCTGCCAATTGGCGCCACCGCCTACTGTCAGGCGGTTCCAATCGCCCGGCAGGCGATAGGTTGTCCACAGCTTGACCAGATGACGCGGGAAGGTGGTAGTGATGCGCTCGCCTTCGGCGTTCTTCGATTGGCCATAGGTCCAAGAAGCCGAGACGTTCCAGTCGCTGCTCATCGCGCCGGTAACCTCCACGTCGAGTCCCTGGGTCTTGGCACCTTTGATTGCTCGGGAGGCAGCATTGTTGGTGCCAGGAATGGTGTAGCCGGGGTCTGTTTCTGTGAGATTGTCCTGGCGAATTTGGTAAAGCGCGACGGTGGTACTCAGGTCACCGCCCAGCCATTCGCTCTTGATCCCGGTTTCGAGGGTGGCGCCTTCGCGTGGGTCGATCAGTTGGCCGTTACGATCCTGAGCCGTCTGCGGTTTGTAGATGGTTGCGTAGCTGAGGTAAGCCGTGTGAGTCTCATTGATGTCGTAGACTAACCCGCCGTAGGGCGTCCAGAGGTTGTTCTCCGATGCTGGCTTGGCGCTGTAGTAGTTGTACGTAGGGTTGTTGGTGACTGCATTGGAGCTATAGCGGAACACCTTGGTACCCAGGATCAACCTGAGTTGCTCGCTCAGTGTGAAGCGGCCGGCCGCATACACACTGGACTGACGCATGGGGTTATCGAACCTGACCTGAGCATCCCCATATTGGCCGACGCCCCTACGATCCCAGGTGTACAGATTCGCCGCGCTGTAGTTGAGGCCGCCCTGATCGAAGCTGCCAATCGTATAGTTGGTGACGTCCTGATAATCGGCGCCCAGTACGATATCGTGCTGGGCGCCGAAGAGGGTTATCGGGCCCTGCACGTTGACATCGACACTGTCGAGCCTCACGCGATGATCACGGCGGTCGGCACTCAGACTAAGGCCATCACCCGTCTGCGAATTGGCAAAGCCCGCCGATACGTCCAGGTAGATCGCATCTTCACGCTGTGACGAACTCAGGTGATTGGCTGAAATTTTCAGCTTCCAGTCGTGAGCCAGCGCCTGTTCAAGGCTAGCGAAAACCGTTGTGTTTTTGCTGTTGTAACTGTTGTCGCGGCTGGCCGGGCTGAAAGAGCGCGAAAGATCGGTGCGTGAGCCATCGCTGTACCAAAGCGGAAAACCCAGGAAGGCTAGCGAGCCGTGGCTTTCACGGCGTTGATATTCGACACCTGCGGTAAGGAGAGTACTGTCCGTAAGATCGGCTTCCAGTACGCCGTAAAATACCTTCTTTTCGAGACCGTAATGGTCGATGAAGCTGTCGCCATCCTGCCAGGCCGCGACGGCCCGACCGCGCAACGTGTTCGACTCGGTGAGCGGCCCGGAAAGATCCAGCATGCCGCGTTTTTCGCTCCATGAGCCGACGCCACCCTCGACGCTTCCCTGGAACTCGGTGGTAGGTTTCTTGCGGATCATGTTGATGGTGCCAGACGGATCGCCCGCGCCACTCATCAGTCCCGAAGAACCCCGCAACACCTCGATGCGGTCGTAAACTGCCATATCCGCCGTGCTCTGGGCGACCTGAGGAGACAGTCCTTCGCCAAATGCATTGGTGCTGATGCCATCGAGCTGATAGTTGTCGATGGCGTAGCCGCGAGAAGTAAACCCGGCGCGCTCAGTCCCCAGCGAATACTGGGTGACGCCCGGCACCTGCGCCATGACATCGCCGATCGTGGTTAACCCTTGGTCTTCCATTCGCTGCTTGGTCACGACACTGACAGATTGCGGTGTCTCGCGCAGTGTCAGGCCCAGTGGCGTTGCCGCGCCGATTGGTCCAGACGCTACATACGAGCCGGTGCCTTCGCTGGCGATGCTGGAGTGTGTGCCAGTGACATTCGTCGCTCCAAGTTCCAACGAGCCACCACTTTCCACCGCCACTTCCAACGCATAGTTATCCCCAGCCTTGAGAACCCTCAGGCCAGTGCCAACCAACAACTGCGTCAGCCCGGCGTCCACCGAATAACTGCCATTCAGGCCTGGACTCTGCTTGCCGGTAGTCAGCCGCGAGTTCACGGAGAGCAGAATGCCCGCCTCGCTGGCGAAGCGATTGAGCGTCTGGTCGAGGTTGCCGGCGGGAATGGTGTAGCTGCGGTTTTGTTCTGTGCTGGCCGTTTGTGCCTGGGCGGTATCGATGACCAGTAACGGGCTGGTGGCAAGCAGGCCGGTGAACAGGGCGCGCGTGATCGACTGGCTGAGTGGTGAGCGTTGTGTGGTGGGCAGTTGCGGCATTCCGGGTGTCCTCTGAGAATGCTTCTTTATTGGGTTCAAGAGGTATCCCGAGCGAGCTGGCGAAACCGACAATGGACTTTTGAAAAAAGTGGCAAGCTTCAAGCTGCAGGTCAGAGACACATACTGATCGCTCTCATGTCGGACCTGCCGCGTGGTAACGCACGCCGGGCCGCTGCGAATCCGTCAGGCTCAGCCATGACCGATGGTGTGCGACGCGCAGCGCCATCAGCGTCATTCTCATGCGAAGCGTGAGGAGCGATCAGTTATCAGCTTCTTGGCCGCACGGTCACCCAGTAGCGGGTGACGCGTTGCACCTCGACCGGCAGTGATTGTTGCAGGGCGGCCAGTACGCGGTCGGTGTCGGCCAGGGGGAATACGCCGGTCAGCGGAAGGTCGGCGACGGCTGTGTCGCAGCGCAGGATGCCGGGGCGGTGGCGTGACAGTTCCGCGATGAATTGGCCCAGCGGCATACGCTCGGCAATGAGTCGGCCTTCGTTCCAGGCGATGGCGTTGCGGTCGGCCGGGACGATGTCGGCATTGCGCTCGGCGGAGAACCAGCGTTGCTGGCCGGCCTGCAGGCGCGAGGTTTCAGCATGCCGGGGGCGCAGTTCAAGTTCGCCTGCATAGAGGTCGACGCGACTGCCACCGTCGATTTCGTGTACGGCAAAACGGGTGCCCAGGGCCTGGATCTCACCGGCAGCGGTCTCGACGATCAACGGGCGATTGGCCGGGTCGTGGCCGCTGTCGAGTAGCAGTTCGCCGCCCAGCAACTGAATACGTCGCTCGCTTGCGCTGTAGCGGATGTTCACCGCGCTGCCGCTGTTCAGGGCCATGCGGGTACCGTCGTCCAGCGTGCGTTGCAGGCGTTCGCCGGTGCCGCTGCGCAGGTCGGCCATGGCCTCGCGCCACGGCAGCGTGCGTTGGGCGACGACGCCGCTGCCGCCGATCAACAGCAAGGCGGTCAGCAACTTCAGGGTGTGGCGGCGGCGCAGTTCCGGTTGCTGGCGCAGCACAGTCAGGCTGGTGGCCGCAGGGACCTGAATCAGTTGCTGCTGCAAGCGCCCCAGCCGTGACCAGGCTCGGCGGTGTTCGGCATCGGCGGCCAGCCAGGCGTCGAAGCCCGCCTGTTGCTGGCTGTCCAGCGAGCTTTGCCAGTGCAGCATCAGCCAGTGGCTGGCTTGCTGCACCACGGTCTCGGCGATAGGGGCGTCGGTGTGCTGGCTCATTCGCTGTACATCACTGCGTAACAGGCCTGGATCGCCCGGGTCATGTACTTCTGTACTGCACTCACACTGACTTCCAGGCGCTCGGCGATCTGTGCGTAGCTCAAGCCCTCGAACTGCGACAGCAGGAAGGCCTCGCGCACCTTCGCCGGCATGGCATCGAGCATGCGGTCGATGCGCATCAGCGCCTCCATGATCAGCGCGCGGGTTTCCGGTGACGGCGCCATGGCCTCTTCAGCGTGGGCGAGGGTGTCGAGGTAGGCTTGTTCGATCCGCTGGCGGCGCCATTGATCGATCACCAGATTGCGGGCGATCTGCAGCAGGTACTGACGGCCCTGGCCGAAGCCAGGCAAGCGGCGGGTGGCCAGCAGGCGGAGGAACGTGTCCTGGGCAATATCGGCGGCATGTTCCCGGTCGGCGAGGCGTCGGCGCAACCAGCCTTGCAGCCAGCCATGATGATCGGCATAGAGGTCGCGGACTTGCATCTGCACGCCTGACTCGGGCGAAGCCTCGACCACCTGCCTGTCCATGGATGTTTCCAGTTGTTAATGGGAATCGGTCGCAAGTGTAATGGCGGCGCTCACATTTGCAAACAGACAGTTTTTTTCGGCGCCCTCACGCCAACGCGCAAAGGTTGATGGCGTCGTTCGGCCAACTCCTGTTGATCAAACAGGCTCGACTGCTCCTTGAAACACGTTGTGAGGTGCAATGTCACTCTGATCGCAACTACGCGAGCGCTGAACAATAGTCGATGTTTTGTTACTGGGGAGGGCGTTGGCGGAGGTGAGCGGGGGAGGGGGAGGGGGATATTTCGGCGGAGCAGACCCGGCATCAAGGCCGGATCTGCCCTCGAGGGCTCAAGCCTTGCGCTTGAGCGGCTCGCCTTCGAACTTCACCCCGGCCAGGCCGTGGGCGATGAGGGCGCGGATGTTGCCGTGGTCGCTGCCTTCTGGGGTGGCCAGCACCGAACGGTAGTGCTCGCCGAACGCCAGCAGCGCTTCCTGGTCGCTCAGGCCTTCCAGCAGGGCCAGTCCGAGGGTCTTGCAGGAACCTTCGTTCTGGCCGGCAGCGCTTTCCACGCCGCCGTTGTTGAAGGCGCGTTGTTCGTAGTCGTAATGCTCGGCGATAAACGCCAGGGTGTCGGCGAAGGCGTGCTCACCGCTGTTGAGGCGGGTGCGCAGGGTGTTCAGGTCAGTCATGCGGTTTTCCTTTGGCGAACGCGGCTTGCTGCTCGGCGCTGGCTTCTTTTTGGTATTGGCTTTTCCACTGGTCGTAAGGCATGCCGTAGACCACCTCGCGGGCGTCATCCAGGCTCACCTCGATCTGGCGTTCGTCCGCGGCCGCCTTGTACCACTTGGACAGGCAGTTGCGGCAGAAGCCGGACAGGTTCATCAGGTCGATGTTCTGCACGTCGGTGCGGTTGCGCAGGTGGTCGACCAGGCGACGGAATGCCGCGGCTTCGAGTTCGAGTTGTTCTTGCGGGCTCATGGGCGTTCTCGTTATCAGGCAATACGGTTTTTCAGGTGGCGGCCACCGTTGATGACCACGCTGCTGCCGGTGCTGTACTGGCTTTCGAGCAGGAACAACACCGCGTCGATCAGTGGCTGGGCGCCGGGCTCGAATTCCAGCAGGGCTTTTTTCAGGGTCTGCTGGCGGTAATGCTCGTCGCCGCCTTCCTTGAGGATCAGCAGGCCCGGCAGGATGGCGTTGACCCGCACGCTGGGGGCGTACTTTTCTGCGAACGACAGCACCATGTTCTGCAGCGCGGCCTTGGTCGCGGCGTAGCCGATATGGCTCTTGCTGCCGCGGGACGAGGTCTCGTCGCAGATGTGGATGATGTCGGACTTTTCCAGCTTGAGCAGTTGCTCGCCGAGCGCCAGGTTCAGGTGGTACGGCGCTTCGACGTGCAGCTTGAACATGGTGTTGAGGTTGTTCAGGTCATCGTCGAGCCACAACGAGGCGTTGTGGATGATGCCGCGCAGGCCGTCGTAGTGGGTGCGCAGGTGCTCGATGAGGGCCTCGCGGTCCCGTTCACTGCACAGGTCGGCCTGGAACTGGATGATATTCGGATGCGCTGCGGTCGGGTTCTTGCTGCGGCTGGCGCTGACGACCGTGTGGCCGGCCTGCGCCAGTTGCGTGGCCAGCGCCAGCCCGACTCGCTGGCTGCCACCGGTAACTAGGATTGGGCTGTTCATAAGCGGGAACGATCAACTTTTCAGGTTCGCAGGGTCAGGTGCCAGCATACCCGAACTCGCCGCCATTGACCGCCCCCGGGGCCCTCAGCGGCTTTCCAGTGAACCCGGCTCAGGCGCCGCTGGCCGTGGGCTCTTGACCGGGGCGTTGAGCCAGTTGGCGAGGCAGCGGGTCGACAGCGGAATGAAAAAGTAGACCATCAGCGGCGTCAGCCCGAGGGTGCTGAGCAGGATGCGCGGCAGCAGGCTCAATTCGGCCAGCCAGTGACCGAACAACAGATTGAACGCCAGCGACACCGGGAAGAATGCCAGCCAGATGGCTACCGCCTGCTTCCAGCGCGGCGGGCGCTGCGCGGTGCTGTTGCCGAACCAGCCTTCGATACCGCTCACGCGTTGTTCGGTGGGTTGCTGGAACAGGCCGTTGCCGCGGGCCAGCCAGGCGCTGCGCGAGGCGGAGAACTCCCAGGCGTGCAGGGTTTTTTCGTCGACGAAGCGGAAGATGATCTGGAACTCGTCGCCCTGGGGCGGCGGTGCGAGAACCCCGGAACCGAGGTAGCCGGGAAAGTCGGTAGCGAGCTGCTCGCCTTCGTGCAACCAGGCGATCATGTCCTGATAGTGGCCTTCGGCGACGCGCCGCGCGACCATCAGGGTAACGGGAGGGGTAGACATCGTGTATCTCCTGACGAATGCCCGCAGCGGGTAGCCGCGAGCATGGAACGCACCCCGGGGTGTTGGGCTGCGTCCAAAAACAAGCAAGGATTATTCCGTAAATTACGTGACTCGTCAGTGTCGGCGTGACGGAGTGCACAGATGGCCTTTGGCCCGGTGAGCCTGCGAAGGGGTAGAATGCCGGACATTTCCTACAGCAGGCGGCGCTTCCGGCGATGATCGACCCGACCTCACTCACCGACAGTGGACTACAGCACGAAGAGTTGTTTCCCATCCGTGAAGTCTCGCGCCTGACTGGCATCAACCCGGTCACCCTGCGTGCCTGGGAGCGTCGTTATGGGCTTATCCAGCCAACGCGCACCGAAAGTGGGCACCGCCTGTATTCCCGTGCCGATATCGACGAGGTCCGCCATATCCTTGGCTGGATCGAGCGCGGCGTGGCGGTGAGCAAGGTGGGCAAGATTCTCGCCCGCGACCGCGGCGGCGAGGTGCGGCCCAGCGAAGTCGCCGATCCGCCGTCTGTCGACGAGCACGAAAAATGGCAGGCGCTGCTGGGCCAGGCCGTGCGCGCGTTCGATGAAGTCCGGCTGGAGCGGGTCTATGGGCAGGTCTTCGCCAGCTATCCGCTGAGCGTGGTGTTCCAGAACATTTTGATGCCGGTCTGGCAGGAATTGCGGATCGCCCATGACGGCTTTGGCCGCACCAGCGAGTGGCTGTTTCTCGACACCTTCCTGCGCGCGCGGGCCTGGCAGCGCCTGCAACTGGCACGGGAGCAACAGGCGATCCGCGTGGTGCTGACGGCGCTGCCCGAGCAGTGCCGGGAGCTGGAACTGCTGGTGTGTGCCTTGTTGCTGGGCAGCAGCGAGATTGCGGTGTCGGTCCTGGCGCCGGGTCAGCCGCTGGAAGAACTCAGTCTGGTCTGTGAGCGTATGGCGCCGGATGCGCTGGTGCTGTTCTCCAATCATTCACCCGCCGCCGACCTGCCCAAGCGTCTGGCGCGCCTGGCACTGGCGCTGGATTGCCCGTTGCTGTTCGCCGGCGAAGGGTCGGAGCTGGCTCAGGACAGCCTGGTCGGTTCGCAGATTATCTGCCTGGGTGGCGAGGGACGTTTGATGCGGCGGCGTCTGCAACAAGCGCTGGACGGCCATCTGGACACCTGACGCCGCTCAGGAAGAATGCAGCTCCGGGTGGGCGAGGCGGTGCTGCTGGAGGATGTACTGGCGCAGTCGTTCGATTTCTTCCGGCGGCTGCTGGCTCAGCTTGTAGGCCGCCAGCCCTTCGGCGGTAAGCCGTTGCAAGGTGCCGCGCAGGGCGATTGGCGCGATGCCGTCGGGGCTGAACCAGAGGTTGAAGGTTTTTGGCGATTTCTTGCCGGCCGGTAATTCCACCAGCGCACCCTTGAAGGAAATTTCCCGGACTTTCAGACCGCTGCTCAGGCCCAACTCGTCTTCGAGCATCACCGGCGTGTCCAGCGTCAGCCGCCAGGGCCGGACCACTTCGCCTTCTTCATAGATGCTCGGCGCGCCGACTTGCAGGTGCAGGGCATGGAATTCATCTTCCACCAGTACCAGCGGAAAACTCATCTGCTGGTTCTCGAACTGCGCCTGCACGGTCACCTGCTCATTGGCCACCAGTCGGGTGAGCAACGCCTGGACTTCGCTGCGGCCATTGAGGCGCAGGCTGGAATTGGGGTCGACGCGGTTGAGCTGGGGCGAGCGGTGAACGCTCTGGATAAAGTCCAGCTCAGCCTGGGTCAGAAGGGCATCGGCTTGCATGATAGGGAATGCCGCGATTTTTCCGGGTGATAAGTGGACAGCGAATCCGTGCCTTTGTTTAGGACCGCTGGTCGTTTTCCAGGCAACGGATACGTTCCCGGGCCTCGGCAAGCTCGCGTTCCAGTTCTGCCACGCGTTGCTCGGCGTGCACCGGGCGGCTGACGTCCTTCTGAATGCCGATGAAATAGGTGAGCTGGTCGGCTTCGTTGAACACCGGTGTGATCGACAGTTCGTTCCAGAAAGCGCTGCCGTCCTTGCGGTAGTTGCGCAGCACTTCCCGGCACGGCTGGCCGCTCTGCAGCGCCTGGCGAATCCGCTCGCGGGCGGGCTGGTCGCGGTCGTCGCCCTGGAGGAAACGGCAGTCGCTGTAGAGGATGTCATTGGCGTCGAAGCCGGTCAGGCGCTCGAACGCGGGGTTCACGTAGATCAGGATGGTGTCGTCGCCTTCCTGTTCGGCGACCACGATGCCGTCGTTGGAGGCATCGATCATGCGTTGCAGCAAGGTGGCGTTGATCATGGGTAACCGGTGCGAGGGCAACTGGAGTGAGCAATTCTAGTGCATTGGCGGTCGGCGGATAAGGCCTTTTGCCAGCGACGGGTGTTAGTATCCTACGCTTTTGCTCAGATACGGAATCCGCTATGAAAGTCGTCATCCTGTCCGGGTCGGTGTATGGCACCGCCGAAGAAGTCGCCCGTCATGCCCAGTCACTGCTCAAGGCTGCGGGTTTTGACGCCTGGCACGCCGCCCGTGCGACCCTCGCCGATGTCCAGGCATTCGCCCCCGAGGCTTTTCTTGCCGTGACCTCCACCACCGGCATGGGCGAGCTGCCTGACGGCCTGATGCCGCTGTTCAGCGAAATCCGTGACAGCTTGCCGGCCGCGTGGCGTGGCCGCCCGGGTGCGGTGGTGGCGCTGGGCGATTCCAGCTACGGCGATACTTTCTGTGGCGGTGGCGAGCAACTGCGCGAGCTGTTCGCCGAGCTGGGCGTCGAGGAAATCCAGCCGATGCTGCGCCTGGATGCCAGCGAAACCGTAACTCCGGAAACCGATGCCGAACCATGGTTGGCCGAGTTCATCGGCAAGCTGCGCGGCTGATCAGCCTGGCGGGTTTTCCTGCAACAGTTGCAGCCAGGCCCGCGCCGCCGCCGAGAGGTAGGCGCCGCGGCGCCAGATGAAGGCGATGTCCCAGCGCAGGTCGCGGGGCTCGGTCAGGCTCAGGCGAACCACGCCGGGCCGCTCCAGCGCCCGCGCCACCACGCGCGGCAGCAACACCACGCCTTGGCCGGCGGCCACCAGGGCGGCAAGAAAGTCCGCCTGGCCGCTGCGGCCACCTTCCTTCGGTGTGAAACCCACGGCCTGACAGGCACTGAGCAGCCGGTCATTCAGCACGAAGCTGCGCTGATACAGCAGGAACGGCGTCTGCGCCAACTCCGCCAACTGCACTCTGCCATTGCCGGCCAGCGGATGGTCCAGCGGCAGCAGCGCGTCCAGCGGTTCGTTGCAGAACGGTTGATGGTCGAAGGCCGGGTCTTGCGGTGTGAGGCTGCCGCCCAGTTCCAGTTCGCCACTGAGCACCGACTGTTCGATGGAGCGGCTGCCGCCTTCGAGCAGGTGCACGGTGATGTTCGGATAACGTCGACGGTATTCGGCGAACAGTCCGGCGAACAGTGCATCACTCCCCAGCAGCGGCAGGCCCAGGCGCAACTCGCCGCGGGCCAGTTGGCTGAGGTCGTCCAGCTCGTTCTGCAGAGCCTGGCGCAGATGCAACATGTCTTCTCCGCGCTCCAGCACGACTTTGCCAGCGGCAGTCAGGTGCAGGCGCGACGCGTGCCGTTCCAGCAGCACCACACCAAGATCCTGCTCCAGTTGCGCCACCTGCTTGCTCACGGCTGACTGGCTGATGTGCAAGGTCTGCGCGGCTTGGGTGAAGCCGCCGCGGTGCACCACTTCGATGAAGCTGCGCAGTTGTTTGAAGTCCATGGTCTGAATTCCATTTTGGAATTCTGCTTAGTCTAACAATTCGCTTTTTGCATGTATGAGCAAATTTTACAATGGGCTCCCCTGAGGACCCTTCGATGAAACTCGTGAACCTGAAACTCCTTGCACGCCTGCTTGCCGAGCTGGGCGTGCTGCTGGCGCTTTACCTGCTCGGCGGGCAACTGGCGGGCTGGTTGGGGTGGCCGATTCCCGGTGGCGTGATCGGCCTGGCTCTGCTGCTGGTGCTGTTCGCCAGCGGCTGGCTCAAGCCCACCGCCTTGCAGCGGGGCGCTGCGGTGCTGATGGCGGAAATGCTGCTGTTCTTCATTCCGGCGCTGATGAGCCTACTGGACTACGGCACGCTGCTGCGCAGCGACGGCTGGCGGATTCTGTTGGTGATCGCAGTCAGCACGTTGCTGGTGATGCTGGTGACCGCCTTCACCGTGGAGTGGGTTTGCCGGCGGAGCCTGCGCCATGAGCCTTGAACCGATGCCGCTGTTCTGGCTGGCGCTGACGCTGGCGACCTACCTCGGCAGCCGCTGGCTGTACCGGCGCACCGGGCGCTACCTGCTGTCGCCGCTGATCCTGGTGCCCGCCGTGCTGCTGGCCATCGCCGTGCCGCTGCACACCGCCTACGCCGAATATTCCCGCTACACCCACTGGTTGATGGCGGTGCTTGGCCCGGTAACCGTGGCTTTTGCCGTGCCGATCTGGCAGCAGCGGCGCCTGCTCGCCCGGCACTGGCCGGCGTTGGGCCTGGGCATGCTGATGGGCAGTGCGGCGTCGATCGCCAGTTCCTGGGCGCTGGCGCGGCTGCTGTCGTTGGACAGTGCGGTGAGCCTGTCGCTGCTGCCGCGTTCGATCACCACGCCGTTCGCCATGCCGCTGGCCCAGGAACTGGGCGGCGTACCGGAGCTAACGGCGGTATTCGTGATGTTCACCGGCGTGCTCGGCGCATTGTTCGGTGGCGTGCTGTTGCGCTGGCTGCCACTGCGCACGCCGCTGGCGCGGGGCGCGCTGTTCGGCGTCGGCGCCCACGGCGCGGGCGTCAGCCGGGCCCATGAAGTGGGCGGCGAAGAGGGTTCCGTGGCGGGATTGGTGATGGTCCTGACCGGTTTGCTCAACCTGTTTGCCGCGCCACTGCTGTCGGCGCTGCTCTGACATTTGGCGCGGCTGACTCGCAGGGTCATCAAGCTGGCTGCGAAGGCAACTTTCGATTCGGGCAGGCGTGACTATGCTGTCCAACAGAGCACAGAACATGTGCCGCGTGCCCGACACTTAACACAACCTTCTAACCGAGATCCCGCTAATGCCATTGGCAGAGATACCTCTGTGCGTCTGGCGTACACGGAGCCTGGGATTCACGTTCCGCGGCCAGAGCATTCGCTACTGGACGGCAGGGCAGGGAGAGCCACTGCTACTCATTCACGGATTTCCCACCGCCAGTTGGGACTGGCATTACCTCTGGCAGCCACTGGCCCAGCGTTTTCGCCTGATCGCCTGCGACATGCTCGGCTTCGGCGATTCGGCCAAACCGCCGCGACACCGCTACAGCCTGCTGGAGCAGGCTGATCTGCAACAGGCGTTGCTGGCACACCTGCAGGTGCATGAACCCGTGCACATCCTTGCCCACGACTACGGCGGCAGCGTCGCCCAGGAACTGTTGGCCCGACACCATGAAGGCGTGGCCGAAGTCGCGACCTGCGCCTTTCTCAATGCCGGATTGTTTCCCGAACGTCACCGCTCGTTGCTGGCCCAACGGCTGCTGCTCAGCCACCTCGGCTGGCTGGTGGCGCGAACCTTCAATCGCGATGATCTGGTGCACAGCGTCAGCCAGATCTATGGCCCCTGCACTCAGCCCAGTGAAAGCGCGCTGGACGATTGCTGGAGCCTGATCACCTCGAACGGCGGCAATCGCATCCTGCACCGATTGTCGGCCTACGTGCCTGAGCGCCATCACCATCGAGAGCGATGGGTGGGCGCGCTGCAACAGGCGCGGATGCCGTTGCGCTTTATCAGCGGTGCGGTGGACCCGGTGTGCGGTGCGCACATGCTCGAGCGCTACCGTGAACTGGTGCCGCTGCCCGACACCGTGGCCCTTCCGGGCATCGGCCACTACCCTCATACCGAAGCACCGGCGCAGGTGCTGCGGCACTACCTGGATTTTCGTCAGCAACCCTTGACCAGTAGCCTGCAGAAAGTCGCCTGGTCCTGACCTCGTCGTCACTTATTGCCCGCCATTCAGCGTCCGCCCGGTTGATTGTTCCGGGTCGGGCGCTGGCCGACACTGGGCGTTCCGTTCCCTGTTCAGTTGGAGTTGTGCCATGACCGATTCGGTGCGCCTGGAAGATAAAGTGGTGATCATCACGGGAGCCGGCGGCGGCCTCGGCCGTGCCCACGCCCTGCTGTTCGCTCGCCACGGGGCGAAAGTGGTGGTCAACGACCTCGGCGGTTCGACCCACGGCGAGGGCGCCAATGCTTCGGCGGCAGACCGTGTGGTGGCGCAGATCCGCGAAGCCGGCGGCACCGCGGTAGCCAACCACGACTCGGTCACCGACGGCCAGCGCATCGTCGAACAGGCCCTGGACAGCTTCGGCCGCGTCGATGTGGTGGTGAACAACGCCGGCATCCTGCGGGACAAGACCTTCCACAAAATGGACGACGCCGATTGGGACCTCGTCTACAAGGTCCACGTCGAGGGCGCCTACAAAGTCACCCGCGCCGCCTGGCCGCACTTGCGCGAGCAGAACTGGGGGCGGGTGATCTTCACCTCGTCGACCTCGGGCATCTACGGCAACTTCGGTCAGGCCAACTACGGCATGGCCAAGCTTGGTCTGTACGGCCTGACCCGCACCCTGGCGCTGGAAGGGCGCAAGAGCGGCGTGCTGGTCAACGCCATTGCCCCGACGGGCGGCACGCGCATGACCGAAGGCCTGATTCCGCCGCAGGTGTTCGAACAGCTCAAGCCCGAGCTGGTCAGCCCGCTGGTGGTGTATCTGGGCAGTGAGCAGTGCCAGGACAGCGGCAACCTCTATGAAGTCGGCGGCGGCTGGATCGGCCAGGTGCGCTGGGAGCGCAGCCTGGGCGCCGGATTCGATCCGCAGCAGGGTTTCAGCGTCGAAGACGTCGCGGCCAACTGGGGCCGTATTGGCGACTTCGAAGGCGCCGTGCATCCGAAGGACAGCCTGGAAGCGCTGCAAGAGATGATGGCCAATCTGCAGGCGTTCGCCGGTCGCTGAAGCGGCTCGTTTCCCGTCGTGATCTATGCTGGGAAGCCGTGATCGCGACAGGAGTGCGAACGATGTATGAATCAAAAAATGACGCTGTCATCTCGACCGAACAGTTCCGCACCCGCCTGCTGCTGCATGCGCTGGGCGCGGGTTTGCTGGTGGTGGGCTCGATCCTGATCGGGGTGACCGGGCATCTGTATTTCGAAGAAGGCGTGGAATGGTACGACGCGGCGTTCAACGCCACCTTGCTGCTGGGTGGCATGGGCCCGGTGGACCTGCCGGAGACGCCGGGCGGCAAGGTATTTTTCGCTGTGTACGGGTTGTATGTGGGGCTGGTGTTTGTCGCCAGTATCGGCCTGATTCTGGCGCCGGTGGCGCATCGGTTGTTGCACCGGTTTCATTGCGATTGAAGCAGCTACGAGTGGCAAGCGCAAAGCTGCAAGATTGACCGCGGCGCACCTTGCTCTTCCTTGCAACTTGCAGCTTCAAACTTGCGGCTGCTCCAAATAAAAAAGGCCGCTGCAAAGGCAGCGGCCAAGTAAGACGCAGATCAAGGAGCTTCAAAATCAACGTCGGTGAAACTGAAGGGTGACGCTTCGGAACAACAATCGAGGAGCACTCTAGGGGGAGAGCATTAACCGACCATTAAGGGGGCCGAAGCGTCAACTTCGCGCCTTGGCGAACACCGGATCGCCAAGACAGGACAAAGGATAGTCAGCTCCAACCTGCGGAAAAATAGTGCTTTCTGACATTCACTGTTGCGCTGTTCGCAACAGTGCACCAAAGCGGGTCACTGCGCCTCTTCATAGCCCATTCGCCAACTGATCGCCTTCGCCGTCGCCAGCAGCGTCTCGGCGGCCGGGCCTTGTTCGTCGGCGTGGAAGATCGAAGTCGGGCCGACCACGGTGATCACCGCGGCAATCTTGCCCATCGCGTTGAACACCGGCGCTGATAGCGCGTCCACTCCCGGCATCAGCAAACCGTGCACATGGTGCAGGCCACGTTTGCGGATTTGGGCGAACAGTTGCTCATACTCCGTAGCGCTGTGGCCGGCTTGCGCCAATTCCTCGTCACGCAGTTCGATGGTTTCCCGCTCCGGCAGGTAGGCGCCGAACACCAGCCCGGTGGACGAGCTGAGCAGTGGCAGTACCGAACCGATCTGCGTGACCACCGTCACCGCACGCACCGCCGGCTCGATATTCACCACCGTCGCACCCTGATTCCCCCACACGGCGATGAAGCAGCTTTCATTCAGCTCGTCGCGCAATTGCGACAGCGGCATCGCCGCGACTTTCAGCACCTCCATTCCGCCCAACGCCGCCAGACCGACCCGCAGCGCTTCGCGACCCAGGCCGTAATGGTTGGTGGCCTGGTCCTGCTCGGCGAAGCCGCTGGCGATCAGCGCCTGGAGATAGCGATGGACCTTGCTCGCCGGCATCTGCACGTGTTCGGCCAGGCGCGACAGCGAGGTGGCCGGGGACAACTGCGCGAGGGCCTTGAGAATGTCGGTGCCGACTTCCGCCGAGCGAACCTTCTGTTTGCCGTTGTCGGCGGGGGGCGTGGCTTTGGGCATGGCGGCGGTCACTGTGCGAGAGCGGGAGAGGGCACTGCGGTATGACCCATCGCTGGCAAGCCAGCTCCCACAAAAGCTATGTGAAAACCTCGGGTCTTCGAAGAGCGCCTGGGTTTTTCACACGGCCTCCACAGGCACTGTGGGAGCTGGCTTGCCAGCGATCGGTCATACCGCGGTGCACGAGGACGGAGGTCTTTATAACTTGACGCCCCCAGGCAATCAAATTACGTTATGCGTAATCAAATTACGAATAACAATAACGCAGAAGCGCCGCCATCGCTGCCTACGGCAGGCCGGGTGGTCAACCTGCCACAACCGGCCCGGACACGGCCTGGAGGCTCGATGAACCTCGATTCCACTTCCGCCCTCGCTTACCAGAGCGGCTTCGGCAACGAATTTGCCAGCGAGGCACTGCCCGGTGCCCTGCCGGTCGGCCAGAATTCCCCGCAGAAAGCGCCGTACGGGCTGTACGCCGAATTGCTGTCGGGCACCGCGTTCACCATGACCCGCCACGAACAGCGCCGCACCTGGTTGTACCGCATCCGTCCTTCGGCACTGCACCCGGCGTTCGTGCGTCTGGAGCGGCAACTGGCCGGCGGTTCGCTGGGCGCGATCACGCCCAACCGGCTGCGCTGGAGCCCGCTGGAAATGCCGGCCGAGCCCACCGACTTCATCGACGGCTGGGTCACCATGGCGGCCAACTCGGCGGCGGAAAAACCAGCCGGTATCAGCATTCATTGCTACCGCGCCAATCGCTCCATGGAACGCGTGTTCTTCAATGCCGACGGTGAATTGCTGCTGGTGCCGCAACAGGGCCGCCTGGGTCTGTTCACCGAATTGGGCCGGCTGGAAGTGGGGCCGCTGGAAATCGCGGTGATCCCGCGCGGGATGAAATTCCGTGTCGAGCTGCTTGACGGTGAGGCCCGCGGCTACATCGCCGAAAACCACGGCGCGCCGCTGCGAATCCCGGACCTTGGCCCGATCGGCAGCAACGGCCTGGCCAATCCGCGCGACTTCCTTGCGCCGGTGGCGCACTACGAGGAGCAGACCGGCCCGGTGCAACTGGTGCAGAAATTCCTCGGCGAACTGTGGGGCTGCGAGTTGCAGCATTCGCCGCTGGATGTGGTCGCCTGGCACGGCAACAACGTGCCGTACAAATACGACCTGCGCCTGTTCAACACCATCGGCACCGTCAGCTACGACCATCCCGATCCGTCGATCTTCACCGTGCTGACCTCGCCGACCAGCGTGCCGGGCATGGCCAACCTCGACTTCGTGATCTTCCCGCCGCGCTGGATGGTCGCCGAGAAGACCTTCCGTCCACCGTGGTTCCACCGCAACCTGATGAACGAGTTCATGGGCCTGATCCAGGGCGAGTACGACGCCAAGGCCGAAGGCTTCCTGCCCGGCGGCGCTTCGCTGCACGCCTGCATGAGCGCCCATGGCCCGGACGCCGAGACTTGCGCCAAGGCCATCGCCGTGGACCTGGCGCCCAACAAGATCGACAACACCATGGCCTTCATGTTCGAGACCAGCCAGGTGCTGCGTCCGAGCCGCCATGCGCTGGACTGCCCGCAGTTGCAGAACGACTACGATAGTTGCTGGGCCACGCTGCCGAGCACCTTCACCCCGAACCGGAGATAAGCATGAATCAGACCGCCATTGCCCGCAGTTGGGTCGAGCACGCCAACGGGCATAGCGACTTCCCGCTGCAGAACCTGCCGCTGGGGATCTTCAGCCGCGCCGGTGGAGAGCGCCGTTGCGGCGTCGCCATCGGTGATGCCATTCTCGATCTGGATGCCGTACTGACTGCCGGCCTGTTCGACGGTGAAGCCCGTGCGGCTGCCGAAGCCACTCGCGGCGGCGCACTCAACGCCTTCTTTGCCCTGGGTCGCGGCGCCCGTGTCGCCCTGCGCCAGCGGCTGCTGGAACTGCTGACTGAAGGCAGTCCGCACCAGGCTGTGCTGCAGGCCGCGCTGTACCCGGCCAGCGAGTGCGAACTGCACCTGCCGGCGCGGATCGGTGACTACACCGACTTCTACGTCGGTATCGAGCACGCCAAGAACGTCGGCAAGCTGTTCCGTCCCGACAACCCGCTGCTGCCCAATTACAAATACGTGCCGATCGGCTACCACGGCCGCGCCTCGACCATTCGTCCGTCTGGTACCGACGTGCGCCGTCCGAAGGGCCAGACCCTGCCGGCCGGCCAGACCGAGCCGAGCTTCGGCCCGTGCGCGCGCCTGGACTACGAACTGGAAATCGGCATCTGGATCGGCCAGGGCAACGACCTGGGCGACGCCATCCCGGTGGCTGAGGCCGCCGAGCACATCGCCGGTTTCTGCCTGCTCAACGACTGGTCGGCGCGGGATATCCAGGCGTGGGAATACCAGCCGCTGGGTCCGTTCCTGTCCAAGAGCTTCATTTCCACCGTCTCGCCCTGGGTCGTCACTGCCGAGGCGCTTGAGCCGTTCCGTTGCGCCCAGCCGGCGCGTCCGGAAGGTGATCCACAGCCGCTGTCCTACTTGCTGGACAAGCGTGATCAAGCGGGCGGCGCCTTCGATATCGAACTGGAAGTGCTGCTGCTCACCGAGAGCATGCGCGAGCAAAACCTGCCCGCCCATCGCCTGACCCTGAGCAACACCCTGAGCATGTACTGGACCGTGGCGCAGATGGTTGCGCACCACAGCGTCAACGGTTGCCAGTTGCAGCCCGGCGACCTGTTCGGTTCCGGCACTTTGTCTGGCGCCAAGCCCGGTCAGTTCGGCAGCCTGCTGGAGATCACCGAGGGCGGCAAACTGCCGGTGGAACTGGCGAGCGGTGAAGTGCGCAAGTTCCTTGAAGACGGCGACGAAATCATCCTGCGCGCACGTGCCAGGCGCGACGGCGTGGCCAGCATCGGCTTCGGCGAATGCCGCGGCAAAGTCGTCGCGGCGCACTGAGAGGGCAGGGGCATGGAACTCTTCACCTACTACCGTTCCACCTCGTCGTATCGGGTGCGCATTGCGCTGGCGCTCAAGCAACTGGAGTTCCAGTCGCTGCCGGTCAACCTGCTCAAGGGCGAACAGCGCGAGGAACACTTCCTTGCGCTCAATCCCCAGGGCCGGGTGCCGGCGCTGAAGGCCGATTCCGGCGAACTGCTGGTACAGTCACCGGCAATCATCGAGTACCTGGAAGAGGTTTATCCACAGCCCGCGCTATTGCCGCAGGACCCGGTGCAACGCGCCCGGGCCCGGGGCGTGGCGGCGTTGATCGGCTGTGATATCCATCCGTTGCACAACGTCAGCGTGCTGAACCAGTTGCGTCAACTGGGGCAGGACGAGGCGGCGGTGAATCAGTGGATTGCCCACTGGATCAGCCAGGGGCTGGCGGCGGTGGAGCAGTTGATTGGCGACAGCGGCTTCTGCTTCGGCGATGAGCCGGGGTTGGCGGATGTGTACCTGATTCCGCAGGTGTATGCGGCCAAGCGCTTCAATATCGACCTGGGCGGCTATCCACGGATCTTGCGGGTGGTGGAATTGACGGAGGAGCATCCGGCGTTCGTCATGGCGCACCCTTCGCGGCAGCCGGATACGCCGGCTGCTGGGTGAATTCATGGGCCTAATCGCTGCGGTTCGGCGCCCCGACAAGCCAGCTCCCACAGTGATCGTTTGCTCAGCACAAACCCTGTGGGAGCTGGCTTGCCAGCGATAAGGCCCTGAAGTTTTCCCTAATGAACTGACCTTTTCCCCGGCGGTAACTGCGCCAACCGCTCCGTCAGCCGCAACCGCTGGATCGGATCATCCGTCAGCAACAACGCATGCTCCAGGTCGAAGCGTTCGGCGTGGGGGCAATCCAGATGCTGATAAAGCGTCGCCCGCGCCAGGTAATCACTGGCCAGCGGCGGCCCCAGGTCCAGCACCCGTTCGGCATCCTTCAACGCCGCCAGATCGTTGTCATGGGTCGCATGCAACTGCCGCAAATTACGCGACAGGCGCTGAAGCATCTGCCGCGCACTGGCGACCTGCAGATGTTCTGCACTCAACGGCACCTGCGGACCGAACTGGCGACCAAGCAATTCGCGGCAATCGGCCGGGTACAACCGCCGCCCGCCGCACGGATCAAGCAGATGATCCGCCCCCGGCACCCGCAGCAGAAAATGCCCCGGAAAATTCACCCCCTCCAATGGAATCGACAACCCGCGAGCCAACTCCAGCGTCAACAGCGCCAGCGTCAACGGCTGGCCGCGACGGCGTAGCAGCAATTGATCGAGCATTCCGGCCTGGGGCCGCAGCGGGTGATATTCGTCTTCCTGGAAACCCAGTGCGCAGAGCTTGCGCAGCAGGGGCTGGGCCAGCTCGGCCAGCGGCAGCATCGGCAGGCTGTTGCTCACCTCATGCTGCAGCGCCAGCACGGCGTTCATCACCTGCGACGGCTGCACCTTTTCGTCATGCTCGGCGGCAATCCACAGCCCGGCCTCGAACAAGGCCAGGGGAGTGCGTTCCAGACAGGCCAGGCAGGCTTGGCGTGGGTTCATGGTGGTCTCCGCTGAGAGCTTCTGTTTTAGCCCTAGCGCATCGTTTCGTCCAGTGCTCCGGCAGGGTTCGGGGCGACGCCTATACTTGTTTCAGCACTGTAACCGAGGGCCTGTAGATGTTCGCTCTCATGCAAAGCACGCGCACCCAGTCATTGCACCTGTGTATCGACCCGACCACCGGCCTCAAGGCGGTGATCGCGATCCACAACGAGCGGCTGGGCCCCGCACTGGGCGGTTGTCGCTATCTGGCCTACCCGGATGACGACAGCGCCATGACCGACGCCATTCGTCTGGCCCAGGGCATGACCTACAAGGCGGCGCTCGCCGGCTTGCCGCTGGGCGGCGGCAAAGCGGTGATCATCCGCAACCCCCATGTGGAAAATCGCGCGGCGCTATTCGAGGCGTTCGGGCGTTTCATCGAGTCGCTGGAAGGCCGCTACATCACCGCGACCGATAGCGGCACCTCGACCCTGGACATGGACTGCATCGCCCAGACCACCCGCCACGTCACCAGTACCACCCGCGCAGGCGACCCCTCACCGCATTCCGCCATGGGCGTGTTCGCCGGCATCCGCGCCACTTCGATGGCGCGGCTGGGCAGCGACAACCTGGAAGGTTTGCGGGTGGCGGTTCAGGGCTTGGGGAATGTCGGCTATGCGCTGGCCGAGCAACTGCATGCGGCGGGGGCGGAATTACTGGTCAGCGATCACGATCGGGGGCGGGTGCAACTGGCCATGGAGCAGTTCAATGCGCAGCCGGTGGCAACGGAAGCACTGGTCGGCACGCCCTGCGATATCTTCGCCCCGTGCGGACTGGGTTCGGTGCTGACCGCACAGAGCGTGATGCAACTGCGCTGCGCGGCGGTGGCGGGCTCGGCCAACAACCAGTTGACCAGCCTGCAAGTGGCCGACCAACTGGAAAACCGCGGCATTCTCTATGCCCCGGATTACGTCATCAATTCCGGCGGACTGATCTACGTGGCCCTGACCCATCAAGGCCATGACCCCGTCGCCATCACCGCGCACCTGTCGCGGATTCCCACCCGGCTGACCGAAGTGTTCGCCCACGCCCAGGCGGAAAAACGCTCACCGGCGCGGGTCGCCGAGCAACTGGCCGAGCGGCTGGTGTACGGCAGCTGAGGCTTATTCCGCTGGTGCGTCGAGCAGTTCGGACAGGGCGTCCGGCTGGCTCTTGAACGCCTTGGCGAAGACATCGCGGTTTTTCGCCATGTAGATGCCGGCTTCCTCGACCTGCTGCTCGCTCAGCGACGGCACGGCCTTTTTCAATACGTCGGCCAACAACTCGGCCAGTTCCAGCATCTTGTCGTGACGATCTGCTTCGGCTTTATCCATGAACAAGCGCTCCAGGTCGCGGCTGCTGCGGTACACCACTTCGACGGCCATTCATCACCTCACATGCCTTTCGATAATTGAATAATACGAATACTGGGTTTTTATACAGTAATCCGACAAAGCTGGATAGTGGCATTTTATAGCCCAGATTTTGCAGGTTGATGGAGAACACGCGTGCCTTGCGGCAATCGGTCGCCTTCTCAAGCGAGGCCGCTGGCCTTTTTACTGCATGCAGGCAAAGCGTCATGTGCTTGTCGCATCCTCCGTCGAAGTCGTACCAAGGAATCCGCATCGTGAACATCAAATGGGCTGACAAACTGCGCAAAGGCCTGCATGGCGCCGCCGACTCGCTGGGCAATCTGTGCGTCGAGTCGTTCCACTATCTGGCCCTGTTCGGCATCGGCGGCATCACCGCCTGGGCTGCGGTAATGACCTTCATCGACATGCTCGGCAAGGGCGGGGTCAGCGTCGACGACATCCTCCTGCTGTTCATCTACCTCGAGCTGGGCGCGATGGTGGGGATCTACTTCAAGACCAACCACATGCCGATCCGCTTCCTGCTGTATGTGGCAATCACTGCGCTGACCCGCCTGCTGATCGGCGACGTTTCGCACCACAAGGCGCCGGATGTCGGGCTGCTGTACCTGTGCGGCGGAATCCTGCTGCTGTCGTTCTCGATCCTGGTGGTGCGTTACGCATCGTCGCGCTATCCGTCGAGCCGGGTGATCGACGCCAATGGCAAGGAGATCGAGGAGGGGCGCTGAAGGATTCGTGAGGCGCTTATAACCAAACGATCTGCAAGATTTTTTCGTCTCGTCCCACAAGCGGAGGTCAGCCCATGATCCAGGACCTCCGCGAATGCCCCATTACCTCGACGACGCCCAGCGCGAAGATGTGTTGCGCCTGCAAGCCAGTTTTCTCGGGCGCAGCGAATGGCCGACCTGGCTGTTGCTGATCGGTGTCTATGCCGGCTGGTTCGCGCTGTTGCTGGCCAGCCCGGTTCTCGGCGTGTGGCCCACCACCGTGCTGCTGGTGCCGCTGCTGGTGCTCTGGCTGTCGCTGCAACATGAGCTGCTGCACGGCCATCCGACGCGCTTCCTCTGGCTGAACAAATTGATCGGCTACGCGCCGTTCGCGGTCTGGTATCCGTACACCCTGTACCGCGACAGCCACCTGCTGCACCACCGCGACGAAGACCTCACCCTGCCGGGCCGCGACCCGGAAAGCCGCTACCTCAGCCGTCACCATTGGCAAAAAGCGCCACGCCTGGCGCGGGCGCTGCGTTGGCTGGACAAGACCGTGCCGGGACGGGTGCTCAGCGGTGCACCGCAGGCGCTGTTCGGCCTGGCGCGGGAAGAGCTCGCCCGGCTGGCGAAGGGCGATCGACAGGCGTGGCTGATGTGGCTGACCCACGGCGCCGTGACCCTGCTGATGTTCGTCTTCATCGCCGAATACAGCGCGCTGTCGGTGGCGCACTACGTGTTTTTCGTCAGCGTGCCGGCGTTGTCGGTGGCGATGGTGCGTTCTTTTTATGAACACCGTCCCGCCGAGCGACCGGAGCAGCGCACTGTGCTCAACGAGGCCGGTTGGCCCTGGAGCTGGCTGTTCCTGCACCTGAACCTGCACCTGGTGCATCACGATCTTCCGGGCTTGCAATGGTATTTCCTGCCGCAGGTCTACCGCCGCCGCCGCGAGCAGTGGCTGGCGCGCAGCGGCGGTTTCCTGGTGCACGGCTATGGCGAGTTGTGGCGCCGCAATGCTTTCAGTCCTGTCGATAGCCCTGAACATCCCCACGCCTGAACCGGAGTCCGCCCATGTCCCAGGGTTTTGCCGAGTTGTTGATGTACGTCGCGCCGCCGCGGGTTTGTGCTGCCAGTGAGGCGTGGTTGCAGCGCACGCTGGCGCTGCTCGGTGCCAGCCGCCTCGACGCGGGCGGGCTGGACCTGCCGGGCCTGTGGCTGTCGCCGCAATTGCTGTTCACCCAGACTTGCGGCTATCCGCTGATGACCCTGCTGCGCGGCAAGGTGCAGGTGATTGGCCGGCCCGTCTACGAACTGCCCTACAGCGGCGGTGGCGACCATTGCAGCCTGCTGGTGGCCCGGGCCGACGACCCGCGCCGCGAGCTGGCGGCGTTTTTCGACAGCCACGGCCTGATCAACAGCCCCGACTCCAATTCCGGCATGAACCTGCTGCGCCATCGCCTCGCGCCACTGCAACGCGAGGGCCGCTTTTTTTCGGCCATCAGCTACACCGGCGGCCATCGCGACAGCCTGCGCGCCTTGCGCGAGCGGCGTGGCGATCTGGCGGCCATCGACAGCGTGACCTGGGGTTACCTCGCCCGTGACCACAGCGAAGAAGTCGCCGGGCTGCGCATCATCGACATCAGCGCGCCAAGCCCGAGCCTACCGTTCATCGGCCCTGCGCACCTCGACCCCAACGCTGCGGCGCTTATCCGCGACGCGCTGAACCAGGCGCTGCAGGACTTGCCGGAAGTCGCCACGACCCTCGCGATCAGTCGCGTGCTACCGGCGAGCGAGGCGGATTACCAGGTGCTGCTGGATTACCGCGACGAGGCTGCCAGACGGGGCTTGGCGCGGATTCATCCCGAAGACGGGTAATTCCATTAATGAATATAAGAATGCTTTTTAAATATTTTTAAAGAATAAGACCTCCCACTAGCATGGCGTCACCGGACCACCGGACATTTCAAGCAATCCTCCTTCTGGAGCCATTCATGTCCGGTATCGAAAACTCTCACAGCGATTACGTGGGCGGCCTGTTCCGCAGTCATTACCAGTGGCTGTGCCTGCGTTTGCGCCGGCATCTGGGCGACAGCGGCGCGGAAGACATCGCCGCCGACACCTTCGTGCAGTTGCTCAGCGCGCCGGGTGTGGAACCGATCCGCCAGCCACGGGCGCTGCTCACCACCATCGCCCAGCGCCTGATGTACCAGCTCTGGCGCCGCCGTGACCTGGAGCGGGCCTACCTTGAGGCCCTGCACCTTGATGACGAGGCGCAGGCGCCGTCGCCGGAAGAACTGACGCAAATGATCGAGGCCCTGCAGATCATCGACGGCCTGCTCGACGGCCTGCCGGCCAAGGTCAAGGCGACCTTCCTGCTGTCCCAGGTCAACGGCCTGACGTACCCGGAAATTTCCGCGCAACTGGGCATCTCGCAACGCTCGGTGAGCGACTACATGGCCAAGGCCATCCACCGTTGTCTCAAGGCCAGTCTGGAGTGATATGAGCGTTGAACAGGACCACCTGATCGAACAGGCCACCCGCTGGGTCGTGCTGCTGCGCTCGGGGCATGCCAGCGATGCGGAGCGCCAGGCCTTCCAGGCCTGGCGCGCCCGCGACCCGCGTCACGAAGAACTGTGCCTGCGCCTCGAACGTACCCTCGGAGTGTTCCAGGTCCCGGTCGCCCAGGGCATCGACGGCAGCGTGCTGCAACGCGCGCTGAATGCGCCGTCGAGCCGACGCAAGGTGCTGCAACGGGCGTTGCTGGGTGCCGGGCTGATGATCGGCGGTGGCCTGACCCTCAGCCCCGGGTTGCCGTCACTGGACAGCCTGAGCGCAGATATCTCCACCGGCATCGGCCAGCGCCAGACCGTGCAACTGGACGACGGCAGTGAACTGGTGCTCAACGCACAGAGCTCTGCCGACGTGCGTTTCGACGAGCAGCGTCGGCTGCTCAAATGGCGCGGTGGCGAGGGCCTGGTGCGGGTGGTCAACGATCGTCGGCCGTTTATCGTCCAGACCGACGCCGGCGACCTGTTCGCCCGTGCTGCGCAGGTGTTGGTACGCGAGCGCGGTGCGCAATGCCGGGTTGGTGCGCTGGATGCACCGGTGCAGATCGTCACCCGCGGCGGCGATCGCTTGCAGCTCCAGGCTGGACAGGAAGTCAGCTTCGACCGCTACCGCTTCGGCGTCGTCGAGGCCGTGCGCAACGGCGACAGCGCCTGGGTAAACGGCCTGCTGGAAGTGCGCGACAGCCCGCTCAGCGAGGTGATCGAAGCATTGCGGCCTTACCGCCACGGCGTCCTGCGCCTCGACCCGGCGATCGCCGGGCTGCGGGTCAGCGGACTCTATCGGCTGGACCAGAGCGATATGGTGCTGGAAGCGCTGAGTCGGACCTTGCCGATTCGGGTGGCCCGGCGTAGCGATTATTGGGTGACGTTGGTTCCGGCATAAATCAAATCGCCAAGGTGCAGTTTTTGCTCCCCGTGAGTCCGCGTAAAACTGCCAAAGACAATGTTGGTGAGTTCACTTTTCCAGTTTCTCGGCGCCCATTGCCGCGATTGCCAACTGCAACTCGGCCGCCTGCAACTGCTCGTGATAATGCTCTTTCAACTCAGGAGCCCAGCCAGCAACTTCATTGATCACGGCTGTAGCCTCAGCCTCAGTCAAACCGAAGTGACCGACCTGGCTCAGCAGGTTGCGCCGTGATAGTTCATGCCCATAGCGACCGATACCCATCGCCAACCTGGAAGGCGCCTGCCCTTCAGTCGTGGGCACCACGTCGTACAGGGGAGAAAGACGCCAGCCGCCATTTGTGAATATCACTGCTGTGTTTTTCGGGTGATCGTCGTCGTTGCCCACCAGAATGTTGAAGCAGATGCGTTTGAACAGCTCCTGCCGGTCCCCTTCGGGGATGTTGCGCCTTGTCATTTCGTCTACGAGATAGCCGTAGTGCTTTGCCGTAGGGCTGGGATCGCAGCGGAAAACGGACAGGGTCCGGCACCCAGCCACCGGCATCGACCCAGGCCGGGCTGTAGACGAATTCGCCGATGCCGTTACGGACTTCCAGGCGGCCCAGTGTGGTGACGTCATCCGAGCCGGGTATTTGCATGTAGATGTAAACGGAAGCCATCAGAAGTCTTCCTCGGAAAATTTCCTGAGACGGACGCGGTGCTCCGTGGCACGCGGAGCAATGGTGGGAACAGCGGGATCTTGGAAGGCCTCGTCCAGCAGCCCCAGGTGCCAGAGGGCTGTCATGTAGCTGCGTATCTCGACGCTTGGAATGCCGGACTCGATCTTGCCGAGTGTCGTTGTGGACAGTCCTGTTTGAGCGGCAAGGTCTTTCTGGCGAATTTTTCGCTCCAGGCGTCTGGTTTTGACCAGAAGCCCAATCTTTTCGAGCCTGTCAGCGCAGGCCAGTGGAAAGATGCTCGTCATAAGAACTCTTTTGAGAATGCTTAATTGATTTAAGGTCGACTGTAGCAGCTCTTATGTGTCGGTGATTTTTGCCGGCGTAGCGGCTTCACACCCGGTTCTAAGCCCATAACCAATCGATCTGCAAGATTTCCCCTTCCTGCGCCACACCCTTCCCGTAAGCGCTGCCGAGGGAGCAGCGTCGTTTGATTCCGTGGGGGGAATCGTTGTGCGCAAGAGCAAAGACAAGATCCAACGCAACACGACATCCGCAACCGGTGCCATCGCGTTCAGCCTGCTGCTGAGCGGCATGGCGCTCGCCGACGAGGCGCGGCAGAACTGGCATATCAATCCCGGCCCGCTGGACGAGGTGCTGCTGAGCATCAGCCGGCAGAGCGGTCAGGTGATTTCCTTTACGCCGGAACTGGGCCGTTATTCTTCGGCGCGGGTCGACGGCAATCTCTCCGCCGAGCAGGCGATCAACGCTGCCTTGCGCGGCACCGGCCTGGAGCTGGAAGTCAGCCCGACTGGCGCGTTCATTATCAAGGGCAATGGCACCGAGCCCGCAGCAGCCAACGCCGCCAGCGCCAGCACGGTAGCGCGCAACCAGACTTCCGCAGCCAGCGTGCCGACTCTGGACCGGGTGGTCGCCCTCGGTACCCGGCGCAGTGACGCTACCGCGCTGACCAGCGCCGCGCCGGTAGACGTGATCAACAGCGAAGAGCTGGTGCAGACCGGCGCCACCACCCTGAACCAGGCGCTGTTCCAGTTGCTGCCGTCGTTCAACTTCCCGCAGAACCAGAGCGCCACCCGCGGCCAGAACCCCAAGGGCGCCTCGTTGCGCGGGCTGGCGCCGGACCAGACGCTGGTGCTGGTCAACGGCAAGCGCCGGCATGCCTCGGCGGTGGTGAACATTTCCAGCGGCGTGCCGTTCATTGGCGCCCAGCCGGTGGATCTGGACATGATCCCGATCAGCGCCATCGACCACGTCGAAGTGCTGCGTGACGGCGCGTCGGCGCAGTACGGCTCCGACGCGGTGGCCGGGGTGGTCAACATCGTGCTCAAGGAGCGCGACACGGGTGGGCAACTCAATACCCAGGTCGGCCAGTACGGCCAGGGCGACGGTTTCAACAAGAGTGCCGATGGCTGGTACGGCATCGGGCTGCCGGGTGACGGTTTCCTGACCCTGAGCTTCAACGGCGTCAACAGCAAACCCACCGATATCGGTGACAGATACGTCGCCGACGGCAAGCTGCAGGACCCGCGCTGGGGTGGTGCAGGCCGTGACAAATACAACCTCGCGGCGAACGCCGAGGTCGGTCTGAACGATCAATGGCGACTGTACAGCTTCGCCACCTTCGGTCAGGACAAGTCGATCAACAACACGCCGCCGTTGCTGGCGTCCAGCCCCAATAACGTCGCGGCGATCTACCCTAACGGGACCATCCCGAAATACCGCTTCCGCTACGAAGATTCCTCGCTGACGGTGGGTTCACGCTTTGAAGACGAGGTTATCGGCCGCCTCGATATCAGCGCTACCTACGGCCGCGACAAGCACGACGAACTGGCCTTCGACACGGTCAACCCGAGTTATGGCGCCAGCAGCCCGACCAAGTTCGACGTCGCCACCCTGATCAACGAACAGACCAACGTCGGCATCGACTACACCAAGGACCTGCCGGTGGCCTGGTCGGACAACCCGCTGACGGTGTCCGCCGGCGTCGCCTACCGCCACGAGGAGTACACCTTGGAGGCGGGCGACTACGACTCCTATTCCTACGGCGGCATCGACGGTGTGCAGGTCGGCGCGGTGCAGGCGTCCGGGCTGACGCCGGATGACGCAGGCGTCTACAAGCGTGATGTTGGCGGCGTGTACTTCGGCCTGGAAAACCAGCTCACCGAGAAATTCCAGGTGGGTATCGCCGGGCGTACCGAGCACTACTCGGACTTCGGTTCGGCCACCACCGGCAAGCTCTCGGCGCGCTACGAACTGACCCCGCAAGTGGGCCTGCGGGCCACGGTCAACAGCGCCTACCGCGCACCGACCCTGGGGCAGATCGGCACGTCCTGGACCACCACCACCAACGTCGATGTCAACGGCAACCCGGTGCTGACCCGCATGCTGCCGGTGGACCACCCGGCCGCCCAGGCGCTGGGCGCCGAGGCACTGAAACCGGAGAAATCCACCAACTACTCGCTGGGCGTGGTGTTCCGGCCGAGCGAGCAGGCTTCGCTGACCATCGACGCCTACCAGATCACCATCCGCGACCGCCTGCTCTATAGCGGCGGCATCTCCGGGCCGGATGCCGAGCGCATCCTCGCCGCTGCCGGCTACGGTCAGTACAGCTGGGCGCAGTTCATGACCAATGCGGCCAACACCCGGACCCGCGGCGTCGACATCGTCGGCAAGTACAACCTCGACCTCAAGCAGTTCGGCAGCCTGGCGCTGTCGGCCGGCTTCACCAAGGCGCGGACCACCATCGAGTCGGTCAATGCCAGCCCTTACGGCTTCGACATCCTGACCCGCGAGGCCCGTGGCTTCCTTGAGCACGGTTACCCGGAAAGCAAGCTGGTGCTTGGCGCGGTGCATCGCTACGGCCCGTGGACGGTGAGCCTGTCCGAGACGCGCTACGGCGAGTACCGCAAATACGCGGCCTCGGCCACCAACGCCCAGTACGACCAGACCTTCTCGGCGCAGTGGAACACCGATCTGGACGTGAACTACGCGTTCACCAGGCAATTGAAGCTCTCGGTGGGCGCCAACAACCTGTTCAACAGCAAGCCGGACGACTTCAACCTCCGCCTGCGCCAGACGCCGGGGCAGCAGTACAGCTACCTCGCGCCATCGGCGCCCGAGGGGGCGTTCTATTACACCAAGCTCACTTACGACTTCTGATCCTCCGGGTTTCCCTCGCTGGCAAGCCAGCTCCCACACGGTCAGCGGTGCATGCACACCCCTGTGGGAGCCGGCTTGCCGGCGATGAGGCCCTGACGGTCAGGCCGAATTCGAGGCACTACCATGAAACCACTGAAAACCCTCCTGGCCGGCTCGCTGCTGACCTTATCCCTGCTCACCCACGCCGCCGACAAACCGCAGCCCATCCACTTCGGCGACATCACCTGGGAAAGCGGCAGCCTGATCACCGAGATCCTCCGCACCCTGGTGGAAAAGGGCTACGGCTACACCACCGACACGCTGCCGGGCAGCACCGTCAGCCTCGAGGCGGCGCTGGCGAAAAACGATATCCAGGTCATTGGTGAAGAATGGGCCGGGCGCAGTCCGGCCTGGGTCAGGGCCGAAGCCGAAGGCAAGGTGTTCGGCCTCGGCGACACGGTCAAGGGCGCTACCGAAGGCTGGTGGGTGCCGGAATTCGTCATCAAGGGCGACCCCGAGCGTGGCCTTGCACCGCTGGCGCCGGAGCTCAAATCGGTGGCCGACCTGCCGCGCTACGCCCACGTCTTCAAAGACCCGGAATCCCCCGACAAGGGCCGCTTCCTCAACAGCCCAACCGGCTGGACCTCGGAAATCGTCAACAGCCAGAAGCTCAAGGCTTATGGGCTCACCGACAGCTACGTCAACTTCCGCACCGGCTCCGGCGCGGCGCTGGATGCCGAGGTCGGCGCATCGATCCGCCGTGGCAAGCCGGTGCTGTTCTACTACTGGTCGCCGACGCCGCTGCTGGGCCGTTACAAGCTGGTGAAACTGGAAGAACCGCCGTTCGACGCAGAGGCCTGGAAGACCCTGTCCGATACCAACAACCCCAACCCGCGCGGCACCCGCTCGATGCCGGCGCGCCTGGCGATCGGCGTGTCCGCGCCGTTCCGCACGCAGTACCCGGAACTGGTGGCGTTCTTCGAGAAAGTCGATTTGCCCATCGACCTGCTCAACCAGACCCTCGGCCAGATGGCAGAAAAGCGTCTGCAACCCAAGGCCGTGGCCCAGGCGTTTTTGCGCGACCACCCCGACGTGTGGCGTGCCTGGCTGCCAGCGGACGTTGCGGCGAAGGTGAGCGGGAGCCTGTGATTGCATGAACACACGACCGATCTACATCGACTTCCTCAATGGCCTCGACGTCGCCGAGCTGAACCTGAACAACGATGAAATCCTCGCCGCCGTCGAAGCCGGCCTTGCCCTTCAGGGGCAGGGCGCGGCAGTGATCGAGCCGCGCACGCACTTGATTCCCGGCGGCGCCATCAATGGCCATTTCAACGTGCTGCGCGGCGTGCTCGGCGGCGATGTTGGCCGCGCCGGAGTCAAGGTGGTGGGCGACTTCGTCGACAACTACCAGCAAGGCCTGCCTTCGGAACTGGCCATCCTCAACCTGCTGGACCCGGCCACCGGCGTGCCCCAGGCGATTCTCGACGCCTCGGCGATCACCGACATGCGCACCGGCGCGCTGACCGCCATCGGCGCCCGACACCTGGCCAATCCGCGCAGCAAGGTGCTGGCGCACATCGGCGCGCGGGGCACGGCGTACTGGAATGTGCGGCTGCTGGATCACCTGTTCGACTTCGACGAGATCCGCGTGCACTCGCGCCGGGCCGAGAGCCGCGAAGCCTTCGCTGAGCGCCTGCGCCGCGATCTGGGCAAGCCGGTGATCGTCACGGAAGACTGGGAAAGCACCGTGCGCGACGCCGATATCGTGGTCGAAGCCTCGCGCCTGCAACAGCCCGAGCCGCTGCTGCGCACGGAGTGGATCAAGCCCGGCGCCTTTGTCGTGCCCTACGGCACCATGAGTGCGGTGGAGCTGTCGCTGACCGACATCATGGACAAGCTGGTGGTGGACGACTGGGGCCAGTGCAAGGGTGGCCAGTTCGGCTCGCTGCGTGCCCATGTCGAGGCCGGCAGGCTCAGCGAGCAGACTTTGCATGCAGAGCTTGGGCAGATCGTCGCCGGGCTGAAACCCGGTCGCGAGCACCCGCAGGAAACCATTCTGTTCTGGCACCGCGGCCTGAGCCTGAGCGATATCGCCCTCGGCCATGCACTGCTGGAAAAGGCCCGTCGGCTGGGTATCGGCCAGCGGCTGCGCTTTGCATGAGTGCACTGGAACTGGGGGTTGATGGCCTCGCGCTGCCTCAGTTGCTGGCGTTGGTGGACGATGACGCACCGCTGCAACTGAGCAGCACGGCGCGCGGCCGCATCGAGGCCGGGCATCGCCTGTTGCGTGGGCTGATCGCCGCCGGTGAACCGGTCTACGGCGTGACCACCGGGCTTGGTGCAGCAGTGGATCAGGCGCAGGCACTGGACGATGTGGCGTTCCAGCAACGCATCGCCGCAGGCCGGGCGGTGGGTGTCGGGCGCCTGGCGCAGCGGCGCGAGGTGCGGGCGATCATCTGCGCCCGCCTGGCCGGGCTGGTCCAGGGGCGCTCCGGTATTTCCCTGACCTGCGCCGAGCGCCTGCTTGATCTGCTCAACCATGGCATCCATCCCGAAGTGCCTTTGCTCGGTTCCCTGGGCGAAAGTGATCTGGCGCCATTGGCCCATCTGACCCTGGCCTTGCAGGGGCAGGGCTGGGTCGAATACCGCGGAGAGCGACTGACGGCGGATGAGGCCCTGCGCCGTGCCGGGCTGAGTCCGATCGTGCCAGGGGACAAGGACGGTCTGGCGCTGGTCTCGGCCAATGCGGCGAGCATCGGCCTTGGCGCCTTGCTGGTGATCGAGGCAGAGCGTGTGCTGGCGCGGCAACTGGCGGCGCTGGCGTTGTCTTGCGAAGGCTACCGCGCCAGCCTCGCGCCGTTTCAGCCCCGGGCGGCGGGGCTGCGTCCGGCGCCGGGGCAGGTCGAGGCGGCGGCCGATTTGCTCGGGTTGCTGGCGGGCAGCGACTTGAACGATCCGTCGCATGCTCGGCGTTTGCAGGACCCATTGAGTTTCCGTTGTTCGACCATCGTCGTCGGCGCCGCCCGGCGCGCCTGGGCTTGTGCCCGCGAAGTGCTGGAAATCGAGCTGGCCAGCGGCGCGGACAACCCGGCGCTGGTGGACGAAAGCCGGCAGGTGCTGGTGACTGCCAACTTCGACAGCACGCATCTGGCGTTGGCCTTTGAAGGACTGGGACTGGCGTTGAGCCGGGTAGCGGTGGCGAGTGCGGAGCGCATGGCCAAGCTGCTGTCGCCGTCGTCCAGTGACCTGCCGCGTTCGCTCAGCCCGCGTCCGGGGCGCGTCGGGCTGGCGGCGTTGCAGCGCACGGCGGCGGCATTGGTGGCGGAGATCAGCCATCTGGCCAACCCGATTCCGGCCATCAGCGTGCCGGTGGCTGACCGCGTGGAGGACTACGCCGGGCAGGCGCTGGCGGTGATCGAAAAGACCCGCGCGCTGCTGCAACGGCTGGAATGGCTGACCCGCATCGAAGCGGTGATTGCGGCGCAGGCGGTGGACCTGCGCGGCGGGATTCGTTTGGGCGAAGGCGTGCGCCGGGTGTACGAACAGGTTCGCTGTCGGGTGCCGTTCGTCGATGAGGACCGGACTGTGGACGTAACGGGCGACGAATGGTGGTCGCTGGATTAGTGCGTGGTGGCGCTGGTGCCCCAGCGACTGTCACGCCTGCTGTGCGGTGCACCTTGTTCGGTCATGGCCGCGAGGATGTCCATGGCGCTGTGGCCCTGCTCGATGGCGATGCCGAAACGCACGCTGTCGATCAGTCGATCCAGGCGTTGCGGGTCGTTGCGCTGGGCCGGGCTGATCAGGCGTTTGGCGACCACACCGCCGGTTTCGTTGGACAGCGTCAGCATGATGCTGCCGTCCAGCCGCTCGATACTCAGGTTGACCCGGTACTGCGCCGAAAAGGCGGCGCTGATCTGCTGAAAGGGATTGTGCATGGTGCTCACCTGACAAATGACGTGCATCGATTGACTGGCCTCGAGGCGGGTAGTTCAGCTCAGGTTGCAAGGGTCGGGCCGGACGGTGGGGTGCCGGTGCATAAAAAAAGCCCCGGGCCTCAAGGCCAGGGGCTTTCTCTACCGTCCGCGTTACCGCGTGATTATCAGCTCAGACGAGCCTGTTCGTTTTCCAGGAATTCTTCCTGCAGCAGCCCGTCGGCGTCATTGGCACTGCTTTCTTGCTGGGTGACTGCGCGTTTGCTGCGCTGCTTGCCGTAATAGTGCTCCAGCGCGTGGTTCAATTTCTCTGCGGCGCCCTCGACAGCCAGTTCCAGCGATTCGGCTTTGTGGGATACGGAAATCGGTTGATGGCCTTTTGGGCGTGCCTCCATCTGGCAGCGTTTGTCATGCGGGCCTGGCTTGTCGCCGTTTTCATCGCGCATGTGGACTTCAATTCGGGTGAGGTCCTCTTCGTAGCGTTCGAGCCTGCTTTCTACCGTGCTGCGAACCCACTCGTTCAGCCGGATACTGCCTTGAATATGGTTGTCGCTGTTGACCTGGATTTGCATGGTTCCAATCCTTATTCAGCTAGCTCGCAAGAGACTGACCAGGAGCTTTGCGCTCTGTGGGAATCATTGCCTCTTGACTACAAGGTCAGGCACTTGGACGAACATTTCAACCCCCTAAAAAATAAAAATATTTTGTTTCAAGTGGGTTGGGAAATGGGGTTAGGATCCGGTAGATAAGTTGCATGGGGGCATTTCACTCTTGCCCAGGAAGGGCCGCAACGCGGCCCCCAGGGTCTTCAGAACGCCACGGACGTTTGCAGATAAACCGTGCGCGGCTCACCCACGTATTTGCCCTTGTTGTTGTCGTCGAACGAGCGCGTGAAGTACTCACGATTGAAGATGTTCTTCACCCCTACCGCCACGTTCAGGTTCGACAGTTGCGGACCGAAGTCGTACGCCGCGCGGCTGCTGAACAGCATGTAGCCGGGGATGCGTCCGGTGCTGCCGTCGGCGCTTTCTGCCGAGGTATTGGCGTTGTCGGCAAACTGGTCGCTCTGGTAGGTGCTGTCCAGGTTGAGCTTCCACGCACCTTCGCTGTAACCCACACCCAGCGTGCCCTTGTGCCGCGACGAGAACGGTACGCGGTTGCCCTTGTTGGCGCCGTCTTCGCGGATGGTGGCGTCGACGAATGCATAGCTGGCGTACACATCGAAACCGGCCAGCGCCGGGGTCAGCCCATCGAGTGCATATTTCACGCTGGTTTCCAGGCCCTGGTGACGGGTTTCGCCGCGGGCGATGACGCTGTCGTTGGTCTGGTTGCTCTCATACTGATTGTCGAAGTTGATGAGGAACAGGCCGGCTTCTGCCTGCAAGTTGCCGTTATCGTAGCGAGTGCCGACTTCCCAGGTACGCGCCTTCTCCGGCTTCACTTCACCCTGGTTCACGCGGTTCGGCATCTGGCTGTACTGCACGCTGCCGAAGGAGCCTTCGGTGTTGGCATAGAGGTTCCAGCTCTCACTCAGGTGGTACATCACGTTCAGCGCTGGCAGGGCGGTGTTGTAGCTGCCCTGGTAGTCCTTGCCGGTGAGGTTGTTGTTCTGCCGCGAGTCGATCATCTCGTAGCGGATGCCCGGCGTGATGGTCCACTGGCCGATGTCGATGCGGTCATCGAGGAACAGCGCGTGGGCTTCGGTGGCGCCACGGGTGTCGCGGTCGTTGAGGCTGGCGGTGGACGGCAGGCGATTGGCGCTCACCGCTTCCATGAAGCGCAGTTCGTGGCCGGCCTCGTTGACGTAGCGGTAGCCGAGGCCGACTTCGTGGTGGCTGTCGCCCAGCGCGAAGCCTTGGGTGAAGCGGGTCTCGAGGCCGCGCACCCAGTACTCGCGTGGTGACAGCGAAATCGAGTTGCCCTGGCGCAGGTAGCCGCTGCGCAGGGTCTTGGTGAAGAAGCTGTTGACGCTGAACTGGCGCTCGCCGTCCTTGTAGTCGTAGCCGGCGTTGAACATCGTGCGCCGGCCCCAGAACTCGTCCTGCAGGCGGGTCGACTGGTACGGATCGGCGTCGTACGCGGCCGTGCTCAGGCCGCCGGGCATCTGCGCTTCGCCCTCGTAGTACTGGGCCATGGCATGCAGGCTGTTGGCCTCGTCGATCTGGAATTTGCCTTTGAGGATCAGGTCGTCGATCTGCGTGTCGCTGTGCTCGCGCCAGTCGCCGCCGCGGGTGCCGGAGTAGAGCAGGGCGCCACCGAGGCCGTTGTCAGCGGTGCCGCCGGCGAGCAGGTTGGCGCTGCTCTTGAAGCCGTCGTGGCTGGACGACGGGCTGGTCTGGGTTTGCAGGCCGGCCTTGACGGTCGGTTCGTCCGGGATCGCCCGGGTCACGAAGTTGACGATGCCGCCGACGTTCTGCGGCCCGTAGCGCACCGCGCCGCCGCCGCGCACCACGTCCACCGCGTCCATGTTGCCCATGCTGATCGGGGCAAAGGACAGTTGCGGCTGGCCATAGGGCGCGAAGGGTACCGGAATGCCGTCCATCAGTACCGTGGAGCGCGAAGCCAGGCGTGGATTGAGGCCGCGGATGCCGAAGTTCAGCGCCATGTCGTGGCTGCCGGTGCCGTTGTTTTCCGGCGCGTTGACCCCCGGGATGCGGTTGAGCACTTCCCGCGCGCTGCTGGCGCCGGTGCGTTCGAATTCTTCGCGGCGGATCACGTCACGGGCACCGGCGTGCTCGAAGACGTTGTCCTGCGCCGCGTCGCCGAGCCAGTCGCCCACCACGCTGGAAGCGCCCAGTTCGACCGGCGCACTGGCGGCGCTGTTCGCCGGTTGCAGACTGAAAGCGTTGTCGCCTTCGGCGCGTGCGTACAGGCCGGTGCCGTGCAGCAGCGCGGCGAGGGCTTGCTCGGCGGTGAAGTTGCCGCTCAGGCCGTGGCTTTGCAGACCCTGGGTGACTTCCGAACCGAAGGAAATCAGCACACCGCTTTCCCGGCCGAACTGGTTCAGGGCGTTTTCCAGTGGCATCGGCGCGATCTGGTAAGTGCGCGCCGGGGCATCGGCGGCCTGGGTCGGGGCGATGGCGCTGAAGGTCAGCAGCAGGGCGAGAGCAAGCGGGCTTGGGCGCAAGGGCATTTCGGGATCCTTGAGAAGTCAGGAGCGGAAGGGTTCTGTCTTCTCTGTCACGCGAGGCGGGGGAAACGGCTCACTGAATTTTTGAGTTGTTCTTTAGGGCCTCATCGCTGGCAAGCCAGCTCCCACAGGTTTTGCGCAATCTGTGGGAGCTGGCTTGCCAGCGATGAGGCCCTAAAGAATACCCATCAAGCCCGGCCTTCCACCGTCACCCAATACCGCGTAAAGCGCTTCACCCGCACCGGCAACGCCACTTCCAGCAGATCAAGAATCCGCTCGCTGTCCGCCAGTGGATAACTCCCCGATACCAGCAGCCCCGCGACCCTCGGATCGCAATTGAGCTGCCCGCGACGGTAGCGGCCCAACTCGTCGAGGAACTCGCCCAGCGGCATGTGCGCGGCCACCAGCATACCGTCGACCCAGGCGCCGCTGTTGGCGTCCAGCGGGCGTCTGGCGCTCCAGCCGCTGGCGTCGAAGCGGGCCTGGCGGCCGCTTTCCAGCAAGGCACCATCAAGGCTGGCGCTGCCCTGGAACACCGCCACGCTGCTGTGCCGCGACCACTGGCGAACGTTGAAACGCCCGGCGGAAAGGTCCAGCAGGCCGTCGTCGGTCTGTACCCGCAACGGGCGACTGTCATTGGTCACGGTGAGCAGCAACTCGCCTTCGAGCAGGTGAATCAGGCGCTGCTCGGCGTCGAAACGCACATCGGCGGCGCTGGCGGTGTTCAGGTGCAGTTGGCTGCCGTCGTCCAGGCGCATTTGCCGGCGCTGGCCCAGCGGGCTGCGGTAATCAGCCAGCAGCGGCGTCAAGCTGTGGTTGGCGTTCAGGCCAAACCCGACGGCGCTGCCGGCGCCCAGCAGCAACAGCATTTTCAGCGCACGACGGCGGCTGGCCGAGGCGGGCGCCTGCAAGGTGGCATGGGCCAGCGGCGAGGACAGCCCGCCCAGGCGCTGGTTGACCCGCTGGATATGCGCCCACGCCCGACGGTGTTCTTCGCTGGCCTGCAACCAGCGCTCCATGGCCAGTTGCTGACGGTGATCCAGCGTGCCGCCCTGGAGTTCGATCAGCCAGTGCACGGCCTGCTCGGCCACTTGATGGGAAAACGCGGGATTCGGTGTGTTCACAGGGCGAAGTAGCAGCGCAGGGCGGCCTTGTTCAGATGGCGTTTGACCGTGGCCAGGGAAATCCCCAGTTGCGCGGCGATTTCGTTGTAGGTCAGGCCGTCGACCTGGGCCAGCAGGAAGGCGCGCTTGACCTGCGCCGGCAGGCCGTCGAGCAGACGGTCCAGTTCCAGCAGGGTGTCGAAGATGATCGCCCGGTGTTCTTCCGACGGTGCGACCTCTTCCGGCAGTTGCGCCAGCGCCTGCAGGTAGGCGCGCTCCAGCTCCTGGCGGCGGTAGTGGTTGAACAGCACGCGCTTGGCCACGGTGGTGAGGAACGCCCGCGGCTCGTTCGGCGCCGGCGTTTCGCGGGCCTGGAGCAGGCGCATGAAGGTGTCCTGCGCCAGGTCGGCGGCGCTGTCCGGGCAGCCGAGACGGCGCCGCAACCAGCCGGTCAGCCAGTGGTGGTGATCGTGGTAAAGACCTTCGACCGATGTAGACAGGGCGGTTGGGGCACTGGGCACCGTGGACACTCCGGCGCCGGGATGCGCAACAGAATAAGAATTGTTCGCATTGTATGAGTGAAAGCCGGAATTCGGCAATCGGACGTTGACTGGCGGTCTGTAGGAATCATTCGGCGAGGGCGTCGGTCAGACAGTTTTGCTTGTGAGAATCCTTATCATTTATATTGGCGGCCTTTTCCGCCCTGGAATCTCCCTCATGAAAAGCAAAGCCGCCGGGCTGCCGTTGAGTTACCGCATGGCCGTGGCGTCCCGCTGCCTTGCGGCGCTGCTCGGCGGCTACCTGCTGGCGGCGATGGCCAGTGTCTGTTTCAGCCTGCTGCTGCCGATTCCCCGGGCCGAAGCGGTGCTCAGCGGGATGATGCTGTCGTTCCTGTTTTACCTGGGGGCGTTCATCTGGGTCTTTGCTGCGCGCAGCGCGTTGCTGGCCTGGTTCGGCGTGCTGGCGCCCAGTGCGCTGCTGGGGGTGATCAACGGACTGACGTGGTGGGTGACCAACGCATGAAAGAGGGCTTTCGCCAGGCCATGGCCTGGCTGCACACCTGGGCCGGACTGATTTTCGGCTGGCTGCTGTTCGCGATTTTCCTGACCGGCACGATGTCTTACTTCAAGTCCGAGATTACCCACTGGAGCCAGCCGGAAATCCCGCTGCGCCCGCTCGACGGCGCCGCCAGTCTGGCGATGGCCCAGGATTACCTGCAACGCAACGCCGCCGATGCCGGCAGTTGGTTCATCCAGTTGCCGCACGCCCGCGAGCCGGCGCTGACGGTGGGTTGGCGCGCGCCCGGCGCCGGGCGGCGCGACTTCACGGAAAAGACCCTCGACCCGGCCAGCGGGGCTGAAATCACCCCGCGTGACAGCCTGGGCGGCGAGTTCTTCTACCGCTTCCATTTCCAGTTGGAGATGCCGTACCCGTGGGGCCGCTGGCTGTCCACGTTTGCCGCGCTGATGATGCTGGTGGGGCTGGTGACCGGGATCATCACCCACAAGAAGATCTTCAAGGAGTTCTTCACCTTCCGCCCCGGCAAGGGCCAGCGCTCCTGGCTCGACGGGCATAACGCGATCGGCGTGCTGGTGCTGCCCTTCCACCTGATGATCAGCTACAGCAGCCTGGTGATCTTCATGTCCATGGTCATGCCGGCGAGCATCCTCGCCAGCTACGGCAACGACACCCGGGCGTTCTTCAACGAAGTGTTCGGTCCGCAGCCCACCGTCGAGCGGGCCAACCAGCCGGTGCCGTTGCAGTCGCTGGCGGCGCTGCACCACAAGATCGTCGAAGCGGCGCCGGGCAGTTCTATCGGCTGGGTCGAAGTGCAGCAGCCGGGCGACCTCAATGCGCGCATTCGTTTCATCCCCGAAACCGGCGCGCACATTGCCCGTCAGCGCGGTGTTGGCTGGGTGGTCGAGGGCGCTGGTGGCACCCTGGCCTACAGCGAACTGGCCAACCCGGCACCGGTGCTGATCGCGGGTGGTTTCTACGGCCTGCACATGGGCGAGTTCGCCGGGCCGCTGCTGCGCTGGCTGTACTTCTTCTTCGGTCTGGCCGGCACGGCGGTGATCGGTACCGGGCTGGTGATGTGGCTGGGCAAGCGCCAGCTCAAGCACGCGAAAAGTGGCACCCAACCGTTCGAACTGCGGCTGGTGGAAGTGCTGAACATCGCCAGCATGAGCGGGCTGATCCTCGGAATCGCCGGCTTCTTCTGGGCCAATCGCCTGTTGCCGGTGGCGCTGGAAGGACGCTCCGCTTGGGAGGTCAACACCTTCTTCGGCGTCTGGCTGCTGGGCTTGCTGCATGCGCTGCTGCGACCTGGCCGCAAAGCCTGGGGCGAACAACTGGCGCTGGCGGCGTTGGCCTGGGGCGGACTGCCGTTGCTCAACGGCCTGACCACCGGCGCCGGCCTCAACCACTCGCTGGCCGCAGGCGACTGGGCCATGGCCGGCTTCGACCTGACGGCCCTGGGCTGCGGCCTGTTCTTCGCCTGGACCGCCAGCAAGATGCTGCGCCCGGCGGTGCAGGCGGCAAAGCGCGCGCCGAAAGCGGCGAAGGCCGCACCGGTGGCCACCCGTGAAGTGGAGGTGCACTGATGCTGGCCATTGCGCTGTTGGCCTTCGCCGGTTCTGCCGCTTTGTGCCTGGCCATGGAAAAGCACTTCAGCGACCTGCTCGAACGCAAGCCGACCCGGCGGCAACTTAAAGGGCTGCGTGTCGCCGGCTGGCTGTTGATGGCGTTGGCCCTGGCCGCCGCCGTGCATCACAGCGGCTGGGCGATGGGCCTGGTCGAATTGTCCGGCGTGCTGATGGCCGGCCTGTGCCTGTGGGTGTTCGCCTTGCCGTACCGGCCGCGCTGGCTGCTGGGGCTGGCGGCGGCGAGCCTGTTGCTGGCGCCGTTTTCCGCACTGGGGCTGATCTGAACCGATGAGCGAACCCCTCGACCCGCCGTCCGCCGACGCCCCGGCCCGCGCCCGCTTTCTGCAGGTGTTTCTGGCCCAGCGTGCGCGGATGGAAAGCCTGGTCAGCCGGCGGGTCGGTTGCCGGGCCACGGCGGCCGATCTGGTACAGGAGCTGTTCCTGCGCTTCTGGCGTCGGCCGCAGGTCGAGGTTGAAGCGCTGGACAGCTACCTGATGCGCTGCGCCGGCAATATCGCCATCGACCACCTGCGCAGTGAAGGCGCTCGCGAGCGGATCAACGACAACCTGCCCGAGCCGATTCAACAGGCGCTGGAAAGCGAGCCCCAGGCCGCGCTCGAAGCCGACAGCGACCTGCGTCGGATCGAAGCGGCGCTGCGGGAGCTGCCCGAGCGCACCCGGCACATCTTTTTGCTCAACCGCATTCACGGACGCACCTACGGCGAAATCGCCAAGGTCATGCAGGTGTCCCAAAGCGCGGTGGAAAAACATATGATGCGGGCCCTCGAGGCCTGCAAGGCGAGTGTCGCCGCAGAGCCCGAGCTGCCCCGCAAGCCTGGAACCGCGCCGCGATGAACGCTTCAGCCACTCCCCAACAGCAGCAGATGGCCCTCGACTGGCTGACCCGCATCAGCGGGCAGCCGGCGCTGGCCGAAGGCGCCGCCTTCAAGCGCTGGCTGCTGGCCGATCCGGCGCATGCGCGGGCCTATCGCGAGGCCCAGGCGCTATGGCAACGCAGCGCGGAACCGGCGGCGCGGCTGGCGCAGGAAGAGGACGCGGTGTTGCAAGCATACCTGCGCGCCATGGCTCGGCCCGCCGCGGCACCCTGGTCGAGAATCGGCCGGCGTGTTGGCGGTCTGGCCGCGGCGGCAGCGGTAGTGTTGATGGTCAGCGTCGGCGCCGGTTGGCATCCCGGCGACTGGTTGCGCGACCTCGGTGCGGATTATGTGGCCGACGTCGGGCAGATTCGCCAGGTGACCCTGGCCGACAACTCGCAGCTCGTGCTGGATGCCGACACCGCCATCAGCGTCGATTTCAGCAAGGGCCAGCGCCGTATCGAGTTGCACCGCGGTGCGGTGTTCTTCCAGGTCAGTCATACCGGCGAACCGTTCATCGTCGAAGCCGAGGGCGGCCGCACCGAGGTGCTGGGCACGCGGTTCGAAGTCCGTCGCCAGCAGGAAGGCGCCGAGGTCACGGTGCTCTCCGGCCGGGTCGGTGTCACTGCCGCCGAAGGCCAGCCGCAGCAGGTGCTCGGCGCCAGCCAGCAAGTGGATTACCGCGACGGTCGCGCCGGCAATGTCCATGGCGTCGACAGCGAAAGCCGCCTGGCCTGGCGTCAGGGCTGGCTGAATTATTACCAGGCGCCGCTGGGCCAGGTGGTGGACGACCTCGCCCGTTATTACCCGGGGCGCATCGTCCTGGTCGGCGACGAGCTGGCGGCGCGCAAGGTCAGCGGCAGCTTCCCCAGTAACGACCCGCTGGCGGCCCTCGACGCCCTTGGCGCGGTGGCCGGATTCCAGCGTCACACCCTGCTCGGGCGGGTCACTTTGCTGCGCTGAAAAAATATTTTCAGATTCAGGTGAGGTATCCCGCGGCGGCGTCCGTGTAGTGAGTGGAAGTGCGATTGATTCGCATATATGAAGGCTTCTCTCACAGGTTCATCGGCATGAAGGCAAGATCGGCGGTGGTTCACAGCATTTCTATCGGTGTGGCGGCGGGGCTTATGGCTGCCTGCGCGGTTCCGGCGTTCGCCGCCGAGCAGGTCGAGCAGGTCTACGCGTTCGACCAGCCCGGCAAGCCGTTGCCCCAGGCCCTGAGCGATTTCAGCCGGGTGACCGGGCTGAGTGTGGTCTACACCGTCGATCTGCCGAACCTGCAAGCGCCCGCACTCAGTGGCCGGCTCAGCGCCGAGCAGGCCCTGCAACGCCTGCTGGCGAATTCGGGCTACGGCTACCGCCGGATCAACGCCCGCACCCTGACCCTCGAACCGCTGGCCCGCGATGCCGGCGCCCTGAACCTTGATGCCACCACCGTCTCTTCGCAGCGTGATGGTGTTGGTAGCTACCGCCAGCCGGAGACCAGCTCGATCATGCGCGGCGCGGCGTCGAGCATGGAAATCCCTCACGCCATCAACGTCGTGCCGGAACAGGTGCTCAAGGACCAGACTCCGCGCAACCTCGACGACGCGCTGTACAACGTCAGCGGCATCACCCAGGGCAACAACTTCGGCGGCACCTCCGACACCGTGATGAAGCGTGGCTTCGGCGACAACCGCGACGGCTCGATCATGCGCGACGGCATGCCCATCGTGCAGGGCCGCAGCCTCAACGCCACCACCGAGCGGGTCGAAGTGCTCAAGGGCCCGGCCTCGCTGCTGTACGGCATCCAGGACCCGGGCGGGGTGATCAACGTGGTCAGCAAGCGCCCGCAACTGCAAAGCTACAACGCCATCAACCTGCGCGGCTCGACCTACGGCGAAGGCAAGAACGGCAGCGGCGGCGGCATCGACAGCACCGGCGCGCTGGGCGACAGCGGGCTGGCCTACCGGATGGTGCTCGACCACGAAGACGAAGATTACTGGCGCAACTTCGGTGTCCACCGCGAAACGCTGGTGGCGCCGTCGCTGGCCTGGTACGGCGAAAACACCCAGGTGCAGCTGGCCTACGAGCACCGCGAATTCCTCTACCCGTTCGACCGTGGCACCGCGATCGACCCGCGCACCAATCGCGCGCTGAACATCCCCCGCGAGCGTCGCCTGGACGAGCCGTTCAACGACATGGAAGGCCGCTCCGACCTGTACCGGCTGGAAATCGACCACCAGTTTTCTGATGACTGGAAAGCCCACTTCGGCTACAGCTTCAACCGCGAAACCTACGACGCCAGCCAGGTCCGGGTGACCGGCGTGAACACCACCGCCGGCACCCTGACCCGCAGCATCGACGGCACCCGTGGCTCGCTGAGCACCGACCGCTTTGCCACCCTCAGTTTCGACGGCAAGGTGCAGATCGCCGGCTTGCAGAACGACCTGCTGTTCGGCGTCGACAGCGAGTACCGCAAGATCTACCGCTCCGACCTGATCCGCCAGACCAGCCGTAGCACCTTCAGCTACCTCAACCCGGTGTATGGCCGCGAAGTCGAAGGCACCACCGTCCGCGCCAGCGACAGCGCCCAGACCGACAAACTGCGCAACGACTCGATCTTCTTCCAGGACTCCCTGCATCTGGACGAGCACTGGATTCTGGTGGCGGGTGCGCGCTGGCAGACCTACGACCAGCTCGCGGGTCGTGGTCGCCCGTTCAAGGCCAACACCAACAACCAGGACCAGGCCTGGACACCCCATGCCGGCGTGGTCTATCGCGTCGATGACACCCTGTCGTTCTATGGCAGCTACAGCGAATCGTTCAAACCCAACTCCAGCATCGCCCCGCTGACTGGCGGCCTGGTGCTGGACTCGGCGATCGCGCCGGAAGAGGGCAAGTCCTGGGAACTGGGTGCCAAGCTCGACTTGCCGGATTCGCTCAGCGCCACCGTCGCGCTGTTCGATATCACCAAGCAGAACGTGCTGGTTTCCAACTTCGATACCACCACCGGTGACACCGTCTACAGCAACGCCGGCGAAGTGCGTTCCCGTGGGCTGGAAGTCGACGTCAGCGGCCAGTTGAGCGAGCGCTGGAGCCTGATCGGCAGCTACGCCTTCACCGATGCCGAAGTGACCAAGGACCCGGATTACAAGGGCAACCGTTTGCAGAACGTGGCGAAGCACAGTGGCTCGGTGTCGGCGGTGTATGACGTTGGCAGCGTGTTCGGCGGTGACCGCCTGCGGGTGGGCGCGGGCGCGCGTTATGTGGGTGAGCGGGCGGGGAACCCGGTCAACGACTTCGACCTGCCGTCTTATACCGTGGCGGATGCGTTCGCCAGCTACGAGACCCGGATGGACGAGCACAAAGTGCGCTTTCAGTTGAACGTGAAGAACCTGTTCGACAAGACCTACTACAGCTCGGCGGTGAACCGGTACTTTGTGGCGGTGGGGGATTCGCGGCAGGTGAGTTTGTCGAGCACGCTGGAGTTCTGATACTTCTGTGAAGTTGAGGGTGCTATCGCTGCGTGGGTATCTACATAACTTTTTGAATGGTAGCGGCCGCAAAGCGCTCGTCGTGAGGCCCGGTTACGGCTGCTATGCATATGTCGATGGATTTTCAGCGCTCTTGAGATCGAGCGCCGCCCGCGCGGCGCATCGCGAGCAAGCTCGCTCCTACATGGGTTGCAACGCGCCATGGCCTGACAGAGAGGAGATGCCTGCCCTTGGCGTTTGGCGATGAATCGCGGGGAGGCTGTTCAAACCGACCCAATACCGCGTCGTACAAACAAGGCGTTCAACTATGGCCTGACAGACATAGGCGCGTTGCAACCCATGTAGGAGCGAGCTTGCTCGCGATGCGCCGCGCGGGCGGCGCTCGATCTTGAAAGCGCTGAAAAACTGTCGGCTAGCACCTGATAGCAATTACTCGGTCTTATGACAGGCGCCTTCCAGTTACCACGTGACCGAAAGGTGTGTAGAACCCATGCAGCGATGAGACCCTTCAACCCAACCGCAACGCCAACCGATAAGCCCCCGGCGTCGCCCCCACCGCTTGCCGGAACCGGTTGCTGAAATGGCTGGCACTGGCAAACCCGCACGCCAGCGCCACTTCAACCAGTGGCAGATCCCCGCAAGCCAGCAACTGCCGCGCTTTGGCCAGGCGCCGGGCCAGCAGGTACTGGTGCGGCGGCAGGCCGAAGCTCTCTCGGAACATCCGCGCAAAATGGTATTCGGACAGGTTGCACAGCGCCGCCAGTTCGCTCAGGCCAATGGACTGTTCCAGGTGGCTGTCGATGTAATCCACCAGTTGCCGACGCTGGTGCGCGGCCAGTCCGCCCTTGCGCTTGAGCCCTTCACGCAACCCGACTTCGCTGAGAATCGCGTGGCTGAGAATCTCGTGGGCCAGGCTGCTGGTCAGCAGGCGTTCGCCGGGTTCTTCCCAGTTCAGGGTGATCAGTTGGCGAAAGCGCCGCGCCTGCTCCGGGTCTTCGACGAAGTCCGCTTCGCGCAGTTGCAGTTCGCGGGGTTCGCGGTCGAGCAGGGTGACGCAGCCGAGAGCAAACTGTTCTTCGCTGATGTACAGGTGGGCCAGTCGGATATTGCCGTTGACCACCCAGTTCGAGACGCAGCCGGCCGGCATGATGCACAGCTTGTCCGGGGCGCCTTTGGTGGCCGGGCGTTCGCGGCGGAAGGTGCCGGTGCCGTCGGCGATGTAGCACGACAACGTGTGGTGGCTGGGCGCCTCGTAGTCGCGGGCGTCATGGCGGTTGCTCCACAGGGCCGCGGCCATGCCGTCGCCGAGCTGCGCGCTGTGTTCCAGGCGAGCGTGGGGGGACGCGTGCATGGATTTGAAAACCTGTAACTGATCGAGCGCGGTCATGGCGGCTACCTCCGACGCCATCCTACGCCTGTGAGATGGCCCTGACAGCGGCTGGCCCGACAAAAGCGCAAGTTTGTGCAAGCGGCCCGCCCGAACGGCGCGGGACACTGACGGCAACCTTGGGAGGCTTGCCATGAACCTGTCGCTGTATCTGCTTACCGTCCTGATCTGGGGCACCACCTGGATTGCCCTGAAACTGCAACTGGGCGTGGTGGCGATTCCTGTGTCCATCGTCTGGCGCTTCGCCCTGGCGGCACTGGTGCTGTTCGTCGTGCTGTTGCTGACGCGCAAGCTGCAACCGATGAACCGCCGCGGACATCTGGTCTGCGTGGCGCAAGGGCTGTGCCTGTTCTGCGTCAACTTCATGTGCTTCCTGACTGCCAGCCAGTGGGTCACCACCGGGCTGATCGCCGTGGTGTTTTCCACCGCCACCCTATGGAACGCGCTGAATGCGCGGCTGTTCTTCGGGCAGAAGATCGCCGCCAACGTGCTGTTGGGCGGGGCGCTCGGTTTGAGCGGGCTGGGGCTGCTGTTCTGGCCGGAGTTGTCCGGGCAGGCTGCCAGCCATGAAACCCTGATGGGCTTGGGCCTGGCACTGGCCGGCACGCTGTGTTTCTCGGCGGGGAACATGCTTTCCAGCGTGCAGCAGAAGGCCGGGCTGCGGCCGATGACCACCAATGCCTGGGGCATGGCCTATGGCGCGGGGATGCTGGCGATGTACTGCCTGGTCAGCGGGATTCCGTTTGCCATGGACTGGAGCGCGCAGTATGTCGGGTCGCTGCTGTATCTGGTGATTCCGGGGTCGGTGATCGGCTTTACCGCGTATCTGACGTTGGTCGGGCGCATGGGGCCTGAGCGGGCGGCGTATTGCACCGTGCTGTTCCCGTTGGTGGCGCTGAATGTATCGGCGGTGGTGGAGGGGTATCAGTGGACGGCGCCGGCGTTGATGGGGCTGGTGTTGGTGATGGTGGGGAATGTGTTGGTGTTTCGCAAACCCAAGCCGAAGGTTGCGGTGGGTGGGGCTGTGTTGAGGTAGTCAGGGCCTTATCGCTGGCAAGCCAGCTCCCACAGGACCAGCATGCACCGCACCCTGTGGGAGCCGGCTTGCCGGCGATGAGGCCCGAAAAATTACTTCCAGACCTGCGGATTCACCAGATCCCGCGGCCGCTCGCCCAGCAGCGCCGCCCGCAGGTTGTCGATGGCGCGGTTGGCCATGGCTTCGCGGGTCTCGGCGGTTGCCGAACCCACATGGGGCAAGGTCACCGCATTGCTCAACGCGAACAGCGGCGATTCAGTCAGCGGCTCTTTCTCGTACACGTCCAGCCCCGCGCCGCGAATCACGCCGTTCTGCAGCGCTTGCACCAGCGCCGCCTCATCCACCACCGGCCCGCGGGAAATGTTGATCAGGAATGCACTGCGCTTCATCTGCTGCAGTTGTTCAGCACCGATCAGGTGTTTGGTCTGCGCACTGAGCGGCACCACCAAACACACGAAATCCGCCTCGGCCAGCAACTGCTCAAGACTCACATGGCGTGCGCCCAGTTCTTGCTCCAGCGCTTCCTTGCGGCTGTTACCGGCGTAGATCACCGGCATGTTGAAGCCGAGACGTCCGCGCCGGGCAATAGCCGCGCCGATGTTGCCGAGGCCGACGATGCCGAGGGTCTTGCCGAACACGTCACTGCCGAACTGCGCCGGGCCGACGGTGGCTTGCCACTGGCCGGCCTTGGTCCAGGCGTCCAGTTCGGCGGTGCGCCGGGCGGCGCTCATGATCAGGGCGAAACCGAGGTCGGCGGTGCTTTCGGTCAGCACGTCCGGGGTGTTGGTCAGGGCCAGACCGCGTTCGTTGAAATAGGCCAGGTCGTAGTTGTCGTAGCCCACCGACACACTGGACACCACCTCGAGTTTCGCGGCGTTTTCCAGTTGCGCGCGGCCCAGCTTGCGGCCTACGCCGATCAGGCCGTGGGCCTCGGGCAGGGCTTCGTTGAACTGTGCGGCGATATCGCCCAGCTTCGGGTTGGGCACGATCACATTGAAGTCTTGCTGGAGGCGTTCGACCATCGGCGCGGTAATGCGACTGAAGGCAAGGACGGTCTTTTTCATCGGCGAAATCTCTGCGGGCGGTGGAGAATGGGTAGCACGCTATCATTCCCCGCCGCCGCTGTGCATCAAGATTTCAGTTGGCAACGCGCAGTTCGTGGGTCTTCAGGTCGGCCTCATGGGCGGCGAGGATTTCCGGCAGGGAGTTGCGCAAGTACTCGACCCAGGTCTTGATCTTGGCATCGAGGTACTGCCGCGACGGGTAGATCGCGTACAGGTTCAGCTCCTGCAAGCGGTACTCGGGCATCACCCGCACCAGGCTGCCGTCGCGCAGGCCGTCGATTGCCGAATAGATCGGCAGCACGCCGACGCCCATGCCGCTGCGGATCGCGGCTTTCATCGCGTCGGCGGAGTTCACCTGGAACGGCGCGTGGGTGATGTTCACCACTTCCTGGCCTTCCGGGCCGTCGAACAGCCATTTCTCCAGCGGAATTACCGGGCTGACCATGCGCAGGCAGGCGTGTTTGAGCAGGTCAGACGGTTTCTGCGCGATGCCGTGTTGGGCCACGTATTCAGGCGATGCGCAGACGATGCTGTAGGTGATGCCCAGGCGCTGCGAGACGAACCCGGAGTCCGGCAGCTCGCTGGCCAGCACGATGGACACGTCATAGCCTTCGTCCAGCAGGTCCGGCACGCGGTTGGCCATGGTCAGGTCGAAGGTGACGTCCGGGTGGGTCTGGCGGTAGCGGGCAATGGCATCAATCACGAAATGCTGTCCAACGCCGGTCATCGAATGCACTTTCAGTTGTCCGGCGGGGCGGGCGTGGGCGTCGCTGGCCTCGGCCTCGGCTTCCTCTACGTAGGTGAGGATCTGCTCGCAGCGCATCAGGTAGCGCTTGCCGGCCTCGGTCAACGCGATGCGCCGGGTGGTGCGGTTGAGCAGGCGGGTTTGCAGGTGCGCTTCAAGATTGGAAACCGCCCGCGAGACGTTCGCGGTGGTTGTATCCAGTTGCACGGCTGCGGCGGTGAAGCTGCCGACTTGCGCGACGCAACTGAAAGCACGCATGTTTTGCAGGGTGTCCATGGGGCGCTCTCAAGGAAGACGACAGAATTGTGACATGAAGTAACCAGGCCGGTCTTGCGACTAAAGCCGGATTATCGCCAATTCGGTAACAAAGATTCGCAGGAAAGCACGCTTATCGCCACCGCGGCGGCCCCCTAGAATTGCCCGGCCTCATCCACCTCTACGTCGGGAACTCGCAGCTGTGCCGCGTCGCATCATCAGAGCGCTGAATGCGCTCAGTGTCTGTGCCTTTAGCTTGACCTTGAGCGGCTGTATCGGAACCTGGGGCATTGCCCCGCAAAGCAAGACGCTGCAAGCCAACAACCTGACCCCCGACGCGGCGATCACCGAAGCCGCGCGCGATGCCCATTGGCCCGACCAGCAATGGTGGCGCGCCTATGGCGATCCGCAACTGGACCGCTGGATCACCCTGGCGATGAACGGCAGCCCGAGCATTGCCATGGCTGCTGCGCGGGTGCGCGAGGCCAGGGCCATGGCTGGCGTGGTCGAGTCGGCGGAAAAACTCCAGGTCAACGGCGACGCCAGCCTGAAACGCCACAACTGGCCGGAAGACCAGTTCTATGGCCCCGGCGGCTTGTCTGGCGCCAACACCTGGGACAACAACGCCGCGCTCGGCTTCAGCTACGCCCTCGACCTCTGGGGTCGTGAGCGCAATGCCAGCGAGCAGGCCGTGGACATGGCGCACATGAGCGTGGCCCAGGCGCGCCAGGCCCAGCTCGAATTGCAGAACAACGTGGTGCGGGTCTACATCCAGCTTTCCCTGCACTTTGCCCAGCGCGACGTGGTCAAGGCTGAACTGGCCCAACAGGAGCAGATCCTGGCCCTTGCCGAACGGCGGCTGGCCGGCGGCATCGGCACCCAGTTCGAAATCAGCCAGGCGCAGACGCCGCTGCCGGAAACCCACCGCCAGCTCGACGCCCTCAATGAAGAAATCGCCCTGGCCCGCAACCAGTTGGCGGCGCTCGCCGGTAAAGGACCGGGGGAGGGCGCGCAACTGCAGCGTCCGCAACTGTCCCTCGGCGCACCGCTGAAATTGCCGTCGGCGCTGCCGGCGGAGCTGGTCGGCCAGCGCCCCGACGTGGTCGCCAGCCGCTGGCAGGTCGCGGCCCAGGCCCGTGGCATCGACGTTGCTCATGCTGGCTTCTTCCCCAATGTCGACCTGATCGGCGGCCTCGGCTTCATGGCCACCGGCGGCGGCCCGCTGGAATTCCTGACCGGACGCAAGTTCAACTACAACGTCGGTCCGGCCATCAGCCTGCCGATCTTCGACGGCGGTCGCCTGCGTTCTCAGCTCGGCGTGGCCTCGGCCGGCTACGACATCGCCGTGGCGCGCTACAACCAGACCGTGGTGGAAGCGCTCAAGGGCATTTCCGATCAGCTCATCCGCCGCGAGTCGATGAAGGAACAGGCGCACTTCGCCGCCGAATCCGTGGCCTCGGCGCAGAAGACCTACGACATCGCCATGATCGCCTTCCAGCGTGGCCTGACCGATTACCTCAATGTGCTCAACGCCCAGACCCTGCTGTTCAAGCAGCAGATGATCCAGCAGCAGGTCCAGGCCGCGCGCCTGAGCGCCCATGCCGGATTGGTCACGGCGCTGGGCGGCGGCCTCGGTGCCGGCACCGATGTGCCCGAGCCCGGCAAACAGGACGCTCCCGCGACACCCCGCACCCTGGCGATTTTCGATAAAGCCGATCACTCAGAATGAACGCCCTGACCCTGCCGTTCCGCTGGCTGGCCTCGCTTGAGTGGCGCCGCGGATTCTTCCACTGGGCGCGCACCGACGGCGTGACCTGGGTGTACATCTTCAAGGTGCTGGTCGCCGCCTTCGCCACCCTCTGGCTGGCCATGCGCCTGGAACTGCCGCAGCCGCGCACGGCGATGATCACCGTGTTCATCGTCATGCAGCCGCAGAGCGGGCACGTATTCGCCAAGAGCTTCTACCGGGTGCTCGGCACCCTGGCCGGCTCGGCGATGATGGTGGCGCTGATCGCGATCTTTCCGCAGAACACCGAGCTGTTTCTGCCCAGCCTGGCGGTGTGGGTCGGCCTGTGCTCGGCGGGGGCGATGCGCTACCGCACCTTCCGTGCCTACGGCTTCGTCCTCGCCGGCTACACCGCCGCGATGATCGGTCTGCCGATCCTCGACCAGCCGCAGCAAGCCTTCATGGCTGCGGTCTGGCGGGTATTGGAAATCGGCCTGGGGATCTTCATTTCGACCCTGGTCAGCGCCGCGATCCTGCCGCAATCGGCCAGCGCCGCGATGCGCAACGCCTTGTATCAGCGCTTTGGCGTGTTCGCCGGCGTGGTGGTGGAAGGGCTGCGCGGCGACAGCCAGCGTGATCGCCTGGAGAGCAGCAACGTGCGTTTCATCGCCGAAGCGGTGGGTCTGGAAAGCCTGCGCAGCGTGACCACCTTCGAAGACCCGCACATGCGCCGCCGCAGCGGCCGGCTGGTGCGCATGAACAGCGAGTTCATGGCCATCACCACACGCTACAACGCCCTGCACCAGTTGCTCGAACGCCTGCGTTTGCGTGGACCGTTGCAGATCGTCAGCGCCATCGAACCGGGCCTGAAAACCCTCGTCGAGCTGCTCGACCCTTACGTTGGCCGTGCCCTGACCGATGCCGACGCCCTGCGCCTGACCCTCGAACTGGCTGCGTACAAAGAAGGTCTGCCGGCCCAGGTGCGCAGCCTGCGCGCGGCCTTCGAGGAAACCGGGCCGAGCGAAACCGAACTGCTGGATTTCCATACCGCCTACGAGCTGCTTTACCGCTTTGTCGACGACATGCACAGCTACGCCGAGACGCACGCCTCGCTGGCCGCGCACAACCACGAACGCGAGCAGTGGGACGAGCCCTATGTGGCGCAGACCAACTGGCTGGTGTCGGCTGCCGCCGGCGTGCGCGCGGCGGCGGTGTTGCTGCTGCTCGGCAGCTACTGGCTGGTCAGTAACTGGCCCAGCGGCGGCATGATGACCCTGATCGCGACCGTCACCGTGGGCCTCTCGGCAGCGTCGCCGAACCCCAAGCGCATGTCGTTCCAGATGGCTTGCGGCACGCTGTTCGGCGCCTTCGTCGGCTTCTTCGAAACCTTCTTCGTGTTCCCCTGGATCGATGGCTTCCCGCTGCTGTGCATGGTGCTGGCGCCGGTCTTCGTGCTCGGCGCCTTCCTCGCCTCGCGCCCGGCCTACGCGGGTTACGGCATCGGCCTGCTGGTGTTCTTCGCCATCGGCTCGGTGCCGAACAACCTGACGGTGTACAACCCCTACACCTACATCAACGACTACATCGGCATGATCATCGGCATGCTGGTCTGCGCCGCCGCCGGCGCAATCATCCTGCCGCCCAACAGCCGCTGGTTGTGGAGCCGCCTGGAGCAGGACTTGCGCGAACAGGTGCTGTTCGCCATCACCGGGCGCCTGCGCGGCCTTGGCTCGGGCTTCGAAAGCCGCACCCGTGACCTGCTGCACCAGGCCTATGGCCTGGCGGTGGGTCAGCCGCTGGTGCAGAGCCGCTTGTTGCGCTGGATGTTCGTAGTGCTGGAAGTCGGTCACGCGATCATCGAGCTGCGCAAGGAACAGGCGATCCTGCCGGTGCACCCGAGCTACGCCGAGTCGCAGCCGTGGCGCCAGGCGATCCGGGTCATGGGCCGGGCGCTGGCGCGGCTGTTCCTGCAACCGACGGCGAGCAACCACGAGCGCGCGCTGATCGCCGTGGACCACGCCATCAGCCGCGTGCAGGCCACCGACGAACCGTTCGCCCGCCACTTCGATACCTCGGCGCTGCGCCGGGTGCAGAGCTACCTGCACTTCATCCGGACCTCACTGCTCGACCCTCAATCGCCGCTGGCCGAGCTCGGCCCGTCGCAAGGACTGCCCCATGCTCCGTGAAATCGCCTTCCATGGCCTTTACATGCCGACCGTGACCCTGATGTTCCTGTTCGCAGCCGTCCTGGCCTGGGGGCTGGACCGCTTTATCGCGAGCGTCGATGGCTACCGTTTTTTCTGGCACCCGGCGCTGCTGCGCCTGTGCCTGTTCATCTGCCTGTTTGGCGCCATGGCGCTGACCGTTTACCGTTGAGAGCCCGTCGATGAAGAAGTTTTTCAGCCTGATCGCCACCTTGCTCGTGCTGCTTGCCGCCGTGGCCATCGGCCGGCAGCTCTGGGTGAGCTACATGACCACACCCTGGACCCGCGACGGCCGGGTGCGCGCTGACATCATCAACGTCGCCGCCGACGTGCCGGGCTACGTGGTGGACGTGCCGGTGAAGGACAACCAGTTGGTGAAAAAGGGCGACGTACTGCTGCGCATCGACCCGGAGCACTACGAAGTTGCGGTGCGCCAGGCCGAAGCACTGGTGGCTTCGCGCAAGGCCACCTGGGAAATGCGCAAGGTCAACGCCAGCCGCCGTGCCGACATGGACAACCTGGTGATCTCCAAAGAAAACCGCGACGACGCCAGCAACATTGCCAACGCCGCCCAGGCGGATTACCAGCAGGCCCAGGCCCAACTGGCGGCTGCGCAACTCGACCTCAAGCGCACCACGATCCTTGCCACGGTCGACGGCTACGTCACCAACCTCAACGTCCACCGCGGCGACTACGCCCGTACCGGCGAAGCGAAAATGGCGGTGGTCGACAGCAACTCGTTCTGGGTTTACGGCTTCTTCGAAGAAACCAAACTGCCCCATGTGAAAGTGGGCGCCGAAGCCGAGTTGCAGATGATGAGCGGCGAAGTGCTCAAGGGCCATGTGGAGAGCATCTCCCGCGGCATCTACGACCGCGACAACCCCGAGAGCCGCGAACTGATCGCTGATGTGAACCCGACCTTCAACTGGGTGCGCCTGGCGCAGCGGGTGCCGGTGCGGATTCATATCGATGAAGTGCCGGACGGGTTTTTGTTGGCGGCGGGGACTACTTGTACGGTGGTGGTGAAGCCTTGATTGAGCGCATCGCTGGCAAGCCAGCTCCCACAGGTTGTGGTGTACACCATTCCCTGTGGGAGCCGGCTTGCCGGCGATGCGCCGCGTGAGCGGCGCTCGATCTCAAGAGCACTGAAGATCTATCGACAGGCCCCTCAGCCAGCAACCCCCACCAACACCGGACACCCCACCCGGTCAATCACCTTCCCGCTAACCGACGGATCCAGCAACCTCCCCAGCCGCGACAGATGCCGGTGCCCCATGACGATCAGCTCGCACTCCAGCGCCTTGGCCTGGTCGACAATCGCCGCCACCGGCTCGGCCGCCACAACGCTGCCGTCACAGGTGAACCCGCTTTCGCGCAGAACCGCCACCGCGTCTTGTACCGCTCGCTCAGCCTGCTGCTGCTCTTCGCAGGCGGCGGGGTATTCCTCTTCTTCGCCGCGGGTGTAGAGCGCAGGTTGGCCGTGCACGGCGAAGGTGGCGTCGATGGCCAGCAGCACGTGCAGGTGATGCTGTTCCGGGCGGCAGTAACGGCGGGCGAGGTCGAGCAGGCTGGTGCAGGCGGGGGAGGCGTCGATGGCGATAAGTACCGGGCTGGGCATGCGGGTTCCTTGGCTGGGGCGGAGACAGGGCATTTTCGGCCGCCAAGGGCGCCCGGATAAATGGCCCGGCGTGCACTGGATCATTGCACCAGACGCAATCCATCGAGCTGCTAATATCGCGTTTCCATCACGTCACCCCACGGAGCCCGGCCATGCAACTCCCGGACATGAACCTGCTTGTCGCCCTCGATGCTCTGCTGGACGAGGGCAGTGTGGTCGGCGCGGCCCAGCGCATGAACCTGAGTCCCGCAGCCATGAGCCGGACCCTCAGCCGCATCCGCGAAGCGCTGGGTGATCCGATTCTGGTCCGCGCCGGCCGCGGCCTGGTGCCGACGCCGCGGGCGCTGGCGCTGCAGGAGCAGGTGCGGGTGCTGGTGGAGCAGGCCGGGCAGGTGTTTCGGGGCGGCGATGAGGTGGATCTGCCGAACCTCGACCGGGCCTTCAATATCCGCACCAACGACCTGTTCATCGCCCTCTATGGCGCGCAGTTGCTGCGCAAGATGCACGAGCAGGCACCGCGCACGGTGCTGCGCTTCGTCCCGGAAACCGGCGGCGATGACGATGTGGTGCTGCGCGACGGGCGCACCGACCTGATCATCAGTTCGAGCATCGACCTCGGCCCGGAGATCAAGGTGCAGAGCCTGTTCCATACCGTCTATGTCGGACTGGTGCGCCGCGATCACCCGATCTTCGACAGTGAGATCACGCCGGAGAGTTTTGCAGCTTATCCACAGATCAGCGTGTCGCGGCGCGGGCGGGCCAACGGGCCGATCGATGTCGAGCTGGCCAACTTCAAGGTGCAGCGGCGGGTGGCACTGATCACGCCGAGTTTTCACTCGGCGATGTTCTCGCTACCGGCGTCGGACCTGATCCTGCCGATGCCGGCGAACATCCTCAACAGCGTCGCCCGGCTCGGCCTGCCGTTGCGTTCGTTCGAGATTCCACTGCCGATGGAACGGGTGACGGTGATGCAAGCCTGGCACCCGCGTTTCCACAACGATCCGGCGCACCGCTGGCTGCGCCAGACCCTGAAAACCTGCTGCAGCGTCGACCCATGACCAGTCGATTGCGTTTGGTGCAACTGTAAACTGTTGAGAAGTCAGTTTTCGTAAGCATTCAGTGTTTCTAGACTCGCTCCAGTCAATTTGTTGCTGGAGATTTCTACTGATGACGTCCCTCACCGCGCCCCTTGCTGCGCCTGCCGCTGCCCCCGTGGCGGCCGCTCCCGCGCAACAGGCATTCGGCCTGCGGGTAGTGGTCGGGCTGTTCGGCGTGTTGCTGGCGGTGCTCTGCGCCGGGCTCAACGAGATGGTCACCAAGATCTCGCTGGGTGATATTCGCGGCGCCATGGGCATCGGCGCCGACGAAGGCGCCTGGCTGGTGGCGGTGTATGCCGCCGCGTCGGTCTCGGCGATGGCGTTCTCGCCATGGCTGGCGGCGACCTTTTCCCTGCGCCGCTTCACCCTCTGCGCGGTCGGCCTGTTCGCCGTGCTCGGGCTGGTGCAGCCCTATGCGCCAGACCTGCACAGCCTGATGCTGCTGCGAATACTCCAGGGCCTGGCCTCCGGCGCACTGCCGCCGATGCTGATGAGCGTGGCGCTGCGCTTCCTGCCGCCGGGCATCAAGGTCTACGGCCTGGCCTGCTACGCCCTGACCGCCACCTTCGGCCCCAACCTGGGCACGCCGCTGGCCGGCTTGTGGACTGAATACGTCGGCTGGCAATGGTCGTTCTGGCAAATCATCCTGCCCTCGGCGCTGGCGATGTTCTGCGTCGGCTGGGGCCTGCCGCAAGACCCGCTGCGCCTGGAACGCTTCCGCCAACTCGACTGGCGCGGTGTGCTGCTCGGCCTGCCGGCGATCAGCTCGCTGGTGCTCGGCCTGAGTCTGGGTGACCGCTGGGGCTGGTTCGATTCGACGCTGATCTGCTGGCTGCTGGGCGGTGGCCTGCTGTTGCTGGTGCTGTTCATGTTCAACGAATGGTCCGAGCCGCTGCCGTTCTTCCAGTTGCGCATGCTCGGCCGGCGTAACCTCAGCTTCGCCCTGGTGACCCTGGCCGGTGTGCTGGTGGTGCTGTCGGCGGTGATCAGCATTCCGTCCGCGTACCTGGCGCAGATCCAGGGTTACCGCCCGGCCCAGACCAGCCCGCTGATGTTGCTGGTGGCGATGCCGCAACTGATCTCGCTGCCGCTGGTGGCGGCGCTGTGCAACATCCGCGCGGTGGACTGCCGCTGGGTGCTGGCGGTGGGCCTGGGGATGCTGGCGCTGAGCTGTTTCGGCGGCACGCAACTGACCTCGGAATGGATTCGCGACAACTTCTACCTGCTGCAACTGTTGCAGGTGTTTGGCCAGCCGATGGCGGTGTTGCCGCTGCTGATGCTCGCGACCAACGGCATGAGCCCGCAAGAAGGCCCGTTCGCCTCGGCTTGGTTCAACACAGTCAAAGGCCTCTCGGCGGTGGTTGCTGGGGGCTTGCTGGATGCCCTCGGCACCCTGCGCCGGCATTTCCATTCCAACCACCTCACCGACAGCCTGGGCAACGCGCCCTTGCTCGACGACAGCGCTGCCAACCTGGCCCGGCGCATCCATGAACAGGCGCTGGTGCTGGCTTCGGCCGACCTCTATCTGGTTGTGGCGTGCATCGCCGTGGCGCTGATCTGCCTGATTCCTTTCGTGCCTGTCCGGGTCTATCCACCGCGTGCGGTGGCCTGAGCCTGGATGAATTAGAGACTTGCCGACATGACTAACACACGCAAAAACATCCTTATCGGCTCGGTGCTTGCCATTGCCGTTCTCGCCGCCATCGGCGGCCCGCACCTGCTGGGCAGCGACCACCGCCAGCGCACCAACGATGCCTACGTCAGCGCCGACTACACCGTGGTCGCGCCGAAGGTGGCGGGTTTCATCAAAGAGGTGCGGGTGGAAGACAACCAGCAGGTGCGCGCCGGGCAGTTGCTGGCGACCCTCGATGATCGCGATTACCAGGCCGCGCTGGACGCCGCCCAGGCCCAGTTGCTGGTGGCCCGCGCGCAGAGTGCCGATGCCCGCGCTACCCTTGAGCGCCAGGCCGCGCTGATCGCCCAGGCCGACGCTGCGCTCAAGGCCGCGCAGGCCGAAACGGCCTTCGCCAACCATGAAGTGACGCGCTACAGCCGCCTCGCCGAGCAGGGCGCAGGTACCGTGCAGAACGCCCAACAGGCGCGCAGCCGGGTCGATCAGGCCAGCGCTCGCCAGGCCAACGCCCAGGCCGCGCTACTGGCGACGCGCAAGCAGGTGGACATCCTCCAAGCCCAGGTCGCCAGTGCCGATGGCCAACTCAAACGCGCCGATGCCGGGGTGGAAAAAGCCCACCTGGACCTGTCCTACACGCGCATCGTCGCGCCGGTGGACGGCATGGTCGGCGAGCGCGCCTTGCGCGTCGGCGCCTACGTCAATCCGGGGGCGCGGCTGCTGTCGGTGGTGCCGCTGACCGAGGCCTACGTGGTCGGCAACTTTCAGGAAACTCAACTGACCCACGTGCAGCCCGGCCAGCCGGTGAGCATCAGCGTCGATACCTTCTCCGGCGAAACCCTGCGCGGCCATGTGCAGAGCATCGCCCCGGCCACCGGCGTGACCTTCGCCGCAGTCAAACCGGACAACGCCACCGGCAACTTCACCAAGGTGGTCCAGCGGATTCCGGTGAAGATCGTCTTCGACGCCGATCAGCCGCTGCTGGAGCGCTTGCGCGTTGGCATGTCGGTGGAGGCGACCATCGATACCCAGGGCGACACCCTCGGCGGCAAGGAGGTCAGCGCCCGATGAATGCCGTCTTTCGTGTAAGCCCGTTGCTGCTCGGCCTGGTGTTGGCCGGCTGCAGCCTTGGCCCGGATTTCCAACGTCCCGACAGCCACGCGCCGACTGATTGGGCGCCGTTGCAGGGCGACGTTGCGGCGAGCCAGCCGCAGGCCGAGCCGTTGGAACTGCGTTGGTGGGAAAGTTTTCATGACGCCCGGCTCAGCGGGTTGATCCAGCGTGTTGCCGACAACAACCTCGACCTGCGCATGGCCAGTGCCCGGCTGCTGCAAAGCCGGGCACTGCGCAGCAGCATCGCCGCCGACGAGACGCCGTCGGTCGGCCTGAATGCCGGTTACAGCCGCGCCCGCAACAGCGCCGAAGGCCTCAGCGACCCGTCCGGCAATTCCGGCAAGGCCGCCTACAACCTGTGGCAGGGCGATCTGGTGGCGGGGTGGGAGCTCGACCTCTGGGGGCGTGTGCGGCGTCAGGTCGAAGCCGCCGACGCCACGGTGCAAGTGGCGGAAAACGACCGTCGCGGCGTACTGCTGGCACTGCTGGCGGAAACCGCCGGCGACTACATCCAGTTGCGTGCCGTGCAGCACACCTTGGCGGTGACCCGCGACAACCTCGAGGTGGCCCGGCACAGCCTCAAGCTGTCCCGTGATCGCCAGGACCAGGGCGTCGCCACCCGTCTTGATGTCGCCCAGGCCAGCGCCCAAGTGGCGTCCATCGAGGCGCGCCTGCCGAGCCTGGAAGCGCGACAGGCTGACCTGATCAACGCCCTCAGCCTGCTCGCCGCCGAGCCTCCGCGCAGCCTGCAAAGCGACTTGCTGGAAGCCACCGAACTGCCGGCGCCGCAACAACGCTTCGCCATCGGTGTGCCGTCGGAACTGGCCGAGCGCCGACCGGATATCCGTCAGGCCGAGGCCCGGCTGCATGCCGCCACCGCCAGCATTGGCGTGGCCAAGGCGGACTTCTATCCGAGTATCCGCCTGTCCGGAAATCTTGGTTTCCAGGCCCTGCAACTGAGCGATTTCGGCGCCTGGGATTCGCGTCGGTTCGCTATCGGCCCGCAGCTTTCCCTGCCGATTTTCGAGGGTGGGCGCTTGCAGGGCACCCTCGAATTGCGCGAGGCCCAGCAACAGGAAGCGGCGCTGAATTACCGTCAGGTGGTGCTGCGTGCCTGGCACGAAATCGACGATGTGCTACGCCTGTACAACGCCAGTCAATTGCGCCGCGATCATCTCGCCGAAGCGGTGCGGCAGAACCGCATCGCCCTGGAAACCGCCCAGCGCCAGTACGTCGAAGGCGCGGTGGACTTCCTCAATGTGCTCAGCGTGCAAGGGGCGTTGCTGGCCAGTGAAGAACAATGGATCGACAGCTCGGCGGCGGTGTCACAGGCCCTGGTGGGGTTGTACAAGGCGCTGGGCGGGGGCTGGCAGGCATTTGACGTTGCCAGTAACTGAAGATTGATAACGGTAGGAGCAAGCTCGAATGCATATTTCCCTGAACGGTAAACGCGCCATCGTCAGCGGTTCCACCGCCGGTATCGGCCTGGCGATCGCCATCGGCCTGGCCGAGGCGGGCGCCGAAGTGGTGCTCAACGGCCGCACCCAGGCGCGGGTCGACCAGGCCCTCAAGCAGGTTCGCGAACGGGTGCCGGCGGCGCGGATCATCGGCATTGCCGCTGACCTGGGCACGGTGGATGGCGCTCGCGTGCTGTTCGAGCAGGTGCCGCAGACCGACATCCTGGTCAACAACCTGGGCATCTTCGAACCCAAGGGCTTCTTTGAGATCAGCGACGACGACTGGCAGCGCTTCTTCGACGTCAATGTCATGAGCGCGGTGCGCCTGTCGCGGCATTACGCGCCGGGGATGGCCGAGCGCAACTGGGGACGGGTGCTGTTCCTGTCCAGCGAGTCGGCGCTGGAAATTCCTACCGAGATGGTTCACTACGGCACCACCAAGACGGCGCTGCTGGCGATTTCCCGCGGACTGGCGGAAACCCTGGCTGGCACAGGGGTGACGGTCAACGCGGTGTTGCCGGGGCCGACCCGCTCGGAAGGTGTGGGTGATTTCTTCGCTGAAATGGCGAAAGAGCAGGGCGTGTCGGTGCAGGAGATGGAAGCCAACTTCATCGCCGAACACCGGCCCAGCTCGATCATCCAGCGTCTGGCGACGGTGGAAGAAGTGGCGAATCTGGTGGTGTACCTGTCGTCGCGCCAGGCCAGTGCGACCACCGGTGCAGCGATGCGGGTGGATGGTGGGGTGGTGCGGGCGATTGCTTGATTGATGGGGTGGTTTTCAGGGCCTCATCGCTGGCAAGCCAGCTCCCACAGGGTAGGTGCATGCAGTCCATGTGGGAGCTGGCTTGCCAGCGATGAGGCCCAGAGCACCCCCTACAAATCCCGATCCAGCCCAAATTTCTTCTTCAACACCTTATCCAGCAACCGCGTCGGCAACCAACTCGCCAGCCACGGCAACGCCCGACTCCCATTCCCCAACCGCACCAGCGGCGGTGTCGGGCTTTGCTGCGCTGCCTTGAGCAATCCCTTGGCGAACTCCGTGGCCGGGGTCGGCTTGTCCTGCGAGGCCCGCGCCCGCGCTCGAATGCTTTCACGCATCGGCCACCACGCCGATTCCGGCTTCAGCAACTGCTCAGCCTCATGCCCGGCATTGCTGGCGAAACTGGACTGGATCGCCCCCGGCTGCACTTCCATCACCCGGATGCCAAAGGGCGACAATTCAAGCCGCAACGCATCGCTCAACGCATGCACCGCCGCCTTCGACGCGCAGTAGGCACCGGCGAACGGTGTCACCAACACGCCGGACACGCTGCCGATATTCACCACCAGCCCGCGGTTGCGCCGTAGCAAGCCGAACAGCGCGCGAGTGACCCCGATCACGGCAAACACATTGGTTTCGAACTGCCGGCGCATCGCCTCGACGCCGCCGTCCAGCAGCGGCCCCATGGCGCCGTAGCCGGCGTTGTTGATCAGCACATCGAGGCCGCCGTGGGCGTAGTCGATTTCTTCGCTCAAGTGTTGCAGAGCCTGTGGATCGTTCACGTCCAGTTGGCGGGCGCGAAACCCGGCGGACGTCAGCGCCGCCACATCCTCGGCCTTGCGTGCCGTGGCCCAGACCTCGTAGCCCGCCTGTTTGAACGTGTCGGCCAGGGCACGGCCGATACCACTGGAGCAACCGGTGATGAGAGCGATGGGCATGGGGCGGTCCTTCGTTTGATTCAGGAAGAGGGGATTGTGCCGCAGTGGAAACATCTAGTTGGCGAAGCTGCCTTGCAGGTGCTCGGCGCGAAACTCCAGGGTTTGTGGCCGATAACCGGGACGCACCGGCGGAAGGGGCAGGCAGTCGCTCCAGCTGGCGCCGGCCTGGAGTTCGCCAGGTCCACGGTAGCGGGGCGCGGCGTAGGTGTTTTCGGCGAGGTTGACGCTGTCGCCCGGCGCATAGGCCGCAACCCGCCAATGCAACTCCACCAGTGGCACGTCGTTGCCGTTGTTCATCTTCACCCGCAACGGGCGCCCGACGGGGCACTCTTGCGGCGCGTAGTCCAGGCGCAATTCCAGCCGGGCCAGTTGGCGTGCTTCGCGGTTATCCAGCCAGACCACCCAGGCGCCGACCATGACCAGCCCGAGCAGCGCCGCCAGCGAGACCGGCAGCGCCTTGGCCGGGTAGCGCAGCAGCAGGACCAACCAGGTGAGGATGAGCAGGATGCCGATGATCATGTCCAGTACCGAAACAGAAGGGTTCCTTGATCCTAGCGGCAAGGGGGGCGGACTGTCATGTTTGTCTGGGGGAAATGGGGCGTTGGTGCTTTCAAGTGCATGGCAATGAGTTTTCAGCGCCGTTGAGATCGAGCGAGCAGGATATCTCTGGACCTGCACCAAGCGGGCCTCACCCGAACCCCAAGCAGCCGTGCCCCGAAGGACACGGCCCGGTCATCTTTACTGCGCAATCGTCTTGATCGACACCCCACGCTCGATCGGCGTCGAGCGCCCGTAGATGTCTTCGAAGCGCTCGATATCATCCTCACCCAGGTAACTGCCGGACTGCACTTCGATGATTTCCAGCGGAATCTTGCCGGGGTTGCGCAGGCGGTGGATGGAGGCGATCGGGATGTAGGTGGACTGGTTTTCGGTGAGCAGGAACACGTTCTCGTCGCAGGTCACTTCGGCGGTGCCGGTGACCACGATCCAGTGTTCAGCACGGTGGTGGTGCATTTGCAGCGACAGGCTGGCTCCCGGCTTGACGGTGATGTGCTTGACCTGGAAGCGCCCGCCCATGTCCACCGAGTCATACGAGCCCCACGGTCGGTAGACCTCGCAGTGGTTTTGCGTCTCGCTGCGGCCTTGGGCGTCGAGGGTGTTGACCATCTGCTTGACGCCCTGAACCTTGTCCTTGTGGGCGATCATCATGGCGTCCTTGGTCTCGACCACGACGATGTTTTCCAGGCCAATCACCGACACCAGTTTGCCGTTGCCGTGGATCATGCAGTTGTGGCTGTCCTGCACCACCACGTCGCCCTTGGTGACGTTGCCGTTGTCGTCTTTCGGGTGCACGTCCCATAGCGACGACCAGCAGCCGACATCGCTCCAGCCCGCAGACAGCGGCACCACGCAGGCGCGCTGGGTTTTTTCCATCACGGCGTAGTCGATGGAGTTGTCCGGGCAGCAGGCGAAGGTGGCCTCGTCGATGCTCAGGCTGTCGCCGTCTTCCTGGCTGCGTTCGAGGGTCAGCAGGCAGGTGTCGTAGATGTCCGGGTCGTGCTTTTTCAGCTCTTCGAGGAAGCGGCTGGCGCGGAACAGGAACATGCCGCTGTTCCAGAAATAACCGCCGGCATCGACGAATTCGCGGGCGCGTTTTTCATCGGGTTTTTCCACGAACTGCGCCACCCGGCTGACGCCTTCGGGCAGCAGCGCGTCCTGGCTGGAGCGGATGTAGCCGTAACCGGTTTCCGGTTTGGTCGCGGGGATGCCGAACAGCACCATCTCGCCGCGCTCGGCGGCCACGGTGGCCAGGGCGAGGGCGCGTTGCAGGGCTTTCTGGTCGTCGATCACGTGGTCGGCCGGCAGCACCAGCATCAACTCGTCACGGCCTTCATTGATCAGCTTCATCGCACTCAGCGCCACCGCCGGTGCGGTGTTGCGGCCGAAGGGTTCCATGAGGATGGCCTGGGTCTCCAGGCTCAGGGTGCTCAGTTGCTCGTTGACGATGAACCGGTGGTCTTTGTTGCAGACCACGATGGGCGTGTCCATGCCGTCGAACACCAGTCGCGACAGGGTCTGCTGGAACAGCGTGTGTTCGCCGGTGAGGGCCAGGAACTGCTTGGGGAATTGCTTGCGCGACAGTGGCCACAGACGCGAACCGTTACCGCCGGACAGGATGACTGGAATCATGGGTGTTCTCCGAATCGTTCAATAAAGGGCAGTGGGATTAACGGGTCGATACCGGGCGCTTGACCCAGACCGGGGACAGCGTGTTGCCGGAACCGGTGACGTAGAGCACGGCGGCTTCGCCGCGCTCCAGGGCGACCGGTTTGACGTCGCTGACTTTCTTGTCGCCTTCGTACAGCGCCAGGCTGACCTTGACCGGGTTGATCTCGCGCTCGCCGCGGCCGCTGGCGGCCACCGGCTTGACCACTTCGGTCTTGCCGTCGGCGGTCTTCAGGGTCAGGGCCTGGTCGCTCAGGTTCTGCACCCGAACCAGGGATTTCTGCTTGTTGCGAAACGGCGGTTCTTCCACCAGTTGCGGCTTGCCGTTGGCGTGGTTGACCAGGGTGTAGTAGTGGTCCGCAGCCAGTTTTACCGGCAGGTTGGCGCTGCCGACTTTGGCGCTGTAGTCGCCTTGCGGCATGAAGCTGAAGTCACTGCTGGCCTGCGCCCCGACCTGGTTGATCGGGGTGTTGCCGACCGTGGCTTCGACCGGCTGGCTGGAGGCGTTGTACAGGCGCACGAAGGTCGAGCCTTTTGGTGCGGTCGGGCCGTAGAGCGCGGCGTCTCCGCCGGCCCAGGCTTGCAGCGAGGCGAGGGTGAGGCCGGCAGCGAGGGCGCAGGCTTTGGCGATACGGTGCTTGGAAGTGTGCAAGGTCATGTGCGTTTCCTCTTCAGTGTTCCGTCCGATGGGACGACAGGGCCAGCTCTTGATGGGATGTACGGGTTTTTTTCAGTTGCGCGATCCAGTGCGGATCGAAGCCGCTGAGATCGTTCTTGATTGGCAGATAACGCTCGGGGAATTCCCAGACCACGACTTGTGGCGGGCTGTTTTTGAATTCGTCGCTTTGCAGGTACTTGAGCATTGGCAGGATTGGGCCGTGGCCGTCTTCGGCGTAGTTGGCCACGTCGCTGCGCAGCGCTTGTTGAAGCGCGCCGAGGAAGTTCCAGTTGGGGTTGGCGCTGTAGCTGGTGCCGACCAGTGCTACCGGAATCTGCTTGTCGGCGAACAGCGCGCCGTCGTCGCCGTTGCCTTCTTCGGTGGCGCGGGTGCTGCGTTTTTGCAGTTGGTCGGGCTTGGGCAGCAGGTTGCTGAACAGCGGGTCCAGCGGCAGGAAGTTGGTCAGGTCGCCCTTGTACGGCGTCTGTTGCTGGTTCTCGGTGACGAAGGTCTGCGGCTCGCCGTTGAGCAGGGTCTGCCGGGCCACGGCTTCGGCCAGTTGCTGGGCGGCGACTTCCGCGCCCATCGGCGTCCAGTGGCTGTCGGTGCGCAGGAACACCTGGCCGCGGGACTTGGCCGCTTGCAGCGGGCCGAACAGGTCCGGGGCGAAGATGTTGGCCTGGCGGGCCTGGGCGTGGAAGGCGTTGTAGAGGTCATCGTGAAGGCTGGCTGGGGCCTGCTCGCCGATGTACTCGGGATAGACCCGCGCCTTGGCCGGGACGATCGCCAGCACCAGTTCCACTCCGTGCTCGCGCAGGGTGTCGCGCACGCCGCGCAGCAGGGCGAGGTTCTCGGCCTGGGTCTGTTCGGCGTTGGCCGCCGGCTTGAATTCCTCGTCGCTGAACAGCCACTGGTCGCGGCCCAGGACCACGCCGGGACGGCCTTCATTGAACAGCTTGAAGTCCAGCGCCGCCCACAGGTTGGTGCCGATGCGCTTGAGCGGGAATTGCTCGTCGTAGTGGGTTTCGGCGGCCTTGGCCAGCTTGCCGTCGAGCAGGCTCATCTGCGCCGTGCGCTGGAAGCCGCCGAGCCCGCCGAGGGACCACAGGCCCAGCGCCGCCAACAGCGCGAGGAACAGCAGGGAGTAGAGGATGCGTAATGATCGGGTCATGGTCGGCTCGCTCAGAACTGGAAGTAGAGGAAGGGCGAGTAGCTCTGCGCCGAGAGCTTGAGGATCGAGGCCACGAACAGCATCAGCACCAGCACGCGGGTGGCGTAGAGGCTCCAGTCGAGGCCGACGCTGCCGTCGTTGTGGATCACCACCGGGCTGGCTTTGGCGGTCGGTTTGGCGTTGCGATAGAAGTCGCGCAGGCCGAACCAGGCCAGGGTGATGTAGGCCAGGATCAGCGTTGCCACTTGCAGGCCGGTGAGGCTGGCGCGGTTGAGTTCCGAGAGGCTCCAGTCGCCGAGGCTGAACATGGCGGCGTACATGCGGCCGGCGACGTGCAGGTTTTCAGCGCGGAAGATTACCCAGCCGATCACCACCAGCAGGAAGGTGAAGGCCCATTTGACCGGGTTGAAGCGTTGCGGATTGGTGTCCAGGCCCAGCGCCCGCTCGATCGCCAGCCACATGCCGTGCCAGGCGCCCCAGAGGATGTAGGTGAAGTTGGCGCCGTGCCACAGGCCGCCCAGCAGCATGGTCAGGAACAGGTTGCGGTAGGTGGCGAAGGTGCCGCCGCGATTGCCGCCGAGGGTGATGTACAGGTAGTCGCGCAGCCAGGTCGACAGGCTGATGTGCCAGCGCCGCCAGAACTCGGTGATCGACTGGCTGATGTACGGCTGCTTGAAGTTCTCCATGAAGCGGAAGCCCATCATCAGGCCGAGACCGATGGCCATGTCGCTGTAACCGGAGAAGTCGAAGTACAGCTGTGCGGTGTAGGCCAGCGCGCCGAGCCAGGCATCGCCGGTGGTGGGGTTTTCCAGGGCGAAGCAATGGTCGGCGACCACCGCCAGGGTGTCGGCGATGAACACTTTCTTGATGAAGCCCTGCATGAAGCGGGTGCAGCCTTCGGCGAACTTGTCGACGGTGTGGGTGCGGTGGTTGAACTGGTCGGCCAGGTCCTTGAAGCGCAGCACGGGGCCGGCGATCAGGTGCGGGAAGATCGCGACGAAGGCGGCGAAGTCGATCAGGTTGCGGGTGGCCGGGGTGTCGCCGCGGTACACGTCGATGATGTAGCTGATGGACTCGAAGATGTAGAACGAGATCCCGATCGGCAGCAGCACGTGGGTGAGGATGAACGGTTCGAGGCCGAACGACGTCATGATCGCGTTGATGCTGTCGACGCCGAAGTTGGCGTACTTGAAGTAGCCGAGGATGCACAGGTCCACCGCCACGCCGAGCAGCAGCCAGCGTTGTGCGGATTTGGTGCGCACGCCGGCGGCGCCGACTTTCAGGCCGATCCAGTAGTTCCACAGGGTGACTCCGGCGAACAACGCGAGGAAGTCCACCCGCCACCAGGCGTAGAACAGGTAGCTGGCCAGCAGCAACAGCAGGTTGCGGTAGCGTTGCCCGCTCAGGTAGTACAGGCCGAGGAAGGTCGGCAAAAACAGGAACAGGAACACGTTGGACGAGAAAACCATCCCGGTTCTCCTTGTTGTTCAAGCATCCGGGGCAACAGCGCCCCCCAAACCCCCCGCTGTTTGGCGGGGGAAACCAGTGTTTCAAGATCCTTGTAGGAGCGAGCTTGCTCGCGATCGCGTCAGCAGGTCCGGCGCCGGTGTCCGGGCGGGCCTCATCGCGAGCAAGCTCGCTCCTACCGGGCTCCCGGGTCGTACACCCGCGTCACATCCCCGCCGAGGCGGAAGCTGTTGAAGGGCTGCAGGTCATGCCGGCGCTGCTGCACGTCGGCGCCGCAGGCGTAGACGCTGCACCACGGCTCCAGCCAGGCGTACTTGCTGCCGACCTTGAGGTCTTTCATGTCCTGGTCTTCGCCGTTCTTGCGCTCGAACGCCGACGGGTCCTTCGACCCGCTCAGCACCCGATCCCCCAGCCGCTTGAGGGCCTGATGGTTTTCATCGCGCAGGTCCACGCCGTTGACCTGGGCGAAGCTGGCGATCATCGCCAGCGGCGGCAGGGCGTAGTTGTGGTAGGCGAGGGCGCGTTGTTTGCGCTTGAGTTCGTTGGGCAAGAAACCCTGGTCGTCGATCTGGTTGGCGGCGACGCGGTATTCCTTCACCGACCAGTCGAACAGGTCACGACGATCAGTAGCGACGGCGGTCGCCATTACCGACCAGGCGGCCCAGTAGCTGTGGTTGTTGATCTTGGCCAGCGGCAGGTTGCTCCAGTCGCTGACCACCTGGTCAGCCAGGCGGCCGAACCATTTTTCAATTTCTTCAGCCTGGGCCTGATGTGCTGCCAGCGGCCGCGCATTGGAGAACTTCAGGCGCAGCCAGGCGCTGCTCATGCTGCCCAGCGCCCATTTGCGCATCGACTTGCCGGTGTGGTTGAAGTCTTTCGACAGCAGCGCATCGGCCCGTGCCCAGGTGCCCAGCCAGGTGAGCGTGCAGTCCAGTTGTTGCGGACGGCCATCGCGCAGGTAGCGGTTGACCTGCTGGGCGACGCCGCGCTCCAGGGTGGTGATGCTGGCGGTGGAGTCGCGGAAGGCCTGTTCGGCGTCTTCGTTGAGGGTCGAGCGGGCGCGGTCCGAGCCTTCGTACTTGCTGCGAAATTGCAGCTTGCCGGTATAAGGCGTCGGTACGGCATCGCACTTGAAGTCGTTCTTGCCGGTTTTCTGTTTCTCGATGCCGGCGTAGTAACCGGGCGGCGGCACCAGCCCGGCAGCCATGACCTGGCCGCCGAGGCTGAGCAGTACCGCGCTGGCGAGCATGCTGAGTCTGTTCATGGTGTCCTCACAGTCCGGCCTGGGCGTTGCGCGAGGCATCGCCTGAACCGCGTTTGCACAAGGTGGCCTGCACCTTCTGGCTGCCGTTTTCCGGACCCTGGAGTTCCACGGCCAGCAAGGTCTGCCCGGCCCAGTCCTCGTCCTCGCGCAACTGGAAGGTGAAACGGCCATCGGTGTCGGAGGTGGTCGGCTTGTCGATCTTCAGGTCTTCGTGGCGGCCGTTGAGGTACCAGAGGGTGGCCTGCAGGGTCTTCACCGAGGTGTCTTCGAAGCGGATATCGAGCTGGTGATTGCGGTTGGTCAGGTCCTTGATCACGCCGTTGCGACCGTTGACCAGCAGCTCGTTGGTGCCCGGCTTGAGCGAGGAACTGGCGCTCATCTGCGCCGGCTTGCCTTCGCAGCCGTTGTCGAGCAGGGCGAGCATCTGCCGCCAGATGGTTTCCTGGTTGAGCGGGTACAGCGGCGAGAATTCCCAGACCAGAATCTTCGGCGGGTTCTTCTTGAATTCCTCGCTGCCCAGGTACTGGATCATCGAGCCTTCCAGGCCACCACCGGGGAAGGCGACGTTGAGCACGTCGGCGCCGATGTACTGTTCCAGGAAGCCGGCGAAGTTGTAGTTCTTGCCGCTGTGGCTGGTGCCGACCAGGGTGATCTGCGCGTTGCCGGAGTCGCCGAACAGGTCGTCGCCGCCGCTTTCGCCCTTGGGTTCGGTGGCGAACTGGTCCATGTACTGCACCGCGTAGCTGGTGCCGCAGAGCTGGCCGGCGACGTTGTGCAGGGTGCCGGTCTTGCCCATGCGCCCGGATTTGGTCGTCTCGAATTCCTTGCGCGGGATGCCTTCGAAGGCGGGCATCGAGTGCACCGTCTCGGCCACGATTTTCGCTGCGCGCTCGGCGCCGTAAGGCGTCCAGTGCTGGTCGCCGCGGAAGTAGAAATCCTTGCCCTGGTCGGCGGCGGCCAGTTGCTCGTTGGTCAGCGGCGACAGGTCGGGCACGTTGTAGCCCATGCCGCCAAAGCGCTTGAGCATCGCTTTGTAATTGCCGAGGGCCTTCTGGTAGTCGAAGCCGGCTTTGTCGGCGGGGTTGAGCATGTTGCGGTTCACCAGGCCACGGGTCGGTTGATAAACCACCACCAGCTCGATGCCGCGTGCCTTGAACGCATCGTGGATCTGCTGCAGGCGTTTGTAGCCGGCCGGGGTGGTGCTGAACTCGGTGCGCAAGTCTTCCTTGGTACGGAACAGCCAGTCGCCCTGGGCCTGCACCAGCGTGGTGAAGTTCTGCTGGTAGCGGGTGGTGTAGCGGCTGGCATCGTGAGCTTCCGGGCACAGTTGGCAGCAAGGCTCGGCGCTGAAGGTCGGCGCCTTGATCTCGTCGGCGCGCACGCCGTTGCTGATCGCCAGCAGGGCGGCGCTGAGGCCGAGGAGTTTCATCAGGTGTGGGGTCATGTCGGGCTTCCTCAATCCAGCATTTCGGTCTGGCGTTCGACCGGGTCGATCAGTACGGCCTTCTGCTGGCGCACCATCAGGTCGAGGATCTCGTCCTGACGCTCGCCGAGCACGCCGGAGAAACTGATGCCGCTGGCCTTGCTCGGGGCCAGCATCGACACCCGGTACAGCTCGACGCTCAGCGGCGAGTCGATGGACAGCGGGCCGCTGCCGTTGGCCGCCAGTTCGCCGCCGACGAGAATCAGCGAGACCTTGGTGTCGAACGGGTCGAGGGCGATGTCGCGGTCGGTGTCGGAGAGGTCCTTGATGTGCCCGTAGACACCCACCAGGCCGTTGGCCATGGCGAGGTTTTCGTACAGGCGGATGTTCACGCTGTTGCGCACGCGGATGCCGTGGCGACGGTTGCTGATCAGCTTGTTGCCCCAGATCAGGTTGTCGCCGCTCTCGTACAGGGTGATGCCGTCGGTGTGGTTGCGGTAAATCTCGTTGTAGGCGATCAGGTTGTTGACGCTGTTGCGGTCGATCACCACGCCGGAGAGTTTGTTGTCGAAACTCTTGTTGTTGATGATCCAGCTGTCGTTGACCTCGCGGGAAATGATGATCCCGTGCTTCTTCTTCGTGCCGTGCACGGTGTTGCCGGCGATGATCAGCCGGTGCGAGCGGTCGTGGGGGTCGATGCCGTAGACGATGTTGTCGCGGTAGGTGCTGTCCTTGACCACGAAGTCGCTGGTCTCGTAGCAGTAGAAGCCGTACCACATGTCGCTGAAGGTCGAGCCGATGATCCAGCCGGTGGGTTCGGCGCGGCCCATCTGCTTGGCCATGTTCGGCGTGTACTGCGAGATGCTCACACCGTAGGACTTGCTCTTGGCGTAGCCGAAGCTGGCCATGGTGGTGTTGACGATGTAGGTCTCGGTGCCGCCCCACGACAGCAGGAACGGACGGAATTCATCCGGTTTGCGGAAGGTCGCCGGGCCGTTGTCGGCCTCGCGCCAGCCGACCACCCGGCTGTCGCTGACGAACAGTTTGCCGTCGTTGACCAGGAACGAGCCGCCTTCCTGGGACAGCCGCAGTTCCTTGACCTTGCCGTTGATTTCCAGGGTCGCGTCGTGGCCGACGACGATCGGCAGGCGGGCCAGGTACACGCCCGGCGAGACTTCACGGACATAGCGGTCGGGCACTTTTTTCGCCAGTTCGGCGAAGTCCACATGGCCGCCGTCGATGAAGATCGCCTGGGGAATGCCACGCTGGCGGGCGACCCATTCGGCGCCCTTGTTGTCGCCGCCGATGAACTCCTTGAGGGTGGTTTCCTGGAGCATGCGGCGCACCGAAACCTGGCCCTTGTGACTGCGGTCGATCTTCTTCTGCACCGCCTCGGCGGTGTAGCCGCTGAGGTCCGGCAGGGTCGGCGGGTCCATGTGCAAGGGCTCCACCGGCGCGCTGCTGACGGTGTAGGTCTTGGCGTGCTGCAGCCCTTTGGCGGTCGGCGCTGCCTGGCCATTGGCCTGGGCGATGCCGCTGGCCAGCAGCAGGGCGCCGGCCAGCAGGGCGTGGAGCCTGTTCGGATGAAGGTTCATGTCAGTGCTCTCCGTGCATCAGAAGCGCCAGACCACGTCAACGAAGGCGCGATGCATGTAGGAGTCGGCCTCTTTGCCGTAGGCGTCGCCCGGCTTGAACACGCCGCCGCGAAAACGCACCAGCGCCGAGGGTTCGTCGATCGACTTGCTCAGCGCCGCTGGCAGCAGGCCCTGTTTGAAGTACTTGGTGACCACCAGGTCCATTTCCTGCCCGACATCTTTTTCGCCCTGGATCAGCGGACGGTTGATGCCGCCGTCGTCGACCACAGCGTTGATGCCGCTGCCGCCGAGGTTCTGGTCGCCATCGACGCGCCAGAACTTGTGGTAGATCAGGCTGGCGTCGTAGTCGTCGCGCAGTTGCCAGGAGGTGAACAGGGTCGCCGCTTGCAGGTTGCCCAGCTCGCCGCGGAAGGCTTCGCCGAAGCGGTGTACACGCGAGCGGGTGCCGGTGAAGTTGGAGCGGTTGCTCTCAAGGCCGGTCTGCTCGTAGTTGTTCGAGCCGTCGCTGCCGCCACCACCGCTGCCGCGGGCGTAGGCGGCGCCGACTTGCCAGTTGGGATCGAGACGCAGGCGGATGCCGAGGTCGGTGGCCCAGGCGTTGACGTCGCCGCTCTGCTTGCCGGTGGCGACCTGTTCGCCGTTCACCGTGGTGCTGCCGAGGGTGTCGCGGTCGCCGGTCAGCCAGGTGAGGCTGCCCCAGTAATTGACGGTGTTCTGGTTGCGCCAGTTGTAGGCGTCGCTGTTGGCTTCAACACCGAGCCAGGTGAGGTCGCCGGTGCGGGTCTTGTCGAGGGCGTCGAGGGTTTCGCCGGGGTTCTTCAGCTTGCCGTCGTCGTGGGTGTGGTGGGCGCGCAGGCCGACCCAGTGGCCGGGTGTCCATTGCGCCGCCACATCGCCGTAGACATGCAGGCGGTCCTTGTCTTCGGCAGCCAGTTCCGTGAGGTCGGTGCGGTACTCGCTGAAGCGTTCGGCCACGCCGAGGTTGGCCCGCAGCAGGGTGGTGTCGAAGGTCCAGTTCAGCGCTTCGATGTTGGTGTCGCGCCACATGCCGTCGTCGTTGCGCAGGCGCTGGCGGCCGAAGCGCAACTGCTCGCCGGGGTAGGCGGTGAAGCCGCTGTAGCCGACCCAGAACTCGCGCATCGCCAGGTAGTTTTTCTTGGCTTCGCGGTCGTCGCTGCTGCTGTTGGCGTTGTCGATTTCGCTGCCGTCGGCGGACTGGCGGCTGGTGTCGGTCTCGATGATGTCGGTGGCTGCGACGGCCTGGCCCATGGCGTAGGCGCTCCAGTCGCCGCGCTCGAAGAACACCCACGGGCGCAGGTCGAGGCCGAGGCCGTTGACGTCGCCGCCAGCGCGGGTGCCGAGGTCACGGTCGTCTTCGGACTGGCCGGTGATTTTCACTTCCAGGCCGAAGTTCTTTTCGGCGGTTTCGGCGGCCAGGGTCGGGCAGGCCCAGAACAGCGCGAAGCTCAGGCCGAGGCCGGCTTTCATCCACGGATTGAGCGTCATAGGGAGTCCTCAGCTTGTTCGTCGTCGGGGGCTTGCACCGTTTGTATGGCCAGGGCCGCAGGGCCTGGGCCCATGGCGCCACGGGCGGCACGTTCCTGTTGCAGCAGGCGCTGGGCGGCGGCTTTCTGTTCGGGGCTGAGCTGGGCGTCGAGTTCGCCCGCCAGGGCGGTGGATTGCTCGCTGGCGTTGGCCTGCGCCAGTTGGGCGAAGACCCAGGCGTTTACAGGGTCCTGGCGAATGCCGTGACCTTCGCTGAACAACTGGGCCAGGGCGTAGTCGGCGCTGAGCTGGCCGCCGCGTGCGGCTTGCAGCAGGTGATCGACCGCCTTCTGTGGCTCGACATCGCCCAGGTAACCGCGGCGGTAAAGCTGGCCGAGGTAGTAATGGGCGCTGATCTCGCCGGCGCTGGCGGCGGCGAGCAGGTGGGATTCGGCTTTCGGCGCGTCGGCCGGCAGGGTCTTGCCTTCGTAGTAGAGGCGACCCAGCAGCAGTTCGGCGCGTGGTTGCTCGGCGGCGCGGCCCTTGTCGATGTAGCCCATCAACTGGTCGCTGTCGCCCAGTTCGGGGAAGTCGTAGAGCAGTTGCGCGAGACTGACCCAGGACGCCGGGTTCTGCGGCGCGATGTTTTCGAGCAGGGCCTGCGCGGTTTTTTCGTCGGTCTGGCCGAGGTTGCGGTCGGCCAGTACACGGGCCACGCTGTCGACCCGGCTGGCCGGGACTACGCCGCGCTGGTAGGCGCTTTTGAGCTGGTCCAGCAGCGCCGCCTGTTGCTCGGGCTGGGCGCGTTTCTGGTAGACGGTGGCGAGTTCGACGTAGCAGATGTCGGTGCTGGTCAGCGCAGCCTTGCAGATGCGCTCGACGTCATCGAGGTGCTGGTCGTAAGTGTTCTGCGTGCGGTACAGCAGCACCTGGGCCAGGCCCGCTTCCGGGTAGCCGGCGGCGCGCCACTGGTCGATCTGGTTTTGCGCATTGATCCGCGGGAAGCTCTGCGGGTATTGCAGGTAGAGCATCGCCAGCGGGATCAGGGTGTTGCCCTCGCCGTTGGCGAAGGCTTTCTTCAACAGGGTTTCGGCTTCCTGGCGCTCGGCTTCGCTGGCATCGGGCTTGGCTGCCAGCAGACGGCCGAGGCGGGCCTGGGCGCGGGGCGAGACATCGGCGGCGGCGCGGTAGGTGGCTTCGGCTTCCTTCAGCTTGGCCGGGTCGCGGGTTTCCACCTGGATATCGGCAAGCCCGACCTGGGCTTCGCTGTAGCCGAGGTCGGCGAGTTGCCGGTAGTTGCGTTCGGCGGTGGCAGTGTCACCGTTTTTCAGGGCTTCGTTGGCCAGGCGCTGGTCGGGGAGGCCGGCGCAGCCGGTGAGGCTGATGGCCAGGGCCAGGGCGCAAATTAGTGTGGGCCTCATCGCTGGCAAGCCAGCTCCCACAGAGACTGCTTGCATTGAACTTGTGGGAGCTGGCTTGCCAGCGATTAGCCACAACGCGGTGTAATTGTTCATCGGAGAACCCTCTTCAGAGCCCATGCGCCACAGCGCTATCGATCAACCAGTCCAGCGACGGACCCCGCTTGGCGTTGACGCTCGCCGGCAAGCCGATCAGGTTCGAAGGCATCGGCGCATCCGGTTTGATCTGCACGCGGATATCCGAAGACAGGTCGTCCTGGTTCAGGTTGCTGCTGCTGACGATCTGCCCGGTACGGGTCTGCTCTTCACCGGCGACCTGGAAGTTGACCCGGGTGCCCGGCTTCACATCGTCGAACTGGCGATAGCTGAAGCGCGCCTCGACCGTCGGGTTGGTGGTGCGCGGGACCAACTGGAAGATCACCGTGCCCTTGGCGGCGTACTGGCCGTCGTCCACCAGTTGCCGCGCCACGGTGCAGTCGCACGGGCTGGTGAGGGTGCCGCTCATCTGCTTGCCGAACAGTTCTTCAACCTTGGCCGGCTCCAGTTGCTGGTCGTCCAGATGCCCCTTGAGCAGATCGAGCATGCTGGTGCTGAAAGACGCCAGCGGCGCGCCCTTGACCACTTCGCCACCGTTGTCCACCAACGCCTGCACCGTACCGTCGCGCGGCATGGTGACCTGGGTGGTCGGCACGCTGACCACGCCGGCCTCGGCATGGCTGACGAAGTACAGGCCGTAGATCGACTTGGCGACGAAGCCGAACGCCGCGACCCCGACCACGAATACGCCGAGGCTGAAGGTCACCGCCCGCAGCCGGCCCAGCGGGCTCAGGCCGCCATGGGTGTCTTTCTGCTTGCGCGCCTTGGTGAAGTTGTCGCGCTGCAGGGTGCTGAGCACGTCGCCGATGCTGATCAATTCGCCGGACAGGTGCGAGGTGATGAGGTGGCGCAGGGTGGCGATGTCGCGCTGTTCGAGGTTCTGGAACTGCACCCCGGTGCGGCCGCTGGACGGATCGAAGGAGCGCACCTGGAATTCCACGTCCATCGACAGGCCGAGGTTGTCCACCGTGAATTGCAGGCGGCCGCGCAGCACGTCGCCGACCGTCAGTGGCTGTTTGGCGTGGAAGCTCAGGCCCCCGGCGGAAAGGTCGTCGACCTTCATTTCCAGGGTTTCGCGGTTGGCCCCCAGGTAGCGCAGCTTGGCGGGAATGCGCACCCTGGCATGCTGACGCTGGGTTTCGGACTCATGCACGACATTGACGTTCACGGCGGTATTCATGGTTATGTTTTCCTGTTGGGTCCGTTGGGTTACCGCGGCTCACACGACCACGAACAGCACAGCAACGAAGATGCTGGCCGCCGAGAAGGTCATGGTCCGGGAAGACCAGGTGTTGAACCATTGTTGAAAGCTGGCGAGGTCGCGTTTGAGCGCGGTGGGCTGGCGGGTCCAGGACTGTCGGTCGAGGCGGAAGAACACGTAGATCTTCATCAGCGCGCCGACGATCTGGTTGTAGTAAAGGATCAGCGGATAAGCCGGGCCGATCTTGTGCCCCGAGCACAGCAACATGAGGGTCAGGATCAGGCGGGTCAGGCCGATCCACAGCAGGTAGGCGAGGAGGAACTTGCCGCCGAACTTGAGGCTGGCGATCACCGCGACGGTGAGGCCCAGCAGGCTGGTCCACATCGACACGCGCTGGTCGAACAGCACCACGCTGGTGAACAGACCGAGGCGACGCATGCCCAGGCCGAGGGCGCGAGAGTTCTGCCGCAGGTTATTGCCGTACCAGCGGTACATCAGTTTGCGGCTGGCTTTGATGAAGCTCTTTTCCGGCGGGTGCTCGACGGTGTTGATCGCCGCGTCAGGCACGTAGAAGGTGTCGTAGCCCAGGCGCATCAGGCTGAACCAGCTCGACTTGTCGTCGCCGGTGAGGAACTTGAAGCGGCCCAGGCGCCAGTGCATCAGCGAGTCGCTCTCGACGTCGGCGATGAACTCGGGGTTGGTCACCACGCTTGCGCGGAACACCGACATGCGCCCGGTCATGGTCAGCACGCGCTTGGACAGGGCCATCGAGCACATGTTGATGTGGCGCTGGGCGAAGCGCAGCTTGTGCCATTCGCTCATGATGTAGCCGCCGCGCACTTCGCAGAATTCGTTGGTGGTCAGGCCGCCGACGTTGCCGAACAGCTTGAACCAGGGGACGGTCTTGCGCACTACACCTTCGCCGAGCACGGTGTCGCCGTCGATCACCGCGACCACTGCGTTGTCGTCCGGCAGGTGACGGGAGATGGCGCGGAAGCCGAAGGCCAGGCCATCGCGCTTGCCGGTGCCGGCGATGCGCACGAAGTCCAGGCTGACCCGATCCGGCGGGTTGTATTTGGCCCACAGGCTTTTCACCAGCAGCTCATCGGACATTTCCACCAGCGAGCAGACCACGGTGGTGGGGTAGCCGCAGTCGATCGCTTCGCGAATCACCGAGCTGTAGACCTGGGCGGTGGTCAGGGCGTCGATGCGAAAACTGGTGACCATCAAGTACACGTGCGACGGGTCGGCGGCGGCGCCGAGCTTGCGCACCTTGCGCCGCAGCCGTGGGTAAACCACGTAGAGAAACAGCATGCCGCGGACGAAATGGGTGGCGCCCATGGAATAGCGCCAGATGCCGACGGCGCCGATCAGAAAGAGGAAATCCTTCGAGTCGGGGTCGAACAGGGTGTTGGGCAAGGCCAGGGCGATCAACATGAGCAAAGTCACGTAGAACAGCCAACCGGCAGCCTGTAGCAGGCCGTGCTTGAGGCTTTGCATGTTCTGCATCCGTATCGGTGACGTCAGGTTGGAAAAAGCGCGCGGGGCCGGACAGCCCCGCGCGGCCTGCTTACCAGCAGATGCCTTCGGTACGGGTGGTCGGGCAGGTGGACTTGCTCATGAAGCCCACCAGGTCGATCACTTGCTTGCCGGCCGGAGCCTGTTGGGCGAGGGCGCGGAACTGTTCGTCGCGGTTGCCCAGGACGATGATCTCGGCGTCGTCGATGACCTGTTGCAGGTCAGCGTTGAGCAGCGAGGAGACGTGGGGGATCTTCGATTCGATGTAGTCCTTGTTGGCGCCGTGGACGCGGGCGTACTGGACGTTCTGGTCGTAGATGTTCAGTTGGTAGCCTTTGCCGATCAGGCGCTCGGCAAGTTCCACCAGCGGGCTTTCGCGCAGGTCGTCGGTGCCGGCCTTGAAGCTCAGGCCGAGCAGGGCGACCTTACGCTTGTCGTGGCTTTCGATGATGTCGAAGGCGTTCTGCACCTGGGATTCGTTGCTGCGCATCAGCGAGTCGAGCAGCGGTGCTTTCACGTCCAGGCTGCCGGCGCGGTAGGTGAGCGCGCGGACGTCCTTGGGCAGGCACGAGCCGCCGAAGGCGAAGCCGGGGCGCATGTAGTACTGCGACAGGTTGAGGGCCTTGTCCTGGCAGACCACGTCCATCACTTCGCGGCCATCGACACCCACCGCCTTGGCGATGTTGCCGATCTCGTTGGCGAAGGTGACCTTGGTCGCGTGCCAGACGTTGCAGGTGTACTTGATCATCTCGGCCACTTCGATGTCCTTGCGGATGATCGGTGCGTCGAGTTCTTCGTAGAGAGCCTGGAGCACGTCGCCGCTGGCGCGGTCCAGCTCACCGATGACGGTCATGGGTGGCTTGTCGTAGTCGGCGATCGCGGTGCTTTCGCGCAGGAACTCGGGGTTCACCGCGACACCGAAATCGACCCCGGCTTTCTTGCCCGAGCAGTCTTCGAGGATCGGGATCACCACGTTCTTCACTGTGCCCGGCAGCACGGTGCTGCGGACTACGATGGTGTGGCGGCTGGCTTTGTCGCGCAGGACGAAACCGATTTCACGGCAGACCGACTCGATGTATTCCAGGCCCAGGTCGCCGTTTTTCTTACTGGGGGTGCCGACGCAGATCATCGACAGGTCGCTGTCGCGGATGGCCTGGGAAAAGTCGGTGGTGCCGCGCAGGCGGCCGGTGCTGATGCCCTGTTGCAACAGGCCTTCGAGGCCTGGCTCGACAATCGGGGATTTGCCCTGGTTGATCAGGTCGATCTTGGTTGCGGAAACGTCCACGCCAATCACGTCATGGCCTCGTGTGGACAGACAACCGGCACAGACTGCACCCACATAACCCAAACCAAAGATGCTGATACGCATCGCATTCACCTCATGTAGTTAGCAATGCCGATTCCATTCAAAGAACCGGACCGGGTTGATTTACCAGCCGTTTTTCGGGCGCACGGAACTGTGGCGTTAAATGCGCAGTACCGCGTGCAGGCATAAGTAATTTGTGAGCGCGCTATCGCGTGCTCAAAGTAGGCAGCCAATGGCCATTAATCGGGACGTGCCCAAAACGCTAGCCGTCTTTATTGCAGTACTGCACTTTCAATACTGCAGTGCTTGTTTTTTCAAGTGGATTAAATCCTTTGAAATCAACCACTAGGACGAGTTGTGAGTGCGTATTCTCCTGGGCGTGAGCCGCGCGCCGAACGGGTCTCGGGCGGGTGCTCAACTGACTCTGTATAACTTCCTGACTTCAGTTTGTTATGTAAGTCATTTCTCACACATGGTTCGAAAATCGTTACGGGTGGTATGAGCGAGCGGCGAGGGGATAAGTTCCTGAGGGCGGAGAGTGCCGGTGAAAGATTTTTTAATATTTCTCTACTTGCCGATACTTTCACTTTGATGGCACGCAGGAGTTTCGTCCCGGTATATAAAGGGCGAACTTGGGGTGGGATGGTTTTGTGCCAGTACTGAAAATTTTTTCAGGATTTTTCGTCAAAAAACTACGAACGGTCTTATGGCGTTTTGCGATAAGGATGGAGGGGCGGTTTTTTGGCGCCGGAATAATGGCGATTTTGTAGGGTCAGGGTGAGGTTGAGGGGCGTCCCGACAAGCCAGCTCCAGGGTTCGGTGCATGCCGATTCTGTGGGAGCTGGCTTGCCAGCGATAAGCATGGGTATCTACACAATTTATGGTTATGCATTGGCTGCCATGTGTCAGCCGACATGCCTTTAGCGCCTTGAGATCGAGCGCCGCCCGCGCGGCGCATCGCGAGCAAGCTCGCTCCTACATGGATTGCAACGTCCCATGGCCTGTCAGAGAGGTGTTGCCCGCTCTTGGCGTTCGGCGATGAATCGCGGGGAGGCTGTTAGGGTCGACTCAATACCGCGCCGTACAAACAAGGCGGTCAACTATGGCCTGACAGGCATAGGTACGTTGCAACCAATGTAGGAGCGAGCTCGCTCGCGATGCGCCGCGCGGGCGGCGCTCGTTCTAAAGGGCGCTAGAAAACTTCCGGCATGCGCCTGGTGGCCCCTACTCGGTCTTTTGACAGGCGCCTTCCAGCCACCACATGACCGAAAGATGTGTAGATACCCATGCAGCGATAAGGCCGTCAGCAGCACAACAGATCAGTCGTCAGGATGATCCCGCAGGAACACCAGATTATCCGGCTTCGACTGCTCGGCACTGTAGTAGTAGCCCTGCACATCGAACTGCTTCAGGCGCTCCGGATCATTGATGCGCTCCTGAATCACGAAGCGGCTCATCAGGCCGCGCGCCTTCTTGGCGTAGAAGCTGATGATCTTGTACTGGCCATTCTTCTGGTCGCGGAACTCGGTGTTGATGATCCGCGCCTTGAGGGCGCTGCGTTTCACGGCGCTGAAGTATTCGTTGCTGGCCAGGTTCAACAGCAGGTCGTCGCCTTGCTCGGCGAGCGCCTGGTTCAGCCATTCGCTGATCCGCGTGCCCCAGAAGGCATACAGGTCTTTGCCGCGGGCGTTGGCGAGCTTGGTGCCCATTTCCAGGCGGTACGGCTGCATCAGGTCCAGCGGGCGCAGCAGGCCATACAGGCCGGACAGCATGCGCAGGTGATCCTGGGCGTAGCTGAAATCGTCCTCACTGAGGCTTTCGGCAGCGAGCCCGGTGTACACGTCACCCTTGAACGCCAGCAGCGCCTGCTTGGCGTTAGCCGGGGTGAAATCCGGGGTCCAGCTACCGAAACGCGCGGCGTTGAGGCCGGCGAGCTTGTCGGACAGGTGCATCAGTTCACTGATCTGCGCCGGCGACAGGTCGCGCAGTTGCACTATCAGTTCCTGGGAGTCGTCCAGGTACTGCGGCAGGGTGTGCCGCGAGGTGACGGGCGGGGTGTCGTAATCGAGGGTCTTGGCGGGGGAAATCACCGTCAGCATGAGGTCGGCTCCTTGAATCGTGGCCGCGATTCTACGGGGCGGGGCCGATGTTCTCCAGCTATCGCGGCGATAGCCGGGCGCGCTGCTATAGTGCGCGGCGGATGAACCGGAGAGTGTGAACGTGCGCATAGCCCTAGTTGCCCTGACAGCCCTGCTCAGCCTCGTGGCCCAGGCCGCCCCGCTGGAAATCGCGACGTTCGAGCGCAGCCACTGGCCGGAAACGCTGGATACACCGGTGTTGTTCGACGTCGCCTCGCGGGCCGAGATTCTGTCCTTCGCCCGTGTCCTGAGTGAAACCGAGGTGCTGAACGAGCCGACCCTGGCGGCGCGTCTGCAACTGCGTCAGATCAACCTGCCGGCCATCAGCGAATACCGCGAACGGCTCTGGCGCACGCTGTGGCGCAACTACGACAGGGCCCAGCAGAGTTGCGAGCAGGACGCGTCGTTCTGCTATGCCATCGAAAACCTCGGTGACCTGCGCCAGCAAGCGGCGAAGTTCGCCGTCGACGCCGATTCCTTTTATGCCGGCTGGGCCGAGCCGAGCCGGCAATTCCACACCACCTACCTCAACGAACTGCTGCGCAAGGCCGCGCTGTTCCCGCAGACCGCCAGCGAAGTGATGTTCTACGACGCCGCAGAGGTCAACGGTGATCGCCTCAATGACCGGGTGTTCTTGTTCACCTTCGATGGTGGCCCGAGCATGGCCGGGGCCACCACCGAGCAATTGAGCGTGTTCCTGCGCAAGCAGAAACTCGACGGCCTGTTCTTCGTCCTCGGCCAGAGCGTGCAGGGCCGCCGCGACAAACTTTCGCTGGCGGCGCTGCGCGAGGTCTATCGCGGACAGTGCGTGGGTGTGCAGGGCTGGCAGTACCGCTCCCATGCCCAGTGGAAGGACTGGGAAGACTCGGTGCTGCGCAGTGTCGCGCGGGTCCAGGGCGATCTGCCAGATCAGTATGTGCCACTGTTTCGCCCACCCTACGGCCAGCGCCGGGCCGACAGCGCTGGCTTTTTCGCCAGTCAGAACCTGCGCGTGACGTTGTGGGATATCGACGCTCAGGACCTCAGCCCGCTGACCGCCGAGCAATCGGCGCAGCGCACCTTGAGCCTGATGTTGTTATGGCGTCGCGGCTTGATCCAGTTGCACGACAGCCAGCCGAAAGCGCAGGCGGTGGTGACCTGGTTGCTGACGCACACGGCACAAAGCGGGATTGGCTGGGAGAGTTGCCGAGACTTTGCGGGTCGGCAGTAGCAGGGAAGCCCGGGGCTGGGCGAAACGTTTCAACGGGCTCCATCCTTGAATGTAGTCGTGCTTTGCGACGCCGCCAAGGGCAATTCGTCCAAGCGAAAAATAAACTGTCCTTGTGCATGAAAATGCTTTTTCCGGTAACGGTTTTTGCGGTATGTAGGAGTCAGACAGCCGAACCCTGCAGCCAGGTGGCGTCTTCCAAGGCCCCCTTGTTGGCAGGTTCGCTTCCCGCCCGTAGCAACGCGGATACGGAAAGCGCGGCGGTCACTCTGCGATGCGCGAAGTACCGCATCGTGTAGCTTCCACATAAGGTGACCGAGTATGGATGACCAAGGACGCAACCCTTCCTCCAACCAGCCAATCCTGTATGTGCTCGATACCAATGTCCTGATTCACGATCCCAACGCCTTGCTCAACTTCGAGGAGCACCACGTCGCGATACCGATGACGGTGCTGGAGGAACTCGACAAGCTCAAGACCGGAAAACACACCATCGCCGCCGAATGTCGCCAGGCTATTCGCCTGATCGACCAGACCCTCGGTGACGCCAACCCCGAAGACGTCGAACAGGGCGTATCGATCCAGCGTGGCAAGGGCGGGCCCAAGGGCTTCCTGTCGATCCTGATGACCCCGCGTGCCGAACCGCACCGTCTGCTGCCCGAACACCTGAACGACAACATCATCATCAACCAGGTGCTGGAACTGCGCAGTCGGCGCAAGGACCGCGACGTGGTGCTGGTGACCAAAGACATCAACATGCGCCTCAAGGCCCGCGCCTGTGGAATCGCGGCGGAGGACTACAGTACCGACCAGCTGGTTGACGACGTCAGCCTGCTGTCCAAGGGCTATCACTCGGTCACCGGATCGTTCTGGGACCGCGTTAGCAAGGTCGAGACCCGCCAGGAACGGGGTCGCACCTGGCACCGTGTGCAATTGATCGACAACCTGCCAGCGGTCCACGTCAACGAGTTCATCATCGACGAACAGGGCTTCGTCGGCTGGATCAAGGGCATCAAGGACAGCGAACTGCTGCTGCTCGACCTCCATCAGGAACCGCTGCTGCACCAGGAAGCCTGGGGCCTGAAACCTCGCGATATTCATCAGGCGCTGGCACTGTTCGCGCTGCTCGACCCGGACATCCACCTGGTCAACCTCACCGGCGCCGCGGGCTCCGGCAAGACCATCCTGGCCCTGGCCGCGGCCATCGAGCAGACCATGGTCAGCAAGCGCTACCGGCGCATCATCGCCACCCGCAGCGTGCAGGGGCTGGACCAGGAAATCGGCTTCCTGCCGGGCACCGAGGCGGAAAAAATGGAACCCTGGCTCGGTGCCATCACCGACAACCTCGAAGCCCTGCACATGGACGACGAGAACACCCATGGCAGCGTCGAGTACATCCTTGAAAGAGTCCCGCTGCAGTTCAAGTCGCTGAACTACATTCGTGGTCGCAGCTTCCAGCAAAGCCTGATCCTGATCGACGAATGCCAGAACCTCACGCCGCACCAGATGAAAACCATCATCACCCGTGCCGGCACTGGTTCGAAGGTGATCTGCCTGGGCAACCTGGCGCAGATCGACACCCCTTACCTGTCGGCCACCAGTTCCGGGCTGACCTACCTCACCGAACGCTTCAAGGACTTCCCCAACGGCGTTCACATCACCCTGCAGGGCGTACCGCGGTCGGTCCTCGCCGAATACGCCGAATCCCACCTGTAAACCACGCCCCGGGCGGCCTCGCGCCGCCCGGTTTTTTTCGCTGGCAAAGCTGACTCCCAGGTTTACAATCGGGGCTCCTGATCTGGAGTAACCCTGTGCTGACTCATCTCGATTCCCAAGGCCGCGCCGCCATGGTCGACGTCACCGACAAGGCCGTGACCTTCCGCGAAGCCGTGGCCGAAGCCCGCGTGCGCATGCTCCCGCAGACCCTGGCAATGATCGTCGACGGCGCCCATCCCAAGGGCGATGTGTTTGCCGTGGCGCGTATTGCCGGGATCCAGGCGGCGAAGAAAACCAGCGACCTGATTCCCCTGTGCCATCCGCTGATGCTCACCAGCGTCAAGGTCGAACTGAGCGCCGAAGGCCAGGACGCCGTGCACATCGTCGCCCGCTGCAAGCTGTCCGGGCAGACCGGCGTGGAAATGGAAGCCCTGACCGCCGCCAGCGTTGCCGCGTTGACCATCTATGACATGTGCAAGGCCGTCGATCGCGGCATGACCATTGAAAACGTGCGCCTGCTGGAAAAGCTCGGCGGCAAGAGCGGCCACTACCAGGCGGATACGCAATGACGATCAACGTGGTGTATTTCGCTCGCTACCGTGAGTTGTTGGGCATGGACGGCGAGGTGCTCGACGGCGCTTTCGCCTGCATCGAAGACGTGCGCCAGGCCTTGCTCGACAAGGGCGAGCGCTACGCCGTGCTGGCCGAAAAGAACCTGATGTGCGCGCGCAACCAGGACCTGTGCAAGCCGGACGAAGCCCTGGAAGATGGCGACGAAGTCGCGTTCTTCCCGCCGGTCACCGGAGGTTGAGATGAGCGTTCGGGTCCAGACCGCGCCCTTCGATCCAGGGGCGGAAACCAATGCCATGCACGCGGCCAACGTCGGCGTTGGTGCCGTGGTGGCTTTCGTTGGTTATGTGCGTGACTTCAATGATGGTCGGGAAGTGGCGGGGATGTTCCTCGAGCATTACCCGGGCATGACCGAGAAGGCGCTGGGCAAGATCGTCATTGAGGCCGAGGCACGCTGGCCGCTGCTCAAGGTCGAGGTGCTGCACCGGATCGGCGCACTCGAACCGGGCGAGCCGATCGTCTTCGTCGGCGTCGCCAGCGCCCACCGCCAGGCGGCATTCGACGCCTGCAACTTCATCATGGACTACCTCAAGACTCGCGCGCCGTTCTGGAAAAAGGAACAGACCCGCGAAGGCCCGCGTTGGGTCGAGGGCAAGCAGAGTGATGCTGACGCCGCCGAGCGTTGGTAGTGAGGGGCAGTCGCAAGTCGCAAGCTTGAAGCTGCAAGAAAAAAGCTGGAACGCCATCGACTGTTTCCTCTTGCAGCTTGGCGCTTGTAGCTTGCACCTACCGTGTGTACGATAAAGTCCATAATAGAAATATAAGTATAAAATTGTTCGGCCATTGGCCGGCCCCTTTCCTCTGTCTTGTCACCCCCAACACAACAACGAGCGAGAGAGCCCCATCATGAAGACCTCCAACCTGATCGCCGGTCTGGCGCTGGGCCTGCTGGCCAGCAGCCCTGTGTTCGCGGCCGACGACGTTCTGCGCATCGGCATCGAGGCTGCTTACCCGCCCTTTGCCTACAAGACCCCGAACGGCATCGAAGGCTTTGACTACGACATCGGCAACGCGCTGTGCGCCGAGATGAAGGTCAAGTGCCAGTGGGTCGAGCAGGAATACGACGGCCTGATTCCGTCGCTGAAGGTCAAGAAGATCGACGCGGCCCTGTCGTCGATCACCATCACCGAAGAGCGCAAGAAGTCCGTGGACTTCACCAACAAGTACTACTTCACGTCGGCGCGCCTGGCGATGAAGGAAGGCACCCAGGTGGACGATCAGTACGCAGCCCTGAAGGGCAAGCGCATCGGTGTGCAGCGCGCCACCACGACTGACCGCTATGTGCGTGCGGTGCTGGAGCCCAAGGGCGTGATCGTGGTGCCGTATACCACCAACGAAGAGATCTTCCTGGACATGGAAAGCGGGCGCCTGGACGGTGTGTTCGCCGATACCATCCCGCTGCAACTGGGCTTCCTCGACACGCCACGGGGCAAGGGCTTCGCCTTTGTCGGCCCTGAGCTGAAAGATCCGAAATTCGTCGGTGAAGGCGCCGGTATCGCCGTGCGCAAGGGCAATACCGAACTGGTGAAGAAACTGAACGATGCCATTGCCGCAATCCGCGCCGATGGCGAGTACCAGAAGATCCAGGCCAAGTATTTCAAGACCGACATCTACGGCGACTAATCGCCTGACTCAAGCGCCCGAGGCTGCTGCCATTTTGTAGGAGCGAGCTTGCTCGCGAAGCGGTACCCGCAGCCTCAGGCCTTGAGTTCCTTCAGGTGTTTGTACACCGTCGCCCGCCCCATATTCAGCACATTGGCCACATAGTTGGCCGCACTCTTGCCGCGGAACGCGCCTTCGGCGTGCAGGGCCAGGACCAGCTCGCGCTTGTGGTCGCGGTTGAGCACATTGAGGCTGAGCTGACGCTGGCGCAGCCAACTGTTGAGAAAGGTATTGATCCGCTCCTGCCAGTCGTCGCGAAACAGGGCGTCGGGCTGTGGGATCAATTTGCTGGGTGACAGGAACAAATCCAGCGCCGCCTTGGCGTTCTCGAACAGGGAAATATTCAGGTTGATGCACAACACGGCCTGCGGGTTGCCCGTGGCGTCGCGCAGCACCGTGCTCAGGGAGCGGATCTTCTGCCCGTCCCAGTTGAGCTTCTCGTAGGGGCCGATATTGGTCTCGTCGGTACCTTCCTCGAACATGTCCTCCAGCGCCGCGTCGTCACCGATTTCGCGCTTGGACAGGTTGTTGGCGATGTAGTCGATCTTCTGTGTGCGCAGATCGTGCAGCACGACTTCGGCATGGGGGAAGAACAGCGTGGCGATGGCATCGGCGATCGCCCGGTAGTTCTGCAGGACATCATCGGGTGTCGACATTCGGGCGGGCTCCGGACGGGTTCAGCGCCCTGGGGCCAGGGCGCTGGGAGTGTGCCGCAAACGCGCGGGCGCGTCATCCTTCCTGGCGGGTGGCCAGGCGCGCGGGCGAGAGTTGCTCGGCGCTCAGGCCGAAATCACCGAGGTGGGCGGGCAGGGGCTCGCCACGCACCAGCGCGGCGCTGGCCTGGCCCATCGCCGGCGAGGTCTGGATACCGTAGCCGCCTTGCGCCGCGACCCAGAACAGGCCGGGTACATCGCCGTCGAAACCGGCCACCAGGTCACCGTCGGCGACGAAGCTGCGCAGTCCGGCCCAGGTGCGGAACGGGCGGCGGATGCTCAGCGTGGTGGCTTCCTCGATCTGGTAGATGCCCATGGCGATGTCCAGTTCTTCGGGCTGCACGTCGTGGGGCTCGACCGGGTCGGCGTTGCACGGCGAACCGAGCAACATGCCGGCGTCCGGCTTCATATAGAAGGACTCGTCGAGGCTGACCAGCATCGGCCAGTCGTGGGTGTCCAGGTCGGCCGGTGCTTCGAAGATGAACGCGGCACGCCGCTTGGGTTGCAGACCCAGTGGACGGGCGCCGGCCAGTTGGCCGATGTGGTCGGCCCAGGCGCCGGCGGCGTTGATGACTACCGGCGCGCGGAATTCGCCGCGGCTGGTTTCCACGCGCCACTGGCCGTCGTCCTCGCGGTGCAGGGCGAGGACTTCACAGTCACCGTGCACTTCGCCCTGCTGGCGGCGGATACCGCGCAGGTAACCCTGATGCAGGCCGTCGGTGTCGATGTCGCTGGCGCTCGGGTCGTACAGCGCGCCGTGGACTTTCTCCCGACGCAGTACCGGCAGGCGCGCGCAGGCCTCATCGGCGCTGAGCAATTGCATCTCCGGCACGCAGGCGCGGGCGCTGTCGAACTGGCGTTGCAGTTCGGCGGCATCGCCGTCGAAGTCCACGGTCATCTCGCCGCGCGGGGTTAGCAGCGGATGCTCGGCGAAGCCGGCTGGCGGCTGGTCGAAGAACGCCCGGCTGGCCAGGGTCAGGGCGCGGACTTGCGGCGTACCGTAGGCGGCGGTGTACAGCGCCGCCGAGCGACCGGTGGAGTGATAACCCGGCAGCGTCTCGCGTTCGAGCAGCAGCACCTGGCCATGCGCGGCCAGCCAGTAGCCGGTGGACGCGCCGGCGATACCGGCGCCGATGATGATGAAGTCAGCCTGTTGCATGGGACCTCCGACGCTGTCAGCGCGCGCGTTGCAGGTGGTACAGGGCGTTGGCCAGGGCGATGTCTTCCAGGCCGAGGCCGATGGAGCGGAAGAACGCATGGCGTTGGTAGTCCGGGCGTGGAGCCTGGCCGCTGATCAGTTCCGGCAGGTCGCCGACAATGGCGTCGGTCTTCCAGCCATGCTCTTCGGCGGCCAGGCGCATTTCACCGGCGCTGCCCGGTGTGGTCACCCGGTAGTCGCAGTACACGTCCATCGCCGCGAGGCTGGCCGGTGGCACCTCATGAGCACGCACCGCATTGGTGCTGATGGAGGTGATCAGTGCCGGCTTGCTCAGCTTGGCCGGATCGATGACCGGCTTGGCCGACGAGGTGCACAGCAGGATCACGTCGGCATCGACCAGGGCCGCTTCGGCGTCGTCGTGCAGGCTCAGGCGTGGATCGAGGGTGGTGAGGGCATCACGCTCGCTGGCGCTCTTGCCGTTCAGGCTCGGCGAGTACAGGCGGATGTCCTGCCATGGGCGCAGGTTGCGCACGTAATGCAGATGAGCGCGGGCAATCGGGCCGCTGCCGATAAGGGTCAGGCGCCGGGCGTCGGCCGGGGCCAAGGCATCGACGGCCACGGCGGTGGTGGCGGCGGTGCGCGCGGTGGTCAGTTCGCCGGCGTCGCACAGCAACAGCGGTTGGCCGCTGTCCATGGACATCAGCAGGGTCCAGGCGGTGACCAGCGCGCCTTGCTCACGGACGATGTAAGGCGAAGTCTTGACCCCGTAGACGCGCTCCTGCGCCAGCACGCCGCCGTAATTGATGAAGTCGCCTTTGCCGGACGGGAATTCCACCAGCTGCTGCGGTGGCTGCACCGCCTGGCCGGCTGCCAGGTCGCGGAACAGATCACGCAACACCTGGGGAACATCCACCTGGGTGAGCAATTGACGGGCGTGCTGCTGGTCGAGAACGAGGGGCGCGGCCATTCGGGACTCCGGGGTGACTGGTTTATAAACTAATTTTTCCATTATGGACTTTTAGTTTAATTTTTATCTATCCCGGGACACAAAAAAGATGGGGCTGCCGAGAGGCCTTCGCGAGCAAGCTCGCTCCTACAGGCCGGTATGGTCTGAATCTGTAGGAGCGAGCTTGCTCGCGAAAAATTGCAGCCATAAAAAAACGCAGCTCCAAGGCTGCGTTTTCTCGATCATCCGTGCTTACGCGGCACTGATTTCAACAACTCGGTCGGCGGCATCTCGCAGCTGATCTTGCGACCCAGCAACGTCTCGATCGCCGGCAACTGGTAGGAGTCATCCTCACCGGCAAAGCTGATCGACACACCGCTGGTCCCCGCACGACCGGTACGGCCGATACGGTGCACGTAATCGTCCGGATCTTCCGGCAGGGTGAAGTTGATCACGTGGCTGATGCCATCGATGTGGATACCGCGACCAGCCACGTCGGTGGCAACCAGCACGGTAATGAGCCCTTCGCGGAAGCTTTCCAGGGTGCGGATGCGCTTGTGCTGGGGCACGTCGCCAGACAGTTGCGCGGCATTCACGCCGTCGCGCACCAGTTTCTCTTCGATGCGCCGCACTTCGTCCTTGCGGTTGGCGAAGACGATCACCCGTTCCCACTTGTTTTCGGTGACCAGGTTGTACAACAGCTTGTACTTGTCGCTGCCGGCGACGGCGTAGACGTGCTGTTCGACGGTTTCGCTGGCGACGTTCTCCGGCTCGATCTCGACGATGGCCGGATCGGTGGTCCACTGCTTGGCCAGGTTCATCACGTCTTCGGTGAAGGTGGCCGAGAACAGCAGGGTCTGACGCTCGCTCTTCGGCGGGGTCTGGCGAATGATCTGACGCACCTGCGGGATGAAGCCCATGTCGAGCATGCGGTCGGCTTCGTCCAGCACCATCACTTCGACCATGTCCAGGTGCACTTCGCCGCGCTGGTTAAAGTCCAGCAGACGGCCAGGGGTGGCAACCAGGATGTCGCAGTGGCGGGCTTCGAGGGCCTTGAGCTGCTTGTCGTAGTCCATGCCGCCGACGAAGGTCATCACGTTCAGGCCGGTGTACTTGGTCAGCAACTCGGCGTCCTTGGCGATCTGCACCACCAGTTCCCGGGTCGGGGCGATGATCAGCGCCCGTGGCTCACCCATGTAGCGCTCTTTCGGCGGTGGGGTCTGTTGCAACTGGGTGATGATCGAGATCAGGAAGGCCGCAGTCTTGCCGGTGCCGGTCTGGGCGCGACCGATGGCGTCCTGGCCACGCAGGGTGAAGCCCAGGACCTGGGCCTGGATCGGCGTGCAATAAGGAAAGCCGAGGTCATGGATGGCGTGCATCAGCTCGGGGGAGAGCTTGAAGTCGTGGAAACGGGTTTTGCCTTCCTGTGGCTCGACGGCGAAGTCTTCCAGCTTCCAGGTCGAAGCTTGTGGTTTTGGCTTGCGCTCGCGGCGAGGTTTGGCAGCGGCAGCGGGTTCGGCGCGAACGGGTTGGGGTTCCTCGGCCTTGAGCGGGGCCACCGGTGCGGGAGCGGTGGCCGGCGTGGGAGGCTGCATCACGGGAGCAGCGCTTTCGGCGGCGAGTGGCTCATCCTCGCCTTTGCCGAACATCTTCTTGAGTGCTTTGAGCACGGTCTTCTCGTCAATTGATTAAGGAATGTACGCCGGGCAGTGTAATGCAAGATTCGGGCTCGGCGTAGCGGATTGCACTGACAACTACAGGGAATGCGACCGTCAGCGCAAGCGCTCTGTCAGCCAGGCGCCAATGTCGTTGATTTCCTCCGGCAGCACCGCGTGTTCCATCGGGTATTCCTGCCATTGGGCGCTGACGCCCCATTTTTTCAGGTACTCGAAGGCCGTACGGCCCATGGCCGGCAGTACTACCGGATCGTAGACGCCGTGCAGGCACAGCGCGGGGATGCGTTGCTGGCTGGCGCTGAGCTGAAGGTCGTCCTTGAAGGTCGGCGCGTAGGTGGACAGGGCCATCACCCCGCCGAGCGCTTCTTGCCACTTTATATAAGCGGTGTGCAGCACCACTGCGCCGCCCTGGGAAAAACCGGCCAGGATGATGCGGCTGGCGTGGATGCCGGCGCCGCGTTGTTCTTCGATCAGTTCGATGACGTGGGCGGCGGATTCTTCCAGTTGCGCCTCGTCGATCGCCCGGGCCGGGCTCATGGCCTTGATGTCGTACCAACTGGGCATTTCATAACCACCATTGATCGTCACCGGGCGACTCGGCGCCTGGGGCATTACGAAACGTGTGCTGAGCAAATGCTCCTGCAGGGCTTCGGCTACTGGCATGAAGTCGTAGCGGTCGGCGCCCAGGCCGTGCAACCAGATCACACAAGCGTCCGCAGTTTTCTGGGGTTCGAGAATCAAGGGTTTGGTCATGACTGCTCCAAAAAAGTGCACGCGATCTCAATGAGGTGCATGAAAAAAAGGCACGAGGGGGCAATACGGAAGAAAGTGTCGCATTGCTGCAACTTTGTACGTTTTTAGAGACTGAATCGCTTTAGCCGAGTGATCTGGTACGCGCTTTGCAAATTCACCTTCGACGTGAGGCTAAATGTTTCTACGGTAACACCCCTCATGGGTAACCCAAGGCTGTCACAGAACAGCGTATTGCGCCAATTGACCCAATAACAAGCCGAAACGGGTCGGATGCGCCTCATAAGGGTGCGGTGCAAAACCGGCTCACACAACAAGAGCGATCTGGAGGTTTGAATGAAGATGTTGAAATCCACCCTGGCAGTCATGACGGCTGCCGCTGCGCTGGGCCTGAGCTCCTTCGCCCACGCGGGTGCGACCCTGGATGCGGTGCAGAAGAAAGGTTTCGTGCAGTGTGGCGTGAGTGACGGTCTGCCGGGCTTCTCGGTGCCGGACGCCAAAGGCACCATCGTCGGGATCGACGCCGACGTCTGCCGCGCAGTAGCTGCGGCGGTATTCGGTGACGCGACCAAGGTCAAGTTCAGCCAGCTCAACGCCAAGGAGCGCTTCACCGCGCTGCAGTCCGGCGAAGTCGATGTGCTGTCGCGCAACACCACCTGGACCAGCTCGCGTGACTCCGGCATGGGCCTGGTGTTCGCCGGCGTCACCTACTACGACGGCATCGGCTTCCTGGTGAACAAGAAGCTCGGCGTTTCCAGCGCCAAGGAACTGGACGGTGCCACCATCTGCATCCAGGCCGGTACCACCACCGAGCTGAACGTCTCCGACTACTTCCGCGCCAACGGTCTGAAATACACCCCGATCACCTTCGACACCTCCGATGAAAGCGCCAAGTCGCTGGAATCCGGTCGTTGCGACGTGCTGACCTCCGACAAGTCGCAACTCTACGCACAGCGTTCCAAGCTGGCCGCGCCGACCGACTACGTGGTTCTGCCGGAAACCATCTCCAAGGAGCCGCTGGGCCCGGTGGTGCGCAAGGGTGACGAGGAGTGGTTCAGCATCGTCAAGTGGACCCTCTTCGCCATGCTCAATGCCGAAGAAATGGGCATTACCTCGAAAAACGTCGAGGCGGAAGCCAAAGCCACCAAGAACCCTGACGTGGCGCGCATGCTCGGCGCCGACGGCGAATACGGCAAGGACCTGAAACTGCCGAAGGACTGGGTGGTGCAAATCGTCAAGCAAGTGGGTAACTACGGCGAAGTGTTCGAGAAGAACCTCGGCAAGGCTACCCCGCTGCAGATCGACCGCGGTCTGAACGCCCTGTGGAACAACGGCGGCATCCAGTACGCGCCACCGGTGCGCTGATTGGGTCGGCCCGCGGCGGCGAGGTTGCCGCCGCGGGCCGTTACGTTCCTTCTCTTCGGGGCTTTTCATGCAAAATCCACCCAAGGGCTTGTCCCTGAACGACCCACGTGTGCGTGCGTGGCTGTTCCAGATCCTCACCATTGTCGTGGTGGTCGGTCTGGGCTGGTACCTGTTCCACAACACCCAGACCAACCTGCAACACCGGGGCATCACCTCGGGCTTCGACTTCCTTGAGCGCAGTGCCGGCTTCGGCATCGCCCAGCACCTCATTCCGTACACGGAATCCGACACGTACGCCCGGGTCTTCGTCATCGGCCTGCTCAACACCCTGCTGGTGACCGTCATCGGCATCATCCTGGCGACCCTGCTGGGGTTCATCATCGGCGTGGCACGACTGTCACCGAACTGGATGATCAACAAGCTGGCCACGGTGTATGTCGAGACTTTCCGTAACATCCCGCCGCTGCTGCAGATTCTCTTCTGGTACTTCGCGGTGTTCCTGACCCTGCCGGGACCGCGGGGCAGCATCAACCTCAACGACACCTTCTTCATCAGCAACCGTGGGCTGAACATGCCCGGGGCTTCGCTGGCCGATGGCTTCTGGCCGTTCGTGATCTGCCTGGTGGTGGCAATCGTCGCCGTGGTGCTGATGGTGCGCTGGGCCAACCGGCGTTTCGAAGCGACCGGCGTGCCATTCCACAAGTTCTGGGCCGGACTGGCCCTGTTGCTGGTGATCCCGGGGCTGAGCGTGCTGTTGTTCGGCAACCCGCTGAGCTGGGAACTGCCGCAATTGAAAGGATTCAACTTCACCGGTGGCTGGGTACTGATCCCCGAGCTGCTGGCGCTGACCCTGGCACTGACCATCTACACCGCGGCGTTCATCGCCGAAATCGTGCGCTCCGGCATCCGTTCGGTGAGCCACGGCCAGACCGAGGCGGCCCGTTCGCTGGGTCTGCGTGAGGGCCCGACCCTGCGCAAGGTGATCATTCCCCAGGCGCTGCGGGTAATCATTCCGCCGCTGACCAGCCAATACCTGAACCTGGCGAAGAACTCCTCGCTGGCCGCCGGTATCGGTTACCCGGAAATGGTTTCGCTGTTCGCCGGCACCGTGCTCAACCAGACCGGCCAGGCCATCGAGGTCATTGCCATCACCATGAGCGTTTACCTGGCCATCAGCATCAGCATTTCGCTGTTGATGAACTGGTACAACAAGCGCATCGCGCTGATCGAGCGGTAAGGAGACGCGCATGACTTCCCATGTTTTCAAACCCGATATGCCGCCACCGGTGAAAACCGTCGGCGTACTCGCCTGGATGCGCGCCAACCTGTTCTCCAGCTGGATGAACACCCTGTTGACGCTGTTCGCCATCTATCTGGTCTGGCTGATCGTGCCGCCGCTGCTGCAGTGGTCGATCTTCGATGCCAACTGGGTCGGCACCACCCGCGCCGACTGCACCAAGGAGGGCGCCTGCTGGGTGTTCATCCAGCAGCGCTTCGGCCAGTTCATGTACGGCTATTACCCTACCGAGCTGCGCTGGCGGGTCGACCTGACGGTCTGGCTGGCAGTGATTGGCGCGGCGCCGTTGTTCATCTCGCGCTTCCCGCGCAAGACGATCTACGGCCTGTGCTTCCTCGTTGCGTACCCGATCGTTGCCTACACCCTGCTGCACGGCGGCACCCTGGGTCTTGCCACGGTACCGACCAGCCAATGGGGCGGCCTGATGCTGACCCTGGTCATCGCCACCGTGGGCATCGTCGGCGCCTTGCCGCTGGGTATCCTTCTGGCCTTGGGCCGGCGCTCGAAAATGCCGGCGGTGAAAGTGGTCTGCGTGACCTTCATCGAGTTCTGGCGTGGCGTGCCGCTGATCACCGTGCTGTTCATGTCTTCGGTGATGCTGCCGCTGTTCCTGCCTGAAGGCATGAGCTTCGACAAGCTGCTGCGGGCGATGATCGGCGTCATCCTGTTCCAGTCGGCGTACATCGCCGAGGTGGTGCGCGGTGGTCTGCAGGCCATTCCCAAGGGTCAGTACGAAGCCGCCGCGGCCATGGGCCTGGGCTACTGGCGCTCGATGGGCCTGGTGATCCTGCCCCAAGCGCTGAAGCTGGTGATTCCCGGCATCGTCAACACCTTCATTGCCCTGTTCAAGGACACCAGTCTGGTGATCATCATCGGCCTGTTCGACCTGCTCAACAGCGTCAAGCAGGCGGCCGCCGACCCGGCCTGGCTGGGCATGGCGACCGAGGGCTACGTGTTCGCGGCCCTGGTGTTCTGGATTTTCTGTTTCGGTATGTCCCGCTACTCCATGCATCTGGAGCGCAAGCTGGACACAGGCCACAAGCGTTAGGAGAGATTTTGATGAGCGAAGCGATCAAACAGCCTGTGGGCCCTGAAGGCATTATTCAGATGCAGGGCGTGAACAAGTGGTACGGCCAGTTCCACGTGCTCAAGGACATCAACCTGAATGTGCGCCAGGGCGAGCGCATCGTGCTGTGCGGGCCTTCGGGTTCGGGCAAGTCCACCACCATCCGCTGCCTCAACCGTCTGGAAGAACACCAGCAGGGCCGCATCGTGGTCGATGGCGTTGAGCTGACCAATGACCTCAAGCAGATCGAGGCGATCCGCCGTGAAGTCGGCATGGTGTTCCAGCATTTCAACCTGTTCCCGCACCTGACCATCCTGCAGAACTGCACCCTAGCGCCGATGTGGGTGCGCAAGATGCCCAAGCGCAAGGCCGAGGAAATCGCCATGCACTATCTGGAGCGGGTGCGGATTCCGGAGCAGGCCAACAAGTTTCCCGGCCAGTTGTCCGGTGGTCAGCAGCAGCGTGTGGCGATTGCCCGGGCGCTGTGCATGAAGCCGAAGATCATGCTGTTCGACGAGCCAACCTCGGCACTCGATCCGGAAATGGTCAAGGAAGTGCTGGATACCATGGTCGGCCTGGCGGAAGACGGCATGACCATGCTCTGCGTGACCCACGAAATGGGCTTCGCCCGTACCGTGGCGAACCGGGTGATCTTCATGGACAAGGGGGAAATCGTCGAGCAGGCCGCGCCGGATGACTTCTTCGACCGGCCGCAGAACGAGCGGACCAAGTTGTTCCTGAGCCAGATCCTGCACTAATGAAAAGGGGCCGCAAGCTTCTAATGTCAGTCAGTTAAATCAATTAGGGCCGCTTTGCGGCCCTTCGCGAGCAAGCTCGCTCCCACAGGATCCTCGCCAAGGTGCAAGTTGTGGGAGCGAGCTTGCTCGCGAAGGGCTGCAGAGCAGCCCCAATATAGGCGCTGAAACGCTAATTGAATGGCATTAGCCGCAAGCGGCCCCGAAATCAGTTCTCTTCCTGCACCGCCGGCGCTGGCGGCGGTCGCAGACCTACCTCGGCAACCAGTTTCAGCGGCTTGCCATTGCGCACCACTTCGATCGCAACCTTTTCATTGGGCTTGATCCGCGCCACCTGGTTCATCGAGCGGCGGCCATCGCCGGCCGGTTCGCCATTGATGCTGAGGATCACGTCACCCAGTTGCAGACCGGCTTTCTGTGCCGGGCCATCGCGGAAAATCCCCGCCACCACGATGCCAGGCCGGCCCTGCATGCCGAACGACTCGGCGAGTTCCTGGCTCAGCGGCTGAACCTCGATACCCAGCCAGCCACGAATCACCTGGCCATGCTCGATGATCGACTTCATCACCTCCAGCGCCAGCTTGGTCGGAATGGCGAAGCCGATCCCTTGCGAGCCGCCGGATTTGGAGAAGATCGCCGTGTTGATACCGGTCAGGTTGCCGCTGGCGTCCACCAGCGCGCCGCCGGAGTTGCCGGGGTTGATCGCCGCGTCGGTCTGGATGAAGTCTTCGTAGTTGTTCAGGCCCAACTGATTGCGCCCGGTGGCGCTGATGATGCCCATGGTGACGGTCTGGCCGACCCCGAACGGGTTGCCGATGGCCAGGGCAACATCGCCGATGTGGATATTGTCAGAGCGGCCGATGGTGATGGCCGGCAGGTTCTTCAGGTCGATCTTGAGGACCGCAAGGTCGGTTTCCGGGTCGCTGCCGATGACCCGGGCCAGCGTTTCGCGGCCATCCTTGAGCGCCACCACGATCTGGTCGGCGCCGGCGGTCACGTGGTTGTTGGTCAGCAGGTAGCCTTCCGGGCTCATGATCACTGCCGAACCCAGGCTCGACTCCCAGCGCCGCTGCTTGGGCAGATTGTCACCGAAGAATCGACGGAATTGCGGATCTTCGAACAGCGGGTGGGCGGACTTGTTGACCACTTTGGTGGTGTACAGGTTGGCCACCGCGGGCGCCGCGTGGCTGACCGCATCGGCGTAGGACACCGGGCCCTGGACGATGCTGGTGGTCTGCGGCGCTTGTTGCAGGTTGACGTCCTGGCTGGGCAGGCCGACCCATTGGGGAAAACGCTGGATGACCAGCAGCGCGATCAGCACGCCGGTAAACAGTGGCCAGCCAAAGTAACGCAAAGCCTTGAACATTGAATGGATCCTGGAGGGTTGGCCCGAGCCGATGACGCAGTGGGGAAGTGATGAACGCGCGCGATCATACTTCGGCAAGACCTGTGCAGGAATAGCTAAATCATCCGGCGTGTGACGACGTTGGCCAGATGCCCCCAGGTTGTTGCCGCCGGTTTCCCCAACACAGTCGACGGCCCATAATGGCGGGCATTATACGGGGCCTTGCGCCGCGCTGAACTGCTGAATTGAGGACTCTTTCCATGGCTGTTGCCCTGACTACCCTGATCGAGGAAGCCGACCGCTACCTCGGTAGCGCGAAAATCCAGGATTACTGCCCCAACGGCCTGCAGGTCGAAGGCCGCCCGCAGGTCACCCGGATCGTCAGCGGCGTGACCGCCAGCCAGGCACTGCTGGATGCCGCCGTAGAAGCCGGGGCTGATCTGGTGTTGGTGCACCACGGTTACTTCTGGAAGGGCGAGAACCCCTGCATCACCGGCATGAAGCAGCGGCGCCTGAAAACCCTGCTGAAGAACGACCTGAGCCTGCTGTCGTACCACTTGCCGCTGGACGTTCACCCCGAAGTGGGTAACAACGTGCAACTGGCGCGGCAACTGGACATTACCGTGGAAGGTCCGCTGGACCCGAACAACCCGCGGGTGGTGGGACTGGTCGGTTCACTGGCCGAACCCGTGTCGGCGCGGGATTTCGCACGCCGCGTCAATGAAGTGATGGGCCGCGAGCCGTTGCTGATCGAAGGTGAGGGGATTATTCGCCGGGTCGGCTGGTGCACCGGCGGCGGCCAGGGCTATATCGACCAGGCGATCGCCGCCGGCGTCGACCTGTTCATCAGTGGCGAAGCCTCCGAGCAGACATTCCACAGTGCCCGGGAAAACGGCGTCAGCTTCATCGCCGCCGGTCACCACGCCACCGAACGCTACGGTGTGCAGGCGCTGGGTGACTATCTGGCGCGGCGTTTTGCCCTGGAGCATCTGTTCATCGATTGCCCCAATCCGGTCTGAATCCTAAAACGACAGGGCATATCCATATACTGTTTCGTTCTAGCCGGCTTCCTAAATAGAATCGGGCGCTGTGATAAAGTTGCCCGCTCGAACACGGCCCGCTTGGCCGTCCATAAGATCGTTTTCCCGTGAGTAGCCATGGTCGACAAACTGACGCATTTGAAACAGTTGGAGGCGGAAAGCATCCACATCATTCGTGAGGTGGCCGCCGAGTTCGATAACCCGGTGATGCTGTATTCCATTGGCAAGGATTCGGCCGTGATGCTGCATCTGGCACGCAAGGCCTTCTTCCCTGGCAAGCTGCCGTTTCCAGTGATGCATGTCGACACCCAGTGGAAATTCCAGGAGATGTACAGCTTCCGCGACAAGATGGTCGAGGAAATGGGCCTTGAACTGATCACCCACGTCAACCCGGAAGGTGTGGCGCAGGGCATCAACCCGTTCACCCATGGCAGCTCCAAGCACACTGATATCATGAAGACCCAGGGCCTGAAACAGGCGCTGGACAAGCATGGTTTCGACGCCGCCTTCGGTGGCGCGCGCCGCGACGAAGAGAAGTCCCGCGCCAAGGAGCGTGTCTACTCCTTCCGTGACAGCAAGCACCGCTGGGACCCGAAGAACCAGCGTCCCGAGCTGTGGAACGTCTACAACGGCAAGGTCAACAAGGGCGAGTCGATTCGCGTCTTCCCGCTGTCCAACTGGACCGAGCTGGACATCTGGCAGTACATCTACCTCGAAGGCATCCCGATCGTCCCGCTGTACTTCGCCGCCGAGCGTGAAGTCATCGAGAAGAACGGCACCCTGATCATGATCGACGACGATCGCATCCTCGAGCACCTCAGCGACGAGGAAAAGGCCCGTATCGTCAAGAAGAAGGTGCGTTTCCGTACCCTCGGCTGCTACCCGCTGACGGGCGCCGTCGAGTCGGAGGCCGAGACCCTGACGGACATCATTCAGGAAATGCTCCTGACCAGGACGTCCGAACGCCAGGGCCGTGTCATCGACCACGATGGCGCCGGTTCCATGGAAGACAAGAAACGCCAAGGCTACTTCTAATTTCAGGGTTACTCCATGTCGCACCAATCTGATCTGATCAGCGAGGACATCCTCGCCTACCTGGCCCAGCACGAGCGCAAGGAACTGCTGCGTTTCCTCACCTGCGGCAACGTCGACGATGGCAAGAGCACCCTGATCGGGCGCCTGCTGCACGACTCCAAGATGATCTACGAGGACCACCTCGAGGCCATCACCCGCGATTCGAAGAAAGTCGGCACCACTGGCGAAGACATCGACCTGGCGTTGCTGGTCGACGGCCTGCAGGCCGAGCGTGAGCAGGGCATCACCATCGATGTGGCCTACCGCTATTTCTCCACCGCCAAGCGCAAGTTCATCATCGCCGACACCCCCGGCCATGAGCAGTACACCCGCAACATGGCCACCGGTGCATCCACCTGTGACCTGGCGATCATCCTGGTCGATGCCCGTTACGGCGTGCAGACCCAGACCCGCCGCCACAGCTACATCGCGTCGTTGCTGGGCATCAAGCACATCGTTGTCGCCATCAACAAGATGGACCTCAAGGGCTTCGATGAGCAGGTCTTCGAGTCGATCAAGGCCGACTACCTGAAGTTCGCCGAGGGCATCAACCTCCAGCCGAGCAGCCTGCACTTCGTGCCGATGTCCGCGCTCAAGGGCGATAACGTGGTCAACCGCAGCGAGCGTTCGCCGTGGTACACCGGCCCCGCGCTGATGGAAATCCTCGAGACCGTTGAAGTCGCCGCCGACCGCAACTTCACCGACCTGCGCTTCCCGGTGCAGTACGTCAACCGTCCGAACCTGAACTTCCGCGGCTTCGCCGGCACCATCGCCAGTGGCGTGGTGCACAAGGGTGACGACGTGGTCGTGCTGCCGTCGGGCAAGAGCAGCCGCGTCAAATCCATCGTCACCTATGAAGGTGAGCTGGAGAACGCAGGCCCAGGCCAGGCCGTCACCCTGACCATGGAAGACGAGATCGACATCTCCCGTGGCGACCTGCTGGTTCACGCCGACAACGTACCGCCGGTGACCGACCAGTTCGACGCCATGCTGGTGTGGATGTCCGAAGAGCCGCTGTTGCCGGGCAAGAAATACGACATCAAGCGCGCCACCAGCTATGTGCCGGGCTCGGTTGCCAGCATCACCCACAAGGTCGATGTGAACACCCTGGAGCAGGGCGCCGCCAGCGCACTGCAACTGAACGAGATCGGCCGGGTCAAGGTCAGCCTCGACACCGCCATCGCCCTGGACGGTTACGACAGCAACCGCACCACCGGTGCGTTCATCGTCATTGATCGCCTGACCAACGGCACCGTCGGTGCGGGCATGATCATCGCGCCTCCGGTTCTGCCACACGGCAGCACCGGTCAGCATGGCAAGCTGGCTCACGTTGCGACCGAAGAGCGCGCTCTGCGCTTTGGCCAGCAGCCGGCCACCGTGCTGTTCAGCGGCCTGTCCGGCGCTGGCAAGAGCACCCTGGCCTATGCTGTGGAGCGCAAGCTGTTCGACATGGGCCGTGCGGTCTACGTCCTCGACGGCCAGAACCTGCGCCATGACCTGAACAAGGGCCTGCCACAGGACCGCGCCGGTCGCACCGAGAACTGGCGTCGTGCCGCTCACGTGGCGCGTCAGTTCAACGAAGCCGGCCTGCTGACCCTGGCCGCGTTCGTTGCACCGGATGCCGAAGGTCGCGAGCAGGCCAAGGCACTGATCGGCAAGGAGCGTCTGGTTACCGTTTACGTCCAGGCGTCCCCGCAAGCCTGCCGCGAGCGTGACCCGCAAGGTCTGTACGCTGCCGGTGGCGACAACATCCCGGGCGAAAGCTTCCCGTACGATGTGCCGCTGAACGCCGACCTGGTCATCGACACCCAATCCACCAGCGTGGAAGAGGGCGTCAAGCAGGTGCTGGATGTGCTGCGTGAGCGTGGCGCGATCTAAGCGTCGAAGCTGAAAAGCAACAAACCCGCGATGGTGAAAACCATCGCGGGTTTTTTTGTGCCCGATGGAGAGGGCGCCTCAGATGTGCTTTTCCGATACCGGGATCACTCGCTTCTCCTTCACTGCCTTATAGGAAAAGCTCGAGTAGATTTCCTTAACACCTGGTAACGATTGCAATACCTCGCGGGCGAATTCGCCGAAGGACTCCAGGTCCCGCGCCAGCACTTCCAGCAGGAAGTCATAGCGCCCGGAAATATTGTGGCAGGCGACGATTTCGGGGATTTCCATCAGCCGCTGTTCGAAGGCGCGGGCCATCTCCTTGGTGTGTGAGTCCATCATGATACTGACGAAGGCGGTGACGCCGAAACCCAGGGCCTTGGGCGAAAGAATCGCCTGGTAACCGGTGATATAGCCGCCTTCCTCCAGCAGCTTGACCCGTCGCCAGCAGGGCGAGGTGGTCAGGGCGACGTTGTCGGCCAATTCCGAAATGGTCAGTCGGGCGTTGTCCTGCAGGGCGGCGAGGAGGGCGCGGTCGGTACGGTCGATGGCGTTGGGCAAAATTTGCCCCGTCTTCACGGAATCATGAGCTTTCATGCCTGCAATACCCCAAAGCGGTAGTCACATTTGGAAAAATATTAGTCGGTCGGTGGCATAAGCTTATTACAAACCACAAGAGGCTGTTGTCATGAGCGGCTCGACCAGAAATCCAGGATTCGCTACCCGTGCCATTCACCATGGCTACGACCCGCAGGCCCACGGAGGGGCGCTGGTGCCGCCGATCTACCAGACGGCCACGTTCGCTTTTCCCACCGTTGAATATGGCGCGGCCTGTTTTGCCGGCGAAGAAGCCGGGCATTTCTACAGCCGTATCTCCAACCCCACCCTGGCGCTGCTGGAGGCGCGAATGGCGTCGCTGGAAGGTGGCGAGGCAGGCCTGGCCCTGGCCTCCGGCATGGGCGCCATTACCGCCACCTTGTGGACGCTGCTGCGCCCCGGCGACGAAGTGTTGCTGGGCAGTACGTTGTATGGCTGCACCTTCGCTTTTCTGCACCACGGCATCGGTGAATTCGGTGTGAAGCTCAAGCATGTCGACATGGCCGACCTGCATGCGGTCGAGGCGGCCATCACACCAGCAACGCGGCTGATCTATTTCGAGTCGCCGGCCAACCCCAACATGCATCTGGCCGATATCGCCGGTGTCGCGAAGATCGCCCATCGCCACGGCGCAACACTGGTGGTGGACAACACTTATTGCACGCCCTACCTGCAACGCCCGCTGGAGCTGGGCGCGGACCTCGTGGTGCATTCGGCGACAAAGTACCTCAGCGGTCATGGCGACATCACTGCGGGACTGGTGGTCGGGCGCAAGGCGCTGGTGGACCGCATCCGCCTGGAAGGGCTCAAGGACATGACCGGCGCGGTGCTCTCGCCGCACGATGCGTCGTTGCTGATGCGTGGCCTGAAGACCCTCAATTTGCGCATGGATCGCCACTGCTCCAATGCAATGGCCGTCGCCGAATTCCTCCAGCAACAGCCAGAAGTCGAGCTACTGCATTACCCCGGCTTGCCATCTTTCCCGCAGCACGCCCTGGCGAAGCGGCAAATGGCGCTGCCGGGAGGCATGTTGGCGTTCGAACTCAAGGGTGGTATCACCGCTGGCCGCCGCTTCATGAATGCTCTGCAATTGTTCAGCCGGGCGGTCAGCCTGGGGGATGCCGAGTCGCTGGCGCAGCATCCGGCGAGCATGACCCATTCCAGCTACACGCCGGAGGAGCGGGCGCGTTACGGGATTTCCGAAGGGCTGGTGCGGCTGTCGGTCGGGCTGGAGGATGTCGAGGACTTGTTGGCGGATGTTCGTCAGGCGCTCAAGGCCTCCAGTCGAAAGGCCTGAGCGACAGACCAATGAAAAGGGGCGCCACTGAGGGCGCCCCTTTTCATTGGTCGCGGATCTTTCGATCAGCGTTTCAGGCCGTAGCTCTCGTCAAGCATGCCCGGTGTATTCGGCGCTTTGGGCGCGTAGTCACGCGGGACTTCGGTGTCCTTGGGCGGGGTCAGGCGATCACGCGGACCTTGTGGCGCGTCGGAATGCAGGGCAGCCAGCAGACGCTGGCGGGTCAGTTCATCCAGCGCCAGGCGGTTGGCGCCATCGGCCAGGTGATCCTGCACTTCCTGGTAGCTTTGGGTGAGTTTCTTGACCAGAGCCGCGGTGCTGTTGAAGTGGGTCACCACTTCATTCTGGTAGCTGTCGAAGCGTTCCTGGATATCGTCCAACTGCCGCTGGGTGCTGCTCGGTGCGGCATTGGGCAGAAGGCGGGCAACCAGGAAACCAACGACGACGCCCACTGCCAGGGCCAGGGTCGGCAACAACCAAACTAAGAGCGAGAGTTCCACGAGTCCTTCCTCTATAAACGGCTTTGCTTTACGTTAACGGCTCGGACCTGCGCTGTATACCGCGAAGCATCGCAAATATCTCAGAACAGAATCATTCAGCTAGACGAGTCGACCCTTGCCGGGGTCACGGAGTTTAATTCCTTGCTTACCCGCGAAACCCCCGTATTCATCGACGGCCCGGTCGGCCAACTGGAAGCGCTTTATCAGGATGCGGCCGACGCCCATGGGGCGGTGCTGATCTGCCATCCCAATCCGGTCCAGGGCGGAACCATGCTGAACAAGGTGGTTTCGACGCTGCAGCGTACCGCGCGTGACGCCGGGCTGATTACCCTGCGTTTCAATTACCGTGGCGTTGGTGCCAGCGAGGGCAGCCACGACATGAGCAGCGGTGAAGTGGATGATGCTCAGGCCGCCGCCGCCTGGCTGCGGGAAAAACACCCGGACTTGTCGTTGACCCTGCTCGGTTTCTCCTTCGGCGGTTTCGTCGCCGCTGCCCTCGGCGGCCGTCTGGAGGCCGAAGGTGCGGCGTTGAAGCAGTTGTTCATGATCGCGCCTGCGGTGATGCGCCTGGGTGACGCCTATCCACTCCCGCTGCAGTGCCCGCTGACGGTTATCCAGCCGGATGCCGACGAAGTGATCGAGCCTCGCGCCGTCTACGACTGGTCCGCTGCATTGCCGCGTCCCCATGAGCTGCTGAAAGTGGCAGAATGCGGACACTTTTTTCATGGCAAGCTGACCGACCTCAAGGATCTGGTGCTGCCGCGTCTTTCGAACTGAGCCAAGCCTGAATAAGCGATAACCCATGACTACGCGCATTCTCACCGGTATCACCACCACCGGCACCCCGCACCTGGGCAACTATGCCGGTGCCATCCGCCCGGCGATTCTCGCCAGCCAGCAGCCGGGTGCCGACTCGTTCTATTTCCTCGCTGACTACCACGCCCTGATCAAATGCGATGACCCGCAGCGCATTCAGCGCTCGCGTCTGGAAATCGCCGCGACCTGGCTGGCCGGTGGCCTGGACCCCGAGAAGGTGACCTTCTATCGCCAGTCCGACATTCCCGAGATTCCCGAGCTGACCTGGCTGCTGACCTGTGTCGCCGCCAAGGGCCTGCTCAACCGCGCGCATGCCTACAAGGCGTCGGTGGACAAGAACCTGGAAAACGGCGAAGACCCGGATGCCGGCGTGACCATGGGCCTGTACAGCTATCCGGTGCTGATGGCTGCGGACATCCTGATGTTCAACGCGCACAAAGTGCCGGTGGGCCGTGACCAGATCCAGCACGTGGAAATGGCCCGGGATATCGGCCAGCGCTTCAACCACCTGTTCGGCCAGGGCAAGGACTTCTTCGTCCTGCCGGAAGCGGCGATCGAGGAAAGCGTGGCGACCCTGCCGGGCCTGGACGGTCGCAAGATGTCCAAGAGCTACGACAACACCATCCCGCTGTTCAGCAGCGCGAAGGACATGAAGGACGCGATCTCCCGCATCGTCACCGACTCCCGCGCACCGGGTGAGGCGAAGGACCCGGACAATTCGCACCTGTTCACCCTCTATCAAGCCTTCTCCACGCCAGCGCAGGCCGACGCCTTCCGCGGCGAGCTGCTGCAGGGCCTGGGCTGGGGCGATGCCAAGCAGCAACTGTTCCAGTTGCTGGACGGCCAACTAGGCGAAGCTCGCGAGCGTTACCACCAATTGATTTCCCGTCCGGTGGACCTGGAGGACATTCTCCTGGCCGGTGCGCAGAAAGCCCGCAAAGTTGCGACCCCGTTCCTCGAACAACTGCGTGAAGCGGTGGGCCTGCGCTCGTTCCGCGCCCTCGATCAGGGCCCGGCCGAAGTGAAGAAGAAGGCCGTGAAAGCCGCGCGTTTCGTCAGCTTCCGTGATGAAGACGGCAGCTTCCGCTTCCGCCTGCTGGGCGCTGATGGCGAGCAACTGCTGCTTTCCCGCAGCTTCGCCGATGGCAAGACCGCCGGTGCCGTGACCAAGCAACTGCAGCAAGGTCAGACGCTGGATGTCCGTGAAGATGGCCTGGGCTTCAGCCTGTGGCTGGAAGGCGAGTGCGTGGCCGATGGCCCGCAGTTCGACGATGCCGCGGCTCGTGACAACGCCATCGAAGCTCTGCGCGCGGCGCTGGCGCCTCAACAGGACTGACGGCTTATCGGAAGTCTGATTGCCATTACCCGGGGCCGTCGCTACAGTGACGGCCCGCTTTTGTTGCCTTGCTAACGAATTATGACGCCCCTAGAACGATATCAAGCAGATCTGAAACGTCCCGATTTCTTCCATGACGCGGCCCAGGAAACGGCAGTGCGCCATTTGCAGCGCCTGTACGACGATCTGATCGCGGCGCAGAACAGCAAGCCGGGCGTGTTCGGCAAACTGTTTGGCAAGAAGGAGCAGGTGCCGGTCAAGGGCTTGTACTTCTGGGGTGGCGTTGGCCGGGGTAAGACTTATCTGGTCGATACCTTCTTTGAAGCGCTGCCATTCAAGGAAAAGTCCCGCACGCACTTCCACCGCTTCATGAAGCGGGTCCACGAAGAAATGAAGGGGCTCAAGGGCGAGAAGAACCCGCTGACCCTGATTGCCAAGCGTTTCTCCGACGAAGCGCGGGTGATCTGCTTCGATGAATTCTTCGTCTCCGACATCACCGACGCCATGATCCTTGGCACGCTGATGGAAGAGCTGTTCAAGAACGGCGTGACCCTGGTGGCTACCTCCAACATTGTCCCGGACGGTCTGTACAAGGATGGCCTGCAGCGGGCGCGCTTCCTCCCGGCTATCGCCCTGATCAAGCAGAACACCGAGATCGTCAACGTCGACAGCGGCGTGGACTATCGTCTGCGCCACCTGGAACAGGCCGAGCTGTTCCACTTCCCGCTGGACGAAGCTGCCCACGAAAGCCTGCGCAAGAGCTTCCGTGCGCTGACGCCGGAATGCACCCAGGCAGTGGAAAACGATGTGCTGATCATCGAAAACCGCGAAATTCGCGCGCTGCGCACCTGCGACGACGTGGCCTGGTTCGAATTCCGCGAACTGTGCGATGGCCCGCGCAGCCAGAACGACTACATCGAGCTGGGCAAGATCTTCCATGCGGTGTTGTTGAGCGGTGTGGAGCAGATGGGTGTGGCGACCGACGATATCGCGCGGCGCTTCATCAACATGGTCGACGAATTCTACGACCGCAACGTCAAGCTGATCATCTCGGCGGAAGTGGAATTGAAGGACCTGTACACCGGCGGACGCCTGACGTTCGAATTCCAGCGCACCCTGAGCCGCCTGCTGGAAATGCAATCCCACGAATTCCTGGCTCGTGCACACAAGCCCTGAAAAGCAGCTACAAGCTACAAGCGGTAAGCGACAAGTCGAGCGTGTGCTCTTCTTGTAGCTTGCCGCTTGCCGCTTTCAACTGCCGTCAAGCTTCCTGCATGAACTGCTGCCGATACTGATTCGGCGATAGCGCAGTGTGCTGCCTGAAGAGTCGTGCGAAGAAGCTGGCATCGTCGTAGCCGACTTCGTAACTGATGGTCTTGATGCTCTTGCGCGTGCCGGACAACAACCCTTTTGCCGTTTCGATCCGCAGCCGTTGCAGGTAATGAAGCGGTTTGTCGCCCGTGGCGCTCTGGAAGCGACGCATGAAGTTGCGGATGCTCATGCCGTGGTTGCGGGCCACATCCTCAAAGCGGAACTTGTCGGCGAAGTGTTCTTCGAGCCAGTGCTGGATCTGCAGGATGATCACGTCCTGATGCAACTTCTGCCCGCCGAAGCCCATGCGGCCCGGCGTGTAGTTGCGTTGCACTTCATAAAGGATGTCGCGGGCAACGGCCTGGGCGACATTGGCGCCGCAGAATCGCTCGATCAGGTAGATATAGAGGTCGCAGGCCGATGTGGTGCCGGCGGCGCAATAGAGGTTGTCGGCGTCGGTCAGGTGCTTGTCCTGGTTCAGCTGGACCTTGGGGAAGCGCTCGGCGAACTGGTTGAAGAAGCGCCAGTAGGTGGTCGCCTCCTTGCCGTCCAGCAGGCCGGCCTCGGCCAGCCAGAACACACCGCTGGCCTCGCCACAGAGCACCGCGCCACGGGCATGTTGCTCGCGTAGCCAGGGCAGGATCTGGGGATAACGCTCGCATAGCGAGGAGAAATCCTCCCAGAAGGCGGGAAGGATGATCACGTCGGCTTCTTCCAGGCCGCCGTCGACCGGCACCTGGACGTCGCTGAAGCTGTTGACCGGCTCGCCGTCAGGGCTCACCAGGCGGGTCTCGAACATGGGCTGGAGACTCAGGCCCAGTTGCTTGGCATAGCGCAGGCTGGCCAGGTGGAAGAAGTCCTTGGCCTGCATCAGGGTCGAAGCGAAGACTTTGTCGATGGCCAGGATGCTGACGCGGCGCAGGGGCGCGTTGGGTTGGGTAAACATCATGTTCTTTATTCTTATAGGGGAGAGTGGTCAATCACCGGCTGGATCGTCTTATTTTTTGGCGATTGTGTCCAGTCTCGCGTCCCGGTGTTGTGTACACGTTCTTCAAACATTGCCCCGAGCGCAGGCGAAGGCTTGGGAATCGTCCGCCAGAGCACGGTTTCCGCAAAATCAGGTTGATATTTCCCCGGTAATCTGGATAATCCTGCTGCTCTTTCTTCGGTGGAAGTGATGCCCCGCCGTCGAACGGAATCCCTGCCGTATATTGGACGCGCTGACCCGAGCCCCCGATAGCGTTCGTATGCGGCTGCCTTTGACCTTGTCAAAGTAAGCACTATTCAGTAAGATTTGCCGTCTTATTTTCGCAGGGCGGCCCCTGAGGCTTATAAAGAATGAAAACTTTTACTGCTAAACCGGAAACAGTAAAACGCGAGTGGTTCGTCGTTGATGCTGCTGGTCAGACCCTGGGTCGTCTGGCCACTGAAATCGCGAGCCGTCTGCGTGGCAAGCACAAACCTGAATACACCCCTCACGTTGACACCGGCGACTACATCGTCGTAATCAACGCCGAGCAGGTACGTGTTACTGGTGCCAAGAGTTCGGACAAAATGTACTACTCCCACTCCGGTTTCCCGGGCGGCATCAAGGAAATCAGCTTCGAGAAGCTGATTGCCAAGGCCCCTGAGCGTGTGATCGAGACCGCGGTCAAAGGCATGCTGCCTAAGAACCCGCTGGGTCGTGACATGTACCGTAAGCTGAAAGTCTATGCGGGCGCTGCTCACCCTCATACTGCTCAGCAGCCCCAAGAACTGAAGATTTAACGGAATAGTTCATTATGTCGGCGACTCAAAATTACGGCACTGGCCGTCGCAAGACTGCAACCGCACGCGTTTTCCTGCGTCCGGGCACTGGCAACATCTCCATCAACAACCGTTCTCTGGACGTGTTCTTCGGTCGTGAAACCGCGCGCATGGTCGTTCGCCAGCCGCTGGAACTGACTGAAACCACCCAGAAGTTCGACATCTACGTCACCGTTATCGGTGGTGGTGTCAGCGGTCAAGCCGGTGCTATCCGTCACGGTATCACCCGCGCTCTGATGGACTACGACGAGTCCCTGCGTGGCGCTCTGCGCCGTGCTGGCTTCGTTACCCGCGACGCTCGTGAAGTCGAGCGTAAGAAAGTGGGTCTGCGTAAAGCACGTAAGCGTCCACAGTACTCGAAGCGTTAATTCGCCCGAGTTTCAAAAAAAGCCCGGTTCCAGGTGGAACCGGGCTTTTTTTATGTCTTGAATAATGGGGGTTGATCATCCGTGTGACAACTTGCCGCATAGACGCAGGTCAAGGCCAGCGCGGGATGCAGGCCTTTGGCCAGGGTAATAACCTTGTCAGACATGGGTCTTTTCTTTACCATGCGGCAAATTTTTAGCGGTTCGGAAGTTACTTAGTAGATGCCTGTTTCAACAGGCCACAAAGCTGATGGGAGAGGACTGAATGAGCAATGACGGCGTCAACGCAGGCCGGCGTCGCTTCCTGGTAGCAGCCACGTCTGTAGTGGGTGCAGCAGGAGCGGTGGGGGCTGCGGTCCCGTTCGTAGGGTCATGGTTCCCCAGTGCCAAGGCGAAAGCTGCCGGTGCACCGGTGAAGGTCAATATTGCCAAGGTGGAGCCTGGGCAGCAGTTGGTGGCCGAATGGCGTGGCCAGCCGGTTTTCATTGTCCGTCGCACTGAAGAGATCCTCGGTAACCTCAAGAAGATCACTGGCGACCTTTCCGATCCGGAGTCCAAGGCGTCGGTCCAACCGACTTACGTTGACCCGTCGAACCGCTCGATCAAGCCGGAGATCCTCGTGCTGGTTGGTCTGTGCACCCACTTGGGTTGCTCGCCGACTTTCCGTCCGGAAGTGGCGCCCGTCGACCTCGGGCCCAAATGGGTGGGTGGCTATTTCTGCCCATGCCACGGTTCTCACTACGACCTCGCCGGCCGCGTCTACAAGTCCCAGCCTGCGCCGCTCAATCTACCGGTGCCACCGCATTCGTACGAGTCGGATGAGATCATCATCGTCGGCATCGATCAGGAGAAAGCGTGATGAGTAAGTTCATGGAATGGGTTGACGCCCGCTTCCCCGCCACCAAGATGTGGGAAGACCATCTGAGCAAGTATTACGCTCCGAAGAACTTCAACTTCCTGTATTTCTTCGGCTCCCTGGCGCTGCTGGTGCTGGTCAACCAGATTGTTACCGGTGTCTGGCTGACCATGAGCTTTACCCCTTCGGCCGAAGAGGCGTTCGCCTCGGTCGAATACATCATGCGTGACGTCGAGTACGGCTGGATCCTGCGCTACCTGCACTCCACCGGTGCGTCGGCGTTCTTCATCGTCGTCTACCTGCACATGTTCCGCGGCCTGCTCTACGGTTCGTACCAGAAGCCACGCGAGCTGGTGTGGATCTTCGGCATGCTGATCTACCTGGCGCTGATGGCAGAAGCCTTCATGGGTTACCTGCTGCCTTGGGGTCAGATGTCCTACTGGGGTGCCCAGGTGATCATCTCGCTGTTCGGTGCGATCCCTGTGATCGGCGATGACCTGACTCAGTGGATCCGTGGTGACTATCTGATTTCGGGCATCACCCTGAACCGCTTCTTCGCGCTGCACGTGATCGCACTGCCTATCGTGATCCTCGGCCTGGTGGTTCTGCACATCCTGGCGTTGCACGAAGTGGGTTCGAACAACCCGGATGGTGTCGACATCAAGAAGAAAAAAGACGAGAACGGCATTCCGCTGGACGGCATTCCATTCCACCCTTACTACACCGTGAAAGACATCGCTGGTGTGGTGGTCTTCCTGTTCGTGTTCTGCGCCGTGGTGTTCTTCTTCCCGGAAATGGGTGGTTACTTCCTGGAGAAACCGAACTTCGAGCAGGCCAACGCGTTCAAGACGCCTGAGCACATTGCGCCGGTTTGGTACTTCACGCCGTTCTACGCAATTTTGCGGGCGGTTCCAGACAAACTCATGGGTGTGATCGCCATGGGTGCTGCCATCGCTGTGCTGTTCGTCCTGCCTTGGCTGGACCGCAGTCCGGTTCGCTCCATGCGCTACAAGGGCTGGCTGAGCAAGGTGTGGCTGCTGGTGTTCTGCATCTCCTTCGTGATCCTGGGTGTGCTGGGTGTGTTGGCACCAACCCCGGGCCGTACGCTGTTGTCGCAGGTATGTACCTTCCTGTATTTCGCCTACTTCATTCTGATGCCGTTCTACACCAGGCTTGAGAAGACCAAACCGGTTCCGGAAAGGGTGACTGGCTGATGAAAAAGCTATTTGCAGTATTGATGCTGGCAGTGATGCCGACCCTGACCTTCGCTGCCGGTGGGCATGAAGTGGAACTGGACAAGGTCAATATCGACCTGACCGACAAGGCCGCCATGCAGGACGGCGCCCGTACCTTCGCCAACTATTGCATGGGCTGCCACAGCGCCAAGTTCCAGCGCTATGAGCGTGTTGCTGATGACCTCGGCATTCCTCATGAGCTCATGCTCGAGAAGCTGGTCCTCACCGGTGCCAAGATCGGCGATCACATGAACATCGGCATGCAGCCGAACGACGCGAAGACCTGGTTCGGTGCGGCGCCGCCCGACCTGACCCTGGTTGCCCGTGTCCGTGGTACTGACTGGCTGTACAGCTACCTGCGGGCGTTCTACGAAGATCCATCGCGCCCATGGGGTGTGAACAACAAGATCTTCCCGAACGTCGGCATGCCGAACGTGCTGGTTGGTCTGCAGGGTCGTCAGGTCGTGGGTTGCAAGCAGATCCAGACCGTCGTTGAAGGCAAGAAGCAATTCGACCCGCTCACCGGTGCTCCGCTGACCCATGAAGCATGTGATCAGCTGACCATCGTGCCGAAATCCGGTACCCTGACCGACGAGCAGTTCGACGAGAAGGTCAAGAACCTGGTGACCTTCCTGGCCTATTCGGCCAACCCGGTCAAACTGGAAAGTCAGCGCATCGGTACTTACGTGCTGTTGTACCTGGCCTTCTTCTTCGTATTCGCCTACCTGCTCAAGCGCGAATACTGGAAGGACGTGCACTGATCACGCAGTAATTTCTGGTAGTTGAACGCGCGCCCTGGGGCGCCTCCGGAATACGGAGGTGGCTGCAGGGCGCGTTTGCATTTGTATCTTTATTATTCCAACACGCGAGGAGGACCCATATGGGCGTGACCAACCGGTTAGCCTGCTACTCCGACCCCGCTGATCACTATTCTCATCGGGTGCGCATCGTTCTCGCCGAGAAGGGTGTCAGCGTCGAAATCATCAACGTCGCGGCGGGAAACCAGCCGGCCAAACTGCTTGAGGCCAATCCGTACGGCACGCTGCCGACCTTGGTCGATCGCGATCTGGCGTTGTACGAATCGACGGTCGTAATGGAATACCTCGATGAGCGTTATCCCCATCCGCCGCTGCTGCCGGTGTACCCGGTGGCGAGGGCGAACAGCCGGTTGTTGATTCACCGTATCCAGCGTGACTGGTGCTCGCTGGTGGACCTGATCCTCGATGCTCGCAGCAAGGATGCGGCACGCGTCCAGGCACGCAAGGAGTTGCGCGAGAGCCTCACGGGCGTCTCCCCGCTATTCGGTGACAAGCCCTGTTTCCTGAGTGAGGATCAAAGTCTGGTGGATTGCTGTCTACTGCCCATACTGTGGCGTTTGCCGATACTGGGTATCGAGCTGCCACGGCAGGCCAAGCCGTTGCTGGACTATATGGAGCGGCAGTTTGCCCGCGAAGCTTTCCAGGCAAGCCTGTCCTCTACAGAACGAGAAATGCGCAAGCTTTAAGGAGCTGTTGATGAACTCCAGTCGCCCCTACCTGGTGCGTGCACTGTATGAGTGGATCGTGGACAACGATTGCACGCCTCACATCCTGGTGAATGCCGAATACCCGGCTGTCCAGGTTCCCCAAGGTTTCGCCAGCGACGGTCAGATTGTTCTGAACGTATCGCCCAGTGCTGTGCGCAGTTTGCACATGGATAATGACGCGGTGAGTTTCGAAGGCCGGTTTGGTGGTGTTGCGCACAGCTTGTTCGTGCCCATCAGTGCCATCCTCGGAATCTATGCTCGTGAGAACGGTCAGGGCATGGTCTTCGAGCTGGAGCCGCCGGTGATTGATGATGAAGATGATGTCGAGCCGGATGACGACGGTCCGCCGGACGGTGGGCAGCCACCTCGCCCTAGTGGCCGGCCAAGTCTGAAAGTGGTGAAATGAAAAAAGGCGACCTTCGGGTCGCCTTTTTGCTGCAGAGCGTTCGTTGTTCAGTCGATGTATTCGAACAGCTTGACGATCTTCTGCACGCCGGAAACACCTTGGACCAGGTTAGTGGCGCGGCCGGCTTCCGCCTGGGTCAGCAGGCCCAGCAGGTAAACGATACCGTTCTCGGTAATGATCTTGATCCGCGAGCCGGGAATGCTGGCATCAGTGAGCATCTGGGTCTTGATCTTGGTGGTCAGCCAGGCGTCGTTGTTGCGGGCCAGCAGGGAGGAGGGCTGTAGCACCTGCAGCTCGTTGTGCACCTTCTTGACCTTCTGCACCTGGCTTGCGGCCTGTTCGGCCAGGCTCTTCAGATCGGCGCGCGGGGTCTGGCCGGCGAGCAGGACAACGCCGTTGAAGCTGCTGACGACGATGTGTGAGTTCTGGTCCAGGTCAGGGCTGGCCTTGGCGACGTTGACCGCCACCTTGGTTTCGATCAGTGAGTCGTCGATTTTGCTGCCGAGGGTGCGGGTGCCGCGGTCGTCCTCGATTGGAGACTCGCGGCTGGCATTGATCACCGAGCTGCAGCCGGTCAGGCTCAGGCACAGGGTCAGGGCCATCAGGCCGAGGCGATTTGGGGTCATTCTTCACTCCCGAACAGTTGGCTGTCGATCAGGTCGCAGAGGCAGTGGATCGCCAGCAGGTGGACTTCCTGGATACGTGCGGTGACGTTGGCCGGTACGCGGATTTCGACGTCTTCAGGTAGCAATAGCGAAGCCATTCCACCGCCATCGCGACCGGTCAAAGCTACGACAATCATTTCGCGATCATGTGCGGCCTGGATCGCCTGAATTATGTTCGCCGAGTTGCCGCTGGTGGAAATAGCCAGCAGTACGTCGCCCGGCTGCCCGAGCGCGCGGATCTGCTTGGAGAATATTTCGTTGTAGCTGTAGTCGTTTGCGATCGAGGTGATGGTCGAGCTGTCGGTGGTCAAGGCGATGGCCGGCAGGCTCGGGCGCTCGCGCTCGAAGCGGTTGAGCAGTTCGGAGGAAAAGTGCTGTGCGTCGCCGGCCGATCCGCCATTGCCGCAAGCGAGCATCTTGCCCTCGTTCAGCAAGGCATTGACCATGATCTGGCTGGCTTGCTCGATGTGGGGTGCAAGGACTTCCATGGCCTGTTGCTTGGTGTTGATGCTGGCCTGGAAGAGCTGGCGAATTCGGGATTGCATGTCCATCAGTGTGACCTTAAATGGGGCTGGCCGGGCGGGGATTGAAAGGCTCCCGGCACATGACTGTGCAGCCCGCGAAGCAAAGAGCAAAAAGTTGAATGGGTAAAGGCGCGTTCGTCGCAGTGGAGTCAGCTGTCGAAGGCATTTTGCAGCCAGTCGAGCGGTTGTCCTGAATGACCGCTCCCTTGCAGGGCGATCACATCGAAACGGCAGGGGTGACTGGCCCAGCGTGATTCCTCTTGCAGGAAATGCTGCGCGGCGAGCGTCAGTTTTTCCTGCTTGCGGGCATCGATGCTGCCGAGGGCGCCGCCAAAGCCTGCGTGCAGGCGATAACGAACTTCCACGAATACTACTGTATCGCGGTCGAGCATGACCAGATCAAGCTCGCCGCGTTTGCACCGCCAGTTTCGCGTCAGAAGCGAAAGGCCCTGGCTTAGAAGGTAATCCAGGGCCTGTTGCTCGGCCGCCATTCCGGCGGCCTGGCGCGAAGGTGTGGTCATCAACGAGGCGTATCAGGCAGGCGCTTGACCTGGCCGCCGGAGAACTCGGCCCACGGCAGTTGCCGTTCGATGCGCTGTGACGGGTTCATGGTCAAGCTGCCGGAGAGGCCTTCGATACGGTTGTCCGGCAATGCCTTCAGTTGGGTGAGGCGTGGCGCCAGGCTGTAGGCGTCGACACCCATGGCGTACAGCCGACCCAGGCTGCCGGCTGCTTGTGGCCACTGACGAACCACCTGCTGGCGCAGGCCGTTGCTGCTGTCGAGCAGCCATGGCGTTTCGCAGAAGCGAATGCCGGTCATGTCGTTGTACTGGTTGACGTCGCCACTGGCGCTGTAGACGTTGGAGGTCGCATAGACCGGTACGTCGCCGGCGTATTGGAAGTTCAGCGTCGGCTTGATCTGCTGAGCCTGCTGCGGAGTTGCGGCGAGGAAGATGAAGTCGATGTCCTGGCGACGCGACGGTTGTGCGGAAATGTTGCCGCCAACGGTGCTTTGCAAGCTCTTGGCGCGGCCTTCGCTCTGGCGCAACTGGAACAGATCGGCGATCTGCTGGGCCAGCGCGACCGGTTGTGCAACGCGCTCGGCAGCCAGCAGGGTGCCGCCTTTGGCTTCCCAGTCCTGGCGGAATGCCTTGAGTACGCGATCACCCCATTCGCCGCTCGGGACCAGTGCTACAGCACGGCGCATGCCGTCGGCGTAGGCGCGGCGGGACACTTCGCGCGCTTCGTCTTCGGCTGCGAGGCCAAACTGGAACAGCTGTGGCGGGGTGCTTTGGCCAGAATCGCTGTAGTTCAGTGCCAGCGTGGTGATCGGGAGCTGCGGGTGGCTGGCGAGCTGCTTGACCAGCGGTTTTTCCAGCGGGCCGACCACCAGTTGCACGCCAGCGGCCTGCGCCTGACGGTAGAAATCGTCGAGGGACGTCAGGCGGGAGCTGTCGAATACCTGGATGGCGGGTGGGTTCTGACCCGCTTGCTGGGCCTGAAAGTGTGCGGCCATGAAACCGTCGCGCAGGGCTCGGGCGACGCCGGCCAGTTGGCCTTCCTGTGGCAGCAGCAGGGCGATCTTGGTCAGCGGCTGGCTGGTCAGGCTCTTGAGTTTGACCAGTGGCGATGGCAGTTGCAGTGCGGCTGGATGATCGGGGTGTTGTGCTTTCCAGGTGTCGATGGCGGCTTGCTGTTGTTCAAGCGTGCCTGCGCTTTTGACTGCCAGGGCCAGGCTGGTCCAGCCGGCAAGGGTGTCGCTGCCCGCGCTCTGCAACTGCTCTGCGGGCAGTGCCGAGACCAGGCTCCATATGGCGTCATTGTTGGCGTTGGCGGCATCGCCACTCAGTAGTGGTGCCAGGGCAATGCGTTCCTGTGCGGCGGCAAGGGGCTGGCCGTCGGCTTCGAACGCTGCGGCGTGCACGCTGCGGGTGCGGGCCTGCTGGTCTTGCGGCAGTTCGTTCAGTCGCGCCAGGCTCGGATGGCTCAGGGCGGTCAGCGCGGCCTTGGGTTGATTGCGGCTCAGTGCCAGTTCAGCGGCCAGGGTGCTGGCGAAAACCTGCTGGGCCGGTTTCAGCGAATCCAGTTGGACCTGTTCGAGAATCCGGGTGGCCCGCGCAGTGTCTTTTTGCCGGTAAGCCTGGTCGGCGGCGCTCAGTCGCAGCAGCGCAGCTTTCTCTGGCGTCTTGCTGGCGGCGGCCTGTTCGAGCAGTTGCTCGATGCTGGCGTCTGGAGTGCGCGGCAGGTCGCCCAGGCTGGACGAAGGCGAACTGGCGCAGGCTGCCAGCAGGGTAGCGAGGCAGAGGGCTGAGAACAGCCGCAGGCATGCGATCATGTAAGGGTCCTGTTACTCGATCAAATTAACCTGCGATTGTACCCAAGCGCTGGCCCCGGCGCGATCTTGCTGGCGTGAATCCTTCGATACAAGTCGTGGCACGGGGTTGTCGGCAGTGTGGGGAGGCATTGTTTTCGGCGATCACGCTACAATGGCGGCTTTATCCAGATGACAGGTATGTGCTGTGACCGACGCTCCAGGTGTTTCCAATCCCGCCGCCGGAACCCTTTATGTGGTGGCCACGCCAATCGGAAACCTGGATGACATCAGTGCCCGTGCGCTGAAGGTGCTGGGCGAGGTCGCGCTGATCGCTGCCGAGGACACCCGACACTCGATCCGCCTGCTGCAACACTTCGGTATCAATACGCCTCTCGCGGCCTGTCACGAGCACAATGAGCGTGATGAGGGTAGTCGTTTCCTGACCCGGCTACTGGCAGGTGACAACGTTGCGCTGATCTCCGATGCGGGAACGCCACTGATCTCTGATCCGGGTTATCACCTGGTGCGCCAGGCGCGCGCGGCAGGTGTCAATGTCGTGCCGGTGCCCGGTGCTTGTGCATTGATCGCCGCACTTTCCGCGGCCGGCCTGCCCTCGGACCGCTTCATCTTCGAAGGTTTTCTTCCTGCCAAGGCCGTTGGGCGACAGGCGCGCCTGAACTTGCTCAAGGAAGAACCACGCACCTTGATTTTCTATGAGGCGCCGCATCGGATCCTGGAGTGCTTGCAGGACATGGAAGCGATTTTCGGTGCTGAGCGCCCGGCGGTGCTGGGGCGTGAGTTGACCAAGACGTTCGAGACCCTCAAAGGACTGCCTTTGGCGCAGTTGCGAGCGTTTGTCGAGGGTGACAGCAATCAGCAGCGTGGGGAGTGTGTAGTGCTGGTTGCGGGCTGGACGGCTCCGGAGGATGAAGAGGCCGTCAGTGGTGAAGTATTGCGCGTACTTGATTTGTTGTTGGCCGAGATGCCGCTCAAGCGAGCTGCTGCATTGGCCGCGGAAATTACCGGTGTGCGCAAGAATGTTTTGTATCAAGTCGCGCTGGAAAAACAAAAAAACAAGTGATGTCACTGTGACATTATTTGTATTGTTCACTTGTTCTCGGACCGCTCTCCCGTTACTCTTTGCGGCGGAGAGTCGATTGGACAGTCGCTGCCTTCTTTTGTTCCGCAAAAGAGGGGGGAGGAAAGTCCGGGCTCCATAGGGCAGAGTGCCAGGTAATGCCTGGGGGGCGTGAGCCTACGGAAAGTGCCACAGAAAATAACCGCCTAAGCACTTCGGTGCCGGTAAGGGTGAAAAGGTGCGGTAAGAGCGCACCGCACGTCTGGTAACAGTTCGTGGCTAGGTAAACCCCACTCGGAGCAAGACCAAATAGGGTTCCATATGGCGCGGCCCGCGTTGGAACCGGGTAGGTTGCTAAAGACGTCCAGTGATGGCCGTCGTAGAGGAATGACTGTCCTCGACAGAACCCGGCTTACAGATCGACTCTCCACCTTTTTCCCTCCCTGCTTGATTCGATAGCAGACGTGCTCTGGTAATACCGAAAAAGTCTTACTCTTAATAAATCACTTTAACTTCTCTCTCTATTCGATTGAGTGAGTTCGCGTTTCATCCTCGAAAACCCCTCCGAATTACCCTGTTGTCTGTCCTTGTTACGCTAAATCGCCGATCTGTAAGGGTTTTCCTTATATGCGCGCCTTGACGGTGTGGCAGGCGGATTCCTATAGTGTGCGCAAGTGGCAGAAAGTGGCATGAAGTGGGTTTTCAGACACCAAAAAGCTAACAATTAGGGAATCGCAGCCGTGTTCCGCGGAGCAAACGCCATCAACCTCGACGCCAAGGGCCGTCTCGCGATGCCGAGCCGGTACCGTGACGAGCTTGAATCGCGTAGCTCGGGGCAGTTGATTGTGACGATCGATGCGGTTGATCCCTGCTTGTGTGTGTATCCGCTCGATGAGTGGGAACTGATAGAAGCCAAGTTGCGCGCCTTGCCGTCGTTACGCGAAGAGAACCGTCGCCTGCAGCGTTTGCTGATTGGCAATGCGGTGGATCTGGAGCTCGACGGCAGCGGTCGTTTTCTCGTTCCGCCGCGTTTGCGCGAATACGCCAAGCTCGACAAGCGAGCGATGCTGGTGGGGCAACTGAACAAATTCCAACTGTGGGACGAGGATGCCTGGAACGCTGTTTCCGCAGCGGACCTGGCAGCCATTCAACAACCGGGCGCCATGCCTGATGAACTGCGTGATTTGATCCTGTGACTATAGATAGCGGCTTTAACCACATCACTGTGCTACTGGACGAAGCCGTAGAGGCTCTCGCCGTGCGCGCCGATGGTTGCTATCTCGATGGTACCTTCGGACGTGGCGGTCACAGCCGACTGATTCTCAAACACCTTGGGCCTGATGGCCGTTTGCTAGGGTTCGACAAGGACCCTCAAGCGATTGCCACCGGGCAAGCGCTGGCGGCCGAAGACGGCCGCTTTGTCATTGTGCAGCGCAGCTTTGCCGAGCTGGGTTCGGAAGTTGCCGAGCGCGGCCTGTCGGACAAGGTCAGCGGCGTGCTGTTCGACCTGGGGGTGTCCTCGCCGCAACTGGATGACCCGGAGCGCGGCTTCAGTTTCCTCAACGATGGCCCGCTGGACATGCGTATGGACCCATCCCGGGGTGTCAGCGCCGCCGACTTCATCGCTTCCGCGCCTGAAGAAGAAATTGCCCGGGTATTCAAGGAATACGGCGAAGAGCGTTTCGCCAGGCGCATGGCCCGCGCCGTAGTCCTGCGCCGTGCAGAACAACCCTTTACCCGCACCGCCGACCTGGCCGAAGTGCTCAAGGTTGCCAATCCCGCCTGGGAAAAAGGCAAGAACCCCGCAACTCGGGCGTTCCAGGGGCTGCGCATCCATGTAAACAATGAGCTGGGCGACCTTGAAGTGGGTTTGCAGGCTGCACTCGATGCCTTGGAAGTCGGTGGTCGTCTGGTGGTGATCAGCTTCCACTCCCTGGAAGACCGCATCGTCAAACTGTTCATGCGCAAGCTGGCCAAGGGCGAGGCGGATAATCTGCCGCGTAACCTGCCGGTCCAGCACAAACCGTTCGAGCCGAAGATCAGGACCATCGGCAAGGCACAGTTCGCTTCCGACGCTGAACTCAAGGCCAACCCGCGGTCGCGCAGTGCCGTCATGCGTGTGGCGGAGAAGCTGCGGTGAGCAGGCTCTATGCCAAGCCTTTGCCCGGCGGGAGCTTCCTGATGCTCCTGCTGTTCATTGGCGTGCTCGTTTCCTCGGTCGCGGTGTCCTACAGCGCCCACTGGAACCGGCAACTGCTCAATACCTTGTACGGCGAGCTCAACGAGCGCGACAAAGCGCAGGCCGAGTGGGGCCGGCTGATCCTTGAACAAAGCACCTGGACCGCCCATAGCCGCATCGAAACCCTGGCCAGTGAGCAACTGAAAATGCGCATCCCTGCCGCAGATGAAGTGCGGATGGTGGCGCCATGATGAAGCTCGAAGGCGCCCTCTACCCCTGGCGCTTCCGGGTAGTGCTCGGTTTGCTGGCGTTGATGGTTGGTGCCATCGCCTGGCAGATCATCGACCTGCAGGTAGTCGACCGTGACTTCCTGAAAAGCCAGGGCGATGCCCGCAGCATGCGGCACATCCCCATTCCCGCACACCGTGGTCTGATTACCGATCGCAATGGCGAGCCTCTGGCTGTAAGTACTCCGGTGACCACTTTGTGGGCCAACCCCAAGGAAATGCAGGCTGCCAAAGACCGCTGGCCGGCGCTTGCCATCGCCATCAACCAGAACCCCAAGCAACTGACCGAACGCCTTGAGCAGCAGGCCAGTAAAGAATTCATCTACCTGGTTCGTGGCCTGACCCCGGAGCAGGGCCAGGTTGTGCTCGACCTGAAGGTTCCCGGTGTCTATGGCATCGAGGAATTTCGTCGTTTCTACCCTGCTGGCGATGTCGCGGCTCACATGGTTGGCTTTACCGACCTTGACGACCATGGTCGCGAAGGGGTCGAGCTGGCCTACGATGAGTGGCTGGCCGGCGTGCCCGGCAAGCGGCAAGTCATCAAGGACCGACGCGGTCGCTTGATCAAGGATGTCCAGGTCACCAAAAACGCCAAGGCCGGAAAGACCTTGGCGTTGTCGATAGACCTGCGCCTGCAGTACCTGGCCACCCGCGAATTGCGCAACGCGATTTCCGAGCAAGAGGCCAAGGCCGGCAGCCTGGTGATCATGGATGTGAAAACCGGCGAAGTGCTGGCCATGGTCAACCAGCCCACCTACAACCCGAACAATCGTCGCAGCATGTTCCCGGCGGCGATGCGCAACCGCGCCATCATCGACGTGTTCGAGCCGGGCTCGACAGTGAAACCGCTGTCGATGAGCGCCGCGCTGCAAAGCGGCCGCTGGAAGCCGACCGACAAGGTCGAAGTCTATCCGGGCACCCTGCAGTTGGGTCGTTACACCATTCGTGACGTTTCCAAGACGGAAGGCCCGGTCCTCGACCTGACCGGCATCCTGATCAATTCCAGTAACGTGGGCATGTCCAAAGTCGCCTTCGATATCGGTGGCGAAGCGATCTACCGCGTCATGTCGCAACTCGGTCTGGGTCAGTACACCGGACTTGGCTTCCCGGGTGAGCGGGTCGGCAACCTGCCAAACCACCGCGAGTGGCGCAAGGCCGAAACCGCGACCCTTTCCTATGGTTACGGCCTGTCGGTTACCGCGCTGCAACTGGTGCATGCCTACGCGGCCTTGGCCAACGACGGCAAGATGGTTCCGCTGAGCATTCTGAAAACGGACAAGGCGCCGGAAGAAACCCAGGTGGTGCCGAAAGAGACTGCCGAGACCATTCAGCAAATGTTGCAACAGGTTATCGAGGCGCCGCGAGGCGTTTTCCGCGCTCAGGTGCCGTCGTACCACGTTGCCGGCAAGAGTGGTACTGCGCGTAAGGCGACCATCGGTTCGAAGGGCTACACCGAAAACGCCTACCGCTCGTTGTTCGCTGGCTTCGGGCCGATGAGCGACCCGCGCTACGCCGTGGTTGTGGTGATCGATGAACCAAGCAAAGGCGGTTACTTCGGTGGTCTTGTATCCGCGCCGGTATTCAGCAAGGTAATGTCTGGCACGCTGCGTCTGATGAACGTGCCGCCAGACAACCTGCCCGCCCCGACACCTCAGCAGCAAGCCGATGCTGCGTCCGCCAAAGGAGGGCGTGGTTGATGACGATGCCATTGAGTAAATTGTTCGCCAACGCCAGCAGCGATCCTCTGATTCGCGAGCTGACCCTGGACAGCCGCAACGTGCGGGCAGGTGATCTGTTCCTGGCGGTACCCGGGGCCAAGGTCGATGGTCGTGACCATATCGCCGATGCGTTGAAGCGCGGCGCAGCCGCCGTGGCCTATGAAGTGCAGGGCGCTACGGTCCTGCCGATCACCAGCGTGCCGCTTATCCCGGTAAAGGGCCTGATTGCTCAGTTGTCGGAAATCGCCGGTCGCTTCTATGGTGAGCCGAGCCGTTTGCTGGACCTCGTCGGTGTCACCGGCACCAACGGCAAGACCAGCGTCACGCAGCTGGTCGCCCAGGCGCTGGACCTGCTGGGTCAGCACTGTGGTTTGATCGGTACGTTGGGCACTGGCTTCTACGGCGCACTGGAAAGTGGCCGTCTGACCACACCTGATCCGCTGGCTGTGCAGGCGACCCTGAATAATCTGAAGAAGGCCGGGGCTCGCGCCGTGGCCATGGAAGTTTCTTCTCATGCGCTGGAGCAGGGCCGGGTGGCCGCTTTGGCATTCGATATCGTCGTGATGACCAACCTGTCCCGCGATCACCTCGACTATCACGGCACCATGGAAGCTTACAAAGCCGCCAAGGCGCGCTTGTTCGCCTGGCCGAACCTGCGCTGCCGGGTGGTCAATCTGGATGACGATTTCGGCCGCGAACTGGCCGCCCAGCAAGGCGAATCCCGTCTGATCAGCTACAGCCTCAAGGATCCCGCCGCAACCCTGTATTGCCGCGAAGCCACCTTCGATGACGACGGCGTACGTGCGGTGCTGGTGACGCCACAAGGCGAGCACATGCTGCGCAGCCGCCTGCTCGGTCGCTTCAACCTGAGCAATATGCTGGCTGCTGTCGGCACCTTGCTGGCGATGGAGCATCCGCTCGACGAAATTCTCAAGGTCACCGCCAAGCTGGAAGGGCCGATCGGCCGGATGCAGCGCCTCGGCGGCGGCAGCAAACCGCTGGTGGTGGTCGATTACGCACACACGCCCGATGCCCTGGAAAAAGTGCTTGAGGCCCTGCGCCCCCACGCTCGAGGCAAGTTGACCTGCCTGTTCGGTTGCGGCGGTGATCGTGATCGCGGCAAACGCCCGCTGATGGCCGAGATGGCCGAGCGTCTGGCGGACCGGGTGATCGTCACTGACGACAATCCGCGCACTGAAGATCCGCTGGTGATTTTCGACGACATTCGTCCTGGCTTGACCAACCCTGAATCCGCCACCTTTATCTCCGGTCGCGGTGAGGCAATTGCTGGTGCCATCGCATCGGCTGCCGCGGACGACGTCATCGTCCTGGCTGGCAAAGGACATGAGGACTATCAGGAAATCAACGGCCAGCGGCATGACTTCTCCGATCTGGTTGAAGCCGAAAAAGCGTTGGCAGTCTGGGAGGCCTCTCATGCTTGAGCCACTTTCCCTCACCCAGTTGATCGAGCCGCTGAAGGGGCGCCTGGTAGGCGCTGATGCGCGTTTCGACGGTGTCAGCATCGACAGCCGCAAGATCGACGCGGGGCAACTGTTCGTCGCGCTGGCGGGGCCGCGCTTCGACGGGCATGACTATCTGAATGAAGTCGCCGGCAGAGGTGCCGTCGCGGCGCTGGTCGAGCGAGAAGTTGCCGGCGCGAGCCTGCCGCAGTTGGTTGTGGCCGATACCCGCCTGGCGCTGGGCCAACTGGCTGCGCTGAACCGTCGTGCATTCAAGCAGCCTGTAGCCGCCATCACCGGCTCCAGCGGCAAGACCACGGTCAAGGAGATGCTTGCCAGCATCCTGCGTACTCGCGGCCCTGTCCTGGCGACCCGCGGCAACCTGAATAACGATCTCGGTGCGCCGCTGACCTTGCTCGAACTGGCGCCGGAACACACTGCCGCTGTGATCGAGCTTGGGGCTTCGCGTATCGGCGAAATCGCTTACACCGTGGGTCTGACCCGTCCGAGCGTAGCGTTGATCAACAACGCGGGCACTGCTCATGTCGGTGAGTTCGGTGGGCCGGAGAAGATTGTCGAAGCCAAGGGCGAGATTCTCGAAGGGCTTGGAGAGGGCGGAGTCGCGGTATTGAACCTCGACGACAAAGCCTTTGGCATATGGAAACGGCGCACAGGTAAACATGCGGTATTGAGTTTTGCGCTGACCAACCCTGCGGCCGATTTCCATGCCAGCGAGATCGGCAACGACGAGCGCGGTTGCCCGGCCTTTGTGCTGCACGGTCCGCAAGGCCGTGTGTCGATCCAGCTCAATCTGCTGGGGACTCACAACATCAGCAACGCACTCGCCGCTGCGGCAGCCGCTCATGCCTTCGGTCTGACGCTGGACGGTATCGCGCAGGGCTTGAACACGGTGCAGCCAGTCAAAGGGCGCACGGTGGTGCAGATGACCGACGCGGGTACCCGGGTCATCGATGACACTTACAACGCAAACCCCACCTCGATGTGCGCGGCCGTTGATATACTTGCCGGCTTTTCCGGTCGCACCGTCCTGGTGCTCGGGGATATCGGCGAGTTGGGCCAGTGGGCAGAAGAGGGCCATCGTCAGGTTGGGGAATACGCCAAAGACAAGGTTTCCGCGCTGTATGCCGTAGGTCCGATGATGGCCCACGCGGTCAAGGCGTTTGGCAAGGATGCCCGCCATTTCGCAAGTCAAGCTGACCTGATCGACGCCATTCGCGGCGAGCAGGCCACTAACACCACTATTTTGATCAAGGGTTCGCGCAGCGCTGCGATGGAGAACGTCGTGGCGGCTTTGTGCGGTTCCAGCGGGGAGAAACATTAATGCTGCTGCTGTTGGCCGAGTACCTGCAACAGTTCTACAAAGGCTTCGCGGTCTTTCAGTACCTGTCCCTGCGCGGGATTCTGGGGGTACTGACTGCGCTGTCGCTGGCCCTTTGGCTGGGCCCGTGGATGATCCGCACTCTGCAGATCCGCCAGATCGGTCAGTCGGTCCGTAACGACGGTCCGCAATCGCACCTGTCCAAGTCCGGCACGCCGACCATGGGTGGCGCGCTGATTCTTTCCGCCATCGGCGTCAGCACGCTGCTCTGGGCTGACCTGAGCAACCGCTACGTCTGGGTCGTGCTGATCGTCACGCTGCTGTTCGGCGCCATCGGCTGGGTCGACGACTACCGCAAGGTCATCGAGAAGAACTCCCGTGGCCTGCCGAGTCGCTGGAAGTATTTCTGGCAGTCGGTGTTCGGTCTCGGCGCCGCGATCTTCCTTTATATGACCGCACCGACCAGCGTGGAAACCACCCTGATCGTGCCGATGCTCAAGGATGTCACCATCCCGCTGGGCGTCGGCTTCGTGGTCCTGACCTACTTCGTCATCGTCGGTTCGAGCAACGCGGTCAACCTGACTGACGGCCTCGACGGCCTGGCCATCCTGCCGACCGTACTGGTAGGCGGCGCCCTGGGTATCTTCTGCTACCTGTCGGGTAACGTGAAATTCGCCGAATACCTGCTGATTCCTTACGTGCCGGGCGCGGGCGAACTGATCGTATTCTGCGGCGCGCTGATCGGTGCCGGCCTCGGCTTCCTCTGGTTCAACACCTATCCGGCACAAGTCTTCATGGGTGACGTCGGCGCGCTGGCACTGGGTGCGGCGCTGGGCACCATCGCGGTAATCGTTCGCCAGGAAATCGTCCTGTTCATCATGGGCGGCGTGTTCGTCATGGAAACCCTGTCGGTCGTCATCCAGGTCGCTTCGTTCAAGCTGACCGGCAAGCGGGTGTTCCGCATGGCGCCGATTCATCACCACTTTGAACTCAAGGGCTGGCCCGAGCCGCGTGTGATTGTCCGCTTCTGGATCATCACCGTGGTGCTGGTGCTGATTGGCCTTGCCACCCTGAAACTGAGGTAGAGCGCGTGTCACTGATCGCATCAGACCACTTCCGCATCGTTGTCGGCCTCGGCAAGAGCGGCATGTCCCTGGTTCGCTTCCTGGCGAACCGGGGCGTTGCGTTTGCGGTGGCCGATACCCGGGAGAACCCACCGGAGCTGGCGACGCTGCGACGCGACTACCCACAGATCGAAGTGCGCTGTGGCGAGCTGGATGTGGACTTCCTTTGCCGCGCCGACGAACTCTACGTCAGTCCGGGCCTGGCGCTCGCTACACCTGCCTTGCAGCAGGCGGCCGCTCGCGGCGTGAAGCTGTCGGGTGATATCGAATTGTTTGCCCGCAATGCCAAGGCTCCGATCATTGCCATCAGTGGTTCCAACGCCAAGAGCACCGTGACCACCCTGGTCGGCGAGATGGCCGCTGCGGCGGGCAAACGTGTGGCAGTCGGCGGCAACCTCGGCACTCCCGCGCTGGACCTGCTCAGCGATGACGTCGAGCTGTACGTGATGGAGCTGTCGAGCTTCCAGCTGGAGACCACTGATCAGCTCAACGCTGAAGTGGCGACTGTGCTCAATGTCAGCGAAGACCATATGGATCGCTACAGCGGCCTGCCGGCTTATCACCTGGCCAAGCACCGGATTTTCCGTGGTGCGCGGCAAGTAGTGGTCAACCGTCAGGATGCCCTGAGCCGTCCGTTGCTGACTGAAGGCCAGCCGTGCTGGACCTTCGGCCTGAACAAACCCGACTTCAAGGCCTTCGGCCTGCGCGAAGAGGATGGCGAGAAGTACCTGGCGTTCGAGTTCCAGAACCTCCTGCCGGTACGCGAGTTGAAGATCCGCGGTGCACACAACCAGTCCAATGCCCTGGCGGCGTTGGCACTGGGTCATGCGGTCGGCCTGCCATTCGACGCCATGCTGGAAAGCCTGCGCAATTTCGCTGGCCTCGCCCATCGTTGCCAGTGGATACGCGAGCGTAATGAGGTCAACTGGTACGACGATTCCAAAGCCACCAACGTTGGCGCCGCTCTGGCTGCCATCGAAGGTCTGGGCGCCGATATCGACGGCAAGCTGGTACTGGTCGCTGGCGGAGATGGCAAGGGTGCCGATTTCTCTGGCCTGCGCGCGCCCGTTGCCGAGCATTGCCGCGCGGTGGTGCTGCTGGGTCGTGATGCCGAACGGCTGGCTGAAACGCTGGGCGACAGCGTGCCGCTGGTGCGGGTGAAGACACTCGATGAAGCGGTGCAGCAGTGTGCCGAACTGGCTCAACCGGGCGATGCGGTGTTGCTGTCGCCGGCCTGTGCCAGCCTCGACATGTTCAAGAACTTTGAAGAGCGTGGGCGCCTGTTCGCCCAGGCCGTGGGAGGGCTGGCATGATCTTCGGCGCCATCAAGCCCTACCCGTCGCCGCTGATCAGCGGCCGTGGCATCGACCTGGACTTCCCGTTCCTGGTCGGTTGCCTGGCATTGCTCGGGCTGGGCCTGGTGATGATCACCTCGGCGTCCTCGGAAGTGGCTGCGGCGCAGTCGGGTAACCCGCTGTATCACATGATTCGCCACCTGGTGTACGTGACCCTCGGGCTGGGCGCATGCATCGTCACCATGATGGTGCCGATCTCGACCTGGCAGCGCATGGGCTACCTGATGCTGATCGGTGCCTTCGGCTTGCTGATACTGGTGCTGGTCCCTGGTATCGGTCGCGAAGTTAACGGTTCCTGGCGCTGGATCGGCTTCAGCTTCTTCAACGTGCAGCCATCGGAAATCGCCAAGGTCTTCGTCGTCATCTATCTCGCGGGCTATCTGGTGCGTCGGCAGCAGGAAGTACGCGAAAGCTGGATGGGCTTCTTCAAGCCTTTCATCGTGCTGCTGCCGATGGCGGGCCTGCTGCTCATGGAGCCGGACTTCGGCGCCACCGTGGTGATGATGGGCTCGGCCGCGGCCATGCTGTTCCTCGGCGGCGTCGGTCTGTTCCGCTTCGGCCTGATGGTGGCGCTGGCAGTGGGTGCGGTGTTCGTCCTGGTTCAGGCGCAGCCCTACCGGATGGCCCGTCTGACAACCTTCACCGACCCGTGGGCGGACCAGTTCGGTTCCGGCTATCAGTTGACCCAGGCGTTGATCGCCTTCGGCCGCGGCGAGTGGTTCGGCGTCGGTCTGGGTAACAGCGTGCAGAAGCAGTTCTACCTGCCGGAAGCACATACCGACTTCGTGTTCTCGGTGCTGGCCGAGGAGCTGGGCGTAGTGGGCTCGCTGGCGACGCTGGCGCTGTTCGTCTTCGTCACTGTCCGCGCCTTGTACATCGGTCTCTGGGCCGAGAAAGCCAAGCAATTCTTCGCCGCCTACGTGGCGTTCGGGCTGGCGTTCCTGTGGATCGGCCAGTTCCTCATCAATATCGGTGTGAACATCGGCCTGCTGCCAACCAAAGGCTTGACCCTGCCTTTCCTCAGTTACGGGGGCAGTTCGCTGGTCATCTGCTGTGCCTGTGTGGGGTTGCTGCTGCGTATCGAATGGGAGAGCCGCACGCACCTTGGCAGCGAGGAACACGAGTTCGACGAAGACGACTTTGCCGAGGAGCCGAATCATCATGGCCGCTGACGGCAAGAACGTATTGATCATGGCCGGCGGAACCGGCGGCCATGTGTTCCCGGCACTCGCCTGTGCCCGGGAATTCCAGGCGCGCGGCTTTACCGTGCACTGGCTGGGAACGCCACGCGGCATCGAAAACGAACTGGTGCCGCAGGCTGGCCTGCAGTTGCACCTGATCAACGTCACCGGCCTGCGCGGCAAGGGCAAGCTGTCGCTGCTCAAGGCGCCGTTCACCCTGATCAAGGCCGTGCTGCAGGCTCGCCGGATCATCCGCCAGCTCAAGCCGGTCTGTGTGGTCGGCTTCGGCGGTTACGTGACTGGCCCCGGCGGCGTTGCCGCGAGGCTGGCGGGCGTGCCCGTGGTGATCCACGAGCAGAACGCCCGTGCTGGCACCGCCAACCGGCTGCTGGTGCCGCTGGCCGGCCGTGTCTGTGAAGCGTTCCCGAACACTTTCGACGCTAGCGAAAAACGTCGTACCACCGGTAACCCGGTGCGCAGTGAGCTGTTTCTGGAACCCGTGCGCGAAGCCCTGCCGGGACGCCGTGCGCGGCTGCTGGTACTGGGCGGAAGCCTCGGTGCCGAGCCGTTGAACAAGCTGTTGCCCCAGGCCCTGGCGCTGGTGCCGGAGGCCATTCGTCCCGAGGTGTTCCATCAGGCCGGGAAGAATCACGACCAGATCACCGCCGAGCGTTATCGCGAAGCCGGGATCGAGGCTCAGGTAGAGCCGTTTATCAAGGATATGGCCCAAGCCTATGGCTGGGCCGACCTGGTGGTGTGCCGTGCCGGCGCGCTGACCGTCAGTGAGCTGGCGGCGGCTGGCCTGCCTTCGATGCTGGTGCCCTTGCCCCATGCGATCGACGACCACCAGACCCACAACGCCCATTATCTGGCCCGCGAAGGTGCTGCCTTCCTGATGCCACAAGCGACAACTGGCGCAGCGCAGCTCGCTGAACGCCTGAACGAGGTACTGATGCAACCGGAAAAACTCGACACCATGGCCGCCACCGCGCGCCGCCTGGCCAAACCTGCTGCTACCCGCACCGTGGTCGACATCTGCCTGGAGGTGGCCCATGGTTGAGAACCAGAAAGCCATGCCTCAACCCGAGATGCGTCGCATCCGCCGCATTCACTTCGTCGGTATCGGCGGCGTGGGTATGTGTGGTATCGCCGAAGTGCTGCTGAACCTGGGCTACCAGGTGTCCGGCTCGGACCTCAAGGCCTCGGCAGTGACTGAGCGCCTGGAGTCCTTCGGCGCTGAAATCTTCATCGGCCACCGTGCCGAGAACGCCGCGACCGCTGATGTGCTGGTGGTTTCCAGCGCGATCAACACCGCCAACCCGGAAGTTGCCACCGCGCTGGAACGCCGTATTCCTGTCGTGCCGCGCGCCGAGATGCTCGCCGAACTGATGCGTTATCGCCACGGTATCGCAGTCGCCGGCACCCACGGCAAGACCACCACCACCAGTCTGCTGGCGTCGGTGTTCGCCGCTGGCGGCCTCGATCCGACCTTCGTGATTGGTGGCCGCCTGAATGCCGCGGGTACCAACGCCCAGCTTGGCACCAGCCGCTACCTGATCGCCGAAGCTGACGAAAGCGATGCCAGCTTCCTGCACCTGCAGCCGCTGGTGGCGGTCGTCACCAACATCGACGCCGACCATATGGCGACCTACGAAGGCGACTTCAACAAACTGAAGAAAACCTTCGTCGAGTTCCTCCACAACCTGCCGTTCTACGGCTTGGCCGTGGTCTGCCTGGATGACCCGGTAGTGCGCGAGATCCTGCCGCTGGTCAAGCGCCCGGCAGTCACCTACGGCTTCTGCGAAGAAGCCGACGTGCGTGCCATCAACGTGCGTCAGTCAGGCATGCAGACCCACTTCACCGTGCTGCGTCGTGACCGCGAGCCGCTGGATGTGTCGGTCAACATGCCGGGCAATCACAACGTGCTCAATGCGCTGGCGACCATCGCCATCGCCACCGACGAAGGTATCAGCGACGAAGCCATCGTCCAGGGGCTTTCGGGCTTCCAGGGTGTGGGTCGTCGCTTCCAGGTCTACGGCGAGCTGCCGGTCGAAGGCGGCAGCGTGATGCTGGTGGATGACTACGGACACCACCCGACCGAAGTGGCCGCGGTGATCAAGGCAGTCCGCGGTGGTTGGCCGGAGCGCCGCCTGGTGATGGTCTATCAGCCACACCGCTACAGCCGGACCCGCGACCTGTACGACGATTTCGTCCAGGTGCTGGCCGATGCCAACGTGCTGCTGTTGATGGAAGTCTACCCGGCCGGCGAAGAGCCAATCCCGGGTGCGGACAGCCGCCAGCTGTGCCGCAGCATTCGTCAGCGCGGCCAGCTCGACCCGATCTACATCGAGCGCGGCATCGAGCTGGCGCCAGTGGTCAAGCCGCTGCTGCGCGCCGGCGACATTCTGCTCTGCCAGGGTGCCGGTGATATCGGCGGGCTGGCGCCACAACTGTTGAAGAGCCCGTTGTTCGCTGGTGCGGTTGCCAGTCAGGAGAAATCGAAATGACTGAAGCCTACGCCAAACTGCATTCCACAATTGCGCCGAAAGACTTCGGTCGCGTCGCCGTGCTTTACGGTGGCAAGAGCGCCGAGCGCGAAGTGTCGCTCAAGTCCGGTGCTGCGGTGATCGACGCGCTGCGCAGCGGCGGCGTCGACGTGGTTGCCATCGACGTCGGTGACGACCTGCTGACCCGTCTGCAGAGCGAGAAGATCGACCGCGCCTTCATCATCCTCCACGGTCGTGGCGGTGAAGACGGCAGCATGCAGGGCCTGCTGGAATGCCTCGGCATTCCTTACACCGGCAGCGGCATCCTCGCCTCGGCTCTGGCCATGGACAAGCTGCGGACCAAGCAGGTCTGGCAGAGCCTGGGCATTCCGACCCCACGTCATGCCGTGTTGGCCAGCGAAGCCGACTGTATTTCTGCGGGCGCGGAACTGGGCTTCCCTTTGATCGTCAAACCGGCCCATGAAGGTTCCAGTATCGGTATGGCGAAAGTGACCAGCGTCGACGAATTGGTCGCTGCCTGGAAAGACGCCGCCACCTACGATTCGCAAGTGCTGGTCGAGCAGTGGATTCATGGTCCGGAGTTCACCGTTGCGGTGCTGCGTGACCAGGTGCTGCCGCCGATCGCGCTGGGCACCCCGCATACGTTCTACGACTACGACGCCAAGTACCTGGCTTCCGATACCCAGTACCGGATTCCGTGTGGCCTGGACAGCGCCAAGGAACAGGAATTGATCGACCTCACCGCCCGCGCCTGCGACGCCATTGGCATCGCCGGTTGGGGCCGTGTGGATGTGATGCAGGACGAGCAGGGCCGGTTCTGGCTGCTCGAAGTCAACACCGCGCCAGGCATGACTGACCATAGCCTGGTGCCCATGGCGGCGCGTGCGGCCGGACTCGATTTCCAGCAGTTGGTGCTGGCGATTCTGGCGGCGAGTGTCGAGGCGCGAGGTTAAGCCCATGCAAGGCGCGATGGTACGTCATCAGCAACCCGCTCCCGGCCGCAAGCCGGTGCCGCGTGGTGCCAGCCGGATGGTGGCGAAAGAGCCGCTGTCGGCGCGCCTGCCCAAGCCTGGCTTCAGTGTTTTCAAGCGACTGCTGTGGCCGATTCTTCTGGTGGCCGCAGGCTTTGGCGCCTATGAAGGCGCGCAGCGGTTGATGCCGTATGCCGACCGGCCGATCACCAAGATCGCCGTGCAGGGCGACCTCAGCTACATCAGCCAGCAGGCGGTGCAGCAGCGGATCGCGCCTTACGTCGCGGCGAGCTTCTTCACCGTCGACCTGGCGAGCATGCGCGCCGAACTGGAGCAGATGCCCTGGATCGCCCATGCAGAAGTACGCCGTGTATGGCCAGACGAAGTGGTGATCCGTCTCGAGGAGCAGTTGCCGGTGGCGCGCTGGGGTGATGATGCCTTGCTCAACAATCAGGGCCAGGCCTTCACGCCGCGCGAGCTGGCCAACTATGAGCACCTGCCGCAGCTGTTCGGGCCGCAGCGGGCTCAGCAACAAGTGATGCAGCAATATCAGGTACTGAACCAGATGCTGCGTCCCCTGGGCTTTTCGATCGCACGTCTGGAACTGCGCGAGCGTGGCAGCTGGTTCCTGACCACCGGCGCCGGAAGCGCCGGGCCGGGTATCGAACTGCTGCTGGGGCGTGACCATCTGGTGGAAAAGATGCGCCGCTTCATTGCCATTTATAACAAGACGCTCAAAGAACAGATCACGAACATCGCCCGCATCGATCTGCGTTACGCCAATGGCCTCGCCGTTGGCTGGCGGGAACCGATTGCACCGCCCGCGGCCCAATCCGCCGTGGCGAAGAATTAGAGAGAGGCAGGACCATGGCAAACGCGCATAGCGGCAAAATGATCGTCGGGCTGGATATCGGCACGTCCAAGGTGGTTGCACTGGTGGGCGAAGTCGCTGCCGACGGCACACTGGAAATCGTCGGTATCGGCACCCACCCGTCGCGCGGGTTGAAGAAAGGCGTGGTGGTCAACATCGAGTCCACCGTGCAATCGATCCAGCGCGCCGTCGAAGAGGCCCAGTTGATGGCCGGCTGCCGCATCCACTCGGCATTCGTCGGTGTGGCCGGCAACCACATCCGCAGCCTGAACTCCCACGGTATCGTCGCGATCCGCGACCGTGAAGTCAGCGCTGCGGACCTCGAGCGGGTACTGGATGCCGCCCAGGCCGTTGCCATTCCTGCTGACCAGCGCGTGCTGCACACCCTGCCGCAGGACTACGTCATCGATAACCAGGAAGGCGTGCGCGAGCCACTGGGCATGTCCGGCGTTCGTCTGGAAGCCAAGGTGCACGTCGTGACCTGCGCCGTGAATGCCGCGCAGAACATCGAGAAGTGCGTGCGCCGCTGCGGTCTGGAAATCGACGACATCATTCTTGAGCAGCTGGCGTCGGCCTATTCCGTCCTGACCGATGACGAGAAAGAGCTGGGCGTGTGCCTGGTGGACATCGGTGGCGGTACCACCGACATCGCGATCTTCACCGAAGGTGCAATCCGCCACACCGCGGTGATCCCGATCGCTGGCGATCAGGTGACCAACGACATCGCCATGGCGCTGCGTACACCGACCCAGTACGCCGAAGAAATCAAGATCCGCTACGCCTGCGCCCTGGCCAAGCTGGCGGGTGCCGGCGAGACCATCAAGGTGCCAAGCGTGGGCGACCGCCCGCCGCGCGAACTGTCGCGCCAGGCCTTGGCCGAAGTGGTCGAGCCGCGTTACGACGAACTGTTCACCCTGATCCAGGCCGAGCTGCGTCGCAGCGGCTACGAGGATCTGGTTCCGGCTGGCATCGTGCTGACCGGTGGCACTTCGAAGATGGAAGGCGCGGTCGAGCTGGCCGAGGAAATCTTCCACATGCCAGTACGCCTGGGCGTGCCGCACAGCGTTCGCGGCCTGAGTGATGTAGTCCGCAACCCGATTTACTCCACTGGTGTGGGTCTGCTGACCTACGGCCTGCTGAAGCAGTCCGATGGCGTGCCCGTGCCAGGTATTAGAAACGACAGCTATGGCGATGAACCAAAGGCTCCTGTGCTTGAGCGTTTCAAGCGTTGGGTCCAGGGCAACTTTTAAGTTTCAAAGCAGTAGTGGTAGGCGCAAAAACTAGAGAAAAATGAAAGGAGAGGGAAAATGTTCGAGCTCGTAGACAACGTCCCGCAAAGTCCGGTCATCAAAGTGATCGGCGTCGGTGGCGGCGGTGGCAACGCCGTCAATCACATGGTGAAGAGCAACATCGAAGGCGTCGAATTCATCTGCGCCAACACCGATGCTCAAGCGCTGAAAAACATCGGCGCACGTACCATCCTGCAACTGGGTACCGGTGTGACCAAGGGTCTGGGTGCTGGCGCCAATCCGGAAGTCGGCCGTCAGGCGGCTCTGGAAGACCGTGAGCGCATCGCCGAAGTGCTGCAGGGCACCAACATGGTGTTCATCACCACTGGCATGGGCGGCGGTACCGGTACCGGTGCTGCGCCGATCATCGCCGAAGTGGCCAAGGAAATGGGCATCCTCACCGTTGCGGTGGTGACCCGTCCGTTCCCGTTCGAAGGTCGCAAGCGCATGCAGATCGCCGATGAGGGCATCCGCGCGCTGGCTGAGAGCGTTGACTCGCTGATCACCATCCCGAACGAGAAGCTGCTGACCATCCTGGGCAAGGACGCGAGCCTGCTGTCCGCGTTCGCCAAGGCTGACGACGTGCTGGCGGGTGCCGTTCGCGGTATCTCCGACATCATCAAGCGTCCGGGCATGATCAACGTCGACTTCGCTGACGTGCGTACCGTGATGAGCGAAATGGGCATGGCAATGATGGGTACCGGCTGCGCCAGCGGTCCGAACCGTGCTCGTGAAGCCACTGAAGCGGCCATTCGCAACCCGCTGCTGGAAGACGTCAACCTGCAGGGCGCGCGTGGCATCCTGGTGAACATCACCGCCGGTCCTGACCTGTCGCTGGGTGAGTACTCCGACGTGGGTAGCATCATCGAGGCGTTCGCGTCCGATCACGCCATGGTCAAGGTCGGTACCGTAATCGACCCGGACATGCGCGACGAGCTGCATGTGACCGTCGTGGCCACCGGCCTGGGTGCAAAAATCGAGAAGCCTGTGAAGGTCATCGACAACACCCTGCAATCCGCCGCAGCCCAGGCTTCCACCCCGGCTCCAGCGCCTGTGCGCCACGAGCAACCGGCAGTGAACTACCGCGACCTGGAGCGTCCTACCGTGATGCGCAACCAGACGCACGCCGGTGCTGCAGCGGCTGCCAAGCTCAATCCGCAAGACGACCTGGATTACCTGGACATCCCGGCTTTCCTGCGTCGCCAGGCCGATTAATGAAATTTATCAGGGGTATTAGGGTGATTGGTGTTCAGCAAAGGCCGGGTCTGCTATTATCCCCAGCCTTTGTTGATACCAGTTCGCAATCTGTGCTGAAGCGGCCAATGCCATGATTAAACAACGCACCCTGAAAAATATCATCCGTGCCACAGGTGTCGGCCTGCACTCCGGGGAGAAGGTTTACCTGACCCTCAAACCTGCACCTGTGGATACCGGCATCGTATTTTGCCGAGCCGACCTCGATCCGGTGGTGCAGATTCCTGCCCGTGCGGAAAACGTCGGTGAGACAACCATGTCCACGACACTGGTCAATGGCGATACCAAGGTCGACACGGTAGAGCACCTGCTCTCGGCCATGGCTGGCCTGGGCATCGATAATGCCTACGTCGAGCTCTCCGCGTCGGAAGTTCCGATCATGGATGGTAGCGCTGGTCCCTTTGTATTCCTGATTCAATCTGCCGGCCTGGAAGAACAGGACGCGCCGAAGAAATTCATCCGCATCCTGCGTGAAGTGTCAGTCGAGGACGGCGACAAGCGCGCCACCTTCCTGCCTTTCGACGGGTTCAAGGTGAGTTTCGAGATCGATTTCGACCACCCGGTGTTCCGCAACCGGACTCAAAGTGCCAGCGTGGACTTTTCCAGCACCTCGTTCGTGAAGGAAGTCAGCCGCGCCCGTACCTTCGGGTTCATGAGCGACATCGAGTACCTGCGCAAGCATAACCTCGCACTCGGCGGTAGCGTGGAAAACGCCATCGTGGTGGACAAGGACGGCGTGTTGAACGAAGACGGCCTTCGCTATGAAGACGAATTCGTCAAACACAAGATCCTCGACGCCATCGGTGACCTCTACCTGCTGGGCAACAGCCTGATCGGCGAATTCCGTGGCTTCAAGTCCGGCCACGCGCTGAACAACCAGCTGTTGCGCAAGCTGATCGAGGAGAAAGATGCCTGGGAAGTGGTGATCTTCGAAGATGCCAGCACCGCACCGATCTCGTATATGCGTCCGGTAGCAGCTGTATAAGTTCGAACTCTCTCTCTAGTTTGAAGGCCACCTCCGGGTGGCCTTTTTTATTGCGCGGGATTCACTCGGTCGGCGGATTCTTGTTGCCCTTGCCATGGCTGGCCAGGCGCTCCAGCGCCGCACGAAGGTTCGGGTCGCTGATACCTTCCGCCGTCGCCTGGATGTTCTCCGCCGACTTGCTCGAAATATCCATTACATGACCGCCGGGGCGCGGGCTGCTGGCGGTCGGCTGGACCTTGAACTGGATGCGGCTGAGGCTGACGAACACGTCGAGTTGTTGCAGGGCGCGTTGCAGGCGTTTCTGCTGGTAGCGCAGGCGCGTTGCCCAGTGGCCATCGGTGACCACCAGCAACAATGTACCCTCGCGCCACGAAGCGACATGACAGTGCTCGCGGGCTGCGGGCTGCAACTGGCTTTCTACCAGACGCTGCAATTGCGCCAGACGCTGTGCATGGCTGAACAATGCCTTGAGGGGACGGGCTTCGCGCAGGAGTACGGCGGGGGCGCGAGCGGGAGAGGGGCGGTAGGCCATGAAGACACCTGCAATGACAGTGCTGGCAATCTTATCAGATCCCTCGTCGCACGCCGGACGGATGCGATTGGCCGCAATCTTGCGGCTGACGGGTTGAAGTTGGCGAAAAAGCCCTTATTGTAAAAAAGCCCCGTCAAAGCGCTGTGCCAGCATCGTGGAACTCCACCACTTTCCTCACCATCGTTTCCGGGTAGAATGCTCGTTCGCATGCGGCCAATAAGGGCTGCACGGGCGACTCACGGGGCCGCCCTCCATCCCTATGTGTGGAAGATCCTGCCGATATGTTTGCGCCTTTGTTAAAAAAACTTTTTGGAAGCAAGAACGAGCGTGAAGTCAAACGCATGCTCAAGACGGTACAGATCGTCAATGCCTTCGAAGAGCAGATGGTGGCCCTCTCCGATGAACAGCTGCGGGCCAAGACCGCCGAGTTCAAAGAGCGCCTGGCCAAAGGCGAGACCCTCGACCAGCTCCTGCCTGAAGCCTTCGCCGTCACGCGCGAAGCGGGCAAGCGGATCATGGGCATGCGTCACTTCGATGTGCAGTTGATCGGCGGCATGACCTTGCACGAAGGCATGATCGCGGAAATGCGCACCGGTGAGGGCAAGACCCTGGTGGCAACCCTGGGCGTATACCTCAACGCACTGTCCGGCAAGGGCGTGCACGTGGTCACGGTCAACGACTACCTGGCCCGTCGCGACGCCAACTGGATGCGTCCTCTATACGAATTCCTCGGCCTGACCGTCGGTGTCGTCACACCGTTCCAGCCGCCGGAAGAGAAGCGTATTGCCTACGCTGCCGACATCACCTACGGCACCAACAACGAATTCGGTTTCGACTACCTGCGCGACAACATGGCGTTCAGCATGGAAGAGAAATTCCAGCGCGAGCTGAATTTCGCCGTGATCGACGAAGTCGACTCCATCCTGATCGACGAAGCCCGTACTCCGCTGATCATCTCCGGTCAGGCTGAAGACAGCTCCAAGCTGTACATCGAGATCAACAAGCTGATCCCGCGCCTGAAGCAGCACATTGAAGAAGTCGAAGGCGAAGTCACCCAGGAAGGTCACTTCAAGGTTGACGAGAAGACCCGCCAGGTCGAACTCAACGAAGCCGGTCACCAGTTCATCGAAGAGATGCTCACCCAGGTCGGCCTGCTGGCCGAGGGCGAGAGCCTCTATTCCGCGCACAACCTGGGCCTGCTGACCCACGTCTATGCCGGTCTGCGCGCGCACAAGCTGTTCCACCGCAACGTCGAGTACATCGTTCAGGACGGTCAGGTTCTGCTGATCGACGAACACACCGGCCGTACCATGCCGGGTCGTCGCCTCTCCGAAGGCCTGCACCAGGCTATCGAAGCCAAGGAAAACCTGAACATCCAGGCCGAAAGCCAGACCTTGGCATCGACCACCTTCCAGAACTACTTCCGCCTGTACAACAAGCTGTCCGGCATGACCGGTACCGCTGACACCGAGGCGTTCGAGTTCGCCCAGATCTACGCCCTCAACGTGATGGTGATTCCGCCGAACAAGCCGTTGGCGCGTAAAGACTTCAACGACCTGGTGTACCTGACCGCCGAGGAGAAGTACGCGGCGATCATCACCGACATCAAGGAAAGCATGGCTTCCGGCCGTCCTGTCCTGGTCGGTACTGCGACCATCGAAACCTCCGAGCACATGTCCAACCTGCTCAAGAAAGAGGGTATCGATCACAAGGTCCTCAACGCCAAGTACCACGAAAAAGAAGCCGAGATCATTGCCCAGGCCGGTCGCCCGGGTGCGCTGACCATCGCTACCAACATGGCCGGTCGCGGTACCGACATCCTGTTGGGCGGCAACTGGGAAGTCGAAGTGGCTTCCATGGACAACCCGACCCCTGAGCAGATCGCCCAGATCAAGGCTGACTGGCAGAAGCGCCACCAGCAGGTGATCGAGTCCGGTGGTTTGCACGTAATTGCTTCCGAGCGCCATGAATCCCGCCGTATCGACAACCAGTTGCGTGGTCGTTCCGGCCGTCAGGGTGACCCGGGCTCCAGCCGCTTCTACCTGTCGCTGGAAGACAGCCTGATGCGTATCTTCGCCTCTGACCGGGTGAAGAACTTCATGAAAGCCCTGGGCATGCAGTCCGGCGAGGCGATCGAGCATCGCATGGTCACCAACGCCATCGAGAAGGCGCAGCGCAAGGTCGAAGGTCGCAACTTCGACATCCGTAAGCAACTGCTCGAATTCGACGACGTGGCCAACGAGCAGCGCAAGGTGATCTACCACATGCGCAACAGCCTGCTGGCTGCCGAGAACGTTGGCGACACCATCGCCGAGTTCCGTCAGGAAGCCCTCGACGCCACCATCAGCCAGCACATTCCGCCACAATCGCTGCCGGAGCAGTGGGATGTGACCGGTCTGGAAGCGGCCCTGGCCAGCGATTTCGGCGTGAAGCTGCCGATCCAGCAGTGGCTCGACGAAGACGATCACCTGTACGAAGAAACCCTGCGCGAGAAGCTGCTGAACGAGCTGCTGACCGCGTACAACGAGAAAGAAGACAGCGCCGGTGCCGAAGCCCTGCGTACCTTCGAGAAGCAGATCCTGCTGCGCGTCCTCGACGACCTGTGGAAAGACCACCTGTCGATGATGGACCACCTGCGGCACGGCATTCACCTGCGTGGCTACGCTCAGAAGAACCCGAAACAGGAGTACAAGCGCGAGTCGTTCACCCTGTTCCAGGAACTGCTGGACTCGATCAAGCGCGACACCATCCGCGTTCTGTCCCATGTCCAGGTTCGCCGCGAGGATCCGATCGAAGAAGAAGCCCGTCTGCGCCGCGAAGCCGAAGAACTGGCCCAGCGCATGCAGTTCCAGCATGCCGCCGCGCCTGGCCTGGAAGCTGCTGAATTGCAGGAAGACGGTGCCGAAGTCGCCGTTGCCGCCGCGCCGGTACGCAACGACATCAAACTGGGCCGCAACGAGCCGTGCTGGTGTGGTTCGGGCAAGAAGTTCAAGCACTGCCATGGCCAGATCGACTGATCTGACCCGCCAGTGTCACGCTGAAACATGAGCACCGCGCCGCGACAGGCTTGACCCGTCGCGGCGTTGTTCTATCTCAAGCGCCGTCGATCAAAGGCGGCATCTCAATGTTCTAGGAGCGCTTTCATGGCTGTTGGTCTTGGTCCTTTGCCAACGTTGCACCCGGTCCCCGGTTTCGAACTCGGTATCGCCTCGGCGGGCATCAAGCGTCCTGGGCGCAAGGATGTGGTAGTGATGCGCTGTGCCGAAGGCTCCAGCGTCGCGGGCGTTTTCACCCTGAACGCGTTCTGCGCTGCGCCGGTGATTCTGGCCAAACAGCGCGTGCAAGGCAGCGTACGCTACCTGCTGACCAACACCGGTAACGCCAACGCCGGTACCGGCGCACCAGGCCTGGCCGCTGCCGAGCGCACCTGCGCCAAGCTGGCCGAGCTGACAGGCGTTGATGCCAGCGCCGTGCTGCCGTTCTCCACCGGCGTGATCGGTGAGCCGCTGCCGGTCGAGAAGATCGAAGGCGCGCTGCAGGCCGCCCTGGACAACCTGTCCGAAAACCACTGGGCTGAAGCCGCCACCGGCATCATGACCACCGACACCCTGCCCAAGGGCGCCAGCCGCCAGTTCCAGCACGAGGGTGTGACCATCACCGTGACCGGCATCAGCAAAGGCGCCGGGATGATCCGTCCGAACATGGCCACCATGCTCGGCTACATCGCCACCGACGCCAAAGTCGCGCCGGCGGTACTGAAAGACCTGATGCTGGACGGCGCCAACAAGTCGTTCAACCGCATCACCATCGATGGCGACACCTCGACCAACGACTGCTGCATGCTGATCGCCACTGGCAAGGCCGATGTCGCCGAAGTCACTGAAGCCAGCGGCCCGCTGTTCGACGCGCTGAAAAAGGCCGTGTTCGAAGTCTGCATGGAAGTGGCCCAGGCCATCGTCCGTGACGGCGAAGGTGCGACCAAGTTCGTGACCGTGGAGGTCAACGGTGGTGGCAATCATCAGGAATGCCTGGACGTCGGCTACGCCGTTGCCCACTCGCCGCTGATCAAGACCGCGCTGTTCGCCTCCGACCCGAACTGGGGCCGCATCCTCGCGGCCGTTGGTCGTGCCGGCGTGCCGAACCTCGACGTCAGCCTGATCGACGTGTACCTGGGCAGCGTCTGCATCGCCAGCAAAGGCGGCCGCAGCGCGACCTACACCGAAGACCAGGGTGCCGCAGTCATGGCTCAGGAAGAGATCACCATCCGCATCGAACTGGGCCGTGGTGATTGCAGTGAAACCATCTGGACCACCGACCTTTCTCACGAGTACGTGAAGATCAACGCCGAATACCGGACCTGATCGAAGACGCGTCTCCGGCAAGCCCGCCAACCGCGGGCGGGCTTGCCGGTTCGGGTTATGTACCCAAGTGTGGATTTCTGGCGGAGAGTGAACGTTGAAACGAATTCATGTAGCAGCCGCGGTCATCCGCGGTGCTGACGGGCAAATCCTCATCGCTCGTCGCGACAAGACCCAGCACCAAGGCGGTCTCTGGGAGTTCCCCGGGGGCAAGGTTGAAGACGGCGAAACCGTGGACGCGGCCTTGGCGCGCGAACTGCGCGAAGAGCTGGGCATCGAAGTGACCGCGGCGCGGCCACTGATCAAGATCAAGCATGACTACCCGGATAAGCAGATTTTGCTGGATGTCTGGGACGTCAGCGGTTTCACGGGTGAACCCCATGGCGCCGAAGGCCAGCCGCTGGCCTGGGTGTCACCGAGGGACCTGGCGCAGTACGAATTCCCCGAGGCCAACCGGCCTATCGTCGCCGCCGCGCGTTTGCCTGGCGAGTACCTGATCACGCCGGATGACCTGGAAGTCCCGCAGATGCTGCGCGGCATCCAGAAGGCCATCGCCGGCGGGATCAAGCTGGTGCAACTGCGTGCGCCGAACATGTACGACCCCAAATACCGCGATGTGGCGGTGGATGCGGCCGGACTCTGTGCGGGCAAGGCGCAACTGATGCTCAAGGGACCCCTGGAATGGCTGGGCGATTTCCCGTCGGCCGGTTGGCACCTGACCTCCGAGCAACTGCGCAAGTACGCCGCCAATGGCCGTCCGTTCCCCAAGGAGCGCTGGCTGGCTGCGTCCTGCCATAACGCCGAAGAACTGGCCCTGGCTGAGCAGATGGGCGTGGATTTCGTAACCTTGTCACCGGTGCAGGCCACCCAGACTCATCCTGAGGCACAGCCATTGGGTTGGGATGCGGCACAGCAACTGATCGAAGGCTTCAACCGGCCGGTGTTCCTGCTGGGCGGCGTGGGCGCCGCCGAGCGCGAGCGCGCCTGGCGGATTGGCGCGCAAGGCGTGGCCGGGATCCGGGCTTTCTGGCCCGAGGTCTGAGTCGAATCCAGTGGGGCTGCTTTGCAGCCCTTCGCGACGGTCCGGTGTCCCGGCAATCGGTGCAATCGTAGGCGCGAGCTTGCTCGCGGTGTGGCCTGGCTCAGGGTTTCGCCGAGGCCTGCCACAGCACTTCGCCGATACCCTGGCGCCGCCCGATCAGACGTGCCGCGACGAACAGCAGGTCGGATAACCGATTGATGTAAGCCAGCCCGACACCCGCCAGCGGCTCTATCGCGTTGAGCTGCTGGCAGCGCCGCTCGGCGCTACGAGCCAGACTACGGCAGACATGGGCCTGGGCCACTAGCGCCGAACCGCCGGGCAGGATGAAGTTTTCCAGCGGGCCCAGCTCTTCGTTCCAGCGGTCAATGGCCGCTTCCAGCCGTTCCACTTCAATGGCGTTCAGCGCCTGGTAGCTGGGCATCGCCAATTCGCCGCCAAGGTCGAACAAGCGATGCTGACACGGTGCCAGCACCTCGATCACTTCTTCCAGTCCCTGTTCCGCCAGACCGGCCAGCAGCAGCCCCAGTTGACTGTTCAGCGTATCGACTTCGCCGATGGCTTCGATGCGCGGGTGGTCCTTGGGCACGCGTCGGCCGTCACCGAGGCCGGTTTCGCCCTTGTCGCCAGTGCGGGTGTAGATCTTCGACAGGCGAAAGCCCATGGTTCATGACTCCAGTTTGTTGGGCGCCGGAAGCGGCGCGAGGCTGGCGGCCAGCGGCAGGCGCAGGGTGAAGCAGGTGCCTTGGCCCGGCGCCGACTGCACTTCCATCTGGCCCTTGTGGTTGTTGGTGATGATGAAATATGACACCGACAGGCCGAGGCCTGTGCCCTGGCCGATTTCCTTGGTGGTGAAGAACGGTTCGAAGGTGCGTTTGCGCACGGCTTCGGGCATGCCGACGCCGTTGTCCTCGACCTGGATTTCCGCCCATGGCGGGTTGAGTCGGGTACGCAGGGTAATCCGTCCGGGCTCGCGGTCGTCTTCGCGCAGGTGAATGGCCTGGGCAGCGTTTTTCAGCAGGTTGAGCAGCACCTGTTCCAGTTCGTTGGCGGTGCCGGCCACCGGACCGAGCTCGGGGTCGAACTGGCGGACGATAGCCTGGCCCTTGAAGTCGAAGCCGATGGTCAGGTCGAAGTCGTTCCCGGCGATCTCCACGGCCTGGTCGATCAAGGCCGGCAGGTCGCAGGGCGCCATTTGGCGGTTGCTGCGCCGACTGAAGCTGAGCATGTGGGTGACGATCTTCGCCGCGCGGGCACCGGCCTGCTGGATGCCATCAAGCAGTTGCGGTACCTGGCGACCTTCCAGGTAGCGGTTGACGGTGGCCAGGTCAATGCCGGTCTCGTTGGCCTGTTCGAGGTTCTTCGGCAGTTCCGGGGACAGGCGCCGGCGAATGTTCTGCACGTTGTGCAGGATGGCGCCCAACGGGTTGTTGATTTCGTGGGCCATGCCCGCCGCGAGGCCGCCGACCGAAAGCATTTTTTCCGACTGCACCATCATTTCTTCCAGTGACAGGCGCTGGGTGATGTCGTCGATACGGATCACCACACCACGACCGCCGCCGCCCATCAGCGGATAGAAGGTCAGGGCGTAGTGGCGGGCGTCGTCGTCTTTGGTCCAGGTCACACGCTCGATCTTCGCCACCCGGTGCTTCTCGACGCTCTCATTGAGCTGCGGCAGGAACGGCTTGAGCGGTTCGAAGGCGAGGAAGATCGGCTGGTTCAGGGCTTCGTCCAGCGGCGTCCCGGAAAGGGCGCTGGCCTCCTGGTTCCATTGAGTGACGTAGAGCTGTTCATCGAGGGCGATCAGCGCTGAGGGCATGGAGTCGATGATGCTGTTGAGGTAGTTCTGGAAACCGGTGAGCTTGCGTTCGATCTTGCTGCGCACCTGGACTTCCAGTTCCAGCTTGCGGTTGGTGTGACGGGTTTCCTCGGCGAGCCCCTGGGCCTGGTCGAAGGCATGCTGGAACTCGTCGCGCGCGCGCTTGAGCTGCTGCTCGCGTGCTTCGATGCGCGACAACATGGTGTTGAACGCTTCGGCCAGGCTGCCGATTTCATCATGGTTGCCAGGGCTGGCGCGCAGGGCGTAGTTCTCTTCCCGGGTCACCTGGCGCGAGAGTTGTTCGAGTTGGTAGATCGGCTGTGTGATCAGGCGCTTGATCTGCCGGGCGATGATCATCCACAGCAGCACGCTGAATACGAGGATGCCCAGGCTGGCGGTGAGTGTTCCGGTGTAGAAGGCCATCGGCAGTTCGCTGCTGGCCACCAGCAACAAATGCCCCGGCGGGCTGCCGGGGCGGCCCAGGCTGACCAGTTGGGTGCTGCGGAATTCAGTCAGGCGCCAGCTTTCGATGTTGCGGTAGCGCTTGGGCAGGGCGATTGGCTCGCCGTGCTGCAACTGCGCTAGCAGCTTGCCATCGGAGCCGTAGAGGGCGGCGGCGCGCAGCGGCGAGTAGGTGTCGAGTTCCTGCAGCAGTTTGTTGGCGGCTTCGGGAGAGTCGGTGGCCTGCTGGGCGATCTGTGGAGTGGAGACCAGGCGGCCGATTGTTTGCAGGGCCTGTGGCGCCATGGCTTCCTGGGAGATCCAGTAGGCGGCGCTGATAAAGGTCAGGTTGGCCACCAGCAGGATGGTGATCAGCAGCACCAGCAGGGCGGCCAGCAATTTCTGGCCGACCGGCAGGTTTTCCAGGCGTTCGCGCAAGGGCATGGGGAAGGCGTGGTCCTGTGGTGGGAAGGGCAGGGTAACGCTGCCCTCAGTCGCTGGGCAATCCGTGGTTGTTCAGGTGTTCGACCAGGCGCCGGTGGAGCCGTTCCAGGTGCGCCAGGGTGTGTCCGTGACGGGCAGCGGTGCGGCAGGCGTGGCCGAGCAGATAGTGGATCTCGGTGCGGCGCCGGTTTCGAACGTCCTGGTACATCGAAGAGTAGTTGGCGGCCGTGGCCTGGATGACCCGTTCGACTTCCGTGGCCAGGTTTTCGGCGGCCTGCGGCTGACCGCAGACCTGCAACAGCTCGGCCAGCTCTGCGCACAGCGTCGCGACCTCGCAGTGGTGCTCGGTCAGGCCACCGTTGCGGCAATCGTAGAGCACGGTCAGCGGGTTGATCGCGCAATTGAGCGCCAGCTTGCGCCATAGGCGGGTGAGGATATCGGGCGTCCACTGGTGGGGGATGCCGGCGTCACTCAGGTCATCAAGCCAGTCTGGTGGCAGCGGGTTGGCCGGATCGCCCAGCCAGTTGAAGCCATGCCCGGCAAAATTCACCTGCCAGTCGTGCTCGCGAAAGGCACCCTCGGTACTGGAGGCGAAGATGCAGCGGGCCAGCGGTACGCGGGCGGCGACTTCGTCCTGGCTGCCGAGGCCGTTCTGCAGCAGGATGATTTCGGCATCCGCCGTCAGACGATGGGCGATGCTGGCGACAGCCTTTTCCGCGTCGTAGGCTTTGCAGGCCACCAGCAGTCGGCTGATTGGCCCGGTGGCCGCAGTGCTTTCCGCTGCGATAGGGAGGGTCCGCGGTTGTCCTTGCTCGACCAGCGTCAGGCCGCCTGTCGCCTCGTAGGCGTGCAGCCGTTGTGCGTCGCGCAGAATCAACCGGACCGGTTTGCCTGCCCGCGCCAGGCGGCAGGCCCAGAGGCTACCGAGGTTGCCGGCGCCGAGAATATGCCAGGTGCTGCTCATCAGCGTTTCCCAAGCGTTTATAATGAGCCCGCATTTTAACCGTCAAACCCGGTGCGCTCCATCGCGCTCCTCTCACAGGGGCGCCAGCGCGCCTTTATTTTTTGGAGAAAGATATGCCGTCGTTCGACGTGGTATCGGAACTGGACAAGCACGAAGTCACCAACGCCGTGGAAAACGCCGTCAAGGAACTGGATCGCCGCTACGACCTCAAGGGCAAGGGCAGCTTCGAGTTCAAGGAAAAGGACCAGACCGTCACCCTGACCGCCGAAGCCGAGTTCCAGCTCGAGGCAATGGTCGAAATCCTGCGCATGGCCCTGGTCAAGCGCAAGATCGACGTGCAATGCCTGGAAATCAAGGACCTCTACGCGTCGGGCAAGGTGACCAAGCAGGACGCGGTGTTCAAAGAGGGCATCGATAAAGAACTGGCGAAGAAGATCGTTGCTCATATCAAGGACGCCAAGCTCAAGGTCCAGGCCGCCATCCAGGGCGAGCAGATCCGCGTGACCGGCAAGAAGCGCGACGACCTGCAGGAAGCCATCGCGGCCCTGCGCGCCAAAGAGTTCGGCATGCCGCTGCAGTTCAACAATTTCCGCGACTGACAGCCTGCTTGCGGGAACCTTGGCATTTTGATGGCGTCCGAGGTTCCTGTAGCGCTGAAACGTTTGCGGCGCGATATTTTCAGATTTTTGCCGCACGGCTAGGAGAAAAGAATGGATTTGAACGCTGAGGTCGATCAACTGGTCAGGACTTCGCAAACCTGGGTCCCGTTGATCATGGAATATGGCAGCCGTTTGCTGCTGGCGTTGATCACTTTGGCGGTGGGCTGGTGGCTGATCAACAAGCTGACCGCGAAGCTGGGCCGCCTGGTGGCGATTCGCAATGGTGACCTGGCGCTGCAAGGCTTCATCAGCACCCTGGCCAACATCATCCTCAAGGTGCTGCTGTTCATCAGCGTTGCCTCGATGATCGGCGTTGAGACCACGTCTTTCGTAGCCGCGATCGGCGCCGCCGGCCTGGCTATTGGCCTGGCCCTGCAAGGCAGCCTGGCGAACTTCGCCGGCGGCGTGCTGATTCTGCTGTTCCGTCCGTTCCGCCTGGGCGACTGGATCGAGGCGCAGGGTGTCAGCGGAACCGTCGACAGCATCCAGATCTTCCACACCGTGCTGCGTACTGGCGACAACAAGACAGTGATCGTGCCCAACGGCAATCTGTCCAACGGCATCATCACCAACTACAACCGCCAGCCGACCCGCAAGGTGGTGTTCGATGTCGGCGTCGACTACGAAGCGGACCTGCAAAAGGCCCGCAACGTCCTGCTCGACCTGGCCAAGAGTGACCCGCGGGTGCATGCGGATCCGGCGCCGCAAGCGGTGGTCGCGACCCTCGGCGAAAGCTCCATCACCATTTCCCTGCGTATCTGGGTCAACACTGGCGACTATTGGGATGTGATGTTCATGCTCAACGAGCGTGCGCGTGATCGTCTGAAAAGCGAGGGCATCGAGGTTCCCTTTCCGCAGCGCATGATCCGTGTGGTGCAGGAAACCGCAACACAGTAAGCACAGCCGCTGCAGCCATCGCCGGCACATGCCTCCCCGGGGCATGTGCCGGCGATGTCGTTTGTGGCCGGGTATTACACTTCTTCACCTCTTCTCGCTACCGGCGCCCGGGCTTTTCTGGCATACAGGCCGGTCTGATATCCAATGCTGGCCGAATCATGACACCGCTTCTCAAGATCACCCCGTTCAGGGCCTTCTGCTTCGCCATGACCCTGGCGCTGTTCGAACTCCTCACCTACCTCGCCAGTGACGTGGTGATGCCCGCCATGCCGCAGGTGGTGACAGACCTGCAGGCCAGCCCCGAATTCATCCCCCATGCGCTGAACCTGTACCTGCTTGGCGGCGTACTGTTGCAATGGCTGATCGGCCCGCTGGCCGACCGCTATGGCCGGCGTCCGTTGCTGTTGGGCGGTTGCGCGTTCTTCTGCCTCGCGTGCCTGGCGACCTTCTGGGTCGACGGTATCGAAGTGTTCAACCTGCTGCGCCTGTTGCAAGGCATTGGCCTGGGCTTTGTGGTCACCGTCAGCTATCCGGCCTTGAACGAAGCATTCAGTGAAGCCGACGCGGTGCGGATGATGGCCTTGCTGGCGAACATCGCCCTGTTGTCGCCGTTGCTGGGGCCGTTGGTGGGCACGCTGATGCTGGAGTGGGTGTCCTGGCGCTGGCTGTTCGTGCTGTTTGGTGGCGCTGCCGTGCTGGCCTGGCTCGCCCTGTACCGCTTCATGCCGGAAACTCTGGGGGTGGAGCGCCGCGACGGCACCCGCCTGGAATTCCAGCCCATTCAGCTGTTGCCGCTCCTGGCCGGCTATGGCCAGTTGCTCGGTAACCGGCGCTTCGTTGCCGGCAGTGCGGCGCTGGGCTTGATCGGCCTGCCACTGATTGGCTGGATCGGCTTGTCGCCGGTGTTGTTGATCCACGACGAAGGCCTCAGCACGATGCAGTACGCGCTGTGGCAACTGCCGGTGTTCGGCGGGCTGATCCTCGGCAACCTGATCATCAACCGGGTCGCCGATCGCTACCCGCTGACCACTCTGGTGCGTGGCGCGCTGTGGCCGTTCCTGACGGGACTGCTGGCGGCGGTGCTGGCGACCTGGATTTATCCAAGCGTGCCGAGCCTGGTGGTCGGGTTGTCCCTCTACGCGTTGGGACTTGGCGTGGCCAATGCGGTGCTGTACCGCATGACCCTGTTCAGCAGCGAGCAAAGCAAGGGACTGGTGTCGGCCATGCTGGGGATGATCACCATCGCTCTGCTCGGCTTCGGCGGGGCGTTGATGGCGATGCTCGGGGCCGGTGCCGGCCTGCTGGCATTCGCCCTGGCAGCGGGGCTGTCAGGGGTGCTGGCGCTGTGGCCATTGTGGGTGGTGCTGAGGGACGGACGCGGGACGCTGGCGGTGCAGCCCTGATTCAGGGCTGCTGTTGCTCGCCGACCTGGCCGTTGCCGGGTTGCTCCGGCTCCTGCTTGCCGCGGCGCAGTTCCTGATGCCAGTGCAAGGCAATCAGGATCAGCGTCGGTACGCCCAGCAGCGCGGTGATCAGGAAGAAGTCGTGATAGCCGTACTTCTCGACCATCACGCCTGAGTAGCCACCGATCAGACGCGGCAGCAGCAACATGATGGAACTGAGCAGCGCGTATTGGGTGGCGGAGAACTTCAGGTTGGTCAGGCTCGACAGGTAGGCGACGAACGCCGACGTGGCCAGGCCCGAGCTGAAGTTGTCGAGGGAAATGGTCACCACCAGCATCTGCAGGTTGGGGCCCATGTCGGCCAGCATCAGGAACAGGATGTTGGTCGCCGCCGAGGCCGCGCCGCCGATGAACAGGATCGGCAGGATGCCGAAGCGCACGATCAGCAGCCCGCCGAAACCAGCGCCGACCAGGGTCATGATCAAGCCGAAGATCTTGCTGACGCTGGCGATCTGGTCCTTGGTGAAGCCCTGGTCGATATAGAACACGTTGGCCATCACGCCCATCACGGTGTCAGACATCCGGTAGGTCGCGATCAGCCCGAGCAGCAGCAGGGCCTGCCAGCGGTAGCGCTGGATGAAGTCGTTGACCGGGGTCAGCACCGGCGCCAGGCCGCGACGGCCCATGGCCGAGAGGCACAGGCAGGTGAGGGTGATGTAGAGGATGGCGCGCAGGAAAGCACGGTCTTCCAGCAGCAGGTCGAGCAGGCTGACCCCTTCGAACAGCACGCTGGCGAAGTCGGTGTTGTAGAGCTGGGTGAACATGGCCGGCACCGACACCAGCAGCACGATCAGCACGAAGACCGAAATCAATTGATGGCTGAAACCGTAACGAGCCGCCTGCAACTGGGTGCGCAGCGATACCGGTGGTTCACGCATCAACAGCGAGGTGAGCAATGCTGGCAGCATCATCACGCCGAACAGCACGTAGGTGCCGGTCCAGGCTTTGTGCATGTAGCTGAAACCGGTAGAGCCAAACCACTCGGCGAAGAACAGGGCGCCGGCGGTGGCAAGCAGGGCGGCGACCCGGTAGCCGGCCATGTAGCTGGCGGCGAGTGCGGCCTGGCGCTGGTCGTCGGCGATTTCCAGGCGGTAGGCGTCGACGGCGATGTCCTGGGTGGCCGAGGCGAACGCCACCAGCACCGCGAGGGCGATCAACCAGGACAGGTGTTTTTGCGGATCGCAGAAGCCCATGCCGACGAGGCCGATGACCACCAGTATCTGCGACAGGACCAGCCAGGATCGGCGTCGACCCAGCTTGCCGAGCAATGGCAGGCGCCATTGGTCGAGCAGCGGGGACCACACCCATTTGAATGCGTAGGCCAGGCCGATCAGGCTGGCGTAGCCAATGGTTTCGCGAGCGACTCCGGCTTCGCGCAACCAGACCGACAGCGTCGAGAACACCAGCATATAAGGCAGGCCGGCGGCGAAGCCGAGCAGCAGGAGCACCACGGTCGACGGGCTGGCATAGGCAGCAAGCGCAGCGCGCCAGGTTTTACGGGGCATGGGCCAACATCTGCCTCAAGATTACGAACACAAAGCGCGCACTCTAACTGTTGTGATCCATCGGACGCCAGCCATGGCGCGACATATCGACGCGATTATTGCGCAGGCTGACACCTTCGGCGCGCAATCGCGCCCGTTGTTCATCCCCGGAGGGTGTGCCCAAGGCCAGGCTCAAGCGCCCACCGGCGCCCAGCACCCGATGCCAGGGCAGACGGGTGTCGGGGGGTAACTGGCTCAGGGTGCGTCCGACCCAACGTGCGGCGCGGCCCAGGCCCGCCAGATCGGCCAGTTCGCCATAGCTGACGACTTTGCCTTCTGGCACCTGGCCCAACACCATATAGAGCGCCGTCCGTCGGTCTTCGGCGCGCTGCTGGGTCACGTCGGCTGAGGCTTTCATCGGGCAAGAACCAGCCGGGCACGGCGTTGGTGGAAACACTTGGCAATTGAACTCATTGGCATTGGTCAGGTCTGTCCTTGCTCGGGGGCTGAGCATCTGGATAATGCCCCACTTTTTTCGCGAACCTTAATGTCCGTATTGCCTATGTATTCTAGAACCTTGTTGTGCCTTGCATTGGTCGGCGTTTGCGCACCGGCTGTAGCCGATACCGTCTGGATGAAGAACGGTGACCGCCTGAGCGGCAAGATCAAGGTGTTCGACGGCGGCAAGCTGTTGCTGGAAACACCTTATGGTGGCTCGATCCCGCTGGACTGGAAGCAGGTCAAGACCCTGGAAAGTGACCAGGAACTGCTGGTCAAGCAGGATGAGTACAACGGTGAACGCGCCAAGTCGCTGCAAGCGGCGGATGCGGGCAAGGTGATCCTGGCCAACGGCGAGGCGCCGAAGACCGTGGAACTGGCGAGCATCCAACAGATCATGAAGCCCAAGCCCGTGGTCGAGGACCTGGTCTGGAAGGGTAATGTCGACCTCGCACTGGATTACAAACGTGCCGAGTCCAACACCGACGACTATGACGTTGATTTCAAGACCACCGCGCGTCACGGCCGCTGGCGGCACAATGCCGAGGGCGAATACAACCGCGACAGCAAGGACGACGTCACCACCACCAACAACTGGAGCGCCGAGTACGCACTCGACCGCTTCATCACCGACAAGTGGTTCTGGCAAGGCCGCCTGAACTACAAACGCGACCATATTGAAGACCTTACCCGTCAGCGCACCGTCGGTACCGGTCCGGGCTATCAGTTCTGGGATGACGAACTGGGCGCCTTCTCCCTCGGTTCGCTGCTCAACCGCACCGATTACGAATACTCCGACGGCGGTAAGGACAACTTCTACTCCGTCGGCGTGAAGTGGGATTACAACCGCTACCTGATCGGCAAGACCATTGAGGTGTTCACCAACGGTGAGGTGGGCAGACCGCTGGGTAGCGTCGCCGACTACAGCCTGGATGCCGAAGTGGGCCTGCGCTACAAGGTCACCGAGTGGGCATCGCTCAACCTCAAGGCCGAAAAAGACATCATCAGCGGCACCAATGACAGCGACCTGGACAAGACCCGCTACACCGCAGGCTTCGGCGTGACCTGGTAAGACCGACGAAGCTGGCCCCTTGGCATTGCGCGGTGATAATGATTAGCTTGTCGCATCACCGCCCGTGCCGGGCGGCCCGTTTTACCCAGGAGTCCAGACGTGAGCGCCAACGCTGCAAGGCAAGCCCGAGAACTGCTGCTCAAAGAGTACCGTGGGGTGCTCTCGACCCATTCCAAGTCGATGCCCGGCTTTCCTTTCGGCTCCGTGGTGCCGTATTGCCTGGACGCTGACGGCAATCCGCTGATCCTTATCAGCCGGATCGCCCAGCACACTCACAACCTGCAGAAAGATCCCAAGTGTTCGCTGCTGGTGGGCGAGCGCGGTGCTGAAGATGTGCAGGCGGTAGGCCGTCTGACCGTCCTGGCCGAGGCGCACAAGCTGGAGCAGCCGGAAGCCATCGAGGCCGCAGCCGAGCGCTATTACCGTTATTTCCCAGAATCGCGCAATTATCACAGCGCCCACGATTTCGATTTCTGGGTGCTGCAGCCGGTGCGTCATCGCTATATCGGCGGTTTCGGCGCCATTCACTGGATCGATCAGGTCACGCTCGCCAATCCGTTCGCCGGCAAGGCGGAACTGAGCATGGTCGAACATATGAATAGCGACCACACTAACGCCATCGCCCATTACGTTGCCCTGAGTGGTTTGCCGGACAGCGTGCCTGCGCAGTTGGCAGGTATCGACAGCGAGGGCATGCACCTGCGCATCGGCCAAAGCCTTCACTGGTTGGCGTTTGCCGAGCCCTGCAACAATCCGACACAAGTCCGCCAGGCCTTGGTTTCACTGGCTCACGCTGAACAGTGGCCACAGGTGCAGCAGGCCGAGGCTTGAAATTTCGAGCTGAAGTTACCATTTGAGGTCTTATTGGAAGGATGTCTTCCGCAGAGGAACCCTCGATGCGTGCTTTTCTACTGCTTTTCCTGATTTTCCCGATCCTGGAGCTGTACGTCTTTTTCAAGGTGAGCAGCTCCATCGGCTTCTTCCCGGCGCTGCTGCTGATCTTCGCCGGTTCGGCGCTGGGTGTGCTCGTAGTGCGCGTGGCCGGGTTGGCCACGGCGTTGCGTGCGCGTGAAAGCCTGCAGCGTGGCGAGCTGCCCGCCGAGGACATGTTTCATGGCTTGATGCTGGCCCTGGCCGGCGGCCTGCTGTTGATCCCGGGGTTCATCTCCGATGTGGTCGGCCTGCTCCTGCTGTTGCCGTTCGTTCGTCGTCTGTTTGTCAGCAAGCTGCGCAGCCGTGCAGAAGCCCAGGCCATGCGCCAGCGGGCGTTCGCCGACGATCCGTTCGAGGGTGCCCGGCCCGGCCCACAAGGTCGTGTACCGCGCGAGCCGAACGTGATCGAAGGCGAGTACGAACACCGCGACAAGTGATTCACGCCTGCGCGCAAAAGAAACGGCCCCGAGTGGGCCGTTTTTCATTCCGTCCGGTTCATAGCAAAAAAATTCCTTTGTGAGCCTTGTAATCGCCTTGGCCGACCTTATGTATGGGTCACCGCAAGGTTTCTGGGCATCCGCACCAGACAAAGACAACCGTGGCCCGCCCCGCGAGTCACGACCGGCAACGCCGGAAGCATCAACCCGCCGGTATTGATACCGGCCGATGAAAACCACTATCAGGAGAGATCGACAATGAAGCTTCGTCCTCTGCATGACCGCGTCGTTATCCGCCGCAGCGAAGAAGAATCGAAAACCGCTGGCGGTATCGTTCTGCCAGGCTCGGCTGCTGAAAAGCCAAACCGCGGCGAAATCGTCGCCGTCGGCACCGGTCGCATCCTGGACAACGGTGAAGTGCGTGCGCTGGCCGTGAAAGTGGGTGACAAAGTGGTTTTCGGCCCTTACTCGGGCAGCAACACTGTGAAAGTTGACGGCGAAGACCTGCTGGTAATGAGCGAGAACGAAATCCTCGCTGTTATCGAAGCTTGATTCCGCTGGTTTTCCGTTACTCCAAAGTATTCAAGGATTAAACGATCATGGCTGCTAAAGAAGTAAAATTCGGCGATTCCGCCCGCAAGAAAATGCTTGTTGGTGTCAACGTTCTGGCTGACGCAGTAAAAGCGACCCTGGGCCCGAAAGGCCGCAACGTGGTTCTGGCCAAGAGCTTCGGCGCTCCGACCATCACCAAGGACGGCGTTTCCGTCGCCAAAGAAATCGAGCTGAAAGACGCCTTCGAAAACATGGGCGCCCAGCTGGTCAAGGAAGTTGCTTCCAAGGCCAACGATGCTGCCGGTGACGGCACCACCACCGCTACCGTCCTGGCTCAAGCCATCGTCAACGAAGGCCTGAAAGCCGTCGCTGCCGGCATGAACCCGATGGACCTGAAGCGCGGTATCGACAAAGCCACCGCCGCTGTCGTCGCCGAGCTGAAAAACCTGGCCAAGCCATGCGCCGATTCCAAGGCCATCGCCCAGGTAGGCACCATCTCCGCCAACTCCGACAACTCCATCGGTGACATCATCGCCGAAGCCATGGAAAAGGTCGGTAAAGAAGGCGTCATCACCGTTGAAGAAGGCTCGGGCCTGGAAAACGAACTGTCTGTCGTAGAAGGCATGCAGTTCGACCGCGGCTACCTGTCCCCGTACTTCATCAACAAGCCGGACACCATGGTTGCCGAGCTGGAAGGCCCGCTGCTGCTGCTGGTCGACAAGAAGATCTCCAACATCCGCGAACTGCTGCCTGTTCTGGAAGCCGTTGCCAAATCCGGTCGTCCGCTGCTGATCGTGGCTGAAGACGTCGAAGGCGAGGCGCTGGCTACCCTGGTAGTCAACAACATGCGCGGCATCGTCAAGGTTGCAGCGGTCAAGGCACCTGGCTTCGGCGACCGCCGCAAAGCCATGCTGCAGGACATCGCTGTCCTGACCGGCGGTACCGTGATCTCCGAAGAAATCGGTCTGAGCCTGGAATCCGCTACCCTTGAGCACCTGGGCAACGCCAAGCGCGTAACCCTGTCGAAAGAAAACACCACCATCATCGACGGTGCTGGCGTTGAAGACGACATCCAGGCTCGCGTGAAGCAGATCCGCGCCCAGATCGAAGAGACTTCCTCGGACTACGACCGTGAGAAGCTGCAAGAGCGTCTGGCCAAACTGGCTGGCGGTGTTGCCGTGATCAAGGTCGGTGCCGGCACCGAAGTTGAAATGAAAGAGAAGAAAGCCCGCGTTGAAGACGCCCTGCACGCTACCCGTGCAGCCGTCGAAGAAGGCGTTGTACCTGGCGGCGGTGTTGCCCTGGTACGTGCTCTGTCCGCCATTGTCGACCTGAAGGGCGACAACGAAGACCAGAACGTCGGTATCGCTCTGCTGCGTCGCGCTGTTGAAGCGCCGCTGCGTCAGATCACTGCCAACGCCGGCGACGAGCCAAGCGTTGTGGCCGACAAGGTCAAGCAGGGTTCGGGTAACTTCGGTTACAACGCTGCTACCGGCGAATACGGCGACATGATCGAGATGGGCATCCTTGACCCAGCCAAGGTCACTCGCTCGGCGCTGCAAGCTGCAGCTTCGATCGGCGGCCTGATGATCACCACCGAAGCCATGATCGCTGATGCTCCAGTTGAAGCTGGTGCTGGTGGCGGCATGCCTGATATGGGTGGCATGGGCGGTATGGGTGGTATGGGCGGCATGATGTAAGCCAGCCTCACCCGCTACACCCAAAAGAGCCCCGCCTAGTGCGGGGCTTTTTTTATGGTGGATTCTTCAGTGAGTGCTGGGGTCATGATTCTTTGGTTTTTTGGCTTGGGAGCTGGAAGCTTATCCGTTCGATGTGGCGAGGCTA